>OZ220488.1:0-1611223 GCA_965116155.1 Bdellovibrionales bacterium
AAAAACCATTGCCATAAAAACAAACAAAAAGGCTAGAGCTGGTTTTTGCATAATTTTCCCTCCCTTATAGAAGATATGCCGAGTTTTTCACTCTACTTATTACAAGCTTAAGGCTAAGCTGTGGTATGTGTGTGTAAAACTAACAGACTAAAAGGCACTATGCAGTGTTAAGCCAATCCCATGTAAGTACTAATACCCCAAATACTAATACCCTTTGTTGCGGCAATGATGCGCTTAGGATTTTGCTTATGGGGCCAACGGGCGTGGGCAAGAGTGCACTTGCCATGGAGGTTGCGGGCGATACAAAATCCGCCATTGCCAATGCCGACAGCTTGCAGTGTTACAAGGGGCTTTTGGTGGGAACAGCAGCGCCTACTAAAACCATGCAGCAAAAGGTGCCACACTACTTGTACGCCTTTGTAGAACCAGGCGCTACACTGAGTGCGGGGCAGTTTTTGCACAAGGCCACTGCATGCTCACGCGCAGCTCCAGAGCCGCTGATGTTTGTGGGAGGCAGTGGGTTTTATGCCCGGGCTATACAAAGTGGTATGTATCCCGCACCTCCCGTGTCAGCTGCTAGGCGGCAATTTTATGAGCAATTTGCACACAAAGCCGGAGCGCTTCATGCCATGCTTCATGAGCGCGATAGCGCCGCCGCGCAAAGCATCCATCCCAACGACAGCTATAGGCTTATAAGGGCTTTAAGTGCTATGGACCAAATGGGTCAAAAGTGGTCGGATGTAGCGCGCAGCCCTTTAAAGCCTGGGCTAGAGCTAAAGGCCACCTGCGTGCTTTGGGGGGAGGTGGAGTTTTTGCGAAAACAAATCCGCAAACGAACGCAGTACATGTTAGAGCATGGCCTTATAGAGGAGGTAGAAGAGCTCGTGCAAAAAGGCCTGCGGCACTGGCCCCCTATGCAGAGTGTGGGTTATAAGGAGGTGCTTATGTTTTTAGATGGCAAAATTAAAAAACCCCAACTGCAGGGGGCTATTTTAGCGCGGAGTATGTCTTTGGTGAAAAAACAAACAAAATGGCTTAAAGGCCAAAAGCAGCCCCAATGGCGCTTTTTTGAAGCACCTTGCGACCTTAAACACTGTGCTGCGTTTTTAAAAAGCTGCCTCACATTAAAAACACCATTAAAAACACTAAAACAAAACCCCCTATGCAGATTTTAAAAGCAAACTTTAACCCTCAACCCGGCGCTGTGATGGTGCTGGGGAATTTTGATGGCGTGCACTTGGGGCACCAAGCATTGTTTAAGTTTGCTAAAACCACTTGGCCTAAAAAACCACTTTTGGCCTTGAGCTTCTCTCCTCACCCAAAAGTGTTTTTAAACAAGTTGCCCGCGCAGGAGCTTATTACACCCGGTGCATTAAAAGTGCTTAAGCTAAAAGCTTTGCAGTTTGCTCCAGATGCTTTTTGTGCTTTGGATTTTGCCGGTGTTGTTAGTATGCCAGCAAAAGATTTTGCAAAACTGCTCACAAAAAAGGGCGCGCAGCATGTCGTGGTGGGGGCAAACTTTCGCTTTGGCCCCAAAGCCGCAAACGGCATAAAGGAGCTTACAGCTTGGGGTAAGGAGATGGGCTTTAAGCTCCATGTGCCTGATGTTAAAGAGCATGCGGGTCGCGCTATATCCAGCACGCGTATAAGAGAGTGTTTAAAAACCGCACAACTGCAAGAGGCAAATCAGATGCTAGGATCAGGCTTTAGGGTGCTAGGCAATCGCATAAAAGGCAAAGGCCGTGGCCAGGAATTGGGCTTTGGCACTTGGAACATAGCCTGCACAAAGCTTATGCTTCCGTATGGAGTTTACGCTGGCTTTAAATACCCCGGCAAAGCCCATGGCTTTGTGTGCAATTATGGCACGCGCCCTAGCTTTGGACCTGGGCCTGCGGTGTTGGAGGTGCACTTTTTATCTGCTCCACCCCAAACACCGGCGCAAAAACCTGCCGGCGAGCCTAGTAAGCTTGCCGAAAAAACTATACAGGTTGAACTGTTGCATTTTATAAGGGCAGAAAAAACCTTCCCCCATGTAAATAGCTTAGTAAAACAAATCTCTCAGGACGTAAAAGATGCCAAACGACTCTTGCACGCATGATACAGGCCCAGTGCAGTTGCTGCAGCGGTGGGTGAAAGAGGCTAAGGAGCAATCAGGCTATAACTTCCCCACGGCCTTTCAGTTGGCGACAGGTTCGCTACGTGATTCGCATAGTGACAATGGGCCTCGTATTAGAACCTTGCTTTTAAAAGATTGGGCTAAGGAGGGGTTTGTGTTTTTTACGAATTATCTTTCGCCCAAGTGGCAAAGTATAAAACAAAACCCTAAGGTGGGGGGGCATTTTTATTGGGACTCTTTGGGGCGGCAGGTGAACTTGCAAGGTGAGGTGCACAAGTTGGCCCATGAAGCCTCTAAAGAGTATTGGGCAACTCGGCCAAGGGCCAGTCAGTTGGCGCAGTGGGTGTCGAGGCAGTCTGCTACTGTAGAGAGTGCGGAGTGCTTAGAGCAAGCGTATGCCAAGGCGGAGCAGAGGTTTTTGGGTGTTAGTGTGCCTTGTCCAAAGCACTGGGGTGGTGGTGTGTTTGTGATTGAGAGCGCAGAGTTTTGGGAGCAAGATCCGCGTAGGTTTCACAAAAGGCTGCGCTTTACCAAAAAGGCCGACAAGTCTTGGTCTATGCATTGGCTATGGCCATAGCCAAATTAGAGTGCTAGCCCAAAATTCTGGGATAAAGCGGCGGCTGCGATGATGACGACGCGCAGCAACATGAGCCTTAAAAAAAGGGCTTTTTTCTTTTCTTTTCTTTTCTTTTCTTTAAGGTATAAAGGGGGGGCTTTGGCGGTGCCACTCACACTAAGGGCGGCCTACCTTAAATGGGGTTGACCCGAGAGGTTGATCCATAAAATAGGGGGCACTGCTAGGGGCGCGATTATCAACGGAATACAAAAACCAAGGAGAAAAATCAGAAGATGAGACAGTTTTTGTACGTACTTTTAGTATTGTGTTTTAGTGTTGGATCTTATGCAAAAGATCATGATGCCTCTTGTGTCAACTTGTTAAAATCTAAAGACAAACTCTTAAAAATAGCAAGGGGTGCAGCGTATGGTATAGCGACTAGGGGTGAAACCTATAAATATCGAGAGAGCACCAAACCAGCAGTGGATCTTAAAAAAGTAGAAAAAGGGATCTTGCGGAGTGATAAAAAGCTAGCAAGTTTGCTAGAGGCTTCTGATAATCTCCAACAAGGAAAGATGTACTACACCCCTATTCACTGGGCTTCAGAAAGGGGTGATATTAATATGGTAAGGGCTTTGCTAGATGCGGGTGCGGACCCTAATACACGCGATTACAAAAAAAACAGGGCTGTCTCAGAGGTCGTAGGGTATGGTCCCTTAGAGTACGCAGCGTGGGGTGGGCATGCAAAAATAGTAAAAGCTTTACTAAAAGCGAGTGCAAAGCCTCTTTATCACGAGTTTTTTGGTACTCAGGAAGCCCTGAAGTTGGCAGTAAGTAATGGGCATGCAAAAGTAGCAAAAATTTTAATAAAAGCCGGTGCGATTAGAAAGGGTAAGAACGGCAATAAGCCCAACTACGTGGAGTTGGCACTTGAATATAGGCACCCAGAGGTCATGCAGGTTTTATTAGATGCCGGTGAAGAGTACGATTTTGATTTTTTTAATTTAAGAACGCCTTTGCAATACGTACTAGACTATGACTACAGCTTCATCGAGAAGGACGGCGACAGATCGCTGCTTAATAAATTTGTAAAGATCTTATTAAACGCAGGTGCAGACCCCAACGTTAGACGAAGGATAAAGTACCGAGACGGAGTGTCACATTTGAGAGCAGCTGTCGGCGCAAAGCTCCCTGAACCTACCGGTGAGACTCTCTTTAGTGCAGCGGTAGGTGGGGGGCACATGAAGGTGGTAAAACTTTTCTTAAAAGCAGGTGCTGACCCTAATATCCCGTCAAACCCAAACAGTGGGTATTATGACACCCCCCTACACATCGCTGCAAAAAACCGCTCTGTAAAAATGGTCAACCTTTTATTAGAGGCAGGTGCTGACCCTAATGGCATTTTGGAGCCTGACGGCAAAAGAACAAAAAGTGGCGACACAGGCGACCACCGCATAGGAACATATACGCCTCTTATGGAGGCTATCTTAGGAAGAGACAAAAGCAGCGTGGATGAATTGAATGCGGTAGTAGCGCTTTTGCTAGAAGCAGGCGCCCAGCCTAATATTACAACCTCTTTTGGTTTGAACCCCTTGCACGCCGCAGCACGGCACGGCTATGCAAATGCAGTCAGACTTTTATTAGAGGCTGGTGCGGATCCTAATGCTGTTTACTATGATGATGGTGGCATTTACCGATACCATACGTGGGACTATACTGCTCTCCATGTGGCCGAGCGTCAGGGCCATAAAGACGTAGTGAAGATTTTGTTAGAGGCAGGAGCTGATAGCAGCATAACAGACAAACTAGGCAGGACCCCGCTGGATGCACGCAAAAGATTTGAGGCAAAAGGCTCCTCAGAATGGGACGAAAACGATTATATTGAAATTGAAAATTGGGACACAGACGATTAGGGCGAGGAGACACAAGAGTATATGCCAGTTGCGGAGGCTGCATAGACCGCCAAAACACCTGGGCAATTTTCGTTTGCCACCTCGGCTGGCGCGCCTTTAGGCGCTCCACCAGGCTGCGCTTTAGGCAAGAGGTGTTTTGGCTAGTCTTTAGGTTAACACTTTAAAAATACAATTTGTTTTTAAAGGTTTTTTGAATCTCCGACCATTTGTGGATATCAAAAGTGCCGATTTCTTCATAACCTCCTGTAGGAGGTCCGGGGTAGTTGTGCGAAAACATGCCCTTGGCGCGGCCGCCACGGTAAGTTGCGCAAAAAAACGGCGACGCCGCTTCGCGAATAAACCAGCACGGTTGAGGCGGGTGCACGGAGCGGCCTAAAATAAAGTGCGGCGAGCGGTGGAAGTTTTTAATCCACAACTGTCCTGCTGCTATCCACTGGGCTTGGTCTTGCCCGGGCGCTGAAATCTGGTGCAAATTCACCTGTACAATGACAACGCCTTTTGCATCCTCAAAAAAGCCTCGCCAAATGTACATAATCACAGGTTGGCCGCTCGAGTCTTTGCTGGTTGGATGGGGGTAGGTGAAAAAATAATGGTTCTTATGAATGTCTACACTGGTGTAGCTGCGGCCGTTCTCGCGGGTTTTATAACGGTCGCTGGTGAAAGTGCGCGCCAACTGGTGCGTGCCGTCGTTAAAGCCCACGTGCACAGAGCCACCCATCAAAATTCCGCTGTTTACAATCTGCCCCTTAACTCTAGCGTGGGCATTTTTTTCACTTTTACAGTCTCCGGGCACACCCTCTAAGATGTGTCCGTCTGTACCCGTACAGAGATTATTCAGCCTGTCTAAATCTCCTAAAGAGCCCTTTTGCATCAGGTCTAAAGCGATCCAGCTTTCTTCTAGTTTGGGCAAACTGCCGCCGCTTAGCACACCCATTTGTGTTTTAGAGCTATCTAATGTGATGGCGTTAGAAGGTTTTTGGTAAACCCCCAAAGGGCTGGTGCGAGGTCCTACGGGAGGCAGCAAGCTCCCCACACCTCCGGGGTTGTAGGAATTTCCACCGGGCCACAGGCCTCCTGGACCTTGGTCACAAGACACAAAGGCGCCCATAATTAAAAATGACACCACCAGCAAAAACACCACCCACGGCGACCAAGGTGAGGTAGAAAATGAAGAGCGGCTGTTTTTAGACATAACCCTCATACCTTATAAAACCATGCCCTCATAACAGAGGTACATGAAGGCTTTTCGGAAGAATGGCGTAAGCATCAGAGTGCTAGTAAAATTTTCTGGGATAAAGCGGCGCTCCTGGCGTAGCCTCCCAGAGGGAGGCGGCCGCGACAGGAGCAAGCGTCCCGCAGAAAATTTTGCGACCTATGAAGCTATTATGGCCCTGCGGGGAAAGCTGTCGAGTGCACAAAAATGCCTCATGCAGAACCACTTGTCTCCCTGATAGTCCCTGCAAGGGACGACCATCAGGGAGATAAGCGCCCCACAGAGCATGTGGCGGCCTATAAGGCTACCATCGCAGCCGCACCCTTTCAGGGTGCTGCTCTTGCGCCGCCGCTTTATCCCAGAATATTGGGCTAGCACTTTAATTTATGCTCTGCCGAAGTCTTTTTCAAGCCGGTTAAAGGGGTACTTTACAAATACGGGGCGCCCATGGGGGCAAAAGCTAGAAAAACTAAAAGCATCCATGTCGGATAGAAGCTTTTGCGCTTCTTCCATCTTGAGCCTATACCCTGCCCGAATAGCTGAGTGGCATGCCATAGTAGCCACCACTGCCTCCAGCGCGCCCTGCAAAGCAAAACCATTACCACAAAGCTGCACCTCCTCAGCCAGCTGCTCCATCGCTGGCCCCAAGGCTCGCTCTTTTAACCCCAAGGGCAAACCCAGTGCACGAAGCCCCTTTGCGCTCAGCTCGAGCTCTATACCCAAAGCACGCACCTGGTCTTGCCCACCATGTACGAGCCACTGTTTTAAAGTCTCTTGTTTGTCTGGCTCTAGCTCTACCTCCAAAGGCAAAAGCAGCCTCTGCGAGTGCATGGCATGCGACTTAAACTGTTGCATGAAGCGCTCGTACAGCACCCGCTCATGGGCCGCGTGCTGATCAATAAACAGCACCCCGTCTGTGGTTTCGGTAATAATATAGGTCCGTCTCGCAAAACCCAACACCGGAAGATTAGACCATGCGAAGTTTTGTGATGGCTGCCAATGGGCGGGCGGCTGCTCAAGAGGAGACTGCTGCAAAGAGGGTTTTGCTTTAATGGACGTAGCAGGAGGAGGGAGTTTAAAAAAATCCTTCTGCAAAGAAGGCGTTGCCAGGCGATCTATTGGCTTTGGGTTCAAGCGATGCTCTAGCTTGGCTTGCGCATTTGCGCTAGTGCTTAGGTTCTTTGCAGGGCGCGCGGGAGTTTTTGTTGCGGCTTGCGTACCTGAAGCAGGGGCTATGGGTGTCTTCAAGGGCTCTTGATGTGTCACCATGGAGGCGCTGTCCGCGACCTTGCAAGGCGAAAGCGTCTCCAGCCAAGGGCTGCGCTCTAAGGCTGCGCGCAAAATGCTGCGTGCCGCGCTAAAGACACGCGAGGCATTTAAAAACTTTACCTTGGTTTTTGTAGGGTGCACGTTTACATCCACTTCGCCTGCGGGCAAGCTTACAAACAGCGCTCCTATGGGAAATTCGCGGTGCATTAAAAGGCTTCTATAGGCCTCTAAAAAACCGGCCCTTAAGCTGCTGTCTTCCACCCATCTTTTACCTACAAAGCACCACATGTTTTTGCGGGTTTTGGCCGTAATATGAGGGGGCGCAATGTAAGCCGTTACAGCAACTCCCTTGTGCTCGCCTTGGGCCTGAAACAACTCGGGCACGCCCAGCATTTGCCTTGCGCGCTCTAAGGGGGAGGATTTTTCTAAAAAATAAACCAAACTCTCGCCCTTTGTGAGTTTAAAGCTTTTGTCTGGGTGGGCAAGGGCTAGTGTTTTAAACACTTGCTTGATTTGCGCCTCTTCATAACGGGAGGATTTTAAAAATTTTAACCTCGCAGGAGTGCTTTCAAACAACCGCTCTACACTTACACTTGTACCTTGAGGGTGCTCTATTTTTTGAGGTTCCGATAAAGCTCCAAAGTGGCTTTTTTGCATGGTCCCTGTTGCCCCGGAAGCTTTTGACCTAACACTCAAGCAAGACACCGATGCAATGCTGGCCAAGGCCTCTCCCCTAAAACCAAAACTTCCGCAAGACCAAATGTCTTCAAAATCCCGCAACTTGCTGGTGGCATGGGGCTTTAGGGCCAAGGGTATATCCTGGGGCGCGATGCCACAGCCGTTGTCACGCACTTTAAGTTCGCGTCCGCCTTGGGCAAAGCTTAGCTCTATGTGCGTGGCGCCGGAGTCTAAGGAGTTTTCTAAGAGCTCTTTTGCCAAATGCGCGGGGCACTCCACCACTTCACCCGCTGCGATCTGGTTGACTACATTCTCAGCCAAAACCCTAATGGGTTGAGCTTTTACAAGTGTGCTCACCGGCGGTCCCCCCATTTGACGCGCGTGCGTGGGAAACTAAAACTGCAACAACAAGCTCGCTCCCAGTCCGAAACCTTTGCGGATTTCCTCACTGATATCCACGTTTTGCAAAGGGTGTGTGCCCGCAGGGGGTTTTTCTACCATGTCTAAAAAGGTGTAGTACCCATAGACCCGCAGTATAATTTTGTTTAAAAGCGCCTGGGCCGCAACAACAGCTACAGGCGAGCCATCTAGCAGCCTAAGGCTTGTGTGTTTATAAGCCATCACTCCACCCAACCCCAGACCCAGTCCGAAGTTTTTGTGCAAGTTAAAAGTATAAAGAGCCTGCAACTTAGCTTGCAGCAACCACAAGCGGTACTGGTTAGTATAAATAGCTCCTGTGCTAGGGCTTAAGCAGCGGTCTACGGCCTCTTGGTTGGCCGCCACCCGGCATAGTGAGTTGCGGTAGTGCATGTTGGCTATAAGCTCCACATACATCGAGTAACTGGGCAGCGGCATGCCGAACTGCACCCCTAAAAAGTGCAGCCCTTTCAGCTCGAGATTTGTGCCGGATGCCGTGTGGGTAGGGTTCCATTGGGTTGGCACCCGCCACCTTTGGTACTCCCACATAAAGCCTGCAGAAGGGCGCTTCCACACCCCTTCGTCTGCCGCCAAGCGAGGCTTCGGTGTGGTGGCTTTTTTGGTGGGGGGTTTCTTTTTACTGGCGCGCGACTCTTTGGGTACAGCTTTGTCAAAAGCAATGTCGGTGTCTAACACGTATCCCTTGAGGCCGCTTTTGGACACAATTTTAAAAAACAGGCCAAAATTGTTTTTGCCAGTTAGTTTTTGCGGGTTGGCCTCTATTCTAGAGTTAAAATCCAAATACCCCACAACACTCGAGTCCATGTCGGGCCTGGCATAAACAGCTGCTCCATCCACCACGGCCCGTGCGCCCGCTGCCCAAAGAGGTTGGGCCCCAACCAGCAGGGCTAACCCCAAAAACAAAAGAGCGAGCGCGCTTGCATTGTATGTGATTTTTTGTGTTTGTTTCATAACAAAGCCCTCCCCTGGTAACCTGCCGCTCCCATATTGTTATTGTACAAACTTCTAAACTAGAGGCTAGCACAATAAGAGGCACTTGCGCCAAAGCCATGCTATGCTGGGCGTTATGAGCCAAGATACCAAAAAGACTCCCCCTAAGACCGAAAGTCCAGGGGCCTACTCCCTTAAAGCAGAGCCTAAGCTTGCGCCGCGCAAAAAGTTAGAGCGCCCGCATAAGGCTGCGGCATCCCAAGGGGCAGGAGCTTCGCTTTCGGCAAAGCCTCTTGCGCCCCAGGGGCAGACGGGATCTGGTGGGGGCCAAAAAACCTGGTACCAAGGAGATCCCAGCCAAGCCGCGCGCACCGATCTGGGGGATGATTTACACACAGCCACAGCTGATGACTATGCGCATAATATTCTAGCCGAGGCGGTAGAGTTATTTAAAGCGGTTGCTCTGCATCCCATGGGGGTTAAAACCCTGCCCCCTACTAGCTGGGGAGCGGTATGGCTGTTGCAATTGGGGCTACCTATTGTGGTGGGGATTGTAGCAGGGGTATTGCTGTTAAGTTGGGAGCTTGCCTTGGGCTCCTTGGTGGATGCTTTAAGGTTTGCGGGAGCGAACTTGTGCTTAGCTGGAGCGAGCTACTATGTGTTGCCCATGTGGTTAAAAATGCAAAAAAACCGCCCTGCACTGCAGGATTTGTTTGTGTTTTTTGTTTTTGCTCAGGTGCCTTTTTTGGTGGCGTGGGCTTTTAGGCACCAGTTAGGCGCGGGTGGCAAACTGGTGGGCTTGCTGGTTGCCGCGGTGTTTTGGCTTAAAATCACGGGCAACTGTTTGGAGCTTTCTTCTCAAAAGCGCGTGGCTCTCATGCAGTATGCTTTCTTGTGCGTCGCAGTAGTGGCGTTTCTCATATTCATGTAGTTAGCAGTAGAGTCTTAGCCGAAGTCTGCTTGATACTCGTAGGCTCCATGTCGTAAAAGGCCCATAGGAGCTTCAGTACAAGGTAGGCCCGCAAAGGTTCTTATGCCACAGACACCAGACCCTCATCAGAGTGACCCCTACAACCGCTCGGGTTTTAGGGTGCTTATGTTCTCTATGGTTTTTAGTTTGGGCTTTTTTGCCTATATCTCTTTTGGTGTGCCGCCTATAGATCTGCAAGAGATCGACCCCGATCAAAGCACCGGCGCGCCCCCCTTGGCACAGCAGGTGGAAGATTACGCCACTCCATGGGTGGAGGTGGGTTTTATGCAAAAGTACGGGCAAAAAATCTACGCTGTAAACTGCGCCTCGTGCCATGGGCCTACAGGTTTAGGGGATGGAGCCGCAGGGGCTGCCTTGCCGGTTAAACCCCGCAGCTTGGTAGAGGGCCAATGGCAGCACGGTGGGAGCTCGGTGGAGCTGTTTAACACCATCACCAATGGCATTGCTGGCAGCACGATGGCCTCGTTTAAGCACTTAAAGCCCAAAGACCGCTGGGCACTGGTACAGATGATAAGGCAGCTAACCCAAAACAAAGTTCCTGATGATGCAAAGGCTTTGCAGGCGTTTGGACAAGGCACTCTAGAGTAAAAAAAGCGAGCAATGCACGTGGCGAAATCTATGGCAGAGCAGAGCCGGTTAAACCCTAACAACACGTACAGGCTGTGGCTTGTGAGCGGTGCCGCGTGCGTATTAGTGTGGTACGCGTCTGCTCAGGCCTACACTCCCCCACAAAGCAGGCCCGTTACGCCGCAGGCTATAAAGGAGCAGCTGCAGGGGCTTGAGCCCAAGGCTTTTTTGGGGCAACAGCTCGCGCTGGAGTACCCCTTGGTAGGCGACACGGGGCAAGTGCACAAGTTAAGCGATTTTTGGCATGGCTCAAGGCCTTTGCTTTTGGCTATGGTGTACTACCGGTGCCCTAATTTGTGCAATTTTCAGCTTTCGGCCCTTTTTAAGTCACTGGCACAAACGGGACTCAAGGTGGGTGAGGACTACCACTTTTTGGCAGTGTCGATCGACCCTAAAGAAGGCCCCGATCTGGCGCAGCAAAAAAAAACCAACTACCTAAAAGAGTTCTTTCCTCAAGAGACAAGCTCAGAGGGGGTGAGCTTTTTAACCGGCAGCCCTCCCGCCATAAAGTCTCTTGCTGATAGCTTGGGCTTTGAGTTTAGGTGGTCCGACAACCTGCAGCAGTACGTGCATGGCGCGGTGACCTATGTTTTGACACCCAGCGGCAAAGTGGCGCGTCAAATTTATGGCATTAATTTTGACCCTCAGCTTTTAAGGCTCTCTTTGGTAGAGGCTTCGCATGGACGCATTGCGCGCCTTGTAGACCGGCTACGTTTGTTTTGTTTTCAGTTTGACCCTGGTAGTAATCGTTATAGCCTTTACGCCTACAACATTATGCGCGCAGGCAGCGTGCTGGTTTTATTTATGTTAGCTTTGTTTTTGGTGCCGCAGTGGTACCGCGATTTTAAGCGGCGGCGCTAAGGCCCATAAGGTTAAAGTTAAAGAGGTTTTGGTTTTTTTGTGAGCACGACTTTACAACCCCTTTCGCAGGCTGTGCCACCTCAGGCTTCGAGTTTCGCTGCCCACTGGGACAGTTTGTACTATTTTTTGTTGTACGCCAGCTTGGTATCTTTTGCGGTGGTTGTGGGGGCGATGCTGTATTTTGCCATAGTTTATAAAAGGCGTGGCGCTAGAGATAAAACGCCCCATATTGCGCACAATGTGTTTTTGGAGTTTTTGTGGAGCTTTGTGCCGTTTTGTATTTTTTTGTTTGTATTTGTGTGGGGAGCTTGGCTTTATGATCATATGCGCCGCCCGCCTGCTGGGGCTTTGGAGGTGCATGCTTTTGCTCAAAAGTGGAACTGGGAGTTTAGGTACAAAAGTGGTCGCAAGAGTTTGGGGTCGCTTATTGTGCCACTTAACACCAACATAAAGCTCATTATGGCTTCGCGGGATGTGGTGCATAGTTTTTTTGTGCCCGCTTTTAGGGTAAAGCAAGACGTAGTGCCCGGGGCCTATACATCTGTTTGGTTTAAGGCTACAAAAAAGGGCACATTCCATTTGTACTGTGCAGAGTTTTGTGGAGATGGGCACTCACAGATGTTGGGCAAGGTAGAGGTGCTCAGCCAGGCTGACTACGACTATTGGCTGCTAAACGATCCTATGAAAGGCTTGTCGCCCTTAGAGGTGGGGCAAAAGCTGTTTAATGTGGCCTGTGTGGCCTGTCACTCAACGGGCACTAATAAGCTAGTGGGGCCAGGCTTGGCGGGTTTATGGGGTAAAAGGCGAAACTTTACAGATGGCAGTAGTGCGGTAGCGGATGCCAATTATATAAGAGAGTCTCTGTTAAATCCTGGAGCCAAGGTGGTACAGGACTACCCCAATGCTATGGTGCCGCAAGTTTTGGATGAGGACGAAATTTTAGCTTTAACAGAGTACATAAAAAGCCTTAAATAGTGTGACCAAAGGAAGCAAAACACCCTAATCCCATGAGCAGCGCAAAACAACATACACAAAGTATTAATTACCTACAGCATGGCAAGGGTTTGTGGTCGTGGCTGAGCACTACGGACCATAAGCGTATTGGGATTTTGTATATGCTGACGGTGATGTTTTATTTTTTTGTGGGGGGCTTATTTGCTTTGCTTATGCGTACGGAGCTGATGTTTGCTGGGCAGCAGCTTTTTCCGGCGGCTATGTACAACCAGGCCATGACATTCCATGGCGCGGTTATGGTGTTTATGGTGATTATTCCAGGTATACCGGCTTTTTTGGGCAACTTTATTTTGCCTCTGCATTTGGGGGCGAAGGATGTTGCTTTTCCTAAGGTGAACCTAGCGAGCTGGTACTGCTTGATTATAGGGTCTTTTATTGCGCTTTTCTCTTTGGCAAAAGGCGGGGCCGATACGGGGTGGACATTTTATACGCCGTATAGCGTGAGCTCACACGAGGGAGTGGTGTGGGTTGTAGCAGGGGCTTTTGTGATGGGGTTTTCGTCGATACTAACGGGGCTAAATTTTATCGTCACCACCCATAAGTTGCGTGCTAAGGGGATGGGCTTTTTTCAGATGCCGCTTTTTGTTTGGGGGCTTTACTCTACAGCAGTGATACAAATTTTAGCCACACCGGTGCTGGCGATTACTTTGCTGCTTTTAATTGCAGAGCGCACTTTAGGGATAGGCATTTTTGATCCCGCCAAGGGTGGCGACCCTGTGTTGTTTCAGCATTTTTTTTGGTTTTACTCACACCCGGCGGTTTATATTATGATCTTGCCAGCAATGGGTATTATTAGTGAGCTGGTTACGGCTTTTTCTAAAAAGGTCATTTTTGGTTATAAGGCGATTGCTTTTTCTAGTATTGGTATTGCGGGGATTAGTTTTTTTGTTTGGGGACACCATCTTTATGTGAGTTCGCAGTCTGAGATTGCGACCTTGATTTTTCAAGGTCTTACCTTGGCTGTGGGAGTGCCCACGGCGATTAAGGTTTTTAACTGGACCGCTACGCTTTATAAGGGATCGTTGTTGTTTCGTGCTCCGTTGCTTTTTGCTTTTGGGTTTTTGTTTTTGTTCACCATAGGGGGCGTTACGGGTGTGGTGCTGGCGCTAGCAGGTTTGGATGTGCATTTTCATGATACGTATTTTGTGGTGGCGCATTTTCACTATGTTATGGTGGGCGGCACCTTAATGGCTATTATGGGGGGTATTTATTATTGGTTCCCCAAAATGTTTGGCCGCATGTACCACGAGCTGGGAGCGCAGATGAGTTTTGCGTTTATTTTTATTGGGTTTAACTTGACGTTTTTTCCACAATTTATTTTGGGCTCCCAAGGTTTGCCTAGGCGGTACCATGACTACTTGCCGGCCTTTGAGTATTTGAACACCTTATCGACCTACGGCTCTTACACCATAGGAGTGGGTTTTTTGGTGGCCTTGGCGGTGATTGTGCAGGGTATTTTTTCGGGCCCCAAGGCCACGCAAAATCCGTGGGGCGCTACCACCTTAGAGTGGACCCATGCGGCTTCGCCCCCAGTGCATGAGAACTTCGACGCCGAGCCTACTATAAGCCACGGCCCCTACGATTACAGACACCAAAAGCCCGAGGGTGCAGTATGAGCAGCACACAGCATGCGAGCGCTCAAGCGGCGCACCACTTTAATAGTCTTAGCCATCAGCACGAGAGCGGCAAGTTGGGGGTGTGGCTGTTTTTGGCCACTGAGATTTTGATGTTTGGTGGCTTGGTGGTGGGGTATATCATTATGAACGGCATTTATCCTAAAATGTTTGCCTTAGGAGCCGAGCAGCTAGATTGGCGTTTGGGGGCTCTGAATACGGTTTTGCTTTTAACGAGCTCGTTTACCATGGCAGCGGGTGTGCACAGCGCCCAAACAGGAGCCAATGCCAAGTGTGCCCGGTATTTGCTGGTTACTATTTTGTGTGGCTTGGGCTTTATGTGCGTAAAGTATTTTGAATATTCGGGCAAACTGCACCACGGTTTAGCGCCGGGGCATTATTTTGATTTAGAGGCGGTCCGAGCGTACTCTGCAACCTTAGCCGATAAAATGGCTCCCTTTACCCAAATGGCTGCAGACACAGCGGGGGAGCGCTCGCCCCATATGGGGATGTATTTTGCTTTTTATTTTTGTATGACGGGCCTGCATGCTTTGCACGTGCTGGCAGGCTTGGGGCTTATTTTGTGGGTGTTTTTTAGGGCGCGCCGGGGCGAGTTTAGTGCCGACTACTACACCGGTGTGGAGGGGGTGGGGCTCTTTTGGCACCTGGTGGACTTGGTGTGGATATATTTGTTTCCGCTACTGTACTTAGTGGGTTAGGTGATTGATGAGTGAGCATCACATTGTAAGTATTAAAACCTATGCGCAGGTTTTGGGTGTGCTATTTGTGCTGACTATGATCACGGTGCTGGTGGCGCGCCCCGTTACGGGGGTGGATTTTGGTTTTCTTAATACGGCTATTGCTATGCTGATTGCCAGTGTTAAAGCGGTGCTGGTGTTGGGGATTTTTATGCACCTTAAGTACGATGACAAAATTTATTGGGTTATTTTGGGTTCGAGTGTGTTTTTTTTGATACTGCTGTATTTTTTGAGCGTGGTGGATTTTTATACGCGTGTGCCTGAGGCGAATGTGCTGTGATGTCGGTTTTTTTAAGGCTAACCAAGCAGGGCATTGTGCTTTTTGTGCTTTACAGTGCTGCTGTGGGGTTTTTAATTGCTCTGACCCAGCCGCAGGCAATGGAGTGGTGGAGGCTGTGGGTTTTGCTTGCAGCGCTTTATGCTCTTAGCTGTGGGAGTTTTGCTTTAAATCAGGTGCAGGAGCGCGACCTAGACTCTGCCATGCTACGTACCAGCAAGAGGCCTGTTGTGGTGGGCGAGGTGCAGGCATGGCAGGCGTATGTTTTGGGCCTTGTATTGTGTGCTGTGGGCTTACTGGGGTTGTGGGTGCTAAGCCCCTGGTGCTGCGCACTGGGGGTTGCGACTTTGTTGCTCTACAATGGGCTTTATACGTGGCTTAAACCCTTAAGTGCCTGGGCGGCGGTGGTGGGCGCTGTGCCAGGAGCGATGCCGGTTTTAATAGGCTATGCGGCTTTGCAGGCGCCTTTTACAGCAGAGGCGGGGTATTTGTTTTTGTTAATGTTTTTGTGGCAAATGCCGCATTTTTGGGCCTTGGCCATACATTACAGGGGTGAGTACGCGGGGGCGGGGGTGCCGGTTCTGCCTAAAACCTATGGGGTTAAAAGCACAGCGCACTGCATAGGGCTGTATTTGTTTTGCTATTTGGCTCTGGTGTGTTTGGCGCCTCTGTTTGTTCCGGTGGGTTTTGCGCATATTATTATTAGTATGCCTTTGGTGTTTAAGGTGCTGTGGGAGTTTTTTAAATTTTTTGCAGCCTGCAGCCGACCTTGTACGCCCAAATTTTGGCTGCCGTTTTTTATGTGGGTGAATTTGAGTTTTTTGCTTTTTCTTATGGCACCCGCTGTGGACAAGGTGCTGTTGTATAGTCTTTTATAAAAAGATGCTTCTTATTTATACCACCCTTGCGGATAAAACCTCGGCCCAAGTTTTAGTGCGCGGGCTTTTAGAGAAAAACCTGATTGCGTGTGCAAATATTTTGTCACCTGGCATAAGCCTCTATAAAGAGGGCACTAAAGTGATAGAAGCCTGCGAAACGGGGGTGTTTTTAAAAACTCTTCCTGCCAAAAAACCTGCCTTGCTAAAGGCGCTTAAACAGTGCCACCCTTATGATGTGCCTTGTATTTTGGAGCTTGAGAGCCAAAGCCTTAACGTTGCCTACACCAAGTGGTTACAAGAGCAGTTGTAATGGGTTCTTCTATTAAGAATTTGCGTAACATTGGCATTATTGCCCATATAGATGCGGGCAAAACGACCACCACAGAGCGCATTTTGTACTATACAGGCAAGACCCACAAAATTGGCGAAGTGCATGACGGCAACACCACCATGGACTGGATGCCGCAGGAGCAGGAGCGCGGTATTACCATACAAAGTGCTGCGACCTCTATGAAGTGGGGCGAGTACTTTATTAATCTCATTGATACCCCAGGGCATGTGGATTTTACTTTGGAGGTGGAGCGTAGTTTGCGCGTGCTAGATGGTGCGGTGTGTGTACTAGATGGTGTCAGTGGCGTTGAGCCTCAAACCGAACAGGTGTGGCTGCAGGCCGATCGTTACAAGGTGCCAAGGATTTGTTTTGTAAACAAGCTCGACCGCGTGGGGGCAAATTTTGAAAACTGCTTAAAAAGCTTGGCAAAAAAATTCCCTAATCTTACACCTGTGGCTTTGCAGCTGCCTATAGGAGAAGAGGGCCAGTTTGAGGGGGTGGTGGATCTATTAAAAAAGCGGGCTCTTTATTTTGAAGGCCCTCTTGGAGACAAGGTTATACAAAAGCCCATACCTGCAGCTATGGAGCCAAAAGCGGCTGAGTTTCGTCAGGGGCTGTTGGAGTTTTTGTCTTTGCAAGACGACGGCTTTATGCAGCAGTACTTAGAAGACCAAGTGGATATTGCGCGTGCACAAGAGCTATTGCGCGAGCAGGTTTTGCGCTTGCGCTGCGTGCCTGTACTGTGTGGGGCGGCGTTTAAAAACAAGGGCGTGCAAACCTTGCTGGATGCGGTGGTGGACTATTTGCCTAGTCCTTTGGATCGCAGTGTGTCTGGCGTGCAAAGCAAAACCCAAGCTCCTCAGGTGTGCAAGGTGGACCCCAAAGCGCCGCCCGTGGCCTTGGTGTTTAAAGTAGCAAAAGACTCGTTTGCTAATGCTTTAAGTTATGTGCGTGTGTATTCGGGCTGTATTAAAACGGGGGACAAACTTTATAACCCTAGATTAAAGCAAACAGAAATCGCAGCGCGCTTGGTGCGTATGCATGCGAGCGCGCGTGTGGAGCTAAAGTCCATTAGCGCCGGGGAGATTGGCGCTATAGTGGGGCTCAAGCACAGTGTTACGGGCGATACTCTGTGCTTGCCGCATAAGGCGGTGGTTTTAGAGAGTCTCACATTGCCAGAGCCGGTGATTAGTGTGGCTTTAGAGCCTAGGAGCGAGGCAGAAAAACCCAAACTCCTGGCGGCGTTGGATGAGCTTACTAAGCAAGACCCTTCGTGCAGGGTGAAAGAAGACCAAGAAACAGGGCAGAGCTTGCTTGCGGGTATGGGCGAGTTGCATTTAGAGGTGCTGGTTCAAAGGCTGCTCCGTGAGTACAAGTTAGGTGTTAGCGTAGGTAGTCCTCAAGTGGCCTATAGGGAGGCTCTAGAGCGCGGGGCCGTGGGTGAGGGCGAGTGCTCTGAGAGTATAGGCAGTAAAGCATCCAGCAAATCCAATAAAGAGAGCGCATTACGCTTGCGGCTAGAGCTTAAAGCCACAGCGCAGTCGGCTAATAGTTATCACTGTCCAAAGGAGCTGTGGGGCGACTTGCCCAATAGAGAAGAAATAGGACAAAAGCTAGAGCGCGCGCTGCTAGATTTTATGCAAGCTGGCCCCTTGATGGGTTATCCTATGATGGGTGTGGGAGTGCACATTTTAGAGGCGCGCCCTAGAGCGCTGCGGCCAGAGGATATTGCGGCCAACATGGCTGTAATAGCGGGCGTTAAGGCTCTGCGCGAGGCTCTTAAGAAAAGCCAGTGCAAAGTTAGGGAGCCTTTTTTTAAACTTGAGGTCACGACGCCTGAGAACTTTGTGGGCCCAGTGGTAGGAGATATCAACAGGCGCCAGGGGCAGATTTTAGGTACCAAACCTCTAGGCGACAGGCATGTCATTACCGCCCTTGCGCCTTTAAAGCAGTTATTCGGTTATGCTACGTTGCTGCGTTCTATAACCCAAGGCCGCGCCACCTTTAGCATGAACTTTCAGGAGTACCGGTAGAGTGTCATTAAAAAGGGAGGCGGTTTTTTTACCTCCTTTTGAGGGCTCCTACCCTCAATTACATGCGCTTAGGTTATACTTCAGCGTCGACTAGCTCAAATCACGCAGCAGGCTTTGCTGGACAAAAAACACCAAGATTTTGTAGACTCAAGCACTTGGTGTAGCCTTGAGCCGATGGGCTGTAGAAACCACGCCTTTACACCAGAACATATGCGTAAGGAGAGAGTCCATGGGGTGGGGTTTTAAAACCAGCGCCTGCTTAGCTTGTTGGGCTTTGGGTGTTTGTCAGGCTTTTGGTGCTGATGCGCTGAGGTATTTAAATAAAGACGACGACCCTCGCTTGCATAGGGTGGCAGAGTCTTTGGCCCTTTTAACAAGACCTCAGAGTGTAGCTTATGGCAAAAGCCATTGCACGGCTTTTTTGATTGGTCCGCGCTTAGTGGCTACAGCAGGCCACTGCCTTAGAGGGGTGCCGCCAGCAAGCTGCAATGGGGTGAGGGTTTCATTTGACTACCGTACGGGGCAAAAAATTGCAGGCAGTAGAAACTTGCATGACCCCATTTACCGTTGCAAGCGTATAGTGGACATAGGCTCAAGAGGTTCGGATTATGCCCTTATAGAGCTGGATCGTCCGGTTTTGGATCGCAGGTTTTTACGTTTGCAATACGGCAAAGCGGGGACTACAGAAGTGCTGGATTTTTTAGGCTATGGTGGGTTCTCTTGGCCCGTGGCTCGGCACACGCGACAACAACAGAATCTGGCCTTTGGTTATGGCCCGAGCCTCCTTGTTATAGCAGGTGCACACATAGCAAATGGCATGTCAGGATCCCCTGTTGTTAATGCCCA
Organism: Bdellovibrionales bacterium; assembly: GCA_965116155.1. Taxonomy (GTDB): domain Bacteria; phylum Bdellovibrionota; class Bdellovibrionia; order Bdellovibrionales; family UBA1609. The sequence goes on from OZ220488.1 coordinate 19,343, forward strand.
TACTTTAGAGGTTATAGGCATTGCGCACTCCGTTGTGGAAGGCCGCTCGAAAGGCCGGGATTATGTTTATACTCGAGCCCATAGAATAGCCCTTCTAAAGAACACCATACATACAGCGCATTTAGCAGCCGATGCACCTAAGCAAAAACAAAAATGGCGCTTGCCTGAAGGTAAAATCCAAAACCTTAAAGTTCGTGTCCAGTGGTGTAGGATGCTTCTTACGAGAAGGTATGATTTTCCATTTTGATAAAGCGCGGGGCTTTGGCGAGAGTGTGGTCGCCTTGGGACTGCACTTACTGGCCAAGTTTGTTTTGCTAGCGCTCTGATGCTTACGCACTTATAGGTCGCAAAATGCCCTGCGGGACGCTTATTCCGTAAGGATAAAAGCGCCAGCAAAAACACTTTGATCAGAGACGCAGACACGTTGGCAGCCCCTGCAAGGGGCGCCAGCCAAGGTGGCAAGCGAGGTTCTCACTCAAAGTGTTTTTGCGCGCTAGACAGCTATCAACGCGCCGATAGCTTTGGGGGCTCTCTAACCCCAAAGCGTCCAAAATCACTTAACCTAGTGTGCCGCCGCTTTATCCAGCACGTGAGGGCACCCTGGCTTAGGCCGCTTGCCTGGCGCACCTAAAGGTGCGTCCATAGGCTGCGCTCTCTGGCCAGGGTATCCTCACTAACACTTTTATGCTTACGCACTTTATCTCAGAAAATTTTATTAGTCCTTTAACAAGTGTTTACCCGAGCGTACGGGGCTTTGACGACAGTCTGGTAGCGATAGGCTTAGAGATCGCCTATCGCTACAGGGCCATAGATGCCGTATAGCCCATAAAATTTTCTGCGGGACGCTTGTCTCTATCGCGGACACCCCCTAAAGGGGGTTGCGCTAGAGACTGCGCTTTATCCCAGAAAATTTTATTAGTCCTTTAAAAGGTCTACTAAACATTCTCCCCAGTAGTCGGGAGTGTTGTGAGCGAATTCTATTAGTATGTGGAATACGCCTTGGCCTTTGTGCCACGCTTGCACCACTAGGCCTTCCATGTCTAGCACCATTTGAGGCACATGCCACAAAATCCGCTGCCCCACTAAAGGGTCCAAATGCAGATTGCCTTTAAGACTGTGGCAAAGATCCGCGCGGTCTAGCTCGAGCTTGATCACTGTGGGGGAGATTTCTAAAAAACGCGCATACGAGCAAACCACCTGGTAGTCTTCTAAGGTTGTTAGATCTATGGCTTTCAGGTGCTGCACTTTTACGATCTGCTTTTTTTGTCTGCGCCACCTTTTGCGTAAGTCTTTTTTGGCTGCTTGTCTAAAACCCACTTCCTTAGCCCCCTTGCCAGACCTTGGTCCTGCTACTCTTTTCGGCACGCTCTGCACGCGGCTAAAGTGCGTAAGCATAAAGGTGTTAGTGAGGGCGCCCTGGTCAAAGAGTGCAGCCTTCCTGATAGCACTTTAGCTATCCAGTTCTCCCTTGAAATCCTGGGGCTTTTCGCTTGCCACCTGCTTAACACCCCGCAAAGGGGAGCAGGTGGCTTTGCTATCCGCCCAAAATTTCAAGGGGCCACTTTTATGCTTACGCCTAAAGCATAGATGACCCCATTCCACCTGGCGCAATACGAGACACTTCTTTCTCCCATACACTTTTAAGCTCTTTTGTGGCCGTATTGGTAGCTGTTAAAACAAGGTCTTCTAGCATGCTGGGGTCTTTTTCTTCTAACACCTCTGGGCTGATGCTAAGTTTTTTTAACAAGTAATCCCCCCCAAGCTCCACTTTGACCGCCTCGCCTCCCGCACTGGCACAAAAACTGCGTTCTTTAAATTCGGTTTTTAGTTTTTCCATACGGCGCTGCATTTGCCCTGCTTGCTTCATTAAATTTTGTAACCCGCCTCCACCAAATGTCATAATGTGTCTCCTTTGTGTGTTTCTTTTATATCCACTAATTGTGCCTCCAGTATGCGCTCGACTTTTTGTACCAAGGGGTCAGCTTTAATACGAGCACGCAGCTCTTTTTGCAAGCGCATTTTTTCGTTATGTACAGAAGGCAAATGCTCCTGCACGGCTGTGGAGCTCAGCTTTATTTGGTAATCCTTGCCCCAAAACTGTTTTAAAAACTTTTTAATCTTCAAAGCTTCTTGTCCTTTTAAAGCGTGGAGCAAAAAAGTGTTATCCTGTGGCACACCTAGGTGCAAATAGTCCCCTCTGTCACCTAGCCAGTATACATGTTTTAGTCCCGCACCTAGCTTAGGAGCAGCTTTGCTAAGTTTGCTTACAAAATCGCACCAGTTTTTAAAATTTTTGGCTAAAGGCACTTTCGCAGCCGAGAGCTCACTTGCGCAGCTAGCTTGGGGCTCTGTTTTGCTTTCTGTGCTGCGCTCTACGTTATTTTTTAGCAAGGGAGCAGCAGCAGAGGCATGAGGAACATGCAAAGACTTAAGCGCCAGCTCAGCCTTGCTAAGCCAAGTGCCCAGGTGGCCAAACTTTGGGGCGCGTGCTAAGCGCAGCATTAAAACCTCTAGCACATGGTGCCCGCCGGCAGATTGGGCTAAATCTTGTGCTCCCTTAAAACCCATATCAAACAAAACATGCAGGCTTTGGGTCGAGGTTTGTTCTAGTAGTTCTTGAGGCACCTGTATGCATGGGTCTTGGGCTATGTGGTTTAGCTCTTTAGTCCCCAACTCCTTAGCCAGTAGCAGATTGCGTATTTGTCCTAAAAGCTCACTCACAAACAGCGCAGGCTCCAAGCCCAGCTCTTGCACCTGCTGAGACACCTTAAAAGCCTCTTGAGGGTCTTGTTTTAACAAGGCCTCTACAGCCCTTAGTACCAGTTTGACATCCACCACTCCCAAGGCCGACATCACCTGTTCGGGGCTGAGGCTTTGATTGCTTCCTAAAAAACCCACCACCTGCTCAAGGGCGCTCTGTGCATCACGCATGCTACCATCTGCCACACGCACAATGGGCCACAAGGCCTCTTGGCTTAGTAGGAGTTTGTCGGTTTTGCAAATGTGTTGCAAGTGGCTGAGAATTTTTTGCGCGCTAATGCGCCTAAAATTAAAACGCACACAGCGCGACAAAACGGTTGATGGGAGCTTGTGAGCCTCAGTGGTAGCGAGCACAAACAGTACATGGGGGGGAGGTTCTTCTAAAGTTTTTAGCAGGGCATTAAAGGCCGCTCCCGTGAGCATGTGGACTTCGTCTATAATATAAATTTTCCACTTACCAGCCGCAGCGCGCGCTGTGACGCTTTGCCTTAGCTCTCGCACGGCTTCGACACCATTGTGGCTGGCGCCGTCAATTTCTAAAACATCTAAGCCTGCAGACCGCGATATCTGCAAACATTCGGTGCATTTTAAACAAGCCCGCACCCCTATAGGCTGCAGGCACCTGAGACTTTGAGCCAAAATGCGTGCGGCCGAGGTTTTGCCCGTGCCTCTGGGGCCTGAAAACAGCATCGCATGGGGGATGCGGTTTTTTTTTAAACACTGCTCCAGTGCCTGCCCTATATGCTCTTGTCCTACAAGCTCCTTTAAGCCATGAGGGCGCCACCTGCGTGCTATTACTTTATACATAAAAAACAGCCTAGTCCGAATGCTTTGAGCATAGCCTCTATGTTTACTTAATGCATGGGGCTTTGACGGCAACCTGGTCGCCTTGGGCTTAGAGATCGCCCAAGGCTACAGGGCCGTAGATGCCGTATAGCCCATAAAATTTTCTGGTGCGTGAGCTATCCAGCACGTGAGGCCGCCCTGGCATAGCCGCTCGCCTTGCACACCTAAAGGTGTGTCAGCAGGCTGCGCTCTCTGGTCAGGGCCTCTCACTAACACTTTTATGCTTACGCCCAATTAAAGCGCTAGTAAAAACTCTTTAAGCAGTAAGTGAAGCCCCTTTGCCCCCCGTAGGGGGTGTCATGTAAGGGGGCGAAACAAAAGCCTTAAAGAGTTTTTACGACCTATACAGCTTACGCACCAGCAAATTTTATTAGTCCTTTAAATAGGGTCCCAGGCCGCTGAGTTGCAGTCTCAGCTTTCACCCACCTGCCGCCGCCCTCCGCTGCTTCCTTCCGGACCTGACGGGTTGGAGCAACAGCCTGCGTCAAAAGCTTTAACAACAAAACCCCAGCGCACCTAAGACCAAGAACCAACATAACGGGTCACGCGGTACGAGCCAAGCACTCGTGGCTGCATAAGCCGAGCAATAAATTTAATTTATACAAAACGGCAAAACATGGCGCCTACTTCTTTCTGAGAAGCCTTTGCCAAAAAAAATTTATTGCACGTTGTCAGTAAAAGGGTGCCGTGCTTGCACTCAAGTAGGATGGCTTTTTAGAGTTATGGGGACTGGGTTGAGAGGCATTCGGGGGACCAAAAGGCATGGCACAAGGTAAGCAAGGCTTGGGGCAACACAGCGGATGCGTGCTGCTCTGCTTGGCTTTAGGCGGCTGGGTTAGCTTGGGGGTGCGCCCAGCCGCTGCTGCCTTCTCTGTGGGGGAGTATCCGCTTAACTTGGGGGCCAGGCTCAGGCTCACCCGCACACTTTATGGCAGCTCCACTGCAGGGCATGCGGTGAGCACTTTGGTGGGTGTTAATGCCACGCTTAAAATGTCAAGCTACAGCGTGGGTACGAGCGTGTCTTTTGGTTTGAACCCTCAAGAGCAGGTGTTTGTATCTAATTTGCCTATTACCCTTAGCCGCAAACCGTGGGAGTTGGGGGAGGGTCTTACACTTACGCCCCATGGGAGTGTGGATTTGCCTTTGAGTCCGCAGCAACGCAAGCAAAACAGCTACCGTGGTGGCCTGAGCGCAGGTATGGGCTTGGGTTACGCATGGCACAAGAGCAAGGGGGGGTGGTTTGATGTGGGAGCGAGCTTGAGCGCAGGGAAGAGCTTTTACCGCTCGAAGTACACGGCTGAAGATAGCCCCAATGTGAGCCAGAGTGCGCAGTTGGCTTTAAATTGCACAAGGAGCTTTGGACAGCAAGAAAAATGGCTGGTGTCCGTTGGTTTTGGTGTAGACCTGTTGCGCTCTTACGATACGCGCACGCGGGCGGTTTTGTCATCTTCACAAAGTTTAAAGTGGCAGGCTTTGGAGTCGGTGTCTTTGTTAATGGGGCACACGCATGCCGCTACCGAAATGGACCAAACAGGCACGCGCACGCGGGTGACTCTGTTTGGCAAAAATAGTTCGCGTTTTTTTACTCAGGTTAATGCGCATTTTTAGGTTTTGAAAATCAAAGGGGGTAAAGTGTGACATGCCGTAAAATCTTGCTCATAGTAATTGCATGGGGGTGTAGCGCCTGTGCGCGCTTAGATTACATACCTGTGCTTAAGGATGACGCGACCCTGTCGCCCAAAATTACGCTTATGGGCCAAGCTGTGCCTCAGGATTTAGGGCGCAGCTTGTCTCAAGACGAGTGGGTGTACTTACCTTCGAGCCTTAAAAGCTCGCGCACGAATGCGCATTGGTTTCCGTATTTTGTGGGCGAGACCAAGAGGGTGCGTTTTCGTATGGGAGAGTCACACATCAGAGTGGTAGAGTCGGACCCAGAAGAGCGTTTTTCTGCTAATCCGACTAACCAGAAGTCTTTGCTTCTTATACCCATTGAGCATGTAGAGTACGCTTGTCGCAAAAATTCTTATGGCAAATGCACCAACCGCGAAGAGGAGCGGCAAGACATTGCTTGGCATAAAAAAACCCACTTTAAGCTCGATGTTGCAAAGATGCAGCAACAGGGATTTAACTTTTTGCCCGACCATTGGGACAGCCTGTTTGGCTCTTGCTTAACTCCTACTCATACGCAGATGGTGTCGTTTAAGTTAGAGGATGGGGTGTTGAATTTTGAGTTAGAAAGGCACTTTAAATCGAGCGTGGCTTGCAATATGCAGCGCCTGCGTGAAGCGTCGGATTTGGCCGATTTAGACTTTAGCGTGCGTGTGCATTACTCTTTTGTGCGCGCAGATAAAGTGGTTTCTCCCACTTATAAGCCCTTGGTGGTGGCGCACAATAAGACTATGCCGTTTGGCTTTTTTCATAATACCCGGCGCAGATTGTCGGTGGATAACCGCGACGAACTTGCAGGGGAGAGCTTTTTGATCAACCGCTGGGAGCCGGGGGCTAAAATTACTTACTACCTGAGCCCGGAGTTTCAAAAGCCAGAGCATGCCGATTTAAGGCGCATTACTTTTGAGGTGGTGCGGAATCTAAATGACGTGCTTTCCAAGGGCACAAGTGGCACTAAGATTGTGTTAGAGGATGCTAGGCCGGGCATGGGTATTGGAGATGTGCGGCACTCGTTTATTGTGCTAGAGGAAGACCCGCACTATATGAGCCCTGCGGGCTATGGGCCTGCTGCAACAGATCCTTTAACGGGCGAAATTTTAAGCGGCCGTGTGGTTATGTACTTAGGAGCTCTTAAGTACAGCGTGTCGCATATGTATAGCGAAATTGTAGAGCACCAAAAAAAATCTGCTAACCAAAAAAAACCGCCCAGCCCTTTGCTGATGCAGTTTATGTTTCAGCACGCGGCACGTGATAAGAGCCCGGCGCAAAAAGATCCATCCTCATCCGTGGAGGAGGATCATAGCCCTGTGGGTGAGGCTGATGATGCACCACACAGCCATGCGCGCGGGACTGGGTCTGGGCATGGCGAAATGCGCAGCATGTTGCGAGGGGAGCATATTCATAAAATGGGTGGTGTGCCTTATGCCAAGCGCTTGCAGGATTTGATAGACCAAAAAAACTTTAAAACTGCGCGGCGTGTTTTTATGGAGCATCACAATATGTATCCAGCGGATCACTTTGCGGGTGTAGGGGATGTGAGCAAAATGCCTCCTGCTTTGAGGGATGAGTTGACCCATGTGTTGCAGGAGCAGTTATGCGCAGCGCCCAAGGCTGGATGCAAGAGCAAAAAGGCGCTGTTGGCGTGGCATGACTTGAGTGATGAGCAAAAAAAGCATGCCATTAAGGTGATTATGCCTTTTATTTGGGGGCCTATTTTGGCGCATGAAATAGGCCACACTTTGGGTTTAAGGCATAACTTTATGGGCTCAGAAGACAAGGAGAACTTTTACTCTGTCAAAGAGCTCGAGCAAATGGGCTTTGCGGGTCGCGAGATGCGGTATTCGTCTATGATGGATTACCCTGGCCACTGGTTTAACACTTTGCCGATTGCTGGCAAATACGACATTGCGGCCTTGAGGTACGCTTATGACGAACAGGTGCAATTAAAAGGCGGCGAGTGGATTGAGCTAGAAAAGCTCAACAAGCAGCATGCTGGTACTGCTTTGAAGCCGTATTATTTTTGTACAGATTCCCATGTGCCGCTAAGCCCGCGTTGCAATAGGTTTGATGAGGGTGCGAGCTTGCTAGAGATTGTGGGGTTTTACGTAGAGCGGTATGAATCTTTTTACAAGTGGCGTAACTTAAGAAACCAACGCCGTGTGTTTTCGGAGTACGATGAGCCTTATTATCTCATGGCCCGCTGGGAGGAGTTTTTTCAAATCCGCCGTGTGCTTGACTGGTATTCGAGCTTGCTTTTGGCCTATGGAGATGTACCTGAGATAGCCTGGCAGGTGGTGCCAGAGCTGGTGGATTTACGAAAGTCTTTAAAAAAGGCGGCTGAGTTTTTTGCCAAAATCATCACTCAGCCGGCGAGGCACTGTGTGGTGCAGAGTGCTACAGCGGGTGTGCAGGTGGTGCCGCTAGAGTGGTTTTCAAAGACAGCTTTAAGCTGCTTGGATCCTCGTGTGAGGTGGCCCAAAGGTGTGCTTGCTTTAGGCGAGGGGGGTAAGTTTTTTAACTCGCGTAGGGGTAGGCATGCCAATAGAGACGCAGGGGCTATTGATGTGCGTGGCATTTGGGTAGATAAGCTCTTGGCGTGGCAGATGCTTATTGGAGGCAATATGCCTTTGGGCGGAGGCGTGGTGCAGCGTCAGTCTTGGCCTATGAGCTTTATGCAGGTGCCGGAGTTAAGCGATACCGTGCGCCAGTTGGTTAGGGATGTATTTGTAGACGAAGCTAAGGGAGAGCTGGATTTAAGATTTGTACAGTATGCTCCTTTAAGGCTTACGTCTTTTCAGCACAAGATGTTTAGCATTCACCCGGACTTAAGATATCCGCATGTGAGCAACTCGCACATTGTGTTTAAGCCTGTGCATGGTTTTACGGCAGCTGTTTTGGGTTTGCCTATGGAGGCGATGTTTTTTCAATTTGCCTTGTTGCATGGCTTGTATAACACCAACCAGGGTGAGTCTTTGTCGGGTCCGAGCATGCCTGAGATTTTGCACCAGGTGTATGTGGCAGAAAAGCTCGATAACAAAGAGGGTTTTCAGTTTTATGAGTTTAGCATCAACGGTAGGTTGTATTTTGTGCTTGCAAGTAGCAGGGTGAGCTTTGAGTTATTTAAAAACCTGGCTCTTGTAAGAAGGCTTGCTAAGGTGCCAGGCAGTATTTTGGCGCTGATGCTTAAGGTTAAAAAATCAGAAGGCGAGATAGACCCTAAGGATGCAGAAAAAATTGCGCCCTATGTGGAGCTAGTGTGGGAGAAGGCTTTAGATAGCCGTGGAGAGCTGTTTGTGGATATTAAGGATGTGGAGAAATTTTTAGCACCCCATGGCTTTCACCATGCGTCTTACTACGAGTACATGCTAGAAAAAATGGCCACCTTAAGCACCAAGCGCCATGGACGCTTATATTAAAGACTAGCCAAAACGCCTCTTGCATGTAGCGCCGCCTGGTGGAGCGCCTCAGGGCGCGCTAGGCAAGCGAAAAGGCAAGAGGTGTTTTGGCGGTCTATGCAGCCTCCGCAACTGGCATATACTCTTGGGCCTCGGGTTAGCGCACAACCTTGGGTTCAATTAGCTGCCAATCCACCCAGTATCCTGCGTCACCAGATCTCATCCAATTAAGACTGGCGCGCTAAAATCGGCCCAAGAGTATATGCCAGTCACAATGGCTGATTAGCAAGATAGTGCCAATTGCATGTTTGGTGCACTAAACAACCTCAAGGCCCTGCATGCGTAAGCATTAGAGTGCTAGTAAAATTCTCTGGGACTAAGCGACGCTATTATCGCAGCCTTCTGGAAGAAGGCGTCCGCGATAATAGCAAGCGTAGCTGAGAATTTTGCGGCCTATAAGGCTACTATAAGCCCGTACCTGCAAGAGCGATTTACATAAATTGAGGAAAACACTGTCGCCTGCTCCCCAGGCTTTATTGATCGCAAAAAAACCAGGCGTGACCTAACCTGCCAGATTCACTTAACGCCATGAACAACCTCTTGCTGAAAGCCCCGTGCATTGCGTAAGCATCAGAGCTATTGGGCTTCGAGTAAGTTTTTGGCTCTATCATAATAGGGGTTGCCCTGTTGGGTTTTGATGATTTTGTTTAAAAGCTCCTGGGCTTCTTGTTTTTGTCCAAGCTCTAGCAAGGCGCAGGATTTTAAAAAAAACAAATCCGCCAAATACGGGCTTTTAGAACGCAAGCTTTTTTGTAATTGGCCCAGTACCTGTTTGGCTTCAAGGGGCTTTTTAGCTAACAGCCACAGCTTGGCCAGAAACCACTTTGTGCTCGGCACAGATTGCTTCACCAGCTGCGCCGCCTCTAAGTAATACCCTTCGACATAAAAACAATACCCTACCGAAAAGGCCTTTGAGGGTTGGTTTTGGACGAGGGATTGGGCACTGGAAAAAAGCGCGCAGTTAGACTGAGGGGAGGTGGTTTTTTCTTCTCTAGACGCCTCAAGCCCACCATCAGTAGGGGCAGGTAGAGTCTGCCCCCAATACCACACTGTAAGGTCTTGCAGTTTTTTTTGTATTTCCTTTTTCTGGGCCTTTTGCGGGGTGTTTTGCCAAGGGTGGCTTTGATTTAAAAAGGCCCCTCCCCCCACCGTGTTGTAATGGGCATGCATAAGCTCAAGCAAGCAGTAGCTGAGGTCGGTGTTTTCCAAATCCGGACAATGTCCTATTAGCCATACCAAAGGGCGCCAAGGCAGGTGCAGGAGTTTGTTTTGACTCAAGCGTTTTTGGTAAAAATTTAGCACCATTGTGTAGCGCTTGGCGTAAAGCAAAAAACACAATAGCTCCTCTGCCTGCTTAGTACGGAGATTTTTTGCCAAATTATTCTCAGCCCATACGATGCTTTTTTCTAAACCATAGAAGCTAAGGTTTTTATGCAATAGCTGTTGGGTATTGCTAGACATCAAGCAGTTTATCGCACAGCACTAATGCGCTCCATATAATTGCCATTTTGGGTGTCTACTTTAATGACATCCCCTTGGTTAATATGCAAAGGCACCTGCAACGTGTACTGGGTTTCAAGTGTTGCCGGTTTAAGCGCTCCTGATACTGTGTTGCCCTTAAAACCGGGCTCGGTTTGCACGACTTTAAGCTGCATAGTATGTGGCAGCTCCACCCCTACGGCCCTACCATTAAAGCAGCAAAGCTTGCATGGTGTGTTTTCTATCAGAAAGTGTGCCGCCGTTCCTAAGAGCTTGTCATCTAGAGCGATTTGCTCGTAATTTTGCAAGTTCATAAAATGGTACCCTGCGGAGTCTTTGTAAAGAAAATCCGCATTTATGTACTCTATGTCTGGAATCGGAAACTTCTCTCCCGACTTTACTGTGCGGTCGATGTTTTGCCCAGTGATAAGATTTTTAAGCTTGGTGCGCGTAAACTGGTTGCCCTTGCCGGGTTTAAAGTGCTCAAAATGCGTAATCACATAAGGCTGGTCGTTTATTAGAATCTTCAGTCCTTTTTTAAAATGATTGGTGCCGTACATAAGCCTGCCTTGTTCTTGTTATTGCTGTTTGCGATTGTGGTTTACGCGCCTTAATAAAAGCCGCAAGTGGTTTATTTGTTTCTCTCGTACTGCATTTTCTGGCCGTGCGTTCCGTAGCCTATGCGGCACTACCTTGGCAGAGGCGTCACCCAGTGATAACTGAATGCTGGCGACGCGGTCGCTTATGGCCTGTGTAGGTCCCAACAAAGCCTCTCCTTCGTTAAGGGTTTTTAGGGCTTTAGTGAGTTCGTTACGCATCACATAGGCATCTGCCAGCGACACCACCCGCTCCAAAGAAAACCCCATGCTTTTGGGAGCGGGCGTTTTTTTTAAAACCTGAAACACGTCGGCATCGTATTCTTCAGCACTGAGGCTTTCTAGTTTTTTTACCACCTCGCGGGCCCTTGTGTCTTGAGGAGCTAAAAACAAACACTGCTTGTAAATGCTCAGCGCCTTGGGTATCTGCTTGAGGTACAAAAAACTCTCCCCTAAAAGCTTGTGAGCCATAATGCTTTTAGGGTCAAGCTCTAAGGCTTTGTGTAAGCAGCGCTTGGCTTTTTCGGGCTCCCCCATTTGCAAGTACAGCCGCCCCAAGCACAGGTGTGCCCCTGTCCACTCGGGGTGCTCTTGCACTCCCTTGGTGGCAAGGCTCAAGGCTCTTGTGTGCTGCCCTTCGCGTCCATAGGCCTCAGCCAGCAGTACAAAGGCCCTAGATTTTGGGTTTAAACGCAAGCTTTCTTTGTAAAGTGCAATATCTTTACTCACATAGGCCATGCTATGGGAAGTTTATACCTTCTAGCAAGTCGTGACTGAAGTATGTTCTCCGGTGAAAAGCTATCCAGCACGTGAGGGCGCCCTGGCCAGAGAGCGCAGACCCTTGGCTTCCTCCAAAGGAGGCCGGTAAAAGGGTCAAGTGACGAAGTTAAGGTGCTGTCACGCGCTGGATAAGAGATCGCACAAAGCTACAGGCGCATAGTAGCTTCATAGGTCGCAAAATAAAATTGGGTAAGTGTACCGATCCAGCGCAAACGCCTCCCTCTGGGAGGCTGCACTGGATACGGCACTTACTGACCAACTTTATTTTCCTAGCGCTCTGATGCTTACGCAGTTTATGGGTGCAATGCTTTGCCAAGTGTTTAGGGCAACAAAGTGCTTATATGTTTGATCTTTTGTGGACAGCTGAGCGATGCGTGCAATTTGCGTGGCAAGGGGCGGGTAATGGCCTTTAAAGGGTGGCAAAAGCTTGGCCTCTAACTTATCTCCTATATAAAACGATGCTCTAAGTGGTGGGTCGTTAAGCTCTAAAAGTTCTAAATGCTGCATGCAGGTGGGTTTTTGAAACCATTTGGGGCCTGGCGCTATGCATGCTGCGTAAAAGTTTGAGCCAAAAGCTTTGCTAATGTTCCACACATAGTATGATGGGTGTTGATGCGCAAGCTCTAGAGCTGCGGGCGCGAGGGAGCTTATAGAATAAACAGGTTTATTGAACAAATAGGCCAGGCTTTTAACAAAACTCACCCCCACTCGCACGCCGGTAAAGCTCCCCGGTCCCACGCCTAAGGCATAGGCATCAATTTGATTGGCTGTGAAGTTTTGAGTTTGCAAAAGTTTTTTAAACTGCGGCACCAGGCACTCGCTGTGGGGTGTGTGCTTAGAGTTCCACTCTAAGCCTGCTATAAGGCGTGATGCTTTATTGTCCCACAGGCATAAGCTGCCGTACTTAGTACTGGTATCAAGAGCAAGCAAAATAGACACAAATAAGGTCTATACGGCATCTTGGGCTTTTGTGGCTAGCGTAAGCATAAAAGTGGCCCCTTGAAATCTTGGGCGGGTAGCGTAGCCACCTGCTCCCCTTTATGGGGTGCTAAGCGGGTGGCAAGCGAAAAGCCCCAGGATTTCAAGGGAGAACTGGATAGCTCACGAGGCTGCTCTGGAGTTGGCTCTTATTGCCCAATTTTATTTTACTAGCGCTCTAATTTTTGTTTGCTCAACGTACGGGACTTTGACGAGAGTATGGTCGCTACGGGCCTACAGCCCTTCGCTACAGGCTCATAGATGCCGTATAGCCCACCCAATATTCTGCGGGACGCTTGGCACCCTGATGGCCGCCCCGTTGGGGCTATCAGTGCGCCGCCGCTTTATCCCAGAATATTGGGTTAGTCCTTTAAATTGTGTTTGCTCAACGTACGGGACTTTGACGACAGTGTCGCGGCTTTGGACCTAGGACATCCAAAGCCGCAGGGCCATAGATGCCTTATAGGTCGGAAAATGCCCTGCGGGACGCTTATCTTTCTGATGGCCGCACCTTTAGGTGCTATCAGGAAGATGCGCTTAATCCCATGGCATTTTCCTAGCGCTCTAATTTTGTAGTAACTTTGCACAGAGCGATTTGCCACGCTGTAAAAGCGCGTTCACAGCGCCAGGTTTTTCTATTGTGCCAGCATCAATAGCCCCATGCTCTTGCAAAACCGCTGCAAGCGCTTCATGCCCGTTACGCGCAGCCCAAATAAGCGCTGTATTGTCATCTTTGTCCTTGGCATTAACATCAATATCTTTACGCGCTAAAAGAGCTTGTGCAAATTCTTCATTCCCTTTACGCGCAGCCCAAATAAGCGCTGTATCGCCACCTTTGTCCTTGGCGTTAACATCAATATCTTTACGCGCTAAAAGAGCTTGCACAGATTCTTCATGCCCGTTATACGCAGCCCAAATAAGCGCTGTATTGCCCCAACCGTCCTTGGCGTTAACATCGATATCTTTACGCGCTAAAAGAGCTTGTACAGATTCTTCATGCCCGTTATACGCAGCCCTAATAAGCGCTGTATTGCCCCAACCGTCCTTGGCGTTAACATCGATATCTTTACGCGCTAAAAGAGCTTGTACAGATTCTTCATGCCCGTAATACGCCGCCCAAATAAGCGCTGTATCGCCACCTTTGTCCTTGGCGTTAACATCAATATCTTTACGCGCTAAAAGAGCTTGCACAGATTCTTCATGCCCGTTATACGCAGCCCAAATAAGCGCTGTATTGCCATCTGCGTCCTTGGTGTTAACATCAATATCTTTACGCGCTAAAAGAGCTTGCACAGACTCTTCATGCCCTTTGCGCGCCGCCCAAATAAGCGCTGTATCGCCATATTTGCCCCTGGCGTTAACATCAATATCTTCATGAGCCAAAAGAGCTTGTACAGATTCTTCATGCCCATTATACGCAGCCCAAATAAGCGCTGTATTGCCATCATCGTTCTTGGCATTAACATCAATATCTTTATGAGCTAAAAGAGCCTGCACAGACTCTTCATGCCCTTTGCGCGCCGCCCAAATAAGCGCTGTATCGCCACCTTTGCCCCTGGTGTTAACATCAATGCCACTATTTAATAAAGTTTTTATAAAGTGCAACCTGCCCCTTTGCGCAGCCCAAAAAAGAGCCGTTTTGCCATGGTCGTCTGTTTGGTTAATATCAACGCCGGCATGGCCCAACAAAGTCTCAATATCTGCATAGTTAGGCATTTGCACCGCCTGCATAAGAGCCGTGTGGCCTTGGATATCTTGAGCATTGATATCTATTTTGTGGTTTAGCAAAGTTTTTACAAGGGCGTAGTCTTTATGCTTAACGGCCCAAAAAAGAGGCAGCATAGCGCCCGTCAAAACCTCTGCATCCAGCATATTTTTAACAGAATCCGGCAAGTTTATTGGATCACTAGCTGCTTGGGGCTTGCCCCAATAATAGTCATCGCGCGGGGCTTCATCAGCCAAAACATACGAATACGAGCACAAAAACAAAATCAAAAACGCACACAAAAGCTTTCTCATTTACGCTTTTCCTTATAGGGCACACTTTTTTTAAAACCTTCTTTTATCACTCTTTTATCCACTGGATGATACGGGTTCTGTCGCCTGCTCCTATAGAGTAAAAAATAAGTTTACTATCAGTGCCGTATGCATCAGCTAAAATTTCAACGAATTGTATAAAAATTTTTGCTTTTACATTTTGAGGCCATGAATCTGACACTGTGCCAGTTGTAAACTTATAAAATAGCCTTAAGGCAGATTTGATGCCTGTTTTTGTATTATAAACATCTGATGATAAAAGCTTATTTATTAGGTGCTTTGTGGTGGTTGAAGATGCCTGTTCTTTACGATCATTCTCAGTTTTAACGCGTATAAGAGCATTTTTAAAAGACAAAAAATATCTACTGGGCAGAGAGTTGGATTTTGTTTCATTAAAAGCACTTGCAACTTTTTGTAGGTATTTTACATAGATTTGCACATTAAGATACACCTCAAGGCCTTCATACGGAATATGTTGGTGAGACACTTTTCCTATATCTCCACTAGAATATAAAGAGTGTCCCTCTACCATTTTGCTAAGATCCTCATTCCATGAGCCTATGGTAACTGCGTTTAAGGCAACATCTACTTCGGGGTCTATTTTATCTCTAGCGTCCCTTAGATCTTTAAAGTCTATGGTATCTTCGCCATCGGTTATCAACAAAATATTGCCTCGCTCAAGTTCGCCGCCATTTTTTTGGTGATCTGCAATCATTTCAAAAGCTGTAGCCAAAGCGTTAGTAATACTAGTGCCTCCTCCGTATCCATAAGGTTGGGATCGCATTCTTTCAAAATAATCCTGAGCCTGACCAATATCGCCAATGCGCTCAGCTTCGTGAGGATTTTGATCGAAAGGTATCATATAAAGTTTGTGGGTGCCCTCTTGCCTGATAACCTCTAGTTGGCTTTTGTCGACAAAGCTTGCAATGATTGCATCACGCAGAATCCATTTTCTATTTTCTTCCATAGAGCCACTGATGTCAAAAATGACAATCGTGACCTTGTTGGACAAGGGTTTTTTTGGACTGCTTACCTCAATGGGTTCTTGGTAAGCATTTTTAAGCATGTCACCTGCAAGCATTCGCAAAATTTCCATATCGGATGGAAAGCCTTCTTTTATAACATTTGGTAGCTCTTCAAGCTCTCGAGCTTTATCTATTACAGAGTCGTATTCGTTTATTGGCTCATAATCACCTATAGGTTTAAGTTGATAGTGGGGCTTGTGAATCTCGTTTACTAAAATATCAACAAATGGTGCCATCCTACGAAACAGCACAAGGTCATTCATTTTGCCTGATCGAATAGATTCAGCCAAAGGCCTCCAGTCGAGCGGCTCTTTGGGGTCTTTTGGTGAGAATCTGCGCGTTAGGGTTTTTTGTGAAAGCGGTCCGTGCATCAGGTTATAAAAAGCTTCCCCCAGCTCTTTATCTGAAGGCTTAGAGTCTAAATCGACCAATCCAATAGTTTTCCTAACGAGGTCAAGCAGCCTTTGCTCCGATATTTCTAAATTGCGTACGCTCTCTAGCTCTGTAAATATCCGATCGATGTACTTTATTTTTCTTAAAAAATGCACATCTTGCTGTGGATGGGTTTTGATGGCTGAAAGACCTAGATCTTTTAGGTCATTGTATGCAATTTCAAATACAGACAGCTCTTCCATATATTCCACTGATTTTTTAGCGTACTGTTGCAGCAAACTTATTGCGGGATATTTAACAAACAAATCATTCGAGAGAGTCATAAATTCTGTTAACGATTTTTTATACTGTGTAGAGTTAGAGTAGTTTCCAACTGTTTCTTTCCATGCAAGTTCTATGAATAACTTTATGAACTGGGGCGTTTGATTCGTTTTAAGTGTATCGAGGTTTGGTTTTTTTGTTGTTTTATCATCTGTAGAGGTTGCTTGCTTATGGGTTAAGGACTCCAGGTTTGGATTGGAAAAATTTTTGTCTTTAAGCCTGTCATCATCAAACAGTGGGTTTTCATCATTTGAGATTTTTGCTTTTTTCTTTAAAATTTTCCATAGGGCATCACGAAGTTCTTGGCCCAGGTGCTCTGTTCCGGCTTGGTTGTCAAAATTTTTATTAGTGTCGTTGCTATTAGGACTTCCTTCACTAGATTGGTTGTCGTTTTTGTCCTGGCTCTCGTTGTTATTTGGGCTGTCGTTGCTAGATTGGTTGTCGTTTTTGTCCTGGCCCTCGTTGCTATTTGGACTGCCGTTACTAGATGGGTTGTCGTTTTTGTCCTGGCCCTCGTTGCTATTTGGACTGCCGTTGCTAGATGGGTTGTCGTTTTTGTCCTGGCCCTCGTTGCTATTGGGACTTCCTTCACTAGATGGGTTGTCGTTTTTGTCCTGGCTTTCGTTGCTATTTGGATCATCGTCGCTAGGGGGAGGTTGTGGGGGGTTGTATTTATCATGCAGAGCAGAAATTCTATCATTTAATATCTTGTGGCCCTCTAGAATTTTTCTGTCTGTATGCAACTTAGGGTCTAATTGATTAATCGCTTCTACAGCATCGGATTGAATTTTTCCTTTCAAAAAATCAATTTTTGAACGCAATTCTCCTAAGTCTTTTTCAGACAAGGGATTTGCGGATTCTAAATTTTTCAATTGCTGATAATCAGTAGACAGTTTTCCAGCATCTTTTATAAGGTCAGAAATGCTTTTGTAAACATCACTCAATTCTAGCCGAAACTCTGGGAGCTCAGCGTAGGCCTCTAACCCCTTTTGAGCCTTATCAGCATGAGTTCCATCAACATAAGATTGGCACAAAGACTCATTATCAGCCCACACCAATGGCTGGGCAAAAAATAGAGCCGCACAAAGACAGACAAAAAAATAAAAAAACCTTAAACACATTCTATTTTTTTGCCCGAAAATGGAGCTATAATAAACCGAACTATTCATATTCATTGAAAGCATGCCGATTCGTGCTCCATACATGCGATGCGTCTAAATCTCTAACCTTAGACTCAATTTCAATGAGTCTATTTTTTGCATCTTGGATCTGCGTATTAAGTTTGTTTATTTCTTCAATGAGACCTTCACCAGTATCAAGCTCAGCTATGTAAAAATAAAACGGTGGCTCAGCATGACCATTTTTAGACAGAGAAAACAAAAGCTGGTTTTGACCGTAGCTTGTTACTGTTTCTGGTTGATATTTTTTGCCATTATCTTCATGGATCAGAATGGAGTTTTTATGAAAAATTTCTCCACCGTCCAAACTATAAAGGTAAAAACCAAATGCCTTATCATTATAAGACCCACCATGACCTTGAGCTGCTATAATAAAATTGCCTGATGAATCTACAGTTGCGTCAAGGAATACATTATTATCTCCAAAAATGTTATCATCTATTTTAACAGTGGTTTTCGAAACGGGTTTGTTAGGTGTTTTTGAATCTGCCATAAACTTTAAAATTTTTATAACTTTTTTATCATCGCTAAAGTCTAGGCCATAAATATTTCCGTCATTATCAACAGACACTAGTTTATTTACTTTTTTGTTAAAGTGCTTAATGTAATGAGCATTGCCAGATTTAAAATCAATAATAAAAGCAGATCTCGAACCATCTTCTTCATAGATTCCGATCATCTTATGTTCAGTTATAAAAGTTTGCTGATGAGTTGTTTTTGACAAAAAATCATCAAACTCATGCGGGCTTGAGCTTATTTTTGAATCATTTTCAAATACGAAAAAATTATTAATATCAACACTTTGTTCACTGTCAGTGCTGACATCTCTAATAGTAAGACTGGAGTTATTGAAATCTGCAATAAACACTCTTTTTCCAGCATCTGCAACTAATGCGCCAGATTGGGATATCTTTTTTTTGCTTAAAACCTCTCCCGTCTTTTTGTTAATAACAGTTTCATAAGACCCATGAAAAACCACAGGATTCCCATCACTATTTATAAATATATGGTTTATACTAGATTTTTCGCCTTGAAGTATTTTTTGTGCACTAGGGTCTAGTTTAACATCTTTAAAATAAGAAGCGCCGTCTAGTTGAGCCAGGTAGTGGTTTTCATTATGTAAACTCATTATACCAAGAGCACTAATTGAGCCTTTGCTGATGTCTTTTATTAGATTTATTTTTGTTCCGTTGTTTGAAAATCGAGATTGATCATCAGAACCCTCTCCAATTTCATTGAACTTTAATTTAGACAAAATGAGCTCTTGTTTTGTATTTTTGTAGTTCTCTATCTTATTAAGCAGCATGGTGTGTTGTTTTTTTAGCTCATTCAATGTTTGGTTTTTTTCACTCTCTTCATCTTTAAACTCAGAAATAATTTCTGTAGTGGTATTATCTATTTTAGAATGTGTAGATTTATACTGATCAGCAAAATTGCGCTCTAACATTTGATCTAAAGCCTCATATACGGCTCTTAATCCAATATCATCAGCACTGAAAGCAGATTGCTTTCCTGAAAATTCGATCACGTCAAGTTGCAATTTAGCCTCTGACATGTGTTTTACAATTTTATTGTATATGGATTTTTTTTCTCTTTTAGACTTTCGTGAAAAATCACTAAAATCCACTTTCATCAAATCTGCTAATGTATGTCTGTACACGAAAGAATTGATCTCATCGTAGATCTCAGAATAAATATTATCGTACATTTCTCTTTCTGCAATAATTGCACTTAGCTGGCTGCGCTCGTAAGGGCTTGAGGTTCTATCAAGCAGGTCTTTAACAAAATCGTCACTTGGCCCATTAAGCGTAAAAAAGCCCCTTAAATTCTTAAGGTCATTAAAATTGGCAACAAGCGAGCGCTTGCCGCCATTCATGATATAATCGTGTACAACCATAGCTTTTAGTATGGATGCCGCCTTATACAAAGTTCTGGGAGAGTGATATTTTGTAGATCTGTAAGGAGGGGTGGGGTCTTCGCCGTTTCTTAGTTTATTTTTATAGGTTTTAATCGAGGCTTCTTCCATAGCCTCTGATTCAGATTTCATTTTAAATGAGATCAGCGCAAGCGTTTCTGCTACTGGCCTAGGAATTTCTATCTGTGTAACAAGTCCACGCAATAAATCTAACTCATCAAAACTAAGAGGAGGGAGCTTTTTTGTCTGTACATTCGCCGAACTAATAAGAGCTGCATAGCTACTAGTAAACTCAAGCTCTCCTGCAACATATGCATTAAATACAAAACGGTCCAATACAGCTTTTGGGCCGTCGTTGCCAGCTTTTTCATAAACTTCGTCTATATACTTATTGGTGGCGGCAATAACGGTTTCTGTTTTGCCATCCTCAATATGCCCGCCCTGAGCATGCTGCCTTTCGGCAAGAACGCCTAAAATATTTCTTAAAGCATTGGCGCGGCCGTCAAATATTTCGTCAATAAAAGCGTTTCTTTTATCTAAAATTCCTTCTGAGTACTGCCTATTTATTTTGCCGCTTTCCAAAATGGCTTTGGGGTTGATAGGCCCGTGTGTTTCAGACATAGTGGTTTCTGGCGTCACTTGAATGCGGTAGTAAGAGTTTTTGCCAGAGGCGTCGGTTATGTTTCCTAAAACTTCATCAGAAAGCAAGGATTTGGCGTTGCCCGGAGGCCCCATAATAAGCACGTGCTCTTTGGCCAATAGAGCTACTGAAACCAAATAGATAAGGTTTTTTCTTTCCAGAACCTTTTCCCCTACAGCCTCAAAATAGGCTCTAAAGCTTTCAGCAGCCCTTTCCACCTCATCACTAATTTTGACCTTTGCATGCTTGGAAAAAGGGGCTAGAAGCTCTTGGCATGGGATTGCATTAACCGTTTTGGTATCGGGTTGCGGCGCTTTGTTATCGGCAGCTAGAGCTTGTGAACTAATAAATAAAATCAAGCAACTTAAAATATACTTTTTCAATTTTTCACCTATATTGAAACATCAACTTACGAGATGCAGTTAATTATTTAAATACGAACCTTTGGCGCGCATGCACTAAAAAAAGAATCCATAGCCTGTCCTTTATTTTGTGTTCTAGATGGATCTAAAATTGTACCTAAATTTTTAGATCTTAAAGCCCTGGCGTTATACGTGTTAACGCTGTCAAATGCTTCAATAAACGCCACAACGGGCTTGGGGCTGTCTCCTTGTGTGTTTACTTTTTCAAGAAACCCCATCCACAGCTTGGCATAGGTAGAGTCTACAGATAGATTGTGTGTTTTAGAGTTTTGGTACTCAAAAAGCCCGGCTCCAGAGAGCATTGCAAACATCAATCGCCTGGCTTTTGCGTAAAGCCTAACATCCATGCCTTGAATGCTGTTGTTTATAAAATAAGTACTAAGAATATCCAAATCATTTGAGGAATACAGGCAGCCCTTGAGGTTTTGAGAGCCTATTTGGGTTGGTCCAATACTGCAATTGGGGACTCCTTCGCTTTGTATCAGCAATAAGGCCGTTAAAAGCCCAACCACCACTTTTTGAGCCGAATTTAAATTTAAGTTTTTCTGAAGGCCAGCTGCCGCATTGCCTGCAACAAGGGCTTTTGATATTTTGTGCGCGAAATCCTTTATACGCACGGGCCCCTGCAAGTAGTTTTGTGCAAAGACAGGGGCGCTATTGCCAGATGCTACTAGGATTGCTGTTAAAGCCTTGCTCGACTGGTGAGAAAGCTTAACAGAAAAGCCACTATCTATAACACTCACTAAGGAGCGCAGATCAGCTCTACTGATGCCTTGCTGGGTTTTGGCAGCATGGGGTGCCGGTGCATTTTTTGCCAGTATTTTAAGGCACTGGCTTTGCTGTGCGTTTTTTAGCTGTGTATTTTTTATAGTGGATAACTTTGTTACTTGGGCTTCCTGCATGCCCCCCCATGCGCATAATGGCATAATGCTTAGCATTGCAAAACTGAATACGCACATCTGGCACATCTGCTTTAAACACATCAACCATTCCTCTCCTAATCCGTTTTTCTTGTAAAGCAGAGCAAGCCATGTTGCAAAGCAGAAGGTTTGATAATAGTCCTAATAGGAAAAATTTGCATGCTATCTAGAGTACTAGCCCAATTGGCCGACCTTGAAGTACTGCAAATTTACGGGCACCTTTTAACACTTAACACTTGAGTGAAGCTGTGGATAAGAAAATAGAGGTATAAATGAAAAAGCTTTTGTATGCGTTTTTGATTTTGTTTTTGTGCTCGTATGCTTGGGCAGGTAAAGGCATACGCGGTGACTATTGGGGCAAGCCCAAAGCAGCTAGTGATCCAATAAACTTGCCGGATTCTATTAAGAATATGCTGGATGCAGAGGTTTTGACAGGCGCTATGCTGCCTCTTTTTTGGGCCATTAAACACAAAGATTACGCTCTTGTAAAAACTTTGCTAAACCACAAAATAGATATCAATGCTCAAGATGCCCAGGGCCGCACGGCTCTTATGCAGGCGGTGCAAATGCCTAACTATGCAGATATTGAAACTTTGTTGGGCCATGCCGGCGTTGATATTAACCAAACAGACGCCCATGGCAAAACGGCTCTTTTTTGGGCTGCGCAAAGGGGCCGGCTGCACTTTGTGAAAAGTTTATTAAATAGTGGCATTGCTATTAACGCCAAGGACGAAGATGGCAATACAGCTCTTATTTGGGCGGCGCGTAAAGAGCATGAAGAATCTGTGCAAACTCTTTTAGCGCGTAAAGATATTGATGTTAACGCTAAGAACGATGCTGGCGATACAGCGCTTATTTGGGCGGCGCGCAAAGGGCATGAAGAATCTGTGCAAGCTCTTTTAGCTCATGAAGATATTGATGTTAACGCCAGGGGCAAAGGTGGCGATACAGCGCTTATTTGGGCGGCGCGCAAAGGGCATGAAGAGTCTGTGCAGGCTCTTTTAGCTCATAAAGATATTGATGTTAACGCTAAGAACGATGCTGGCAATACAGCGCTTATTTTGGCTGCGTATAACGGGCATGAAGAATCTGTGCAAACTCTTTTAGCTCATGAAGATATTGATGTTAACGCTAACGATGCTGGTGATACAGCACTTAGTTGGGCTGCGCGTAACGGGCATGAAGAATCTGTGCAAACTCTTTTGGCTCATGAAGATATTGATGTTAACGCTAAGAATGATGCTGGCTATACAGCGCTTATTGGGGCTGCGTATAACGGGCATGAAGAATCTGTGCAAACTCTTTTAGCGCGTAAAGATATTGATGTTAACGCCAAGGGCGAATATGGCAATACAGCGCTTATTTGGGCTGCGTATAACGGGCATGAAGAGTCTGTGCAGGCTCTTTTAGCGCGTAAAGATATTGATGTTAACGCTAAGAATGATGCTGGCAATACAGCGCTTATTGGGGCTGCGTATTACGGGCATGAAGAATCTGTACAAGCTCTTTTAGCTCATGAAGATATTGATGTTAATGCTAAGAATGATGCTGGCAATACAGCGCTTATTGGGGCTGCGTATAGCGGGCATGAAGAGTCTGTGCAGGCTCTTTTAGCTCATGAAGATATTGATGTTAATGCCAAGGACAAAGATGGCTATACAGCGCTTATTTGGGCTGCGCATGACGGGCGTGAAGCGCTTGTAGGGATTTTGCGAGAGCATGGGGCTATTGATGCTGGCAAAAAACCTGGCGCTGTGAACGTGCTTTTACAGCGTGGCAAATCACTCTGTGCAAAGTTATTACAAAGTTAAAGGACTAATAAAATTCTCTGGGACAAAGCGGCGGCACACTGATAGCGCCTGCAGGGCGTGGTCATCAGGATGCCAAGCGTCCCGCAGAGAATTTTATGGGCTATACGGCTACTATGAGCCTGTAGCCTTGTGCGATCGTTAGGCACAAGGCGTCCAGACTTGCGTCAAAGTCCCGTACGTTGAGCAAACAAAAATTAGAGCGCTAGGAAAATGCCATGGGATTAAGCGCATCTTCCTGATAGCTCAGAGGCTGCTCTGGAGTTGGCCCTTATTGCCCAATTTTATTTTTTTAGCGCTCTAATTAGCGCAGTGCGAGCACCAAATCTAAGCTGTGGTGTGGCAATTGAGGCTGGCGCTTTTGGTAAGAGTAATTAACATGCAGCTTTGGGGCAATAAAGCCTGCTCCCCAAGAGAAAAACAACTTGCGTTTGTTAGAGGGATTATGCACAGGATCGCGCCGCCCCCAAAAAGTACCGGCTCTTAAAACAAAAAACTTCCCCAAAAAACTCTCAAACCCACCGGAAAGACTAAAAGCCGGTTTTGGCACCTTGAGCGGCCTGCTAACATCCACACGCCACCGGAAGTGCTGGTTAAACACATGGCTCATGGCAAACACAAACTTCGAGGGCATTTGGAGTCCTTCAGGCCCATCGGAGCCCTTTGGCACAAAACTGTACCACGCCATGCCCAAGCCTACATTGGGATTGGGTGTCCAATGCGCCCCCAGCACTCCCTGCCATTGGTACCAGGTTTGTGTGGAGTCTGTGTTTTTAGCAGGTTTAAGCTCATTATAAAGCTTACTACGCAGCACAATGGCCGATGCACCAAGGGCCAATTTGCTACCCAACAGATGCCCGGTACTAAGTTGTAAGAACTCTTCTTTTAAAAAGCCTTTGTACCCTTTTTGGGGTTTTTTTGAAGGCTCTTTAGTGGGATCTTTTTGTAAGTTCACCTTTTGTAAGTTCACCTTAATGCGAGGGGGTCTAAAATAAACCAAGCCCGTAGGTATGGAGGTGCGGGTGTCTACAACCAAAAACCCCAACCCCCTTTGGGTCCTGCCAGACTCTTTTGCACCTTGGCGGTAAAAAAAGCTGCTCGTCATGCGGGCCCCATGCACCACGAGGGCCGGGTTGAGTAAAATGCTCTCTCCCATGTCATTAGTAGCTGCGCCTGAGCCACTCAGCGCACGCGCAACAGCACCTTGTAAAAACGGCGCCTCCCGCCAAGGGGTTTTAAAATCTGTTGGCGCGGCCTTTGCGGACCACCCCGCGCACAGCAAGCAGAATAAAGTGTGCGTCACCAGCCAATAAGTGTTGCGTGTCATTTGTACCCCTTTTGTCTTATTTGTGGTTATTGGGTTGTGCTGGGCTCTTTAGTGGAGGTTTTGTTTTGTATGCGGCTTAGCCTGCGCGCTGAGCCTTGAGCAAACAGGCTCTGCTCGGTTTCGGTTGTAACTTGTGGGCGCGGCAAGGCTTTGGGTATGCCGTTTTCATCCAAAGACACAAAAGTCAAAAACGCTTTTGCAATAGAGCGCCTGAGTTTGAGGTTTTCTCCATAAATCTCTACCATAACCTCCATGGATGAGGTTGCCACAAAGGTCACCCGCGCATTTAGCTCTACAAACCAGCCCACATAGGCAGGGTTGATAAAGTCTAAAGCTTCTAAACGGGCCGTTACCACAGGCGCGCGCGCATAACGCATGGCCGATATGCTGGCTGCTGTGTCAATCCACGACATCAGCACGCCTCCAAAAATGCTCTTAAGCGGGTTGGTGTGCTCGGGCATTACGATATAAGTGGATTGCACAACAGAAACACTGAGGGGAGTTTTTTGCACTTTTTAACCCTTTGGCGTCAGCCCCTTGGTTTAATCTTTCATGCGCACGCGGATGCCTGAGTTAAGGTAGTAGCCTTTTTTAGAGCGAAAAATATACCGCGGCTTTTCGCCTGCGGATTCTACCATCTCTCTTAAGCGCTTTATGGTGACGTACAGTTTGTTATTGTGTACTTTGGGGTCGTATTTTTCGCGCCATACTTTTTTTACCAAATCGGCCTTGGTATAAACGGCGCCAGGAGATTTTAAAAACAGCTTAAGCATATCTAATAGTACAAATTGGTTTTTAAATACCACTTTGCCTTTGTTGCGCTCGACAATATAACCCTCAGACTCATGCAGCACAATGTCGTACGCGGTAGCATCCCTGCCGCCGAGGCTTTTTAAGGCAGCTTGGACCTCGCGCGAAAAGCTGACCATATCCTCCGCAGAGACCGATTTTTGCGCTAAGGTCAAATACACCCTTGCCAGAGACTCATCTCCTTGGGCCATATACACCTTGCCCATGGCGTACAAAAAATGCGCGTACAGAAAAAAATCCCGCTCCTTTTTAATAAGGTCACAACAAGACCACAGCATCTCAAGAGCTTCATCAAAGCGTTCGAGCTTTTCTAAAACCCGAGCCCCTAGCATGTGCACCCGAAGTTGTATGGCTGAAGAAATCACATCCGACTGCGCAAAAACTTTGAGCTTTTCTAGCTCCGCCAAGGCCTCTTCATAACGCCCTTGCATGATATACACCATAACAAAGCCACACAGCGCCGAGCACAGGCGCTCTTTGTTACCTGTGGCTAAGGCCATGTCTAAAGCCTTTTGGTGGCACTCTAAGGAGGCTTCGTAATTGCCGCTATAAAAGGCACACACCCCGAGCACGTAATAGGTGGAGGCGCTAAGGTGCAGGTTTTCTTGAATCACCATGACGTGCAGCTGGTCTTTGAGCTTGTCCATTTTTTTGCGTTGGTCTAGCTCGGCATAGAGCCGTAGCAGCTCTTCGACGCTCCGCAAGTAGAGCTCTTTTTCTCCGCGCTCTTTTGCGCCTTTAACCACCACCTCAAAGGTGCTGGCAGCTTCACGCAGGTCGCCGCGGGTGCGTTGCAGATACCCCAGGCGCTCTAATCCACCTGGCATGGCATTATTGGCCGCTGGATTTTCAAGGGAGCTTGGCTCAGGCGGGCTTCCATGGGAAGCAAGCTTTGGACTTAAGCAGGGGTCTGTGTCTAAGTGCATGGTTCCTCTATTACGACTAAAGCCACACGCAGCCATAAGCGCTACTATTGGGGCCTGCATAAGTAAAAAAACTCTGCCGCCCCAAAACCAGCTCTTGGCACTTTACCACTAAATGCCGTGTCCTGTAATGCCTTTAACCCCGACCTAAGTGGTGTCTAGCATGCTGCAGCATGAAGGAAGGCTCAGTTGCGCTTTTGGGGCTTGCTTGGGGGGAAATTGTTTGGCACTTGGTGATGACGTATGTACAATTCGAAGTGTGGGGTTTGACGCCGAATCACCTAAAAACCTAAATCTTCCCTTGTTGCCTTTGCGCGATTTGGTGGTGTTTCCGAGCATGATGATGCCTCTTTTTGTGGGGCGCGAAAAAAGCATCAACGCCTTAGAGGAGGCCATCAGCCGCCAGAGCGATATTGTGCTAGCGGCTCAGCGCGACCCTAAAACCAACTCTCCAACACCGCAGAATATTTTTAGCATCGGCACTGTCAGCAGTGTGATCCAGCTGCTTCGGTTGCCGGATGGTACGGTAAAGGCCTTGGTAGAGGGCAAGCGCCGGGTGCGTATAAAGAGCTATCAAAAGAGAGAGAGCATTTTTATCGTTGAGGTGGAGGAGCTTAAAATTGCGCCTGTCACTGGGGTAGAGGTAGAGGCTTTGGTGCGCTCTGTTAAAAGCGCTTTTGAGGCTTATGTGAGGCTTAACAAGCGCATTCCGCCTGAAAACCTTATGCGCGTGATGGCCCTTACTAAGGTGAGTGAGATTGCGGATATTATTTCTGGTCAGTTGAATTTAAAGCTTGAGGACAAACAGGGTTTGCTAGAAATCGTAGAGCCCATAAAATGCCTGGAGCGCTTGCTGGAGCTTATTACGGGCGAGATGGAGATTTTAGAGGTAGAGAAAAAAATCCGAGGCCGCGTAAAAAAGCAAATGGAGCGTTCTCAAAAGGAGTACTACCTTAACGAGCAGATGCAGGCCATACAAAAAGAGCTGGGGGAGAAGGATGACTTTTTCTCTGAGGTGCGGGAGCTGGAGCAACGTTTAAAAAGCAAGGGCGTTAGTAAAGAGGCCGAAAAAAAGCTCTCTAAAGAGATCCGCAAGCTTAAAAACATGTCTCCCATGAGTGCTGAGACCACCGTGGTGCGTAATTATATCGATTGGGTGTTGGATTTGCCTTGGCTCCGTTACAAGGATGCAGAGCCTAATATGAAAGAGGCTAAAAAAATACTAGACGCCGACCATTGGGGTTTAGAAAAAGTCAAAGACCGCATTTTGGAGCATTTGGCGGTGCAGAGTTTAACCAAGGAGATCAAGGGGCCGGTGCTGTGCTTAGTGGGTCCTCCGGGCGTGGGTAAGACCTCTTTGGCGCGCAGTGTAGCAAGGGCTTTGGGGCGTCCGTTTGCTCGGATCTCCTTAGGCGGCGTGCGGGACGAGGCAGAAATCCGAGGCCATCGCAAAACCTATGTGGGGGCGATGCCAGGCAAAATTATTCAAGCGCTTAAAAAGTGTGAATACGGTAACCCTTTGGTGTTGCTGGACGAAGTAGACAAAATGAGCATGGATTTTCGTGGAGATCCGTCGTCGGCTTTGCTGGAGGTTTTAGATCCGGAGCAGAACCGTAATTTTCAAGACCACTACTTAGAGCTGGATTATGATCTGTCGAAGATTTTATTTTTTACTACGGCGAACTCTTTGCACAAGGTGCCACGGCCATTAATGGACCGTTTGGAGCTAATAGAGCTAGAGGGTTATATAGAGCAAGAAAAGCTCAGCATTGCCAAAAAGTACTTAGTGCCTAAGCAGATTAAGCAGCATGGTTTGGGTGGGTATAAGATCCGATTTACAGATAACGCCCTGAAGGAGCTAATACGTTTATACACAAAAGAGGCCGGGGTGCGGGCGCTGGAGCGCAGGGTGGCGTCGGTGTGTCGTAAGTTAGCTAAAGACCTGGTGATGGAAACAGGCGATGCCCGCTCTATGGTTAAGGGCAAGGTGTTTTATGTTACGCCTAAAAAGCTGGAGCACTTTTTGGGCAAAGACGTGCACAAGTATGGCAAAATCAGTGGCCCCAACGAAATTGGTTTAACCAATGGCTTGGCGTGGACCGAGGTGGGTGGGGATTTGTTGCCTGTTGAGGTTTCTATTTTGCCGGGCAAGGGCAAGTTTTTGGTAACGGGGCACTTGGGTGATGTAATGAAGGAGTCCTGCTCGGCGGCGATGAGCTATGTGCGTTCGCGTGCGCCGCTGTTTGGTTTAGAGAAGGATTTTTATGAAAAGCACGACGTGCATATACATTTGCCTGAGGGGGCAATTCCTAAGGATGGGCCATCTGCGGGTACGGCTGTGGTGACGAGTATTGTGTCGGCGGCGCTTAAGATTCCGGTTTATAAGACCGTGGCCATGACGGGCGAGCTTACTTTAAGGGGTAGGGTTTTGGCCATTGGGGGTTTGCGGGAGAAGCTTTTAGCGGCGCATAGGGGTGGTATTAAAAAGGTCATATGTCCTTATGATAACGAGCGGGATATTAAAAGCATTCCCAAATCGGTACTGCAGTCTATGGAGGTGGAGCTGGTGAAGCATGTGGACCAGGTTTTGGTGAATGCTTTACAGATTAGCGATGCGAAGGAGCTGTTTCGCAACACCGTTGCTAAATCCATGGGCTTAAAAGCCCAATACGACGGCCGTGTCTTAAGCGCGTAGGGCCCTTGTTGCCGCTGGAAATAGTTTATGTTGTCCCTGGGGTTAAGCCAATTTGGCAGCTTAGGTCACGCCTTAGTTGATCGCGATTTACTTAGTCGACGCACGGGGTGTTTGCGATAATCTGGACGCCTTGGGCTTATAGATCGCTCAAGGCTATCGGCGCGTTGATAGCTGTCTAGTTCCCCGTTATCACTTTGGGGCTGCCCGTTTGCCCTCTTGGCATGCGCCTCCTGCGGAGGCTGCCAAGGGGCTACACTTATAGCCCAAAGTGAAAAGGTCCACTTTTATGCTTGTGCAACTAAAATCGGCCCAAGAGTATATGCGAGTCACAGCAGGTTAATACGAGTGAAATTGCATATTATGCACTGTAGCCAACTCAACCAAAATGCTTATAAAGCCCTTGTGCACTGTAATACGTTTTGTGTGTGGAGCAAACCCAATTGTTAGGGCTCTCGCTTCAGCTAGAAACAGTTTATTTTGTTCCTGTTATAATGTGCATGCTCAAATGGCTGGTATATTTCCTGTGGGCGACTCTGGGCGCCTCGCTCGATCGGCAAAAATGTGGTGCTGCTAAGGTGTCTGTGTGGATTAACGATTTTTGGGATATGAGCTGCGCACCAGCCCGAGCCCAAAGGAAATATAACAGCTATGGGGCTAGCACTCTACTTTGGGTTTAAAACCCTTTGGGTTCAAAGCCTGCTGGGTTAATAATGCTGGCGCTGTTGCCAGTGGCGCGAATAACAAATAAGCCCTGCCTTTCAGAAAATTTAATAGTATTTTCGTCAGATTTTAAATACGCAACGGCCCCATAAATGCGCTTGTTTTTATACTTAGGAAACATCTGCTTAAACGCCACAAGCTTACCAATAAAGTAACCGACATCCTCTGATCGCAAAGTGCTCTTAACCTCTATCACCACAATCGTAAAAGCATTTTCAGCTATGAGATCAAATTCATGTTTCCTGTCCTCAGTCTCGCCTATCTTTCTGGAAAGCACTTTCTTAACATCAATGCCCTTTTGACTTAGCAACTTGGCCAAGTCCCCCGCTACAAGGCTTTCCACAAACTGACCCCAACGATGATCCTGCCTGCCACTTACGCCATTAATCTGTGCATCTGTTCGCGCTATTTGAGTGGCTAGCTCTTTAAATTTTTCATCTACCTCTGCTCGGCTCTTGGCCAGTGCTTTAAATTCTTTATCTACTTCTGCTCGGCTCTTGGCCATTTGTCTTTTGGTTTCAGCATTGACCTCAGCTATTTTTCTGTCGGTTTCGATTTTTGAATCTTCCAACCGCTTGGCCAGACGATCTAAAATGCTGTGCATGCTCGGGGTTAATTCTTCTTTTTTACCCATAATTTCCCAGGTTCCCTCCCAACGCAAAAGAGTATGCATCAACCATTATCTTGTTGTCCAGAGGCAAGTGGTTCATGTCAGGGTGCCCCCATGTGCTGGATAGCTTTCTCCTGAGCTGCGCACCAGCCCGAGCCCAAAGGAAATATAACAGCTATGAGGCTAGCACTCTAATTGGTGTTTACTCAATGCGCGGGGCTTTGACGAGAGTGTGGCGGCTTCGGGCAGCGCTGCATGCCAGAGGTGTTCATAGTGTTAAGCCAATCTGGCAGGTTAGGTCACGCCTGGTTTTTTTGCGATCAATAAAGCCTGGGGAGCAGGCGACAATATTTTCCTCAATTTATGTAAATCGCTCTTGCAGGTACGGGCTTATAGTAGCCTTATAGGCCGCAAAATTCTCAGCTACGCTTGCTATTATCGCGGACGCCTTCTTCCAGAAGGCTGCGATAATAGCGTCGCTTAGTCCCAGAGAATTTCGCTAGCACTCTAATTGCGCTCTAAGTGCATCAAAGACTTTTCGAAGCTGACGGCAAGGACACGGTGGAGGTCTTCGCGGCGCATGCTTTTAAGCCCCGCTTCCGTTGTGCCTTTTTTAGAGGCAACGCGCTTTTGCAAAGCCTCCAAGCTTGCACCACCCTCCATTAGCAAGGCCGAGCCCTTAAAGGTATCACCCACTAAGTGTGCAGCTTCTTGGGGCTCAAAACCATGCCCTTCTAAAAACTCCACCCACACCTGCATAAACTCGTACACAAAACCCGGTCCACAGCAACAGGCCACACAAAACGCATCAAACTTTTCTCCCTCTTCCAAAAACACCACCCGGCCCAGAGAGGATAAAAAATCCTGCACAGCTTCTTTAAAGTGCTCGCTACTGCCTGTAGGCATAGCCACTCCCAAAAGTCCTGCCGTTGTGCTGAGACACACATTGGGCATCACTCGCACCACCCTGGTGTGTGGGTGCACAAAAGCGCTCACTTGCTCTAAACTCACACCAGCTAAAAGGCTAAGCACCCTGTGCCTGGAGCCAAAGGTGCCCTTTAAAGGCTCTAAGCATTCCGACATATCCTGAGGCTTGACCCCTAACACCACCCAGTCGCAGTGCTCCAGCAGCTCTTCATTAGAGCATACAGCTAGCCCCAAGTTTTTTGCAGCTTCACCCCCTTTGGGGCCGCGGGTGGATGCAAACATCTGCTTGGCACCAAGGCCTTGCAAGAGCTTTGTTGCAATAATGCGGTTCATATTGCCAAAGCCCAAAAAGCCTATATTGCCTACTCTTTTGGACAAAGGCTGCATCCCAAACAGATTACTTTGTTATTTTAACTCGTATAAAACGCCCGCGCCTTAGTTGCAGTAGCTCTCTTTGAGAACCCTGATCCAACAGCACTTTTATAGGGTGCTCCCAGTTGCGCCCTATGGGGCCAGGGGTTTCTAGAGCTAAAGCCCTCTTGCGGCCAAAAGGAGTTTTGATGTTTTTGTGTCCTTTGATCCCAATAGTAAAGGACACGTTTTTGCCCCGCTCCGAAACAATAAAAGGCGATTTAATAGAAGAGCCGCTTTTTCGCTCACTAAAGTCCATCAGCCGCAAATAAAAAAACGCACTCAAAAGGTTTTGCGAATCGGGCTCCAGGTTCCAATGAAAAACCTCACGCTCGCGATTTTTTCCATAAGTCCCAGCATGGTAGGCGCTCATGCTCTCCCAATCGAACTCGTTGCGGGCCAAAAGGTAATGCTTGTTCGAGTCGCAAAAGGTGTGCATGCTTATGGGCTGAAAGGTGTCGTAACTTACCAGCGACTCGGCCTTGCAGTTCATTTTGACAAACATGTTGTCCACGTACGAGCGCATGGCAAGGCGGTAAAAAAAGTTGCCCGTTTTTTTCTACAAAATTATGCACATCTAAGGTAATGTGCCCCACAGTAGTGTAGCCCACAATTAAGTTAAGGCTTACGTTCATTTTTGTAGAACTACCCGGCAGTAGAATTTGGCGCGCTTTTTGTATACGCCTTTGGTGTTCGGGCGAGTCGATAAATTTCTGCGCCTCTAGGCGCATGGACAAAAGCTCTCCCGGGCGAATGTTGTAAGACTCCTCCCACACATCCACCTCATCACGCCTAAACCCAGGCCACCAATTAGGAGTCCGCGGGGCATGTATGCCTTTTGTCAAATACGACAGTATATTCGCAATATTGAGCCTGGTGTTTGCTTCACTCTCAAAAAAGCCCCACGCTGTTTTTGTTGGCCCGGAGCACAGAAAAACACACAGCACTAGGCCGCTAAAAAAATTTTTCATAATTATTTGGGGCCTTAACCAACCGAACAACCCCACCCCCTATTCGTTTAGACTAAAGCCTTGTGCCCTTCTGGGCAAGGCAAAAGTGTTTTGCCTTGCTTGACTGCTGCAAGGTAAGTAGTAGTAACTTTTGTGCCTGTATGGGCCCTAGTGGTGGAATTGGTAGACACGCTAGATTTAGGATCTAGTGCTTCGCGGCGTGGGGGTTCGAGTCCCTCCTAGGGTACTCTTTATAAAAGTTTGAGCCACAGTGAGCAGTGCTGCCGGCACCTTAGGAGGTGAGCAGCTCACATAATTCAAGCCTGCCTTATAAAAAAACTCTATACTCCTAGCCTCGCCACTGTGTTCGCCGCAGGCTCCTATAGAAACCCTGGGCTTGGCCCGCCGCGCGCCTTGCACTCCTTGCAGCACCAGCGCGCCCACGCCTTGGGTGTCCAGCACGCTAAAAGGGTCCGCATCGATCAGCCCATGGGCTTTGTACACCTCCATACTGCGTGCTGTGTCATCGCGCGAAAGCCCCAAGGCGGTTTGTGTGAGATCATTGGTGCCAAAACTGAAAAAATCGCTCTTTGCAGCAAGAGCCTCAGCCCGCATTATGGCGCGGGGCAGCTCGAGCATGGCGCCTATTTTTATGCCCTTTCCCCCTCCCACCTTGGCTCCCACCTTTGCGAGAGATTTTTGCACTAGGTGGCGCAAAAACCCAAACTCCCTCACCCCAAACACAAAGGGCAGCATGATCTCTAAGCCCTGCTCGTTGCGTGTAGCCATGGCGGCTTCGCCTAAGGCTTCGCACTGCATGGAGTAAATGCTGGGCGTTTCCACCCCGACTCTTGCTCCTCTATGCCCCAGCATGGGGTTTTGCTCTTGGAGGCTTTGCAGGCGTTTTTGCATCTGCACAAAGGGCACTCCCATTGCTCGGCTAAGCGCGCGCAGTTGCTGGGGAGACTGGGGCAAAAACTCGTGCAAAGGAGGGTCGAGCAGGCGCACCACGATGGGGTGGTGTTTAAGGCGTTTAAAAATGCGTATAAAGTCTTGCCTTTGAAAAGACTTTAGCTGCCGCAACAAAGGCTGGCGCTGTTGGGGGCGTGAGAGGATGAGTTTTCGGATTAACAAAAGCCGCTTGGGCTCAAAAAACATATGCTCCGTGCGGCACAGGCCCACGCCTTGGCTGCCGTATTTTATAGCCTGGTCAACGTCGTGCGCGGTATCAGCATTGGCTCTAACTTTGAGGGCGGATTTTTTTTTGGTACTCTTTTATCCATTGCATGAGCACTTTAAAATCGCTTCCAGGCTTTTGTTTTACGACAGGCATGGCAGCTAAAAACACCTTGCCGCTTTCTCCTTCTATACTGATAGGGTCGCCTACTTTTATACGCTGACCACTTATGTGGGCGTGGGTTTCGTTGGGGTGGCACTTTAGGTCTTGGGCACCTACGACGCAGCACTTGCCCATGCCGCGCGCCACAACAGCGGCATGTGAGGTCATGCCACCAACAGCAGTGAGTATGCCGCCCGAGCACTGCATGGCTTTCACGTCTTCAGGGGATGTGCAGTGTTTAAGCAAAATAGGAGTGCGCTTTTTTTTAGCGTACTCTTGGGCTTGCGCTAAGTTAAACACCGCAACACCGCTCATCCCACCAGGGCTAGCGCCTAGCCCCTTGGTAATGGGCGCATGGGTGGCGTTAAGCTTGGGGCAAAACATGCGCTCCACATGGGAGGCGCGGATATTAAGCACGGCCTGGGGTTTTTTTATAAGCCGCTCTTGCACCATTTGGCGCGCGATTTTAAAGGCTGCCTGAGGGCTGCGCTGGCCTGAGCGGGTTTGCAAAAACCACAACTTACCACTTTCAACTGTAAACTCTATGTCTTGCATATCGCCAAAGTGCTTCTCTAGCTTTCGGGCCATAGAGTTAAGCTGTTTTAAAAGCGGTGCACTAAGGCTTTGTAACGTCTGTGGCGTGCGCAGGCCGGCTACTATGTCTTCACCTTGGGCCTGAGGCAGGTATTCGCCAAAGAGCTCTTTTTTGCCCGTTGAGGGGTTGCGGCTAAACAGCACCCCCGTGCCTGAGTGTGGGTCTTTATTGCCAAACACCATAGCCTGCACATGCACTCCTGTGCCGAGCTCATGCTCCAAGCCCTTAAGCTTGCGGTAGTGGGTGGCACGGGTGGACCAAAAACTACGAAACACGCTTTGAATCGTTTGCCAAAGCTGCTCTTGAGGGTTTTGTGCACACCCCGTGTGCGCTGGATCGTGATCCAGCGCTTGCCAAAACTTTTTAAAGTTGTTTTCAAAATTAGATGCAAAACGCACTTTGGGTACGGGTACGCCCAAAACCACATTTGCATACATAAGGCAAAAGCGTTGCTGGAGGTTTTGCAAAAACTCCTGTGGGAGGTTTTGCTTTTGCAAGGCATTAAGGCTTTGTGTGCATACTCCCAAATTGAGCAAAGTGTCCATCATGCCGGGCATGCTGACCCTAGCGCCCGAGCGCACGCTTAAAAATAGAGGCCTTGGCCCCTTGGCAAAGCTTTTGCCTGTTTGAACCTCTAGCTCGCGCAGTGCTTGCGTGACTTGAGCTTTAAACCCCGTTGGCCAGCGGGAGCTTTTTAAAAATTCACCCGCCGCTTTTATAGAAATAGAAAACCCCGGCGGCACCGGTATGCCCATTTGGTGCATAGCGCAAAGACCCGCACCCTTGCTGCCTACAATAGCGCAGGCTTCGGCAAAACGCTCTTCGGGGCTAAGATGCTTTACTGCATGCAAAACATTAGGAAAGCGGGATTTTTTTATGCCAAAGCTATAAATCCAAGTCGCTCGTTGCGTTTTTGGCTGTGTTTTTGGGGAGCGCATGGGGTCCTCTGGTTTAGGAGGGCTGGGTTAGGAGGGGCAGGTGGGTCGAATTTTTAAGGCCCTAGCAAAGGCAAGGCACGCTTTTAGCCCTTAACCTGCCGCAGCATAGCTGTTAAAGGATTTTTGTATGTAGGGCACGAGTTCGTCAATGGGCAAGCGGATTTGTTGCATATTGTCACGTTGCCGCAAAGTGACTTTTTGATCTTGGGGGCTTTCGAAGTCGTAGGTGGCGCAGAACATGGTGCCGATTTCGTCTTGGCGCCTGTAGCGCTTGCCTATACTTTGCGAGTCGTCGTACTGGGTGGCGAAAGTGCTGTGAGAGAGTTTGGTGGATTTTTCTAGCCTCTTGAGTAAGGGGGTCTTTTTTAGATAGCGGCAGCACCGCAACCTCTACCGGTGCAAGTTTGGGGGGGAACTTCAGCACTACCCGCGCATCGCCAGAGGTTAGGGCTTCTTCCGTATAAACCTCACAAAGCAAGGCCAGTGTGTTGCGGTCGCAGCCTGCTGAGGTTTCTATAACGTAGGGCACGTAGTGCTGGTTGCTGGCGGCGTCAAAGTATTGCAGCTTTTTGCCACTGTGTTTTTGGTGCGATTGTAAATCGAAATCCCCGCGGTTATGGATGCCCTCTAGCTCTTGCCAGCCGAAGGGGAATTTATACTCGATATCTTGAGCCTGTTTGGCGTAGTGCGCCAGCTCGTTTTCATTATGGGGGTGCAGCCGCAGGTTTTGGGAGTTAAAGCCTAGGCGCTGGGTGTAAAACTGCATTCGGGTGTTAAGCCATGTATTAAAATCTTTTGTAGCTTGTTGGGGGTGGGTGAAATACTGCATCTCCATTTGTTCAAATTCGCGCGTGCGAAAAATAAAGTTACCTGGCGTGATCTCGTTGCGAAAGGCTTTGCCAATCTGGGCTACGCCAAAGGGCAACTTGTGCCGTCCGCTGGCCTGGATATTTTCAAAGTTAACAAAAATCCCCTGCGCTGTTTCAGGCCGCAGGTAGAGCTTTTGGCCCTCGTCTTCTAAAGGGCCCATTTGGGTTTTAAACATCAGGTTAAATGCGCGTGGGTCCGTAATATTCGTGCTGCCGCATTTGGGGCAGGCGTGCTGATCCGCGGTCGGTTCCTCGAGTCTAAAGCGGTGCTTGCAGTTTCTGCAGTCCACAAGGGGGTCGGTGAAATTTTCGGTGTGGCCGGAGGCCTCCCACACTTTAGGGTGCATCAGTATCGCTGAATCCAGGCCTACCACATTGGGGTGCGCGCACATATGCTGCCACCATAGATTTTTGACATTGAGCTTGAGCTGGGCTCCTAGTGGGCCGTAGTCCCAGCAGGCGGCACAGCCGCCGTAGATTTCGCTGCTCTGAAACACAAACCCTCGGCGTTTGCAAAGGGAGATAATTTTTTGCAGCTTGTTATCTGTCGGGTTATCTGTCGGGGTGCCCATGCAGAGATAAGGCTTTACCATTAGAGCACTGGCAGTCAAACAAATTTTGGGCAATAGTTGGGGGTTTCTGTTATGATTGCCGTAGGGGAGACGGCAGGGGAGACGGCTGAGTAGGCGTATGAGGATAAAGTCTTTAGAAATCCAAGGCTTTAAGTCTTTCAAAGACCGCGTGGTGCTGGATCTGAGTGCTGCTGGCGTGACGGCAGCAGGGGACATGGGAGCCGCAGCAGGTGTGACGGGGGTTGTGGGCCCCAATGGTTGCGGCAAGTCGAATATCGTAGATGCTTTGCTGTGGGTAATGGGTGAGATGTCACCTAAGAGCCTGCGGGGCAGCAATATGGATGAGCTAATTTTTTCTGGCGCAGGCGCTTATGCTCCGGCGGGCGTGGCTGAGGTGACGCTGGTGTTAGAGCGCAGCGCAGCGCCCTTTGTTCCGGAGTCAGCGGCTCCAGAGTCAGCCTTGCGTGAGGTATCGGTTACGCGGCGGCTGTATAGGTCGGGTGAGAGCGTGTATTTGATGAACCGGCGCGAGTGCCGTTTGCGTGATGTGCAGGAATTTTTTTTAGATCTGGGTGCAGGCCACAGGGGTTTTGCGGTGGTGGCACAGGAGGCGGTGAGCCGTTTGGTGACAGCGCGTCCGCATGAGCGGATCCACTTTATAGAAGAGGCCGCAGGGGTGAGTAAATTTAAACTGCGCGAAAAAGAAACCCGTCGCAAGCTGGATCTGGTCGAGCAGAACCTGGTGCGTTTGGAGGACATTCTGCGCGAAAAAAAGCGCAGCCTAGGGAGCTTGAAGTCTCAGGCTAAAAAGGCGCAAACGTGGCGTAAGTGGCGTGCGGAGTGTGAGGACAAAGAGCTCTGGTTGGTGTCGCGCGATTATTTAGATCAAGAGACCAATCTTGCTGAAGCTAAAAAAGGGCTAAGCAAGAGCGCAGTCGAGCTAGAAGGAGCGCAGGTCCAGCTCGCGCAAAGAGAGGCCGCAAGTGAGGGGGCTAAGTTAGAGCTAGTAGAGTGTGAGCGTGCGTTGAGCTTGGCCTTGGGGGAGGGCGAAGCGGCAAGAGAGCGCGTAAGGGAGTGCGAGCTGGCTTTGCGCAAGCTGGATCTAGAGCTGCAGCATGAGGCGCGCAATTATGAGTCTGCAGTTAAGGCCTTGGATGTGTGCGAGAAAGAAAAAGCCAAGGCCCTAGCCGAGCAAGGGGATTTGAAGGCTTTGCACGACCAAGAAACCCTGCAGCTAGAACGCTTGCAAAACTTGCACAAAGAGGGTGAGGAGCGGCTTGCGTCGTCTAAGTCAGCGGTTAAAGAGTCTAAAGGATTGCTGGAAGAATGCGTCCAAAATGTGCAAGAGCAAGTGGACAAAGAGCAAAATGGCCGTGAGGAGCTGGTGCGCTTAACGGAGCAAGAAAAAGCCCTTGCCGCGCGCCGCGAGCTGGCAAAGGAGCGTGTGAAGGCATGCGAGCAAAAGCGGCAAGAGCTAGGTGCGCGCGCAAAGGAGCTAAGTAATAAGTGCGACATGTTAGACACGCAAAAAGCGACCATCGAGGGGAGCTTAGAAAAACTGGAGCACGAGGCTAAGCAGTTGCAAGAGACACGGCAAAGGGTCTTACAAAAGCTGGGTGATGCAAAAGAGCGCGTGGATAAGGCCGTGTACGAGCTCGGGGCCTTAGAAACACTGCAAGACCATTTTGAAGGTTTAGAAGAGGGGGTTAAGCTGCTTTTAAAGCAGACAGAGCCTGGTACTAAGGCCTCTCAGCTGAGCTTAGCTGCGGATTTTGTTAAATCGGTCCATCCGGGTTACGAGCTGGCAGTAGAGCTGTGTTTGGGGGCTTTTGCAGAGTCTGTTGTGGTTAAAGGGGCGGATATGTCAAAGCCCTTGGCTTTGTTAAGGCAAAAATGTTGCGGCGCGCGCTTTGTGGTAGAGGAGTGGGGGGATTTGGGCGCTTTAAGAGCTGAGGATCAAGCGGCTTTGCACGAGCGGGGGTTAAGGCCTTTATTGGATGTGGTGGCGCTTAAAGAGGCAGAGGGTGCAAATGGTTTAAAGGGGGTTTTGGCGCGCAGTTTTTTGGTAGATAGCGTAGAGCAGGCTATGGAGCTAGGGCCTTTGTGGCCAAGGTGCAATTTTGTAACTTTAGCGGCTGAGGGTTTTGTGGCAGGGAGCTTGGTGGTAGGTGGTGCGGGTGGCGCTGGTGCGCGGCGCGGAAAAGATGCCGGTTATTTGGCTAGGGCCTTAAGGGTAGCGGACTTGCGCAAAGAGCTAGTAGTGCTGCAAGAGCGCTCAGAGAGTTTTAAGCAAGAGCTGGGTGCAGTGGAGCACAAGTGCTCGGTGGCGGCGCAGAGTGTGGAGTGTGAGCGTGGGCGTAGGGATGAGCTGGTGCAAGAGTGTGCAGCGGCTCAAAAAGAAAGCGCCTGGTGGCAAGAGCAATTGAGTGCTGTGTTGCAAGAGCGGGACAGTGCAAACAAAGAGCTCTCGGGTGTGGGAGATTTATTTAAAAACTTGGAGGAAAAACTATCAAAGGCCGAGCAGGTGCTGGGTGGTAGCAAAAAACACCGCGAGCGCTTAGAGGTAGAGCGTCAGGCAAGAGACGCAGCTTTGGCTCGGGTGCGCTGCCAGCAAGAGGAGTGTGAAAAGGCTTTGCAAAAGGTGCACGGCAATTTGGTGGAGTGCCGTGTGGGGGTGGAGGCACGGGCAGAGCGTTTGGGTGCTGTGGCAAAGAGCCTGGAGGCGCTTGGGGAGCGTGTGGGGCATTGGGGGGCGGCGCGAGCAAAGAGCGATGGTTTGCAGCAACAGCTCGAGCGTGAGCGCGTGGACTTTAATAAAAAGCTAAAACACCTGGTAGAGCGGGCGGGTGCTGCGATGGCTCTTGTGGCTAAGGAGCAAGATGGGCTTAATGTGGCAAAAAATAAAGCCAGCGATAGCGATCAAGCTGTACGAGAGGCCTTGCAGCGGGTGAGTGCGCAAAAGACGCGTATGGCGGAGCATGCGGCTACCGTGGGAGCGGGTGAAATAAAGCAGCAGCACTTGTGTGATGTGGTGCGCGACAAATACCAAAAAGACCTACCGGTGGTGTCTTTGCATTATGCGCAGGTTCCGGGTGATAGGGAGAAGGTGCAAGAGGAGTGTGAGGGCTTGCGCAAAAAGCTAGACAAACTGGGTGGCGTTAATGTGGGGGCTGTAGAGGAGCTAGAGGAGCTAGAAAAGTCGTACAATTTTTTGCTCGGCCAAAGGGAAGATTTACTTTTTGCGCGCAAGCAACTTGTAGAGTTAATGGAGCGGATTGTTCAGGTGTATAACAAGAGGTTTAAAGAAACCTTTGGCCGGGTGGCAGAGCGATTTGGGCATGTGT
The DNA here is from genome assembly GCA_965116155.1 of Bdellovibrionales bacterium. Classification (GTDB taxonomy): domain Bacteria; phylum Bdellovibrionota; class Bdellovibrionia; order Bdellovibrionales; family UBA1609. The sequence continues at coordinate 59,594 of OZ220488.1, forward strand.
TTCGGTTGTTGTTTGGTGGAGGCAGAGCGAGCTTAAGCATGATCGAGTGTGGGGCTGAGGCTAATCCGGCGGATGGAGTTAAGGCTGAGACTGGGGCCGAGGCTGGGGAGGCTATGCAGCGGGTAGCAGGGGTGCAGATTTTGGCTCAGCCACCGAGCAAAAAATTGCAAAATATGTCACTGCTTTCTGGGGGTGAAAAAGCGCTGACGGCTTTGTCGCTTATTTTTGCGATTTTTTTGGTGCGTCCGGCGCCTTTTTGTTTGTTAGACGAGGTGGATGCTCCTTTGGATGATGCTAATGTGGATAGATTTAACGATTTGGTAGGTGAGATGTCTAAGGTGTCGCAGGTTATTGTGGTAACGCACAATAAGCGCACCATGCAGGCGTGTGGGAGTTTGTTTGGGGTAACTATGCAGGAGCGTGGTGTGAGCAAGTTGGTGTCGGTTAATTTGGACCATGCTGCGCGCGAGCTAAAGGGGCTGTCCCGCGTGGCTAGCGCTTTAGGAGGGTTATGAACCTTGAAGCTGAAAGTGCCAGTGAGGCTAAAAACCTAAAACCTGGGGCGCGGAGCTTGGTGTCGCTTTGGGGGTTGGTGCATAGGCTGCAGTCTTTGCCGGGCGTGGGGCCAAAGAGTGCTGAGAGGTTGGCGTATTTTTTATTGAAGCAGCCTAAGGAGCATGTGGAGGCTTTAGCACGAGCGATGGTGGATGCACGCGTGCGCACGCGCTTGTGTGTGCGTTGTTTTGGTTTTACTGAAACTGAGGATGTGTGTGATTTGTGTAGTAACGAGGAGCGTGCGGCGCGGGGCTTGTGTGTGGTGGAGGAGCCTTTGGATGTGTTGCGTATCGAGGCATGCAGGGTGTTTAGGGGTTGGTACCATGTGTTGCATGGGGTGTTAGATCCTTTAGACGGTGTGTACCCTAAGGACTTGAAACTAGCAGAGCTGGTGGAGCGGGTTAAGGAGGGCGCATTTAGTGAGGTGATTTTGGCTTTGGATGCAGATTTAGAGGGCGACACTACGGCGCTTTATATTGGCAAGCAGCTGGGTCCCTTGGGAGTTAAGGTGACGCGTTTGGCTTATGGTTTGCCGGTGGGTGGAGATATTGACTATACAGACGTGCGCACTTTGAGTAGGGCTTTAAGTAGCCGGCAACAGTTGTAGGGGGAACATGTCTTTAATCAATTACCGCACTAAAGAGGCAAACTGCAAATTGGTGTATTATGGGCCGTCTTTTGGTGGCAAGACAACTAACATACAGTGGGTGTACGAAAAGGGGCGCGGGCGGGCATCGCAGCTTATGGTGTTACCGTCTGATGTGGAGAGGACTTTGTTTTTTGATTTTTTGCCTTTGGGCTTGGGCAAGGTGGGTGATTTATCGGTGCGTTTGCACTTGTACTCTGTGCCGGGCCAGGTGGTATATGAGAACTCGCGGCGACAGGTTTTAAAGGCCTTGGATGCGGTGGTGTTTGTGGCAGACTCACAAAAAGAGCGCATGGAGGAAAATTTGCAGTCTTTTAAGGACTTGGAGCAAAACCTGGTGCTGGTGGGTGCTGTGGGTGTGCCTATTGTGTTGCAGTATAATAAGCGTGACTTGCCCAATGCTGCGAGTTTGAAGGAGCTACAGGGTTTGCTGAACCCGCAAAAAAAGTACAAAGAGTTCGAGGCCTGTGCACGTGTGGGCAAGGGCGTAATGGAGTGCTTGAATTTTTTATCGAGCAAACTAGTGCGCAAACTGCGCAAACAGCAGTCTTCACGTCATCCTGGAAAAGTTGCGCAACACCTAGACTCGCGCCGGTAAAACTGTGCTATTGCCATTTGAAAGCCTGCGCGCGCCCAGGTGATGCCTATGAGTCTTGTACCTTGGCGTAAGTTATAAGCTGTAAAGTGTGTACTGTTTGCGGGCACAAAATCCACCAGTATGTCACTTAAAACCCCGGGGTTTTTATTTTGAGGAACTTTAAAGGCTGCTTCTTTAGCGCACCACAAGGCTAAGTGTGAGGGGGCTCCCATGAGCTCGCGCGGAGCATCTGTGCTGACGCGTTTTAAGGTTCTAATAGGAACCGTGCGCGATAGAGGCTCTAAATCAAAGCCTATCTCACAAGCCGCTACAGCAAAACCACCTACGCCTTCACCATAAGACACACTCCCAAAACCTCCAAGTGCCAGGCGCCACATGGTTTCTTGTAGCTTTTCGCGAAAATTCTCCTGGCCCCTCGCCCATTTAGAACTCCAATGCACCTGTACAGAAGAAAAATCCATACGCCTTTTGTCAGCTTATTCGCCCTGCCATAAGCTCGGCGGCGGGCCGGGTGGTTTCGATCTTGTGTAACACAATTTTGGCTATAACGGTAATGGGCACGGCTAAAAACATACCCGCCACTCCCCACGCCAGGCCCCAAAATAGCAAAAATATTAAAATCGTAACCGGGTGCAGGTCCATATTGTCGCCTAATACCTTAGGCTCTAAAATATTACCAATCAGCACCTGCACAGAGCTCATAATTCCTATAATACAAGCCAGCTCCCAACCGAGAGAGTATTTTAAAAACACAATAGGTACAGGTAAAAGCGTGGCCACTATGGAGCCTACGCTGGGTATAAAATTGAGGCAAAAAGTCAGCACCCCAAACATAAAAGCCAGGTCCACCTTAGCAACCCAGAGGATCATCCCCACCAAAAACCCTGTTGTAGTAGAGCTTAGGAACTTTAAAATCAAATACCGCGAAATAGTGGAAAGCATTTCCTCAAACATCAACGCAGACGAATTACCTGCTGCAGCTTTAGCCGGGCTCATAATTAAAAACAGCACAAAAATCGCCACCAAAAAGCACTTAGACACAAAGTTAAACACCCAGCCTGTAAGGCTGGTAGCGGTTTCTAGCAGAGGCCACTCTTGAGCCATTGTGCTCACCAACGTGCGGGGCTCAAAGTCGATGCCCTTTTCTTGCAGCCACACCTCCAGCGGTATAATAGCTTGTTGCAACTTTTGTGGATAACTTGAAGCCTCTTGGGCAAAGCGCTCCAAAGATCCCATTGTAAGCACCAGCAAAGCCAGCGACGCTAATACAAAGCACAAAAACACAAACCCCACCGCCGCCGCGCGCGGAATCCGCAGGCGGCTTTGTATCCAGCTAGATGTGGGCTTTAAAATGGCAAACAAGCACAGCGATATAAAAAACGGCACCATCACAGAGCGGGTATAGATAAGGGCCATAGTGATGGCAATTAAGCTCAGTGCTATGAGGCAGTAGCTTTGTATTTTATTGGCAGACATGATTTTATCATTGTGCCATATTGGATTTAGAATTGGCCACAGAGTTTTGAGAGTTTATTAGGGGTTTCACGTTTGGGCACACCCACTTGCAGCCTTATTGCTACAGGGCATCCTCTTGCTACGCAGGCAGGGGCGAAAGTCCACGCTCTTGGAGGGAACGCCTTTGATATAGCCGTGGCGGCGGGCTTAGCCCAGTGTGTTGTGGAGCCCTTGCTATCGGGCCTTGGCGGCGGCGGGTATGCTGTGAGCTTTGACCACCAGCATGGCTATAGGGCGTGGGATTTTTTTGTGGACTTCCCGGGCAAAGGCCTTCCGGGCACGAGCAAGGCTTTTGCTGAAGATTTAGAGGTGGATTTTTTAGGAGCTTCGCAGAGTTTTAAAATTGGCCCTGGCTCCATCGCGGCTCCTGGCACTTGGGAAGGCTTAAAAGCTTTGCACCAAAGTGGCGGCCGGTTGAGTTTGGCTCAAGTGGCGGCCCCGGCCATAGAGTACGCCTACGGGCATAAGCTTAATGCCACTCAGTCGCGGGCGATTTTGATTTTAAAGCGCATTGCCTCTTACGACTCTGTAGGAAGGGCGCTGTATTTTCATAAAAATGGTGCCTGCAGGCGCGAGGGCGAAGAACTCCGCAACCCTGAGCTGGGCAATTTTATACTCTCGTCTGTCAGGGGTGGGGGAGCCTTTCGTTCTCCACCATTGGTGGAGAGTGTTTTGTCACGCACGCGTGGGGTTTCGAGCTTAAACGCCGCAGACTTTACTCAGTACAAGGTTCAAGTGGCAGAGCCCTTGGTTTGGAAATACCGCGACCATGTGCTGTACTCCACACCAGAACCCAACTTGGGTGGGGTGTTTTTAAGGCGCATGCTAAAAGATCTAGAGTCTTATGATTTGTCTTCTACAAAGTGGGGCAGTAGTGAGCATATTGGCATTTTAGCACAAGTTTTAAAACGAGCAGAAGAACAGGCCCAGGTTTTAGAGCAGTCGTTTAAAAAAGGCACCACGCATTTAAGTGTGTCCGATGCAGAGGGCAATCTGCTGAGCGTGAGCCTATCTAATGGTGAAGGCTCGGGCTGTTTTGTACCGGGCACAGGCGTAATGCTAAACAATATGATGGGCGAGGATGATATTTTGGGGCCAGATGAGAGCCTGTGGCGCTGTGGCACAAGGCTGCCTTCGCGCATGTCGCCTCTGATACTGCGAGCCCCTAATGGTAGGGCGTATGTTTTGGGCACTGGGGGTTCTAAGCGCATTCGATCCTCTTTATTTACAGTGGTGTCGCATTTGGTGGATTTTGGCAAAAGCTTAGAGCAGGCCCTGCTAGCGCCGCGCATGAACTGGGACGAAGGCTGCTTACAAATGGAGCCCGGTTTTGCAAGTAGCAGCGTAGATGCCTTGAGGTCTCAGATTAAAGTTAACCTCTGGAAGGATATCGCGTTTTTCTTTGGCGGCGTGCATGGAGTGCTAGAGGGTGGCGAGGCCATCGCCGACCCCCGCAGATGCGGAAGCGCCCAAACACTTTGAGCTTTTGGCTCAAAGTGTTTGGGCGCACAAGGAGCTTTACAGCCGTAATCGCACCAGCACGCTAACACTGTGGCGGTGACGTGTACGGTCAAAGCCCGTTACCGATGGGTGCGGCGAGCCTGTAAGCGCCTCCATAGGGTGCTGCTGGTAGTGGTTGGTGTGCTCGGAGCTATTAAACATCATGCCCTTAATGTACGAGTAACGCACATCTAAGTCCCAACGCTTAGACATAGGCGTATGAAAGCCCAAATGACCCGCCGCTGCGGTCATGTTTTGCATCATGCGCACCGAGTGGAGCGTGTCGTAATCGGGCAAAGCATACCCCCAAGCGGACGTGTAGCTAGCTGCGTAGGTGAGGTTTTCAAAACCACTCCGCTCAAAACCAAACCCCAAGCCAATATAAGGCACAAGGTGCAGGTACCGGCGTTCTTTATTACCAAAATCCCTAAACACATTCACGCTGTAGTTGCGTCCACCCCAGTTGCCGAACTTTTGAACACTCTGACTATGACCAGTACTATCACTATCAAAAGGAGCCGGTGAATTCGGAGCATAAACCTTAATGCCGCCCGAGCTAGTGGCGTGCGACTTAAAAGACATCAGCTGCGTAAAGCTCAGCTCCGCGCGCCCCCAGTTGAATATGCGTCCGACACTAAGATTAATGTCGTACGTTTCAATATCGTAAACATTGGTCCAAAAATAGCCCGCAATCACAGGTGCCGGCGCTACCAAGTCGCCTGACCCTCTGGGGAACGAACCAGAAAGGTCTTTCGCCATGCCCAAAGCCATAGGCCTACCAGGTGATGCCCTGTAACAAGAGGCATCGTCAGGGTAACAAACCGTGTCGGTATTCATACCGCGCTCAACAATCTGACTATGCAAAGACGCACTCAATCCCGTACCCACATACCACTTGGCGTTGTCGCCATGGCTAGACAAACCCGCCACATTGGTTGATGGCTTTGGCGCAGGAGCTGGGTCCATGCCCTGCTCTGTCAAAACCCAAACCTTGTCCGACGGAACGTCCTTAGGCCTGGGAGTGCCAGGCTCGAGCACTTCTACCCGCTCGATTTCCGGAAAATCCTGCAGCAAGGTTTTTTCAGCCTGCTCGACTTGGTCTTCGCTCACACCCTCTGTCACCATAAGATAAAAAACAAAATGATCCCTCGTACTATCGTGAGCACTAGCGAATGTGCTCAGACAGAACAAGCCCAAACCAGCCACAAGAGAAGCAAAAACCTTTCTCATCACGCGTTACCTCCACGTTCTAAAGTATCTGTAGAGGCGTTATTAGCACCCAGGCACGAGGATGTCAAAATATCCATCCTTGTGCGGTAAGACACTCAGCATCAAATTTTCCTAATGGCTTGCTTGGATTGCTGTTTTTAGCCTGTGGCGGGCACTTTGTAGTGGGTACGCACGATTTCGAGGGTGCTTTGTTCTGTAAAGGGTTTTGCCAAAAAGGCCTTGCAGCCCACGTTAAGGGCCTGGTTTTTAAGCTCTTGGTTCATAAGACCCGTGCACGCAACAATAAGGCACTCGTGGACTGCGAGTATGTTTTTGCTGGCCTCAATGCCATTTAATTGGGGCATAACGATGTCCATAATGATAAGCTGCGGTTTTAGCTCCAAAGCCTGAGCCACGGCTTGGTGCCCGTTGCTGGCGACGCCTAGGCATGTGGCGCCGTGCTTTTGCAAAATTCCTACTAGTAGCTCTTGCACAAAAGCCGCGTCGTCCGCCACGGTAAAGGTTAAATGGTTCATAGAGCCAGTATCTCTAAAAGGAGCCCCTTTGACCATATGAGGGGCTTTTTCAAAAGACTTTCATAGGGTTTTAAGGGTAGACTAGACCCCCTATGACGCAGGAGCCTGAAAGTTTTGCTTTAAAAATTTTGGCCTTTTTTGCAGGCCTGAGCGGTTGGCAGGCTTATGGGGCTATTGTGCTTTCGCTTTTGGTTTCGGGTCTGGGTGTGCCTATACCGGAGGATATTACCTTGGTTTCTGCAGGGGTCATGGCCGCGCGTGAGCAGATTTCACTATTAGGCGCCATGGTGGTAGGTTTTTTTGGAGTACTGTTGGGGGATGGGGTGCTATTTTTTTTGGGGCGCTTTTTGGGCGAAAGGGTGTTTCAGCTGCCGGGGTTAAGGTTTGTGTTTACACCCAAGCGGGTGCAAAAGGCTCGTGTGCGTGTGCTTAGGAACTCGAAATTTATTTGTTTTGTGGCGCGTTTTTTACCAGGCTTAAGAGCACCTATTTACCTGTGCTCTGGCATTATGGGGGTTAAGCCGTGGATTTTTTTGGGCTTAGATGGCTTGGCTGCAGCCTTGAGCGTGCCCTTTTGGGTGTGGCTGGGGTGGTGGTTTGGTAACAATATTGAGCGCAATATGCGCTACATACAAGAGGCACAGGTGTGGATTTTTTTGCTGCTCATTTTGGGCATTGCGGGCTTTGTGGTGATTAAAAAACGCTCTTCCCGTGCATCTGAGACCGACAGGTACCCATACAACAAATAATGGCCGTGTAAAAATGTTTTTATGTGCCGAGCCACTGTTTTGTGGGGTAGACTGCGCGGGTATTGATGAGCAACTTATGCATGCGAGAGCCAAGGGGGCATATGAGTAGGCTGAGTTACAGTTTTGTTCTGCTGGGTTTAGTTGTGGGCGTTATGGCTGGCGCCTTGGGAGTTAAGGCCTATGGCGCTTGCGGCGCGGCGCGGTCTGCTCTGCAGGATATGAGCAGCGTACAAGACCCTAGGCTAAACCAGGTGGCGCGATCGGTTGGTATGCTAATAGATGCCCGTTATTTAGGCCACACGGGTTCGGAGCCAATTGATCTGCTAGCAGGGCGGGTGGCAGGGCGGGGTGCTTTAGAGCCTGCGGTGTCCTTTGGTAATACGGTGTCTTTGAGGGCTGCGCCTTTGGGTGCGGTGTCTTTGAGCCATGGGGAGGATGAGGAAAGAGGAGTGTCTTCTGGGCTGTGTACGGGCTTTTTGGTTGCACCGGATATCGTGGCCACGGCGGGGCATTGTTTAAGGAAGGTTGCTTGTCAAGATGCTCGATTTGTTTTTGGCTGGACATCACCCGCTGCGGCTCAGGTTTCTCCCCGCAATGTGTACTCTTGCAAAGAGGTGATCGCCTTATCAGACCCTGGGCTTAATGTAGATATACGGGTCCAAAACGAACCGCAGATCAGTCAGCCCGATTATGCCCTTTTGCGCTTAGGCCGCAAGGTTGCGGGGCGTGAGCCTTTGCGTGTGCAAGCGGATGCCAGCAATACGCGTGCGGTGCTAATGTTGGGGCACCCCTATAAGATGGCAATGAAGGTATCGTCGGGTGTGCTGGCGGGTGTAATGCCAACAGGCAGTGGGTCTGTTTTTTTGTCGCATTTAGAAAGCTACCAGGGCAACTCGGGCTCTCCGGTATTGGATGCTGACAGCTTAGAGGTGTTGGGGATTGCTTTTTTTCGACAAAAAGGCTCTTGCCCTTCGTCCTCTGACTGCCATGGCGGGTGCACCCGCTCTACAAATATATCAGTTGTACTCAAACATTTAGAGAGATAGCCACATGTTTTGCGGGATGCCTGCTATTATCGCTTTAGGTGTAATGCTGAACTCGATCTAAAGCGGATGGCAATTGTTTGATTCGGCGATAAAAAGAACATACTTCAGTCACGACTAGGCTAGCGCTCTAACTTTATTTTGACCTTAAATTTCCCCCACTCAGCCCATTCTAGCAAATGGAGCACTAGTCCTTGGGTATCGCTATTGGGTGAGTCCATATAAAGGGGCCAGGTGTTTTGGGCGTCATGGCGCAAGCTGTATCTTTTTAAGGTATAGTGGGCCGTGCTTTTTAACAAAGCTTTCATGTGGGGGTGTTTTTTAATTGTGGCAAATAACAAACCTAGCTCGTGACTTAAAACGGTGCCTTTAAGGGGTAGCAGGGTTCTTATAATTGCGGTTAATGCTGTTTCAAACTCTTGTAAGGGGGCTTTTTTGGTGTGGTGTAAAACCTCTAGCACAAAAGGCAAGTACGAAATATGCGTATTCAACAATACGGGCACAAACTTGAGCACCTGCTCAGTATGGGCGGGCGCTTTGCTTATAACAGATGCTAGCAGAATGTCCCGCAAGCTAGATTTTAAATAAACGTCCTGCTCCGCGCGCGAAAGGGCTCGCTCTAAAGTCGCCCACCCTTTATCGGTTAGGAAAAAGTTTTTGATTCTATAAGCCTGTGTTTGGTTCCATAGGTTTGGGTGCTTTTCTAAAAATAGCCCCCGCAACAAGTCTGGCAAATAGCCTTTTTGCTCAAACAGCGCAAACATCTGCTCCACCTTGGCATGGGTGTAGCGGTGCTCTGGGATTTTAGACACAAGACTTTGTACAAAGGCGCGCTTTTGATCTTTAGGCAGTTTAGAGTGACTGAGTAAAATCTCTGCAAGTTCTGCATGTGCATCAGAACCCACGGCCAGCACAGTGCTAAGTTCGTTTAGCATGCCTTTTTGTATAAGGCTCTCTAGCGAGAACGCTGTTTCTAGCATAGCATCATAAGCCAGGGCGGGTTCGTTTTTGTTGAACTCCAAAATATCCAGGCATTTTTGGGTTACGTCATTGGCCTTTAAAAACCTATCCCTCGCCCCTGCTATGAGAGTGAGCGGCAACAGCGTAAAAAAGAGTACCAATACAGCTTTTAGTATTTGCATTCTTTTTCGATTTTAGTAGTTTTTTTCTGAGTGCTCAGGGGTGTTTATATTTTTTGCAAAAGCCCTACACAAGGCTGCGCACCTGGGGCTTCGCCTGCAGCGTAGGCACGTAGTGTTTGCATGGTGTTGTCATTTAGCGCGAGTGAAGATTGTGCAATATATACCAGCCCCTGTCTGGCAGCGGGCATTAAAAAATTCCTCAAATTTTCGTGTGCAGCTATTTGTTGCAGGGCCTTGTTTATAAATTGAGGGGCGTCTTGAGGTGTAGAGTATAGAAACAAATTGTGTAGAATTTTTAATAAAATTTCTGCTGTGAATTTATTTTGGCTCAAAGTGGGAGCTTCTTCTAGTACACCCAGCACCATAAAAGCCACGCTTGGGCTGCGGTGTGTTGTAAGCAGGTGCTTGGCCGCGTAGCTGCTCCAATAAAGATCCTGTGGCGCAAGCGAGTGGCGTGGTTTTTGCGAATGCTCTATATCTACAGACACCAGCAGCGCATGGAGTGCTTCTTTATCTTCTTGGGTGAGGGATTTTTCCATAACCAAATATTCGTGCAGTAGTTCGTGCTCGTACATAACAATGCCGGCTTCATCAAGACTGGGTAAAAAGAAGTACGCCACAGCATTAAATAGCGGCAAGCGGCCTAACAGAATGCGCAGTGCTTTTTGCTTAATACCTAGATCCAGCAAGGTCGATGCTACTACAGCAATTTCGTTTGTATACTCTAAAAAAACCGCCTCTAAGGGCTTGTGGCGCAACATAAGATGCAGCAAGCACAGGTCTCCCTGCAAACTGCGCTCTAGTAGCTCAGGGTAGCTAAGCAGGGTGTCCAAAATTTCTTCGGCTGAGTAGGCCGTGGACAGCTGGTCCATTAAACTAAGAGCATGCCAAGGATGCAGGCCTTGCTCTACCATGTGAGCACTACGCATGATGGCGGTGTAGGGGTCACCAATCAAATCTACATCCGGGTGCAAACCTACTGTCTGCTCAGGCCGAGCCAAAGCATCGCAGGCGCACACAAAAACAAGCGCACAAGCAAGGCGTTTAATTCTCATAAGGGTCCCACTACTCCATTTTTGTTTATTAGGCAATTAAAGCGCTAGCAAAAACTCTTTAAGCAGTAAGTGCAGCCCACTTGCCCCCCCTATAGGGGGCGTCAGGTAAGGGGCTCATAGAAGCTTCATAGGTCGCCACATGTTCTGTGGGGCGCTTATCTCCCTGATGGTCATCCCTTGCAGGGACTATCAGGGAGACTGCGCTTAGCCCAGAACATGTGGCTAGCACTCTGATGCTTACGCACGGAGGTTGCACCAGGAGCGCCGCTTAGTCCCAGAGTATTAGGCTAGCGCTCTAAATTACGTAGTGTGGGGAATGGAATGGTGTCGCGGATGCTGTTTTGATCGGTGAGCAGCATAACCAGTCGCTCCACACCCAAGCCTACGCCACCCGTAGGAGGCATGCCGGTCTCAATGGCATGCAGAAAGTCTTTGTCCATAGGGTGCGCAAGGGAGGTTTTGTCTTTTTTACGCTGTTGCTCTTGCTCCTCAAGGCGCGCCCTTTGGTCTTCAGGGTCGTTAAGCTCTGTATAAGCATTGCCCAGCTCCATGCCCGCTGCGTAAGGCTCAAACCGTTCCACCCATCTGTCACTAAGCGCAGGGTCACGGTGCTTTTTAGTTAAAGGCGACACATCCAAAGGAAAATCCACAATAAAACAAGGCTGCCACAGCTCTTGCTCTACCAAAAGCTCAAAGGCCTCCATCACCATATGCCCCCAACTAAGATCCTGCGCAAAGTGCTGCTCGTTAAGATTGCAGTGTGTTTGCAAAAACTCCGCAATCTCTTGCGCTTGCATGGTCTCTACGTTTAAGCCTTTTTTGAGCAAAGCCTCTCGTACTGACACCCGCTTCCAAGGCGGAGCAAAGTCTAACTCTTGCCCCTGGTATTTTAATTTTAGCGACCCGCGCAGCTTTTTTGCCACATAGGCCACCAACTGCTCAAATTGCTCCATTTGATACAAATAGCACGTATAGGCCTCGTACCACTCTAGCATCATAAACTCTGGGTTGTGCGAGCGGTCTATGCCTTCGTTGCGAAAATTTTTACTAAGGTCATATACCTTGTGCATGCCGCCCACAATAAGACGCTTCAGGTACAGCTCGGGGGAGATTTTTAAATACAAGTCCATCCCCAACGCACGGTGCCGGGTTTTAAAAGGCTGAGCCTCCGCACCACCATAGGTTGGCTGCAAAGCAGGTATATCTACCTCCACAAAGCCCCTCTGGTTTAAAAACTCTCTTATGTATTTAATAATATGCGCACGCTGCAAAAACACCTGCCTCACCTGCAGGTTGCTGATCATATCCAAATGGCGATGGCGGTAACGGGTTTCAATATTACTTAGGCCATGGAATTTTTCGGGCAAAGGCTGCAAACTTTTACAAAGTATTTTAAGCTTTTCTACATGCAGGCTGAGCTCATTTTTGCGGGTTTTAAAAACAAACCCCCCCGCCCCCACAAAGTCCCCCGTTTCTAACAAAGCAAACACCTGCTGCTCAGTAGAATTAAGCTCGTCCATACGCACGTAGCATTGCATTTTTTGGCCTTCGTCTTGCAAATGAAAAAACGCAGCCTTACCCATTTTGCGCATGCTAACAATACGCCCCGCAATTTGTGCCTCTATACGGGGCGAGGGCTTTTCGCCCGCTTGCAGCTTGGCGTCGTATTTTTTTAAAAGCTCCTCCGCGCTGCAAGAAGGTTTAAAACTATGCGGAAACACCTCCACACCCATCGCCTTAAGTTCCGCAAGTTTGCGCGCTTTTTCTAATTGAAGCGGATTTTTTTGCTGGCGATGGTGCGAGTTTGGCTTGAGGGGCTCTTTAGAAGGCTGTGATTTAGGCTGGTCGGCTTCAGGTTTATTCACTTTCACTCTGCCCCAAATATAGCTGCACAATTTTGTCTAATAAATCTAAAGCCTCCCCGCGCGGACGATAAAATACATTGCGCCCCACAATGCTGCCAAAAGCACCCCCAAGCAACATTTGCCGAATTTCTTCTAGAAGCTCAGTTTTAGATTTTTTACCTCCGCCACTAAAAAGCACAATGCGCTTTTTAGCAAAGCAGCTCTCTAACACAAGGCTTACCATTTTGCTAAGCCTTCCTGCTTGCAAGCTAGGGTCACTAAAGAGCCCTTCCGGGCAGCAGGTGGGAGGTTTTACTTTTATAATGTGCGCACCCAACTGGGCCGCAATATGTGCGGCATAAGACACCACCTGTACGGCTGTGTTATCGGCAGAGCTCCTTAAACCCTCGCCCCGCGGGTAAGCCCATACTACCACCACGAGGCCTTTTTGTTTGGCTTCGTACACTACCGCTTGCAATTGCTCATAGGCTGCGCGCGAACGCGCACTGCCAGGGTAAATGGTAAACCCCACACCCACACAGCCCAAGCGCAAAGCATCGTCCACGCAAGAGGTTAAAGCCGACTGAGGTGCGGTTTCGCTTTTATAAAGCAAGTCGGCATTATTTAGCTTTAAAATCAAAGGCACTTGGCCTGCAAATTCCCTAGCCCCAGCCTCTAAAAACCCGAGCGGCGCCGCATAAGCGCTTAGGCCCGCCTCTACCGCTAGGGCAAAATGGTACTGCGGGTCGTAAGCATCAGGATTAGGTGCAAAGCTCTTAAGCGGCCCATGCTCAAAGCCCTGGTCCACGGGCAAAATTAGCAACTTGCCCCTGCCGCCAAGGCGTCCATGCTGCAGCAGACGTGCCAGATTTGTTAGCACACCGGGGCTCTCGCTCCCGTACCAAGACAAAATCTCGCGCACCCGCGGCGTCAAGGGCGCACTGCCCAGTCGGTTTCTTGGTGCGCTCTTGAACCCGTAACAGACCGCTGCTTAAAATACTTGCCCCTATAGGGCTGCGTGGTACTAGTTTGCATCTTGCAAAACACCATTTGGCAAATGCGCCTGCCAGGCTTTAACACAATAGGCAAGTGCGTAGCATTGTAGAGCTCTAAAGTGATGCTCCCCTCAAACCCAGGGTCTACCCACCCGGCGTTTTGAATAAACAAACCCATACGCCCTATAGAGCTGCGCCCCTCTACAAAGGCGGTCATGTTATCAGGCAGTCTTATGTATTCGCGCGTAGAGCCAAGCAAAAAAGACCGCGGCGGCACTTTGATGCTGTCTACCCCATGGTGCTGTTTATAAACCAAAGCTTCATCCATACGTATGCAATCCAGAGTGTCGGAGCAAATGCTTTCAAAGTCACAATCCAAACGGCAGTCTAAAGACGCAGGCTGCAGATTTTGAGGCTCAAAAGGCTCCACTCCCAACTCGCCCGATTGGATGCAGGCTTTTAAATCGGCGTCTGAGAGGATCATTTTTTGTTTTTGTCCTCTTCGGCTTTGCGTTTTTGGTACTCTGCCACTAGGTCGTCTTGCAAATTGCGCGGCACGGCCGCATAGCGCGAAAACTCCATCGTAAAATCCCCCTTACCCTGAGTCGCAGAGCGCAGGTCCGTGGAGTAACCAAACATCTCACTCAGCGGGGCCTCAGCCACAACGGTTACAAAGCCTTCATTGGTCTGCGTGCCCTCGATCATGCCTCGGCGTTGGTTGATTTGTCCCATAACATTCCCCTGAAACTCCTCCGGCGCACTGACTTCTAGCTTCATAATGGGCTCTAAAGCCGTGGGCTGTGCCTTTAAATAACACTGCCTAAATGCCGCCATAGCACAGAGCCTAAAGGCCATTTCGCTCGAGTCGACATCATGGAAGGCCCCGTCATTTAGCTCCATACGCACATTGACGATCGGAAAACCTATAAGCGGGCCTTTTTGCATTTGCTCCTGAAAGCCTTTATCGACAGCCGGTATAAACTCTTTCGGTATGCGCCCTTGTTTGATGTTATCTACAAACTCATAATTGAGCTCTTCTTCAGGCTTAATAGGCAGCATGCGCCCTATGACTTTTGCAAACTGCCCCGCACCACCGGTTTGCTTTTTATGGGTGTAGTCGTACTCGGCATTTTGGCCAATGGTTTCACGGTACGCCACCTGAGGTGCACCCGATACGACCTCGCACTTAAATTCGCGCTTCATGCGTTCTATGTACACATCCAAATGCAGCTCTCCCATGCCAGAAATAATCGTCTCGCCCGACTCTTCGTCCCTATGCACCTTAAAGGTAGGGTCTTCGCGCCTGAACTTTTGCAAGGCCTTCGAAAAATTCGCCTCGCCCGTTTTGTCTTTAGGCCGCACCGCAAGCGATATCACCGGATCCGGCACATGCATAGAGGTCATCGTGTACTGCACGCGCCCGTCTGTAAAAGTATCCCCCGAAGAACACTCCACACCAAACAGCGCCACGATATCCCCCGCGTAGGCCTCGCTAATATCTTCCATATCATCCGCATGCATGCGCACAATCCGAGGCACTTTGAGCTTTTTGCCAGAGCTTTGGTTAAAAATAAAATCCCCCTTACGCAAAGTGCCCTGGTAAACCCGCATATAGGTGAGCTGCCCATAGCGTCCGTCTTCGAGCTTAAACGCTAAAGCGACCAAGGGTTGTTCAGGGTCGGTTTTTAGGTCTACCTTTTGCTCGGACTGGTTTTGGTCTAATGCGTAATTATACACATCATCCGGGCTCGGCAAATACATCCCCACGGCATCTAGCAAGGTTTGCACGCCCTTGTTTTTATAAGCCGAGCCACAGTACACAGGACACAGCTGCAATTGCAGCACCCCTTTGCGGATAGCACGCCTTAGTATATCAGCGCTAGGGTCTTGCTCGTTCAGGTAAAGCTCTTCGAGCTCTTCGTCAAAATCGGCCGCTGCCGCAATGAGCTCTTGGCGATAGGTTTTGATATCTTCTAGCATATCCTGCGGAGGCTCAGCCTCTTTGACGCTCTCGCCACGCTCGCCCTCAAACAAGTAAGCTCTTTGGGTGACAAGGTCTACAACACCGCGGTGTTTGTCCTCTAGCCCAATAGGCAATTGCGCCATCACTGCGTTCAAGCGCAGTTTTTCTACCAGCATATCTTTTACCCTAAAAGGGTTTGCGCCCGAGCGGTCTAATTTATTTATAAAAGCCAAGCGCGGCACATTATAGCGTCGCATTTGCCGGTCTACCGTAATAGACTGCGACTGCACTCCCGCAACACCGCATAGTACTAAAATAGCACCATCTAAAACCCTAAGGCTCCGCTCCACCTCCACCGTAAAATCCACATGCCCGGGGGTGTCTATAATGTTGATGTTATTATCGCCCCAGTGCACATTGGTGGCCGCACTTTGTATGGTGATGCCGCGCTCTTTTTCTAACTCCATAGAGTCCATTTTAGCACCAACGCCATCTTTGCCGCGCACATCATGTATGGCGTGTATTTTGCCGGTATAAAACAGCACCCGCTCCGTTAAGGTGGTTTTGCCCGAGTCAATATGAGCCGAAATACCAATATTGCGTACCTTAGATAAATCCCAAGACTGTGCTCGTGTCATTTTGCTCCTCGCGTACTGCTGTGTCTTGCTGCAAAAACTATAATTATAATACTGCTTTTTTTAATTCCTTTAAGCACTTATGCACCGCATAGCGCCCTTTGGGGTCTTTTTTTAAAAAACCCCCAGCGTAAAGGGGGTCATGGGTAAAAAACAAAAACCACCCCTCAATGGCTTTTTTGTACAAAAGTAGCTTTTCTTCTATCAGCCTCTCAGGGTAGCGGTCGTACCCCATGCTAAGCGGCGCGTGCACCCAGGCACTGCCCGGCACAAGGTCGCCACAAAAAACCAGCTTTTTTTGGGAGCCCTTTACGATACTGTGGAGCTGCCCCACAGTGTGGCCGTGGCTTATAAAAAACTCCACCCTCTCCGCCAGCTCTTGAGGAGGCTTGAGGTCGGCGCCCACCAAAAATAGCCTGCCCGATTGCTGCAGCTTTTCACAAAGCCCTGGTACAAAAGATGCCCTGTCTCTAGGGTGGGGGGTTTGGGCCCGCGCAAAGGCCTCCTCACCCACCACAAATTTGGCTTTAGGAAATATCAGCTCCTGCTCGCGGCCCTCTTGGTAAGCGCTCAAAAGCCCTCCGGCATGGTCAAAATGCATATGCGACAAAATGACATAATCTATACTGTCGCAGCCTGGGCCGTTTTGGTTGAGTGTTTCTTGCAGTATATGTGTGTTGGGGTTTTCTACCCCGAATCGAGCCGCCATTTTGGGCTCAAAAAAAGCCCCTATACCGGTCTCAAACAGTATATTGAGCCCTTCCATCTCCATAAGCAGGCTGCGGCAACTAAGACGGATCCGGTTGTGCTCGTCAGGCTCGGCCCACCTGGACCACAGAGCCTTAGGGGCGTTGCCAAACATGGCGCCGCCGTCTAACTTTTGCGCATTGCCCTCAATCGATGTGAAATATTGCTCCACAAAAAGGTTTTAACACAGATGCCTATTTAAACTAAAGAGTTTCAGTTTGGGGCGATGGAACCTGGGGGACCTCCTCACACCTGGCCGATAAGCCCGGTATGGTGCTTACTACTAACCGCCCATGGAGGCGGGCTTATTTTTGGAGCCTGGGGGTGCATCTGTTTTGCGTTCTGGGCCCGCTGGTGCTGTGCGGCTTCTCGTACCCCCTTTCGTATCCCGAGGACAAGATGTTTTATGTGCACCCTGAGGACTATGTGGGCGAAATTACCATCGTGCACCTGCAAAACTCTGAAAACGACGGCTTTAGGTTTAAGGCCTACACAGACGGCAACTACCACGAGCTATCTGTGGCGGTGACAAAAGAGTCACCGCAAGCGCCACGCCAAGCCTATGCCAGGGGATTTTTAGGCACCCCCAAAAAACCCGCAGCAGAAAAACCAGCAGCGAAAAAACCCGCAACCCAAAAGAGCGTCAAAAAAATCCGCCGCAAAATTAGCTCTCTAAGTCGGAATGGCTCGCTTTTAAGCCGTCTTAAGCCACAAGGTCACAAGCGCGAGGGGAGGCTTGCACTGAACAATAGGGCCTTGGCTGCTGTAAACCCTCTAACAGCTCCAGTACATGTAGGCTCACGTGCAGCAATAGGGAGGGCAAGAATTGTGGCTCCTCAATTGCAAGAGGATAGCTTTAAGTACTCGTCTTTTTATAGGCGTGTGCATGATCAAATTGCAGCAGTATGGTTGCCTAATGTGCAGGTTGCAGGTGAGTCTGTGCTGCCAGGTGCTCAGCAGCTAACGCGCCTTAATATAGTGCTTAGTCCGCAGGGTGATGTGTTGGAGCTGAGCGTTCAAAGATCCAGCGGCAGCATGCTGCTAGATCGCGTGGCTAAAGGGGCCGTGCAGGATGCGCAGCCTTTTGCGAACCCTCCGCGGGAGCTTCTATCTAACGGACAGCTGAATTTGGTTTGGGATTTTGTGGTCTTGCGTTAAAACTGCAAAAAAATATCCCCCCAATCATTGGTAGAAACAAGAGGCACTTGATGCTGCCACATAATTTGAGCGCTCCGTCTGTGAGGGTGTCCGTATACCTTGGTGCGGCTAGAGGCAATGCCTAGCTCAAGGCGCGGCATAGATCGCAACAAAGCCTCTCCTGTGCCGGTGTGTGAGCCATGGTGCGACAGCACAAGACGTTTGGCTTGATCTGTTTTGGGCCACAAGAGTTTGTGCATGGAATGGGGAGAGTCACCAGGCAAGAGGCTCTGTATGGAATTTATGTAAAACACCTCGCTGCTTGAGTTGTTGTCTTTGATATAACCCTGGCCCGGGCGGGACGAAACAAAAGGTTTGCTCGTTTTGTGGCATGGCTGGAGCGGTATTTTGCTAGCAAATTTTAAAGCTTCATCATGCCCCAAGCAAAGGTTATTAAGAGTGTAGCGGGCTTTTCTGACAAGTCCTATGTGGTCGTAATCGGAGTGGCTAAAAAACGCCAAGTTGTGTTTGTTTTTACAAAGCTGTGCAAGGCGCGGGCCTGGCATATACTCACCTCCCATATCAAAATGGTAGCAGTGCTGCTTGTGTACATAGGTGACCCACTGTCCCTGTCCGACATCCCACACAGCGAGTATATGAGGCGTAATGGTAGAGGGTTGAAGGTTTTGGTGCTGTAAAAAAATTAACGCAAACACAAACAAAGGCAAGTGTAAGCGGCGCTTAATGTGTGCAAGCTTTGCAAAGCTGCTACGCAGAACCATTGTGCCTAAAAGAATATACGCCCAAATTAAGGGCCAAAACTTTGGCGCCAGCTTTAGTGAAGGGGAGGTTTCTATCGCAAAGGGCTCAAGGCACTGCTGCACCCAAAGCCATACTTGGGAGGCATAGGGAGTGAGAGGGGTTACAATATAAGCCAGCACGCTAAAGGGAAAAAGCACCGTACCAAAAGCAGGCAAAAAAAACCAATTCACTAGTATGCTAGAAAAATGCGGCAAGCCTAAAAAAGCCACCAAAGGCGCAAGACCAATATACATCAAAGTGCACTGGGTCAGCAGGCTGCGCCGCCCACTTTGGCAGTGCAAAAGTAAACTCGCTAAGGAGCTTAAAGCAAAAGAGAGCGAGTGGATCCAATAAGGCGCAAACACCAGGCATATCAAGACACTGCAAAAGCTAATATGAAAAGGCTTAAGCCGGAGCCGGAACCGGTGGTTTAGTAAACTGATTGCGCAGTACGCACCCGCCCGTATAACAGGTGGGTGGGAGCCGCTGATCATAACAAACACACCCACTGCTAAAAGGCTAACAACTTGCTTTGTTCGTCCTGCGCCCTTAAAGGGAGCATGGAATAAGTTTTCAACCAAACTTAAGTGGGCGCCACTTACAACCATCAGGTGCACCAGCCCCAGGCGCTTAAAAAGCAAAGCACTCTCGTAAGATAAACGCTTACCACAACTAAGAGCTTTTAAAATATCCGCCCCGGGCACGGGGTTTGGTTGCCAATCAATGCATGCAGCGTGGCCCAGGTCTCCCCAGGGTTGCGCAAGAAAAAACAAAAGCCTTAACCCTCCCAGAATCAAGGCCAAAAACAAACAGCTCCAAACAGACTTCATGGCAGTGTATAGCCTTACAGCGCAGATGGCCCCAGGTGTAAAGACGCGCTGCAAATGGGCCTCAAAACTTACAATCCATTACGCGTAAAGGGCATAATTTTAAAATTCTGTTTTTGAATGGGGGTAGCCTTAGGTCTAATAAGGACAAAATATCTTTAATATTAGGCACTTAAGTTGCTGATGAATATTACTTCAATGTGCTCAAAAGCCCTGTAGTAGTCTAGTTGACTTTGTTAAAAAGCCACTATCTCACAAAAATTGTGGATAATTGGGCGTATGGTACTAAGGGTTTGGGTTTTTTTGTGTGTGTTGGGTGTGGGGCCTTTGGGTTTTGGGCCAGCGCTGCTGTGGTCGCAGGACTTTGATGCCTTGCCTTTGGAGGAAAGTGTTGAAGAAGAGACCGCTGAGGAGCTTTTAGAAAAAGAGCTCGACGAATTGGATGCAGACTTAGCGCCTGCTGATGCCTTGCCTTTAGAGGATGAGGAAGCAGATCTTGCGCCTTCCGATCCGGCTCCGTTGGAAGATGAGGTGGAGGAGATTTTGGAGTCTGATGTTGAGCCTGAGCCTGTGGAGGATTTCAGTAATCAGGTGGACGAGAACCCTGTGGTGGAGCCAGTGCTGGATGTGGGCTTTGCGGAAGTATCCGTGGTGGACACGCAGATGCTTCAGCCTAATTTGGCTTACGAGAGTTATTTGTATCGTATTTTTCGCAATTACCATTCGCAGGTTTTAACTCCTGCCGAGTGGTCGCGTTTGGTGGAGAAAAGGGGCGAGGAAAAATACACCGTACAAGCGGGTGATACTCTGTGGGATATTAGCCGCACATTTTTTGGTGACGGGCATTATTGGCCAAAGATGTGGGCTATTAATAGGGACATTTTTAATCCGCATCTTATTGTTCCGGGCCGGGTGCTGTCGTTTTTAATGGGTTCTGAGAGTGAGCCACCTTCTTTGGTAACGGTTGAGAAGGTTGCAACCGATTCTGAAACAACAGCCTTGGCGGAGAACCAAGACGCAGCTCCTGCGGGTAGTATTAAGGCTTCTAGTGGAGACTGGGTGGAGAATTTTAAATCCATTCCGCCGAGCTTGTATGTGTCGTCTGTGCCTATGGCACCGCCTACAAACACGCAGCACGTTATTAATGTGAGCGACATTAAGGTGGAGCGCTCCATACCGGACAGTGTGCATGTGGCTTACTATGCGAGTGCTGGCTTAAGTGGAGTGAGGGGGGCGATTTCTGAAATCGAGCATCAGAGCCGATGGGCTTATCCGTACCAGTATTTGTATTTGAATCTTTTTAAGCGTGCCAATGTGGGTGACAAGTTGCTAGTGGTGCGGGATATGGGACCTAACCATGCGGGCAATCCTAAAGTTACAAACCCTAGGGGGCGCACGATTGAGGTGCAAGGGGAAATCAAAATCACGCAGCGTTTGAAGTACAATTTGTATAGGGCGCAGGTGCAGAATGTTTTGCATCCTATTACTTTGGATGCCGTGGTGGTGAGGGGGAGTTTAGAAAAGCGCCGCATCCGTGCTGATGGGCCGCGCAAGAAGCTACGCGCGCGCATTGTGGGTGGCAAGATTGGCAAAAAGCGTAACCTTATGGGTAAAGGGGATATAGTGTATATCAACCGGGGGTCGCGCTCGGGTGCTAAAGAGGGGGATATTCTATCGGTGCGGGCTAATAGGCTTATCCGTTACAAGCGCACGGCGCTCAAGAAAAGCATTTATTCTATTGGGCGCTTGCAGGTTTTAAAAACCACTCCGCGTTACACAACGGCCATCGTGCTACACAACACCCATCCCATTTATTCTGGAGATTATATAGATTAGAGCAATTTAGAGTGCTAGTAAAATAAAATTGGGCAATAAGAGCCAGCTCCAGAGCAGCCTCTGTGCGTAAGCATAAAAGTGCCAGCAAAAATGTCTTCAGCCTTACGCAGTCTCCCTGATAGCGCCTAAAGGCGCGGGCCATCAGGGGGACAAGTATCCTGCCTGAAGCATTTTTGTGCACTAGACAGCAAGAGGCGTCTGCGAGGGAGGTGGCGTATTAACCAATTTTATTTTGCTAACACTCTAACTTTGTGTTTACTCAATGCACGGGGCTTTGACGAGAGCGTGGTCGCTGCGGGCCTTTGGCCCTTCGCTACAGGCTCATAGATGCCGTATAGCCCATAAAATTCTCTGCGGGACGCTTGGCGCTATCGCAACCGCCCCCTTTCAGGGTGCTGCTCTAGCGCCGCCGCTTTATCCCAGAGAATTTTATTAGTCCTTTAACTTACTTCTTTTTAAACAGAACAGGCCGTGTGTCAGGTGCAAGTGCGTGGAATACGTGCTTCACCACGCCTGCGTTATCCACTATCACAGCGGAGTAACCTCCTAATAACGCGCCTACTTTAGTTTTCATGTCTGTAGCTCTAAGGGCATCTCTGTCTGCAGCTATTTTATTAAAATCTACTGCCCACTCAGGCATTTGGCCAGGCGCACTTGTTATCACCGAAGTCGTTACTGCAGTTCTTACCAAGCAACGCACACCTTCAAAGAGGCCTCTGTCTCCCCATAAAGGCGTGTCTTCGTAGTAGTAGCCTTCTCCTTGGCATGCTTTTAAAAGTTTGCCATACGCGGTGTGGGCTCTAATTTTTTTGAGCAATGCTGCAACACCTGTCTCCATCGCATTTGCAGCTGGCATCATAGCAGCTATGCTCTTCTCAGTGTGTACGGGCATCCATTTTTTGTGTGGCAGGCCAGCAGTCGCTGTGTAATCCCACATGCCGCCCAATTTAGTGGCTTCGTACTTCAGTTTAGAGTGGTTTTTTAGGACATCTCCAACATCTAGGTCCGCTAAGGTGTCTGTGCCTTTCACAACAAAAGTGTCCTTGCCGTCTCCACCTATGATGTAGTTGCGACCCGGGCCACCATGGATAACATCATTACCGCTCATGCCATGGATACTATCATTGCCTTGGCCTCCTTTAATAACGTCATCTCCCGGTGATCCGAGCACTTGGTCGTCTCCCTTGCGCGCGTCTATTGTCACGTCTTTAGCTCTGCTAGCTGTGATATAGTCGTGACCCTTTGTGCCAACATATGTTTGGTCCTTTATAGGACTTAGGAGCTCAAAATGCCGTTTGTTAGTGGCGAAAGCATCTATTGTCACACTTGTGTCGATGAGGCTGTAGTTAATATCATCACGATCAGCAATAAACACCTCTGGTATAAAAAACGGATTAACAAAAGGCGATTTTAACATTTGAGAAGTGTCTGTAACTTCAGTGAGTGCACTATTTGTAGACTTCGCACTACTATCTGAGCTGTCTTGACTGCTCTCTTGACGGGGTGGAGGTGTTTCTGCAAGCACTTGTTTTGTTGGCACAATAAGGGCTCCTAGCCCCATAATAAAAGTAGCCGTTAATAATATATTCCTAAACCTTGACGTCATCGCACATACCCCCATTGGTCATTGGTTGATTAAATTTTTATACTTTTGTTAAAAAACAGCGCACAGATCCGCTAGATCCCCTAATTGCTTTCCATGCCGCTTACAATACTTACGGCTAGGTCTAGCAAAATATAAAGGGCCCCGGGGGGCTTTATTTATTTTTTATGTATTTTATTTGGCACGAAATATGCTGGGTTTTTAGAGACTCAATATAAAGTGTTTCAGATTGGTGCACTTGCTTGTGCCCGTGGCTTTTAGTGCCCTGAGTTTTGCTCGAGAACCTATGGCAACCAATTGCTGTTAAAGTTTTGTACGCTTTTGTAAATATTTTACGCCCCATTGGATGCACCTATACCTGCTGCCATTTGTTTTGCTATTGGGTTATAGGTTCGCTAGCAAAAAAGGGTGTTCTTATGAAGACATCATACGCAATTTTGGCCTGTTTTGCTCTGTGTGGAGGCTTGGTGTTGTGGAGTAGAGCCTCTATGGCGGAGAGTGGTGTAAAATCTAAAATCGCTTTGCCTATGGGTGAGAATTTTAAAGAGTGCTTTGCTTTTATGGGGCGAACAGGCTCAGCTTCTGCTACTGTTGCGCTCCCATTTTCGGATCTATTGGTGCGTGCCATAATTAAAAAGGAAATAGGCAAAATAAGCGCCAAGGCTGTCCTTGGCGGCACGGCTCGATTTGTGGGCCTTGCTGTACTAGGGGCTGTTGTTATGGGTCCGGTGTTTGCTTTTGGCATGTGTGGATTTATTGTGCCTGCCATGCGTTCTGTGGTGGGTTCCCAGTATTTTGATTTTTTTGAAAATGCTTATGATGCTTTTATTTCTTTTCATTACCAAGATCCTGTTAATGGAGAGCGTATTAAAATGCGTTGCTTGGTAGAGCCATTGCAAGATCTCCATTCTGCAAAAAGCCCATTGGGCAAGTTGGGGCTTGAAAACACAATGCCGCGCCATGCTGCCTGGCTAAATATCCTGCCAGAAACCTGCGTAACTTTATAATAAAAGTTGTTAGCAATACCGTGACTGGCATATGCTCTTTAGCTGATTCTGCTGTAAGCCATGCCGCGCCGTGACTTTACGTATACGTACATACCGTGCATAGTATTTTGCGGGCTTGGTTTGGCAAAAAAATCACGATCCAACATCATCCTTGGGTGTTGAGATGTTTTTGCAGTGTAGAAAAAAGGATATGGAGATAAATTATGGTACCAGCGGTGATGGCAAGCTTAAACAAGCATTATACCAACACACATGATCGGTTTTTCCGAACCTGTTTTAACCAGGAGGGGTATGCCAAGGAATTGCTGGAGTTCTGGCTACCTCAAAGCATACAGAACGAGCTGGAAATTGCGAATATAACTAAGCAAGAATCCTCTCTGCCTACTATTGGAAAGGAGGCAGACCTGCTATTTCGAGGGGAACTTAAATATAAAACCCAAACTCCGGGCTATATTCTTTTAGAGCACAAACATCAACGTGACCCTAAAAATACATATAATCAGATCGCAAATTACGGAGTGGCCATAAGGCATGGTGAGTTATCTCAATCTTCAAAAAAGCGGGCTGTTGTTTTGAATTGCATTTTTTACCACGGCAAAGACCCTTGGCATAAGGGAGGAAAGCAGGGTTTTGATAGTGTGATGTATGATGTTGGAGCTGCAAGTATGGATCCTGTACTGCTCAAATTTTACGTTTTTGACCTTGCACGCTTGGGTACAGCTTTATGGCCTAAGAAAGGAGTTTTGCGTTCTATTTTGTATGCGCTGTTAAAGGTGCCACAGATGGGCGATAGGGTACGTACGGAGGGGCAGGATTTTTTTAGGCACTTTCTCTATCACCTAGATCGGGAGGATACTATTAATCTTTTACCAAGTGTTGTATCCTACATTGCGGACGTTAGTAATTTGAACTACAAAGAGGTTTTAGATATGGCAAAATCAAGCGAGGCAAAAAATCTTAGTTTTCTTGAAAACTGGGAAAAAATTATGGGCAACCCCTGGAAAGAGGACGGCCGCAAGCAAGGCTTAGAAACGGGCTTGAAAAAAGGCCTAGAGCAAGGCCTCAAGCGCGGCCGCGCAGAGGAGCGTGTGGCGGTAGCCGCGAATATGCTTAAGGAGGGGTTTAATATCCCCATAATTGAGAAAGCCACAGGCCTCTCTCAAGACGAAATCAAGGGGATTAAAAAGGGCTAGGGCGCTTTATCCTATTTTAAGTTGCAGACAGTTTTTATGAACAATTTGTATGGGTGCCTGCCAAACATTTAGTGACATTGAGACACTTAGAGTGAGTTTTAAGGCGGCTGGGAGCTTGATGTGTTGCAACGCAAAAATCAAAAAAGAGTAATTTTGGCAATAGCAGCAGTAATGGTGCTGTATTTTTTCTATCTCGAAACAAGAGAATTGTTTGGAATAGAATTTATGAGTCAAAGGGAGACGTGCTTAACCTGGGGTGAAGCTCCTTTTGATCTCGAGAAATTTAAAGCGGCGGATGGAAAACAAAACGCAAATTCTATACGAGCCCAAATGGCTTGCTCTCTTATAAGAAACCAGGGCCCTTATATAGGAGAAGATCCGTTTAAAATCAGAGAGCTTTTTGGGAATTCTACTGGGCATTTTAGGTATGATGCGGTTCCTACTTACTCTATTGGACCAAAGGCAAAAGGCGGACAAGATAATTGGCAGATTGTTTTTTTATTAGATTTCCAACATAAACCGTCAAGCGTATCAAAAATTGTCATCCATAAAAATTGTTGTGCCCGTCAAAATCCTGTGATTTCTGCAATAATAAATGTCGTATTCTACACCATAGCTAAAACCTTAAAGCTTCTTATGTCTATAGGACTTTGATGTGTATTGGAATATGACAGAAGGGTCAGAGGATTCCATTTTGATAACAAGCAGGCGTCTCATTCTGTTTTTATGTTTGATATGCTTGTCGTTTACTGCCTACCCACAACAGGCGTCACTGCATTCAGTTTGTGAAAAGTGGTTTAAAGCTGCAGATATTAAAAAGGGTCCTAACTGTATTGTAGAGTGTTCTATGGAAAAAATAGACATGGAAACTTTTCAATGCCATGACTTGTGTGCTGAGCTATGCAGTCCTAAGTCTCAAAAAGTAAAGAAAAAACAAAAAAGTTGGGCAAAGCCCCATATGAGTATTTTGCAGAATGCTTTGTTTTGGCTGTTTGCCTTTTATCCTGGGAATATTACGGATGAAGACCGTGTACTTATAGCCAAGCATCCATTTGAAATGTATGCGGCTCATCAGGTAAGAAATAGGTCTTATCAATTGTGTAAGCCGATGTTTGGCAAGCCTGCAACAAATGATGCGAGTGATGCGTGTCGGCACTTTGTGGGTTCTGCGCTGCTGTATAAAGAGCTAGGACCTGAGCTGAGTGAAAAAATTCTAAACGCCCATGAAGAATCTGTTGATCAACCATTTGAACAGAAGAGAATGGATCTGGCTAATAATAGTATGGGTTTGCTTGCGGCAGAAGAGCTTAGGAAACAAGGAAAGCTTAATCAAAGTGAGGTTATGGAATCCCTTAAAGAGCATTACAAAAAAGACCGCTTAGTTATTTTGCAAAAGGAGCCCAGTCCCAATAAAGAAAAGGGATATTATTAGGTGGCTCCTCTACCGTTAAGTTTTCCTCAATTGAGTGCAGCGCGCGGCTTGAAGAAGGGTTGCGCCTAAGGGCGTGTGCCTGGGAGGACGACCTTCATTCTAAAATAGAACCGGTTTTTTATGGCAATTTCTTAAGCGCGCTGGCTTTTGTGGTGCGCATATGATACAAATTGGCGCACTATGGCGGCAGCAGATATAGAGGTGTTTTTTAAGGCGACGCCCAACCCACACGCGCTGAAGTTTTATTTTACTAAAGAGATTGCCCATAAAACCCTACACATAGCCTCTTTGCAAGAGGCCAAGGGGTCGCCCTTGGCGCAAAGGTTATTTGGCTTCCCATGGGTTAAGGGGGTTTTTATAGGGCGCGATTTTGTTTCTATAACCAAACAAGACTGGGTAGAGTGGTCGATGCTCACACGAGCCCTGTGCGATCTTTTGGCAGAGTATGCTGCTAAGGATCAAGTATGGAGCAAAGAGCCCCCTTCACCTCAACCTGCAGCCGGCGCCTCAACTGATGCTGCACCGCAGCCCTCCCCGCACGCAGCCGCTACTGAGCACTATGCGCAACTTAAGGGCGCGGATTTAGAGCGCGCGGTTAAAGAGGTTCTGGCGCAGGATATCCGCCCGGCTCTGGCTATGGATGGGGGGGATGCGGATTTTAACAGCCTTAGCGACTCTGGCGTGCTAAGGCTTAAAATGCAAGGCGCTTGCGTGGGTTGCCCGAGCCTGCATATGACCCTGCAAGAGGGTGTGGAGCGCCATATGAGAAAGCTCTTCCCCCAAATTACCCGAGTAGAAGCCATACAATAAAAATGGTAAAAGAGAGAGTGGTTTCGCGCGCCATTGCGCGAGATTCAAAAGGGGTGATGTGTCTGATACTGCACTTGGCCGATCTAAAATCTCAGGCCTTAACGCAAAGCGCAATTTTTGCATTATTGCGCATATTGACCATGGCAAGTCCACCTTGGCGGATGCCCTGCTGGAGCACACGCGCTCTTTAAGTAAGCGCGAGAGCCGGGCGCAGTTTTTGGACAATATGGATCTAGAGCGCGAGCGTGGGATTACCATTAAGGCGCAAACGGTGCGTATCGATTTTGGCGGCAAGTACCAGTTGAACCTTATTGACACCCCGGGGCATGTGGATTTTTCGTATGAGGTTTCTCGTTCCTTGGCGGCCTGTGAGGGGGCTCTTTTGGTGGTGGACGCCGCCCAGGGGGTGGAGGCTCAAACCTTGGCCAATGTGTACCTGGCGGTGGAGCAGGGGCTAGAAATTATACCCGTTATTAACAAGGTCGATCTACCCTCGGCGGACCCCGAGGGAGTTAAGGGGCAAATTGAGGATCTGGTGGGCCTAGACACCTCGAACGCCTTGCTGGTGAGCGCTAAAAAACGCCAGGGCATTGGGGAGATTTTAGACCGGGTGGTGCGGGATTTTCCATCTCCCCAAGGGAGCACGCAAGGCCCTTTGAGGGCTTTGGTTTTTGACTCGTGGTTTGACCCCTATCAGGGCGTGGTGGTGCTGTGCCGCGTGGTGGATGGGCGGGTGTCTAAAGGCGACAGGGTGCAGTTTTTGAGCACGGGTAAGGCTTACGAGGTGTTAGGGGTGGGGTGCTTTTGTCCTTTCGCCAAGGGGCTAGAGTCTTTAGAGACGGGGGATGTAGGCTTTGTGGTGTGTGGGATTAAAAATATCCGCGACGTGCGGGTGGGTGATACCTTAACCCACACTAAGTCAGCGAATCATACGCCGGCTAAGGAGCCGCTGAAGGGTTTTAAAGAGATCAAGCCCATGGTGTTTGCGGGTTTGTTTCCGGTAGATAGCGGAGATTTTGAGCGCCTGAAAAGCTCTTTAAACAAGCTGGCGCTTAATGACTCAAGCTTGAGCTTTGAGACCGAACGCTCGCAGGCTATAGGTTTTGGCATGAGGTGCGGTTTTTTGGGCTTGCTGCATATGGAGATTGTGCAAGAGCGGCTTGAGCGGGAGTTTGGTTTGAACCTTATCACCACGGCGCCTTCTGTGGTGTACAGGCTCGATCTTACAGATGGGCAGCAGATGGTGCTGGAGAATCCGGCAGATATGCCCGATGTATCGCGGATTAAGCGCATGCGAGAGCCGGTGGTCGACTGCGTGGTGCATTGCCCCAGTCAGTATGTGGGTGCGGTGCTGAAGCTGTGCGAGGAGCGCCGCGGTGTACAGCTGAAATTGGAGTATACGCGTGCAGATCGTGTTATTGTGCACTACGAGCTGCCTTTGTGCGAGATTGTGGTGGATTTTTATGATCGTCTTAAATCGGTGTCTTGTGGTTATGCCTCTATGGAGTACGAGTTTAAAGAGTACCGTGAGGCAGAGTTGGTGAAGTTGGATGTATTGCTTAACGCAGAGCCGGTGGATGCTTTGTCGAGCGTGCAGCACCGGTCTAAGGCCGAGGGGGTGGGGAGGTTTTTGGCCAAAAAGCTAAAAGAGCTCATACCCCGGCAGCAGTATCAAGTGGCAATACAGGCAGCGGTGGGGGCTAAAATCGTGGCGCGCGAAACTTTGGGGGCTTTGCGCAAAGATGTAACAGCCAAATGCTACGGTGGAGACATAACGCGCAAGCGTAAGCTTTTAGAAAAACAAAAAGAAGGCAAAAAACGCATGAAGCAAGTGGGGCGTGTGGGCGTGCCGCAGGAGGCTTTTTTGTCTTTGTTAAAGGGAAAATAAAAAAGGGTTGAGTTGGTATGGGCAGTAGAAAGTTTTGGACCGAGGGCGCGGGGTCTTTTTTGTTAGCCATTTTGATTGCACTGTTTGTGCGCTGGGCTTTTGTGGAGCCTTATGTGATTCCGTCGGGGAGTATGCTGCCTTCGCTTTTGGTGAATGACCATATTTTTGTAAATAAAATCATCTACGGGGTGAGGGTGCCTTTTTCAGAAAAATGGCTTTTAAGGTTTAACGGGCCTCATAGAGGCGAGGTAGTGGTATTTAAGTATCCGAGCGACAAGAGTACGTATTTTATAAAGCGTGTCGTAGGGGTGCCGGGGGATAAAGTGTTTTATGAAAACGGCAACCTGTACGTGAACGATGAGTTGGTGCAAAAATCTCCTCCCCACGAGCGTAAGGAGGATTTTAACTGGTTGCGGGACAAAGACTTTATGCTTGTGGACGGGCCTGGGGGGTTGGAGAAATACCGCCACTGGGAAGAAACCCTAGGCGAGCATACGTACAGCACCTTACTAAGGGACGATACGCCTTTTGTTTCGTACGGGCCATACGAGGTGCCGGAGGGGCATTATTTTATGATGGGCGACAATAGGGACAACTCGCAGGATTCGCGTTTGTGGTTGCCGGACAAAAGATTTGTGCCCGAGTCGCATTTAATGGGTCGCGCTTGGATGGTGTGGTTAAGTTGTGAAGAGACCATAAAGGCGTTTAAATTTTTGTGTTCACCTGCTACCATACGCTGGTCTCGCTGGTTCCACCCGATACACTCTTAGTTGTTGTGGAAAATTTAAAGCACTGGAACGGGCGTTTAGATTCTATGTGGCAGGAGATGTGCGCGGTTTACGCGCGCGTGTGTGCTAAGGAGTTAGCTCTGGCCAAAAAAGAGTTCACAAAAGCCGCAGGCCCTATGCCCGAGCCGCAGCAGGAGTTTGATCTTAAGAGCGAGCATTTTTTTGATTGGGCGATTTTTTATAAACAAACCCTCAGCCAAAGGGAGGCGTTGGATTTTGGTAAAGACGCAGCACATTTGCGTGAAGCGCTTTTTAAAAGCCACCGAGGGCTTTATAGGTACGAGCAGGCGGAGCAAGCCGGTTTGGTTAAGGTGAGGGATTTACTAAAACAACGCTGGTGGGGCGGCGGCGGTGTGAAGCGGGTTTATTGGCCCGGTGTGGAGTCTGTTACAAGGGGGCAGTTGTTTTCGGCCCGTCTAGTATGGCCCCAAGCCTTAGTGACGGGTTTGGTGCTGCCGGGTGTGTGCTGGCACCCGGCGGAGGCTTGGGCTTATGCCAAGGGGCGGGTGCGAGGGATTAGCCGCTTAAGGGCGGGTGATGGGGTTAAGCTATTGCGGCTGGACGCGCTCAACTGGGACCTTTTGTGCCGTTATTACCGCACCCAAATCTACCAGCACTTGTCTCTGCGGGAAATCTACCGTGCCTGAGCGTGCGGATTTTTATGGTATTTGACGTAGCTAGAATGCGGGGTTTAGGATTTTGTTAGGTGGTTTTTGTTGGGGTTTGCGGTTTAAATTTACTGGTGGGGGGTAGAGTTTGTGTCTGGTCTAAAAAAGCTAAAGCACCAAATACCCGAGGCACCTTTGAGTGCAGTGGAGCAGGGCTCTAAGGAGAGTGTGCGTCCTGCTGCGGCAGGGACTGTGGTGAGTGTGCGGGATTTGCACAAAACTTACCGCAAGGGTTTTATTCCGCGTGCGCATAAGGTTTTGCGTGGCGTGAGCTTCGATGTGCACCCGGGCAAGATTGTGGGCTTTTTAGGTGGCAATGGAGCGGGCAAAACCACTACACTAAAGTGCTTGTTGGGTTTGGCTTTTCCAGAGAAAGGGGAGGTTCAGTTTTTTGGCGAGCCCTTAAGCAACAGGGTCAAAAGGCGCATAGGTTTTTTGCCAGAGAGGCCGTACTTTTATGACTATTTAACGGGCGAGGAGTTTTTGATCTTCTATGGCCGCTTGTCTCAAAAGGCTTTAACCCGTGCCGATTTAAGGCAGCGGCTGACGTTTTTGCTTAAAAAACTGGATCTACTGCATGCGCGGGACCGGCGCTTGCGGGGATACTCGAAGGGTATGCTGCAAAAAATTGGCGTAGCCCAAGCTTTGATCCACAGGCCGGATTTGGTGATTTTAGACGAGCCCATGGCGGGTTTGGATCCTGACGGGCGCTTTTATGTGTCGGAGATGATCCGCGAGTGCGCGCGCGAGGGAGCGACGGTGTTTTTTAGTTCGCACTTATTAAACGATGTAGAGCGTTTGTGTGACGATTTGATTGTGCTCAAAGATGGGGTGTTGAGTTTTGAAGGGCCCACGCAAGATTTGGTTAACCGTATGGGTACAGAGGTGAGTGTGTACTATGTTTTAAATGGCAGGCGCGAAAAATTAAGGCTCAGCGATGGGGCAGAGATGAACAAAAAGCTAGCCGAACTGCTTGAGCAAAAGGCGCAGATTGTAGAGGTGCTTTCACGCCACAGTTTGGAGGAGGCTTTTGTCAAATGGGGCTTAAGGGGTGACTGATGGGTCAGATTTTTATTCTTGCGTCTAATACTTTTAGAGAAATCATAAGAGACCGTGTTTTGTATGCGGCTATGGTGTTTGTGTTTTTGTTTTTGGGTCTTAGCATGGCTTTGGGGGAGTTGACTTTTACAGACCGGCAGCGCATTACGGTGAACTTTGGCTTGCTAGCTATGCAGCTAGGTGCCATAGGGCTGGCGATTTTTATGGGTGTGACTTTGGTGAGTAAGGAGATTGACAAAAAAACGGTCATGACTTTGCTGGCGCGTCCGCTGAGTCGGTTTTCTTTTCTAGTGGGCAAGAGCCTGGGGTTGGTGGGTGTGATTTGCACTTTGCTTTTGGTGTTGCAGGCGTTTTTGCTGGTGGTGTTTTGGTTTGCGAATTTGCATATTAATCCGTATATGTTTTTGGCTTTGTGGGGAGTGCTGCTTGAGGCTTTGGTGCTTTTGGGGGCGGCGATTTTTTTGTCTTCTTTTGCAACGCCTATTACGGTGGCCAGCATATGTGTGGGTGTGTTTTTGATAGGGCATTGGCAGAAGTCGCTGGATTTTTTTATAAAACTCTCAGAGGCTGAGGGGTCGCTGTTTGTATGGGCGGGCAAGGCGGTGCGGGCGGTGATGCCCAATTTAGAAACATTCAACTGGAGGCCGCTGGCTGTGTTTCCGGGATCTGAGACGGGCGTTGATTTAGACAGCAAGCCTACGGTGGAGCTTGCGGAAGTTATGCAGGCTTCGGTGTATTCGTTTGCGTGGTTTTTTATTTTAGTATTTGCAGCTTTTGTAATCTTTCGCAAGAAAGACTTCAATTAAAAATGTTTAGAGTGCTAGCCACATGCTCTGAGCTTAAGCGTCGCCCCCAGTGAAGGGGTTCGCACACTGGAGGCAAGCGTCTCACAGAGCATGTGGCGGCCTATAAGGCTTCTACAAGCCTGTGGCCTTGTGCGATCTTTAGGCACAAGGCTACCCGATTGTCTTAAAAGCTGTGAAATTTGCCTAGAGGTACACCTTATGGTACACTTTGTGCGAGGAGGTGGAATGCAAAATATAAACCCTAAAAAATTTAGAGCCGAGCTTAAGGACTACCTTGATCTGGCAATGGATGAGCCTATTCGTATTCAAAGGCGCTCAGGTGAGTCTTATATTCTTCTTTCTGAGGACGCTTATGCTCAAATGCAAAACGAAATATCTACACTTCAAAGAAGGCTTTTGAGTCTAACAGAAGTGCTTAGTGGCAATGCTAAAGCCTATCAAAGGGGTGGCGCTAAATTGCGTCTCAACAGACTTAAAAATAAAAAATAAATGCAGACAAAAATATTTCTGTCGAGCACGTATGAAAAGCAGCTTCAAAAAATAGAAGACTTTATTTTAATGTCTACGGAAAGTATGGGTGCTGTTTCCAAATTTTTAATTGAACATGATGCTATTCTACAATTTTTATCCGAAAATTCTAGTGTAGCTGCAAAACATCCTATAACAGGAGATCAGTCTTGGCCTTTTTTTGAGGGTCGGTACAGAGTTTTTTTCGTTGTAAAGTTCACAGGAAATGCTGCCATGTTGTATCTTTTAGACATTATAGATAACCGCCAGGCTAATTTAAAAATTTACCCTGGGAACTCTCTAAGAACTTATAGCGAAGAAGACTAATTCAATGGAATCTGTTTTATTCATTTACGTTGTTCTGTTTGGCGTCTTGGGTGCTTTGCTTGGCAGCTTGGCTAATGTATTGATTTATCGCTTGCCGGCGGGTGAGGATGTGGTGTTTAAGCGCTCGCATTGTAGGGAGTGCAAAAAGACGATCCCATGGTATTTTAATGTTCCGGTGCTGTCGTGGTTTTTGTTGGGGGGCAGGTGTGGGTTTTGTAAAAAATTTTTTAGTTTTCGATACGTGTTGGTGGAGTGTTTAGGGGCAGGGCTTTTTATGGCTTTGTTTTATAAAACGCACAGCATGGGGTGGGTGTTTGTTTTAGAGTACTGTTTGCTGGCTTGGGCGCTATTGGTGTGTAGTTTTATAGATTTAGATCATATGGTGTTGCCTGATATATTTACGGTGGGTGGGGTGTTTGTGTATTTGGGCTTGGCTTTTTTGAATCCTGGGAGGGAGTTTTTGCCGGCGTTTTATTGTGCGATTGTGGGTGGGGGTGGTGTTTTGTTTGTGGCTTATGCGTACAAGTTACTTGCAGGCCAAGATGGCATAGGGGGTGGTGATATTAAGCTTATGGCATGGCTCGGTGCGGCTTTTGGCGAATATGAGGCGCTGTTGTTTATTATGTTTGTGGGTTGTTTAGCGGGTGCAGCTGTGGGTGGTGTTGTGGCTTTTAGGTCTGCCAAGGGTTTGCAGGCGGCTATTCCTTTTGGGCCTTTTTTAGCTGCCGCCGCTATTTTATACATCTTTTGCGGCTCCGCTCTCATCAATTGGTACTGGATAAATTAGAGTGCGTAAGCATTAGAGTGTTAGTAAAATTCTCTGAGGTAGAGCGACGCTCCTGGCGTAGCCTCCCATAGGGAGGCGTCTGCGACAGGAGCAAGCGTCCCGCAGGGCATTTTCCGACCTATAAGGCTACTATGAGCCTGTAGCGAAGTGCGTAAGCTGTATAGGTCGTAAAAACTCTTTAAGGCTTTCGTTTTGCCCCCTTACATGACACCCCCTACGGGGGCCAAGGGGGTTGTTTGGCTCGCTGACAAGGGGCCTCAGAGGGCCCCTTGTCAGAAGAGGTTGGTCAGACCTAGAGGCGGTCGATTTGGGCTTGTTCTATCATATCTACAATTTCATCGCGGCCGTGTTTTTTTGCTAGCGCCGCGGCTGTGTGGCCATATTCGTCGATATCATAAATACTAACGCACTCGTTCTTTAGTAGAACTTTTACCACGTCTGTGTGGCCTTTTTTTGCTGCCCACATAAGAGGTGTGTGCCCATGCTTGGGGTCCCGTGTGTTAATGAGGCGTCTTGTCACAGGGTGCTCTTTCAACACTTCCACTGCGTCACTCAACCCACTGCTTGCTGCACGCCAAAAAATGGATGTAGGTATATCCTTGTCTTCTGCATATTCTAGCAGAAGAGACAAAATATCCGTTCTGTAAAGAGCGACATCCAGAGCAGTTATGCCGCTTTTTGAAGTAGCGCCGACACTAGCGCCGTACCCGAGGAGGGTCTTTACCTCCCATTTCGAGCCGGACATTGCCGCTATGACCAGTGGCGCATGGCCACTAGAGAGGCGCTTGTTGGGTTGTTGCTGAATGCTCAACATCGCATCTCTTTCAACAAACCTCGGGACCTTTGTGATTTTATCAAATGCGAAAGCGGGTCTGAATCCTAAAAACAATAACATTAAAACTAAGCTGGTATATTTCACTGTGAGTACCTCCCTATTATTTCATAAATACAGCAAACAGTAATTCAAACATCCAATATACAGTAAAGGGAAGGGAAGGGAAGGGAAGGGAAGGGAAGGGATTTTGTAGTATTTACACGTTTGTGCCTTATAGGCCGCAGCACAAGCTTATAGTCGCTTGTCATTTTGGCTGCGCCCCCTCTCAGGGGCTGCCAAATGGACTGCGCTCTAATAAAGCTTGTGCTACTAGCGCTCTAATTGCGTTTGGAAGGGAAGGGATTTTGTAGTATTTACACGTTTGTGCCTTATAGGCCGCCCAAAATTCTCTGTAAGACGTTACACCGGTTTTTGTTAGAGCAAAAGGCGTTGGCCCTTTTGTTGCATCTGCTACGCCGTGTGGCTCTTGATTTGATAAAAATCTGTCAAAAAATGTCCCAACAGGAGGGTTTATGAAAAAGCTGGTGCCGCTTTCTGTATTTATAGGCCTTGTCCATGCAAGTGCTGTGTCGAGTGCAGAGGTGTTTTATCAGCTCCCAAAAAAACATCCCATAATGCAAGTGTATAAGTACATTTTTACCAAAATGGCAGAAGTAGGAGCAGTAGGACCAGCTACAAAAGCTGTAGAGTTTGGCGAAGAGGATAAAAAATTTTTAGAAGAACTTTTACATCACTATCCTTCAGATATAGCTGCCTTGGGCTTTTTTGATAGGGTCCAAAAAAGGGATGGGCTTTTGCACTTGGATCCAACTGCGAGTTTCCTTATAGACCATTTAAAAGACGTGTCTCCTAAGTATCAACAAAAAGCCCAAAAAGTTGTGCAGCACTTTGTTAAGTTGTACTTTGTCAGCTTTGAAACCGGCCCACAGCCGTATGCGCCGGAGTTTTTGGAGCTTATGTCCCGCTTGCAAACGCACTTCCCCCAAGCTTACGAAGAGGGTTTAAACATTAGCCTTTTGCCCTCTGAAATCTGCACCTATTAACTGCCGCCGCGTATCCGTGTTTTTATGTGCCTGCTTCTTCTAGGTTCTCTAGATTGCAGGTTTCATATAAAATAGGCACTTCAAACAAGGCCGCGTGTAAGGACGCTTTGGAAGAGATAGAGAAACTACCCCGCTGCACAGGCTGGCTTTTATCCAGTAGGCACTGAATCCTAATGCCGCCTGCTGTTTTTTCTTGAAACACAACATTTTCATCCCCTACTGATACCGTGAAAAGGTTGTGACAAAGGGGATGCGCAAAAACGTATCCGGCGAATTCATTTGGGCTTCTTACCTGCTCCATGTTGCGCTTGCTGCTTGTGTACCAAAAATATGCCACACTAAAGGGTGCAATTATAGAGACCAGCAAACTAATAGCGTTAAGCCGCGAGCCCCATCGGCTGAGCCTAGAGCCTGGGGTGCTCAGGCCCATGTGGTCGAACACATTAGCAGCCACCATTGAAATAGGAATGGCCGCAGCAGAATACCACTTTAATTTGTCATGTGTAGCATAATCAGCCATGCCCTGTGCAAAACATGTATCAATAACCTTTGCCAAGCGCATCGGCACAGCCACATCCTTTGGTGCTGATGCAATCGATGGGCTAGGGCCCTGGATGATAAGACAAAAAAACAAAAATCCACGCAACCAATTTTTCATACAACAGCGCTCCTTTTAAGTAGTTAGGCACGAATTCTACACACACACACACACACGGCAAGGCTTTTTTAGAGCTATGACGCATTAGACAAAGCTTTTGCACACAGGGCTGTCTTGCGGCTTAGCAGCAGATCTTGTGTTGGGTTTGTGCCGGTGCTTGCGAGCTCTAGTGCGGTTCGGCCGGTTGAGTCCCTTGCATCGAGCACGATATTTTTGTGCTTAAGCAAAGCCTCTACAGAGCTGTGCTGTTTTTTAGCAGCCGCCCACATAAGAGCCGTCCTTCCTAAATCGTCTGTGGCATTAACGTCAATGTCCGCATGCGCAAGCAAATCTGTTACAATGCCGACTTTGCCCAAATGTGCTGCATATATTAAGGCAGTGCTGCCGTTTTCACTAGCAGCATTAACGTCAATGTCCTCGCGTGCAAGTAAAGCTTGCACCACGTCTCGTGGCCCCTTGCGTGCTGCTAGCATAAGGGCTGTCAGGCCGTTTTTACTAGCAGCATTAACGTCAATGTCCTCGCGTGCAAGCAAGGCCTTAGCGGCTGCCGCCCAGTCGTTATCACTTACCGCTAACATAAGAGCTGTTTCGCCATGGTTGTCCTTAGCATTAACGTCAATGTCTTCGTGCGCAAGCAAAGCTTCTGCAACTTCGAGTCTGAAGAGCTGCATTGCGCGTTGTTTGATTGGGTTTTCATATAGACCATATTTTTTGTACGAGGTATAAAACGTCATCATAAGGGCTGTTGCGCCCGTGTCGTCCTTTGCATTGACGTCGATGTCCTCACGTTTGAGCAGCAGCTGCACAGCTGCTGGGTTCCCCGCTATTGCGTACTGCATAAGGGCCGTCCTTCCAGTAAGGTGGTCTTTTGCATTAACATCAAGGTCTTCGCGCATGAGCAAAAGCCTGCGTACACGATTGCTGCGTGCCATCATGAGAGCTGTTTCGCCTATGTTATTGCTATTAGGAGCATTGACATCGGTATCTGCATGCGCCAGCAAGAGCCGCACCCTGCGGTACTGATCGCGCTCTACTGCTAGCATAAGGGCAGTCCTGCCGGCCCAGTCACGATTGGGGTTATTCCATTTCCAGGTTACAGGGTAGAGCCTAAGCTTAAGCCACCAGTTCCATGGGACAGATGGGTTTTTTGCTGCTAGCTGCTGTGGATCGGCCTTTGGCTCATTGGCCGCAGCGTTAAATGCAAAAACAAACACTAAAAGAAGTAAAGCTCTGGCAGGCACTCGCATTTTATATTGTCCTTTCGCGTTTCATGGGTATCTGTTTACGTATGCTTTTTAGCAAAGGCTTTTGCAAACAGCCTGTTAACACACAAGGCTTGGGCTCAGAGGCATGGGCCAACACCTCACCCCAAGGGTCTATTAGCATAGAGTGCCCGTAGCTTTTGCGCGTGGCTCCAGGGTGGAGCTTGCTGTGGTGCACACCGCACTGCGCAGGTGCTAGTACATAACTTTGGCTCTCTATAGCGCGCGCCCTAAGCAGGCTCTCCCAATGGGCCGCGCCTGTGCGCATTAAAAAAGCTGCCGGCACAGTGATAATATCCACTCCCTTTAAAGCGTATTGCCAATATAGATGCGAAAACCTAAGATCAAAACAAATACTCGGCCCAATGCGCCAGCCTTGAGGAGTGGTGTAAGCATGGGGCCCGTCGCCAGCAGAATAAAGCGCTGACTCCTGCAAAGAGGCCTCGCCTTTTACCTCAACATCAAACAGGTGGGTCTTTTTATAAAGCACCTTCGTGGTGCCAGAAGGCTCAATAAGCAAGCTGGCGTTATAAATGCCACTAGGCTCTTTTAAAGGCACAGACCCCAGCAACAAGTGCCTTTGGTTTTTTTGGCAGTGCTGAGTTAAAGGCTCAAGCAACGGATCATCCGGTGCAAAAGCAGGTATGCCATCGGGGCTATCGGGCACACGAACGCTTAGGTACAAAGAGTTTTCTGGGCTAAACACCCACTTTGTTTCAGAGGGAACCTGGTCGAGAAGCTGCAAGATCTGCTGGACATTGCTGTCGATGCTATCATTTGAGCACATTTGCAAAAGGGCAACATCGAGCTTTTCCATAGGTCCTTATAGCTCCTAAAGAGTCTTTTCGAAAAGCTCTCCCTTTTACAGTTGTTGGGCGCTGCGCTAAAGTGTTGCCAATGTGTTTTGCGTGCTTAACTTGTGCCGAGGCTTTGTGATAGACATTATCAGGTCTGGCATTAGTGGGTCTTGGTGGTTTTGAATTTTTTGCGCGAGGTGGCTAAATGGGTCTTTCTGCCGTGGTTCTTTACGCTCCTTTAGGGATGGCTGCTTTGGGGCTGTTAGTTGCAGCTGGTTTTTACATGCATCTTACGAGGCAAAACCAGGGCGGCTCGGTAATGCAGCAAATAGGGGATCAAATACATCTTGGGGCTATGGCTTTTTTAAGGGCTGAGTATACGCGTCTTGCGCCCTTTGTAGTGGTGGTTTTTGTAGCCTTGGGTGTGGGTTTGAGCAGTGTAGGCAAACCCGGTTGGCTGACGGCGGGGGCTTTTTTGGTGGGCGCCTTGTGTTCGGCCTTTGCGGGCTTTGTGGGCATGAAGGCAGCCACTAAAGGCAACGTGCGCACGGCTGCTGCGGCGCAAAGCCATGGCACTAAGGGGGCACTGCTAGTGGCCTTTAATGCGGCCTCTGTTATGGGCTTGGCCGTAGGAGGCTTGGGGCTTTTGGGATTAGGGGCATGGGCGGTGCTTTTGGCCGACTCTCTATTGGAGCAGGTTTCGGTGGTGTCGGGTTTTTCTATGGGGGCGTCCTCTATTGCTTTGTTTGCGCGCATAGGGGGCGGGATTTTTACTAAGGCCGCCGATGTAGGCTCAGACCTAGTGGGTAAAGTAGAGGCCGGCATACCCGAGGACGACCCCCGTAATCCTGGGGTGATAGCAGACAATGTGGGCGACAATGTGGGCGATGTAGCGGGTATGGGGGCCGATATTTTTGAGTCTTATGTGGGGGCTATGGTGGCTTCTATGACCATTGCGGCCACTATGGACCTAGGCAGTGTGGGGGTGCTGTTTGCCGATGGTCAAGAGCCTGTGCAGGCGGTGCTGTTGTTTTTACCTTTGGTGCTAAGCGCTTTGGGTTTAGCTGCGAGTGTGGTTGGGGTTTTAGGGATGAATGTGTTTAAGGGTTTTAGCCCCTCGCATGCGCTGACTTTGTCGGAGGTGCTGGCAGGGGTGGTGTTTATTATGGCTGCAGCTGTGGCTGTTAAGTTTTTGGGTGTGAGCTTTGGGGTGTTTTGGGCTATTTTGGCGGGTTTGTTGTGTGGGTTTTTAATTGGCAAGGTGACAGAGTTTTACACCGCGGGGCGCCCGGTGTTTAGAGTGGCTGAGGCTTCTAAAACCGGGCCTGCCACCAATGTGATAGCGGGTTTTGCAGTGGGTTTAGAGTCTACTGCAGGCCCTTTGCTGCTTATAAGTTTGGCGATTGGTTCGGCGTATTATTTTGCAGGGCTTTATGGCATTGCGATGGCTGCGGTGGGCATGCTTGCAACTGTGGGGGTAACAATGACCATTGATGCCTATGGCCCGGTGGCAGATAACGCGGGCGGTATTGCGCAGATGTCTAAATTGGGCCCTGAGGTGCGGGCCATTACAGACCAGTTGGATGCAGTGGGTAATACAACGGCGGCTATTGGCAAGGGCTTTGCTATAGGCTCTGCAGCGCTTACGGCTTTGGCTCTGTTTGTGGCTTACAAGCAGGCTGTGGGCGTGGGTGGAGGCATGGAGGCTTTGATTGACCTTGGGGATCCGCGTGTGGTGATGGGTTTGCTGTTGGGGGCCTTGGTGGTAATGCTAGCGGCTTCGCAAACTATGACCGCCGTGGGGCGTGCGGCGTCGGACATGGTGGCAGAGATCCGCAGG
Source organism: Bdellovibrionales bacterium (assembly GCA_965116155.1). Classification (GTDB taxonomy): domain Bacteria; phylum Bdellovibrionota; class Bdellovibrionia; order Bdellovibrionales; family UBA1609. The sequence goes on from OZ220488.1 coordinate 100,237, forward strand.
CAGTTTAAAGAAATCCCGGGCCTGCTTGAGGGCAAAGGAACGCCAGACACAGAGCGCTGTGTGTTAATTTCTACCCAGGCGGCTTTAAGGCAGATGATGCCGCCGGTTTTGGTGGCTGTGGTTGCGCCGGTTTTGGTGGGTGTATTTTTGGGGCCAGAGTCTTTAGGCGGCATGCTGGCGGGCTCTTTGTTAACGGGTGTGGTGATGGCTTTGTTGATGTCCAACGCAGGCGGGGTGTGGGATAACGCTAAAAAGTATATCGAAACCGGGCAAGTGCCGGGTGAGTCTAAGGGTGGCGAAACCCATGCGGCGGCGGTTATAGGCGACACGGTGGGGGATCCGTTTAAGGATACTACAGGGCCGGCTATGAACATTTTGGTAAAACTCATCTCTATTGTGGCGCTGCTTATTATTCCATTAATTGTGGGCTAAGCGCGCGCTAGCGCTTTAAGGGGTATTTGAAGGTAAGGGGGGGGTATTTGAAGGCAAAAGTTAAATCTACTACTAGGCAGGGTGTGTTTGATTTTAAAAGTGTACCCGCCACACCTCGGGCCTCAAGTGCAGCCACTCCGTCCGCGCCTGAAAGGCGCAAAGGCCGGGGTGGCAAGCGTCCAGCCCCGAGGTGTGGCGGGGAACTAGTAGAGACTGCGTTTAGCCCAGAGCATGGGGCTAGCGCTTTAAATTTAAACAACATGACCTGGGCTAAGCGTCGAGGTGCCAAGCACCCATGTGTAGACCAAGCAGCAGTAACAGAGTCAGTGGTTGCCGACCAATCGGTGGAGCAAAGCTCTAGCACCAGTGTGTATACGGTGAGTGAGCTTAATGCTTTGGTGCGGGGCGATTTGGAGTCGCGGGGTGTGCTGTGGCTAAGGGGTGAGGTTTCAGGTTTAAAGGTGTATCCGAGTGGGCATGCGTATTTTGCGTTAAAGGATGACAAAGCACAAATTAGTGCAGTGATGTTTTCGTATGCGCGCAGGTCTTTGTTGTTTGAATTAGAAAGCGGCATGGAGCTTGTGGTGCGGGGCAAGGTGAGCTTGCACGAGCCGCGGGGGACTTACCAGATCCGCTGCGACGCGGCCGAAGTTGCGGGTATGGGGAGTTTGCAAAAAGCCTTTGAGCAGCTAAAGCTTAAGTTAAAAAAAGAGGGCCTTTTTGATCGCAAGCGTAGCTTGCCGCGTTTTGTGCGCCATGTGTTGGTGGTGACTTCTTTAAAAACGGCAGCCCTAAGGGATGTGCTTAAGGTGTTTGCCACTAGGAACCCTTTGGTACGGTTGACGATAGTGCCGAGTCTGGTGCAGGGAGATCGGGCTGCTGGGGAAATTGTGGCAGCGATTCAAAAGGCAGATGCGGTGGATGCAGATGCTTTGTTGCTGTGTAGAGGCGGGGGCTCGCTGGAGGATTTGTGGTGCTTTAATGAGGAGCGGGTTGCAAGGGCCATTTGGGCGAGCCGCCACGTGGTGGTGTCGGGTGTGGGGCATGAGGTGGATTTTACCTTGGCGGACTTTGTAGCGGACCATAGGGCGCCGACTCCATCGGCTGCGGCAGAAATGCTCAGTGTGGATGTGGAGCATTTAAGGGAGCGCATGCGTGCCTTGGCGGGAGCTTTGGTGGGCCATGGGAGCCGTGGAGTTAAGCTGAGGTCCATGGAAGTAGAAGCTTTGTATGGGCGGCTGTTGCAAGGGGAGCCTGGGCGCCGTGTGAGAGACTGCATGCTAAAGGCCGACGAGCTTTATGCGCGTGCTTTAAGGGCTTGGGCTTTGGTGTTTAGGGTCAAGGGGGATGGGGTAGAGAGGTTGCGTGAGGGGCTTTTGCGTGGTGGTGCGGAGTGTGTGGAGTCTAAGAGGCGCCGAGTGGAGCACTGCGCAGAGGTTTTGAACTCTTTGAGTCCGCTAAGGGTTTTGCACAGGGGCTTTGCTGTGGTGCAGTCAAGGGATGGCAAGGTGATTCGCGGGGCGGATGAGTGCAAGGTGGGAGAGGATATTAAGGTGATGCTGGCGAAGGGCTCAATAGGGGCTCGGGTGATATCATAATTATTTTTAGGGGAGAGTTTTATGGAAAAAGCGGCAAGCGATGAGTCTTTGAACTTTGAAAAATCCTTTGAGGATTTGGAAAATATTGTGGGCCAGTTGGAGTCGGATGAGTTGGGGCTGGAGCAGGCTTTGGAGCTGTTTGAGCGGGGTGTTAAGACGTATGGGCTTTTGCAAACCCAGCTTAAAAACGCGGAACAAAAAGTCAAAGTATTGGGTGAGAATTTAAAGGACTAAATAATGCCCAATGAAAAACAGCAACACGCCCCATGCGTATAGCCAGTTAGAGGTTTGGTTTAAGCAAAACGCCAGGCCCTTGCCTTGGAGGGCGGAGTCTTGTGGCCCGTATGAGATCTGGCTTTCGGAGGTGATGCTACAACAAAGCACAGTGGCGAGTGTTAAGGGCTATTATGCGCGTTTTTTAAAAGCTTTGCCCCATGTTGCGGCTTTGGCCCAAGCGTCTGAGGAACGTGTTTTAGGGCTGTGGTCGGGTTTGGGGTATTACAGCCGTGCGCGCAATTTGCATGCGGCTGCCAAGATGCTGGTGCAGGTGGGTTGGCCGGCTTCGGGTCCGAGGTCTTATAAGGAGCTTATTGTTTACTCAGGCTTTGGAGAGTACACATCCCGCAGTGTGAGCAGTTTGGCTTTTGGTGAGCCCGTGGGCGTGCTAGACACCAATGTCATAAGAGTATTGTGCCGGTATTATAACAGCCCGCTCGAGTACTGGAGATCCAGCGCGCGAAGGCAGTTGCAAGCCAAGGCGGATGCATGGGCACAAAAGGGTGCACCTCAAATTATTAACCAAGCCCTTATGGAGCTTGGGGCTTTGGTGTGTTTGCCCAAAAAGCCTTTGTGTTCTGTTTGTCCTATTGCCAATCGGTGCAAGGCTTTAAAGGCGGGCACTGTGGAGGGGGTGCTTTTGCAAAAACCGCGCCGTGAAAAAGAGCTTTGGGCTTTGGATTTTTATGTGTGGGTCCAGGACGGCAAATTGGCTGTGGTGCCCAATAAGGAGGCGCCCTTTTTAAAAGGCAGCCTAATGCCGTGTTTTAAAGCTAAAAAACTCTCTAAGCCTCCTAGTAGTTGGGATGTGCGCCATTTTATTACCCACCACAGCATCTTTGTTAGGGTGCATAAGGGCCAGCCAGGTGCGGCGCCACCCGGGGCCCGTTACGTGACCATGAAGCAATTGCGCGGCCTTAATCCCAGCTCGCTATTAGTTAAAGCGCTAGCTAAGTTAAAGACTAGCCCAAACACCTCTTGTTTGTAGCGCAGCCTGGTAGAGCACCTTTGGTGCGCCAGGCTTGCTACCATCACGACTGCCTCCTTCCAGGAGGCTGCGATAGTAGCGCCGCTTTCTGGCCAGGGTACCCTCACTAACACTTTTATGCTTAAGCACTTAGTCCCAAAATTTTGGACTAGCGCTCTAATATGTGTTTGCAAAGCGCACCAGGACATGAAAGCATTTGGTGTATAAAGAGTTTTTTTGGAGGGGAGTTATGAAATTTTTTGCGCTTTTATTGGTTTCTTTGTTCGGTATGGGGTGTATGCACCATGGATCTAAGCCAGACCACCATGGGCATCATCATAAGGCACATTACTCAAAGCATGCGAAATCTTGGTACAGCACGCATAAGGACACTGTGTGCAACAAGGCTTGGCAAAAGCATGATACAGACAAAAGTGGTACCTTGTCTGTGGAAGAGTTTAGAGCCCGTGGGGCTGAGAAGTTCGCTAAAATAGACACAGACAAAGACGGCCAGATTTCGCGCAAAGAAATGGGCGCTTACTATAAGTCTAAGCTTGCAAAATGCCCTTATTTGAAAAAGAAAATGCACAAACGTTCTTGCAGTAAAGGTGAGTGTAAAAAGGGCGGTTGTACTAAGGGAAAGTGCAAGCTAGATCACAAGCACGGTGGCAAAAAATCCTGCTGCGGCACTTGTGGTGGCGGCGAAAAGCACCACAAGGAGCGCCCTGTTTCTAGTTGCGACTGTTCGGCTGACAAGGGTTGTGACAAGGCCAAGTGTAATCTGAATTTCAAAAACACTGGCAAATGTGGCTGTGACCATGCTTGTGGGCACCATGCAAGCGCGCACCAATGCGACTGTTCAGGTGGCAAGTGCGACAAAGCCAAGTGTAACCTTAGCTTTAAAAACACGGGCAAGTGCGGCTGCGGTGCTGCGTGCACTCACCTAAGTTAGAGCGCTAGTAAAATTCTCTGGGACTAAGCGGCGCTATTATCGCAGCCTTCTGGAAGAAGGCGTCTGCGATAATAGCAAGCGTCCCGCAGAGAATTTTGCGGCCTATAAGTGCGTAAGCATCAGAGTGCTAGCCACATGCTCTGGGCTAAGCGCAGTCTCCAGTGTAGCCCCTGTGTAAGGGCGGCCACGCTGGAGACAAGTGCCCCACAGAGCATGTGGTGACCTATGAAGCTACTATGAGCCTGCAGCTTAGGTCTAAGCCCGTACCCGCAAGTGCGATTTATGCAAATTTAGAGGAGTAATGCCGCCTGCGACCGGGCTTTATTGATCGCGAAAAAACCGGGCGTGACCTGAGCTGCCAGACTCCCGTCAAAGCTCCGCGCATTGAGTAAGCACAAAATTAGAGCGCTAGTAAAATTCTGTGGGACGCTTGGCACCCTGATAGCCGCCCCTCTTTGAGGGGCTATCAGGATGCCGCTGCTTTATCCCAGAATATTGGGCTAGCGCTCTAACTTATGCCAGAGTCAGCCGGAGAACATACTTCAGTCACGACTACATAGGTGTAGAGGGCATGTTTTTATGCCGATACGGAGCATGACCAAGGTGATTCTGGAGGTGCTCGTGCTGGTTATTGCATGGTTGTTGGGCGTTGCTGTTTTGGTACTTTTTAGCGGCAATATGTTGGTACTAGGTTTGGGCTATGGCTTTTGGGTGTTTAAAGCTAGCGGTTCTATTAGATCCAAAGGAGGCCAAACGCGTTTTACGCCTTTAGTAGGTATGCTGCTTTCTTGTGTGCCTTTCGTAGGGTTGCTAGTTGCTTGGGATCTTTATGTAAGAAGCTTGAGCCCGTTTTTGGAGCGCCAAGTGGCAGTAAGCCGAGCCCGCAGAAGCTTTTTTCGATACTGGGGGTTGCCTTTTTTTGCCTTGCTTGTGATAGCAGCCTTGGCGGGTGCGCTATTGGGCACATTGGCTGCGGAACCAGGAGTAGCCACTTCACTTGTTGCTAGTTTGGGTTTTGCACTGGGTGCTGCGCATTGGTATGGAATTCCCCAAAATAGTCACTTGACACTTTTTATCGTTCAGCCGAAGCACAGTATGACCTTCTCTTAAAAATCTGGACTTGATAATGTTAGTGGGTTCGTATTTTAGGAGGGATGTATGGCAAGAGGCAGAAAGTTTAGTGATGGTCAGATTATATGTGCCTTGAAGCAATTGGAGAACGGGATTTCGGGCAAAGATCTATGCAGGAGGCTTGAGGTTACAGAGACTACATTGTATCGCTGGAAAAAGCTTTATTCTGGTATGGATGTGAGTGAAATAAAAGAGCTAAGGAGTTTGAGGGATGAGAATTCAAGGTTGAAGAAAATTGTTGCTAATCTGACTTTAGACAAGCAGATGCTGCAGGATGTTCTTGAAAAAAAGTTCTAAGACCTTGCATTCGTACCAATGCGGCTAAAGTTTTAATATCTAGGTATAAAGTTTCAGTCAAAAGGGTTTGCAAGGTCTTAGGGCTCAACAGGGCGTCTTTTTATTATAAGAAGAGGCATAGGCAGAGGTCTAATGTGCCTTGAAGGGAAGTGATTATGAAGCGTCTTATAGAGCTTTCTGGGGATCGGCCGAGATTTGGCTATGAGCGTTTGCACGTGCTTTTAATGCGAGAGGGAGTGAAGGTGGCTAGGAATACTCTTTATCGTTACTATGTTTCGGCAGGGCTTCAGCTTCGTAGAAAGAACAAAAAGAAAAGGGCGAAGCATATACGGCATACTCTGCCACTTGCGGAGCGTCCTCATCAGGTTTGGGCAATGGACTTTATGCAAGACAGGCTTCGCGATGGAAAGAAAATTCGTATACTGAATGTATTGGATATTTTTTCGAGAAAATGCATAGGTTCTTTTGTTGACTACGCAATTGATTCAAGGAAGCTGGTGGGTTTTTTAAATTCCAAGAGGCGCTATTATCCTGTGCCTGAGTTTATACGGGTGGATAATGGGACAGAGTTTACAAGTAAAAACTTTGATCAATGGGCCTTTGAGAATAAGGTTGAGCTCAGTTATATTGAGCCAGGAAAGCCGAGTCAAAATGGATTTATAGAGAGTTTTAATGGAAAAATGCGAGACGAGTGCCTTAGGGGAAATTGCTTTTCAAGCTTGGATGATGCTAGATCTATTGTGGAAACGTGGAGAAAAGACTATAACAAATGTAGGCCGCACTCATCGCTCGGTAACTCTACCCCAGAAGCCTTTATTAACAGCTTTCTAGGGAAAAACAGAGCCAGAGTAAGGCCAAAACTAACTCTGAAATCTGTCTAAACTTTAAGGAAGGGTCAACACCTTCGCTCAAGCGATAAAAAGTGTCCATGAAATTTGGGGAAGTCCAGTATTTGGTAATGCTTTGGGTCGTTTTTCCAATAGGTATTACAAAGCGCGTATTGCAAATAAAGCGCCCGCCGATACGCCCGACTCGCAGCAGGCAAAAGCCACCAGTTGCTAAGGGTGCTTAACCCTGGCGCCAAGCTTGACCTGCAAAAACATGGTAAAGCAAGGCGCTTGGGTGCGCTGGTTAGTTGCGGAATATGCGCATGCGCCAGCCCGAGGCCACAGAGCATATACCAGTTGAGTAGGCTAACACTCTAATATGTGTTTACTCAATGTTTGGCGCTTTGACGGCAATCTGGTCGCGATAGGCTTAAAGATCGCCTATCGCTACAGGCTCATAGATCCCTTATAGGCCGCTACATGCTCTGTGGGACACTTGTCTGCCTGATGGCCGTCCCTCGCAGGGACTATCAGGCAGACTGCGCTTAGCCCAGAGCATGTGGCTAGCTCTCTAATATGTGTTTACTCAATGTTTGGCGCTTTGACGGCAATCTGGTCGCTACGGGCCTTTTTGGCCCTTCGCTGCAGGGCCATAGTAGCCTTATAGGCCGCAAAACAAACTTGGACCTTTCGTTTGCCCCAAGGGTAGACGCTTTTAAGCTGCCCTTGGGCCTGCACTTACTGACCAAGTTTGTTTTACTAGCGCTCTAATTTGCTTAAAATACTTTGGGGGCAAAGCTGTCTGTGTTAACAATGTGGGCGCTGTCGCCTGTAGTGCGGATCACAAACAAACCCTTGCGTTCGGCGTATGCCACTACCCCATCATCCGCCCGCAAATAAGCCACCGCAGCATACATGCGCTTGTCCTTATATCCAGGAAACACCTCCTTAACCACCGCAAGTTTTTCCAAGAACCTACGCACATCATCAGCACTTAATCTAGACTTCACCTCTGTTACTACAATATCTCTGCCGTTACGGGCTACAATATCAAGCTCAAAAATTTTATCTCCCACCTCCACCCTTAGCCTTGAAGTCGTGCCCGTAACCTCAATGCCTCTTTTTATTAGCAGGTTGACTAAGTCTCCCTCCACAAGGCTTTCCATCAAGTGCCCCCACTGGTTGTTAAAATCTTTCCGCAGCTCCTTCATCTCCCGACTAAACTTTGCACTTGCTTCAGCCATCTTTTTGCGACTCGTCGCAGAATCCGCCAGCATCTTCTGTATATTTTCACTGCCTTTAGTGAGCCTGTCGTTAATGTCAGCCATTTTTCTGTTGAATGCTGCTTCAGATTCCGCGCGCTTTTTTTCGGTCTCGGCATTAACTGCAGCAAGCTTTTTTTCGGTCTCGGCATTAACTGCAGCAAGCTTTTTTTCGGTCTCGGCTATATCTTTTTTGGCCTCGGCGTTAGCTTCTGCTATCTTCCTTTTAGCCTCGGCGTTAGCTTCTGCTAAATGAGTAGCCAAGCGCTCTAAAATGCTTTGCATGCTTGGTGTTAGTTCCTCTTTTTTATCTTCTTGTTTGCCCATAATTTAGACTCCTTTCCAACGAAAGAGAGTATGCCGCAGCCATTACCTCTTTGTCCAGAGGGCTTGCTTTAGGAGATTGACCTGCGCTTATTCAGTGCCCCCCAATCTGGCGCCGCTTCATGCTCAAGGTGTTCATGACTTTGACGAAAGTGTGGTCGCCTTGTGCTTAAAGATCGCCTTCTGTCTAGCCCGCGCCTCGAGCATTTGAGTCCGTCGTTTGTCACCTTGGGTTTTTCATCCTTGCAGGATGCTGCACCCAAGAGGACTGCACTCATTGCTCAAATGCTCAGGCTAGGCTTTTATGCTTACGCAAAGGCTACAGGCATCATAGATGCCTTATAGGTCGAAAAATAAAATTGGGTAATGCGCCATCTCCCTCGCAGGCGCCTCTTTCATGCGTAAGCATAAAAGTGGCCCCTTGAAATCTTGGGCGGGTAGCGTAGCCACCTGCTCCCCTTTATGGGGTGGGCGGGCCCCCCGTTCTGTCCAGAGCATGTGGCTAGCACTCTAATTTGCTCTAATTTACTCAAGATACAAAAGCAAAGTGTCGCCCTCGGCGATGGGGCTTTGTGCCTCAGGGGAGGATTTAACCACTTGACCAGAGCCGTAGATTTTTATTTTTACCGGCAGCCCCTTGAAATTGTGCACCAACTCGCGCATGCCTAGGCCTTTTAAATCAGGCACCAAGCCTTTAAGAATGTGCTTTGCAATGCGCCTTTGTATGGGCTGTGCCCGTGCTTGGATCTTTTTGGCTATAGGTGCCTTCTGCTGCACTGCTACCTGTGGCAATTCTGGCGGCAGGGCTTTTTGGCGGATAATAACACGTGCTATTTCAGCAAATAGTGGCGCTGCCACAACAGCTCCATAGTAGTGCTTTTGAGGTTCGTCTACCGAGATATAGATAACATACTCGGGGCGGTTGCCGGGCACAAAGCCCGCATAACTCGATACATAGGCCCCGGGCTTATAGCCGCGGCCATTTTTTTTGGCTTTTTGTGCAGTTCCAGTTTTACCACCCAGACGAAAGCCCTTTACTGCAGCCTGAGGAGCATGGGCATGCACAAGCATTTGCTGCAAACTGTGTGCTTGCTGAGGCGTTAGCACCTGAGCCACTTTTTTAGGGCTGTAGCTAAACACATCGGGATTGTGGATGGATTTTACCAAATAGGGTTTGTACAAAGTGCCTCCGTTGGCTACGGCGGAGTATGCAGTGGCCATTTGCAAAGCCGTAGCAGAAACACCTTGCCCAAAAGAGACATTGCTCAGCAAGTGCGCGCGCCATGGCAGTGGTTGCAAAATGCCTTTATTTTCACCCGAAAAATCCACCCCCGTTTTATGGCCAAATCCAAATTGCTTTAAGGTTTCAAACAGTGTCTCGGCCCCCACATCAAAGGCCACCTTAGTAGAGCCAATGTTGGAAGAGTTTTTCAAAATGTCTTTTAGATTAAGGTGTTGAAATTTTTTGTCTGGTGAGGATTCTTTTATTATGCGATTACCTACTTTAAAGCGTCCGTTTTCGCAAAAATACTTTTTACTAACTAAAATGCCTTTTTTAAGAGCCGCCGCCATGGTGAAAACTTTAAACGTACTCCCAGGCTCCAAGGCATCTGTTAGAGCACGTGCCTTGCGCGTACCGGGGCGCGAGCGCCATGCTTTGTTAGGGTTAAATCCAGGCACGTGAGCCAAAGCCAATACGCCCCCTGTGTGAGCCTCCATAATAACGCCAGTAGCTTTTTTGGCGTTAAATTTTTCTAAGGCTTGGCTTAGAATCTGCTCCAATGCGTATTGTAAGTCTAGATCAATAGTAAGCTGCAAATGGGAGCCCTCGGGCGGTTGAGAAAGTAGTTGGCCATTTACTATAAGAGGCCGCCCTCTAGCGTCTCGCGGCACGCGGGTTTTTTTGCCCTCGCCTTTTAAAATGGCATCGTACTCAAACTCTAAGCCTTCAAGCCCCTTGCCATCGGAGCCCACAAAACCTAAAATTTGCCCTAACAAATGGTTGTTAGGGTAGAGCCGCCGGGGCTCTTTAACAAAACCCAAGCCCCGCAGTTTAAGGTTTTTTATGGGTCCGTGGAGCTTGGCCTCTAAGCGCCGCCCTAGCCACACGAATCTTCTGTCTTTAAGGCGTAGCTTTTGTTCTATTTTATGTGACTTTGTTTTTAGCCACGGGCTGAGCTTGTGGCTCAGGTTTTTTAAATCTACCTTATCTTGATGGAGCAGATAGGGGTCAGCGTATAAAGAGTAAGCCAAGATGCTAGAGGCTAAGTCTCGCCCCTTGGTGTCTGTAATAGAGCCACGGCGCGGAAAGAGCTTAATGAGTTTTTCAAATTTTTTAGTATGCAGCTCTGCTAGCTTAGGGTTAGGAATAACCTGCAAAAAAGCTAACCTTGCAATAAGACTTAGCCACGCACAAAAAAGCAAAACATAAAGTATAATAATACGGTGCCGCACGTGCCCCTTGCCCCCTTATTTGTTTAGCTTAAGGCTTTTCTTCTGGTTCTGAAAGCTTGGGCTCTGACAGATAAAGCACTTGCTCAGAATCCACCTCGGCAAGACCAAACTTAGCCACAGCCTTTGCGCGCAGGGTGTTGGGCTCTAAAGCGCGCGAAAGCCGAGCCCGCAGCAGGCCTTTTTTGTCTTTTAGTTGGTTAAGTTCCTCAGACTGCTTGAGCACATAGTAGCTTAGCAAGCGGGACTCCATTTTAAAAAACACCAGCCCCAGCAAAGTGCCAACAATGATGAGCAAGCTAATAAAAGGCCTCCAGCCTGAGAGCTCACGAGGTGGCATCAGAACCTCGCGCGGGAGTTTTGGTGCGCGTAAAAACACGCAACTGGGCGCTTCGCGTGCGGGGGTTTTGTTGCTTTTGTTCCCAGCTCGGCAACTGGGCCTTTTTTTCAAAACTACCCAAGTGCGCCAATTTTTTAAATTGCTCTTTTACTATGCGCCCCTCAAGCGAGTGAAACGACACCACCAGCAAGCGCCCTTGATTTTTAAGGCGGTCCAGCGCCTGCGCTATAACTTGGCTAAGGTTGTCTAGCTCGCTGTTTACCGCAATTCTAAGAGCCAAAAAATAGCGCGTAGCGGGGTGATTTTTAGATCTCTGCCAACCTGTGCTCTTTATAATAAGCTCTGCTAACTCGTGCGTGTGCATTATGGGTTTTATTTTACGCTGTTTTAAGATATTGCGCACCACCTTGTAAGGCGAGTGCACCTCGCCCCAACTTTTAAACAGCGCCTCAAGCTCCTTTGCGGGCCAGGTGTTAATAATGTCAGACGCCAAAACGCGCGCGCTTGGGTCCATGCGCATATCTAAGGGCCCAGGTTTATAAAAACTAAACCCCCTTTGTGGAGTATCTAGCTGAGGCGAGCTAGGGCCTAGATCAAAAACGATCAAAGCAAATTCTGCATCAGGCCATAGTTTGGGCAAAGTGTTAAAGTTAGCCGCCTGCACACAAAAGCGGTTTTGCTCTATAAATGGAGCAAAGTGTTTTTGTGCGTACTCCACAGCCGCGGGATCACAGTCTATCGCACACACTCTAGCATGGGGCCAGTTTTCTAAAATGGCCCTGGAGTACCCCCCTCGACCAAAAGTAGCATCCAAAATTAAGGGCTCAGCCGCAGCTTCTATGGCAGGAGCCGCAGTATGTAAAACCTGCTCCAACAAACAAGGCACATGCTCTTTTAAAGCCACAGCACTATGGGGCGACAAAAAATCCAAAATCACATACACCTACTGTATAAGAGCGGCCCCGTAGCTGGTTCGGCAGCTTTGGTGGCTCTATCTTGGCGGCTCTCTAAATCAGTAATTTTCTTAAATTCAAGCCCCTTGCTGCGTTGCATCCTCTGGGTTTTGGGCTAGCTTAAATAAGAAAATGAAATTTTAAAAGCTTCATGTCCAGTTTTATCAATAGCTCCAAATAACGCGTTGCTTCATCTTAAAAACACTGTCACTATTTTTATAGAAACTTTTTCAGGGGCATTTTTTAGTGGGGGGTGAAACAAGATGTTGCGGGATGTTTTGATCCAGAAAGGACTTTCGCATCGTGAGGCTGAGGTTGCGGAGCTTGTGGCGGAGGGTCTGTCTAACAAGGTTGTTGCGAACCGTTTGTTTGTGACAGAAAAGACAGTAAAATTTCACCTCACCAACATATATAGAAAAATGGGCGTTAAAAGCCGCGCTCAGCTGATTGTTTGGTGTGTGCCGCACTTTAGCTTTATTGAAAAACACCCGGGAGCTGTTCGCCCTCAGGTAGGAGCGGATCACCAGCGTACCTCTACAGAAAACAGCGTACAAAGCATTCCGTCTGGCATTAGCCGGGTTTCTGACCCCATACTGCCAGGTGGAACCAAAGTGTAGCAGTGTATTTCTCACGCCACATGGCTCGACAGGTGCTAAGCTCTCGTCTCACCATGCCCGACTGGCAGGCCCGAAGGGCCGGTTCCCAGGCGGGCCAATAGCAGCGGCGAAGCGTAAAAGTATACCTCTCACACCATTGGTGTGAGAGGTATACTTTTACGAGACCTTGGGGGTTTGGGAATGAATAGATCCGATCGTGTTTTGCTGCACACGTGGGGCCGTGCTTTGCTTAGCATGGTGTGGGGGGTGTTTTTGGGGCTAAGTTTGCTAGGCTGCTCCACTGCACAAAAGAAAAAAAACCTCACCAAAGCTAAATACCATTTAGAAATGGGCGTAAGTTATCTCAAGCACAATCATTTGACAAAGGCTTTAAACTCCGTATTAAAGTCCGTGGCGCTAAACCCTCAGCACTCGCAGGCGCATAATACTTTGGGCACCATTTATGTGTACCTTAAGCAGCAGCGTAAGGCGCTTAAGCATTTTCGCATGTCGGTGGAACTTGATCCCAAAAACACCAGCGCGCGCAGTAACTTGGGGGCTTTTTATGTGAATAGCCATAAGTTTCAAAAAGCTTTGCCGCACTTAAAAGCGGCTTTGCAGGATTTAACCTACGATCGCCCTGATACCGTTTGGGTGCAGTTTGGTAAAATTTACTTTTACAAACAGGAGTACCCCAAGGCTTTTCGGGCTTTTAACAAGGCTTCTGGCTTTAACCCTATGAGCTGTTCGGTGTATAAGTGGCGCGCACGCAGCCTGTACAAGCTTAAAAGATACACGCAGTCCGCGGGCGTGTTTGGCAAGCTTATACCCATTTGCAAGGGCCTGGTGGCGGCCGAGGTGATAGAAGAAGCCACTTATTATAAGGGCTTGGCTTTGTATAAATCTGGCAAGCGCATGCAGGCACTAAAGAGTTTCAGGCAAGTTGCCAGCATGAATCCTAGGGGGAGTTTTGCAAGCCGTGCGCACCGCATGCTAAAGCAGGGTGTGGAGGAACACTAGGTGGACAAGCCGCCCGCAAGGACAGATGCATCAACTCTCAGCAGTACTGCACAGTATGCAGGCATTGGTACGCTGTTAAAAGAGGCTCGCGAGCGCAAGGCTTGGTCGCTAGGAGACCTTGGGCAGAGGCTTAACTTGCGCCCTGGTCTCTTAAAACATTTAGAAAACGAAAACTGGTCCGCCCTGCCGCGGCCCGTATTTGTGAGGGGCTTTTTGGTGTCTCTGGCCAGAGAGCTTAGTTTGGACGAGGGGCATTTGTTGGAGCTATTTGAGCAGAGCCAGCAAAAGGAGCCCGGTTTAGAGCAGAATCCGCAGGCATCGCCTGTCATTAGACAGCGCAGTTGGGCTAAGCGCCTGCAGGGTGTGCCGCTATTTGTTTGGGTGCGTTATTTGGGTGTGGTGCTGCTGGTGGGAGTTTTGGGCGGAGGTTTATATTGGGCCCAAGGCTGGTTAAGTAAAAGCGCACTCTCTACAAGCTGGGTTAGTAGCGAAAGCCCCGTTATCTCTCTCAAGGGGGGTGATAACGGGGCTAAGCGAGTCCACCCAGCTTGTGGAGAGGAGCTAGATAGCAATTTAGGACCCTGCAAGTCGAGCAAAAGCGGCGTACCTGTGAGTGAGCGTGATGTAGGTCAAGGCAAATTGTCACGCCTGCGGCCGGGTGGGCTTAAGCAAGATAAATTGAGCGCGCTCGATTTGCCAGACTCTCGTAAAAGCGCACTCTCTACAAGCTGGGTCAGCAGCTCGGCTGATTTGGCTACTAAGGAGGACCTTCCTGTTGAGGAGGCTTTTTCTGGTGTTAGCGAGCCCTTGTTTGAAGTGGAAGATATCATCCAAGCACCTGCAGCAGCTAAGCCCGTACCGACTAAGCGGGCTCCCCGAAAACCCGTAGCCGCAAAAAAAGCCAAGCCCGCCAAGCCTGTAGTGCTTGCAAAAAAACCTACCCCGCCCTCTCAAGTGGAGCCGCAATTAGAGCCAAAGCCAGCACCAAAGCCGGTGCTGAAAGAGCCACCAGTAGAAAAAGCAGAGCCGCAACCAGCCACTCTGGCGGAGCTGGAGCCCGTGCCAGCGGAGCAGGATCGCGCCCCTGCTGAGGACACGCTGCCTCCTGCTGCGGCTATTAGTTTGCGCCTTGAGGCCTTTGGTGAGTTGAGGTTGTCTTATACGGCAGATGGTAAAAAGAAGCACAAAAACATGCGCCTAGGCGAAGTGGTGGATATTGCAGCTAGCCAAAGTGTTTCTTTGGAGGCCTCTGATGGAGGCAAGCTCCACTTTACACATAATGGCCAAGAGCTAGGCATATTAGGCGAAGACGGCGAAGTGCTCAAGTTGAACTATTTAAAGGACTAATAAAATTTTCTGGGACTAAGTGCGTAAGCATTTTTCGTCTCACCATGCCCCACTGGCAGGGCCTGAAAGGCCCGGATCCCAGTGGGGCCAATAACACCTGCAAGGTGTGAGGGGATGCTTTTATATAAGTGCCAACTGCTTAGGTCGGGGGGTGATTTGCGGAAAGCTCAGCGCAGGTTTGCCTGAGAGCTGGCCGAGGTACTCCGCATTGCCTTGGTTGGGGGTTTGGATCTTTTGTAACAGATGCCAAAACAATTGCCCGCAATAGTTGGCATCGTCGCTGGCTCTGTGGAACCTTTGGGTCTTGATCCCCACATGCTGCACCAGGGTGCCGAGCTTATAGTTAGACAATCCAGGCAAAATTTTGCGCGCAAGGGCTAAGGTATCTAAAACGACGCCCTTTGGTGCAGGGCTTTCATAGCGCCTGATGTTGTGCTCTAAAAACTGAAAATCAAAACCCGCATTGTGTGCCACAAGCAAGTGCCCGCTACAAAACTCTGCAAAAGCGCGCAGCACTTTTTCGACCTTGGGCTTTCCGCGCAGCATGTCGTCCGTGATTCCATTAACCCGCGAAGCCTCTTGCGGCATAGGGCACTCGGGGTCAATTAAGGTCGAAAATTCCGCCTGCACCTTAGCGCCATCAAACAACAGCGCGCCTATCTCGCATATACGGTGCTGGTCGGGCAAAAAGCCTGTGGTCTCTAGGTCGAAAGCAATAAAACGCATTGGGGTCCCCCTCCCGCAGTCCTTGCAAATACTCTACTTGCATTCTGTGCGAACCTTCTATTTGATACAAGACGCACTACATCAAGCCTCAAGCAATGGTGCTTGCTTAAACAAGGAGCTTATATAAGTATGGGTCTAAGGAGTTACGTTGGGTTTTGACGAGAGTATCGCGGCTTTGTGCCTAGAGTGCGTAAGCATAAAAGTGGCCCCTTGAAATTTTGGGCGGATAGCGAAGCCACCTGCTCCCCTTTGCGGGGTGTTAAGCAGGTGGCAAGCGAAAAGCCCCAGGATTTCAAGGGAGAACTGGATAGCTTGCATTAACGCCCAAAGCCGCAGGGCCGTAGAGAGCTTCATAGGTCGGAAAATCCCATGGCATTTTCCTAGCGCTCTGATGCTTACGCAGCTAGCGCTTTAAGAGGAAGGTTATAGTTTGGGAGCACTACACAGCAAAAAAAAGCTCGCCGTTATAGGAGCAGGTTTTGTGGGTTCTACTGCTGCGCATTGGGCGGCTATGGGAGAGTTTGCCGATGTGGTCTTGCTCGATATTAACCCCGGCGCGGCAAAGGGCAAGGCTCTGGATTTAAACCAGGCTTCTTGCGTGGGGATGTTTGATGCTCTGGTCACGGGTACGGACCGTTATGAGGATATCGCAGGCTCGGATGTTGTGATTATTACGGCAGGCTTGCCGCGCAAACCTGGCATGAGCCGCGATGACCTGTTGGCGTCTAATGCTAAAATTATGCGCACTGTATGTGAGGGGGTTAAAAAGCATGCTCCTCACAGTATGGTGATAGTGGTTTCGAACCCCTTGGATGCGATGTGCTATGTGGCGCATAAGGTGCTGGGTTTTCCTCCCGAGCGTGTGGTGGGTATGGCGGGCATGCTGGATACCGCGAGGTTTAAGTTTTTTGTGGCGCAGGCCCTGGGCGTAAGCGTACGGGATGTGAGTGCTTTTGTTTTAGGGGGGCATGGAGACACCATGGTACCGGTGCCGCGCGCGTGCAGCGTGGGCGGGGTGCCTTTGACCGAGCTGCTGACTAAGGAGCAAGTGGATGCCATTGTAGAGCGCACGCGTAAAGGCGGGGCTGAGGTGGTGGCGTTGCTTAAGACGGGCTCGGCGTATTATGCGCCTTCAGTGAGTGCAGTGCATATGGCTCGAGCGGTGTTGAAGGACGAGCGCCGTGTGTTGCCTTGTGCGGCCTATTTAAAGGGCGAGTATGGGCATGAGGGTCTTTTTGTGGGAGTGCTGTGTGTGTTAGGTGGCAGTGGTGTGCACCGTGTGATCGAGTTGCGATTAAATAGCGAAGAGCGTGCGGCTTTGGAGCATTCGGTGCAGGCGGTGCGCGGGCTTATGGAGGCGGTGGATAAAATGGGTGTTTTAGGTTGAACATACACGAGTACCAGGCAAAGGAGCTTTTGGCGCGGCATGGGGCCACCGTGATGCCAGGGGCCTTGGCGCATAGGGTGGAAGAGGCCAAGGCTTGGGCAGAGAAAAACCCAGCCACAGTGTGGGCGGTTAAGGCGCAGATCCATGCAGGAGGCCGTGGCAAGGGTGGTGGTGTAAAGTTGGCGCGCAATTTGGATGAGCTGCAGCAGCATGCGCAAAGCATTTTAGGCATGCAGCTTGTCACCAAGCAAACGGGGCCCGAGGGGCAAAAGGTGCATAAGCTGTGGATCGAAGAGGGCTGTGCTATTGAGCATGAGTACTATGTTTCGCTGGTGGTGGACCGCGAGAGGTCGTGCGTGAGCTTTGTTGCTAGTCGTGAAGGGGGTATGGATATAGAAGAAGTAGCGGCCAAGCACCCGGAGCGCATTTACAGCGTGCCTGTGGACCCTTTGTTGGGGCCTTTAGATTTTGAGCTGCGCCGGCTGGCTTGGGATTTAGGCTTTGAGGGCCCAGTATTTAAAAAAGCGGTGCACCTGTTTGGAGTGCTGCATAGGGTATTTTGTCAGTACGACTGCAGTTTGTTAGAGCTAAACCCTTTGGTAAGCACTAAGGGTGGTACGGACCTGGTGGTGCTGGATGCCAAAATGGGTTTTGATGCCAATGCTTTGTACAGGCAGCCGGATATTGTAAATTTGCGCGACGAAGAGCAAGAAGACCCCTTGGAGCTTGAGGCGAGCCGCCATGGGTTGGAGTGGGTTAAGTTGGATGGCTCTATTGGTTGCATGGTAAATGGTGCAGGTTTAGCTATGGCGACTATGGATATCATAAAGCTGTGTGGCATGAGCCCGGCGAATTTTTTAGATGTGGGCGGAGGGGCTTCGAAGGACAAGGTGCGTGAGGCGTTTAAAATTTTAACCTCCGACCCTAGGGTGCGGGTGATATTGGTGAACATTTTTGGTGGTATTATGAAGTGCTCGGTTATTGCTGAGGGCATTGTGGAGGCCACGCGCGAGGTGGGTTTGAAGCACCCTTTGGTGGTGCGATTAGAAGGCACTCAGGTAGAAGAGGGGCGAGCTATTTTGCAAAAAGAGAGCACGCTTCATATTACGCTAGCGAAAAATTTAGACGACGCCGCAAGGCATGCCGTAGAACTAGCGGCAAAGTAGTTGGTGCAGCATGGCGATTTTGGTTGATAAAAACACTAAAGTTATGTGTCAGGGTTTTACGGGTGCGCATGGCACGTTCCACTGCCAGGAGACTTTAAAATACGGCACTAAGTTAGTAGGGGGTGTGACACCGGGCAAGGGGGGCACAGAGCACTTGGGCTTGCCGGTTTTTAATTCGGTTCAAGAGTGCGTGGACGCGACATCTGCTACGGCGAGCATGATTTATGTGCCGGCTCCTTTTGCTGCGGATTCTATTATGGAGGCTGCGGCAGCGGGTGTGGAGCTGATTGTATGCATAACGGAGGGGATTCCACCCTTAGACATGCTGCGCGTGCGTGCTTTTTTAAAGGGTACCAAGAGCCGCTTGATAGGTCCTAATTGCCCGGGTGTGATTACGCCTGGTGCGTGCAAAATGGGCATTATGCCGGGCTTTATTCATAAACCTGGGGGTAGTGTGGGGGTACTTTCGCGCTCGGGCACTTTGACTTACGAGGCGGTTTGGCAGAGCACACAGTTGGGCTTGGGTCAAAGCACCTGTGTGGGTATTGGGGGCGATCCTATTAATGGCACGTCGTTTATAGATGTGTTAAAGCTTTTTAACGAGGACCCGCAGACTAAAAGCGTGGTGCTTATTGGTGAAATTGGAGGCCAGGCGGAGGAGCAGGCGGCGGAGTATATTGGAGGGGGGGAGTTTTCAAAACCTGTGGTGGCTTTTGTGGCGGGCGCTACGGCCCCCCCGGGCCGGCGCATGGGGCATGCAGGTGCTATTGTAGGAGGTGGTGGCGTGGGTGGCGCGGGCACGGCGGAGGCTAAGTTTAAGGCTTTCGAGGCTGCAGGTTGCGCTGTGGTTCGCAACCCTGCACACATGGGGAAAGCCCTATCAGAGTGCCATTAGAGCGCTAGCAAAATAACCTTGAGCTCAAGTGCAGTCCCTTGGCAGCCTCTGCAAGAGGCGTTAGCCAAGAGGACAAACGGGAGTCTCAAGGTTATTTTGCGGCCTATAAGGCTTTTACGGCCCTGCGGCTTTGGGCGATCTTTAGGCCCAAGGCCGCGATACTTACGTCAAAGCCTAGTGCTTTAAATTTGGTGTATACTCAATGCACGGAGCTTTTGCGGCAGTCTGGTCGCTTTGGGCTTAGAGATCGCCCAAAGCTACAGGCTTGTAGAAGCCGTATAGACCGCCCTATACTCTGTGGGACGCTTGGCACCCTGATGGCCGACCCTTTACAAGGGTCTATCAGGATGCCGCCGCTTTATCCCAGAGTATAGGGCTAGTGCTTTAAATTATGGAGAGAACATATGAGCATTGAGAGGACGTTCAGCATTATTAAACCCAACGCGGTGGCGAAGGCTGTGGTGGGAGATATTATTAAGCGTTTCGAGTCGGATGCGTTGCGGGTGGTGGGCATGCGGATGCTGCGCCTATCCAAGGAGCAGTGTGAGGAGTTTTATGCAGAACACAAGGCAAGGCCATTTTTTGCAGAGCTGGTGGACTTTATGAGTTCGGCGCCTGTGGTGCTGATGTGTTTAGAGGGCGAGAACGCCGTGCAGCGCAACCGTGACATTATGGGGGCTACCAACCCTGCAGATGCGGCGCCTGGCACCTTACGCAAGCTGTATGGTGATAGCATGGGTGAAAACGCTGTCCATGGTAGCGACAGCCCTCAAAGTGCCGCCAGGGAATTAGAGCTGTTTTCAAAGCTCCTCGGTCTTTAAAGGCGAGCCGCGGCCTTATAAAGGCAGCAGGCGTTCTGCTAACTTTTCAGGCGAGTAGGCAAGGTTGTAGATCACAAGGTTGCGCAGTATGAGCTGTACGTAGTTGCGCGTTTCTAAGTAGGGAATATCCTCTATAAACTCAATAACGTCGTCTTTCAGATAGAGCTCACGCCATTTTTTTACGCTTTCACTGCCTGCATTATAAGACGCTACAGCGAGCACCAGATTGCCGCTAAATTCGCTGAGCTTTTGTCCCAAGTGCGCGGTGCCCAGCATAATGCTGATATGAGGCTTAAACAGCTGGTAAGGGTCTTGCTCTAGATTGTTTGTGGCCAGCTTGCGCAAAGTTGCGTGCGTACTTTGCAAATCCTCTAAAGTGCTCATTGCTACGCGCGGCAGCATTTGCATAAGCCCCATAGCATCCATAAAGCTGCGGGCGTCCTCTTGAAAGGCGCTTTCTTGTCGCATAAGAGAGTACACCAGGTGCTCTGGTACTTGAAATTTTTGCGCCGCAGTCTGCACGCTTTGCAAATAAGGCTTTGGAAAAAAAACCCTCAAACGCTTTTGGCTGATGTAGCGCTGCTCTTGACCCACCTCTAGCTGTACGCCCCACCCGTATCTTAAAGCACTGTAATGCTTTCCCAGTTTAGAGTAGGCGAGGCTTTTTTCCCACATAGAAAGCCCCTTGGAAGACTGCAAATACATTTGTGCTACTTGCTGTTCACCTGCATGAACAAGCCACAAAAAATCCTCTGGCAGTTCGTTTACAAAGGGCTCATTTTGTCTCACTCCCAATGAAGCCCATACGCTTTGTGGCATAAACACCATGTGTTGGAGTTTTTGCAATTCTTCAAAGGCTAGAAAAGAATAATAACTTAAAGACCGCTCTTGAAAGCACTTTATAAATACCGTAGATGCTTGTTGTTTTTTACCCCAATTTAAATAATTGCGCCCCTGCCAAAACAAAAATTTTTGTTTAAGCGCAGGGTCTTTTGTAGATTTTAAAATCTGGGCAAATGTGTGCGATGCGTTTTTATATTTTTTTACTTTGCCATAAGCCCAAGCCAGATGCCAGAGGGTTTGTGTTTTTTCTGTGCGGCTTATAGCTTTTTTGTCTAAGGCTTTTTTATAAAAACCAATAGCCGTTTCTAGCTGCCCTTTTTCGCTTTTAATGCGCCCCTTTATATACCAAATATAATGCCTGCGATCTTTAAAGTGCCTTTTGGAGCGTTTTTTGCGCTGCTGTCTATTGTGCAGTGCTAGCAAGTTATCTAGCTGTGCCAAGGCCTCTTTATTGCGCTCAACATTCCAATAGCGCTGCGCTAATTTTAATCCATGCCGCACAAGCAAATTAAAGTGCAAAGGGTAAGGACGTTTTTGCCAGTTGGTTTTTGCATATTTAAAAGCCTGCTCTAATGTGTGCAAATACAGTGCAGGTTTGTTCATTAGCTTATACGCACGGGCTTTTTTAGATATAGCATTGAGGTGCTTTTTGGCGCCTAAGTTCTTTAGATCCAAAATATCATTGTAAACCAGTACGGCTTTTTGGAACTCTCGCTTTTGCATATGGGATTGTGCTTGCTTAAAAAGATCTGCTGGGTTTTTAGCTGCTGCAGGTGGTTTTGTGTCTGATGGCAGGGTGTTTGGTGGGGAAAAAAGCTCTGCTCTTTTTAAAAATTCTTCTCTGTCTTGCGGCTCAAAATCTGGCCAAAGTGCGATGCTTTTTTTAAACAATGCAGTAAGTGGCGGCACATGCCAAGGGTCTGAAGCCTTAAGTTCTTTTGCTAAGTCTAATACTTTTTGGGGTGTGGATTTTTTAGATTTTTGCAAAAGCAAATGCACCGTACTTAAAATATAGTAAGGCAAGTGCTTAGGGTGCGAAGACTTTACCTTTTCTTGATACTGGTGCAGCAAAGACTCTCGCGCGGCAGGCTTTAACCAAGGCTCTAGTGGGGCCATAAAATCTATTGCACTTAAATTTTTGCAACCCCTGCAGTGCTCACAGTGTTCTAAAAATCTTAGTGTGCCTAGGTTTTTTAAAGGGTAGTGAGGGTTTTTAATAAGAACCTCAAGGCGAGGGCAATAAGACGCGCTATGCGCAATGTGCTCTAAAATACTCTTATGTTCCTTAACCAATTGCTGCGTGCGCAAATTTTGTCTATGCCAAAAATAAGACTGCTCGTAGGTGTTAGAGTTTAGCAAAAAACTTGCAAGCCCACGGGGCGTGGCTTTGGGCAGTACTTTTGGTGCGGGAGCTTTTTGCATTTTAGCTGGCACAAAATCCAGCCCATAACTGGGCGTATAACTTGTTAGGACAAGCACTAGGTATACTGCATTAACAAAACGCCCTGGTGCTCCCACTCTTTAACCCCCCTCATAAAAGTGTACAACAGCCATGGGCCTTACTGCTACTTATGTACAGCAAGTCCAAGGTGCAAAGAAGGGCTAGTTGTGTATGTGCTAGCGTTGCTCTCAACACTCCCCCAGGTCACCATATTAGCTGTATGGAATGTCTGGGGATCCTTGTGCGGCTGGGGCTTGTTTGTTTAGTGTTTTTATTTGTGGGCAAGGCACAAGCGCGCCATATTACAACCCCTACGCGCCTGGTGCCTGAAGTCTCATGGCCCAACTTAAAAGACGATTTAAATTTTTATAATTTGGAACAAGCCTTACAAAGGCAGATCAATCGTTTTCATACGCGCCGTCAGCATGGAGTGCTAGAAGGCAGTATTCGGTTTGGTCAGCACACCTATAGCCTTAATCAACTGTACAGCACTGTTGTAGTGATGCGAGACCTGGTGCGTCAGTACGATAATTGCAAAGAGGGGCACTTTGCAGAGTTCTGTCAAAATCGTTTTGTACAAAGTTTAAAAAGTAGGTTTTTGCTTTACGAACCCGCGGGGGGGGGAGAGCAAAAAAACGAAACCCTCTTTACGGCTTACCATACTCCTTTGCTGCAGGCATCTAGAACCCAAAGCAAAGAATACCCCTATGCTATTTATCGGCAGCCTAAAGTAGCGGAGCTTAAAAGAAAAACCCGCGAGGAGATTATTTTTCAACATGCGCTTAAGGGGCGGGACTTAGATATTTTTTATATTAAAGACCTGTTTGATCTTTACTTGCTCCAAGTGCAAGGCGGGGGCAGGGTAGAGTACAAGGATGCTAAGGGGCGCATGGTATCAACGTACCTGACCTTTGATGGTCATAATGGTCACTCTGCGCCTTTTATTTCACTTTATATGCGCAAAAAAGGCTACATTGATAATTTGTCTATTTTTGCACAAAGGGCTTTTTTGCGTAAAAATCCACACAAATGGCGCGAAATTTACTCACAAAGCCCAGGGTATGTTTATTTTAGACCCCTAGAGCGCCCGCCAGAGGGCAGCGACAGTGTTTCGCTCACTCCCCATAGATCAGTGGCTTTAGACAGCCGCAAGTACCCCTTGCCGGGCGTTGTGACTTTTGCCATAAGCTCTAGGCCGCCGAATATTTTTCCACCCCAGGACTGGAACGACCAGCTATGCTTAGAAGCCTCAAGAGCTCCGCGCACTTTTAAAAGATTTTACGTGCACCAGGACACAGGCAGCAAAATACGAGGCGCAGCAAGGGCGGATTTGTATTTTGGAGAAGACCGCTACGCCGCATGCGTGGCTCAGACTACACGCAATTATGGCCAAATGTACTTTTTGATGCTTAAGCCATGAGAAAGCTTTTTGCCTTTTGTATATGTGTTTTTGGCTTGGGATTTTTTGCAGCGCCCGGTTGGTGCGATACCGAAGATGCGCACTTTAAAAGCTCTTACTTGCGCTTTAAGCTGCCACCCAATTGGACCTGTGTTGCTCAAGGTACCGAGTGGGTGTGCAACCACAAGGACACAAAAAAAAGCCTTTACGCGGTTATTATACTAACGGCTAAAGATGCTGCTCCGGATGATGAGCTAAGCATTTACAAATCCTACTTAGAAAAAGGCGAACGCGCCAAAGAGGTTGTGCATGTGGAGACCAAAACCTTAAACAAGCACCCTTGGATCGATGGGCTGCATCTAGGGAGTGAGATTAAATCTTTTTATACACGCTACTTAGTGACCCGCAAAAAAGAGCTCGCGATTTTGCTGACTATGAGCTGCCATAAAGATGTCTATAAGGAGTGTGCAAAATATTTTGATGGCATTTTAAAGAGCGTGCGCATTTTGGATCCTCCTAAAGAAGAGTTCGCACAGCCTGCTGGGGATGATTTTATTCTGGGTTCTGGCCTGGATTTAGAGGCTCTGCCGCAAGAGGCCCTGCCCAAGCCGCGCCCATGGTGGCAAGACCCTGCCACTATGGGGGCCATTATCATGGTGCTGGTGTCTTTTGTAGTGTGGATCTTCTGGAAGATAAAATTCAAAAAATAGGGCATTTATTTTTTAGGCTTGTATTTTGGCGCAGTCTTGTCATAGCCTCGGCTGCTGTATGCCAGATGCAGACCTGAGAACAAGCAGTGTTGGGTTTTTTTTGTGGGGGCTTGTGCTTTGTGGGGGCTGGTTTTTTGTCAATACCCCCTTGTTCGCAGCTGGTAGCAAGGGGAGTGCGTACGGTTTTACAAACTCTATGGACTGTGTGCGTTTGCTTAAGAGCGAGCAGGCGTGGCGGGAGTATAAGGAGTCCTTGGGCCCAGTGCCTGATATGGCTGAGGGTAAAGAGGCACTTAAGGAGCTAAAGGCATGGAACCAGCGCCTTAGCGCCAATGAGTCTTGGAGCATAAAAGATCTGGTAGAGAAAAATTTGCTACGCATTAAAAGCGCAAGGCCTTTGCACGAAGGCTCCGGTCAACCCTTGCCTTTTTATACGCTGTATTTTCCAAAGGCCTACACAGGGGTGTATGTGCCGCTAAGTCCTGAGGAGTTTAAAAAATACCCCTCTAGTATTGGGGCGGGGTTTCGCAAGCACAACTACGCAGCGGTTGCGGTTTTAATGCCGGGGATTGGCACAACGGCCTCAAAGGCTTTAAATATGGCCTCTTTGTCTGGGCATATTACCAAAGTGGGTGCAAATGTGTTTCGTCCGCATATGGGGGATGCCAAAGGCGAAGAGGGTATAAGGCTTTATGGCGTATTGCTTGATAGCAGCGCTAATGGTTTGGCTGAGGGCTCACCACCCGCTTTGAACACTCCCCAGGGCCAAGTGGCTTTGATTCGCCATGCGCAGCTCGTTTTGAGGCATGTTTTGGACTTTAATAAGTTTGTTTTTATGGGGCGCAGTCAAGGGGGGTTAAACGTGATGGAGTTTTTGGGGCATTACGGGCCTCAGCATGGGGTGTATGGAGGCATTGCTTGCAACCCTTCTTGCGCGGATCTGCGGTCTGTAAAATACGGCCAATGGGTGGTGCACAATATAGGGAACACCAAAATCCTAGGCTCCATGCCTACGTCCATTCACAAGCGTTCTTGGGCTTTTCATAACGAGGTGACGCATTTATACCCTTTGCAGGCTCCTAGCAAGGCGCCTACGTTGGTGATTTATTCGCCCCAGGACACTCCTAGCTACCCGGCGCATATTTATACCAAGTGGTTAGGGGAGTGGTTGGAGCAAAGCCCGGATCGCAAGGCGGTGGCGTTTAGGGTCGAAGACCCTGAGAGGGCCCACAATTTGTGGGATGTCACATCGGACACCTTTATGGAGGTCATGGGGGTGAATATGCAGTTTTTTAAGCAAGCCCTATCGGAGGACTAGGCCTGGCGTTTTTATGCCTACGCCAGAGTCAGTCGAAGAACATACTTCAGTCACGACTAGCTCTTTAACACTTCTACCTGTATGGGTTTAGGGGTGTCGAGGTGGACGTCTCTTTGCGGAAAGGCAATTACAATATTGTGCTCGCGGAATGTCTCGTCAATACGAAACCTTATTTGCGACGAGAGTTTGCGCAGCTCAAACATATTACGCATTTGGGCCCAGTAGTGCACCTGAAACTCTAGGGCATTGTCGCCAAAATTATGAAACAGCACTATAGGCTCCGGGTGCTTTAGGACCTGGTTTTGCTCTAAGGTGGCCTCTTTTAAAAGGGCGGCTAGCTTTTTTGTATCCGACCCATAGGCAGCGCCTACAGTAATACTGACCCGCACCAAGTCATCCGACAGGGTCCAGTTGGTGATATTGTGTTCTAGCAGGTCGCTGTTGGGGACAACGATGTGGATGTTTTCTAAAGACCGCATAATGGTAGACCGGGCGCCTATGTGCTCGACCTTGCCCGAGAGTTCGCCTTTTTGAATATAATCTCCCACCCGCAAAGGGCGCTCTACCATAAGCACCAACCCGCTGAGGAAGTTTTTAACTATATTTTGCGCACCCAAACCCACACCTACGGCCACAGCACCACCCACCAGGGTGAAGGCCGTGAGGGGAATTTTTAGTAGGCTCATAACAAAAAGTATGAGCACAACCAGAAGCATGTAGAACACAAAGGTCTGCACCGTGTGTCGGAGGGCGCTCTCGACGTTGAGGGGTTCTAGAATCTTGCGCTCAAAGGCGCGGCTGAGCATGCGGCATACAAAAAGCCCCGCCACAAGGCAAAACAGGGCCACAATGAGCTGTCCTAAAAGCAGTTGGTCTTTGCCGACACTAAGGAGCCTAAACTCCCACAGGCTTACAAAACTCCCCCACACTTCGGCAAAAAATTCTTTATAAGACACGCTTATAAAAAGTATGTCAGGCTATGACACTCCATTTCAATACTCACCCCATATAAGGGCTAGCCAAATTAAAGGACTAATAAAATTCTCTGGGGTAGAGCGGCGGCGCAAGAGCAGCACCCTGAAAGGGTGCGGCTGCGATAGGAGCCTTATAGGCCGCCACATGCTCTGTGGGGCACTTGTCTCCAGTGTGCAAGCCCCTTTCTGAAGGGGCTACACTGGAGACTGCGCTTTGCCCAGAGCATGTGGCTAACACTCTAATCCTTACGGACCAAGCGTCCCGCAGAGAATTTTATGGGCTATACGGCATCTATGGCCCTGCGGCTTTGGGCGATCGATAGGCCCAAGGCCGCGACACTTCCGTCAAAGCCTCGTGCATTGAGTAAACATAAAATTAAAGGACTAATAAAATTCTCTGTGAGGCACTTGTCTCCAGCGTGGTCGCCCCTTTAAAAAGGGGCAGCACTGGAGACTGCGTTTAGCCCAGAGCATGTGGCTAGCACTCTAAACTTTTGGAGTTGTTTGATGTACGGGGCTTTGACGGAAGTGTGGCGGCTTTGGACCTAGGACATCCAAAGCCGCAGGGCCATAGATGCTTCATAGGTCGCCCCATGCTCTGTGGGGGCACTTGTCTCCAGCGTGGTCGCCCCTTTAAAAAGGGGCAGCACTGGAGACTGCGTTTAGCCCAGAGCATGTGGCTAGCACTCTGATGTTTATGCGAGGAGCGCGCGTTTTGCAATATACGTACCGTGATAACCTGGAGTATTTAGACGACCTGTACCAGCGCTTTTTGGCACAGCCCGAAGAGGTGGGCCCAGAGTGGCGGAGGTTTTTTAAAAACCTGGGGCCCTTAGAGGGCGCTACGGGAGGCAAAAAACCCACCCCTTCCCCTAGTGTAAAGGCCACAGCCCACATGGTCGCTCCCGACCCTGTTGAGGCTTTTAATTTAAAGGCTGATCTGCGGGTGTACAATTTAATACAATCCTTTCGTAAGCATGGTGCGCTTGCGGCTCAGCTAGACCCTTTGGGGCTCAGCCACAACGACGAGTCTGCGGTTTTGCAGCCCCGTTCGCATGGCTTATTGCCTGAGGATTTAGACAAAGAGTTCCTAATTGACTCCCACAAGGGTGTGATGCTGCTGTCTTTGCGCAAGGCCATTGAGCAGTGGAGGGCTTATTATTGTGGCTCTATCACCTGCCGTACAGATGGCTGCAGCTATGCCGTGCAGGAGTGGTTTTGGAAAGAGTTTGAGCGCGAGTCTCCGCGTTATCAGCTTACTCCCGAACTTAAGCGGGATGTGCTTAAGTCTTTGGCCCATGCACAGGCGCTGGAGCAGTTTTTGCACAAGAGGTTCCCAGCTGCCAAGAGGTTTTCGATTGAGGGCGGAGACAGCCTGCTACCCATGCTGGAGTGCTTGGTAACAAGTGGCTCGCAGTTGGGAGTGGGGGAGCTGGTGCTAGGCATGGCGCATAGGGGGCGCATTAATGTGCTGGCCAACTTTATGGGCTCGGCGATCAACATCATTTTGGCTTCTTTTGATGGCAGCATTGTAGATAACACCGGCTATAGTGGTGATGTAAAATACCATCTCGGTTATTCGTCGGATAAAAAAATCCCCACCACCGGCAAAGAGTGCCATATCTCTTTAGCTTTTAACCCGAGCCATTTGGAGGTGGTGCACCCTGTGGTGCTCGGCATGGCGCGCTCTAAGCAGCGTCGCTTGGAGGACAAAGAGCGCCAAAAGGTGGTGCCGGTTTTAATCCATGGGGATGCGGCTTTTATAGGCCAAGGTGTGGTGAGCGAGAGCCTGCAGCTGTCGCGTTTGCCGGCTTATAGGGTGGGCGGTGCGGTGCATATTATTATAAACAACCAGGTGGGCTTTACTACGGACCCTAGTGTGTCGCGCTCTACCTTGTATGCATCGGATTTATCTAAGGCGATCCAGGCTCCGGTGATTTTGGTGAATGCGGATGATCCTGAGGCCTGTGTGCGGGCAGCGGATATGGCCATGAGGTTCCGCCAGCAGTTTAAGCAAGATGTTGTGATTGACCTTATTTGTTATAGGCGCTACGGGCATAACGAGGGGGACGAGCCCAGCTTTACCCAACCGCTTATGTATAACAAAATCCAGCACCATCCGAGGGTGATGGATATTTATGTTAAAAAACTGGTCTCACGTGGTGTGGTATCAGAGACCAAGGCGCGCACCTTGTATACGGAACGCATGGAGATGTTGCAGGCGGAGCTAAATGGCGTGCGCAAATCGCCTCCGGTTTTGCAGCCGGAGGCTTTTGGTGGGGTGTGGCAGGGTTTAAAGCGCGCACAGGTGGAGGATTTTGCAAAGCACCCTGCAACTTATGTGGAGGTAGAAAAACTAAAAACCCTCAGCATGCAGATGTTAGAGCCCGACTCTGGGTTTAACTTGCACCCTAAGCTTAAAAAGCTGTTAGCAAATCGCAAGGCTTTGTTGGAGCAGCACAAGCTCGATTGGGCTTTGGGGGAGCTGGTGACTTATGCCAGCTTGCTAAGCGATGGTGTGGGCATAAGGCTGACGGGTCAAGATGTCGAGAGGGGGACTTTTTCGCACAGGCATTGTGTGTATACGGATATTAAAACCGGCAAAACCTGCTGCCCTTTGAAGACTATGAAAACCAAAGGGCAGGTGAGTGCGGATTTTTATGTGTATAACAGCTTATTATCAGAGATGGCGGCTATGGGTTTTGAGTATGGCAATGCCATATCGGATCCTCAGAGACTAAACATTTGGGAGGCGCAGTTTGGTGATTTTGCCAATGGGGCGCAGGTAATAGTGGACCAATTTATAGCGAGTGGTGAAGAAAAATGGACCCGTGCATGTGGGCTAGTTTTGTTTTTGCCCCATGGTTACGAGGGGCAGGGGCCGGAGCATTCGAGTGCGCGTTTAGAGAGGTTTTTGCAGGCTTGCGTGGGTCCCAATATGCAGGTGTGCAATTTAAGCACGCCGGCTAATTTGTTTCATTGTTTAAGGCAGCATATGAAGCGTGCTTTTAGGGTGCCGCTTATTATTATGACTCCTAAATCGGGCTTACGAAACCCCATGGTGGTGTCTAAGTTTAGCGATTTTGCTTACCCTTGTACGTTTAACGAGGTCTTGCCTGAGCCCGAGTCGGAGGTAGCAGTACCAGAAAAAGACGTAACTTATGCGGTGCTGGTATCGGGGAAGATTTTTTACGACCTCTACGCGCGTAAGCAAAAGTTTCCGCGGGCTTTGTATTTACTAAGGCTAGAGCAGCTTGCGCCTTTTCCTCAAAAGGCCTTGGCGGAGGTTTTGTCGCGCATGCCTAAGCTTAAGTATGTGTCTTGGGTGCAAGAGGAGCCTAAAAACATGGGAGGCTGGGCGTATGTAAGAGAGCATCTGTTGCAGACTTTACGCAATATGGGGCGTGCAGATGTTAAGCTCAGCTATGTGGGTCGCCAGGCGTGCGCGAGCCCTGCTGTGGGTGCAATGGGCGCACACAATTTGGAGCAACAAAAAATTTTAGAAAGCCTGTTTCCGTCCAATTAAGGACGCAAGGTACGAACCAAGGAGAGACGCATTGTGTTTAGTGTAAAAGTGCCACCTGCGGGCGAGTCTATTAGTGAGGTGAGTGTTTCGGGGTGGTTTAAAAAAGAGGGCGACCTGGTGCAGGTGGGGGACCGTTTGTGCACTTTGGATACTGAAAAAGCCAGCGTAGATATAGAAGCCGATCAGGCTGGTGTGCTTAGTATTAAGGCCCAAGAGGGGCAAACACTGCGCGTGGGGGATGAGCTAGCTGTAATAAGCAAAGCTCAACCTGGTGAGCCCGTATCTGCCCCCGCTCAATCTCAAACTCAAAGCGCGCAGCCCCAATCACAGCCTCAGCCTCAATCGGCGCCAGCAGCAAAGCCATCGCCCGCGCAAGCGCCTGATACGCCTCAGGAAAACCACTCGGCGCGCATAGGTCCAGCCGAGCGGCGCCGCATGGCCCTGGCAGGTGCAGGCGCATCCAGTGGAGCGGCTAAAGCATCTAACGTAGCGGCTCCTGCTGCTGCCCCGCAACCGCAAGGGCCAATCGCGCCTCAGCCTGCTGTTGAGCCAGCGCCAAGCCCGGCACAGCGTCAAGGGGGGAGTGTGCGTAAACAAGACCAACCCATCGCGCCTGCTGCGCCAGGTCCGCGTCAGCGTCAAGAGCCGCTTGCTTCAGGTGGTGCTCCACCTGTGCAGACTAGGGAGCCTATGTCGCGCTTAAGGCAAACCATTGCGCGCAGATTGGTTGAGTCGCAGCATGCCACGGCTACGCTTAGCACCTTTAACGAGATCGACATGTCGCGTGTTTTGGGTTTGCGGGCGCAGTATAAGGAGGAGTTTAAAAAGCGGCACGAGGTTAATTTGGGTTTTATGGGCTTTTTTACCCGTGCGGTTTTAGAAGCTTTAAAATTGTATCCTAAGCTAAATGCTTTTATTGAAGCTTCGGACATCGTGTACAACCATATTTACAATATAGGCATTGCTGTGGGGACTAGGCGGGGCTTAATTGTACCGGTTATTCGTGATGCTGGGCGCTTAAGCTTGGCAGAAATCGAGCTGGGCATAAGAGGCTTTGCGTTAAAGGCGCGCGAGGGCAAAATAGAGGTGCGCGATTTAGAGGGGGGTACGTTTACTATTAGCAACGGCGGGGTGTATGGGTCGTTGTTTTCGACTCCTATTTTGAACCCTCCTCAGAGTGGAATTTTAGGTTTGCATAAGGTCGAGGACCGCCCGGTTGTGGTGGATGGCAAAATAGAGGTGCGCCCTATGATGTACGTGGCTTTAAGTTACGACCACCGTTTGGTGGATGGTACGGAGGCGGTGCAGTTTTTGGCAAAAGTAAAAGAATGCATAGAAGAACCCTCGCGGCTGTTGCTAGAGCTGTAACGCAATTAGAGCGCTAGACAGAAGGCGATCTTTAAGCCCAAGGCGACCACACTCTCGTCAAAGCATCAAACATTGAGTAACCCCAGGGCGCTCCAAGTCGTACGTCCGTAGATGCTTTGTTGCCGCTCAAGAGAGTGTGGCAGCTTGGGTCACGCCTGAGTATTTCGCGATTAATGCAGTCCTGTCGCAGGCGACATTGCTGACCTTGATCTACACAATGCACGGAGCTTTGGCGCGAGAGTGGTCGCGATAGGCCTAGAGATCGCCTATCGCTACAGGCGCGTAGTAGCCTTATAGGCCGCCACATGCTCTGTGGGGCACTTGTCTCCAGTGTGCACGCCCCTTTCTGAAGGGGCTACACTGGAGACTGCGCTTTGCCCAGAGTATGTGGCTAACACTCTAATCTAATAACATATCAATCACTGCCTTGTAGGCGCTGATAGAGAAGCCGCCTATGAGCCGGGCGCCGCCTACAACAATAGTAGGAGTTGCTGTAAAGCCCATGGCTCTCGCCTCTGCCTCGTCCTGGTCGAGGATGTTCATTATTTTGTCACTCTGAGCCAAGGCATCTATTTTTTCAAAATCATGCAGCGGGGATATAATTTTTTTCATAAAAGCCTTTGCTCCAAAAGGCTTATCTGACTCCACTAAAAAAGCCTCTTGCTCAGCAAACATTTGCGACACAAACTGCAGCGCTAATTTATGATCCACTTGCGCCAAGGCCTCAAGATAAAGCGCCGGAGTCAAATAACTTGCAGGCAAGTGCTTTATCACCACCTTAACCTTGCCTTTGTACATATCTTTAGCCAGCAAGTTAAAAGCATAAAAAGCCCTCTTGCAGTGTTTGCACCCCAGGTCTATATAGGCCACTATTGTGATGGGTGACTCCGGGTCGCCTATCACAACGCGCGTTTCAAGTCCTGCGGGCTGAAAAGCATTGGCTGCGATTTCTTTTTTAATTTGCACAACATGCTCAGGCAAAAGCTTTGTGCCCTGTGCCTCTAGCTCGTTCCAGCCGACCACATCCCCCTTGGGGGGTAAGCCTTGTTGCATTTTCCAAAAATAAAACACCCCCCCTGCAAGCAAAACCAACCCCAAAGTACTAAGCCAAGGCCAAAACTTTTTCATAACCACCTGCGCGCGTATTAACCTTTGTTTTGTTTGTAACTGGTTTGAGCAAGCCACCATGCGACCCCAGCAAAAGCCACCATGGTAAGAAGACTTTTTAGCCAATGGTGCTCCGGCAAGGGCAAGCCCATACTAATACCCACATAGGCTGCAATGGCTAAAACCACACCCATAATAGCCTCACCCGCAACAAGGCCTGAGCCAAAAAGCACTCCCTGGTCGGTTGTGTTTTTAGATTTAAACCTGCGGCTCACCAGACTATGCACAAGGCCCCCTATAAAAATTGGCACCCCCAAGGTGATGGGCAAATATATACCCACCGCTATGGGCATAAGGTGCAAGCGGAACTTTTGTCCCTTTAAAAGCATTTGGTCTAGCAATATAACCAAAATTCCCAATGTGGCTCCTATACCAATCATATTATAAGGCAAAGAGCTTTGGCCAAAAATGCCCTCCACTATAGAGGCAAACAAAGTCGCTTGAGGTGCCTTAAGCCCTTCGCCAATACCGTACTCACTGTGCAAAACCGTAAGCACAGGCGCAATCACCAAAGTGGGCAAAGTAACCCCTATCACCTGCGCCCACTGTTGGGCTTTGGGTGTGGCCTTTACAAGCACACCGGTTTTAAGATCTTGAGAGCAATCCGATGCTGTGCAAGCAGCGCAACACACCACCGCTGCAACTCCCAACGTAGCCAGTATGGCAGACTCACCTTCAAAACCCAGTACCAAAAAAAACGCCGCCGTCCCTAAAAGGGCGGATATTGTCATACCAGACACCGGGTTATTAGAAGACCCCACTAAGCCCACCACATAACTGGAAACCGCAACAAACAAAAAGCTCATCACCGTCATGGCAAGGGTGGTAAAAACACTTAGTCCAAAAGATCCAATAAGTTTGTTATACAAAAATAGCATCACCAAAATGGTGGCAATAAACATAAACCCCAAATGCATGAGATTAATATTGACGTCTGTGCTGTCTTGCGAACGCCTATTAAGGCTCTTTATGCCCGAAGCAATGCCCTGCCTTACACTAAATATAGACCACAAGCCTCCTACCACCATGGCACCAACACCCATATAGCGTATCTGGGTGCTCCACAAATGCCACGCATTGTCCAATGCTGCGCTACCAGGGTCTGCCGCCATAAGAGGCAAACCTACAAACCACCCCAGTGCACCGCCTAGCACCACCATGGAGGCAATTTCTATACCCACTATATAGCCTACAGCTAAAAGGGCCGGTGACATATCAGAACCCACAAAAAGCACGCTCTTGCCCCACTGCCATGCGTGTGCCACTTCGGTGCTAAGAGCCTTTAGGCCTGTTGCCAAAAGCTTAAACAGTCCCCCTGCAGCGAAGCCTTTAAATATATTGGCACTGCCAGATTGGTCTGCACTTTGGTCTGTTGCGGTGGCAGACTCCAGTACAGTGGCGCATGCTACTCCCTCAGGGTAGCGGAGCTCTTTTTCTTCAATAATAAGCGCACGCCTTAAAGGGATCATAAACACCACCCCCAAAATGCTTCCGCATACGGCAATAAGTGTGGTGGGCCAAAAATGAAAACCCTGCCAAGCTCCCACAAGCACAAGCGCGGGTATGGTAAAAATCACCCCCGCAGCCACCGACTCACCGGCTGAGGCCATGGTTTGTATAATGTTGGCCTCTAGTATAGAGCGGCGTTGCAACAAGCGCAGCACAGCGACTCCAATTACCGCTGCAGGTATAGAGGCCGACACCGTCATGCCGGCATAAAGCCCCAGATACACATTAGCGGCTGTCATCACCGTGCCAACTAAAAGGCCTATAACAAGAGCCGCCGGGGTGAATTCTTTTTTGCTAAACATACACCTACACCTTTGGTTGCGTTGGTTTTTATAAATGCCCTTCTTCAGGGAACTTGTACCAAAATCCAGCCCCTTAAGTCTCCTAATAATACGGGGCGCAGGCAATTTTAGAAACAAGTTACATAGTGCAGCTGTGTAATTTATGGGTGCCCTTTTATACTAGTGTGTGGTATTAGAGCCGCAATATGCCGGATAGTAAAAAAGCCCCCCCCCAACTGCTGCGCCTCTTTATGGGGCTTTTGGTTTTGGCTTGTGCTATGCCTTGTGGCGCGGATGCTTGGGCGGCCAAGGCCCCGATGCAGCCTCCGCTGCAGCCGCAGCAGCAAGAGCTCCTGGCTCAAGATTACCTCATGCAGGCCCGGATATTCCGCGAAAATTGCACCCAAAAAGCCCAGGGCGAGACGGTAATTTTTGCAGCCTCAACATTTATACTGGGGATGAGTAAAATCTCGACCCAACTGGCTCAAGGGGTGCCGGCGCCTAAGTTAGTGTCGCGCGTGCTGCCGCCAGCTTTGGTTGAGAGGCTTATTTTTTATGGCATGCTTGTCGCGGGCACGGGCGCTATTGTGCGCGGAGTGGATCTACTTTGGGGCTGCGCGGCGTTTAAAAAGTTTTACATAGAGCAGGGGCAACTGGTAGCGGTTTTGCGCGCTCCTCTTAACACTGAAGTGCGTTGCTTGCTGGAGAGGAATCTTGCACCCCTGGATCCGTATCAGCTGCACCACTGGGGCCTTGAGGGCCAGCAGCGCATTGTGCCAGAGAGCTGCACAGTGCAAGCATCTGAAGTGCCTTTGGGATCGGTGCGGCATGATTAAAAAGTTCTACTCCTATTGGAGCGGGGTAACCCTGGTGCTGGTGCTGATGGGTGGCGCAGTGCGCATGCTAAATGCGGGCCTTGCGTGCCCGGATTGGCCTCTTTGTTTTGGTCAACTGGTGCCGGATTTTCAGTTTCATGTTTATGCCGAGTGGGGGCACCGTGCTTTGGCGGGGGTGGTGTCGTTGGGGTGCTTTTGGGGTGCTTGGAGGCTGGTTAGAAGCCCTGAAATTTCTAGAGGGTTAAAAATTTTAGCAGGGGCGAGTGTTTTTTTGATCCTGGTTCAGGTGGTTTTGGGGGGGCTGACGGTATTGTTGAGGCTTGAAACCACAAGCGTGGTGCTGCACCTTTTGCTGGGCACGAGCTTGTTTGTGCTGTTTCGCGTTATTTATTGGCAATTGCCGCCCAAGAGCCTTAATGGGGGGGGTGTTTCTGGTGGATGGCACTTAGTGGCGTGGTGCTTGCTGGCAGGGGTTTATGTGCAGATGGCTTTGGGGGCGAGTGTTGCAGCGCACGGCGCAGGGCTTATATGCGGGTGGCCGATCTGTAATGGGGCTTGGTTTCCGCAATGGACGGGGCTTTTGGGCTTGCAGGTATGGCACCGAGCGGTGGCGTATGGGCTGTTTTTGGCTGCGGCTTTGGGGTGCGCGCTGGCCCGTCATCAGCCTAAGGAGTTCCGGGTGTGTTTGCATGCGTTTATGGGGTTTTTGCTGCTGCAGGTGGTTTTGGGCATAGCGAATATCCATAGCAATTTGGCCTTGCCTGTGCGGGTGGCTCATTTGGGGGTGGCGGCTATGAGCTTGCTGTACGCATATAAATGCGTACATCAGAGTGCTAGTAAAATTCTCTGAAGCTAAGTGCGTAAGCATAAAAGTGTTAGTGAGGGTGCCCTGGCCAGAGAGCGCAGCCTGCTGACACACCTAAAGGTGTGCAAGGCAAGCGGCTATGCCAGGGCGCCCTCACGTGCTGGATAGCTCACGGCGGCACACTAGGTTATGTTAGTTTGGACGCTTTGGGGTTAGAGAGCCCCCAAAGCTACCGGCGCGTTGATAGCTGTCTAGCGCGCAGAAACACTTTGAATGAGAACCTCGCTGGCCTCAACCGGCAGGCATTCTTACAGAATGCCTGCCGGGAGGCTGCACTTTTTATCAAAGTGTTCCTGCTGGCGCTTTTATCCTTGCGGGCCAAGCGTCTTACAGAGAATTTTACGACCTATGAAGCACCTATGGCCCTGTAGCCTTGGGCGATCTCTCAGCCCAAGGCGACCACACTTCCGTCAAAGCCCCCCATGGCATTTTCCTAGCGCTCTGACTTGCCTGCAAGGCAAAAACGCCCTAGACTAGTTAGCTGTAAGTGGGTTTATTGTTTTTTTATTTTGCCCTAGCTCTTGTTGTATCGTTCATTTGCTCTGTGCTTGAGTCTGTGTTTTTGTCCGTGACACCCAGCTATATCGGGCTGCTTGAGAAAGAAAAAAAACACTCCGGCACGATGCTAAAAAAGCTCAAACAAAACCAGCCGCGGCCTCTTGCTGCCATATTGAGTGTTAACACTATGGCTAACACTTTGGGTGCGGCTGGCGTGGGCGCTCAGACCCTTAAGCTGTATGGTGATGCTTATGTGGCGGTGGTGTCGGGGGTGTTGATTTTTGCGATTTTGGTTTT
Source organism: Bdellovibrionales bacterium (assembly GCA_965116155.1). Classification (GTDB taxonomy): domain Bacteria; phylum Bdellovibrionota; class Bdellovibrionia; order Bdellovibrionales; family UBA1609. The sequence continues at coordinate 137,037 of OZ220488.1, forward strand.
TTCTGAAATTTTACCTAAATCTATAGGTGCGATTTATTGGAAAAAACTCGCCCCCTTGTGCACCTACGTGATCCATGCGCTGATTTTTATAACCTATCCGTTTGTTGTTTTGTCCGCTTCGGTGCAGGGGTTATTGCAAAGGCCTCAATCAGCACGCAAAACCTCGCGTGAGGAAATGATTGTTACAGCGGAACTTGGGGCGCAGGAGGGCAGTATTCGCAAAAAAGAGAGCCAAGTTATACGCAATTTACTTATGTTGGACTCTGTTATGGTGTCAGAGATTATGACTCCGCGGGCGGTGATGCGTGCTTTTAACGAAAACGACACCGTGGGGCACATTATGGAAAAGCACAAAAACATTCGCTTTTCGCGTGTGCCTGTTTACTCGGGTGGGTTAGATAACATTACGGGCTTATTGCACCGGTATCAAATTATGAAAGCCGTGTCCCATGACTTAGAGAACGTGACCTTGAAAGAGCTTGCAACGCCGGTGCATTTGGTGCCAGAGAACATACCGGTTACGGCGGCTTTGGATCAATTTATCAAGCGCAAGGAGCATTTGTTTATTGTGGCGGATGAGTATGGCTCTACAACGGGTCTTGTGACGCTGGAGGATGCTATTGAGACCTTGTTAGGTGTAGAGATCATAGACGAGTCCGATGATGTAGCCGACATGCGCCAATACGCCCTCGAGCAATGGCGCAAAAAAAAAGGCAAGCTAAAGAGCTAGGTTTTGCCACGTGAAGCCGTATCTTTTTACTCCTGGTCCGTGCCCTATGTTTCCGCCCGTGCGCAAAGCTTTGTTGTGGCATCAGCATCACCGTGCGCCCGAATTTTTAAAAGAGTGGCGTGAGGCGCATAAAAACTTGCGTTGGTATTTTAATACTCGGGGCGCAACGCACATAATGGTTGGTACAGGCACAGGGGCTATGGAGGCATGTTTAAACCATGTGCTAAACCCACAGGATACCGTGGCAGTGCTTAATAGCGGGCACTTTGGTGCAAGGTGGGCCGCTATGGCGCGGGCCTTTGGTTTTAAGGTGTGGGAGCTAAATTTAAAATGGGGGCAGAGTTTAGAGTTAGAGGTTTTAAAAAATTTTTGGCACAAATTGCCCTATGCGCCCAAAGCCTTTTGTATGCAGGCTTGCGAAACTTCAACAGGCGCCTTGCATCCTACGCGCGCGGTGGGGGATTTTTTAGCTTCTGAGTCTGAGACTTTATTTTGTGTTGATGCAATGAGCGCCTTGGGTGTGGAGCCTTTGCCGATGGATGGTTGGCATGTGGATGTTATGCTGGGCTGTGGGCACAAGGCCTTGGCTTTGCCTGCGGGCTTGGTGTTTTTGGGGTTATCTAAAAAAGCACAAAAAATAAAAAGCACATCCAAAAAGTTCTACTGGGCAGCAAAAGGGGATAGTGCGCAAAGTGCCTTTAGTGCGCCAACAGGTTTAATAAAGGCTTTAAATGCCAGCGTACAGATAGTGCGCCAACAGGGGCGCAGGCAGACTTATAGAGAAATTGCAGCACGAGCTAAAATGGTGCGCACGTCCTGCGCAGAGCATGGCTGGGAGTTGCTCGCGCAAAAACCCTGCGCATCTTTGAGTGCTTTTATGGTACCTAATGGCAGGTCTTTAAAGGTGCAAAAATTTCTGCGCGAGTCTTATGGCATTTATGTGGCGGCAGGGCAGGGCCAATTGTATGGCAAGATCATACGCATAGGCCACATGGGGCATCAAACAAAGCCTATGCAAAAGTTATTAATTAGAGCGCTAGGAAAATGCAATTAGAGTGCTAGAAAAATAAAATTGGGCAATAAGAGCCAGCTCCAGAGCAGCCTCTGCAAGAGGTGTCTGCGAGGGAGATGGCGCATTACCCAATTTTATTTTTCGACCTATAAGGGATCTATGGCCCTGTAGCCTTGGGCGATCTTTAGGTCCAAGGCGACCACACTCCCGTCAAAGCTCCGTGCGATGGGCAAACACAATTTAAAGGCAGGCGCCTTGGATCAAGAAAAAACGAGCAACTAGCCCCTCTTAAGCGCCTCAATCTCGTCTGCAGAAAGGCCAGTGGCTTTTGCAATTATAGGGATAGAAAATCCCTCCTTCAGCTAAAACCTTTCTTGCTGCCCTTTTGCCAAGGCTCTTTTCCATGATAAAAAATGCAATTCAAGACAGCAGGCCACTTTTTTTGAGAGAGCTCCACTAGCTAAGCCGAAACACATATTCCAGTCACGTAGTGTGTATCAGTATAAGCCACTCGCAACTGCACGAAGGCCTAGCTTTGGGCTAGGGGTGTGAATTTTTACGGGGCTGGTTTAGCATAGATAGTGGAGCTCTGTATGCCGGTGCACTTGCGGGCTTTGTGTTTTTTGTGCCGGGCTTGCGCTTTATGGGGGGAGTTTTGCGCAAAAACAAAGCCATGGTCAATACACTGCGGCTTTCAGCCGCAGGGCAGGTGCTGCCGACGGTGGTGGTTACGACGGCGCTTTTGCTTTTGGCAAGTGCCTATATGGTGCGTGAGAGCGTTATTACAGCGCGCGCAACGGCACTAATGAATAACGAGCACCACATAGTGGCCTTTTTGGATCGCTTAGAACAAGCCCGGCCCAAAATCCAAGAAGCTATCAATAACTGTATGACTGGTTCCACACGGGATGAGTGCACGAGAGGAAGAGCGGATATTATTGCCCACCTAAAAGATGATGGCACCAAGCTCAAGCTGAACTGGGAGCCAATAGTTGAAGAACTCTGTGAAGGTAGTCCTTGCATTTTTAAAAAAGGCGCCGCTATAAGCGGCAGCCTGCGCGTGGGTAAGATCGAGTCTATTCGTATTCGTAAAGATAAAGACGGTTTTAAAGACGATTATGCAACCGCGCAAAAAGAGTGCCGCAATTTTTCTGAATTTTCTGAGGCTTTAGATAACCACCACAAAAAAAAGGGCGCCGGCAGGTGGCATGTTTTAAAAATCGGCTTTAAGGTGGATGGCGCTGCATTTAAATGGAACTACCGCAGTTATTGCGCGGCCTTTTTAATGAAAAACAAGGATGCAAAATCGGACCCTACTAAGCCAATCGTATCTAATGGCAACCCTGTTGGCCCGAAAACCTTTTGCGAACACAATATTGCTTTTGAAATTAGGCGCTACCTTGAAACAGGGCACAATTTTAGTACGGCCTTGCAGAGCGACCCGCGTATTGTTCATATTATGGACAAGGTGGGAAGACATGCCGCTGATTTTTCTTGTAACGATTCGGATTTCAAGAAAACCACTCAGGTGTGCTGTGGTAGTACTAATAAAAAACTCGTTGCAACAGGGGGCATTGCCAAAACCGTAAAAGAGGCTTTGGAGATCAAATCCACTAAAATTAGCTCTAAGATAAGTGCCCTAGTAGGTAGCGAGGCTGTTAGTTGCTACTTAAACGGTATGAAGTACGAGCTGCCGACCTCAGAGCATTGCTTAGATGCAAATGATGAAAACGTGCAGCTGTCATTAGTTTACAAAAACCGCAGCGGGCAGTGTGTGCCCTACTATGTGGGCGAGTCTGCTGATCAAGGTGGTGCCGAGGGGAGCATAGTAACGGCGGGCACCTTTAGCCTATTGCCAGGGGGTGGTTTTTCGCCCCATCCCTTAACGGGTGGTCCTAAGTGCCCAGAGGGTTTTACTCCTAAGCAGGTGCGCCCTCCAGAAGATCAGGATCCTGGTGAGGGTGTAGAAACACGTAGGGTGTTTGAGTGCCAAAAATTTCAGTCCTCTTATGTGGCTACCAATGTAAAGGTAAATGCTTTAGAGCGGTTGGTGAGCGAGCTGCAATTGGACGCCAACCTAACCTGCAGTGATAAGGCTGACCGCGATAAAGTGGCTCGTCATTTTGCAAGCAGCCCTATTGCGGCAGGGGTATTGGATCCAGATAAAGATGTTATGGGATGCCCCAGAAAAGAAAAAGGAGACGAAAGTGCTTGCAAACCCTGTACCTGTGGCGATGCTGCGTGCATTGCAGGCAGATCGGCATGTGATGATGGCAAACCTTGTCCCAGTGAGTCTGAGTGTTTAAGTTGCAGCGGCATGACGGCGGCGTATTTTTCTGGCATTTGTACGGGCTCGAGCCGGCATGCGGATTGTCCTAAATCGGGCAGCTGCGCGTGTGAGGACCCCATTTGCAACCCTGATCCTAGTGTAGGTGGCAATTTGGGGCATATTGTGTGCGCTAGGTCTTGCCTTTGCAAAAACCACATAGCATGGCAGGAGTTTTGCGCACGCAGCAACAATGCGAGTGAGCCGGTGTGTAGTGAAAAGGGTTTTTGCCAGCCTTGTGATACCGAGGTGTGCAGGCAAGAGCCCGAACACAAGGTGTGCGAGCCGCGTGACTCTTCTGAAAAGTCTTGTGGTTTAAATTGCAATAATGAAGATTGCCAAAACAACCCCTACGACCCCCGCTGCCCTGACGGGCCTTGGGGTTGCGAGTGTGATTTTTGTGTTGATCCCAAAAATTATAAACACCCCGTGTGTCGAGGCGTAACATGTTGCAATTACAATAAAGATGACCCACTGACTCCTGTAAATCCGCCTGAAGTTTCTGCGTTTTGTAAAGAGAGCGACAATCATCTTAATAGCCCTCGTTGTATGGACTGTGTTTGCGCGCAGGAAGCTTGCAAAAATTTCTTGCCAGTAAAAAATGAGTTGGATAACTTTAAGGATGCTTGTGCAGAGTGCTGGTCTTGTGACGCGAAAAAGGACAAACTAAACGACTACGATGAGATTAGCTGTTTGGATTTACAAGGAGAGAGTCGAAGTGAATGCAACGAGAAGCGAAGAAAGAACGAGTGGGAGCATGATTTAAGGCCTGACTCTGGGCCAGAGAGCTATAATAAAAATGTTTCAAAGGATATTAAAGCAAGTGTAAAACCTACTCCAAGAAGGCCTATCGATAACACTAGTCGCTCAAAGTATATGTGCCCTACTTGTCAGGACTCAAGGTGTTATGACTACACGGATGTTACGGATGCTTCGGATTATGATAGCGCTTGCCCGCTTAATACGGATGGCACTCCTTTTTGTGTGTCTTTGCCGACAGAGCCAGAGAAGTGTTGCGACCCTTCTGATCCTAATTACATAAAGGGTACGGCTGAGGGTAAAATGCGGTGCTTTCCTGAAAGGCATTGTAACTGCCACAGAGAGGATTGCAAAGACCCTACTGTAAACGTTATGTCTCTTCATTCGTCGGGTTGGACGGATGAAGCAAAAGAAGCTTGTAAGAAGTGTTGGTCTTGCGATGGTGGCTTAATAGCAGGCTCGCATACGGATAACGTAACACTACTTACCCTTACAACGCGTAACCTTGGTACCGAAACCAAAACCGTGCGCGATTGGGTTAATTATAAGCGTGAAATAAACGAGTGGGAGTATGAGGACCGTTACAAAAAATGGGGCAAACTTAAAGAGGCCATAACCTTTGCCTATCCAATAGATCCGGCAGACGAAGATAAGCGTAAATACTGGTGCCCCACATGCGCGCATAAGTTTAAAGACGGCAAGAAGTGCTTTAGTAAAGAGGGCAAGCGTCATGAGGATTGTCCTACAAATGCTGTGGGGAGAGCCTTGGTGCCATGAGTGCACCAGTAGTGAGTGTATTCCTCGTGGCGGTGGTATTTGCAATACTAGTACAGATGAGTGCAAGCAGCGTTGCTGCAAGTCTTCTGATGATTATTGCAAATGCATGTGTGAAGAGCCTGTTTGTAGTGACCCTTTGGGGGTTATTACTGGTAAAAACAAGTCTGAAAAATGTGAAAAACACTGCTGGTCTTGTGAGGGTGGCGAGACAATTATGCAGGTGGATGCAGCAGACCCTGCGAGCCCTAACTTTGTAAGTGTGGACACTCGGGACCACGTGACGCAGTACACTTCAGGTGGTGTAACTCTAACGGCGCGCGATTGGCTGAACCGCAAGCGCGCGGTGAATTTTAGCAGGTACCCTGCTGTGTGGACCAACTCGGCGCCAGCAGACTCTAAAGAGCCATGGGAGAGGCCAGAAAACACGGTAGACCGCTGCGTGGCTTCTCGTACTGATGGTGATCCGGTGTCACCTATGTGCACGCGTGGCAGTTGGGATGAGTTAAGACAACTCATACAAGATATGGGTAACCCGAGTCATGGGTCGGATAGTCAGCCTGAGTATTCCAGCGCGGTAGAGAGCGTGTGCAGCACGTGTAAGGATCCGGCGTGTTATGGTGAGTACGAGTCTGATGACGATTATCCGGAGCATTGTCCTCGTACGGCGAGTGGTGGGCGGTGGTGCTTGCCTTGTTCGGATGATAAGTGCAAATGCCATGGGTCCACCCCATGTGATCCAGATAACCTACCTGATCCCCTAACACCTCACCCCACTAGATGCGGACCATGTAAAAATACAAACATAAAATGGACATGGTGCTTGGATGGGGGGACTGCGAATGACGCACTAAACACCCACCACCCAGAACTAACCTGCGAACGTCATGAAGATGGGTACGTCATAAAAGGAAAACAAGAATGTGTAGACACCACTAATTGTGTGATTGATACCAATGTTTTAAAAAATGAAGTGAAGTGGCGTATGGGCTTCGATCATCATAGACAACCTGGTGGTGCCGTGGGATCTGTGATCAAGATTTACATCATTCCTATTTGGGAAGAAGGCGGCACAAGCAAGTATGTTAATTCTGAAAACTTAATAATAGATTCCAAAAAACGACTGGCACCCTCTTTTGGCGGCAACGAAAAACTGCAATGGCTGAACGGTGGCTTTCATTTGAAAACGCAGCACAGTTCATATTTTTGGGGTGCATGTATAGGCGACTCTATGGGGGAGATAAACGACACGAATGGTAATAAATGTAAAAGAAATGTTAGCGGAAATCACTACATAAGACGAACTTCTCATATAGAAGGCAAGTTCGAATTTATTCTATTGGCCAAGCCTGGTGGAACAGAGCCTGGGTATGATGCCAAATTCACCATTAACTGTACCGATGGAAAAAAGCCGCCCCAATCGTACAACTATTGTAAAATCGAACGGTATCATAGTTGTGGAATCTTTGAAAGTATTTTTGGTGGACCACCAAGAACGGAGAGCAAAGAGTGTAACAAAAATGAACACACATCAGGCTCATCGGATGATGAAGACGATGAAGATAACAAAAATGCTTATACAAACGACCTGGTGTGCGAGGACGTAATGAGTTGCTGTCAAAAAGCTACAGTATGTGGCCCTTTTTATGATGTGCATGGCAACCGTTATTCCACTGAAGAAAAAACCATTAAATCTGGTGTATGGAATGAGCATTTAAGAAATATTACTGACTCTGCGTGTGAGGCAGAGCTTAAGGCGCATAGATGCTATTATGAAGTTTCGAATAGTGGTGGTGCACGCCGTCCAGTGTGGAAGCTGCCTCAAGGGAATCGTGTTTGGGATTATCCATTTACGCAAGATGGCATTCAAAGTCCTTTTTGGATTTCACGGCATTGTCATGGAGCCTCAGACTCTAGTAGAGACTCTGTAAGAGTAACAAGCTACCCTACAGATGAGGCTGGATCATGCCCGTACTAGTACGGGCATCTGTCAGGGTCGCTTGCTATGTCCGCTCCCCAGCCATTTTGATCTGGCCCTCGGCATGCCTTTGGCACCCAAAAGGGATTTGGAGTGCTGCCTGGGTTGTGCCACACTCTTTGGTTTCTCGAATCGTTCCATATATTTTCTTTGTAATAACAGGGATCTTTTTTAAGGGCTTCTTTGCACGCGGTAGTAGTGGATATATGCGTACCAATCCAGTCATTCGCAACAATATACTTCTCTTCACAAGCGTTCTCTAAACAACAGGCCGGGAAGCTACTGCAAGCATCATTATCTACATTGGTACCATCTGAGCAGCCTAAGCTTTCAGTGGTTATTCCATGTGTGACTGGGTCAATAACGCTCTCAAAATTTATACAGCTGTGTTGAGTCTCTTGAGACTTGCACGTATTGAAATGCATAGGGGGTTTTATTCCATCTGTACAGGTAATTACAAACCTCGCCCTGTACTCTTGGCCATCCTTTTCAGCTAATAAGTTAAACTGGTATTTGCCTTCGTAGTGAGAACGCCTTCTAATATAACCAGATTTATTGTTGAACGGACATATAGGGTGCTCACGCTCGTTTTTTTTGTATGTATGCTCGTCTATAACATCACCTTTACAATGCCCATAAAACCTAAATGAAGCTACTCCTACCTGCAAGTTAAACGCATTATTTAAAAATTTTAATTTCTCTGAAAAAACTGGTTCCAAACGGTCTTTGTCCTCTATTTCTAGGTCTCTATCAGAATCAAAATAGTGTTTTGTGTCTCCTTTCTCCAAAATAGGAATAATGTTGATTCTTATGCTTTTGCCTAGGATATCACCCGTACGTTTATGCCTATATTGCAAGTACTGTAAATTAGTACCTGTTCCATCGCCTGGTTTACCTGGGAAGTTATTAAAATCGATTTCGCAGTTTGTGGTGTCTTGGCATTCTACTGCGCCTTCTGCAGCTGTTGTTCCGTCTTCTTTTGTTATAGTTTTGCAGTTGAGGTCTACATTATCACCAAACCCTGGCCATGTTAGTTCTGTAAAGAGGTTTTCTCTTGCCCCATCCAAGCACCATGTCCATTTTATGTTTGTATTTTTACATGGTCCGCATCTAGTGGGGTGAGGTGTTAGGGGATCAGGTAGGTTTGCGTAAGCCATCAGAGTGCTAGTAAAATTCTCTGAAGCTAAGCGGAGGCATCCTGATAGCCCCTGTGAAGGGGCGGCCATCAGGGTGCCAAGCGTCTTACAGAGAATTTTGCGACCTATGAAGCTACTATGAGCCTGTAGCCTTGTGCGATCTTTAAGCACAAGGCGACCAAACTCCCTTCAAATCCGCCTGCAGCAGGGCTTTGTTAATTGCGATAAACCCAGGCGTGACCCGACTTGCTATGTTCCTTGCTATCACAACACAATCCCTTGCGCAGGAGTTCACTCCCCATGGGCCTAGTGGCCCTTGGGGAGTGGTGGCGCTTAATTTTTTACCTCCCCCCCCTGAGACCATAGCCCACCCATAGCCCATGAATTGTTCCATGCGCGATGCATCTGCCTCCCCATAGACAATGCCCCTACAAATAAGGCATAATCACGCCCATACCCCCCAAAGGAGCGTGCAACTATGTCGACCAAAAAAACACCCAGCGAGAGCCTACAAAGCTTTTGGGAGCGCTTTACTAAAGAGATGGCCGAGATCGATAAAGAGGCGAAAAAAGAGCGCAAAGAGCTCGACAAAAAGCTAAAAAAAGATCGCGAAGAGCTGAAAAAAAAGATGAAACAAGAGCGCGAAGAGCTGGAAAAAAAGATGAAACAAGAGCGCGAGGAGTTCGACAAAAAGTTAAAAAAAGATCGTGAGGAGCGTGAAAAAGGGCGCGAGGAGTTCGACAAAAAGTTAAAAAAAGAGCGTGAGGAGTTCGACAAAAAGTTAAAAAAAGAGCGTGAGGAGCGTGAAAAAAGGCTGGATAAAAAATTCGCTGAATTGGCGGAAAGTCGCAAGCAGACAGATGCGGCGATTAAAAAAATGACAGGGCATTTTGATAGTCAGTGGGGCAAGCTTATAGAGGCTCTTGTTGAGGGGGATTTGATTAAGCTGTTAGTGGAAAGAAAAGTTAACGTGTACCGCACGGCCACAAATGTTGGGATACGCTATGAGGACCAAAGGGGCAAGGTGCAAGAGGGTGAGGTGGATATTTTGGCTGTTGATACTACTCATGTTGTTCCGGTGGAGGTAAAGAGCACCTTAAAGGTGAGGGATGTGAATGATTTTTTAAAAACGCTGCAGATTTTTAAGTTAGCGTGTCCAGAGTATAAAGATAAAGTTGTCTATGGGGCTGTGGCGTATTTAAAGGCTGATGAAAGAGCAAGTGTTTATGCTCAAAAAAAGGGGTTATTTGTAATCCGAGCCACTGGCAGCAGTTCTAGTATAATCAACGCAGCCAACTTTAAGGCTAAAGCATTTTAGAGTGCTAGTCCAATATCTTCGATCATGACTTCTCCTGAGAGCCAAGGGTCATGGTCCGCATCAAAGCGCACGCGCAGTACGCCACCGGGCATTTTAACGTGGCACACGCTTTCTGCCAGGTCCTTTTGACGCAACAGGCTTGCAACCGCCACAGCGCCCGTGCCGCAAGCCTTGGTAAAACCCACGCCCCTTTCAAAAGTCATAGCCTCACACTCTTGGGGCGACACTTTTTTAAAAAAAGTCACATTAACCTTTTTAGTAGAGCCAGGTGGAGTGCTAAGTTTTAAAGCCTCTTGTTTCAAAGCCTGCCATGGGTTTGCTTTAGCAACAAGCACATGCTGCGCCCCCTTGCCCCCCAAGTAAAGCTCTTGCCCGTGGGAGGAGTGCCAGGTTTTTTCGCACTCCCACACCGGCATACGCACCTCAACCATGCTGCCTATGCCGCGGGCCTTTACTACAAAATCTCCTAATACAAACTCTACGGTCTTTGCAGAGGACTCGCCCAATAAATACGTACCTAAAACTCGCGCCGCATTGCCGCACATGCCAGCGCTTGTTGTATCGGAATTAAAAAACAGCGCCCTATCGATGGGGCTATCCGTTTTTAAAACCACGAGGCCATCAGTTAAAAACTCTTTACACAAAGGCTTGGCCCACTTATGCCAATGCTGTTTGTTAAGGTCTGTGGCTGAGCATTGCCGTACATCTAACATGACAAAACTATTGCCGGACCCCTCGGTCTTAAAAGCTTTTAGTCCCTTTAGTGCTTTTAGTTGCCCCTTTAACTGTAAGGTCACTGTGGCTCCTTTTTTAACCAGTGTATTTGCAGACTTTTTGCTAAAACTGTGGCCTCCGCACTTTGAGTGCTGTTTTGTAAAAAAGCCCGCGGGCCGTTTGTATCCGACCACGATACGCCCTGCTCCACATGCACTTTAACTGCAGGTTGCTCCACCTGAGACAGTACATCAAACAAATCCCTCACACCAGGCACAAAATACCGCTTTAATACACCCACCTGCACAGCCATAACGCCCAAATAATGCACAACCTTGCAGTTGGCATTTTTACTGGCATTTTTACTGGCATTTTTGCTGGCACTTTTACTTGCGAGCCCTAAAAGCGCACCCTCTTTGCTCACTTTCAACCCTCTGCCCGTGACCTTAGGGCATGCTAACAAGCTTACCCCCACTTCTAACTTGCAGTGTTTTTGGTAAAAATTTTTAAGTGGGTTAGTAAATAAAGCCCCTGCAAAGAGGCTGTCGCCATTACACACCAGTACGCTGTCATTATCTTTAAGGTCCTTGCAAAGCCACTCGCGCGTAAAAGCCACTCCCCCTGCGCTCCCCAAAGGCCCACGCGGGCCTTCGGGCATAAATTTTACCGGCGGCAAATTTAATGCCTCACTCCAACGGCCAACAGCCGCACGCACGCTGTTGCCCTTGTAGCAAAGATTTACCACGAGCTCCTTAACGCCTAAGTTTTGCAAGTGTTTTGCGTTATAAACCACCAACGGCACGCCGCAAAGTGGCACTGCAGGCTTGGCGAGGTTTTGCGCTGCCTCTAGCGCTCTTAGCCTTGTGCCTAAGCCTGCTGCTAAAATCAGCGCGCGCTTAGGGTGGCTACCCATGGAGCGCGGCCTCGCGTGGCAGGGTTTTTATTAAGGCCGTCAGTTTGTGGATAAAAGCTTTTAAAATAGGGCACGCATCTAGAAGCTCTTTTAGCTCGGGGGCAGGGGCGATAACGAGCAGATCCTCAGCGCTCTTATCCAGAGACGCGCGGTATTTTAAATCCCCACGCCCGCAAAAATGCATAAAATTGCCGCACATTTTAATAAGCCTCTGCAAGGCCTGCAGGTAAAATAGTCTATTTGCTTCTTTTTGAGACAAGGCCTGGGGCCACAGATTTAGCGCGCGCGCTTTAAGCATATAGTACTGCACGAGCTGCTCTTGCTCGGCTTTGGGCAAACGCACATAGGCGTCAAACACCAAACTTACAAGGTCGTACACCAAAGGGCCTGGGCGCGCGTCTTGAAAATCCACCACGCCCATTGTAATTGGGGCCCCTGCGCGCGCACGGCGCAGTATAAGGTTGCGCGAGTGAAAGTCGCGGTGGCAAAGTTTAAACTCTGCCCTACACAAAAGCTCGGACAAATACAAAAACTCCCGCCCCAAGGCTTGGGTGTTAAGGTTAAATTGATCGGCACAAAATTCTAGCTCGCGGGCAAATATGCGGCTTGTAAAATCTCCCCAAGGCAAAGCCTTGCTGCGCGGGATGCTTTGGATTTTTAAAATTTCGTCCACGGCTTTTTTGTACATTTTTAGGCGGTGCTTTGCGCTCACATGGCATAGCTCCCAGGGGCCGAGGTCCTCTACCACGGCACAGCCCAGCTTGGGGTTAAGGCCCCATAGCTCTGGCACTCCTACGCCCGCGCGTGCGAGTATCTGTTGCAACGACAAAAACGCCTCAGCCTGGGCGCAGCCCGAGCCAAAGCCTTTGTCCCACATAAGCAAAGCCCCCACAGGGCGACCGGATACAAAAATCCGCTCGTACCTCCTATGGGAAGCCTCGGCCTCGAGAGTTTTTAAAGAAAAATCCATCCGTGTCCTTGTCTTTGCTAATTGCCTCTACTGGTTGCCTCTGTTGGTTGCTTCTGGGGGGCTTTACGCTACGCGCATGGACTTTGAGGCCCAATGCGGTTAATGCTGTTTGTATAAAGCTATGACCACCATCATAAACCCAAAACCCACTGAGCTGCCACCCCACAAAGTGCTGATTACGGCTGAGCAGATACAAAAGCGCGTTAAAGAGCTTGGGCGGGAGCTAAGCCAAAAATTTATGGGCCGCCCTGTTGTGGTGATCACTGTGCTAAATGGAGCCTTTGTGTTTGCGGCGGATCTTGTGCGATCCTTAGAGCTGGATGTGCATTGTGAGTTTGTGTGTTTTTCTAGCTATGACGGCACCACCAAAAGCAGTGGCCAGGTGGTTTCTACCTTGGATGTGCCTGGGAATCTTGAGGGCCGGCATCTGCTAATTATAGAGGATATTATCGACACAGGGGGCACTATGGCGCTGTTTCAAAAGATGATGCTATGCCGCAAGCCGGCTTCGATTACCACGTGCAGCCTTTTGCAAAAGACCAAAAACCGCACCACCCAGTGCCAGCTGGACTACGTGGGCTTTACTTACAAAGATGAATTTGTAGTCGGCTATGGGCTCGACTACCAGCGCCTTATGCGCAACCTCCCTTATGTCGCCACATTAGAGTGTTAGGCAAGTTAGAGTGCTAGCCACATGCTCTGTGGGGCACTTGTCTGCCTGATGCTCGTCCCTTGCAGGGACTATCAGGAAGATGCGCTTAATCCCATGGCATTTTCCTAGCGCTCTAATTTTCTAAATTGCCACTAAGTATAGCAGTCTCGCGATAAAAGAGCCTAAAGCTAATTTGTCTGGCTTCCGCCGTGGTAGGGTACACAAAGAGCTTCAGCACTCCACTGCGAGCAGAGTAAGAGCCGTCATCTTGCTCCACCAGCGTGCCCCAAAAGCGAATACTGTTGTTAGGCACTGTGTTTATCCACGCGCTGCGCGAAGACTGAGGCATTATAACCAAACTAATATTAGTGCCATCGCCACTGTTTTGTGTCAGCGCGCCCAGGTCGCCTTGCACCTGCATGCTTGGGTACGAGTCCACCGTTTTGCAAGTAAGGCGGCTACAAACGCGCTGTTCGCGCAATAGCTCGCGATAGGCCCCGGCATTAAGGACACTGCCCGAATAAGATGTCCACACATGGCCAGGTGCGGTGCCAGGCGCTATAAGCCCCAACCCCCCTCCTGGAATACCCCCCTGGCCGCATGCAGTCATCCAAAACCCCGCAACTAGCGGAACAAGTACGCTTTTGATTATGGATTTTGTGCCTCTCATTGCAGGGTCCTTTGTGTGTGTTTTTTTGCCTAAAGTGTTGTACCCACAAACACTATGCAAAACATGCGCCATTAGAATTTTCAAGCCTTAGGTCGGTTTTGCGGCACTTAAAGTGTCTACAAAATAGACACTTGCGCCCTTTATAGAAGGCATACCCCTGTAATCCCGACATGAGATAGGCAGGGGAGTCATGAAGTTATGATGTTTGCAGATGTTTTGTTGTTTATGGCTATGTTGCTTTTGGGGCTGAGTGTTTTTTTGCTGGCGCGTTTAATTTTGGGTCAAAGCTCTAAAATTAAAGCCCTTAATTGGGCGACGGGAGAGGAACCTAAAAAGTCTCCTAATGGCTTTATTAATTTATCCAGGCCCTTGGTGCATAACTTAAGCTTAGCGTGGGCGCAAAAAATCACACGCCGTGCCTTACGCAATAGTATTGACCAAAAGCTGCAATTCGCAGGGCTTAAGCAAGAGCTTAATGTGGATGAGTTTTTGGGGCTTAAAATTTTATGGGGCCTTATTGCGCCTTTGTTTTTGTTGTTTTTAGACTTTGTCACAGGGGGCGGCGTACCGTGGTGGTTCTGTGTGCTTTTGGGTTTTGGGGGTTTTTATTTGCCAGACATTTATGCACGGCAATGCTCGGCGCAAAGATACACCTCTATTGTGGGGCAGTTGCCTTTTTTTGTAGATCTTTTAGCGCTGTCGGGTGAGGCGGGGTTAGATTTTATGCAGTGCTTGCAAAGGGTGTGCGAAAAAGCCCCCCCCAGTCCACTTGTTGCAGAGTTTCAGCATGTTATTAAAGACACCAAGCTCGGCGCCTCGAGAGGTGAGGCGTTAAAATCCATGGCCAAACGGGTAGATGTAGAGGAGCTAGGAGCTTTGGTGTCGGTAGTGGTGGATGCCGAGCACACAGGAGCTAGCATTGCAAAAGTACTAAAGGAGCAAAGTGCACAGATGCGGGTTGAGCGTTTGGTACGGGCAGAAAAAGCCGGTGCAAGGGCTTCGCAGTTAATTTTAATGCCAATGATGCTGTTTATTTTGCCGGCGATTTTTTTAATGGTTTTTGCTCCCGTGGGGTTGCAGTTTATAGGTGGAGGTTAAGTGGGAGCAAAAACGCAGCGCCCTTTACATTTGCATGGCATGCCTTGTGGCAGCTTGGTTTGCAAAAGCAAAAACCTCTGCCTAGCGCATGAGGTGTTTAAGGTTGAGAGCTTTTGGGGTCGCGGAGTAGGTTTAATGGGCAAAAAACCTTCATCCCTAAAAGGGCGCAGTTTGTGGCTGGTGCCATGTGGGTCTGTGCATACGTGTTTTATGCGCTTTGCTATTAGCGTGATTTTTGTGGACCGCAATTTAAGAGTGGTAACACTGTTTCGTGCGGCCAAGCCTTGGAGGTTGTTTTTAGGCGCTAAGTCTGCGACTTCGGTTTTTGAGTTAAGTACAGGGTCTATTAAAGCTCTACAAGTGGGAGACCAGTTGCATGTGGGAAGTTAAAATTTTAACCGGCCCTCAAGCGGGCGAGTGCAAAACTTTGCAAGAGGGCAAAAACACAGTCGGCCGTTCTGAGGATAATTACATTGTTTTGCGTTCGCATGGGATATCTAAAAAACACGCCCACCTTTGGCTGGAGGGAGATAGGGTTAAGCTAGTAGATTGCGCATCTACTAATGGAGTTTTTGTTAACGGAGTTAAAGTTAAAGAGCACTGGCTAGAAGAGGGGGATAGGTTTTCGTTTTTCGATGTGCTCTGTTCTGTGCAACCTAAGGGCACGGACATTCCGCTAGAGCACGGCGTGCAGGCATTTGCAAAAGCCAGCCCTCAAGATCAAGATGACATGATCGCCTCAGGCACCCATGCAGGCGCGGAGCAAGCCTTACCTGTGGTGGGAGCTTTTGAGTCTTGGCTCGACCGCGCGGTGATGCCGGGTTTTTATTCCTTGGCCCGCATGGTGGATTTTAGGTCGTTTATGGCGTTTGGAGTGGCGGTTTTTGTTTTGGTTTTGGTGGGAGTTTCGGCCTTGCCTTTGTGGCGGCTTACTAGTCAGGGGCTTAAGCAGCAGAACCTGCTTAAGTCTCAAGCTTTGGCGCAGGCCTTGGCGCGGCATGCGGCGCCTTTGTTAAAGTCTGGGGATTTTGGTGCGGGTTTGGGCGATATTAATCTTGAGCCCGGTGTGCAAGGGGCCTATGTGGTTAATACTCAAGGCGTGGTGCTGGCGCCTTTAACCGAAGTGGGCCAGCCTTTAGATAAACCCTATGTGCATGAAGGTAGAAAAAAACGCAAAGCCTCTGCTAAGTCGGTTTCTATGCACAAAGCCGTGGGGATGGCGCCGATTAAGTTTTTTGATCCTGTCACCCAAGCCCAGCAGACACAGGCTTTTGCGGTGGTGTTTTATAGCTCTAAGGGTGTGCTATCTATGGGGGACACACTAGCCAGCTTTTTGGTGCAGAACCTGGTTTTGTATCTGCTGTTAGGTTTGTTGTTTTGGGTGTGGTGCTGCAAAATGTGGGAGCGGGCTTTTGTGGGTTTAAGCGAGCAGATTGAAAAATCTCTTAAAGAAGGAGCGTCCCAAGTGACGCCAGATTATAAGCTTAAACCCCTTACGGTACTAGGGGAGCAGGTGCAAAACTTATTGGCGCGTGTGTTGGATGCACCTGCAATGGCCGATGCAGCGGATAGGACGGCGCCAGATCGGCAGGCAGAGCTGGACCAGCTAGTGGATATGGTGGGGCATGGCGCGGCAGTGATCCAGAGCGGCAGCAATTTGTTAGTAGCGGCGAATGAGGTTTTTTGGCACATAGTGGACTTAGATCCGCAGGATGTTTTGCAGTCTCATGTGAGTAGTATTTCAGACCAAGCCTTGGCTTTGAATTTTGAGGATATTGCAAACAAGCTCAGCGCTGAGGGAGGAGAGAGCAGTTACGCAGCAGGGGAGCTGGATTTTAAAGGCGTAGGGTACAGTTTGTCGGCTATGCGCTTATACGAGGGAGAGGAGAGTTGTTATTTTTTAGTAATACTTTGCGCGGCGGAGGGGTAGAGAGTACGTGAGTGATGTAAAAACCAAATATGCCCGAATGGTGCCTTGTGGAGGCACAGAAGGCGAGGCATTTTTGTGGCCTGAGGGCTCAGATGGCATGCCTGTGCGCGAGGTACGGGTGGGTCGGGCTTTGGATAACGACTGGGTGGTTCGTGGTGACGCAAAGTGCTCCCGTTATCAGGCGCGGTTTATGTTGGTTGCAGGCACATTGAGTGTGGTGCCTGAGGGCCGTGGTGGGTGCTTTGTAAACGATAAAAAAGTATTAGAATGCGGCGTGAGCTTGTCGCATGGCGATAGCGTGGTGCTGGGGCGCAGCAAGTGGAGAGTAGAGTGCAGCACATTAAGCCAAGAAGATCCCGCGTCAAGTGCTTTAGCGGACGGCGCTTTAAGCTCTAAGGACGATCAGGACTTGGGCGAGCCTTCTTTGCTAAAAGAAAGCTCCGCTATAAGAAAAGTCTTTGGCAAAGCTTTTACTAAACACGGTAGCAAAAAAAACCTCCCCCCCAATAAGGTCCCAGACAAGATCCCAGACAAGATCCCAGACAAAGCGCAGCCCGACACTCAATATAGCGCCCAACATAGTTCGCAAGCTAATGCGGGCAGTATGGGTGTGGAGTTTGAGCAAGTTGCAACAAAAAGCGATCCAGCAGAAAGAGCAGCGCCTAAAGAAGCACCAGAAGAAGCACCAGAAGAAGCACCAGAAGCGGCGCCATCATCTGCGCAAGAGGCGCCTGAAGCGCCCACTGCAGACCAAAGAGCTGAGCCAAAGGGGTTTGAACTTGCGATGCAAAGCTCTGTTAGCGAGAGCCTGGTTATGCATGCAACAGGCCATCAAGGAGAGCATCAAGGAGAGTACAGAGGAGAGTATAGAAGCAAAAACAAAACCCACAAGGGTGGGAGGTTTGTGTTTGTTGCCCTTGTGCTTGGGGTGCTTGGCTTTGGGGTGTGGGTAGGTTGGCAAGGTGGTGCGATAAAAAAGAGTGGCACAAAAAAACGTGCAAGCGCTAGTGCTGCGGCGCCTGGTGCTGGCAAAGTAGTAGATCGTGCTCCACAAAGCACCAGCTCGGCTCAAAGCAAGGCTTTGCTTATTAAGGGCAGGCGCGAAATGGGTCAAGGGAATTACGCTTTAGCGCTAAAGAGTTTTAACGAGTGTTTGCGCCATGAGCCGGGGCATGTTTTGTGTAGCACTTATGTGCAGCGGGCGGAGCGCAAGAGGGCCGAAAAAGTGCGCGAGCAAATGCTGCGTGCCAAAACTTTAAAAGCCCAGCATCAGTTTCGGGCCTGTGCGGTGGTGGGGGCTAATGTGTTAAGCTTGTTGTCGCGCACAAAAGACGCCAAGCTCTATAGTGAGGCTCTTAAGTTAAAGCTTGAGTGTGAAAATAAAAAATAAATAACCCATGTCAGGAGGTTAAAGTGCCGTCTAAAGTGGCTTTGCAGGCTGTGCTAAAGTTGCATATAAGCCCAGAGGCTTTGGGTTTGTGGCACAAGCTGCGCGGAGCAAAAGCGGGATGCAGGGAGTATGTGTTGCAAGAGAGCTCCCGCCAGTGGAGTGTGGGTTCGGGCAAGGGGTGCGACTTAAGGCTGCTCGCGCGGGGAGTAAAGCGCAAACATGGATTAGTATTTAAAAAACGCACAGGGGAGTTTGGTTTTAAAAACGCTAAGGGCAAAGAGCGCTTTTTAGAAAGCAAAGACGCCCTTGAGCTGGCTAAGGGAGTAAAGTTAGTTTTTGAGCTCCAACTCCCGCAGTTTTTTAAGCTAAATGAGGAGGCTAAAGAGCGCGCTTTGCGTATGGATGCCCAAAAGGATATTAAACGGGCTGCTAAAAACCCTGCACGCCCGTATGGCAATGCGCTTCGTTTTATTACTGTGGGTTTGTTGTTTGTTGGGGTTTTGGGGTGGCTGGTATTAGAGGGCGGCAAAACTCCTGCCACACCCGCTCAAGGCTTAAAACCTCAGCCCCCTTTGCTGCCCCAAGGCGTGGGGGTGGACAATGCGCCTGCAAGCAATCCGGCACTGCCGAATTCTGCGTCTGCCTCCAAGCCCAATATTCCAGAGCCTTTGATTGCAGATACAACACCCGCCCTGGCAGACAACATAGCAGACGAGCTAGCAGATGAGCCAGCAGGTGGTGGGTCGCCTGAGCCATCTTTAGCGCTGGATGAGGTTTTGTCAAAGTGCCGCGCAGAGTCTGCTGTGTTTAAGAGCTTAAGCGAGCTAAGGAGCTGTTTGGCCCCTGTGCGTTTAAATGACCCTGAAAACACTGAGGCTCGTGCTATGGAGCAAGACCTTGTGCGGCGCTTAAAGGCGCAAAAAAAGCGACTCAAGCAAAAAGCAGATAAGCAGGCTTTTTTGGCGCGTGCTGCACGGGCTTGGGGTAGGGTGCAGGCTGTGGATGCCGCGGGTGACTTGGTAAACGCGATTGGTGCGTACGAGCTTTTTATAAAAAAATACAGCTCCCTTAAAAGCAGAGCCGCCCCAAACAGAGCTGCCCAAAAGAGAGATAATAAAGCCAAAAAGAGGCTAGCAGAATTAAAAAAAGAGCGCAGCGCGCGCGTGGAAAAGGCTAAATCCGAGTGCGAGCGCCTGGGGCGAGAGGACAGGTTTCGCGAGGCGCTGGGTTTTTGTAAAAAAGCTCGCGCCCTTAACCCGGATAGTGTGCCGGGCTTAATGGAGTCCCTGCGCAAAAGAGCCTGTACGCGGGTGAAAAAATGGTTTTCTGAGGCTAAGTTTCACGAGTACGGAGGCACTTTGGACGCCCGAGACGAGCTGTTGCAGAAAATTATTAACCTCGGCGTCGAGTGCCCTCAAACCTCCAAAGCCCGCAGGCTGCTAAGCAAATAAGCTATGCAATCCACTAAGTGGGTTGCATAGCTTATTTGTGGTTGCTTAATGCACGGGGCTTTGATGGGAATGTCGCGGCTTTGGACCTAGAATCTCCAAAGCCGCAGGGCCATAGACTCCTTATAGGCCGCAAAACAAACTTGGGCCTTTCGTTTGTCCCAAGGATAGACGCTTCTGAGCTGCCCTTGGGACTGCACTTGTCGGCCAAGTTTGTTTTGCTAGCACTCTAACTTGAGTTTTTCTTAGTAGTTTTATATATACACATGGTAGTTTTGATACGAGGTGGTGCTTGGGTGGGTTTGACGCTAGCGGACATTCGGGTGGGGCAGGATTTTCAAATTGTGACCATTAGGGGCGAGAGCGCTGCGCGGCTTTTGGAGGTGGGATTTTTTGCGGGGCGGCGTGGGCGCGTTTTGGCCCGTTTAGTGGGGGCCTTGGTGGTGGGATTTGGTTTAGAGTCTTTGGCACTAAGGGAGCGTGAGGCGCAATGCATTCTGGTCAGTCTACCGATGGCAAGAGCCCCCTCCAGTCCGCATGCTCAGGCTTGCGTGAGGGCAGCAGCGCGGAGCCTGGACTCTGCGCTTTAATCGGCCCACCCAACTCTGGCAAGAGCAGTCTTTTTAATTGGCTTACAGGCAGCGATAGCACCTGTGTCAACTATCCTGGCTCAACGGTAGAGCTATACCGCGGAAAATTGCGCCCCGTTTTTCAAAACAGCGGTGCGAAGCCGCAGCTATTTCTCGACACACCGGGTGTGTACAGCTTGTTTTCAAAAAATGCGGACGAAAGCCTAACGCGGGGGGTGCTTTCCAAAGGAGGCGTGAGCCATATCGTGCTGGTATTAAGCCCACACAATTTAGGCAGAGGGCTATTTTTGTTAGAAGAACTTTTAGCAAAAGTCCCCATGCCCATTGTGGTGGCGGTTAATATGTGGGATCGAGCTAAGGGGCGTCTGGATATTGAGGCTCTAAAAAAGCGTTACAAAGTGCCTTTTGTTCCTACTAATGGTTTGCTAGGCGAGGGCTTGGTGGAGCTTTTAAAAAAACTCCATCAGGCCCGCGCTCTAGAGGCTTCGAGCACCCACAAAGATTGGAGCACCACTGAAAAACAAGCCCGTCAAAAAAACATAGAGCATTTTGTAAAACAGCTGCTCTCAGAAGATAAAACCAGCTCCCTTGGGGATGCGGACCGGATTTTGCTACACCCTGTGTGGGGGTTTGGGGTTTTTTTGTTTATTATGTGCGCGCTTTTTTGGTGCGTGTTTTGGTTTGCGATTCCCTTTATGGACTTTATCGACTATCACCTTGCCTGGCTTATGGATTGGAGCTACGCCGCTTTGCAAAAGGGTTTATTTGCGAGCTTTGTATCCCATGGAGTGCTGGCGGGCTTTTCAGCGGTGGTGATTTTTGCGCCGCAGATTTTTATTTTGTATGTATGTTTGGGGCTTCTAGAAAGCTCGGGCTACTTAGCGCGGGCTGCGACTCTAATTGATAGGCCTTTTTCTAAAATTGGCCTTAGTGGGCGCAGCTTTGTGCCTTTGTTATCGGGTTTTGCATGTGCCGTGCCTGCAGTTTTAGCGACGCGTACTATTAGCTCGCCCAAAGAAAAACTGTTAGCCATTTTGGTTATACCTTTTATGGCTTGCTCTGCACGTTTGCCTGTTTATGCATTGCTGGTGAGTTTTTTGTTTGCCGAGCGCCCTTTGTGGCAGGCGAGTCTGTGCTTTGTAGGGCTTTATGTGGGGGGTATGGTTTTGGGCGCAGCTTCTTCTGGGGTTCTGAATAAGCTTTTAAAAAAACACAAAAGCAGCATATTTGTTATGGATTTGCCGCCTTACAAGTGGCCGTCTATAAAAACCTCTTTACGGCAGTCTTTTATGCGGACAAAGCTTTATTTTACAAAAGCAGGCTGGATCATTTTTAGTCTTTCTGTGGGCTTGTGGGTGCTAACGAGCTTTCCCAGGCTGCCGGGGGAGCAGCCAGGCACGAGCCTTGCGCAGTTAGAGCACAGTTATGCGGGCAAAATAGGTCGCTTAGCGGAGCCAGTGTTTGAGCCTATGGGTATGGATGGGCGCGTGGGCTTGAGCCTTATTTGTGCTTTTGCTGCAAGGGAGGTGTTTGTTTCTTCTTTGGCTGTAGTGCTAGGTGCCGCGGTGGAAGACTCTGACCAAAAAGGCCTTTTAGCGCGTATGCATAGTGTAAAGAACCGCCATGGAGAAAAAATTTTCACCTTGTCCAGTGTTGTGGGGCTGATGGTGTTTTTTATGATTGCTCTGCAGTGTCTTTCTACAACGGGCGTCACGATTAGCGAAACAGGTAGCTGGTGGTTGGGGGTGTCGCAGTTTGTTTTTTTCAATGCCTTAGCGTACCTTAGTGCTGTGGGTGTGGTGCAGTTTCTGAACGGCTAGAAATCTTTCTATATTAGAACCTAAAACATTCCGGTGGGGTGGGCTTAGCACTTTGGGCAATTTACAAAGACTAGAGCGGCATATGGGCCTGGGCGCTGTTATGGCTGTGAGCCTGGGCGCCATGTTGGGGAGCGGGATCTTTGTGCTGCCCAGTGTGGGTGTGCAGTTTACGGGCCCTTCGTTGTGGCTGGCTTATTTGTGTGCAGCGCTTTGTGTGTGCCCTGCGGCTTTGTCTAAATCGGAGCTTGCGTCTGCTATGCCCACATCGGGCGGCACTTATGTGTATTTAGACCGCGCTTTTGGCCCGCTTGCTGGCACGGTGGGAGGCCTGGGGCTGTATTTGTCTTTGCTGCTTAAGGCGGCTTTTGCACTGGTGGGTTTTGGGGCGTATTTGGGCGTGTTTTTTCAGCATGCAGATGCTGGTAGCAGTGCGCACTTTTTGCAGCTCGTGGCCTTGGGGACTTTAGCGGTGATTGTGGTGCTAAATGTTCTGGGTGTGGGCAAGGTGAGTGGGGTGCTGTTTTTTTCTGTAGTGCTAAGTGTGTTAAGCCTTTTGGGTTTGGTTTTTTGGGGCGGTGTAGAGCATTGGGGCGCTTCTTACACTAGGGGGGGGGATTTTTTTGCTTATGGCACGGGCAGTTTTGTGAGTGCTGTGAGCTTGGTGTTTGTGGCTTTTGCGGGTGTCACTAAGGTTGCGGCGGTTGCAGAAGAGGTGCGCGAGCCTGAAAAAAACATCAGCCGTGGCATTTTGCTCTCTTTGCTGGTTGCGGGCCTTTTGTACTGCGGGGTGAGCTTTATGTTGGTGTGGCGCTTGGGCGAAGAGACGCTGTCGCAGAGCTTGAAGCCTGTGTATTATTTGGCGCAAAGCCTGGGCGGCGACGGGTTGGGTTTGGTTTTTGCTGGAGTTGCGATTTTAACCATGGCCTCTATGGCTAATGCGGGCATTTTGGCGGCTTCTAGGTTTCCGTTTGCTATGGCGCGCGACAACCTGCTGCCGCATTTTTTTGGCACCGTGAGCGCGCGTTATTTAACACCTATTTGGAGCATTGTGGCATCTGGTATTTTAGTTGCTGTGGGGATTTTGCTGCTAGATGTTGAAAAAATGGCCAAACTTGCTTCAGCGTTTATGATTATAATTTACGCTGTAGAAAACATCGCCGTCATTGTGCTCAGAGAGACCCACGTCCATTGGTACAAGCCTAAATTTAGGGCTAGCCTTTACCCTTGGGCGCAGCTGTTTGGTATTTTTAGCGCAGGAGTTTTGGCGTGTGTTATGGGTTATGCAACTTTGCTGGCTCTTGCGGGTGTGGGAGTTTTGGGGGCAGTGCTTTATGTTTTGTTTGGTCGCCACAGGGTTCAAAGGCGTGGTGTTTTGGGTTTAAGGTGGCCTGGTGCAGTAAAGGACGATGCGTTTAAAGCCAATGTGCCCACCGCACCACTGGCTGAGGTTTCTTTTAGTGGCGACACCCAGGTGGTGATATTTTTTCTAGGGCCCGTTAGCATGCCGCGCACTTTGGTGCATGTGGGTTTGGCCTTGGCGGGCAAGGGCAAGTTGGATGTGGTGCATGTGACCGAGATTCCGGAGCAGGCGCATTTTTCTGATGTCGAGCCTGACCAGGGTCATTTGGGGGATTTGATGGATTATGCTAAGCATTTTTCTGACGAAGATCTCGAGTTCCACCCGGTGGTGTCGCACGATGTTGTGGGTTCTATGCAGGAGTTTGCGCGCAAGTTGCGTTGCAGGTGGGTGCTAACGCCTTGGGGGAGCTCTTCATGGCGCACTATGAGCTTTCATAATCCGACGTTTTTTTTGCAACAGCATGTGCCGTGCAATTTGGTGTGTTTTAAAAACGACCCCTCACGCCCGCGCAATCGGTTTAAAAAAATTCTTGTTCTGGCGCAGATTAACAAACCCTGCGACTCTGTTTTGCAGATGGCGCGTTGTTGTAAAAATATGGCCTTGCGTGGTGAGGGTGCGTCAGGCGCTAATTCGAGCGCCCACTCAAGCATCACAGTAGATGTTATGGCCTATGCCTCTACGGGCGCGACGCTTGAGGATATAGATTTTACTAACAGCTATTTGCACAGATTGCAGGTGGAGCATGCAGATCTGCTGCGGCATGTGCGGGTTTTTAGTGGGGGGGCGTTTTTTTCTGTAGTGCAACAGATTAGCCAAGGCTACGATTTGTTAATTTTTGAAGACGAGCGTAAGCTTAGCCTTAAGGGCAAGCTGCTTGAGTGGCTCCGCCCCAGTGCTTACGACCGCCTTATGGAATCCCCCCTAAATTGTGCAATTTTACGACTAAAGGTTTTAAAGGACTAATAAAATTTTCTGGGACAAAGCGGCGGCACACTTGCTTAAGCGGGTCTGTACGCTTTGGACCTACAGATCGTCCAAAGCTATCAGCGCGCTGATAGCTGTCTAGCGCGCAAAAACACTTTAAATGGGAGCCTCGCTTGCCACCTTGGCTGATGCCCCTTGCAGGGGCTGCCAATGTGTCTGCGCCTCTAATCAAAGTGTTTTTGCTGGCGCTTTTATCCTTACGGGACAAGTGGTTCGGCCTGAGGCATTTTTGTGCACTAGACAGCTAAAGGCACCTATGAGCCTGTAGCCTTGGGCGATCTTTAGGTCCAAGGCGACCAGACTGTCGTCAAAGCCTCGTGTAATGAGTGAACACAATCTAAAGGTGTTTTCGCTCGACGTACGGGGCTTTGTGGGTTATGTAGGGAGTTTAGGTAAGAGGTTTTGCCCAAGAGCCCAAGAGGTTTACTATATGCGAGCGGATAAGAACAATTTTTACACCCTCAAATACCGTGACCCTGAGAGCGGCCGGGTGGCAAGTTTAAAATGCACCCATATTGAGGACTCTCCTTTGGGTTTGGGTTTTGTAAAGGTGTCGGGCTTTGTTTTTGAGTCGAGCATTTTAATCGCTAAGCCCAGCGAGGAGCAGCTTAAAAAGCGTTTAGAAAACGTTAAAACCATGCACCTGTCGCTGTATTCTATTTTGTCTATAGAAGAAAAAGGCGAAACCAAGGGGCTTAAGCTGTATAAAAACCGCTCGCATCTTGTGATACCCTTAAGGCAGTAGCAGGGGCTTGATGGTGTGGGGAGTTTAGATTTTGCAGAAGTTTTAGAGCTAAAAGCCCGCTGTAAAGATTTGCTAAAATTACTATGGGGGTGTCTTTGACCTTGCGCAAAAAAAATCCCGCATCAAGTCTATTGAGCTAAAGCTGCAAGATCCCGCAGTGTGGGGCAAGGCCGAGGCAACTCCTTTGCAAAAAGAGCTCAGCCGTTTACAAAAAACTTTATCCCTTTGGCAGGGCTTAAACGACCAAAGTGCAGAGGCTGGGCTGTTGCTCGAAATGGCGCAAAGCGAAAAATGCTCTCAAAGCTGCAATGAGGCGGGGGGGGAGTTTTTAAAAATTTTAAGCCAGCTCGAGCTGTTAGAGCAGCAAAGCATGCTAGGGGGCGAGCACGATGCATTAAATTGCTACGTGTCTCTTAATGCGGGAGCGGGTGGTGTTGAGGCCTGTGATTGGGTGGCAATTTTAATGCGTATGTATTTGAGGTATGCAGAGCAAAATGCGTTAAAGGCTCAGGTGTTAAGTGTAACAGAAGGTGGCGAGGGGGGGGTGAAGTCTTGCACTTTAGAGGTCGCAGGAGACTATGCATACGGGTACCTAAAGGGCGAGAGCGGCGTGCACCGTTTGGTGCGGCTCAGCCCTTTTGATGCTAGTAATAGGCGGCACACGAGCTTTGCAGCTGTGTTGGTGTGGCCGCAGGTGGAGGCTGGGGTTGATGTTGAAATTTTGCCTAAAGATTTGCGTATAGACACTTATAAGTCCAGCGGTGCAGGGGGGCAGCATGTTAACACAACAGACTCCGCTGTTCGGGTGACGCACTTGCCTACCAAAACGGTGGTGCAATGCCAAAGCGAGCGTTCGCAGCATGCAAATAAAGACCAAGCCTTAAAGTTACTAAAGGCTGCGCTTTATGAAAAAGAGCTTAAAAAGCAAGAAGCAGCCAAAGAGGCCACCCGCGAGGCGCAGCAGATTAACGAGTGGGGCTCTCAGATACGCAGTTATGTGTTGCATCCGTATAAAATGGCAAAAGACCACAGAACCAAGTTTGAGCTTGGTGATGTGTCGCGCGTGTTGGGCGGAGATTTAAACCTTTTTGTGCGTTCGTATTTGATCTGGCTTAGGTCGCGCCATGTTTAGTGGGAGTTTGCGGGTGTGGGGGTTTTGGCTGGAGGTTGCTTTAAAAACTCTTTTAGGCGGTAGGTTACGTGTGAGGGGTTTTTTTTCTTCAGCCTTTGGAGTGTCTCTTATGGGTTTGGTTTTAGCTGTGGCGAGTGAAGTTGTAACCATGGGGGTCGTGGGGGGGTTTAGTGAGACTTTAAAAAAAGCCGTGCAAGATGTAACAGGGCATGTTGTAGTTTTTGGAGATAACCAGCAGGTGCTTAGGGATAAGGTAAATAAGCACGTGCCTCAGTTGGTAGGGAGTGTGGCTTTTTTGGCAGCGCAGGGCGTGGTGGTGCATGGGGGGCGAGCGCAGGGCGTGGTGATGCAGGGTGTGGACAGTAATACAGTGGATAGTGTTTTGCGCCTTAAGCCAAGGGTTAAGCAGGGCAAGTGGGATCTTGCTAAAAACCAGGCTCTTTTGGGTAAAGTGTTGGTACAAAAACTGGGTCTCAAAGTGGGGCAAGTTTTTAGCGTGGTGATTCCTGTGCAAAGGGGTGGGGTGCAAAAGGATGGGGGTTTTGTGTCGCGTTTGCAAAAGTTCACCCTGTCGGGGGTGCTGGATTTAGGAAGGCATGATTTTAACTCGCGCTATATGGTACTGGGGCTAAAGGAGCTTAAGGGTTTTTTGCGCACAAATAATATTAGCGGCTTAAGATTAAGGCTTAAAGATGACGCACAGGCGAAACAGGTAAGTGATATGCTGTCTAATAAGTTGCATCTTACAGCGCAGCATTGGTTCGATCAAAACCGCAATCTGTTTCAGGCCACTCAGTTAGAGAAGTTTATTATTTTTTTGGTGCTTTTGGTTATGGTTATAGCAGCGGCGTTTAATGTTTCGAGTGCTTTATATGTGAGTGTTATGCAAAGGTTTCGAGAAATTAGCGTACTTAAGGCAGTAGGGGCTAAAAAGTTTGATGTGGGTGCAGTGTTTGCCTTACAGGGTTTGGGCGTGGGATTTTTTGGGGCGGTACTGGGTTTGGTGTTGGGTTTGGTGCTGTGTGAGGTGTTTATGTTTGTGCAGGGCAAGGTGAATCTTTTACCGAGCGAAATCTACCAGCTTGGCCATGTTAGTGTGTATGTGTCTTGGGCGGATGTGGGTTTAATTTTTGGAGCGTCGTTTTTGGTTTGTGGGCTTGCGGTTTTGGCGCCTGCTTTAAGGGGTGCTAGGCAATCTATTGTAAAGGGTTTTTTGTATGAGTAGTGCAGAGTATTTATTAGAGGCCAAGGGTGTAGAAAAAAGTTACCCCGCTCCTTCTGGCTCTGCACGTAGCAATGGGATTAGTGGGGTACAGGTTTTGCGTGGTGTGGATTTTGTTTTAAATTGGGACTCAGATGTTTGCATTTTGGGCCCATCGGGTGCGGGCAAGAGCACGCTGCTGCATGTTTTGGGGGGTTTAGATAAGCCTACAAAGGGGGGGGTGTTTTTTAGGGGTAAAAATTTAAGCACTATGGGGGATGGGGAGCTATCGGGTTTTCGTAACCAGCATTTGGGGTTTGTGTTTCAGTTTCATTATTTGCTTAATGAGTTTAATGCAGTGGAGAATGTGGCCTTGCCGCTTCGTATTAGGGGGCTTAGCAGAGCAAAGGCGGTGGCTAGAGCTATGGAGCTTTTAAGGGAATTTGGTTTACAGGGCAGGGCGTACCATTTTGCTAATGAGCTTAGTGGTGGTGAGCGGCAGCGTGTGGCGGTGGCGAGGGCTATGGTGGGTGAGCCTCAGGTGGTGTTGGCGGACGAGCCTACGGGCAATTTGGATACAGAAAACAAAAAAATAGTAGAGGAGTGCTTTTTTAATATGAAAAAAAAGCGTCACATTAGCTTGGTGGTGGTAACGCACGACACCAGCTTTGCCTCTCGTTTCACCCATCAACAAACTTTAATCGATGGTAAGCTAGCGCTCTAATTTGGGTTTACTCAATGCACGGGGCTTTGACGTAAACCTGGTCGCTACGGGCCTTTGGCCCTTCGCTGCAGGCTCATAGATGCCTTTAGCTGTCTAGTGCACAAAAATGCCTCAGGCAGGACCACTTGTCTACCTGATGGCCCGCGCCCAAGGGCGCTATCAGGTAGACTGCGTAGGGCTGAGAGCATTTTTGTTGGCACTTTTATGCTTACGCCATAGCCCGCAAAATTCTCTGTAAGACGCTTGGCCCGTAAGGATAAAAGCGCCAGCAAAAACACTTTGATCAGAGACGCAGACACATTGGCAGCCCCTGCAAGGGGCGCCAGCCAAGGTGGCAAGCGAGGTTCTCATTCAAAGTATTTTTGCGCGCTAGACAGCTATCAACGCGCCGATAGCGAAGGGCCCCGAAGGGGTGCGCAGCGTCCACACTCTCGTAGATGGCCGCCCCCTTTTACAGGGGGCTATCAGTGTGCCGCCGCTTAGTCCCAGAGAATTTTTCTAGTCCTTTAACTTACTTCTTTTTAAACATTTGAGGTGCTGCAGCCTCGTCGTCTCCAGAGTCGCTTTCTGCAAAGAACAAGTGCTTCACTACACCTGCGTCATCTACTATCACAGCCGAGAAACCATACAATAGCAGGCTCACTTTAGTTTTCATATCTGTAGTTCTAAGAATAGCTCTGGTTTTATAGAGCTCATTAAAGTCTGAGTCCCACTCTTTTGCTGCTACATGGAAAGGCACAGCAGCTAGGCTGAGGTGTTGTAAAGGATTTGGAGCTTGCGCCATTCGCATTGCTTCTCTTGCCAAGCAATGCACACTTGCAAAAAGCCCGTGATCCCCCTCAAGAGGTGTGTCCTCATAGGTGTAGCCTGCCTTTTTGCATATTTTGAAAATACCACCGCTCTCTCTGTGGGCTCTAATTTTTTTGAGCAATGCTTCAACGCCTGTCTCTACTGCGCTTGCAGTTGGCATCATAGCGGCTATGCTTTTTTCAGTATGTACGGGCATCCATTTTTTTTGCACCACGCCCGTTTTGCTGCTGTAATCCCAATTGTATCCCACTCTAGTGGCCTCATACTGCAGCTCAGCGTGGTTTTTTATAATGTCGCCGACATTTAGGAACGGCAACTGGTCGTGACCTTTTACAACAAAGGTGTCATTGCCGGCGCCACCAACAAGCACATTGCGTCCTGTGCCGCCATTTAGAACGTCGTCACCCTTGCTGCCCACAAGGCTATCGTTGCCTTGGCCGCCTTTTAGTACGTCGTTGTGTGACGAACCAAGTACAACGTCATTTCCCTTGCCTGCAATTATAGTCAAGCCTGCATGGGCCTTTGTGGCAGTGATGTAGTCATGGCCTTTTGTACCAACAAACATCTTATCGCTTTTGGGAACCATGAGATCAAAAAGGTCCTTATTAGCGAGTCTGGGATCTGCTCCAAGTACAAGGGGAGTGCCCTCATTACGCTCCTCAACCTTATAGCGATCCGCAATGAACACATGCTGCACCACGTGCTGCAAAGTGGGTGCAACAAAATCCTGTAACCCCATAATGGGGCTGAGGGCAGTGTTAGTTGAAGAGGTGCTGCTCTCACTTTCACTGTTTGGGTCTTGCTCTGCAAGTGCCTTTGTCGCCGGCACAGCTAGGGCCCCTAGCCCCACGAGCAAAGTAACCGTTAATAATATATTCTTAAACCTTGATGTCATCGCGTATACCCCCACAGGTTAGTTAGTTAATTAAATTTTTATATTTTTGTTAAAAAACAGCGCACAGATCCGCTAGACTCCCAAATTGCTTTCCATGCCACTTACAATACCTACGGCTAGTACTAAGCAGAACTTTAGTCTTATTAGAGTGCTAGCCCAATATCCTGGGACAAAGCGGCGGCGCACTGATAGCCCCAACGGGGCGGCCATCAGGGTGCCAAGCGTCCCACAGGATATTGGGCGGCCTATAAGGCTACTATGAGCCTGTAGCGATAGGCGAAAGCCTATCGCGACCGCACTGTCGTCAAAGTTCTGTGCATTGAGCAAACTCAAAGCTAGAGTGCTAGCCCAATATCCTGGGACAAAGCGGCGGCGCACTGATAGCCCCAACGGGGCGGCCATCAGGGAGACTGCGTTTAGCCCAGAGCATATGGCTAGCGCTCTAAATTTACTCGGCAAATGGGTAGGTTTTGGTTTTTAAAAATGGTTTCAAAGTGAGTCAAAAAATCTCTCCTCGACAAAGGGTCCTTATGCCAGTCATGGCTAATGTGGGTTACCTTATAAGGCGATGCCTTTGCGGCGTGGAGCATGCTGGCAAAGTAATCCGCACTGTCGGTTTTAATGCATATAGAGCTATTGGGTCTTTGCAAAGGCCACAGGCTTTTAAAAAACCCTGCGTCCAAAAGCTGATGCTTTTTGTGCCTGCGTTTGGGCCATGGGTCAGGGAAGTAAATAAAAACATCGTTCAGCTCTTGCGGCGCAAAAATTCTATCTAAAAACCGCGCATCAAAACGCAGCATGTGGGCGTTTTTGCTGCCTTGCGTATTATGCGCTAAACTTTGCACGAGCTGCGCGCGCCTAGCGCTTTGGGCAAGGGGTTTAAGCTTGCGCTCAATACCCAAAGTCAGCCTTGTAGGATGCTGTGTGGCACGGTGTAAAAAAAACCCGCCATTACCGGTGCCGATTTCTAAATCTAAAGCCGTGTCCTTTGCTGCGCCAAAGGCTTTTTTGCGCCACGTGCCCTTAAGGGCTTGGGCCTTGTCTTCGGGTGTAAAAAAACCCTTTGCCTCTAGCTCACGCAAAGACACAACATAAGGGTTCACTGTGGGCCTTAAAGTGCCAAAGGCAGCCAAGCGCGGCTGCCTTTTTTCTAAACTACCAGCGGCCGGTACCATTACCATTATAAGTGCGGGGTCTTCCAGTAGTGGAATAATTGGTGCCCCCTCCCACACGAGCTCTATTAGAGCCGCCCGTTTGCGGCAGATGCCTTAATTGATTCCCCAGAGGCTGAGCTGCTTGGTGTTGCTGCCACGGCTGTCTGGGTGGAAGTGCAGGTCCATGCATAGGGCCGTTCGCAGTACCTAATCCTGCTGCTGGGTAGTGGGCTGCTGGGTAGCTAGGCACTGGCGCAGTAGTGAGTGGCATATTGCCTTGCATATTGCCTCCTAATAAAGGGGCGCCTAATTGAGGGCGCGCGCCGCCTAAAATGTTGCTCTCACTAAAGATGCTGTAAACGGGTTTTTGTCTTATGGCAACGTATGCTTGTGGATTTTGCACGATGGCTCTAAAGTGTTGATCCACAAGCCCGCGGAACTCTGCTATGAGCGCTCTTGCAGCATTGGGGTGTTGGTCGTAGTAGGCTTGGGCGATGTGCCCTGCGCGCTGGTTGATCCAATTTGAGGCTTTTACGATATAGCCTTGCAGGCAAAGCGTGTTTTGGGGGCCAGCAATTCCTGAGCCGTTGGGGAGTGCTGACTGCGTGCCGCATTGGGTGGCGGCTTTAAGCATATAGCCATCGAGCTCTTGCTTAAATATTTGGTGCTCTATTTGTGCGGCGTAGGCTTTTGGCAGCTTGCCGTCTATTTTATCCTTAAAGCGGTTAAGCTCTGTGAGGGCATCTTCGCGCACTTCAGGGTCACGGCTTTGCCCCATTTTAAAAAGGCGGCTTGCGATGTGTTTTTTAAACAAGCGGGCGCGTTTTTCTTTGTCTTCTTCGGCGAGGACTTTAGTTTTCCATAGGCAATCTAGCTCGCCCTCTAGATCCAGGTCTTCGCCTTTTTCGTCCTTTTTGCAAGCTGCTACCGCCGCTGCGAGCGTTTTTTGGGCTTCTAATTTTTTCAAATCCTGCTTAGCTGTTTCACTTAGACGCTCCAGTATCGCACTATGAATGCTTTTAAGGTCTTGTAATTGTTTCTGGCTTATAGGGAAGCTAGCAAGGTTGGGGTCATCACCACAATCGGAACAAGACGGCCTGTTAATTCCAGTGATGTTGATGGAAGATGTTGTGATTTTAAAATCTGATCCACTGTACTCGTTCATGCATTTTTGTTTGAGTTCCTGCCAGTTCATGCTGTTGTATTCCTCAGTCTGCTTCTCTTGCCATTGGGCAAAATCAGCACTATTATCTTGGCATATTTTAAGTATGTCTTTTTTCCTCTGCTCTGCATCATAAGGCGTGCCTGTGAGGTCTTGTAGTTTTGTGGTGCTTTTGGTTTTGGTAACTTTATATTTCATGCTGCGAAAGGTGATTGTGCAACCTTGGCTTCCATCAATACAGGTGTTAATACCGTTTTTTACAGCGCTTATTATTTCGTTTTCTATGTCCTTTGCATCCTCTGAGGCTTGGTGCAGGCTGTGGACTACGTCTTTTTTAGACCCATTTCCCAACCAGCTCGAGCTGGCCCCTAAGGCCAAAAACAGCAGCGCTGTTAAAATATACTGTTTTCCGTTTTGCAGCCCCATGGCATATCCCCCCAGTTAAAAATTACATGAACCTCTTTGGTCCTCCCCCACAAGCACTGCAACACCCAAGCCACCACCTGCTGCAGCACCTAAAAGCGCCACAAGCGCTTAATTTTAAAGGCTTTTCACCCCTACCCCGTAGGGCGCACCGTTTTGGCAAGTGTTTATATTTTGGTCAGCTGATTATTTTTGGACTACTGATTTGATCTAATACGCAAATCTGGCAGGTCAGGTCACGCCTTGGGTGGAGCTTTTATTCTATCCAGTACCCCGTTTATGAACCCCGGGCTTTTGGAGTCAGAAAATTCCTTCCCCAACTCCAGCGCGGCATTAATAACCGCTCCCCTAGGCGTAGAAGTCCATAGCAACTCAAACACCCCTAAGCGCAAAATGCTAACATCTATCAAGCTTAAGCGCTCTAAAGACCAATTGTCGCAGTACCGCTCCAGCCAAGTGTTGATCTCTTGCCGATGCTCCCACACGCCCTGGCAAAGCTTAAAAGCCTTCCTCGGAGACGCAGCCTTGGGATTAAAGCCCGCCTGCTTGCAAAACTCTCCCCACATTTTTTGCAGTTGCATAATATCTGGCGCCTTGGAAAATTCGTTTTGGTACAAAAACTGCACCCCCATGGCGCGTGCCTTGGCCAATGGGTGGCAAGAGGGCGCCATGGCTTCGGCTAGCGGTTTTGTCAAAGGCGCACCGGCACGGTTTGGTGTAATGGAATTTAAAACACTCACCAGAAGAGTTTTAGTGGATTTGCATAAGTAACACAAGGTCGCTTTTTTGCTGCACAAAATCTGCAGACTTTAAAATCTGCAGCGGCCCGCTCAAAGTGTGTTCAGCCGCAACCGGGGGCAAAATGGGCATAAAATCCTCTACCCACAGGGTGTTGACCTGCGTGAGGTCGAGCGGGATGTGCACAATTTTTTTCACCCCTTGGTTTAAATTAGGGCTGTAAAGATTAGCACTTAATGCAATATTAAGGGCTTTTTTGTTCGTGCTAGAAGATATATTTAAAAAAATACCATACGCCGCCCCGCCATTAGCATGCGCTCCACCCGCTCCATGCTGCTCCCCGCCTTGCAAAAACCTTAGCCTTAAATCCTTACCCCGCTGCAAAGAGGCCTCTACAATCGAACCCAACAGCCGCCCCCTAGTGGCAAGAGCGGTGCTGTTAAAACCATAAGCCCTGGCACCACGGGTTAAGATTTCACGAGCCGTCTCGATGTAGCTCCAAAACATCCGGCTCTGTGCGTTCGTGATTTCCAGCCAGCGGATTTGGACCTGCTTTATTGTTTGGAACTGCGCCTGCTCGGGCTTAATGGGCACAGCCGCACCGCTTGCAGCAGTTTTAGGCGCCACTGTGGGTGTTGCTTTTGTGTTTTCTGCCAGAGCGTTTGTGGCCTTGTTGGGGTTTGCTAGGGGCTTACTTTTTTGGGGGGAGGCAGTAGCAGAGGCTAGGGCTCTTGTTGGAGAGGTGGAGGTATTGCGCTTTTGGTCGATTTTTTGCGGCTGGTTTTTTTGCGCTGGGGCCTTTTGTGGCTGGTTTTTTTGTGCTTGGGTGAGGCTAGGGCTGGGTTCGATCGATCTTAAATGGAGCTCTGCCTTTTGGTTGAGGGAGAGGGTTTTAGGTGGCGCGCTGCTAATTTTGTGTAAAATGCCCAAAAACACGAGCGCGCTTAGGGCTCCGCATAAAAAAAGCGGCATAAACTGCATATTGATCAGTGGTTTTTTGGGCGTGTAGCCCTCTAACCTAAAGCCACACTGGGCACAATAGATATCCTCTGGCTGCTCAAAATGACACTGGGGGCAAACTTTAATAGACAAGGCCCGCAACCCCCCGTATTTGTCGCCTAGGGCTCATTTAGGCGACACCCGCTTTTTATTGTACCAAGGGAACCTTGGCTTGGTGCAAGTGCCCCACCCTTGGGGGCTTGCGTTTTGTGGTGCTAAGGTGCTTTTATTGGGCCTAAGTATTAAAGTACTAAACTATTAAAGGGGGGGGGGAGAGCTATGCTTACGTCTAAAGACACCCTCGCGGTGTGTGGGGAGGTGTTTTCAAAAGGCTATGTGAATGGCCTTATTGACTGCGCTAAGGCAGCAGGCGCTAAGGTGCTGTGCTCCACAGTAGGGCGCAGGGATGGTCCAGAAGCAGCGCTAAGGCCCTTGAGTGATGAGGAGCTTAATGCTGCACCACACAGCATAATCAACGTGCCCCTAGAGGCTGGATTTGGGGAGTTTAGGGATAAAAGCTCCACAGGCATAACAGACAAGCTCAAGACCCTTACAATGCGCAATTGGGATTCGGCAGAAATAGCAGACCCCGCATGGGTTGAGCAATTGCGTCTTGATGCACAGGTGGATTTTAAGCGCCGCCTGCGCTTGTGGGCGGACCAGGTTTTGGGCGCCGTTCCATCACAAGGGGGCAGGCTTATTGTGGTGCACACTATGGCGGGAGGTTTTTTTAGGTCGCGCGTTTTGTGGGCCTTGGCGAACCGCGTTTTTAAGGGCGTTGGCACGCGGTATTTAAGCTCGCGCGTATTTTGGCAAAGCCCTTTGGGCAAACTGTGCGAGAAGAACTTTTTAGAAGTAAGCGCCTACAGTTTTGAGCATTTGATAAACGCTGTAGAGCAGGCCAAGCAAGCAAAAAATCGGACCCTCCCCACACAGTACTGGGCCTATGGTTACCATGGGTGCGAGTGTTTGGTGCAAGGCGATTACCAGTGGCAGTCTTATGCGCCTTATTTGCAAGGCTGGGCCAAGTTGGAGCTAGAGCAAATCGCCACCCGCGCGCAAGAGCAAGGCCGCGCAGTTACGGTGTTTAATGTGCCAGAGATTTTAAGCCAAAGCTCCAGCGTGTTTTTGGGTGTAGAGGTGGGCTTATACGCTTTGCTGGGGGCTTTGCAAAAAGAGGGCTGTAGTACGGCATGGCTCGAGCGCCAATTGGCTAAGTGGTTACTGCCTGGGCGCGGCATGGCGGATATTCAGCCTCTGGTGCAAGGCTATTTGGATTATGCTTTAAAAAATGGCTTTGGTGACAAAAGCACATGGCCGCACCACAATGCCCGCAGGCAGATGCAAAAAATGCAACAAAGCGTTAAGGCTTTGATGGACCTGCATAAAGATGCAAAACACTCAGCTTGCGAATTTTTAAGTGACTTAGTTGTAGGAGCTTGCGGTCACATAATGAGTGGGCATAAAATCCCACGCCCCCCCCAAAAAAAACCTATAGAGTGGATCGGCCACAAAGAGGTGGCACAAAGGGTCTGCCATGCCTTGCAAGAACAGGGCAGACAAAAGGAGATAAGCTTATGAAACTGGCTTCTTTAAAAAAGCCTTCACCCCATCGCGATGGAGCTTTGGTGGTGGTGTCGCGCGATAATAAGCGCGCGACAAGGGTGCCAAAGTCTTTGCCGCAGACGCTAAGAGAGGCTGTGGAGAATTGGCAGCTCTGTGTAGACGCGTTAGAGTCTTTGTACAGCGATCTTAATAAGGGGCGCTTGACCGAGGGAGTGTTTGACGTGGATGCAGAAGACCTGCACTCGGCCTTGCCTCGCGCCTTTGCATGGGTGGATGCTTCGGCTTTTATTAACCACATTGTGCTGGTGCGTAAGTCGCGGGGCGCGGAGCCGCCTGAGGATCTCAAAACCCGCCCCCTTATGTACCAGGGTGGGGGGGATTATTTTTTAGACCCATTGGCGCCTATTCCGCAAGAGGACGCAGCGCATGGTACGGACTTTGAGGCCGAGGTGGGGGTGATTTTGGACGACGTTCCTATGGGCGTGGGGGCTGAAGAGGCTTTAAGTTACATTAGGCTCTTTGTGCTGGTAAACGATGTGTCGTTGCGTGGGCTTGTGCCTACTGAGCTTAAGCAGGGGTTTGGTTTTTTTCAGTCTAAGCCTCCTAGTGCGCTGTCGCCCTTTGCGTGCACAGCAGATGAGCTGGGAGAATTTTGGCGCAACGGAAAACTGCACCTGCCCTTGTTGGTGCGTTATAAGGGGCAAGAGTTTGGCAGAGCCAATGCGGGGGAGATGCATTTTCACTTTGGTGAGCTTATAGCCCACGCGGCGCGCACGCGGCCTTTAAAGGCAGGCACTCTATTAGGGAGTGGCACGGTTTCTAACGAGGATACCAGTGCGGGCTGCTCTTGCTTGGCCGAAAAGCGCATGCTAGAGGTTTTAGCTCACGGCAAAGCCAGCACGCCCTTTATGCAAAAAGGCGATGTGGTGGAGATACAAATGCGCTTGCCTCAAGGTGAGGATATATTCGGCACCATTCGTCAGGAGGTAGATTAGTGACCCGCACTGATGGTAGAAAATGGGACGAGCTGCGCCCGGTGGAGCTCAAGGCGCATGTGGCGCGGCATGCTGAGGGCAGTGTTAAAATTCGTGCTGGCAACACGGTGGTTATGTGCACGGCCTCAGTGGAGGAGAGCGTGCCACGCTGGCTAAAAAGTGGCTCAGCGAAGTCGGGATGGGTGACGGCGGAGTACGCCATGCTGCCTCGCTCTACCAGCACGCGCATTAGCCGCGACCGCGCGGTGTCGGGAGGCAGGAGCCAGGAGATATCGCGACTCATAGGCCGGTCTTTGAGGTCGTGCGTGGATTTGTCGCTGCTAGGGGAGCGCAAGATCATTGTAGACTGCGATGTTTTGCAGGCCGATGGAGGCACGCGCACCTATGCCATTACGGGAGGCTTTGTGGCTTTGGCTTTGGCTGTGAGATTTTTGCAAAAAACAGGCAAAATCGAGCAAAGCCCTATTAAGGGTCAGGTGGCAGCGATTAGTGTGGGCTTAGGTTGTGATGGTGTACTGTTGGATTTAAACTACGACGAAGACTCCACCACAGGCGTGGATATGAACTTTGTGCTCAACGACAAAAACCGGCTCATAGAGCTACAGGGCACGGCAGAAAGGGGAGACTTTTCGCACACAGAGCTTAATGATATGCTTTCTGTCGCCACCAAGGCATGTGCGGAGCTGTTTGAAAAGCAGGTTAGAGTGCTAGCCTAATATTCCCAGGATAAAGCGGCGCTCCTGGCTCAACCTCCGTGCGTAAGCATAAAAGTGCCAACAAAAATGTCTTCAGCCCTACGCAGTCCAGCTGATAGCACCTTTAGGTGCGGGCCATCAGATGGACAAGTGGTCTTGCCTGAAGCATTTTTGTGCACTAAACAGCTAGAGGTGGCCGCGACAGGAGCAAGCGTCCCGCAGAATATTAGGCGGCCTATAAGTGCGTAAGCATCAGAGTGTTAGTAAAATTCTCTGAAGCTAAGAGGCGGCATCCTGATAGCCCCTTACAAAGGGGCGACCATCAGGGTGCCAAGCGTCTTACAGAGAATTTTGCGGCCTATGAAGCTACTATGGCCCTGCGGCTTTGGGTGTCCTAGGCCCAAAGCCGCCACATTGTCGTTAGGGCACTAAACATTAGGGCATTAAACATTAAAGGACTAAGCCTTTATGGATTTAAAAGTATTTTCCGCAAGCGCGTGCCAGGGCTTTGCTCAAAATGTGGCCCAGCTGGCGGGTGTGGAGCTGGGCAAAATGCGCATTGGCAGATTCGCCGATGGCGAGGTGGAGGTGCGGCTAGAAGAAAGCGTACGGGGGGCGTTTTGTTTTGTGCTGCAAAGCACCTGCCCTCCTGTAAACGAAAACTACATGGAGCTGTTTGTAATTTTAGACGCTCTTAAAAGGTCTTCGTGTTCGCACCTGGTGGCGGTGCTGCCGTATTTTGGTTATGCGCGCCAGGACCACAAGCGCGCTTACCGCAGGGCTCCTATTTCGGCAAAGTGCATGAGTGACCTTTTGCTAACAGCGGGTGCGACGTCGCTCGTGTGCATCGACTTGCACTCGCCCCAGACGCAGGGTTTTTTTAATGCCCCGGTGGAGCATTTGGGTGCAGGGCCTGTGCTGGCGCAGTCATGGAAGGAGCGCTTTGGTTGCGGTGATGGGTTTGTGGTGGTCAGCCCTGATGCGGGTGGCGTGGAACGGGTGCGAAACTTTGCTAAACGCCTAGAATGCTCACTAGCCATTGTAGACAAAAGGCGTCCCCGCCCTAACGAGGTAGAGGCTTTGCATTTGGTGGGCGATGTAAAAGATAAGCATGCCATCCTATTAGACGACCTAATAGACACTGCCGGCACGGTGTGTTTGGCGGCGGATTTGTGTTTAGAAAAAGGCGCCAAAGAGGTGAGCATTGTGGCAACGCATGGCATTTTTTCTGGGGCCGCATTTAAGCGCCTAAAGCAAAGCGGCGCAAGCCGCATTATGATCACAGATACCGTGCCCTTAAAGGCTCCTGCAGATTTAAAAGAGCGCTTTGATGTTGTATCGGTTGCCCCTTTGGTGGCAAAGGCTATTTTGCGCATCAGCACACATAAAAGCCTCGGCCCGTTGTTTGATGCGTAAGCATAAAAGCCTAGCCTGAGCATTTGAGCAATGAGCGCAGTCCTCTTGGGAACATCCTGCAAGGATGAAAAACCCAAGGTGACAAACGACAGACTCAAATGCTCGAGGCGCGGGCTAGAAAGAAGGGCTGCAGGCCCGTAGCGGCCAGATTGTTGTAAGTATCCCGTGCGTTGTGATACACAAGCCCTTTGTAATGCGTAAATTTGTTGCAATTGTTTTTTCTATAAGTATCACCGGGGGTTGGGGGTGGTTTTTTTACCAAAAGCAAAACGAGTCCGCTCCGGCTTTTGTGCAAAACCTGCAAAAGTTTAAAACCCAAGGCGTGCCTGAGTTTGAGGCTAAACTTTTAAACTCCTGCCCGGGCCAAGGTGATGCAGAGAAGTTTTCGCTATACGGATTAAAACACCCTGCACTTAAGGGCGTGGTGCTGCATTTTTGGGCCTCTTACTGTGAGCCTTGTGTGACCGAGTTGCCAGAGCTGCTAGAGGCTGTACATAACCACAAAAACACTGTGCTGGTTTTGGTGTCTTTAGACGACACTTTGCAAGAGTTGAATAATTTTTTTAAAAACCGTTTGACGCCCTTAGAAAGTTTTAAACACTTAAACACCTGCACCCAGGGCGCAAAAAGGCTCTACAGTCTGTGGGATCCTCAAAAACGCATTGCGCGCCTTTATGGCACTGTGGCTTTGCCAGAGAGTTTTGCCATTAGTCCGCAATTCTTGCTGCTACGCAAGTACTTAGGAGCCCATATGTGGAACCAGCCTGCTGACACTTTAGGCCAATTTTTCAATACCGCATCAGGTCTTTAAGAGCTTTTTTGGGGTTGGGGCTTTTGTAAACGGGGCGCCCTATAAGTGCGTAAGCATCAGAGTGCTAGTAAAATTCTCTGAAGCAAAGCGTCGGTATCCTGATAGCATCTTTAGATGCGACCATCAGGGTGCCAAGCGTCTTACAGAGAATTTTGCGACCTATGAAGCTACTATGAGCCTGTAGCGACCGCAGCCCCATCAAAGCCCAGAGCATGAGGCTAGCGCTCTAACAAATCCTTGAGAGCTTTTTTGGGGTTGGGGCTTTTGTAAACGGGGCGCCCTATAATAATAAACTCTGCACCTGCTTTAAAGGCCATACTAGGCGTTGACGCGCGCTTGTGGTCGTTTTGCTGTAATCCGCCACCTCTTATGCCGGGCAC
Organism: Bdellovibrionales bacterium; assembly: GCA_965116155.1. Lineage (GTDB taxonomy): Bacteria > Bdellovibrionota > Bdellovibrionia > Bdellovibrionales > UBA1609. Next base: position 177,455 of record OZ220488.1, read on the forward strand.
AAAAAGCCTTGCCTTGGGGTTAAGGGCTTTTAGTGCTTTTGCCTCAAAGGCCGAACACACCATATGGCTTAAACCCTGAGCGAAGCACTTTTTAGCGCGGCTTAGCATAAGGCGCTGGCTTTTTGCGCCAGGTTTCATGGCCGAGGTTAAAACTCCAATACTAATAACATTAAACGCGCGCACCTCATTCAGCTCTTGCTCCAACCGGGCTAGCGCGCGTAAGGTTTTAGCATCGCACAAAGCATGCACCGTGCAAAAGCGCGCTCCCATATCAAAGCTGGTTTTTACAGAAGCCTCAACCGTTGAGGGGATGTCATAGTGTTTGTTGTCGAGCATCACAGGCGCTATTTGCGTGAGCTCTTTTATAAGGCTTCGGCCAAACCTTAAACAAAGCCGTGGGCCCACTTTAAAACCATATGCCAAGCTTTTTAAATCGCGCGCCAGCTTTAATGCCTGAGCCTTGGTGTCTACATCGAGAGCGATGATAGTTTTTTGGGGGGCTTTTTTAGTTGCCGGCATGGGAAGCTACTCTACTGTAACGGATTTTGCTAAGTTGCGGGGTTTATCTATGGGGCGGCCCAGGGCCAGGGCCACGCTGTAGGCTAAGCACTGCAGTGCCACAAGTTCTACCAAAGGCATAAGCATAGGTGGCACCTGTGGCAGGAGGCAAAGTTTTTTACATAAGGGTTTAAGCGCCTCTTTGTGCTCAGGCGTGGTAAGGCCCAGCATATGTCCATGGCGCGCGGCGATTTCGTTTAAGCTGTTAAGGGTTTTGTTAAAGCTTGCTCCTCCAGGGTTAAGGGCCACAACTAATACATCTGCATCAATCAGCGCCAAGGGGCCGTGTTTCATTTCGCCCGCAGGGTAAGCGTGCGCCATTTTGTAGGCGATTTCTTTTAATTTAAGCGCTCCTTCTAAGGCCATGGGGTAATGCACACCGCGCCCCAAAAACAAAAACCCCTTATAATGCGCAATGCTTTTGCCCAGCTCAAAGGTGCTGGGTTGAGACAACATTCCCTCTATATGCGTAGGGAGATCTTGCATGGATTTTATATGCAGCGGCTCTTGTGTGCTGCCAGGTGTTTGTGTGGGTTTAGCCCGCTGCAAGCGCGCTACTAAAAGGGCCACTAGCTGCAAAAGGCTTAGCGTGCAAAGCATGCTCTTGGTGCTGGCGACGCCTATTTCCGTCCCCGCGCACATGTCGAGCGAGCAGTGGCTAAGCTGCACCAGGCTCGAGTGCTGCGCGTTGCACAGGCTTAAAATAGGTGCGCCCGTGTTTTTTAAGCTTTTAGCACATGCTAAGGTGTCAGCGGTTTCGCCACTTTGGCTAATAAACACCCCCACGCTATTAGGCGCAATAGGCGCCTTGCGGTAACGCAGCTCACTGGCCACTTCGGCCTGTACGGGAACCCCTGCTACTTCCTCTATAAGGTATTTTGCATAAAGTGCTGCATAGTAAGAGCTACCACATGCCACTATAATAAGGCGCTTAGCTTGGCGGAGTGTTTGCTCTATAGAAAACCCCGCATCCTGTTGCCAGGTGCGTAAGCGCACGCGGTGCTTGTGGGTGTGGGCACTTAGCACCCGCCGCAGGCTTTGAGGGCCTTCGTAAATCTCTTGCAGCATAAAGTGTTTGTGTGTTTTTTTTGGCAAGGCTCCTCGGGCTTTTAAAGCAATGCTTTGTTTTTTAACCTCTATGGCGTTTTTATAAAAATGCCGCGCCTTAGGTGAGCACCAAGCAAGCTCGTTGTCATCGAGGTAGTAGATTTTATCGCACCACTCTTGCAAGGCCGTAGCATCGCTTGCCACAAAGCTCGCGGCATCCGATTGCCCAATAATTAAAGGGGCTGAGTTTTTAAAGGCTATTAAGGCATCAGGATGCTGAGTGGAAGCAGCACATACTGCCCAGGTGCCTTGCAGCTGGTGCTGCAATTTAAACCCGGCCTCTAAAAACCCCAAGCCCTGCGTATGGGTGTAGTGGTGCAGCAGGTGGGATAAAATTTCAGAATCCGTTTCTGATACAAACTCCACCCCAGGGGGCAGGCTTTGTTTAAGCTCTTTGTAGTTTTCAATAATGCCATTATGCACGACGCTAATAGCGCCCACGGTGTGCGGGTGGGCGTTTTTTGCACTTACTGCCCCATGGGTTGCCCAGCGCGTATGCCCTAAACCCACACTCCCAAGTGGCGGGTTTTGCTTTACCAATTGGTCTAAATTAGACAAAGCCCCAACAGACTTAATAGTGCTAAAGGATTTTTCGCGCGCTAACACGCACACACCCGCGCTGTCGTAACCACGGTACTCTTGGTGCTTAAGGCCTTTTAACAAAAAAGGCACACTCTCATCAAAACCGCTATAGGCCATTAAACCGCACATAAAAAAAAGGGGGGGTATTTATTGGGGGGTTGGTTGTTTTTGTTTTTTGTTTTGCTGTTTGTTTTTCTGTTTGGACCGCCGCGCAGTTGGTGATTTAGCCTGTTGTTTAGTGACCTGCTTAGTAACCTGCTGGGCACGCCCTAGGGCCAACTTGCCAGCGGGTACGTTTTTGGTAATAACACTTCCTGCGCCTATTGTCACAGAGCGGCCAATTTTTATCGGCGCAACCAGTTGCGCGCCGCTACCTATAAAGCAATCTGCCCCTATGTGGGTGGGGTGCTTTTTTCTATCCGCCCCATAGTTACAGGTTACAGTGCCGCAGCCAATATTGGTATTGGCGCCTATAGTGGCGTTGCCCAAGTAACTTAAATGCTTGGCTTTGGTGCCAGGCTTAAGGGTGGTGCGCTTTAGCTCTACAAAGTTCCCCACCTGCACGTTTGCGCCTATTATGCAATTGTCACGCAAGCGCGCAAAAGGCCCCACTTGGCTGTTTTGTTTTATATAGCAATCTTGTAAATAGCACATGGCTTTAACCTGCACCTGCTGCTTAAGGGTGGTGGACATTATAAAGCAATGGGGCTCTACGGTGCACCCTTGCCCCAAACGGCTTTGGCCTTGAATAAAGACCCCCGGGTAAATGGTGCAGCCTTTGCCGATGCGTACGGAGTCTTCAATGTAGGTGTTATAAGGGTCAACAATATGCACACCCTTTTGCATAAGGGCGTAATTTTTGCGCAAAAAAAGCGCGCGCGTGATTTGTGCCAGCTCTTGCAGAGTGTTGACACCACGGCTTACATGCTCCGGGCAGGTGAGGGCTCCCGTTTTGGCAATATACTCTGGCAGGTGCGTTATATAGTGCTCGCGCTGCCCTTGCGGCAGGGCTCGGCGCATAAGCTTTTTAAGTGCCGTTACAAGGGCCTGTTTTTGCACCACCATAAAGCCCGTATTAATGAGCTTAATATTAAGCTGCTCGGGTGTGGCTTGTTTGGCTTCAATAATTTTTACCTTTCCTGTTGTGTGCCCACCTCCTATGCATACGCGCCCATAGGAGCCGGGGCGCTCTACAGGGCATGCCACAATGCTAAGGGTATTTTGGTTTGAGGCATGCATGCGCAGCATGCGGCTAATGTCGCGTGGCTCCACCATAGGGTGGTCGGCGTTGGTGATCAGTACGGGCAAAGGGGACAGGGTGTGGGGTTTGGCGCAATGCGCAGCATGGGCTGTGCCCTTAGGCTGCTGCTGTAGATAATAGCTCACGCCAGGCGCATCTAGCAGCGCCTGTTTAATGAGGCTGCGGTTTTGAGGGGATACCACCACACGGCACTCGCCCCGGGTTTGGATCTTTTTAATGGCACTTATAATGCGACGTATAATAGGCCGCCCCGCGGCGTCCATGCAGGCTTTTGGTAGCCCTTGCATGCGAGAGCCTTTGCCGCCGGCCATGATGATGCAATGAAAGGCTTTTGTTGAGAGCATGTGCGTATTGTGGCATAGCTTATTAGGTAGTGGGTAGAGCTTTTAAGCCCTGCCGGCCCCACGGGGCCCGAGTGGCGGAATAGGTAGACGCACAGGACTTAAAATCCTGGGGCTAATTTTAGCCGTGCCAGTTCGAGTCTGGCCTTGGGCACATTTTTCTATTATGGTGAGTCTAGTACGGGTGGTGTGATGTGGCTGAAAAATCCAACAGCAAGAGGCGCTTGAAGATAACCAAATCCCCCACGGGGGGCCGGATTTTGTAGACCTCGTGGGCGAGGTGGGCGATAAACCTGGCGATAAGGCTGCCAATTCAACCCCAAAGGATCCAGCAAAGGAGCCCGCCAAGGATCCCACAAAGGATCAAGAAACAGGTGCGGCGCCTGCGCCAAAACTCCAAACGCCAGCATCATCAGAAAGCAAAAAGCTAGAGGCTATAACAGAGCGTTTTAAGGGTGTTGAAAAGGAGCTGGCGGATTTAAAAAGCCGGCACTCTTATATGGTGGCGGAGTTTGCCAACTACAAAAACCAGGCCCTAAAAGAGCGCGAGCTTTTGATGCGTTTTGGGGCAGAGCCTGTGGCAAGGGATCTGTTGGAGGTGCTGGACAACTTTGAGCGTGCTTTGGACATCAAAGACAGCAAGGATTTTAAAAGCTTAAAACAGGGGGTCTCTATGATAGCGCAGCATTTAGAAAAAGTGCTGCAGCAGCATGGTGTAAAAAAGCGTAAGAGCGGGCCAGGGGATGCTTTTGATCCTGAGCTGCATGAGGCTTTGGGCACAATAGAGTGCAGTGACACTCCCGAGGGCCATGTGGCTAAGGTATACAAGCCGGCCTACTTTTTGCATCAGCGGCTTTTAAGACCTGCACAAGTTATGGTTGCACGTAATACTACACAAGCCCCCTCCAAGGGTGCAGGTGGCGAGGCATCGCTCAACAACGCAGCTCCCAATAAAGCGTCTACAGATAAAGCGTCCGCTAGCAAGCAGGCAGCAGAGGCCAAACAGCCTGTCCCACCAACCCAGTCGAAGGACTCCGGATGCTAGGGCGCGCCTCGGTTTTAGGCTTGGCTTTGTGTGCGGTGTGTTTTTTGGCTGCATGCTCTGTGGCTCCTGTTAAAAAGCCCTATGCGCCTTCACCACCTGCAGCGGGTGTGAGTTTAAAGCGCATTAAGGCTATGCCGCAAAAAACGCCCAGCCAAAAGCGGCACAAAATGGAGCGGTTGCGGCTTTTTCTAGAAGCTCACCCTGCCACCTTAGAGGGTGAGCGCGCGGCGATTGCTTTGGGCCAATTGTATTACGATCAAAACCAGTACTTTAAAGCCTTTAGCACGGTTGCGGGCTGGATTGACTCTCCCCACGCGGTGGGTGTGGATGTTTATGCGTTGGCTTTAGAGTCTTTGCATAAGCTGAAGCGTTTTGAAGAGCTGCTGGTGCTTTTGGACAAAATGCAAAACCAGTACTCCCAAGAGCTGCCCTTAGAGCTTTTGGATTTGGGCTATGAGTCAGCGCGGGCGGCGGGAGCTTTGGTTAAAGCAGCCCAGTTGGCATCTAGCATGATGTCCCGCGTGGCTGCTAAAGCCAGTGGAGGAGCCAGCGGGGGCAATAAGTACATCTACAGAATGCGTGTTTTGGATGTTATGCGCTTGGCGTCTTTTGATGAGCTGCTGGAGATTTATGCTTTGCGTGAGGATGCGTTTTTGCATGCTCAGGCGGCTTTGGCTTTGGGCGAAAGGGAGCTTAAAAACCAAAACTTTAAAAAAGCCCAGCGTTATTTAAACAAGCTTATAAACAGCAAAAACGTTTTGCCCGACCAGGTGTATTTGGCAAAAGAGCTGCTGCAAAAAATTGCATACCGCAGCCATGTGGACCCTAAGGTCATAGGGGTGGTGCTGGCTTTTTCGGGGGAGCAAAGCCAAGAGATCAGCGAGCGGGTGCTGCGTGGTTTGCAGTTGGGTTTGGGTATAGGCACGCAGCAAGACAGGGGCTTTCGCTTGGTGGTGGGGAACACGGGGGCGGATCCTGGGCAGGCAAAAGAGGCTTTTGAGCGGGTGGTGTTGGAGGATAGCGCCATTGCCGTGGTGGGAGATCTGCTCAGTGTTACCAGTGAGCCCATTGCGGACCTAGCCCAAAGCTTTGGTGTACCTAATGTATCGCTTTCGCAAAAAAATCTTTTGGCAAGGGCGGGGGACTATGTGTTTCAGTCGGCTTTGACGGCTGAGTATCAGTCGCGCTTTTTGGCCCGCATGGCTTTTGAGCAATTGGGTTTTAGGCGCTTGGGCATTTTGGCGCCTGACGATGCTTACGGGCAGAGCTATGCCTTGGCGTTTAAGGAGCACTTTGAGGCCTTGGGAGGCAAGGTGGTGGTTGAGGAGCTGTATCCATCGGGAGCGACGGATTTTAGTGAGCCTGTGGGCAGACTGGTGAATGTGTTTGATGCAAAAGACCGCATGCCAGAGTATAGGGCTTTGTGGAAGGAGTGGAAACAGGCTAACAAAAACCCTAGGGCTAGGTTTGGTGCGCCGCATGAGGTGCTAGAACCTCAAGTGGAGTTTGAAGCTTTATTTGTGCCGGATGCAGCGCGTGCTGTGGGGCAGATTGTGCCTACGCTAAAGTTGTATAGTGTTAAAGATATAGACCTACTGGGTGTGAACCTGTGGAACAACGAGGAGTTCGTGCGCCGCACGCAGGGCTTTGGTGGCAACAGCTACTTTGTAGACATAGGAGTGTGGCCTGAGATAAAGGCAGGTGCGAAGGAGTTTGTAAAGCTTTTCAGAAAACACTTTGCCTATGACCCGGGTTTGTTTGAGATGCGGGCCTTTGATGTGGGTAGGGTGTTGTGGCATTTGGTGGGAGAGAATAATCTTAAAACGCGCGAAGCTGTACAAAAGGCCTTGCTGGGGGTTAAGGACTTTGCGGGTTCTTTAGGCATGCTAAGCTGCGATGAGCATAGAGGCCTTAACCCGCCTTTGGTGGGCTTGAGTTTGCGCGAAAATCAGGTGGTGCGTCTAGATACGTTAAATGGCAATTAGAAATCGGCCGAGAAGCTGGTTGTGACTTTTCTAATTTGCATATGAGGTATTTGGGTGAAAAACAAAACACTTGATCCTGGCCTGTCTCACAGTATGCCCTTGGTTAGCGTGCGCGATATGGTGGTGTTTCCGTATATGATTACACCCCTGTATGTGGGGCGTGATTTGAGTATTAAGGCGGTAGAGGCGGGCTTGAGCCGTGACCGGCACATACTGCTAGCCACACAAAAGCACAGCGAAGACGAGGTGCCCGATAAGGACTCTATTTATAAAACGGGGGTCGTGGCGAATATTATGCGGCAGCGCCGCTTGCCGGATGGTAGGATTAAAATCCTTATACAAGGCGTAGCCAAGGCGCGGGTGGAGAGCTGGTTAAAGCTCAAGCCTTACTTTGAAGTAAAGGTTAATATCTTGCCTGAAGCTAAGCCTATGGCAAAGTCTGCTATGCCCAAGTCGTCCATGAAAATGGCTAAAGACATGGTAGAAAAAATTGTCTCCATGGGCCGCGCGGTGTCGCCGGATATTTTGTTGGTCTTAGAAGACGTCAGCGACCCTGGCCATTTGGCGGACCTGATTGCATCGACTTTGAACTTTCGTTTGCAAGAGGCGCAAAGGGTTTTAGAGATCCAAGACCCTGTGGAGCGGTTAGAAAAAGTTAACACCCTTTTGGCAAATGAGCTAGAGGTTACTCAGGTGCAAAGCCGCATTAAAAACACGGCTAAAGAAGAGATCGTAAAGTCTCAAAGGGAGTACTTTTTGCGCGAGCAAATGCGCGCCATTAAAAACGAGCTCGGGGATGCGGATCCTAAAAACGAAGAGTTTGAAGAACTGCTAGAAAAAATCAAACAATCTGGCATGCCGGTTGCGGCTTTGCAAGAGGCGCAAAAACAGTTTAAGCGTTTAGAGCGCATGCACCCTGATACGAGTGAGGCGTCTATTATTCGTACTTATTTAGAGACTTTGTCGGATTTGCCTTGGAGCAAGCATGTTGAAAAATCCATTAACCTAGACGAGGCAAAAAAGATCTTAGACAAAGAGCATTTTGGTTTGCAAAAAGTCAAAGAGCGTATTTTAGAGTTTTTAGCGGTGCGTGTGCTTAAGGGCACAGCGGCGCCGGGGCCGATTATATGTTTCACCGGTCCTCCTGGGGTGGGTAAAACGAGTTTTGGTAAAAGCATCGCGATGGCAACGGGCCGTAAGTTTCATAGGTTGTCTTTGGGAGGCATAAAGGACGAGGCCGAAGTTCGGGGCCATAGGCGCACGTATGTGGGAGCCATGCCGGGCAAAATTATTGCAGCACTTAAGAGCGTGCAGAGCAACAACCCTGTTGTGGTGCTAGACGAAATCGACAAAATGGGCTCAGACTTCCGTGGTGATCCGAGTGCGGCAATGCTAGAGGTTTTAGATCCAGAGCAAAACAAAAGGTTTAAAGACAACTACATTAACTTAGACTTTGATATTAGCAATGTGTTGTTTGTGGCAACGGCCAATGTGGCAGAAAATATACCCGCAGTGCTAAGGGATCGTATGGAGATGATACCTATTAGTGGGTATACGGACGACGAAAAACTACAAATCGCAAAAAGGCATTTAGTGGAGCGCCAATTAGAGGCTACGGGTTTAGAGAAAAACAAGTTCCACTTTACGGATGAGGGGCTGTTATGTTTGGTGCAGCAGTACACCCGCGAGGCGGGGGTGCGTAATTTAAACCGTCAAATCAATAACGTGTGCCGTAAGCTTGCGCGCGGTCAGGTGGCTAAAGAGCCGCGCCGTGGCAGTGCCACTGCCTGTGATAGTGGTAGAATCGACAAGGCTTTTGTAAAAGAGCTCCTCGGGGCTGAGGAGTTTGTGCACGAAAAGCGCCACAAGACTCCCAAAGTGGGTGTGAGCATAGGTTTGGCTTGGACTCCTGTGGGGGGTGAGATTTTGCATATTGAGGCTTTAAGCTTTAAGGGCGAGGGAGCCTTGAAGCTTACGGGCCAATTGGGTGACGTAATGAAAGAATCCGCGCAGGCGGCGCTGTCTTATATAAAGTCTAACCATGCTGCGCTAGGTATTAGGAGCGGGGCTTTTGAGGCGAAGGATGTGCATGTGCATGTGCCGGCGGGTGCAATACGCAAAGATGGCCCCTCAGCGGGTGTGGCTATTGTGAGTGCGCTGGTGAGTTTAATGCGCGGGGTGCCTATTAAAAACACAGTCGCCATGACGGGTGAGGTGACTTTGGGGGGGCGTGTTTTGGCGGTGGGTGGCATTAAGGGCAAAATCTTAGCAGCCTTGCGGCAGGGGATTACGCATGTGGTGTTGCCTGCAGATAACCGCAAAGATTTGGAGAGTATTTGTCCAAAAATTTTAAAACAAATAAAGTTTAGCTTCGTAAGCGATGTGTCGGAAGTTTTGGATCAGGTGCTGTTAGCAGAAGAGCTTAAACGCCGTGGCGGCACCGTGCACCAAGACATTGTTGCCGCATGAGGTGTCCATGGCTTTAACGTCAGTGTGGTAGCGGTAGTCCCTCCAGGCTGCGCTGCATGCAAGAGGTGTTCATAGCGTTAAGTCAATCTGGCAGGTCAGGTCACGCCTGGTTTTTTCGCAATCAATAAAGCCCGGTCGCAGGCGGTGTTATTTTCCGCAGTTTATATAAATCGTACTTGCGGGTACGGGCTTAGACCTAACCTGCAGGGCCATAGATAGCTGCATAGATCGCCAAAACACCTCTTGGTTTTCCGCTTGCCTGGTGCGCTTAAAGGCACAACACCAGGCTGCGCTGCATGCAAGAGGTGTTTTGGCTAGTCTTTAATTTACAAAAAATCCCGAAGTTTGGACTTGAAAGGCGCCTAAGGCTATAGGGCCTGACCCAAAGTCAGCATTAAGGCTGCCAGAAAAACTGCCCCCCGAAACAGCGCGCCCTTCAAAAATTAAAGCCCTAAGGTAGCTGTCGGTAAACACCAAGCGCGCAGCCCCCGAGCTAAAGCGAGATGCGTTTGTGTCTAAAAACATAGTGCTCTCTGCGCGGCTCATGCTGCCGTATACACCTAAAATCAATTCTCCATACAAAACTGCGCCTCCTGCTAGCTCTACCGCTCCGTAAAAGCTTACACCAGTGGCCCCTGTTAGTGAGCCACTGACTTGACCCAAAGAGCCTCCCCGCAGTTCAGGTGCAAAAAAAGCATCCATTATGCGGCCCAAATTGGAGCTGCCTTCCACCGCACCTGCAACAGGCCTAAAAGGGCCAGCTACAGGCACAGTCCCTCCTTGTCCGGAGCCTGTGTCAGGCGTGCCCACGACAGGCCTTTGGGGCGGCATAGGCCGCATGCTGGTAGAGTCTCTGGGGGATTTTAAGCAAGAGGTTAAACAGGTCGTTGCCAGAATCCCAAGCAAACATAACCAAAAACGCGCCGTTTTCATGAACGTACTCCCAGGGCATTCCCCAATTTGTTATGCTCAAGCACATAGCAACTTAAGGACCAAAGCTCAGCGCCTAAAAAAGCACGTACGCACTTTATAGTTTTGAGCTTTATTAGACAGCTGCTTAAAGTGTGTACACTTTCCAATGCGGCTTGTGCTATCTGCGAGATTTAAATATAGTCTGCGGTGTATTAATTTACTCAACGTGCTAGTCCTTTAAATGGTTTTAGGAGGTGTGTGGATGGCGTTTTTTGCAAAAGTGTTCACTGTGCTGTTAATGGGGGCGAGTGTTTTAAAGGCCGAAGAAATCACTTTGCTAAAGCATGCCCCTGAGAATAAAAAATTGGCACTGGTTAGTGCGTTAAATGCCGAAATGGGCTCAGCCCGCGTGGTGCTGCCGCGCTCTAAAAAGCCCCTCCCCATGGACCCCTATGGGGAATACGACGAAGACGCGTGGAACAAAGTGTTAGAAAAATCCGGCATCAGCGCGCGCCCGGGGGATAGGCTGCAGATTACTAAAATAGAGTTTTTAGAAAAAAAAGTAATCTTCCAGTTTAACCACGGGGCCAAAGGAGGGCGTAAGTGGTGGCACAGGATCCAGGTTTCAGGGGGTGCGTCGTCCAATAATCCAGGCACCACCCTGGGGCAAGGGCAGCAGGTGTTTGCGCCTTTTGGTACGAGTGTGGCAATTGAGTTTAAAGAGGGAGTGCCCCTTTTAGAGGCAGAAGATTTTAAAGCCATGCTGGACCCTTTTGTAGATTGGGAGCTTCGTTCGGCGTCGGAGCAATTTTTGGACAGCATCGATCCGGTGTTTAAAGAGGCGATTGAGCAAGGGGAGCCCTTGGTGGGCATGACGCGCGAGATGCTGGTGCTAGCAATGAAGAACAAGTTTCCAGACAACAAAGAAAAACAAGTCTCCCCCACGACAGGAGACGTACTAAGCGAAACCTGGGTTTATGGCGGCCCGCATGCGCGGGAAAAACTTTTCATCAAAATGGTCAAAGGCGTTGTCGTAGATGTAAAAAAGTACCACCTAGGGTCTTAGAGCCCCAGTATTACTGCAAAAGCTTGCCATATCCTTTATGCGCGCTCCTAGCAAAAAGCGCTTGCATGTCTAAGCGGGTCGTAATGAGCTCGCCGCCTAAGCGCATAATTTCGCTAAAGCCTTGTGCTTGCGACATAGGCCCCTGGGGCAAGCAGCCCACATTTTTGCCCATATTCAATGCTGCGCGTGCCGTGATCATAGATCCACTGCGCAGGCGCCCTTCTACCATAAGGGTGCAGGCTGCCATGGCGGCCATGCTGTGGTTGCGTTTGTGAAAGTTCCATCTTCGTACCGGGGTATCTAAACCAAACTCACTCAGCACCACGCCGCCGCGCTCTACAATTCCGCTCACCCAGCTGTTTAAAGAGGGTGGGTAGATATTATTAAGCCCTGAGGGCAAAAACACCGCCGTGGGGCAAGAGGCCCGCATAGCCACAGCGTGGGCCCGCTGGTCCACTCCCACAGCGCCTCCACTAATAAGCACGGCCTCGTGGTGCACGGCTTTTAAAAAGGACTTTAACTCGCTCTCCATCCACTCGAGGCTCTCAGGGCTGGGGCGGCGCGAGCCTACAACGCATAGCCCTGGGCGGCGCAGCACGTCTATGTTGCCTCTGTAGTGCACGGTGAGTTTTTGCTCTAAGGCCCACGGGGGCGATGCGGTGGTTACGGCCGTGCTAGAGGGGTGGGGTGGCGCGTGCATGCTTATAGATCTGTGCTGGCGGCGATGTCTTTTTTAAAGTCCATACCGGGGCGAAATTTGGGCACCCATGTGGGGGGCAACTTGGTGCGCGTGCCGGTTTTAAGGCTGTGCGAGTTGCGGCCTTTGCGCAGGCTTTTGCAAAAAACCCCAAAGCCCACAAGTTTAACCTTGTTGCCCTGTTTGACCTCAGAGCGGATCACGGCCAGCAATTCGCTTAGCACAGGCTCCACGTGGGAGCAGGGTAGGCCTAGGCGCCCCGCGACAGCTGTTACTAGTTCGGCTTTGTTCATAGTATTAGAGTCAACACTAAAACCCCTTAAAACAAAAAATCAAGGCGCACTTAATCAAAGTGCTAGCAAGACCACTGGCATGCGGCGCAGCCCCATTGGCAGCGCCTTCAGGCGCGTTAGCCAAGGAGGCAAGCAAGCCTCCAGTGGTCTTGCGACCTATGAAGCATCTACGCGCATGTAGCGCAGGGCCAAAGGCCCGCAGCGACCAACACTCCCGCCAAAGCTCCGTGCATTGCGTAAGCATCAGAGCGCTAGGAAAATGCCCTGGGACAAAGCGCAGTCTCTAGCGCAGCCCCATTGGCAGCGCCTTCAGGCGCGTTAGCCAAGGAGGCAAGCAAGCCTCCAGTGGTCTTGCGACCTATGAAGCATCTACGCGCATGTAGCGCAGGGCCAAAGGCCCGCAGCGACCACATTTCCGTCAAAGCCCTCCGTTCTAATCCTTCTTAAGCCCCTTAATTTTGCTTTGAGACAATCCTGTTACCTCTGAAATCACAGAGAGCTTCAGCCCTTTTTTGAGCATATTCGTAGCCACCTCAGCACGGCCTTTCTCTAGGCCTTTCTTCAAGCCCTCTTCTTTCCAGGGGTTGCCCATGTGTTTTTCCTAACTTTCAAAAAAGCTCAGGCCTTTTGCACCACTCGATTTTGCCGTACCTAGCACCTCCTCGCGCGTTAAATTATACACATCTGCAACATATTGCACAACACTTGGTATAAGCTTGTTAGCCTCTTTTTTGTCCAAGTGGCCAAGGCAGTTGCGAAAAAATTCCGCCCCCTTTTCCCGCCCCTCCCATGGCATTTTCCTAGCGCTCTGATTTGTGTTTACTCAATGCACGGGGCTTTGACGGGAGTGTGGTCGCCTTGTGCCTAGAGATCGCACAAGGCTACAGGCTTGTAGATGCTTCATAGGTCGCAAAACAAACTTGGGCCTTCCGTTTGCCCCAAGGGTAGCAGCTTCTTAAGCTGCCCTTGGGACTGCACTTACTGGCCAAGTTTGTTTTACTAGCGCTCTGATAGGGCTTAAGACTATAGTCTAAAGAGCCGATCATGTTTAATTATGAGACTCTTTCATGCGGCGGAAAAGTTTGGGTTGATTTTATGCCTCAGCCTGTCCTATAGCACCACGCTTTTTGCTGTTAAGGCGGTTGCAGCAGGGGAGTGTATCGCACAGAACGATGGTGGGCATTGTGTTGCTCGGAGCAATAGCAGCTCTTGTTCTGGCTGGGATCAGCGGATATCGGAGCTGTCAAAACAGGCAAAGAATCATGAAGCAAACTTTAAAAGCACTCATACAGCTTTGCAACACTGCTGTAACCCCAATAGCGGCCAGCAAAAGCAGTGCCTTATGCGTAAAAGCGAAGGCATTAAAAACCGGGTATTCAAAATGGCGCCCCTTGTGCAAGGGCTAACGCAGGTGGCTTTGCAACCCGGTCAAGGGCTTAATAAAAAATGCCTCGCCCTAGGGCGCGTGACCTACTTGCAGCAGGATTTATCCCAAATGGCGCGCTCCACCTGCCATAATCTTTTTAACCAGTGCAAGCGGCATTATGACAAACTCATGCCTACGCTTAATCAGATTGAGGGTCTTGCAAAGGAATGCCAGCTGCCCAGTAAAGACACATGGAAGTCGTACATAGAGGAAATAAATAATATGCTAAAGCAGTGCGCAGAGACTTTTCAGTTGTCGCAGTTTACGTTTTTTGGCAGCCAGCAGCAGGGCTTGCAGTTAGGCCAATTGGCGCAGCTTTGCCAAAGGCACACCGGCAACAAGGGCGCCTTAGGCAATCTGCCCAACTTGCCGCAGCAGCCTTTAGACTACCAAGTTAAAACCAAGCCCGGCACGAAACTCACAACAGGCGCTAGCGAAGGCGTGGCGCCACCCTTGACTCCTCCCACACCGATGGGTGACGAAAACCCAGCCGAAGGCAATCTAAAATCCGCAGCCCTTCCGAGTGGCAAGCCGCAATTAGGAGGCGCGGGTGCGGCGCCTCGCTCAGGAGGCGGTGGCTTTGGTGGTGCAGGAGGCGGTGGAGCAGGCGCACCTAAAAAACCTACTTCTGCAGCAGGGGTGCCGACTTCAGGGCCTAAAAAAAGCATCTTGCAAGGTTTTAATAAAGCCGGTGGTTACAGCACGCAGCGATTAGGCAAAGGCGCTGCAGGCACAGGCGGCTTAGGAGGCGGGGCTGCGCGCTTTGGTGGCCGAGGCTTGGCCAGCGTGGCTACTACTGCCAAAGCTTTAGATAGACAAATAGCGGCCCAGAGCAGCTCGCTTTGGGAGAACGTGCGCCTTAGGTTTTTAAGCCTTTGCCAAAATGAGCAGCGTTACTGCAATGCTCCTTAATGCAAGAGTAGCGACGCCATAAATACAAGGCCATAAGTGGGAGAGATCAAAATGCTTAAGCTATTAATGGGCGTGGTGTTTTTAAGTGCTTCTTACGCGCTGGCGCAAGTGCCACAGGGTGCGAGCGAAAAATCCGCGCCACCACAAAACACCGGCCTGCACAAAAAGGCCACCCAGCAGGGTTTGGTGTTTATTAGTGGTGCTGCGGGTCAGGGTGCTATTGCGGCACAGGCTTTGGCGCAGTGCCCGGCGCAGCCTTGGCAGTGCGCGATTGGTGCCATATCAGCAGCCCAGGCGGTGGCGCACTTAATGAGCGCTAAGCAGTCCAAACGCACGGCTAATGCGCTAGCACACAATGTGCCGGGGCTTTTGTCAGGTACACCTTATACTCCTAATCAGGCTGAAATTTTGGATAAACACTTAAAAGACATAGGGCTGTGTTCTGCAGGCAGTGCATCCAGCGATTGCTTAGGCACAGGCGCGGGCAGCGCGCAAAGCGCATTGGGTAAAAAATTAACCAAGCTTCAAAATTACGCTAAGTCCCATGGGTTTGCTGCGGATCAAAAAGGTCTTAGTACTCCTAAGGGCGTGGTGCCTATAGAGGGTGCGGATTTTGTGGGTGCTCTTATGGGTGCTGGTTTGGCTAAAAAGGGCCAAAAGCCATTGCTAGAGCAAACAGTAAAAGAACAAAAACTTTTAGCGCAAAAGCACAAAACACGTTTGCGGCAAAGCTTGAGTCAGCTGCAGCGTGCACCGGGTTTGGCTGCGGCGGGCGTGGGAGTAAAGGCAGCGCAAGGTGGTGCGGGTTTTGGTTTTGCGACGCCCAATGCTGCGCCTCTTGATGCTGCATCTAACACAGACCGCGAACCTGCGTCTGCCCCAAAGCCTCTTAACATCTTCGACCTCGTCCATTTGCGGTATCAGAAATTATCTAAAAGCCCCTAAAATCTGGCACATGCATTGCAGCCTGTATAAAATATTCACCCCAGGCGTTTGGGGAGTGACATTTTTTGTTAAACCTAGTTTAAAGTACGAGGCACATGGTGTTTATCAGGTTCCAAAACCCATTACCTACTTTTATATTCAGTGTCTGTGCGTGCCTTTTTTTGTCTTTGGTTTCGCTTTTGGCTCCAAGCTTTGCCCATGCCGCGACTCAAGCTTATTGCACACCCGCATGGCAAGGCACAAAATGGCAGCTGCCTATTAGCGTAGGTGATGATGAACTTATTAAACCTATTAGTAATGCCGGATGCGTGCTAGCAAAAACCATCACCGATCAGGCGACAGGCTCTAGCGCGCATATCGCATGCAGTGCTGCAAATGTAGATCTATCTACAAGCGCGCTGGAAAATACTTTTCTAAAATTTAGTGCTGCGTTTTTTGAAGATTCCAAAACCTCACGCCCTATAAACTTAATTGCCAAAAGGGTAGAGGTTTATTTTAGGGCTTTGTATTTTTACAGGTGGTGGAGCTTTGTACATACAGAAAACCTCCACCAAAAAGACGCGAGCTTTCTAAAATCCTGGAACCAAAAATACGCTCTTACTTTAGACGCCAAAAGCAGTAAAAAGTATATCTTTCAAAAAGACCAATTCCCTGTAGGGGTCGACCACAGCTTGGAAGAAGATGGCGGGCTTGTGCTTTATTTTAGCATTCAAAGCAGCGTCCAGGCCTATAAAAGAGCTATTGCATACAGTAAAACTCTAGACCTTAAAACCCGCCATTTTTTAAGCGTCGGTTGCGAGCTAAGAGAAAACTTAGCCCAAAGCCTTTTTAAGCAAGGCATAGCGCTACAAAAGCAGTACCCTCTAGCAGGGCTTGAGAGCCAGCTTTTTTGTGGAGGCGTAAAGCTTAAAAGCGCTTTGCCAAGCGATGTATCTGCGCCACCAAAGGAATTTAAGGCACTGTTCGATCATATTTACCAACTAGAAGCTTCCAGTCCCGATGTGGTTTTGGACAGTATAGAAGGTACAGATAATAAGGCTGCATATGATTACAGCAAACACGATTCGTACAATAAGTATTGGACCAAGGTAGAAAACTCCATACAAGGACTTGGACTATCTAAGTGGCCTTATGCAGATCAGGTGCAAAATTTTATACTAAGCCCTAAAGTCACCCAAGCACTTAATAACACCATGCAAGGCTGTGGTTTGGACCCCTACGAGGAGCATTATATTCCTTTAGGAGAAGAGTGGCCTCCTTTTGGCGAAGTTACAAAAGAGCGTTTGGGTGAAACTTTGTACATTATGACCCAAAAATATTTTGCACAAAATATTGCGAGTAGCCTTTTTAAAAGCACCCAAATTAAAACCCAAGACCCTAAGAGCCTTAGCTTAGACGCAATAAAGCACACTTGGATAACAAGCCTTGTAAAGGCTTTTCATACTATCTATGCCTACTATAGAGCAGGCATACATGTGCCACCTAATGAGATGGCACAGCATTTTCAGCACTTGATTCTGCAAGAGGCTTTAAAGTTTTTTGACACCCAAAAGCCTCAAGCTTTAGCAAAGCTCAATACGTTAATTCAAACTGCCCCGGCTCTTGTAATGGCGTTGCCATCTGCAGCTAACTCGCAGGCAGATGGGCTCAAGTCTGTGGCGCAAAAATGGCCCGAGCGTAGTCGCGCAATAAAGGGTTTTTTTGAAGCGGATTATATACCTAACAAACTTTCAGCTTGGATGGGTGTTGCTAGGAACAAAATAGGCGATCTTAGTGAGCCATATAAGTTCCATGCGACAAGCTGGCTGAATCTTTTGCAGCAAAATCCTGCAGATCCTGCACAAGCTAAAGAATACTGGGAGCTTGTGCAGGCCAAGCTAGAGCAAGACAGGCAAAAGCTTCCAAACCCTAATAGTGCGGCTTGTTACTTAGAACCTTTGCCCAGTGGATGGAGCCCAAGGCGCTGGAAAGAAGCTCCCCTAAGCCGCTGGCAAGCATCAATCGAGCTACTGTGGTCACGGGATTGCGGTTTGCTGCATAGTTTGGAGCATTTTATAAGTGGCGCTATTAAAAGCGCATCATCCGGTGTTTTGCTAAATACCAACCGCCACCCTGAAGGCTTATTAAACAAAGGCTCTTTTGATAATTTAATAGGGCTTTATAGGGGCCAGTTGGTAGGGGAAGTTTTTAAACAAGTGCCTCTTTTGCGTAGCACTTATATTGACAGAAAGTCCTCTGCGTGGAGCTTTTTGCCTTTTGTAGAGTCTCAAGGCACGCAACTTTACGAGCTGCTTGCGCCTTTAAGTTGGAAGTCTGATCAAGACACTGTAGCTATTTTAAGCCTTGTGTCAGAAAGCTTAGAAGGGCTTTTTAGAGACACCAAACTAGCTTTTGAAGAAAGCTTAGAGTTTGAAAAAATCGCAGACTACAAAAACTACTTCGTGCACGATGGATGGTTTTTTGAGCACCTTTGGCAGCAGGCGCCTTTTAGCGCTGCAGGGCTTTATGAACATTTGCAGTCTGGGCCTTTTCAGTTTGAAGCAGTTTCAAGTGGCACTAGCACTTATTTGGTGCCTGGAGATATATGGCAAGAGCACCAAAGGGTGCGTGAGGAGCTGGTTATAGGCAATGGCATAGAGGCCGAGCAACGAGACTTTTTGCGGCAAGGGGTGATGTACGGCATGTTGATTCCCACACTTGGGGCCGGGGCATTAAGTTGGGTATCTAGCAAAGTGGGGCTGACGCTTTTAGCGCGGGGCTCGTACCATCTATACAAGCACAGCCAAAGTCTTAATGCATTATGGAACCCTTTGTTTTTTGCCGTTGCCTTGGACTATGGAGCTCGCAAGGTGGGTTATGCTGACAAAATGCAGTGGTTAGAGCCGCAGTTTACTGATGATAATCTTAAAATAATGGGCTTTGAAGAATTTGCCGCGCAAATGGAGCATAACGAGCAGTTACAGTTTGATGCCAACGTGGACCAGGTCATTTTTGCTGGCTTTCCTTTTTTTGGGCCAGCATGGCGTGGTGGCGTGGTGCCAGCATGGCGTGGCTTAAAGCGCCTTTTAGGTCGTATTAAGTCAAATAGCAATAAGCCTAAAATAAGTGAAGCCAAAAAACAAAACCAGATAATTAAATCCCAAAAACGCCTCTATGACATAATGAACAAAGAAGAGTATTACGATTTGCAGCATTTTTTTAAAGGCACAGGTCAAAGAGTAAGGTTAGATTTTGATTACATAACTTTTCGCTTAAACTCACTTAAAAAGAGCGCGGTAGGCAAGCCCCATATACAAAAAGGGCTTCAGGATACCTATAACCGCATGCTAACACGCGTGCAAAATGAGTGGCAGATTATAGAGGAAAAAAGCTTAGCTAATAACCCCGAGGTACAAGAGGCTTTTGCTAAAATGCTCTTTCCAGAAACATTCAAAGCGTCTAAAGATATGGCGGTGAAAAAGTTTTTTAATCTTTTAACCCAGTCGCCACAAGGGGGCTTTTAATGCAAAGGAGTGCTTTGTATTTTGTAGGATTTTATGCGGCCGTGCTCTTTATGGCATTGCCAGTTTTGCATGCTCAAACCTTGCCTCTAGCCATGCCTGTCCCTGGCAGTACTGCTGAAGAGGTGCAAGAATTTTTTGCCACCACAGACTGCTTTTTGCACGCTGATAGCTTTACATACCCTTTACAACACTGTCTAGATCAGTATGTTAAGGTGCACAATAATTTTAGTTATCCCCTGCATATGGATCAGCTTACTCAAGACATAAAAAACACACTCGGCATAGATTTAGGCTTGTATTATGATAGTGCGGATGCTTCTTATTTTATTCCGCATCTAGAAAGTTACGTGCAAGATATTTTTATAAAAACCCAGCAAGAATTTCACATGGATCAAAGGATTAAAGAGCTTGCGCGTAAATTTATGCAGTGCGAACTGGGTGAAAACGTTCAGGCTTGTGACCCTATGGATCAGAGCCTTGTTTTATCCTGGATTGTGCATCAGTACTTAACGGATGCGCGGCGCCGTCTTGGGTGGTTTCGTGTTTTGCAAGAGGTAACTAAGCTAAGCTTTAATGAGCTAGAGCTGCGAAAGCTCCACGCACGTTACAAATCTGCTACAAAGCAATTTAAAGACGGCGCAACAGTAGGCCTTGTTGGCGTAGCAGTGGCGCTTATGTCTTTAAGGTCTAGGCAGGCTATAAAAGCCTTAAGCAAGGTGGAGTTTAAAAAGCTTTTTTCAGAAAGTATCGAGTCCTTAAGGCACCGCTTCAGATCTAAAGCGGCAAAAGAGGCTATTGCAAAAAGAGCGCGAACCTTTGCTATTAAAAAATCTGTTGATGCAGGTAAAACAGGCTCAGTAAAGTTGGCCGCTAAAAAAATACGTTTCTTAGGAATAGTTGAGCAGTTAAAGCTAGCAGGAGTTTTGGCAGGAGTTTCTGCCACGGGTGGCGCGGCATGGCTAGGTGTGCAAAGTGGGCACAAAGCTGTTAAGGGAGAGTATTTTAGTTTGCCAGAGCTATTGGGTTTATCAGCCCCGCCCTTAGATAATCCCAATACTCTTAAGGCCAATGTGGCAGATGTATTTAGTGTGTTAAGTTTAGAGTGCCGGTCCTGGGATTTGTTGCAAGAGGTGCAAGGTACGGACTTTGATCCCGAGCGTTTGCCTGAGCTTTTTGTAAAAACGCAAAAACTGATGCTAGAGCTGCATATTTTGCTAAGTGTTGCGCCGGGCTTTGTGGAGGCACGGGCCTTGCCTGCTGAAATTGCAACAACAACTCCTTCAAGCCAGCTGCCTACGATCAACCTTACCTGGCCTAGGCCGGATGGTCTTGCAGAAGACAAGGCCAGAGCTTGGCCTCAGGATCAGTCAGAGACTTGTGCTGCATTATCAAGCAAGTCTGCCCCGTATCAAACCAGCCTCACCGCCGCGGGAAGGCACTTATTTAGAGTGCTAGCTCTATTAAAGGACTAATAAAATTCTCTGGGATAAAGCGGCGGCGCAAGAGCAGCACCCAATACAGGGGAGCAGGTGGCTACGCTACCCGCCCAAGATTTCAAGTGGCCACTTTTATGCTTACGCATGTAAGGGTGCGGCTGCGATGGTGCCTTATAGGCCGCCACATGCTCTGTGGGGCACTTGTCTCCAGTGTGCAAGCCCCTTTCTGAAGGGGCTACACTGGAGACTGCGCTTTGCCCAGAGCATGTGGCTAACACTCTAATCCTTACGGACCAAGCGTCCCGCAGAGAATTTTATGGGCTATACGGCATCTATGAGCCTGTAGCCTTGGGCGGTCTTTAAGCCCAAGGCGACCAGATTGCCGTCAAAGCTCCGTGCATTGAGTAAATACAATTAAAGGACTAATAAAATTCTCTGGGATAAAGCGGCGTTCTTAGACGCCTTGTTCATGTGACAAAAATTGTGATTTTTTGCTCTTTTTTCCGAAAGGTCCAGTAGGGGTTTAGTGCCTTGGTCGGTGTCTCATGTTGAGATGCGCCAGCATAAAAGCGCCAGGGTTTCAAGGGAGAACTGGATAGCTTGCAGTAGCCTTATAGGCCGAAAAATAAAATTGGGTAATGCGCCATTCCCCTCGCAGACGCCTCTTTCAGAGGCTGCTCTTGTAATGGCTCTTATTGCCCAAGTTTATTTTTCTAGCACTCTAATGCTTACGCAGCTAGCACTTTAATTGGGGGTATATGAGTCAAAAGAACATCCAA
Source organism: Bdellovibrionales bacterium (assembly GCA_965116155.1). Lineage (GTDB taxonomy): Bacteria > Bdellovibrionota > Bdellovibrionia > Bdellovibrionales > UBA1609. Next base: position 198,772 of record OZ220488.1, read on the forward strand.
AAACGTACCGGTAACGCGTTAGTTAAAGCGGATAGCTTTGTTAGCGGTGCGCAAATTAAAGAGGCCCAAGAACTATGCGCCATGCAGGGAGGCAGCCTAGGGGGAGCCCTGGTTAAGCTAGGCCATATTAAAGGCCATAAGGTGGCGGGGTTTTTGGCCGAAAAATACAACCTCCCCTACGTGAATTTGGGTATTTTTCATATTCCACGCAAAGTGGCTTCTCTTGTGCCTCAGGTGTTTTGTGAGGAAAACTTCGTTGTGCCCGTGCAGTGTTCTGGGGCTTATTTGGCTGTAGCTATAGAAAACCCCACGCGGATGCAGTTTTTGCAAAAAAATCTTAGCAGCAAAACAGGTCTTAAGGTGTGCTTGGTTATTGCATCAGAAAAAGACATACGCTCTAGCATTGTGCGGGCCTATGCCTATAAGCACACTGAAAAAGTTGAAAGTGTTTTAAAAAAATTCAACAAACGTGCGGATGCAGAAGACGCCGAAATCGCAGACGAGGACAAAGAAGACGAGTCTAAAAGCTTTAACCTGCGCGAAAAAGTCTCTGACCCTTTGATAGAGTTTGTAAACTTGGTTTTGGCAGAGTCGATATCCAGCGGTGTATCGGACATTCATATTGAAATCTACGAAAAGCGCACCCGTATCCGTTGCCGTAAAGACGGTGTGCTGATAGAGAAAAACGAGCTCTCCGACCGCATGTCAGCAGCATTAATTAACAGAGTTAAAATTATGTCCAGCATGGACATATCCGAGCGACGCAAACCCCAAGACGGACGTATAAAAGTGTACGATGATCTGACTAACGTCGAGGTAGACCTAAGGGTTTCATCTGTGCCAACGGTTTTTGGAGAAAAAATCGTCATGCGTCTTTTGGACAAAAGTAATCTTAAGGTTGATATTGCTGCTCTAGGTATGGAGGAGTTTCAGGTGGTTATGCTGAAGCGTGCATTGCAGCTTTCGCAAGGCATGCTGCTGCTTACAGGACCTACGGGTTCTGGAAAGTCCACCACGATTTACTCAGCGCTTGAAGAATTAAATACGGTAGACCGCAATATTATGACAGCTGAAGATCCTGTAGAGTATAATATTGAAGGTTTGAACCAGGTGCAGGTTAACCCGGCGGTGGGGTTTCACTTCCCTAATGCGTTAAGGGCTTTTTTGCGTCAGGACCCTGAGGTGATTATGGTGGGTGAGGTGCGTGACGAAGAAACTGCCTCGATATGTTTTAAGGCGTCTAGTACAGGCCACTTGGTGGTGAGTACGTTGCACACTAACGATGCCGTGGGTACTGTAACTAGGCTCGTAGCTATGGGGCAGCCGCCTTATATTGTGGCTGAGAATCTATCGATAGTGATTGCGCAAAGGCTGGTTAAAAAAGTGTGCGAAAAATGCAAAATACCCGTTAAAATATCTAAAGACGAGCTTATACGCATGGGTGTGGACCCAGACAAAGCTAAGGACTATACAGAGCTTGCAGAGGGCACGGGTTGCCAGCAGTGTTCGGGTACCGGGCTAAGTGGACGTGAGGCTGTGTTTGAGGTTTTAGAAATAGACGCACCCTTTAGAGACGCCATACTGGCTAACAAAACAGGGCTCGAGCTTAAAAGGCTAGCAATGGACAAAGGTTTTAAAACATTAAGGCAGCATGCTTTGCTCAAGCTCCAGCAAGGGCGCATTAGTGCGGCAGAGGTTCTGCATGCCACTGTGGCGGACGATGTAGAAGCAGTGGACGAAAAGGACGAAAAAAGGAGCGCCTAGGGCGGCTTATTTATATGACTGTGAGCATGAACAAGCTATTAAGCTTAGCCTGTGCCAACAAGGTGTCGGACGTGTTTTTGTCTGCGGGTAACCCTCCTATACTGCGGCTGGCAGATAAAAATCTACGTCGGGTGGATGTTGATCCTCTGGACGAAGAAGACGTGCGCGACTTGGCGTATGCTATGGTGTCGGAAAAAGACAAAGCCCACTTTGAAGAAACGCGCGAGCTGGATTTTAGTTTTAATTTTAAATCCAGCGACAACAAGTTTCATGCACGTTTTAGGGGGAATTTATTCTTTCAGCAATCTACCGTAGGCATTGCACTTAGAAAACTAAACGACTCCATACCAACTTTGAAAAGCCTAGGTGTACCTGAAGAGGCACAAAAGGCCAACATGTATCCCAGTGGCCTGGTGCTGGTTGCAGGAGCCACGGGCTCTGGAAAAAGCACAACCATTGCAGCGCTTATGGAGGAAATCAACTGCCGTGACACAAAGCATTTGCTCACCATTGAAGACCCTGTGGAGTATGTGTTTGAGCCGAAAAAATGCCACATCACCCAACGTGAGGTGGGTCATGATACGCATAGTTTTGCTCAGGCTATTAAATACGCCCTAAGGCAAAACCCCGATGTTTGTCTAGTGGGTGAGTTAAGGGATGTGGACAGCATACGAGGCACGCTTACATTGGCCGAAACCGGACACTTGGTGTTTGGTACTTTGCATGCCAATACGGCAGAGAGTACGGTTACGCGGATACTATCTGTGTTTTCGGGAGCCGAAAGGCTCACCATACAAAATCAGCTTGCAGACGTATTGAGGGCAGTGATTTGCCAACAGCTTTTGCCGCATAAGATTGATATGAGGCGCGTGTTGGCATGTGAGATGCTTTTTGTAAACACCAGCGTTAAGTCTTTGATTAGAGGCGGGCGTTTGCACCAGGTGCAAGGGATGATGCAGGTAGGGCAAGAGCAAACGGGTAGCAAAACGATGAACCAGTCGCTTTTTGAAATGGTGGTGGATCAGAAGATTTCTTTAGAGTCCGCTCTAGAGGCTTCTACTAATCCAGAAGGGCTAGACCAGCTTTTTGTGCAACATGGTTTGTAGCGCTTTAAAGGGGGTTTACTTAACGTGCGGAGCTTTGACGTGAGTGTCGCGGCCTTGGGCCTAGAGGACGCCCAAAGCCGCAGGGCCATAGATGCTGTATAGGCCGTAAAATTCTCTGTAGGACGCTTGGCGTCCTGATGGACGCCCCTTCGGGGCTATCAGGATGCCGCCGCTCTACCTCAGAGAATTTTACTAGCGCTTTAATTGGGGGGTACAATGGGAGCTTTTAAATTTGAGGCGCGCACCAAGTCGGGCAAAATTGTGGTGGGCGAAATTGAGGCGGCAAGCCGTCCTGAGGCGAACCGTAAGATTCGCGACAAAAAACTCGTCCCCCTTAAGGTGTTGCCTGTTGGGCAAAGGCGCAAAAGACTTATAGGGGGAGGGGTTTCGTTAAAAGAGCTGCAGATATTTACGCGCCAGTTTAGCACTTGCATTGGCTCAGGCATGCCTATTATTGAAAGCCTGCAGGCCATGCGTGAGGGTAAGGGGCGAAACCTTTCTATCGCTTTGGCAAATGTGTCTCAAGACATTGGTCGAGGCAAAAAGTTGCACGAGGCCATGGCGCAGCACCCGAAAATTTTTGACAAAATGTACACCAGCCTGGTGTCCGTGGGGGAGGAGTCGGGTACTTTGGCTCCTGCACTGAAAAGGCTGGCCGACTATATTGAGAGATCGCTCTATTTGAGGCGTAAGGTTATGGGGGCCTTGTGGTATCCGGCGGCAGTTATTGTGGTAGCGGCCATTGTTGTGACGGTGATAATGGTGTGGGTGGTGCCTACGTTTCAGGACCTGTTTGAAACTTCAGGAGTTGAGCTGCCGGCGCCTACCCAGATGGTGATCAGCATTAGTGAGTATTTTCAAACTCAGTACATGCAGTTAATTGGGTGGATTATTGCAATACCTATAGCGTTTAAGATTTTTTACAATTCCGACACAGGTCGCAAAATAGTTGATGGTGTAATATTAAAGCTACCCTTATTTGGGGAGCTTATTACTTATTCTGCCACGGCAAGGTTTACTCGAACGCTGGCGACTCTGTTTGATTCGGGTGTGCCGATTTTAGAGGCCTTAGCGATTGCAGAGCAGGTGGTTGGCAATTACCACATTACAAAAGATGTATCTAAAATTGCACCCTTTGTGCAAAAGGGTAAAAAGCTTTCAGATCCGCTAGCGAATTCAAAATACATGCCTCCTATGGCCGTGCAAATGATTAGCATTGGTGAGCAAACGGGTGACCTAGGAGCAATGCTAAACCGCACGGGAGCGTTTTTTGAAGAAGAGGTAGAGATTAAATCCAACGCGATGCTGTCTTTGATCGAGCCTATGCTGATGGTATTTTTAGGCGGCATTGTGGGTGGGCTGGTAGTGTCGCTATATTTGCCGATTTTCAAAATTTCAGCGGTGGTGTAGTAGGGCAGAGCGATTTGAGAGAGGATTAAGTGAAAAAAGAAAGCGCTTTAAAGCTGCGATTGGGAAAGATGGATTTTGAAAAACCCTCCCCTGCGGGTGTGTTTTTTTTAAAAAACTTTGCCCTATTGTCACAGGCATGGCAGCTGGGTGCGGTGCATTTTTTAATGCTGGGCTATTTGGCTATTCAGTGGCAGCAGCGCAATTTTATAAACACCGAGGTGTGGTTGCCGGTGTTTGGAGCTTTGGGGGTTTCGTTTTTGGTGCATAGTGCGTATGTGCTGGTGGTGCAATTTAGGCGCTTTAATGCATTAAAGCCCGTGCTGGGGCATGGGGTGTTTTTTGTAGATGCTTTGGTGTTGGCGCTGTTGATGTATTTTACCACTCTAGGTGTAGGGGGTGGGCTTTATGTGCTGCTGATGCTGGTGAATGTGTTTTTTTACGGGCTGCTGCATGGCAAGCGCAGTATGCATTTGGCGTTATTTTCTGGCATTTGCTATAGCGGAGCTTTGGTTTTAGGAGAGCTTTCGGGCTGGTGGTTTTATGCCGGGCTGGTGATAAATAACGTGGGCTTTTTAGGAGTGGGTGCGCTTAGCGCGGCACTGAGCGTGAGCCAGCAGGCTTTAAATGTGGCACGTTTAAGGAGCGAAAAACAAGCCCTCGAGCTAAAGCGCATTAACGACCTGGTTTTAAAGAGTGCCGGTGCAGGGATTGTAACGACTGATATTTGGGGCGTGGTGGTGTCTTGTAATGCTGCTGCGAGTAAGATTTTAGAAACCTCTCTTGTGGGTGAGAAGCTAACAACTATTTTGCCAGACCTATGGGGCGAAGTAGAGGTAGAGCCTTTGTTGCAATCAGTGAAAAACACACAAATTGCAGATTTAAGTTATATGACTCCTTCAGGTAAAACTTGGCGCAGTTTAAATATTGTGGGCGCAACCATATGGGAGGGTGGGTCGAAAGAGAGTGGCCGCGCTATGGGGAGGGTTTTTGTGCTAAATGATATTACAGAGCAAAAGCGCCTGGCTCAGGAGGCTTATAGAAACGAGCGTCTGGCTTCGGTGGGACAGATGGCGGCTCAATTGGCCCATGAAATCCGTAACCCTCTTACCAGTATGCAAGGGGGGGTGGAGCTTATTGCAGCGGCACCGCATTTAAAGCAAGCCATGTCGCAGCAAGAGCAGGGCTTGGTTGGAATTATTCTTAAGGAAATCGCAAGGCTCAACAACTTGCTGACGGAGCTTTTGGACTTTGCAAAACCTAACCAGTTTCAGTTTGAACCTGTAGATTTGGGGCAAATTTTGCGCGAATGCTCAGACTTAGCAAAAGCTGAGGCTAAGGGGTGGCAGGTGGAGTTAAACTTAAAGCATACGTCTCGCGTTAAGGCGAACCCTGAAAAACTAAAGCAAGCTTTTTTGAATATTATAAAAAACGCGCAGCAAGCAACTTTAGAGAGCATGCGTAAACACAAAAAAGCACCTGTCTCAAGTGAAGAGATCGCGGCTGTTGCTTACGCTTCTAGAGCCGAATTGGGGGATTATTGTATTAAAATTGAAACCTGCAACACTCCACAAGGAGTGCAGGTGCTGCTGCAAGACTACGCTGATGGCATGACTAAGGAGCAGGTAAAAAAAGCCTTTGAGCCTTTTTGCACAACTAAATCCAAGGGTACGGGTTTGGGCTTGCCGATTAGTTTAAAAATTATAGAAGCCCACGGGGGTGGAATTAATATAAAAAGTCAGCCAGGTAAAGGAACAGTGGTAGAGGTAAACTTGGCAAAGGAGCCAAAGGTACGATTTTTTCCGCTTAAAAAGGGGCAGCCATGAAACATGCACGAATTTTAGTTGTGGACGACGAGCGTAGTATTAGAGAAATTTTAAGCGTAGTGCTGCGTGAAGAGGGCTACGAGGTAGATACAGCCGTTAATGGGCGACAGGCTTGGGGCTTGTTTCAAAAACAGAGCTACGACATGGTGGTGTCAGACTTAAAAATGCCCGAAATGGACGGCCTAGAGCTACTTAGCAAGGTGAAATCCGTACAGCCTGGCGTGGTATTTTTGATGGTCACGGCTTTTAGCACGGCTGATACTGCGGTAGAAGCCATGCGCTTGGGGGCGTATGATTATTTATCAAAACCTTTTAAGCTAGATGAAGTGCGGCTTAATGTATCTAATGCTCTTAATAGCCGAGCGCTACAGGTGGAGAACCAGCAGCTTAAAAAGCAATTAGGCAAAAAGCATCAATTTAAAAACTTGGTCGGCAACTCTATTGTGATGCGGGATATGTTTGATCTTATTAAGCGCGCGGCGCGCACGCCTACTAGTATTTTAATCCAAGGCGAAAGTGGCACGGGTAAGGAGTGTGTGGCTAAGGCTGTACATTATAATAGCGATAGAAAATCTAAAAGCTTTGTTCCGATTAACTGCGGAGCGATTCCGGAGACCTTGATCGAGTCGGAGTTGTTTGGGCATAAAAAGGGCTCCTTTACGGGTGCGGTGGCGGATAAAAAAGGCGTATTCGAGGCAGCAGATGGGGGAACTTTGTTTTTAGACGAAGTGGGAGATTTGCCTTTGTCTATGCAGGTAAAGCTCTTGCGGGCCATTCAGGAGCGTCAGGTGCGACCGGTGGGTTCGCCGAAGTCTTTTAGTGTGGATGTGCGCTTGGTGTCGGCCAGTAATGCTAGCTTGCATGACATGGTAGAGGCAGGTGAATTTAGAGCGGATCTTTATTATAGGCTCAATGTCATTAGGGTGGAGGTGCCGGCTTTGAGGGACAGAGGTGAGGATGTGCCCTTGTTGGCGGAGCATTTTTTAAAAAAATACAACGCCAAAATGGGGCGTGACATTAAAAGCATTAGTGCTGAGGCTATGGAGTTTTTAAAAAACTACCGCTACCCTGGTAATGTGCGGGAGTTAGAAAATATCATAGAGCGTGCTGTGGCCTTAGAGCCTGGGGGGTGTTTGTTGCCTGAAAGTTTTGAGCACGGACTCATTAGTACCCATAGGCCTAAGAGTGTGACAGAGTTAAAAATTCAGGCACCGCTTCCAGAAGGGGGTGCAGCAGATTTTGACAATGCTTCAACTGCGGCTCATGCCAGCACGTTGTCGGCAGATAAAGGAGACGCCGGTGCAGGTGCAAGCCACGCGCAAGCCACGCTAAAGCAGGGCGAGAGTGTGGACTTGGATCAAATTATGGAGAGCGTGGAAAAGTCTTTACTCGTGCAGGCTTTAGAGCGCACGCAGGGTGTGCAAAGGCGCGCGGCTCGGCTATTAAAAATCAATGCCCGCTCCATGCGGTACCGCATGGCCAAGTACAACCTGAAGGAAACAGGTTAGAGCAAATTACAGACCGACAAAACACCTCTTGCTGGGTAGCGCAGCCTGGCAATGCGCCTTTAGGCGTGTCAGGCAAGCGGAAAGCCAAGAGGTGTTTTGTCGGTCTATGCAGCCTCCGTAACTGGCATATACTCTTGGGCCTCGGGTTAGCGCACAACCTTGGGTTCAATTAGCTGCCAATCCACCCAGTATCCTGCGTCACCAGATCTCATCCAATTAAGACTGGCGCGCTAAAATCGGCCCAAGAGTATATGCCAGTCACAATGGCTGATTAGCAAGATAGTGCCAATTGCATGTTTGGTGCACTAAACAACCTCAAGGCCCTGCATGCGTAAGCATTAGAGTGCTAGTAAAATTCTCTGGGACTAAGCGACGCTATTATCGCAGCCTTCTGGAAGAAGGCGTCCGCGATAATAGCAAGCGTAGCTGAGAATTTTGCGGCCTATAAGGCTACTATAAGCCCGTACTCGCAAGTGCTATTTCAGGTAAACTGAGGAAAGTAATGTCGCCTGAGGCCGGGCTTTATTGATCGCGAAAAAACCAGGCGTGACCTGACCTGCCAGATTGGCTTAACGCCATGGACACCTCTTGCTGGGTAGCGCAGCCCCCCACTTTGTGTCTCACCATGTCCCGCTGGCAGGGCCGAAAGGGCCAGGATCCTAGTGGGATCAAATAGCAGCATGATAGCCCCACAGGCCAAAGCATCAAAGCCCAGCTTTAAAGCTGGGCTTTGATGCTTTGGCCTGTGGGGCTATTGGGGTTGTTTAAAAGTTCCCATGGGGTGCTTTGGGCGATGATTTTTCCGCCCTTAGGGCCCGCGCCGGGGCCCATTTCGATAATCCAGTCGGCCTGCAAAATGACATCTTCGTTGTGCTCTATAATCAGCACACTGTTACCTGCGTCTACCAATTGGCTCAGTACTTTCATAAGGGTGTTAACCTCTTTAAAGTGCAGCCCGCGTGTGGGTTCGTCTAATATAAACAAACACCGCTTATGGGCTTTTGGCTCACAAAAGCTGTGAGCTAGCTTGATACGTTGTGCTTCGCCTCCGGATAAAGTGTCGGCTCCTTGGCCGATTTTAAGATAGCCTAAGCCCACTTCGCGCAAGGCCTTAAGGGCGCGTTTTATAGGAACCTGTTCAAACAGGCCCCATGCTTCGTCAATTTGCATGTTGAGGATATCGTGTACGTTTTTAGAATTCCATTTAATAGCAAGGGCTTCTGGCGTGAACTTAATGCCGTGGCACACTTTGCAAGTGCTACGTATGTTGTCCATAAATACCATGTCGATCTCTTCATACCCAAGACCTTCACAGTGCGAGCAGCGCCCTCCTTCTACATTGAGGCTAAAAAAACCAGGCCCATACCGATACCCTTGTTGTGCAGCAGCTTCGGCTAGCAGTTTGCGTATAGGGACAAAAATTTCCATATAAGTTGCCACGCAGGCCCGCTTGGTTTGGGCAATGCTGCTAGACTCTATGAAGCACAGGTTATCTATATGTTCGTACCCCTCAATGCTGTCAAAGCTCAGTGCCTGTTTGCGTACACTAGTGGGGCTGAGTTTTTGAAGCAGCGCTGGATAAAGGCTTTGGGTTACAATGCTGCTTTTTCCGCTGCCGCTAACACCAGCCATAACGACGAGCCTTTTTAGCGGCACACTAAGGTTTGCGGATTTAAGATTATGCCCCTTAGCTCCTTTGAGCTGGATAAAGTATTTTTGGTTTTCTAAACTCACACTGCGCTTTGGAGTGCTGGCAGGAGCAGGCCCGGATAAAAACCCCACCGTGTTGGAGTTAGCAGTTTTTAAAAACTCTGCCCTTGTGCCTGAGAACATGACCTTGCCGCCATTGCTGCCAGACTCTGGGCCCATTTCTATAATATGAGTGGCTTGTTGCAAGGTGCTGCGGTCGTGTTCGACCACAACCAAAGTGTTTCCTAGTCTTTGAAGCTCTTGCAGGGCTTCTATTAGTTTTTGATTATCGGACATATGCAAACCTATGGTGGGTTCATCTAGCACATACAGACTGCGCGAAAGCCCTGTGCCAAGCTGTCTTGCAATTTTAAGCCTCTGAAACTCTCCACCAGACAAGCTGTTAGTGAGCCGGTTAAGCCCTAGGTATCCTACGCCTACACTTTGTAAAAAGTGCATTCTCTTAAGCAACTGCGTGTAGGCTTCGGGGCATTTGGCTTTTTGGGCCTTTGTGAGTTTTAGTTTTTTTAGCCACACACTAAGCGCGTCTATACTCATGTCACTAAGCTCGTGGAAGCTTTTTCCGTTTAGAAAAAAATTATGCGCCTGCAAGTTTAATCGAGAACCTTTGCAAAGGCCGCACACTTTTAAGCTTTGGTAGCGCGCTAAAAGTACCCGCATGTGTATAAGGTGTTTGCGTGAGGCAACGTATGCAAAAAAACCCTCCACCCCTTCGTAACCTTTAGAGCCTTTCCAGATGAGTTTTTTTTGCGCGTCTGTTAGTTTGTTCCAGGGCTTAATAGTGGATATGCCTTGAGAGGCACAGAATTTTTTAATCCGATTCAAATAAGACTTTGTAGCAACTGAATTAAAAGGCTTAAGGCAGCCTTGCTCAATAGTAAGTTCAGGGTTAGGGACGACTTTTTTTTCGTCTATGCCTTTGTGGTTTCCAAAACCTTTGCACTCAGGGCAAGCGCCTAGTGGAGAGTTAAAATTAAACAAACTAGCCGTAGCTTTAACACCTTGATAGTTACAGGTGTGGCACGTGGGCTCTTCACCCAAAAAATGCCATGTGGGATCTTCTTTGCTGCTATTGGCAAGGCAGTAGATACAGGCCTTTGCCCCTGTGGCATCGGGGTGGTGGATGAGAAAATTTTGATACGCTTGCGATATCGAATCAAACATACGCCCCTCTTGATCGGGGCTAGCTGCCAAACGGTCAATGACCACATAAAGGGACTGTTTAAGTAGTTTTTTTTGCTCCTTTGAGTCTAGGTCTTGTATTTGCAGCACTTCTGCGGGTTTGTTTTGTGGTTTTATCAAAATCCTTAAAAACCCTTCGGCTTGGATGTCTTTTAATAGTTTGCGCAAATGGGTGATTTTAGTTTGTTGAGGCAAGGGTGACAAAATGTAGAGGCGTTTTTTGTTAAAAAGCTTGCACAGTTTTTTGGCACCAGTTGTAGGTGCGCTTTGTGTGAGTGGTATCTTGTGCTCCGGGCAATGAGGCTCACAGAGTTGCTCAAAAATAAGGCGCAAATAGTCCAGCACTTCTGTAGTGCTGCCCACGCATGAGCGCGAAGTAAAGACGGTGTTTTTTTGCTCAATGCAAATCGCAGGCGGTATATTACGCGACCCCTCTATTGTAGGGCGGGGCACTTGTTTTAAAAATTGCTTCGTGTAGTTGGACAGGCTTTCAACATAACGCCTTTGTCCTTCGGCATAGAGCACATCAAAGGCCAGGCTGCTTTTGCCGCTGCCACTAGGGCCACACAGGCATGTAAAAGACCCCACCTTGATGCTCACATCGACAGACTTAAGGTTATTCTGCCCCACTCCCCATAGTTGAATATCTGGATTCTGCACACCCATGCCGGGCCCTTTCTACCATTTAGAGCCTTTGTTAAGCAATGGTCTTTTTATGGCCATTTTGCACCCTATTACAAAATAGACAAGACTATTTTTTAATAGGGTGCAAAATGGCCTTGACTACTTTGCATTGTGGTATAAAATAGTCGTCATGCAAAGGTATTTACAGCCGCATATGTTGAGAGATTTAAAGAAAAAAATGCTCTTCCTTGCAGGACCAAGGCAGGTGGGTAAAACCACTCTTGCTAAGGCGCTGCTTAGCAAGTTCCCCTATAAAAACTCTCAAAAAGGGCTGTATTTAAATTGGGATTTTGATGAAGATAGGGAGATTATTTTAAACAAAAAATGGGACACCACCCATAGGGTGATTGTATTTGATGAGTTCCACAAGTACCCGCACTGGAAGACTTGGATCAAGGGTGTATATGACAAGCAAAACTCTTTGCATCACTTTATACTAACCGGCAGCGCCAGGATGGATGTTTATATGGATGGTGGCGATTCGTTAATGGGTCGGTACCATTATTGGCGTTTGCACCCTATTACGTTAGATGAGCGTCCACCTAAAATGACGTTTCAGGAGACTTTAAAAAGACTGATGTCGGTGGGGGGCTTTCCTGAGCCTTTTTTGGGCGGCAATGAGCAAGAGGCCCGCAGGTGGAGGCGCGCGCGCCTGCAAAAGGTGTTGCAAGAGGATATTAGAGATTTGGAGTTTATTAAAAAAACACAAGATTTGCAGCTGTTTTTAGGCTTGTTAAGGCGAAGGGTGGGGGGGATGGTGGTGCTGTCTCAATTGGCGAGAGATGTGCAAATTTCGCCCCGCACAGCTAAGTTATGGCTTTTGGCCCTGAACCGTATGTATGTGTGCTTTTCTGTTAAGGCCTATACGTACAAATTGGCAAGAGCGGTGCAAAAGCCTTTAAAGGTGTATTTTTTTGATAACGCGGATGTTGTATGCGGCAAAGACGAGGGCGCTCGGTTTGAAAATCTTGTGGCGGTGCATTTGCTTAAAAAGCTGCACTACTTAGAGGACTCTCGTGGGTGGGATATGGACTTAAAATTCCTTCGCGATAAAGAGGGCCGCGAGGTGGGTTTTGTTGTTTTAAAAAACCAAACCCTCTTCGCTTTAGTAGAGACCAAGTTATCAGATGATAAGCTGTCCCCCTCGCTAAAATACTACTCTGCTAAACTAAACCCCCAGCATGCTATGCAGATTGTTTTAAATTTAAAGCACGAATACGCCACCCACAATTGCCGCGTGCTCAAGCTCGAAACCGCACTTTTAGAGCTATTTAAAGACTAGCCACAACACCTCTTGCTGGAAGTGCAGCCTGGTGGAGCGCCTTTGGGCGCGCCAGGCAAGCGGAAAAAAGCCAAGAGGTGTTGTGGCTAGTCTATGCAGCTATCTATGAGCCTGCAGGTCAGGTCTAAGCCCGTACCCGCAAGTGCGATTTATATAAATTTAGGAAAGTAATGCTGCCTGTGCCCGGAATTTATTGATCTCGATAAGTCCAGGCGTGACCTGACCTGCCAGATTGGTTTAACGCTATGAACACCTCTTGCTGGAAGTGCAGCCTGGTGGAGCGCCTTTGGGCGCGCCAGGCAAGCGGAAAAAAGCCAAGAGGTGTTGTGGCTAGTCTATGCAGCTATCTATGAGCCTGCAGGTCAGGTCTAAGCCCGTACCCGCAAGTGCGATTTATATAAATTTAGGAAAGTAATGCTGCCTGTGCCCGGAATTTATTGATCTCGATAAGTCCAGGCGTGACCTGACCTGCCAGATTGGTTTAACGCTATGAACACCTCTTGCTGGAAGTGCAGCCTGGTGGAGCGCCTTTGGGCGCGCCAGGCAAGCGGAAAAAAGCCAAGAGGTGTTGTGGCTAGTCTATGCAGCTATCTATGAGCCTGCAGGTCAGGTCTAAGCCCGTACCCGCAAGTGCGATTTATATAAATTTAGGAAAGTAATGCTGCCTGTGCCCGGAATTTATTGATCTCGATAAGTCCAGGCGTGACCTGACCTGCCAGATTGGTTTAACGCTATGAACACCTCTTGCTGGAAGTGCAGCCTGGTGGAGCGCCTTTGGGCGCGCCAGGCAAGCGAAAGGCTATCAGAGCTTATGCCCTAAGGCTGAAAGTATGTGCATTTTTTCATGCGTACTAAGAGAGTGCTCTACGATAAAAATCTTATAAATCTGGCGTTTTAGCTCGGTGTTTTTTGAAAACTCTGTCACAAGATGACTCGCAAGTTGTAGGGCGCGCGACCTATGCAGTTTTTGGTGGCGCTTTTTTTCAAGTGCGAGCTCTAATACTTTTAAAATATCAAGCTGCATATCAGCATAAGGCTCGGCCTTATCGTAAGCTATGTGTGCAAGCTTTAAAAAAATAGGCCAAGCGAAATCCCAGCGATCGCTGGTAAACACGGGGCTAATGTCAAATTCAGGGTGCAAGCCTTTCGTATTCCTATTAAAAAACAACCCCCGAAAAACCCCAAAAGCGTAGCCGCGGCCTATCATAAAATCCCCCAGATCATCCATTAGGGCCTCGGTATATTCTACTGGTCTTCTAGAAGCCTGGGGCCAAGCTATACGAAAAAAGGCCTCTGCAAAAAGCATGGGTCCGTCATGCCGTGGCCAGACAATGCGTGTTGTCACTTTGGGCAGAAAGAAGTCTAAAATAGGCAGCATTGCGGGAAAAACTTCTTCCACATCTTCTTTAGTGGGTAAAAAACTAGGATTCTCTGCTGTGGCCGGTGGGGCCACTAATAGGAACTTTTTGTACTCCTTATGCACAGCCTGCGCTATGGGTATAAGCGCAGGTATAAGCAGGCTCTCTCGGCTAGAGTCTACCTGCGCCCAAAATTGGCGCAGTTGCGCATGGGTTGGGCCGGGGTTAGGGTCTTCATTTGCGTCCCTACTTAGCTTAAGCGCGTCACTTAATATATGCACGCAGTGTTTTACTTGGTAGTTTTTAAAAAGTTTACTCTTCGAAGCTCTACGTACAGAGGCTTCTAAAACCTTAAACCCATTAGGGCTGTAGTCTGCTGCAAATACCGGCGCAACGGCCACAGCTCCCACTATACCATTAATGCAAGCAACAAATAGCAACAAAACAAAAGCGCGGGTGGCGGCTTGATGGTGCTGGTTTAGCATTATGGTGTTGTCCTCCTTAACAGTGCGGGCTTAATAGTGCGTGTAATGGCAGGTGCCAGGTAGCAAAGCAAAGTATTGCTCCGTTTGCCCACTTGATATTTGTGCAGTAGCACTATCTACCAGGCAGCGCATAAGCACGCGCGCACCTGTTTTGCTGTGCTGGAACAAAAAATTCAGCACCCTATCTTTAATACCAGCGCAAAGCACCTGGTAGTCGTAAAACTTTTTAACCCACCACACTCCCGTGCCTATAAAAAGCATCCCACCTGAGACCGTCACCGCCAGGCTTAAACCTGCACCTATAAACTTAGCCCACCCTGCTGTTGTGGCATGCGGCACAATACCAGCAGGTGGCAAAGGCACATACCGCATTATAGTGTACAAGGCCCCTGCGCCACCTAAAAACCAAGGCAAGGTTTTCAAAGTCAATTGCTCTGCCTCTTGGGCCTCAAGCTGCCTTTGCGCACACTCTTGCACCAAGGCATCAGGCTGCTGGTCTAAACCTAGCCCTTGTGCAAAGGCCGCCCCTCCCAAGCACAAAAGCCCACAAACAAAAGCCACTAAAAAAGTGCATTTTTTAAGGACGACGCACTGCATATCGTCAGCAACACTACAATACCACCTCAACAAACGCAATATCCAGCACGCCTTTAACGCACAGCACTAGCGCTCTAAATTTGTGTTTACTCAATGCACGGGGCTTTGACGAACATGTCGCGGCCTTGGGCCTAGAGATCGCCCAAAGCCGCAGGGCCATAGACTCCTTATAGGTCGGAAAATGCCCTGCGGGACGCTTGTCTCTACCGCGGACACCCCCTAAAGGGATTGCGCTAGAGACTGCGCTTTATCCAGCACGTGGGGGTGCCTTGGCTTAGACCGCTTGCCTTGCACACCTAAGGGTGTGTCAGCAGGCTGCGCTCTCTGGCCAGGGCACCCCCACTAACACTTTTATGCTTACGCACTTTGTCCCAGGGCATTTTCCTAGCGCTCTAACGTGCTGAAGCTGATAAAGCCTCTTCGTTGCGAGAGGAGGTGCCAGCTCCTGCCGAAGCAATGCGTGACGCCTCTGCAGAGTCCTGCTCCTCAGCCAAACACACCGTCTCAATCAACTTGCGCGACACCACATAAGGGTCCGCATTAGCACCCGGACGCCTGTCCTCAATATAACCACACCCCTTTTGGTGCGTTATAATAGGTATGCGTATCGAAGCCCCACGGTTTGATATACCAGACCTAAACTCATTAATATGGCAAGTTTCATGCAAACCCGTAAGCCGTTTTTCTAAACCCGCACCATAAGAGCGAATATGCTCCAAGTGTTTGTGCTCTAAGTTTTTAACCGCCCTGTGTATGGCCTCCATACCCGACTGCTTAGTACGGGTCTCTTTAGTAGAAAAATTCGTATGCATACCCGCGCCATTCCAATCGCCTGAGATCGGCTTGTTGTGGAACGATACCGAAATCTCATGCTTCTCACCCATGCGGTTTAACAAATACCTAGCCAACCACAAATGATCCGACATAGTCAGCGGATCCGCCGGCTCACCACCAAAATCCTCACCACGATAACCCACCTGAAACTCCCACTGGGCCAACATAACCTCAGCGTTGGTTCCGTAAATGTTCAAACCCGCCAGCTCACAAGCCCGCGCATGCTCTTCTACCAAATCTCGGCCATAAACACGCCCAGCCCCGACACCACAATAAAAAGGCCCCTGCGGAGTAGGGTACCCACCCTGCGGCCAACCCACAGGCCAACGCTCCGACTCCAAAGTTCCCGTGCCTGTGAGCAAAGTGTACTCCTGCTCGAAACCAATCCAAGGATCGTACTGCTTGGCCTTGTTAAAAGCCTCCACCAAAGGCCGCCTTTGGTTAGTAGGGTGCGCCGTGCCATCAGCACTCAAGACCTCACATAAAACCAAAAAATTCGCCCCACCACGTACAGGGTCAGGCACAAAATAAACCGGCTGCAACACACAGTCTGAACTCCTCCCCAAAGCCTGCCAAGTAGAAGAGCCATCAAAACTCCACTCCGGAAACAGCTCCTGCGCCTCATTACCCTGCGATTGCTCCCGCACCGGATCATAAGTTAGCATACGTGTTTTAGAACGCACCTCCTGCGTAGGAGAAGCACCATCTAACCAAATGTACTCTGCGTAGCTTAAGCGCCTGCGCGGCTTTAGCGATTTTGATTCCATACCTTCACCCTTTCTCCTTTAATAAAACACATAACCCAGTAATTATTTTTTTCCTAACCTAACAAACAATCCGCAACCTCTAATTCACTAAGCTCCCTATGCATTATGCAAAGGCGTACCACTGATAAGAGGGTCAACATCCTCCTCAATCCCCAGCTCCAATAAATCCTGCCCCAAAGCCTCCACGTCCTCCGACACCCGTATGCCCATGGCCTGTTTTAACACAAACCACACCAACGCTGATAAAGTCACAACAAATGCACCAATAGCTAAAACTCCCACCAGCTGCACCCCAAGGCTGGCGCCATCACCACCCCAAATTCCCACAGCTAAAGTGCCCCATACACCTGCTACCAAATGCACAGGCACAGCCCCCACAACGTCGTCGAGTTTAAATTTGTCCAGCAAAGGGTACGATAACATAGACAAGCCACTACCAATGCCACCCACTAAAGCCGCATGCAAAGGCTGGCTATATTCTGGGCCCGCCGTAATAGCCACCAAGCCTGCCAAAGCACCGTTTAAAATTAACAAAATGTTCACCCTACGAAACAGCACGCGCCCTACAACCAGTGCCACCAAAACCCCGGCAGCCGCTGCAATATTGGTGTTCATAAGCACCAAGGACATACGCGACGCACCCGTAACACCACCCGCCGTTACAACAGACCCCCCATTAAATCCAAACCAACCCAACCACAATACAAAAACCCCCAATGCAACCAATGGCACACTCGAGGGAAAAATATTATGCGTAGACCCATCAGGAGCATACTTGCGCGAACGCGGGCCCAAAAAAAACATACCCGTCAAAGCCACCCAGCCCCCTACAGAGTGCACCACTGTAGAGCCTGCGAAATCCCTAAAACCCATTTCAGCCAACCAGCCCCCGCCCCATACCCATGCTCCCTGAATAGGGTAAATAACAGTGCTCAAAATCAACACCATAACAAAAAAAGGCCACAGCTTAATGCGCTCCGCCAAGGCGCCAGATACCACGGATGAGGCCGTTGCTACAAAAGTGCTCTGAAAAAACAAAAACGCCATAGGCGAATACGAGTCGCCATTGGTTAAAAAGCCTGTCAAAGACGCCTCATCCAACTTACCCAATACGGCCCCCCACTCTAGCTTGCCCATATCGGCTAAAAAGCTAAAGCTGCCAACATAGGAGCCAACCTCAGTAAACATCAGGTTGTAACCCACCACATAAAAACACAAGCAAGAGATCGCATAAAGGCAGACATTTTTTAAGCAAATAATCGCCGTAGACCGATTGCTTACCATGCCAGCCTCTAGCATGGAAAAACCTCCAGCCATCCACATAACCATAGCCGCCGACATAATCAACACCAAGGAGTTGATCACATAAGCTGCCTCGGTAGACAGTGCATGTTCGCCTGCAACACCAGCCCATGCCCCGGCCCAAGGCGCTAAAAAGCCAAACAAACAACACAAAGCCCTAACAGTGCCACCTATAGGAAACCCCAAAACCTAAGCTCCAGCCTGTACGTTATTTGCGGCCTCTGGTGCAGGAAAGTCCTGCATTACAGACTCTAAATCAGCCCCTATTTTGAACATGCGAGCCAAACCACTGATCTCAAAAATCTTCATAATGTTGGCGTCCAAGGAACACAAAGACAAACTCCCCTCAGCTTTAGACATCGCCTTAGAAGCATAAATCAACACCCTAAGACCTGCACTGGAGATGTAACTTACGTCTGAAAAATCAATCACCAACTGGCGATTGCCTTTTTCGATTTCGTCCATGATTTTTTCGTGTATCTGTGCGCTAGAGGCCGCATCCACCCGACCCTTAATACACAAAATCGACGTCGCGCCACGTTTTTCCAAATACAAGCTATGCATGCTCATAAGTCACCTAACCTCTCTATGTAATTAATCTGTTATGTTAAAGCCCATAGTGTCAAAGCCCACATTGACATTCAAACAAATAAAAAAAATCAGCCGCCCCTCAAACCTGCGGCTCCAAAAATAGCCCCTCCATTGCGATTGTTGTATCTCTTAGTATTAAGAGCAAGCAATAAATGTGCTGCAATGCGTGATAAAGTGTGTTTTGCTTCCTATTTTGTGCCCCGTGGCACGCATATAGCGCGCGCGCATAGATTATCACTTGCTAAGTGCCTCTTGCATGGGTCGATAATGTGCTTTTAGAGGATGCTTTAGAGGCTGTGGATCCACAGTTTAAGGGCTGCTGTAATTTTAAGGTGAGGATAATGGAACCAAAAACAACCACTACCAAAAGTGCTAACGTTGAAAAAAGCGAGGCCTTTACTTATACCCTGAGGCATTTTGCTGCGGATTTTCCAAAATTTTCTGAGAGCTTTCGCACTTATTGCGAGGGTTTGGAGGACTCGGTTCTGTTTGATCTCGAGGTGTCTTTAGAGGAGCTTATTGTTAACTCTTTTACTTATGGCAGCCCAGAAGGGCCGATTCGGGTTGAGGCGGATATTAAAAACAACGAGGTCGTGGTGACGGTGTCTGATAATGCGCCTCCGTTTAACCTGTTGCGCGAGGCGCCCAAGCCTCCTGTGGCACCATCTGAGAGCATCGAGGACCGTCCTGTTGGGGGTTTGGGTATACATCTGGTAAAAAATCTAAACGACCGCGTAGAGTATGCAGGCAGTCAAAATGGCAACAAGGTGACTCTGTTTAAAACCAACAAGTCGCGCTCGTAGCTAGGGGAGTAGGGTGCTTTGAAATCTACTAATCCGCGCAATGCTTTGTTGCTGATTTTTGCTTCGGTAATCACTCTGGTAGCTTTATCTATGATGGGCTTTTTGCAGGTGGTATCGAATGAAGAAAAACTTGCCCAGTCTGAAAAAAGCCGTTACCGGTCGTATTTGCTGGCAGACGAGTTGCGCCAGAGTTCGGACGACCTTACCCGCATGGCCCGCTCGTATGTTAACACTTCGGATGCGCGTTACAAAAAGTACTTTAAAAGCATTTTAGATATTCGCGATGGCACGGCTCCTTTGCCTAATGATTACCATGGTATTTATTGGGATTTTTTTGTTACATCCAACCGGTCTCCGTACAGTTTGGGTCCTGCTGTAAGCCTTAAAGAGCGCATGCTGAATGCAGGCTTTACCGAGAAAGAGTTTGCACTGTTGCGTGAGAGTGAGTTTCAGTCGAACTCTTTAGCAGAGCTTGAAACCCGCGCCATGAATGCTGTAGAGGGCAAGTTTTACGATTCTGCAACGGGGCAGTACTCTGTTTTGGCCAAGCCTGATCCAGATCTTGCGCGCCGGCTGCTGTATAGCTCTAACTATTATGAGGCTAAAGAGCGCGTTATGCGTCCTGTTAAGAGGGTTTTTGACTCTGTAGATAGGCGCACATCGGGTCAACTGCAAAAGCACTGGCAAATTAAGCAGAGGCTTAATGTGTTTTTAATGACCACATTGGGTTTGGCGTTTTTGCTGCTGGTGTTGTCCATGTTTATAGTGGCGGGCTTTTTTAAAGACACCGCGTCGGCGGATGAGGCCAAGCTGGTTAAGGCATTAAAGTGGAGCAAAATTTTAGGAGTCGATGCACTTAAAAATTGGCACCTTATTGTTGCGTCGTGTGTGGCGTTGTTTTTAATCGTGGGGTCGTCTTGGTGGTTTTATGGCAATATTAAGCAAAGTGCTAAAGACTCTATTGCGCGCAACCTTAACCTTAAGCTACAGGCGTCGCATGAGGATATTGCAAGTTGGATCGAGTCTTACAAAATGCGGGCGCATTTTTTAGGGGGCTTAATAGAGGAGCATATTTCTGCAAAAGATCTCAGAGTGGCAAAAAACGGAGTCTCTAGGGGTGTGGAGCGCGCGCTGGGGCTTTCAGGCGTAAGAGCATCGGACCTATTGCAAAATTTTGCCGTGTTGGATTCCAATTGGGAGGTGGTGCTGGGGAGTGACTCCTCTCTGGTGGGGCGCCGTTTAGACCCGCCTCTTAGTGTGGTAGAACAAATGCAGCACTATCCTCATGTGGCGTTGCGGTTTCCTGGCAAGGGCAGTTTTGAGCTTATCGATAAAAGCATTCTATTGAGTGTGCGTTTAAAGCAGGGTATTGGTGCGGTGTTCTTTTTTATTTCGCCGCGCGATATGCTGACACCTATTTTGGGCAAGTTTTTTGATGGGCGCACGGGTGAGCTATATATTACCAATGCCGATGGGGGGCTCGTTACGGAGAGCCGTTGGAGGGACGCGTTGCTCAGCACTTTGCATCCGGAGCTTAGCCCTAGTGAGGTGGATTTTTTATCTACTGTGGGCACAAAATTAAGGCGCGATGTTTTTGACCCACGATCGGACCTGGTGCATGCGGTGCAAAATGCCGTGTTGGGTATGGATAACTTTAAACCTGCACTTTATCAAAACTATATGGGCAAAAAAGTCCTAGGCACGTGGCTGTGGGATAACGAAAACCAGTACGCCCTGGTGTCAGAAGTGGGCGAGGAGGAGGCGTTGCAGTTTTTTTCGGCCTACGAAAAACAATCTATCCTGGGGGGCTCGTTGGCCTCGGCTTTGATTTTGATTTTAACCATTTTAGCCATTTACAAAAGGGCGGAGCTTGAGAGCTTGAATGAGGTTTTGGTAAAAAATCACGACACCATTAAAAAGCAGCACGAAAAAATGTCTCGCGACTTACGCATTGGTCAAGAGGTGCAAATGAACATGCTGCCGGCTGGTATTAAGGGCGAAAACTTTGAAATCGATGCCATGCTCAAGCCGGCTCAGGTGGTGAGTGGAGATTTTTATGACTTTGCAAGGGTGCAGGGGCAGGAGCATTTGCTGTATTTTTCGGTGGGTGATGTTTCGGGCAAAGGTATACCGGCGGCGCTTTTTATGGCAGTGACAAAGGCGTTTTTGCGCAAAAGCCTAGAGCGTACAAACGACACCAAAGAAATGGTGCAAGTGGTAAACCGCGAGCTATCACACAAAAACGACCGGTGCATGTTTGTGACTTTAGTGGTGGGGATTCTAGACACCCGTACGGGGCAATTGCAAATGACCAACGCGGGCCATAATCCGCCGTATATTAAAAAAAGCACAGGCAGCGTAAAGGAGCTGGAGGGGACTCAAGGGCCTTTGGTGGGAGCTTTTGAGGAGGCCCCTTTTGCATCGCACAGTTTACAAATGGAGCCGCAGGACTGTTTGTTGCTTTTTACAGATGGGGTGACAGAGGCGCAAAACTTATCAGGCGCCTTTTACGAGGAGCCGCGCTTGGAGGCCTGCCTTAGGTCTTCGGGCAGCTTGGATCCCCGGAGGCTTGTAGACCATATTACAGGGGATGTGCAACAATTTATCGGTGAGGCCGAGCAGTTTGACGACATAACTTTAGTGGCGCTAAATTACGGCGATAGCAAAAGGGCTAGTGCCAGCGCTGCCCACTAGGAGGGTTTAAATGCGTGTGTTTTTAGTTAGTGTTTTCGTGTTGGTATTGGGTGCTGTGTCGGCCGGGGTGTGGGCCAATCAGGACGGTGCTACCAATCAGGATGAGTCAAAGGGTACTGTAAGAGGGGTGCAGCAAGAGGCAACAAAACCGGCTGAGCCCAAGGCTACAAAAAAGGCTGCAAAAAAGGCCGCCAAGCGTAGTGGCAAAAAACATGGTAAAAAAAATAAAACCAAAAAGCGCCACGCGCTTAAGGGGGAGTTTGCTAAATACACACTAGACCAAGCGCATATGCAGGTGGGCTTTGAGGTTAAGCATTTAAAGCTCAGCACGGTGCGTGGGCATTTTAAAAATTTTGAGGGCGGTTTTGAGTACAATGCTGAGGCCGGTTATGGGCGTGGGTTAAAGGTGCGTATAGATGTAGACTCTATTGATACCAATAGTACTAAGAGGGACGGGCACTTAAAGAACGAGGATTTTTTTGGAGTGCGCAAGGGCAAGTCGGGCGCCTTGGTTGCAGACAGGCAGTATATTTTATTTGAGAGGGATAAAAAATTTAAAATCGCGCCCACTAAAAAGCGCAAAATAAAGGGCACGTTGAAGTTTGCGCAGCATGTTGTGCCTGTGGATCTAAGGCTTAACTTTAAGGGCATTGTAGAGGCTAGAGGCAAGAAGAAGATCGTGTTCTCAGCCACTGCCACTATTGATAGACGCAAGCTGGGCTTGCAGTACGACAAAACCGGTCTCACCATTGGCCATATGGTCCGCATTGTCATCGATGGTGAGGCGGATATTGCAGGCTCATAGAAGCTTCATAGGTCGTAAAATTCTCTGTAAGACGCTTGGCACCCTGATGGCCGCCCCTTACAAAGGGGCTGCACTGGAGACTGCGTTTAGCCCAGAGCATGTGGCTAGCGCTCTAAATTTTTTTTAATCAATGCGCGGAATTTTAACGGCAGTCTGGTCGCGATAGGCCTAGAGATCGCCTATCGCTACAGGCTCATAGTAGCCTTATAGGCCGCCACATGCTCTGTGGGACACTTGTCTCCAGCGTGGCCGCCCCTTACAAAGGGGCTACACTGGAGACTGCGTTTAGCCCAGAGCATGTGGCTAGCGCTCTAATGTGTTAGAGAATTTTATTAGTCCTTTAAAGGCATGTACTTGGGTGGCGCCGGCTGCAATGTGGGAGCCTTGATAGAAGCGGCGCCGGCCCATAACGCCTATAACTTTTAAGGTGTCAGCGTTAAAAACAGGGCTACCCGATTCGTCCTTATAAGCAGGGGCGTGCCACTCGATTTCGGTCGGAGTAATTTTGCTTATGCGGGGGTTTTTGGGTTTTATATACTGCAATGGGCTGGCTCCTGTGTGGGCTAATGCAAAAAAAGGCGTTCCAATGTGTATGGGCTCTGCCTGTAGTGGCAGGGGGCGGCGGTTTTTAACCACGCGGCCCAGCTCTATGATGGCATAATCAGGGGTGTTGTAATCTGTTTTGTAAATTGCAGTTACAATATTGTTGCAATAATACGCGGGAGAGCGCAAGTTGAGCTCACCGGGCTGCCAGTCAAAATGCACTGTGATATCTTGGCAGCGCTCCTTATGACCGCTATCGCTTATTAAGCAATGCCCTGCAGTGGCTATTTGGTTGGGGGCAATTAAAAAGCCTGTGCACTGTTTATTTGTTCCCAGTTTAACCATGGCCACCGAGCGTGCTGCTTGTTTGATTTGGCGGGACTTTATACTGGACACATTTTGTCGGTAGTTTTGCAGGCCAGAAAAAGCTGGCATTAAAACAGAGGCCTGTGTGGCTTCGGCGCTAGAAAATGCACCGGCTTTATTTTCGTACTCATAAGCAATTTCGCCAATCAAAATGCCCATTACCTCTAAGGTTTCGGCATTAAACACTGCGCCCCCCGATTGGCCTTGATGGGCCGAACCCAGCCACTCTATAGTAGACTCAGAAATGGTAGACACCTGCGACTGCGCTTGCTTCATCATCTTTAGCCCTGCGCCATCAGAGTGGCCTATTACGAACAAAGGCGTACGCACAGCAATAGGGTGTTTTTGAAACCGGAGCACTTTGCGCCCCTTTACAGGCCGGTCTAACTGCACAAAAGCGTAGTCGGGTTTGTTTTTAAATACGCCATGAAACTCCGTGGCTAAAATACTTTTACACTGATATAAATTGTGGGGCTCAGAGTGCTGGTATTTGCCATCCGGTGTAGGCTGCCAGTCGAAGTTTACTTTTATGTCTGTACACGGCACCCGTTCGCCATGGTTGCTGATCACACAGTGCCCTGCAGTGGCCACTATGTCAGGCGCAACCAAAAAACCGGTGCACCCCTCTTTAAGAGAGCTAATCCAAACCAAACCTGTAGAGCGCCCGGCTTCTATAACACGAGCGTCTTGCTCTAAAGACATCGGCGTATCTACACTAATGCCCCCCATGGCCTGCGAGGCCCCCATTAAGATAGAGACGGCTAAGGGAGAGACGGCGAGCACAAAAAATGATAAAACCAGATGCATAGGTGTGGAGGTCTCCTTGGTATGACGTCTCGGTTAAGGAGACTAGCAAAAAGCCTGTCCCATGTGGCAAAAGTGCATAATTTTTTCACCTAACTTAAAAATGTGTTTTTTAAGAGGGGAGTAAATCATGGATGCAAACAAAACACTTAAAGCAAAGGGCCGCAGTGTGGCTTCCATGCCAGCTCAGCAGTCTCTGGTGTTAAAAAGTTTTCAGCCCGAGCTAGATAGCTCAAAACTGCTAGAGTGGGTGGGTGGTGCAGAGTTTGCTAAAAACGCTGCAGAAGACATTGTGGACCTGGATGTCTGCTGTGTGGGGGCGGGCCCTGCGGCGCTAACCTGCGCCTATGCTCTCACTAAAGCAGGGTCAAATGCTACTGTGGGGGTTTTTGAAAAAGCCGCAACGATAGGAGGGCATAGTCTTTCGGGAGCAGTGCTTAATCCTCGGGTATTGTATGAGGTGTTTGGTGAGGGAGTGGATTTTCCTAAAAAAACCACCATCACAAAAGAGGCGCTTTATTATCTGAGTGCACGGCGCAAGTGGCCTTTGCCGGTGCTGGGGCCCATGCGTAGTAGCAAAGGCGCATGCAGTGTGAGCTTGAGTGAGCTTGTGCGCTGGATGGGTGCAAAGTGCGAGTCTGAGGGGGTGGATATTTTTACTGGCACAGCGGTGCAGAGTTTGATTTTAGACAAGAGCAGCAAAAGGGTGCTCGGTATACGCACGGTGCCTGCAGGTTTAAAGCGCAACTCCAACGAGCCTCCCGATAGCCCAAGCTTTGTTGTGCGTAGCAAGCTCACTATTTTGGCCGAAGGAGTGCGTGGTTCTTTGACCCAGGCCTTGATTAAAGAGCTAGGCTTGCAGCCCAGGCGCGCGCCCCTATACGCCTTGGGAGTAAAGGAGCTGTGGAGGCTAAAGCCAGGCGCTCAAGCTCCTAAGGGGGTGGTGCACACTATGGGTTGGCCTTTAAATGAGGGGGGGCATTTTGGCGGCAGTTGGCTGTATCCCATGGGCGAGGGCAAAGTGAGTTTGGGGCTGGTTGCGGGTTTGGATGCGGCGTCTGTGGTGGATGTGCATGCAGAGCTGCAAAGGCTTAAAGGGCATGGGCTTTTTGCAAACCTGCTCCAAGGGGGCGAGTGTTTAGAGTGGGGAGCTAAATGCATTCCAGAAGGCGGCTGGGAGAGTTTGCCTAGTAAATTTTCCGTTCCCGGGGCAATGGTGCTAGGTGATGCTTTGGGTTTGGTTAATGTGCCAGCGCTTAAGGGGATCCACTATGCTATGGAGTCGGGCAGGATTGCGGCTTTGGTTGCAAAAAAGGCCTTACAGAGTAATGACGTGACCTGCTTGGACGAATACGACAAACTTCTTAAAAGTGGCTTTGTGGGTCAGGATTTAAAGCGCGTGCGAGACGTGCGTGCGGCCTTTGGCGCGGGGTTTTTAAAGGGCAGCTTAATGGCGGGTATGATGATTCTCACAGGTGGCAGGTGGCCGCGCCTTAGTGGGGGGAGATTTTTGTCTGATGCGGAGCATGCTAAAGTTTTACCTCCCCAGCATGAGGTGGCTTTTAAAAAAGCCGATGCTGTGTATCTGTCGGGCAACAAGACCCGCGATGATATACCAACGCATGTGGTGGCGGGGGATGTAAAAAAGCGCGAGCTAGGTTTAATGTACCAAGCTATGTGTCCTGCTGGGGTGTACGAGTGGGACGAAGAAACACAAAAGCTCAAAATTCATGCGCCCAACTGTGTAGATTGCAAAGCTACGGACGTTTTGGGCCCGCGCTGGTACGTGCGCGAAGGCGGCGCCGGCCCGGAATATAAGGAGATGTAAGTGCGTAAGCATTAGAGCGCTAGTAAAATAAAATTGGGCAATAAGAGCCAGCTCCAGAGCAGCCTCTGAAAGAGGCGTCTGCGAGGGAGATGGCGCATTACTCAATTTTATTTTGCGGCCTATAAGGCTACTATGAGCCTGTAGCGAAGTGCGTAAGCATAAAAGCCTAGCCTGAGCATTTGAGCAATGAGTGCAGTCCTCTTGGGAGCATCCTGCAAGGATGAAAAACCCAAGGTGACAAACGACAGACTCAAATGCTCGAGGCGCGGGCTAGAAAGAAGGGCCAAAGGCCCGTAGCGACCGTATGCCCGTCAAAGCCCCGTGCATTGAGTAAACACAATTTAAAAGTACTTTTGCAGCAATTGAGACTGCAGTGAGAGCATGGTTTTTTCATCCTGTGGGTCTTGGTGGTCGTAACCCAAAAGGTGCAGCAAACCATGCACAATGCAGTCGGCACCCCTAAAGCTAAAACTTTGCCCCCACTTTTTGCCTTGGGCCTTTAGCACATCTTTGCACAGTACAACATCACCCAAATGCCGAGGCTCTATGCCTTGAAAACTTAAAACATCCGTCGGACAGTTTTTTCCCCTATAGGTGTGGTTGAGTTTTTTAGATCTGCGCCTGCCTACCATCACAATACAGGCATACATATTGGGCACCCGCTTTAAATTAGCATGCTCCAAAGGGCGCACGTGCGTAACGCACTTTTTTGCCAAAGCGCTCCAACGCTTTTTAGGTATAGAGATGCGCGTGTGGTTTATAAACAAAAACTCCATTCCCAGCCCTAGCGCCGCCGCTCTACCCCAGAGAATTTAATTAGTCCTTTAATTAGCTGGTTATTAATGCCGCACCCAACAGGGTGCTTAAGTGCGTGGCTTAATCCTAAATAACCCATCGCAAGCATGGCTATGCTTAACCCCGAGCCCACAATCAGCGTCAAAGCACCAATAGCACGCAAGTGCGGCACAAACTGCAAAAACAACCCCGCACCTACTGCAAGAGCCAACAAGGGCAGAGCTTGTCCTAAAAGGCTTTGCCCAATCCGCTTTATATCTAGCACCCCAATGCGGCGGGTGTAAAAGTAAATTAATGCACTTGCGTTTACGCCCGCACTAAGCGCCATAGATAAAATAAGCCCCTTAAGCTGCCAGAGCTCCATAAAAAAAGGCGCAAGCATCATATGCACCACCAAAGCCAATGCTGTAAAAAGCGAGGGCAACCAAGTGTTTTTAAGAGCAAAAAAGCCCGCGGCTATTATTTTGTGCACGCTGGTAATAATAAGAAAAATAGAGTAAAGGCGTATCACAAGGCCCGTTTGCACAAGGTCATTTTGATCAAACTGCCCGCGCTTAAAAAGCACCTCTGCCAAAAGGGGGCCTAACAAAAGCAAGCCCACACTTGCTGGCAAAATCAAATACAACACTGCACATAAATTGTGAGAGCTAATTTGTAAAAACTCCCTGCGGCTTGAGGGGGCGCTCAATTTAGACAGTGTCGGTAGCAGCGCCACCCCTAAGCTTGTAGCAACAAGGCTTAGCGGCAAGTCCATTACCCGGTCTCCCCAGTATATGTACGAGTGTGTGCCTGGGCTAAGAAAGCTCGCGTAATACGTATTAACTAAACCCATCAGCTGCACCACACCCATAGCACAAGCAGCTGGTGCAAGAGTTGCTAGAAACTTTTTTAGCGCTGCTGTTTGTTCTAGTATCTTCTTGAGGCTAAAACCTTTAAACGCATATTTTGCCCTTGCATGCAAAGCTCCCAAGCAAATGCTTAGCTGCAACGCGCCACCCAAAAGCACCCCCCACACAAGGTTCATACTGTTTCCAAACCATTCTTGGGGCATAAGAGCCCAAACGATAAAGCTCAAGTTAAACCCAGCAGGCGCTATAGCGGGCCAAAAAAACTTCCCCCTCGCATTTAGTACAGCCATAAAAAAAGCGTAATTGCTAACTAAAAAAAAATACCCAAAAAGCCAGCGCGTATAACGTATGGTTAGCTCCATTTTTCCAGGAGTACTGACGTAGGTGTCGCCCCCTACAAGCGCCTGCACCAACTGAGGCGCAAAGATTATAACAAATCCACAAAGCACGACTGCAAAAACCCACAAAAAAGCTCCTACCGCACAGGCAAAATAAAAACCATCGTCTTTTTTTTGAGGGCTTTGCTGCTTCTGTATAAACATAGGCACAAAGCTGGCGTTTAACACTCCTTCGCCCAAAATGCGTCTTAAGAGATTGGGCAACCTAAAGGCCACAACAAAGGCATCAGTCACTTGGCGCGAAAATTGAGCCGCTAAAACCATGTCGCGCACCATGCCCAACAAGCGCGACACCAAAGTGCCAGCACCCATAGCTATGGCCCCTTTTTGTTGCTGGGCAAGGGCTTTATTGGGTGGCGTTGGTTTCAAGAGTGTGTATTCCCCAGTCTATACATTGGCGAAAACGGCGTAGGCTTTTAAGGTGTAGGAGTATTTTTTCTGCCTCAGCCTTGTGACCATGCGAACGCGCAAGCTCCAAAAGCTCCAACCCTCCCACCCACTCGGATGTATGCTGTGTTAAAAACTGCTCGGTCAGTTGTTGCAGGTTTTTTTGTGGCAGTTTTTTTGCCATAGGACCCTCTTGAGGACAAATATATTTTAAGCTCTCCCATGGGGTAGGGTTTTTAGGAGGCTCGGGCCAGGCCGCAAGCCCGTAGCGCATAGCGCGCAGGCTTTTATAAAAATCATCGCGTTGCCATGCCTTTGTGCTGTGCCTTGTCAAAGGGCGTGTGGGCTTTTTAAAGCTTTCAAACTCACCATAGGACTTAGGGTCAGCAGGGCCGCGCTTAATACTTGTTACCTTGGTGCCTATGCCTAAATCAAACTCGCCCCACTCGGGCTTAAAAAACACATCTCCCTTATAGCACAAAGTGGGCTGCGTAAAACTCAGCACCAAGGGTTGCTCAAGATTGGGGAAGGCATGTGCTAGCATGCCTTCTAACACAAAGCCCGACTCCCATTGAAGTGTACAGTGCTCTCCCAGTTGCAGGTTGTTTACAACAAAAGGTCCCAGTGGAGTGGAGTAACCTTCGGCATGCCGCGCGCGGCTGTGTCCTGGTAGCTCTTGTGCTTGGTGCGCCAGCTGGCATGCGCCGCTCCATTTAATAAAATGGACTTCATCGCCTTGGTGGATAAAACTTTCTACCACACCGGACACCTCTAGCCCCGAGCACAGGCGCACTGCATTTAGCGTGCGCGATGCACGGGCTTTTTCTAAAGACTCCGCACCTCCCGTACTAAAAGCCATAGTGGCAGCAAATTGGTCCAGAAGCCCTTTAAGTTGACTGAGTTTAGGCACTACAAAAAGCTGGGGCTGAGGCTTGGTGATATCGTATGCGTATTTTAAGCAGTTTAAATCCAAGGGAAGCTTTTGCACCTTGTTATCTAAACAGCTTAGCCCCTCACCCAAAGACGAAAGCAAACCAGCGCCATAAATTTTAGGCGTCTTAAGGTCGCCTACTAATCCGTACTCTACAGTCCACCAGTTCATACGACCGAGCAAAGAAGCCTCAGAGGACTTTTGTGCTTTTGCTTCTTGTATGTGGTGTGCGAGTGCATTTTTAGCCTTTTGTAATTCCTGAGGATCGGTGTGAGGGTTTTCTTCTAACTCGCTTAGTAGGCGGATGCTTTCGTAGACTGTTAAGTCCTCTTTATTAACCAAGGCCTTTGAGGCCACTTGAGCGTAGTGCTTAAGATAGGCAGAAAACTCTTTGTCACTCAACATAGGAGCATGCCCTGCAGCCTCATGGACAATATCAGGCGCCGGTGTGTAGAGCACATTTTCTACCAACCGCATGTCCGCCGCAATGGGCAAAATGCCCAAGGCCTGAAACTCCATAAACGCCGCAGGAGGTATAAAACCACTTACACATGCTGCCTGCCAGCCAAGATTTTTTAAAAAAGTGTTCATACGCGGCACATGGGCTACGTGCTCAGGACTTAAACCCGTTTGCTCTAAACCCAATAGATAAGCAGGCAAAGTGTGGGGCGCAAGACGTGCGCGCAAAGTGTTAAGGCAGTACCGCCACAGTGCATGGTCTTGAAAACTATAACCCGCATAATCCTGCTCTATCACATAGGGCTTTAAGCTTTGGGGCAAGTTGCACAGCATGCTCTTAGCATAGCGCGCGTAAGCATAAAAGCGCTAGCGCTCTAAATTTGTGTTTGCTCAATGTACGGGGCTTTGACGAAAATCTGGTCGCCTTGGACCTAGAGATCGTCCAAGGCACAGGCTTGTAGGTGCCGTATAGCCCATAAAATTCTCTGCGGGACGCTTGGCGCCATCGCGGGCGCACCCTTTCAGGGTGCTGCTCTCGCGCCGCCGCTTATCCCAGAGAATTTCGCTAGCGCTCTAATTACCGAAAAAAGAGTTTCTATAGTGGATAGACGACACTAAGCCCAGGGCGCACATTGTGGTGAGCATGTGAGAGCCACCATAAGATACCAAAGGCAAAGGCACACCCACGATCGGCATAAGCCCTGTCACCATGCATATGTTAATAAACATATGCCAAAAAATAAAAAACAAACACCCCACGACTACGTAAAACTCGCGCCTGCTGTGGCTAGCTGCAGCAGTGGTAAGTATAGCAAAAAACAACAACCCAAATAGTGCCAAAGTGCTAAGACTACCAACGAGCCCGTGCTCTTCGCTTATGACACTGAATATAAAATCCGTGTGGCGCTCAGGCAAAAACTCCAACTGCGTTTGGGTGCCTTGCCTGAATCCCTTGCCCCAAAATTGCCCACTGCCCACAGAAACCTTGGACTGAATGCTGTTATAAGCCGCTCCCAAGGGGTCGTCGCTGGCGGATACAAACGAGGTCACACGGCGTTTTTGATAATCTTTTAGTCCCCAGCTCCACATAAGAGGCAAACCTATCAGCAGGCTCAGGCCAAAGGCCCATGCCACCCTGCGGGTAATGCCTACCGTAAAAACACAAGACACCGCCAAAATGGCGATCAGCGCTGCCGTGCCTAGATCGGGCTGTTTTAAAACTAAGCCCCCCACAATAAGGGTCAATGTAGCAGGCAAGGCCAACCGGACAAAGCCCATTTTTTCAAACACCTGCACAAGGGAGCAAAAATGCGCCAACATAAGAATCACAACAAGCTTTACGGTTTCAGAAGGCTGATAGCGCATAAAGCCCAAATCTATCCAGCGCCGCGCGCCGTTAAAAACTTGCCCACCTATTAAAACCCACATAAGAGCTAAAATATTAAAAATATAAAACACATACCAAAACTTTTGCACCCACCGATGACCGGTAAAACTTAAAAAGAAAAACACCCCCCAACCTAGTCCAAGCCAAATCAGCTGCTTATAAACAAAAGGCGGCAAAGTGTCTGCCGAGCCTTGCGCCGTAGCAGAGTAGATATTGAGCACGCCTATGCACTGCAAAAGTAACACCGCACCAATAAGGCTCCAGTTGAGGTTTTTTATAAAAAAGGCTCTCGACAGTAATGGCATAGGGGTCTTAGGGGTTAGTGGGTGGATTAAAATAAGCCTCAAACGCGTCTCGTACTACAGGAGCAGCTGCCACACTGCCATGGCACCCGTGCTCTACCATGGCTACGGCTACGACTTCTGGTTTTTCCACAGGAGCAAAGGCGGCAAATATACCATGGTGGCGGCGGTCTAAGGCTTTGTTTTCGCATTTTTCAAACAAACCTGCAGACGAAAAGCTCCTTACCTGCGAGGTGCCGGTTTTGCCTGCCATGGTGTGTCGTGGTAGCCTCCACCACCGGGCCGTGCCATTGGGTGAGTGCACAACCTCAAGGAGCGCTTTTTTAATGACCTTGAAATTCTGTGCATCTATATGTGGCCAGCCCTGAGAGGGGTCAGTAATATCGCGCACCAACTGTGGCCGGAACGCAGTTTTAACATCTCCACTGGGGGTTGTGACCTTTTTAACCAAATAAGGCTTGTACATCATGCCCTCGTTGGCAATAGCCTGGTACAACAGAGCGAGCTGCAAAGTTGTGGTAAGCACAAAGCCTTGCCCAATAGCTTGGCTCAAGGTTTCGCCGCCTTGCCATTTTTCTTTTAAATTTTTGCGTTTCCATCTTTTGTTGGGGAACAAGCCCGGCGCCTCGCCATATAATTTTATCCCCGTGGGTTCTCCTAAATTAAACAAACCCGCATAAGCCGAGAGCAGGTCTATGCCAATTCGGGCGCCTAGCTTGTAGAAATACACATTACTCGAGCGCGCAATGGCTTCGTATATGTTGATATTGCCGTGGCCAGATTTTTTGTGATCGTGATAAGTTCTCCGGCCATAACGAAACTGCCCAGGGGAAGCGATTTTTTCGTAAGGGGTAATAATACGCTCTTGCAAAGCGGCTATAGCAACAAGAGGCTTTATAGTAGAGCCTGGTGGAAAGTGACTATGAATAACTTTGTTGCTAAGGGGGTGAAAATCATTAGAGGCCAGATCACGCCAATCCTCATGCGTAATCCCTTGCACAATAGAATTGGGGTCGTAAGAAGGAGTACTGACCCATGCTAAAATTTCGCCCGTTGTTTTGAGCATGACAAAAGATCCCCTACGTGGGTAGAGCTTGTCTTTGCGCATAAAAGCCTTAAAGGCAGCTTGTTGTAGATTTTTATCTAAAGTTAAAACCAAGTTGTTGCCTGGGGTGGCTTTTTTAGATCTAAAATGCAAGGTGCTGTTGAGGTTTCTAGAGGGGATCCTGCGACCGTACACATCGACCTCTATGATGTCTAGGCCCTTGGTGCCACGGAGGTCGTTTTCCCAAAAACGCTCCAAACCGGTTTTGCCCAAGTAGTCTTGGGTGTCGATTTTATAGGCTTGGATTTCTTCTTTTGTAGGCGATCCTATGTATCCAAACAGCTGCGCTCCCACAGGCCCTAGGCTGTATGAGCGGCTAATAAAATTCTGCACCCCTATTGCAGGCTCTATGGCGCGCAGCTGCTGGAGCTGGCGGATCTCATCAAGACTGAGGTGTTTTTTTATTACAAGATTTTTAAAGCTCGGAGTGCTGCGCTTTAGTTTTTGTATGCGCTTTAAAAGTGCACTAGGCTCTAGGTTAAGAATTTTTGCCAAAGCACGGCTGGTTGTTTTAAGATCTTGCACATGCTGCAGACTCAGTGTGGCATTATTAGATAGATAATTACCCACTAAAAGTGCACCTGTGTGGTCTTGTATTAACCCTCTCGGAGCGGGGGTGTTTTGTTTTTTTAAATAATTTTTATTAGAGTGCTCAGCTAATCTGCCGCCTAGGTTGATTTGCAAATGCCACAGCCGCGCCGTGATAAACAAAAACGTCATAGCTAAAAACCACGTAACGGATCTTAGTACATAAGATATAGCTTTAACTTCTTGGCGCCTGGTATAATTAAGAATACTCATAAAGCACTTGTGTGTCTTGTTTAGGGGCTAGTTTTTGAAAAAACCAAAACACCAAAGGGCTGGCGGCAGTAGTAGAGGCGCACTGTGCTAGCCATTTTGCCTCCAAAAAGCCCATGCCAGCGTGGGAGTTTAATATAAGCCCTAGCACCCAAGTGCCAGGCCACAGCAATAAGCTAAGCAACATGCAAAGCATGCTAAAATGTGTAATAGAGTCTCGCTCTATAAGAGGTTTTGCCAAAATCAGAGGCCCACTAATAAGTAGCGCGCTCATAAGGGCAAGGCCAATGTTAATGGCCGAAAAACTGCACACCACCCCCCCGGTTAAGTGGCTAAATATAAGCGCCTGCACGGTACCAAGGCGCAAGCTGGCATAAGCTAAAACAATTAACCATGCACAAGGTGCCCACTGGGCCCAAGGACCAAATCCCAAAGACTGTATACTGGTAAGCAGCCATAAAGTGCTGATCCAAAGTATCCATTGTGGTCGCATGGGAAGGAGCTCCTTTTTGTGAGGCTTTATGGTACCGGCTGGCAGCAGAGCACAAAGACCTCTTCTAAAGATAGCACCTTGGCATAGGGTGCTACTATAATCTGGGATTCTAGACCGAGTTTGTCAAAATGGACACTAGTTACTTGGCCTATGGGCAAACCTTGTGGAAACTGCTTGCCTTGTCCACTGGTAACAATGCGATCACCAACCTGCACCGCCGTGCTGTGTGGGATGTACTTGAACTCTATTTTGTGCGCGTGGGTGCTGGCTCCCTCGGCAATTCCCCGCACGCGTGCTTTTTGCAGCATGGCATCGATGGCTGAAAGTGGGTCAAACAACAGCAACACATGGCACGTACTATGAAACACCTGGGTTATATAG
The DNA here is from genome assembly GCA_965116155.1 of Bdellovibrionales bacterium. Taxonomy (GTDB): domain Bacteria; phylum Bdellovibrionota; class Bdellovibrionia; order Bdellovibrionales; family UBA1609. Next base: position 233,302 of record OZ220488.1, read on the forward strand.
CCCACCACTCCGTGGGCAGACACAACGCCCATTAAGGGCTTGATGCCGTGCTTTTTGCCCCGGTTGAGTATAATAATATTGTGATTAAGGGCTATATCGTAGCCTATAACTTGAGCCGGCAGTAACTGTAGAGGGCTTTGCTTTTGAAATTGCAAAATTTCTCTTAGGCGTTGGTTTTCTATTTGCAGCTTTTGCAAAAGGCTAAGCTGCACCTGCTGGGCTTGGTTCTGTTTAAGCAGCTGGTCGTGGCTCTTGTTGAGGCCAACAAAATAAAAATAAGTCCCCACACTTTGACTAATATTAGAGCTTAAGCGGTCATAGGCCGTGGTGCTTATATCGGTGACCCAGTAAAACGGCACTAGGGGCCAGGGTTTTTGTGTGGGGTTTTGCCATTTTTCGATATTCAAAAGCAAAGGCAAGCTAATTAGAAAAAACAGCGCAAAATACCTAGAGCCTCCTGCATACATATTTGAAATGGTATTACAGCAAAAGCTTGCGCACAAAAAAAAACGGTATTATTTTGGCATGGCGGTGGGTGTATGCTGTTTGGGTAAGGGTTTTTTGGGAGTTTTATAGTGTTTGAAAAATGGCGGCGCGTTGGCACTAGCAAACGCATGGGGCTGGGGAAGAAGATTTTTATTGGCGTTGTTTTTGGCAGCATCTGTGTGGTGTTTGTGTTTTTAGATGTCGGGGGCTCCGGCATGGGCGGATTGGGCTATAAGGGCCCAGCGGCGCAGGTGGGGAACGTGGGTATATCGTTTAAAGACTACCGCCAAAGGCTTCTTGTGGCAGAAAGCATGCTCAGCGAGCAATCGGGCGGCATGTCGGACGAGAGGCGTCAGAGTATGCGCGAGGGGCTAGGGGAGCGCACACTAGAGCAAATGATACTTGAGGAGCTGCTGAGGCAAAGTGCCCATAGAGAGAGGCTGTGGGTATCCAGCTCTAGCGTGCGTGAGGCTATTCAGCAGATTCCGGCCTTTTCAAAAGATGGCCAGTTTCGAAGGGCGCAGTACGAGCGGTATCTAAAGCTCATGCGCGTGCGTGCAGGGCACTTTGAAAGCCAAATCCGGGTGGGCTTGGTAGAGCAACAAATGCGCTCTATGTTTACAGGGGCGTTTTTTGAACCTAAGGTTTTAAAAAAAGCCCGCAAGCAGCTTAAGGGCGTGGGGCTAAGGGTTAAAACCCTAAGGGTGCCCGAGCAGCTGGTGTGGGCAGAAGCTCCTAAAAATGCTTCAGTAGAGGCCTTAAAGGAGGGTGAGGGCACAGCTGCAGTCGCGGCAAAGCCTTCAAAAGAGCACTCTGCTGCTTTTTTAAACCTGCGTGCACTCTTAAAAGAAGGCTCGGCTTCTCAGGTGAGCGGCTGGGCGAAGGAGCATAAGCTTCAGTGGCAAGATATGCGTGAGCTCAATCTGAGTGCTGTGTATTTGCCTCAGCCTCTTAGTGAGGCTAATCTGCGGGAGCTGTTAGCCTTGTACGCAAAGGCCAAGCCTGTACAAGAAGATGATAGCGGCTTTGAAGGGGTGCTTTTGCCGCGCGTGTTGCAAAAATGCTGGCAAGCAGCATGTGCTGTGGCTGAGCGAGTTGGTGGTGGAGGAGCAAGGCGCTACGGATCGGGAGGCTGCTACTGGGTTTTTAGAGGCCTTTGGGGCGGGTTATGAGGCTTATAGCGCGTGGCTCAAGGGGCAGCGCGAGCAGATTGGGGTTGAAAAAAACTCGAGGTTAGAGCGTTAGCATGATTAGAGCGCTAGCAAAATTCTCTGGGATAAGCGGCGGCGCGAGAGCAGCGCCCTGAAAGGGAGCGCCCGCGATGGCGCCAAGCGTCCCACAGAGAATTTTGCGGCCTATAAGGCATCTATGGCCCTGCGGCTTTGGGCGATCTCTAAGCCCAAGGCCGCGACACTCACGTCAAAGCTCCGCGCATTGCGTAAATGACAAAAAGGCTTTGACTAACCCGGGCATGGTGGAATAGAACTTTTCTTTGGTGGTATTAAATCCGCCAAGCTCCTTGGCCCCGAGTGTAGGGCATTGGGGCTTGTGCTGGAGCTCTTTGAAAACTGAATAACTGTAAGCCATCAAAAATAGTTTTTGGCTCCTTAAGCCTTGCTGCTTTTTAGGGCTTGGGTTGGGCGTGTTTGGTGTTCTACGGGATGCTGGGCCGTTTGCCTGGGTGTTTTGAGCGGCGGGTTTTTTGGTGCAATTTTTTTGTAGAGCAAAACAAGGGCTGTGGTGGGCGTACTTTTTGTGCGTGTGCTGCGTGCCTTGGGATGTTTTGTTTTATATGTGCTTTTGTGTTGGCTTTGTGCGTGGGCTTTGGAGTGCCGTTTGGTGCTTGAGGGTCTGCGCTGAGGCTAACAAAGATCCAAGAGCCACTTTTTAATTCTGTTTATTTTTTAATTAGAGAGTTTGATTCTGGCTCAGGACAAACGCTGGCGGCGTGCTTTATACATGCAAGTCGAACGAGGAAAGCTCTTCGGAGCGAGTATGAGTGGCGCACGGGTGAGTAACATGTGGATAATCTGCCTTTTAGTGGGGGACAACCCGGGGAAACTCGGGCTAATACCCCATAAGACCACGGCATCTGCGGATGCAGGGGTAAAAGATTTATTGCTAAAAGATGAGTCCGCATCCGATTAGCTTGTTGGTGGGGTAAAGGCCTACCAAGGCTATGATCGGTAGCTGGTCTGAGAGGATGACCAGCCACACTGGGACTGAGACACGGCCCAGACTCCTACGGGAGGCAGCAGTAGGGAATATTGCGCAATGGGCGAAAGCCTGACGCAGCGACGCCGCGTGAGTGATGAAGGTTTTCGGATTGTAAAGCTCTGTGATAGGGGAACAAGAAAGTGAGCGTACCCTATCAGAAAGGACCGGCTAACTTCGTGCCAGCAGCCGCGGTAATACGAGGGGTCCTAGCGTTGTTCGGATTTATTGGGCGTAAAGCGGGTGTAGGTGGTTTGGCAAGTCAGAAGTGAAAGCCCCAGGCTTAACCTGGGAAGTGCTTTTGATACTGCTTGACTTGAGTGTAGGAGAGGCTGTTGGAATTCTTGGTGTAGTGGTGAAATACGTAGATATCAGGAGGAACATCGGAGAGGAAGCTGGGCAGCTGGCCTAACACTGACACTCAGACCCGAAAGCGTGGGGAGCAAACAGGATTAGATACCCTGGTAGTCCACGTCGTAAACAATGGACACTTGTTGTTGGAGGTATTGACCCCTTCAGTGACGTAGCTAACGCGTTAAGTGTCCCGCCTGGGGAGTACGGTCGCAAGATTAAAACTCAAAGAAATTGACGGGGGCCTGCACAAGCGGTGGAGCATGTGGTTTAATTCGATGCAACGCGAAGAACCTTACCTGGGTTTGACATGTACTGGAAGCTTAGCAGAGATGCTGGCGCCTTCGGGCCGGTACACAGGTGCTGCATGGCTGTCGTCAGCTCGTGTCGTGAGATGTTGGGTTAAGTCCCGCAACGAGCGCAACCCTTACAATTAGTTGCCAGCATTTAGTTGGGCACTCTAGTTGGACTGCCGACTTTAAGTCGGAGGAAGGCGGGGATGACGTCAAGTCCTCATGGCCTTTATATCCAGGGCTACACACGTGCTACAATGGCCGATACAGAGTGATGCTAAGGTGCGAGCCCAAGCCAATCACAAAAAGTCGGTCTAAGTTCGGATTGGAGTCTGCAATTCGACTCCATGAAGTTGGAATCGCTAGTAATCGCGGATCAGCATGCCGCGGTGAATACGTTCCCAGGCCTTGTACACACCGCCCGTCACACCATGAAAGTTGGTTACTCTAGAAGTCGTTTTGTTAACCTTCGGGAGGCAAGCGCCCAAGGAGTGATCGATGATTGGGGTGAAGTCGTAACAAGGTAGCCGTAGGGGAACCTGCGGCTGGATCACCTCCTTTTTAAGGAGATTTTACGAGAGGTGGACGCGTTTTTTTTAAACGCGTCTCTTTCGAGGTCAATGCCCAAAAAACCAGTGAGTTTTTGGTAGCCAAAGCTAGGCTTGCGGTTGTTCAGTTTTGAGAGAGTTAGAGCGCTAGGAAAATGCCCTGGGACAAAGTGCGTAAGCATAAAAGTGTTAGTGCGGGTGCCCTGGCCAGAGAGCGCAGCCTGCTGACACACCTTTAGGTGTGCCAGGCAAGCGGTTAAGCCAGGGCACCCTCACGCGCTGGATAAAGCGCAATCTCTAGCGCAACCCCCAGTGCTTTTCAAGAGAGTTTGACCGCTTTGGGCCTAAAAATCGCCCAAAGCCATCGGCGCGTTGATAGCTGTCTAGGGGGTATTACAACTATGATTCGATTCCTGCTTATGCTATTGGGCCTTCGAAAAGAGGAGCGCAAGATAATTGGCAAATTGTTTTTTTGCTAGACCGACAAAGCAATGTATCAGAAATTGCGGTTCACAAAAACTGTTGCACGCAGCCTAACTTTGTTGTGTCTTCTCTGGTTTGGGGTGCCATATACATCGTTGCTGGTACGTTTGAGCTTTTATCTTGGGCATCATCTTGACAGAATACAAAATAAAATTTTTACGAAAGGAGGCACATCCTACTGAGAAGCCCGCCTTACCACCTAGAAAAACTGCCCCAGCGGATGCTGCTCATGCCGACTACGTACATAAGCAGGACACCCAGCAAGGCCATGACTACACTAGAGGTCAAGCTTACGTCGGTTTCGCCAATAATGCTGAACCTAGCGCCATTAAGGATATAAAAAAGGGGGTTCAGCTTAGAAACCCCCTGCCAAAAGGGCGACAAAACGTCTAAAGAAAAAAACACCCCTCCCAAATAAATAAGTGGCTGCAAAATAAATCCCCCCACAGCCGCAATGTGGTCAAAGTTTCTAGCCCAAAAAGCCACCGCCATACCTAAAAAAGCAAAACTCAGCCCCCCGAGCACAGCAAAAAAGAAAAACCCAAACACATGCTGCACCTGTAACCAAGAGCCTGTATTAGAATACACAAACACCTGCCCCACGCCCCATGTGACCAAACCTACAATCAAACCCCGCACCAAGCCCCCTAGGCCCAAAGCCCAAAGCATCTGCTCCGAACTCAAGGGGGCTGCCTTGTAGTCTTCTAGCTCTCCTGTGAACTTGCCGTTAATCACACAGGTGCTGGCATTTTGAAAGGCATTGTTCAGCACTCCCATCATGACGAGACCTGGAATAATAAACTCCAAATACGACACTCCACTTGCAAGTTGTATCTTGCGCCCCACACCCACGCCAAAAATTAGCAAATACAAACCCGACGTCACTACCGGGGTGACAACAGTTTGCAGGGCCACTTTTTTTACCCGCAGCATTTCTTTTACAAACAAAGCCCAAAACGGCGACCAAAAAAGTGCGCTCCTCTTGCCAGAGGGTACGGCTTTGACACTAGGCCTGCGCGCAGCAGGGGATAGGGCAGAGCTTTTTTTAGGTTTCATATTTTTTTGCTGCATACTCTTTTGTCGCCGTGGGGGTTCCACATTGTTGAGGCTGCTCATGCTGAGATCACGCGCTTTAGAGCCTCTTCTAACGAGCCCTCTTTAATGCGCACGTCCATTAGGTTGGGATAATCTAACAGCTCTCCTAACAAGGAGCCCGCAGTGGCTTTTTGGGGTAAGCAAAACACCAGGCTGTTTCCATCGCGTGCCTGCAGCTGAGGGTGGTTGATATCGGGCACAGTGCCCGGCTTAAATTCTACCTGTACCATACGCAGACTGAGGTCTTTTACCAAAAGTTGGGTCGACCCCATGGCGCGGATTTCGCCATGGTGCACTATGCCCACGCGATCGCAGAGGGCTTCGGCCTCCTCTATGTAGTGGGTGGTTAGGAGCACGCTTACGCCATCCTGGCGCAGCTCATCAATAAGCTCCCAAATGTTTTCTCTTAAATGCACGTCCACACCTGCGGTGGGTTCGTCTAATAGAATCAAACGTGGTGCATGCACTAAGGCCTTAGCCAGCATCAGTCGGCGGCGCATGCCGCCACTGAGTTGACGGACTTTTTTGTGCCGGTGCTCCGTTAGCAACAGCCGCTCCATCAGGTACTCGATGCGGCCCTGGTTTTGCAAAAGCCCATAATAGCCCGAGTGGAACCTTAGGACTTCTTCTAAACTAAAATACCCATGGGTCACGAGCTCTTGCGGCACCACGCCCATAAGAGCCCTTGCTGTGCGGGCGTTTTTTTGCACATCGTGGCCAAACACTTTTATGCGCCCACTAGTGGCTTGCTCTAAACCTGTTATTACGCTGATGGTTGTGGTTTTGCCTGCGCCATTTGGCCCCAAAAACCCAAACACCTCAGCCTCTTGGATATCAAAGCTAATACCCTTCACAGCCTGAGGTCCGTTTTTGTATTTTTTAACCAGTCTTGAAACCTGGAGCGGAATACTCATAACAACCTTGCTAACACAATAAGCCCGCACAAAGCACGCCTCTTGCGCCAGCTGCCGGAGGGCGATTTGGTTGCGAGAGCAGGATTTGAACCTGCGACCTTCGGGTTATGAGCCCGACGAGCTACCAGACTGCTCCATCCCGCAACATCAATATAAGAGTCCTTGGCCTTTAAGGCAACCGTGCCGATAAGACATTGCTATGGCTGCGCAAAACCCACAAAAAGTGCATTGGAAAATTTTGCTCTTTTTAGGCTTTTGCTGCGTAGGCTCTGCAGTGTCTTTTATGGAGAGCTATTTTTTACCTCCACCATGGAACGATCATATCAGCCACTTGGGGTGGATTTTAGGCAATACGCCTTTTGTGGGCTTGTATGCGCTAGGCCTTTGGGGCCTGTACAAACGCCAAGCTCTCAAAACCCCGTTGTACTTTGTAGGGGGCAGTGCCTTTTTGGGGGCACTAATAGGCTGCTTGTTTGTAGGTGCGGCATTTGCTTCTTCTGCCAACCCGCCCTCGGGGAATCCTTTTTTTATGCCTCTATTTAGCCTGGTGATTATGCATATGCTCACCACAATGAGCTTTGGGCTAATTTTTATAGGCCTCTTACCACCGGGGCTGAGCCTGTTTTTGGCCCAAATCAAGGCCCCTGCGCCCTATTCTAGGGTGCTTTTTTCCATTGCTACCCTGGGGAACGCCTTTTTAATCACTGTGCTCGTTATTATCGGCACTCTCCTTGCACATGCCACATAGGCACAAATTAGAGCGTCGCTTTGTCCCAGAGAATTTTATTAGTCCTTTAATTTTGCTTACCCATCGCACGGGGCTTTGACGAGAGCGTGGTTGCCTTGGGCTTAGAGATCGTCCAAGGCTACAGGCTCATAGTAGCCTTATAGGCCGCCCCTTTGACAAGGGGCTACACTGGAGATTGCGCTTTGCCCAGAATATTGGGCTAGCACCCTAATAATGCGTAGCGTTAAATAAAAAGCCCACACCATGCTATAATTACGCCCGTAGCAGTGCTGGCAGGGTGCTTGGCTGCTGCGGTGGTTCTGTGTTTGTGGTTTTTGAAGTATTTATCAAGTTTTTTCTATAGGAGGTTTTATGGGCGAGGTTTTGGTTGTAACCAGTAAGGTTAAAAAGTTTATCAAGTCGCAAGGGGATTGCAATACATCTAGCGAAACCGTTAAGGCTTTAAGTGATGCCGTGCAGGAGCTTTGCATGCGGGGCGTAGACAAAGCCAAGATGGAAGGGCGCAAAACGGTTATGGCCCGGGATATTGTGCTTTAATACCTTTTGCCGCAAAAGTGTTGGCCCATGCTCCAGAGCAATTTTATACGGGATATTGTGGCAGAGGACCTGCGCACGGGCCGTCACAAGCATGTGCGCTTTCGTTTTCCGCCAGAGCCTAATGGCTTTTTGCATCTGGGCCATTCTAAGTCTATTTGTCTCAATTTTGGCTTGGCTAAAGAGTTTGGTGCGCCCTGCCATTTGCGCTTTGATGACACCAACCCTGCGGTAGAAAACGAGGACTTTGTAAAAGCCATTAAGCGCGACATTAAGTGGCTGGGCTTTGACTGGGGCGAGCACCTTTATTACGCCTCGGACCATTTTGAAAAACTTTACACCTATGCGGTAGAGCTTATTAAAAAAGGCCTGGCCTTTGTAGACAGTGAAAGCCTAGATCAAATCCGCGCGCGTAGGGGTAGTATCAGCCAAGCGGGCACTAACAGCCCATACCGTGAGCGCAGGGTGGATGAAAACTTAGATCTGTTCACAAAAATGCGCAACCGGCAGTTTGATACTGGTGCCTGCGTGCTGAGGGCCAAAATCGATATGGCGTCTAACAACATGAACATGCGGGATCCCATTTTGTACCGCGTGTTGCACGATCCTAAGCACCATAGGCAAAAAGACAACTGGTGCATCTACCCGATGTACGATTTTGCCCATGGGCTTTGCGATGCCATAGAGGGTATAACGCACTCTTTGTGCACCTTAGAGTTTGAGGACCACAGGCCCTTGTATGATTGGTTTTTAGAAAAACTTTCCGTACCTTGCAGGCCTAGGCAAATAGAGTTTGCCCGCGCTCAGGTAGAAGGCATGCCGATGAGCAAGCGCGTGCTAAGTGGGTTTGTTTCTAAAAAGCATGTTACCAGTTGGAGCGACCCCCGCATGCCCACTCTAGCAGGTCTGAGGCGCCGTGGGTACACTCCACAGGCTATAGCAAAATTTTGGCAAAGGGTGGGTGTGACTAAAAAAAACGCCACCCTTAAAAAAGCGCAACTCGAGTGGGCTTTGAAAGAAGAACTCGACCCCGTGGCGCCGCGTGCTATGGGAGTGCTCAGGCCTTTAAAAGTCATAATAGACAACTGGCCCGAAAACCACGTTGAGTCACTAAAGGCTCCGGTGCACCCTAAAAACCCCGCGCTAGGTGCGCGGCCCTTAGAGTTAAGGGGAGAGATTTTTATTGAGCATACGGATTTTATGCTTGAGCCCTCGAAGAACTTTTTTCGCTTAGCGCCACACCGCCGTGTGCGGTTGCGTTATGCATGCATTATTGAGTGCGTAAAAGTTGTAACGGATGCTAAAGGCGCTGTTACAGCTTTGCACGCAAATTACGAGCCCCAAAGCTGGCGAGGCGCGCAAACCGCAGGCAAGCCCAAGGTGCGCAGCATTATTCACTGGGCCGACCCAGATAACTTTTGCCCTTGCACGGTGCATATGTATGATGACCTGCTTACAGAGGACGGCGCATTTAACCCTCAGTCGCAAACAAGCTTTAACGCCTTGTGTGAGCGTGCGGCACTGGCACAAGAGCAGCATGTGCAGTTTGAGAGGCATGGGTTTTTTATTAAAGACCCCGAGGCAAGTCCTACATTTCATCAAAGTGTAGCGCTAAAGCTGCCCCCGATTTAGCGGGCTTAGTTTTAGCAGGCGCGGCTTTAATGCGCACCTGCACCCCTAAGGGGAGCATCTTGTTGCTTGTGCCATGCCCTATGGGCAAGCCTTTGTAGACGGGGAATTTTTGCTCCTTAGCAAAGCGTTTTATTATTTGCCATGTTAGATTGTTTGGAGCTGTTTTGTTAGATGTGTTTTGGGGGGTGTGGTGTAGCACTTGCCCCCAAATAAGGGCGCGGGTTTTTGCAAAAAATCCGCCGGCATTTAGGCTACAAAGCATTTTGTCGATCTTATAAGGAGGCTCAGCGTGGTCTTCTAGTGCAACAGCCTTACCCTGCCACACGCTTAAGTCTTTTAAGCCTTTGCCAAGCAGGCTGTCCCATACGCTAAGGTTTCCCCCCACGAGTGTTAAGGCTCCTTTGGGTGCAGGGCGCGCGTTCATAGGCTGCAAGGCCAAGGGAGCAAAAAGCTCATAAGGGCGGTCCACCAGGGCGCGCGCCATTTTAAGACTGCTGGCGTTTAAGACTCCAGGGCTAATAAGGTCTTTTAAGTTAGGCCCATGCAGGGTGGGGACTTTGCAAAAGTGGTTTAAAAAGCCATGCAGCACCGTGATATCGCTATGGCCAATGAGCAGCTTAGGTTTTGAGGGCTTAATTTTACTTAGCCCCTGCCAGAGCCTTATGCAACCATAGCCACCACGCAAGGCCCACAGTACGCGGTGGGGGCCTTGCAAGGCTTTTAGCAACAGCTTTAGCCTTGTGGCATCGCTTTGCGCGCAGAGTATGTCTTTGCCTAAAAGCCCTTTTGGTGCCTTTGGCCTTAGACCCCAGGATTTTAGCAGCTTTATGGCGAGGCGCAGCTCTTTTAGGGTGCTTTTAGAGCTGGGTGCAATAATGAGCACGGTTTCGTTTGGTGCGATACAAAAAGGCTCTGCGGGTTTCATTTGTAGTGGCGCAATACGCGTTTAATCTGAGCGCGGCTTTGGGTTTTGGTTTTTTTAAAAAAGAACTCCGGCTCAAGTGCTCGGGGAAGAAACTTTTTAAGCTCCTTATGCTGTTTGGTTTTTTGTAAAAAACACTCTCCCTTTTTAAGGCTATAAGCTATTGCCTGCAAATAGGCATAGGCTTTATCGCGCTCCATGCCTTTTTGTACCAGCATTAACAAAAGCTGCGCGCTTAAAATGGTACCCTGGCTTATAAAAACATTTTGCAACATGCGGGTTTTAAAAATTTGTAAATCTTGCAGCACTTGGATGCCACGCCACAGCATATAGTCACATACAATAAAGGCATCGGGCAAAATAACACGCTCCACACTCGAGTGGCTGATATCACGCTCATGCCACAGGGCTATGTTTTGCTGACCTGCCACTAGATACGAGCGCAACAGGCGCGCAAGGCCGCTGATGTTTTCTGAGGCGATGGGGTTTTTTTTGTGCGGCATAGCGCTCGAGCCCATTTGTCCTTTTTGTGTGCCTTCTTGCACCTCGCCCACCTCGGTGCGCTGCAGGTGTCTAAGCTCTAAGCCCACGCGTTCTATAGCGGCACCTATTTGTGTAAGAGCAAACAGCACATCGGCATGGCGGTCCCGTGGTACAATTTGTGTCGCGGCCAGTTCGGGTTTCAGCTTAAGGCTAAGGGCCACCTTTTGCTCCAGCAATATCCCTTTAGTAAGCATGTAGTTGCCCACTGCGCCGCTCAGCTTGCACATGCATGCTCCTTGTAAAGCCGCAGCAAGGCGTTTTTGGCAGCGGCCTAGCTCGGCCCAAAAGCCTATCAGCTTGAGACCAAAGCTTGTAAGCGCCGCGTGCATGCCATGGGTGCGCCCCACGCACAGAGTATCTTTATGTTCCAGAGCTGTGTGTTTTAATGTGTGACGCAGCTGCGTAAGTTGGGCCTGTATCTGCGTGCCGCCTTCTTGAATCTGCAGGCTTAAAGCCGTATCGAGCACATCGCTTGAGGTGAGTCCGTAGTGTAGCCAGGGCCGCGCACTTTTAGGGAGCTTGGAGCTCCATAGCTTTAACATTGCCCCCACGTCGTGCCGGGTTTTTTGTTCTAGGGCCTCTATGCGGTTAAGGCTCAGTGTGGGTTTTTGACCTATAGCCGTAGCAGCGGCTTGGGGTATAAGTCCGAGGTTGGCTTGTGCCTTAGCCACGGCGGCTTCTACAATTTGCATGCTGCGCACACGCTGCTCAGGGCTCCAAATGGCGCCCATAGCGGGCCTGGTGTAGCGGGCTATCATGGTTTAAAAACTTTTCCCCAAGCTGCCAAACACAGAAAACACTTGTGCCTTGAGCGAAAGCAACCCGCTTTGGTAGCGGGTGCTTTTGGGCAAAAAATCCCAATGGTATAAAGCTCCAATACCTATAAATATACCCCCTTTACCTAGCAGCGCCTCCAGGCCCGCTCCTACATTAAGGCTCCAGCTGCCTTGCTTAATAGACAGCCCGTCGTCTTCGTCAGACACATTGAGCTTAAAATTGCGCCACAATTGTGATGCGCCCACAAAGGCATAGGGATTAAGCAAGCTTACAGTTTTAGTGAGCTTTTGGGCGTTGATGTAAAACTTTAACCCTCCACCCAAATGGGTGTAAGAGGCTCTGCCCGGAAACTGATCCCCTGCTTTTTGTATAAGCATTTGGTGAGGACTAGTGGAAAATTGCAACTGCAAAGCCGTATTGCGACTGAGAAAATAATCCAAACTCAGTCCCAAAAGCACAGCGTGCCCCAAACCTATATCGGTGGGGTTTTGGAGCCTGTGTAGCTCTCCTAGTAGAAGCCGGGTGCCTCCAACGAGCGCTATGCTGACAAAGCGGGAGTTTTGAAAAAACTCCACATCACGGGCTTCTTCTTTACCCGTGCCAAACTCGTTAAAGTCCATAAAAGGGTCTTGCACAAAAGGGTCTTGGGCGTGAGCGCCGTATGGCCAAGCCAATTGCAAACACAGCCAGCACAAAAACAGCAAGTACAAGCAAAAAAGTTTTTTCATTAGTATCACTATAGCAAACAAAAGCATGGCGCGGCCATAGGGTATCTACCATCGCTTGCCTATACTAGTGCGAGTGTCCGTTTGGGTGTGATCTGTGGTAGGGTGCCCCCTGGAGGGGGAGAGGGTTATTTTGAGGTGTGAGTGTGTCTGGTGCCCCTTTATTGGTGCTGGGTTTTGAGTGCTGGAGCCCTAAAAAGCAGCACCAGTTGCGTGCGCTCCTGAGGCCTGTTGCTGGGGGGGGTGCACATTTGGATGCCCCAAGGGCCGTGGCCTATGGGGCATGCTGCGGGCAGAAGGCGCGCGAGGCTTTATGGGGTATCAGAACATGCTTTGGCTTATTTGCAAAATGGCGCGGCCTATGAAAAGCGCGAGCAAAAACAACATAGGTTCAATCTGGAGCGCTTAGATTTTAGCTCCATTTGGTTGGTGCTGCTGGCGGAGTTTTTGTGTGGCGCAGGATTTTGGTATGGTCCTGCAGGAGGTTTGCTGTCTAGTTTGCATATCGACTATGAGGGTGCCGCAAGAGAGCTAGTGGGAGCAAGAACGAAGCCTTATGCCACAAAAAACACAAGCTGGAGGCACTTTATTCTGCAAGATCCACACAAGGCCTTAGAGGCTGTGCCTTGTTGCAGCCTAGTGGTTCAAAACCCCTTATGGCCCTGGCATGGTGAGAATGTGTTTTTTCTTATAAAAGCCCTTAAGGGCCGGGTGTGGCATATATATTGCCCACGCGCGCCTTACGAGGTTATAGGCTTGGCAGATCGTTTGAGCCAGGCGCTGCAGGCGCGGGTGCCGGGACTGCGCGCGCATATAAAGGAGCATATGGATCCCCATTAAGCCTATTATGGTCACAAGGCGCTGTGCAGTGTTTTGTGGACATAAAGGGCCTTGACGCAACCTGTTAATGCTAAAGCCCTTGTTGGGGCTGGGGGAGTTATGGTGAAAACGGGAGGTTGTCTGGTAGGCAGCGTTTTTTGTGGCTGTGTTTGAGCTTTGGATGTGCATGGGCTTTTAAAAAAAGGTTGGTGTGTTTATGCGGTACTGGGTTTTGGCTTTGGTGTGTTTGTTTGGGGTGACAGCTTGGGGGGCGCGGAAGCCCATATGCGAAAGTCTGCTAGAGGGGGGTGCAGAGGATGCGCGTTACGAAAAAGTGGTCCGCACGGAGAGCTTGAGCTCTTTGGTTGAGGGGGATCCTAAAAAAAACCTCATCTACCAGCACCCTTTGTTGGCTATGGAGGCGAGCCAAAAGCTTTTGGCTATTGTGTACAGTCAGGGGGTGCAACAAGACAGCTTGCACCACAAGCCTAAAAACTTAAAGCGGTATAATATCTTTAGCTCTCCTTCTAAAATCAATGCAGGCAAGTACATTGTGGGTCAAGAGCAGGCGCTGGCTTCTTTGGTGGGTTCGCTGGAGAGTTTTGTTTTTTCCAATAAGCGTAAAGTGCCTGGGGTGGTAGGGCCGCATGGTACGGGCAAGAGTTTGCTGATTGAGATTTTTCGGCATGCTTTAACGCACTTAACTCTTAATGAGCCGGATTATTACGAGTGGTCTTATGAGTGGGTGGGTTTGGAAAAGATCCCCAAACTTGCGGCACTGGGTTTTGGTGGGCAGCCTTTAAGGGCGTATTTAAATGACTCGCCCGTGGCGCTTTTGCCTAAAATGGTGTTGCCGCATTTGGAAAAAATGCTAACCGAAAGGTTAAAACCTTTTGGTGTGGGTGAGGCTAGGTTTCCGGAAGAAATGGTGCCTCAAAACACTGAAATCCGGGATGCCATTTTGGAGCACTACGCGAGCCAGGCAAACAAAACCCTCACCCCCAAGGATGTGGTGCGTGTTTTAAATGACCATGTGCGCCTAAGGCGTGTTGTTATGGGTGAGGACGGCACGGCGCCTTTGGTAGACGCCCAGGGGCGAGACTATGACTATGCCTCTTTATTTGCGTCGCGTGTTATGAAGGTTGCGGCTCTGTCGCAAAGCGGTGGCCAGGGGAACCCCTTAGCTTGGTCTTATGGGGTGGTGCCCTTGGGGCATAGGAGCCTACTGTTTGCGGATGAGTTTTTTCGTAACGACCCTAAATTGAGAGATATATATTTAAGGGTTATGGAGAGCCGCAACGTGCAGGTGTCGTCCTTTATTACGCCGCTGGATATGTGGATCATTACGGCCTTTAATACGGCGAGCTTAAATGACGTGGCTTCGGACCCTAAAGGCGATGCGCATATTGATCGGTTGGATCGCATCAACATGTGGTGGAGCGTGTATCCGCACGAGATTATTAAGACCATGCTTTTTATGCAGGGGGCAAAAAACTTAATCGCGCGGCCTTTGCACAAAGAGGGCGGCGTAAAGGTGGTGGTGGGCGCTAATTTAGACAAGGTGTTCCCGCTGTGGCTAGAGGGGCAAGGTCTTAGGCTCTCGGACAACCGTTATGAGCTTTGGGTTAAGGTGGGCGATGAAGAAGAGGTGCACATTAGTCCACATGTGTTGCTTTATATGGCGTCTATTGCGTCTTTGACGCGGCAGAACTTTGATGCAGAGAAGGCACAAAAAGAGCTCCCCAAAGGGTCTATGGTTTTACAGACTCCAGTGTTTAAGCATGAGGCTAGAAGGCTGAAGTGGCTTTTGGGTGAAGAGATGGTACCAAGCGGCGATGTGACGCGTGCGATGTTGAAGCTGCAAAAAATTATGCGCGAAGGGGATTATGGTATGTCGGCTCGTGACTTGTCGTTGTGGTTTAGCCAGGCTATTTCGATGGCCAGAGAGAACCCAGAGAATGACATGACCTTGGTTACGGCCAGGAAGGCCTTTGACTTTATGCTCGAGAATGCCAAATTTAAAGCGAGCTCTGATGGCGAAGAGGACGGAGGTGGCTTGAGCGCCGAAACACGTATGCGTTGGAGCCAAATTGCAGCCCTTGTGCTTAAGGTGATTCAGCCACGTCTTTCGCGGGGTGTGCATGCGGCTTTTGTGGGCCGGGATATGGCGATTCAAAAATACCGAGACTTTACAGATATGCTTTGGTCCATTAGCAGCTCGAGCCCCGATGAGCGCCCTATGCATTATTATCCCGCCGGTAGCTCTTCAGAGCGTCGTGTTATTAACTATGACTTTGTAGAGACAATCAAAAAACACTACGAGCAAGAGAACAACGGTGAGCCTTTGGATATTCACAAGCTTGCGAGTGCTATGTACTTTAAAAACCAGGGCAAGCCCCATGCGGACGAAGGTGAGTGGGATGAATCGAACCTGGATCCCAGTTTGTTAAGTGCAATTAACTCGTACCTCAGGAGCAAGGCTACGGTTCAGATGGAGTGGGATGACATTGCGCATGCTTTGGATGGGCAAATATCCGACCCCAGCACCCGAGGGCGTGCGCAGCAGATGGTATCAAATTTAGCAGCTTTGGGTTACACCGAATACGGAGCCAAGGAGGCTATTAGGCTCATGGCTGATGAAGCTAAACTGGCTAGAGAAAAAGCCCGTTCAGAGCGTTAGCCACATGTTCTGGGCTAAGCGCAGTCTTCCTGATGGCCGCCCCTTACAGGGGCTACCAGGAAGACGCGCTTAATCCCATGGCATTTTCCTAGCGCTCTAATTTGGGTTTACTCAATGCACGGGGCTTTGACGGGAGTGTGGTCGCTACGGCCTTGTGGCCTTCGCTACAGGGCCATAGATGCCTTATAGGTCGGAAAATGCCATGTGGGACGCTTCTCTTCCTGATGGCAGCCCCTTACAGGGGCTACCAGGAAGACGCGCTTAATCCCATGGCATTTTCCTAGCGCTCTAATTTAAAGGAGGACCCAATGCCTCTAAGGCATGTGGTGCGGCGGCTGGTGAGGGGCGTTTTTGTTAGCCTTTGAGGAGCTGGCGCTGTTTTTTATGGGCATGGGTGTGCTGATGTCTTTGGCAGCATGGGGGATCTACTACTTTGAGCACCCCTTGCAGCCAGAGGTGTTTGACTCGTGGTTTAGCAGTTTGTGGTGGGAGTGTGGTGACCCTTACCACCGTGGGCTATGGGGACATGGCCCCTATTAGCATTGGGGGCAGGGTGTTTACCATTTTTATGCTGTCTATTGGGTTGGGGTTGTTTTTTATACCTGCCGGCATTTTTACCGACGCCTTAGCCAGAGTTAGGAAGCAAGAGCAGCTAAAAAATAGCCAGCCGTGACTTGACCTGCCAGGTTGTCTTAAAGCAATTGCTCTTGAGCTTTTCTGCCATCGTACCAGTGGAACAAGCAGGCTGTTTGGGCAACTTCGGAGTTAACGGGCTGTTCGCGGTTGGTGAGTTTTTCTATACCATCACCCAAGTGGCCCCAAAACTTTATCAACCTCGCACTGAGGCCGATTCGAGGAGGCCTTGCGCCAGCGCTTTTTGCTAAATCGCAGAACATTTTTTTAATGGTGATGTTCTCTCGAGTTAAAATGTACCTCTCGCCCGGCTTGCCCTTTTGCACAGCAGCCAAGCAGTACCCAGCCACCTCCTCAATATCCACTAAACTTGCTCCCCCTGGAGGGTAAAAAGGCATACGCCCTCGGGATACTGCTCTATGGACCCTGCGGGAGCCCTTATTTTTGTCTCCTGCCCCTTGAATGACCGAAGGATTTAGCACAGTGGCGTTAACTTTACCTGCCCGCGCTGCGGCCAAAACCAAAGCCTCACCGCGGCGCTTGGTTTCATGGTAGCCCAAGTCCAAATGCTGCAAATTATAACTACTGGCCTCATTTAGGGGCTGGCTTTGGGCAGAAAAATTCGCCCCCACCGCTACAATAGAGCTCATATGCACCAGCTTAGGCACTTTGGCCTCTTGCGCCGCTTGCAGTAAGCTGCGCACGGCCTCTACATTGACCCGCTCCATACGCGCCCGCGCAAGGCGTGAGTACGCCACCACGCCCGCTAGGTGAAACACCACGTCCACCCCGCACATGGCACGGGTTAAATCCCCCACATCAAACAGGCTCCCTTGGATATCCTCGTACGCACAGCCCTGCAGCAACTCTAACGAGCTAGAGGGTCGGCGGAATATTACGGCCCTATTTTGTGGGTGCGCTTTACACCACGCTTTTACCAAGTGCGAGCCCACAAAGCCCGTAGCCCCCGTAATAAGCGCACGGCGCCAGGCTGCGCCTGGACCGGGCGCGGCCCGGCACGCCGGCTGCGAGCCGGCACGCTTGGGCCCTTTTTGTGCCTCTAAGCCTGTCTTCACTTCACCCACTCCACTTTAAAGCAACTCTGCACCCCAGGGCCAGTGCAGCTCTTGCCCCATAAAGTAAAACATTAAACTTAAAAGCAAAGAGCTCCACAAGGGCAAAAACCAGGTTATCGTCCCACTTGCCTAAGGTAAAAGCCTCACTCACAGCTCCAATGGCGCCGCTGATAGTAGCTGCCGCTAGGAGCTGTGTTTTTTCGAAAAACCCATACCCACGCAGCACCCATGCCGCTATTAGGGCACAGGCCACAAAGGCCCCAACACTGCCCGCGAGGCTCTTATTGGTGGTCCATTTTTTTTTGCCATAGATAAAGCCCACGGTGCTGGCGCATGGGTCCCCCACCGCCAAAAACAAACACGCCATATAGGCTACAGGCTCTGGAAAAAACCCCAAACTCACCCCGCAACCCAAAACCGCCCACGAGCTGCCGATGACTTTTGTAGCCTCGTAGTCCCGCAAAATGGGGCTAAAAACTTTCATCAGCAAATGGTTACAAAACACACTGCGTCGGCGCAGAATCTCCCACACCCAAAAACCCGAAACCAGTAGCACAAGGGGCGTTAAGGCCTTGCCTCGCCCCAGGGCATAGTACAGGCCTACCAAAACTAGCAAGCTGCTGGCGTGCCAGATTTTGCGCACAGGGTGTAGGTGGGTTTTGTTTTTGAATTGTGCCATGCCCCATCCTCGCTACAAAAGTGCAAAGAGTACAGCCGCTGTGCATAAAATTTTTGCCTTCACTCAAAATCTGCCTGGCGGTTAAAGAGACTTTTGTGTCATAAGTAAGCCTATGCGAATCCGCGCGATGCCTTTTTTGATGCTTTGCCTTTTTGCGTTGCTTTTATTTTTAAGCAAGCTCGAGGCAGCTCGAGCTACGCCTTTTTATAACCACTCTGCCGTAGGAGAAAGAGGCTATTACGAGGGCGTGGGCTTTGAGCACATACTAAACAAAGCCTCCGCACTGGTAGACCAGTGCTTGGCAGAGGGCAAGGATGCCAGCCTTTGCCGCGAGGACGACTTTATGCAAAGCATGTGCAAAAACGGCAATCCCGAGGCGTGTTTGTTTTTGGGCAGAATGTGGTCCTTTTTGTGGCTGCAACATAATAATTTAAAGGAGGGCAGCCCATCGGCTCCTAGTGCGACGGAGGGTGATGCCCAAATTGGGCACAAAACTTACGCGCGTGCTAAGGAGTATTTTCAAAGTGCGTGTTACCCGCCGCATTTTTTGTGGGGGTGTTTTGGCAGAGGGGTGTTGTTGCTTAACAAGGGCCACACTGGGGAGGCGTATGGTATTTTTAAGCACTACTGCAGCGAATATGGGCACCTTGAGGCTTGCAGGTATGCTTGGAGGCTAAAGCTTCAGCTTGAGCCGGATCAGGTGTTGTCGATTGTGAGGCAGGCTTTGCTTGAGGGGCTTTGTGGCTTTAAGAGGGATGTGTCGGATCCATTGCTTACAGAGTGGAGGGCAAGGCATGAGAGCTGCATAGATTTAGGGCTTGAGTGGGTTAAGGATGTAACAGGCAGCATGATGCGGGTGCATGTTAAAAGCGACGCTTCTAAAAAAGCCGCTATCAAGGTAGCAGAGCTGTTGTTTGAAGAGCCATGCCTTGCGGGTCAGCGCGACGCTTGTGCCTTGCGAGACAGCGCTCGCACCGCCCAACACTTAGAGCAACTAAAGAATCTGCTCAAAGATTAGAGCGCCGCTTTATCCCAGAATTTTGGGCTAGCGCTCTAAATTTCTTGACTTGATACGGCCTTGAAAATAGACCAATAAGGGTGGAAGCTTCTTCAAAAACACCCAAGCCCCCAGCGGCTAAGGAGCCCAAAAAGCCAAACCCGCAAGGGGCTGCTGCAGCCAAGCCTAAACCGGCTTTGCGCTCTAAGGAGCCTACTGCAAGCTGGTGGCTAGTGGATGCCGAGCAGCACGTGCTGGGGCGTCTTGCGACCCTTGTGGCGTCCCGCTTAAGGGGCAAGCACCGGGTGGATTATACTCCGCACCGGCATATGGGGGACTTTGTGGTGGTGATTAATGCAGAAAAAGTCCGGCTAACGGGCAATAAATTGGGGCAAAAAAAATACTTCCGCCATTCGGGCTATGTGGGATCCATGAAGGAGACAAGCTTAAAGGATCAGTTGAGGCTTAAGCCTCAAGAGGTGTTGCGGCATGCAGTGCGGGGTATGTTGCCTAAAAACCGTTTGTCGCGCTCTTTGGAGCGGGGATTAAAAATTTACAAAGGCGCGCAGCATCCGCATAAGGCTCAAAAGCCTGAGATGCTAGGTGCACAATAAGGAGTTTTGCTTTGGCAGATGCTGGGGTTAAAAAAGAGCAAGTAGCAGTTGTTAAGAGGTCGTCGGGTGGGAAACAGAGTGCAAAGGTGGAGACGCCTACTTATTATTACGCCACTGGTCGCAGGAAGACCTCTGCGGCCCGTGTGTTTTTGAGCCCAGGCAAAAAAGAAGGCCTGCGCATTAATGGTAGATCTTTAGAATCCTACGTGCCCTCCTTGGGCCAAAGGGCGATACTGCTTTCGCCTTTTGAGGTAACAGAGCAAAAAGGTGCAGACTTTGGCACCTACATTACGGTGCGTGGTGGTGGCCCTGGTGGGCAGGTGGGCGCGATTCGGCATGCTTTGTCGCGCGCTTTGGTCAAGTGGAACGGCGAACTTAAAACCCCCTTAAAAAAGGCGGGCTTTTTGACCCGTGACGCGCGTATGGTAGAGCGCAAAAAATACGGCCAACACAAAGCGCGTAAGAGTACGCAATACTCTAAAAGGTAGTTGCTCATTTCGGCGAGCCGTTGGGGAGAGGGGCAGGCGTGCAGAAGTCGGTGTACTTTATGGGCATTGGGGGAGTGGGCATGGCGGGCACGGCATGTTTGCTTAAGCGCCGGGGTTTTAGGGTGTGGGGCAGTGATGCGGCCAAGGTGTATCCGCCTATGTCGGAGGTTCTGCGCCGGGCAGGCATAGAGGTGCGAGAGGGCTTTGGGGAGCACAACTTAAACCCCAAGCCCGGCATGCCCAAGCCCGATATGGTAATCATCGGCAATGTGGTGCCGCGCTCACAGCCAGAGGCTAAGGCCTGGGCAGCTAAGGGTGTGCCTTTGTGGAGCTGGCCTCAGGCTCTAAGGGAGTTTGTTATACAGGGGCGCGACCTGGTGGTGGTGGCAGGAACCCATGGCAAAACCACCAGCACGGCCTTGTTGGTGCATACAGCCCATGCGTGTGGCCTTAACACAGAGTCTCTAGTTGGAGGTACGGTGCAGGGTGATAAAGGAGCTGCGCCCACGCCTGCTGCACTAAAGGGGCCGTTTATTATTGAGGGCGACGAGTACGATACGGCCTTTTTTGACAAAAGGCCCAAGCTTGCGCATTACGGCGGCGCAAAGGGAGCCTTGTTAACGGGTGTAGAGTTTGACCATGCGGATATCTATAAAAATTTGTCAGAAATCCAGCAATCCTTTGGAGACTTCGTAGCCGGCCTTGCGCCAGATGGCGTGTTGGTGGCTTATGGAGACTGTGCAAATGTACAAAAACTGCTTAAGCACGCACCTTGCCGTGTGTGTCTTTATGGTAGAGGCGAGCATTGCGACTATAGGCTCTTAGCACGAGAGCCTATGCCCGCGCTTGGGGCAGAACCTACAACCCCTCACTCTAGCGATAAGTCTTGCTATAATTTAGCTCAGCAGGTGGTGTTTGCTCATGGTCAGCAGCGGCACAGTTTTCAGCAGCATTTGTTGGGAGAGCACAATGCGCTAAATGCTTTGGGGGTGTGGGCTTTGGTGTCAGAGCTGGGTTGGTGCAAAGAGGCTGCTGTTTTGGCAAAGGCGGTGTCAGGCTTTAAGGGGGTAAAAAGGCGCCTTGAAATTTGCGCTCTTACACAGGGCCGGGTGTTGGTGGAGGATTACGCGCATCACCCGAGGGCTTTAGAGTACACCTTAGAAACCTTGGGGGAGTTTTTTGCTAAAAAAAAGCACATACTGTTTTGGGATCCGTCTTCTAACTCCTCTAAGCGGCGGGTGTTTTTTAAAAACTACCAGCAAATACTAAGCCATTTTGCGCAAAGAGGAGGCGAGGTGTTTATTGCGCGCAATGAGGGGCTTAAAAAAGTCCCCCCAGCGGAAAGACTGGATGTAGACGCTTTAGCTGCAAGTGCTAAGGGCAGGGTTTTGGAGGACGCAGAGCATGCTCTGAGCATTATGCGCAGCGCGCCGCCTAGTAGTGTGTGTGTTTTGGTTTCAAGTGGTGGCTTTTGGGGCTTGGGTAAAAAAGGAGCGCACATAGGGTGATGGATTTTTCCAAAAACCCATGCCGCGCGGCTCAATCCACTACGCCTTTAATGGCGCAGTATTGGTCTTTAAAAAATCTCCATCAGGATAAGCTGTTGCTGTTTCAAATGGGGGATTTTTACGAGATGTTTTACGAGGACGCGCGCGTGGGAGCCAAAGTGTTGCAGGTGGTGCTAACAACGCGCAACAAAAAAGACCCCTCGCCTGTGCCTATGTGCGGGGTGCCGGTGCACAGTGTTGGTGGGGCGGTGCAAAAACTGCTTAATGCTGGCCATCGGGTGGCCTTGGCCGCGCAGGTAGAAGCGGCAGATAAAGGTAGCAAAGTATTAGTTAAGCGCGAGGTGGTAAGGGTGCTTTCGCCTGGCATGGTGTATGACCCTCAAGAGCTAGAGGGCGGGCGGGGGAATTACCTGTGTGCTTTTAGCGATAGGGATGTTGCGTTTTTAGATTTTTCTACCTTGGAGGCTTTTTACTACGTGTTGGGCACGGGTGTGGGGGAATTAACGCACTTGTTATCGCACATAAGGCCCTGCGAGTTGGTGTTAAGGCCTCAGCAGATGCAGGGGTTTAAAAAGCACTTAAAAAACAAATGGCAAGGCGCTAAGGATTGCACGGTTAGCGTGCTAGAAGATAGCACAGTTGTTGTGGGAGGCACGCTTAGAAAAGAGCCACGCCCTTTGGGTAGCGGCGAGCAATCGGGCGCAACCCTAAGAGCCTATGTGGGTTATATGCAAGGCTTAGAGGCCGCTCGTGCTGTAGGGGAGTTTAAAAAACGCGACCAAAACTTTTGCATGCGTTTAGAGCCGCAAGTGCTGCGCGCGCTAGAAGTGTTTGAAGTTTTAGGCGATACAAGCACAAAAGGCACGGGCAGTGTTTTTGATGCGCTTAATGAAACACGCACGGCCGCAGGGGCGCGGGTACTAAAGCACTGGTTGAGCTTTCCGTCGATGCAGGTGGAGGTTTTGCGCGAGCGGCATAGTAGGGTGGGAGTTTTGGCGCAAAATTTTGATGGCTTAAAAGCTTTGCGCAAGGCTTTTTCGGGCATGGGGGATGTGGCGCGGCTTTTGGGCAAGTTGCGTTTTAATGCCCGTATGCGCGAGGTGTTGGGTTTTAAAAAAAGCCTCCAAAATGCTGGGGAGTGTTTGGATATTTTAAGCAAAACTTTTCAGCAGCCTGTAGGGGCAGCAGGGTGTGAGGATTTGCTGCAGTTTTTGCAAAGTGCTTTAGAGGATGGCGCAGAGCCCGCGTTGCACTATGCGGGCGATGGGTTGCTGGGTGCGCCAAAGTGTGTGGGTATTAAAAGGGGCTTTAGCAAGGAGCTAGACGCGTGCCAGCTAAGGGAGCAAGAGATCTGTGCTGAGCTAAAGGCGTGGGAGGAAAAAGAGCGTGCGGGCACGGGGTTTTCAAAAATCAAATACAACCAGGTGCATGGTTTTTTTGTAGAGTTAGGTAAGGCTGCGGCACGCAAGCGCGAACTGCCTCAAGGCTATGAGAGGCGGCAGACTTTGGCGCAGGTGGAGAGGTTTTCTAACAAAGAGCTCGACGCCATGGGTAGGAGGTTGTTAGAAGTCCGAGCGCGGCGCGAGGAGCTAAGCCATGCGGTGATTAGGCTTTTGGGGCAAAGGATTGTAGAGCATTCTGAGGCCTTAATGAATATGGCGCAGTGTTTGGCTGAGTGGGATGTGCTGGCGGGTTTTGCGTACAGTGCACGGCTTTGGAACTATGTAAAGCCGGAGCTGGTGCAAGAGCATGAGGCTTTGCATTTGGAGGCGGCGCGCCACTTGGTGGTGGAGCGTTCCTTAGGTGCATCGCAGGTGTTTGTGCCGAACTCGTGCGTGCTTAAAGCGGGTGAGAGCTGGCTTTTAACGGGGCCGAATATGGCGGGCAAGAGCACTTTTATGCGTCAGGTGGCTTTGTGTGTTTTGTGCGCTCAGGTGGGAGCTTGGGTGCCGGCTGCACGGGCGCGCTTGCCGGTGTTTGATGCCATTTTTACGCGCATTGGAGCGAGCGATTCTTTAAGCGAGGGTAAGAGTACGTTTATGGTAGAGATGTCCGAGGTGGCGCGTGTGTTGAGCACGGGCACTAGGAGATCCTTGGTGGTGTTAGATGAAGTGGGGCGCGGCACCAGTGCGGGTGATGGTTTGTGTTTGGCGCAGGCCATTTTGGAGTACTGTTTAAAGTGCTTGGGAGCGCGGATTTTGTTTGCAACGCACTATGCGGCTTTGAGTGATTTGGGTACAAAGTGGCAGGGGCTTTGTAATAAGCATATGGGTGTGCGTCGGGGCGCGGGTGGGGATTTGGAGTTTTTGTACACTTTAGAGGACGGGGTCTCGGAGTCGTCCTATGGTATAGAGGTTGCGGCAATGGCGGGCTTGCCTAAGGAGCTACTGGTGCGGGCGCAACAGTTAAAGTCACGCTTTGGAAATCAGGTGCTATGACACTGTTGCAAAAAGGTCTTTATAAAGAGGCGCAGTATGTGCCGAGTCCTAATTGCGACGAGCGCCCTTTGGGCAGTGTGGTAAAGCTTTTGGTGGTGCATGGAATTAGTTTGCCTCCCAAGGAATTTGGAGGGCCTTATATTGGGCAATTGTTTACCAATTGTTTGTGCCCGGCTGTGCATCCGTATTTTAAGCAGGTGGCGCACTTGAGGGTGTCGGCGCATGTGTTAATAAGGCGCACGGGTGCTATGGTGCAGTATGTGCCGTTTGATAAAAGGGCCTGGCATGCGGGCGCGAGTGAGTGGCGTGGTTTAAGTGGGTGCAATGATTTTTCTATAGGTATCGAGCTTGAGGGTGCGGACGATGTGTCCTATGAGCCTGAGCAGTATCAGGAGCTGGTGCGTTTAAGCCGTGCACTTATGGAGTGTTATCCTGATATAAGCTTGCAAAACATTGTGGGGCATTCGGATATATCTCCTCATCGCAAAACCGACCCCGGCCCCGCCTTCGATTGGGTACGGTTTAAAACACAATTAGAGCGCTAGTAAAACAAACTCGGCCAGAAAGTGCAGTCCCAAGGGCAGCTCAGGCGCGTCTATCCTTGGGACAAACGAAAGGCCCGAGTTTGTTTTGCGGCCTATAAGGGATCTATGAGCCTGTAGCGAAGAGCCAAAGGCCCGCAGCGATCGTACTTCCGTCAAAGCTCCGTGCTTGGACACCCAGATTTTGAGAAAGCTCTGGGCGTGGCGTAGGTTTTGTAGGTGTCGCAGATGGATTTTACATGGGCAGGGTCTATTATGCGTAGGGGTTTTTGGATGAACCAAGACTCCACATAAGGCACACTGCGTGTTCCTATGGCTATAGCATGGCTTAACCGGCCTGCTAAGCTAGGGTCTGCGCCAAAGCGTAATAAAAGTCCCACAGAGGTGCTTTCGTTGCGGTGTGCGGCCTCCCACAAGGGAGTGCGTCCTTCGTGGCCTATGGCGTTGATATTAGCGCCACGGTCTACAAGCAGTATTAGTACACTGTTTGAGCCATGCCATGCTGCTACATGCAAGGGCGTGCGCTTGTAGTTGTTTAAAGCGTCCACGTTAGCGCCGTTTTCTACAAGTTTTCTAGCCATATAGGGGCGGTTGTATTTTGCAGCCCAGTGTAGGGCAGTAAAACCGATACTATCTTTTGCGGCTATAACTTGGTTAAGATTTTGGCTATGATCTAAAACCATGTTAAATACCACTGTGTCCCCATCACGTATGATTTTCATTAAAAATCGTACCAAAATACCACCGTGGGCATCTGCGCGAGCGCCATTTTGTAGTAGCAAACTTATCACATGCATGGCCCTGTCATAGTTCAACTTATAAGGGTCTACATGGTAGGCGTTTAGTGCGTAGCGCCAGTCGTACCACCACTGCGACAAAGGGTCGTGATGATTTTTGATAATATAGCGAAACAGCTGGTTTTCGTAAATGTCGGTCTTTGCCATAGCGCCCAGTAAGCACACGACCTGTTCGTGGGTGAGGGTTTTTTGATCAAATCCCCACCGGGTTTTAAGCTCGCCCAAGCAGGCATTAGCGCGCGCTTTTAGAGCGGTGTTGCTAATGATGGGGGCCGTGAGCTTTGTGGATTCTTGTGGGTGTGTAATACTTTTTTGATCAAAGCCGTGGTTCTTGCCTCCTACGTAAAACTCTTGCCCCAAAGCCAAAGAGGCGCCTAGTAGGGTACAACAAATTAGGGTGACATTTTTTAGCATCTTTATGCCCTCGTGGGTTTATGCATGCGACAAATAAGGGCGCATGCTGTGTGGATTGCAGTGAATTTTTTAATGATAGAGCAATTTATATGCCAGAGAATTTTACTAACACTCTGATGCTTACGCAGCTAGCGCTCTAAACTTTGTATCAGAATAAGCCGATACACGTTCTTGGTGGCGCGTTCTACATAACCAATAGGTGTGCTGGGGGTGAAGTGAAGCCTTACTCGGGGGCTGGGTTTTCTTTAGGGTATTCGATGCTGGAGGTTCTGGTGGCCTTGGGGCTAACGGGGATCATTAGCATGGGGCTGGTTAAGTATATGCAGCACCAGAACGCTCAGATTAGCTCTTTAGAGGTGCATAGCCATTCGGATAAGCTATACAGGTACTGGGAAAACCTGCTGCAAGAGCACTTAAATGCGCGCGCGAGCGATGCGTGCGTGGTTTTGGGCTTAAGACCAGGAACGGACTTTGCAGATGTTAAAGTTTCTCTAGAAACTTTGCGCTTAGATCAATTGGGTTTTACGGCTGTGGGCTTTGAGCCTGGGGATACATCAGAGGGTGATGAGGACGAAAACCCACTAGGTGATAACCCTGAAGGAGGCGTGGATGATGGGAATGAGGATAGTAGTACTTTTCGAATAGATGGTGATTCGCCGCCTCCCGCACGCAAACCAACTAAGCAGTGGGTGCCGGAGTTTGGTAATTGGCGCGCAGGCTTAAAGCATGCGGATTTGCAATTAAAAAAAGAGGACCTAGAGCTTTTGGCAGGCGGTGCGGGGGTGAGGAGTGTTGCGTGCCTTTTGCCGTCGGACGAAGAATCGGGCCTTGTTGCGGCATGCCCTTATCCATTTGATGAAACCCTGGCCCCTTGGCACAGTTTGGCATGGGGTGCTGATCAAGAGAGTAACAGCGGTGGCAGCGAAGGTGAAGATGACGATAACGATAACGCAGCTTTAGATACACAAATTTATGTGCGCGACTATAGGGTGCTTTTTGGATATAGGCGTGGGTGGTCCTGAGGGTACAATAGAAAAACTCGCAACAGCCAAGCAGGTGTTTAAGTTTCCGTTGGTGCTAAGCACTTTTCAAAAGCAAGGAGGTGCTGAGACCCTTATGTCTTGCAGCCAGCATAGCCGTGTTGCGGCCTGTATGGAGCAAGGGGGGCGTTTGTTAATGAAAGAGTTACCAGAAGGTGGTGTGGCGGAGAACTTTGCTTGCGATTTTCGTGCCCAGGCTTTTGAGCTTAATGCTGGCATTGAGCTCGACGTTGAAAACTACGTGTGCCCTTTGGCACGTGAGGAAAAAAAAGCCAAGGATGAGTTATACCGTCGCCTTTGTGCTGAGGGTATAAATGGCAACGATGTGGATGAAGTTGCACGCATGAAAAAATGCGGCTGCAAGGTTTTGGGCGGGTTGGATCCATACCGCCATTTGGCATCAGATGACAAAGAGAAGTGGGAAAATCTTAGTGAAGCTTTAAATAAAGACTGCAATGCACCTGTAAATGAGATGAAAGATTATAGTGTGGAGCAATGTGCAGAAGTAAAATGTGAGTTTGGCACTTTGTTTCAAAAGAAACAACTATCCGGTGAAACGGGTTATAGTGGGAATGATGGAGCATGTGATCTTGGGTATAAGAACATTTATAAAGGCATTGAGCGTCAAAAAAACTCAAAAAACGCTATATTTTCTAATGCCAGCTGTGATGCTGCTAAAAGCATGTGCGGCACTGAGCGCGGCCCTTATGGCAAGGGGGGCTTTTACCCTGTTAAAATCTTTACTAGCGGCGCAACTGCTTTATATCAGTGCGTGAGATGCCGCAATAGAAAAGGCCAATATGTATGCCCTTTTTATACAGGGGCTAATGAAGCAAAAGCTTTCCATGAAAATTTACAAAATGCCCAACACGTGGCAGAAGCCTGCCTATCAGGCGGATTATTGTGGAATCCTGATCCGAATAATCCTTATGGCAATATGTTTAATGAAGACCTTTCTTCTGGTGATTTTTATACTTTATGTGAGAAAGATGCTGCTTTTAGTGGTATAGACTCTGATGACTGCCACAAATGCTTGGGCGATGCTGCTAGGTATAACAATGCAGTGGCAGAGATTTTAGGTCACGGTGCTTTTGAGTTTGAAACTCCATGCTCTGACGAAGCTGATAGTGACTGCCCATGTTATAGTCACCCCTATGGCTGCCCTTTAGGGACTAAGGATCTAGTTAAGCAATGCAATGACTGTAAAGACGAAAAATACAAAGATAATTCTTGGTGTGTTGAGCGCTATAACCAATGCAAAACTTTAGACGCTTGCCGTATGGAAAACAAGCCAGAGCATCCAGTACGTATTAGATGGAGCTTTCTAGGCAAAGGCAATAATGACCAGCGAAGCCATTTTTATACATATGAGTGCCCCTTGAAAATAGAGGAAAAGGCAGAAGGTGTAGATAAAACAGAAGAATTTAATTTTTATATACGTGTCCCTTCAATATTAGGAGCTAAAAGATTGGGCCCTAGTGACAAAAAAGTTGATGATACAAGCAAAAAATGGGGCGTGGCCTTGCCGGAGCTTCAAAAAAAGAATGGGCGCTTTGAGGTTAAGAAAGATAAAAAAACAGAGGCTGGTTTTTTTAAACCCCCCTTTAATCCTTTTCCGCGCTATACATTCCAAAAAAGGACTCTTGAAGTTGAAAAGGAAAAGGAAGAAGATGAGGAAAAATTTAAAAAAGATTTTAATTTTTTGCAAAATCTCGAGTCTAACTCTGAAGTATATGCTAGTTACGCTTTGGGTTGTTATGAAGAGGACCCTAAAAGCCATGACACAATTGCAGAGTATAGCAGCTATGCCAATGAAAATCCAAACAGGTGGAAGGATGCTAAAATCGTAGGAAAATTTGAAGATCTGCTCCAACAAGAATACGACCTGGTTTTTAATTTTTACAAAGGCAACACCTTTGACGAAGCCGGATCCGATACGGACCTACCTAATCAGTGTAAAAATAAAGATAACACACTTGTAACGTGGGACCATGTGAAAAAAGCATTATCAGTAAAAGGAAAAATCGATTTCGAAAAGTGGTCTATTGAAACTGAAATTGATAGTAATTCCTCCAATACTAACAATACTAAGCGTTATAAGATAGCCAAAAAGGAAGGTCCAGACACCAGTACATATGAATATTGGGGCTTTGCTACTGAAACTACAGGTGTTGAACCTACTGAAGGATATGATTTTGATACAAGTAAACCAAGCTGTAATGAATGCATTCAAAGTTGCACAAACAAGGATGAACATGGCAACTGTAATAGTTGGGAATATAAGCCAACTGAATGTAAAATAGATGTAAATGACTTTGAAAGAAAATATAAAGCCAAAGGCGAAGAAAAAATAAAATCCTACATAAAGGACAAATGCAAAATCATTAATAATGATACATCCAAGTTAGCGCAAGAGTTTGTTAACTGCCGCAGGTGGTTTCATTGTGATAAAAACAAACACAACCGTCCCTTGTATGAGTATAGGTTTGTAATAAAAGATAAAGAGCATTATACGAAGAAACTTTTAACGGCAGGTCCTGATGGCACTGAAAAACGAGACTCTAAAAACCCGTACAATAGATGCATATATTTTGCCAAAAAATATGGCAGAAAATTTGCTAATACGGATAAGGAATATGAGGCAGAGAACTTTATTGAAACAAATGACGGCAGTCAGCATAAAGATAAAAATGGCAACGAGTATAAATATGTAAAAATGTACTTTGATCAAGAGGATCTAAAAGATACTTATTGGGACAGAGCTGCTAAGAACACAGTTTATTATCTAGGGCCTCGCAAAACAAAGGACTGCATTGATCACAGCATATTAAATTTAGATAAATTGGAGAAAGATCCTGAGGATGGCATGTGCAAAATTCCACAAGGGAGCCCATAATGAAAAACTCTTGCGGCTCGGTTATGCCTACGGTTTTAGTGCTTGTTGCAGCAAGTGCTTTATCTATTGGTGTGTTTCAAAAAACCATGCGCGCATCTAGCAAATCTTTACAAGGCACACGCTATAGCACCACAAAACACAATTACAAAAGCCAATTTATACATAAAATTAAAAAACTGCAACACGCTATAAACAAAACCATAATAGCAGAAAAATCTGCAGCTGAAGGTGGTGATGCAGATCCTGATATAGCGCTGCATGAGCACGCGCTTTTAAGCGCTATGCGCTGCCTTAGAGCTGCAGGTCCCATAGGGCCAGAGTTGCCACAAGAGGGTGATGAGGGTGATGAGTTTTCGGATCCAGGTGACGATCCGGGCGAATCTGAGCCAGACATAATGGCGCAAGAAGATTGCGATAATAACTTGCGCTACAGCACTTTAGATGGTGCAAGCGTGTGGTTGGTGGCGCCACCCCAAAACGATACAGAGCCTATGCATTTAACTGGCACTTATACTTATGGGTCTTCCATTGCAGGCGCAGGGTTAAAACTTTATTCCATAAGGATGTTTAAGTTTTTGGGTGATCAAAAAGACTTTGCCTGTAATGCAGCAGAGCTTAAAAATAGACTTAAAAACGGCAAAGAGTCTACAGTATTTTTTAATGGAGATGGTGAAGAGGTAGAAACAGCAGCAGATTCTGATGCAACAGCAACCACCATAGGGCGACAAAAACAAAACAAACTCCAGCGCGATACGCCCTGGTATGGGCTTGAGGTGGCTTTGTTTTTAGATGGCGATCAAGGCACAAAAAAAGTGATCAAACCCTTTTGTACGCCTGTTTATATGCCGCGGCTTTATTGTTACGATAAGCACTGCGTGGATAAGGTCGACACAGATTTAGGCGGCATTGTGCAAACCCGCCGCCGTGGCCACTTGCAAGATGCTAAAGAGGGTTTTAATAAGGAAAAGCACAAAGAGGCTCTAGTACAGCTTAACCAATGCGACCCTTATCACAAGGACTACCATACGGATTACAAACACCTAAACGATGCTGTGGTTTTAGATATTGAAACCGCCTTAAAAAGCCACAATGGCCCAAGGGGATTTTATATATCGTGTGATGATTTGGGTAAAGACGCCTACGAACACTATGTGACTCAGTTTAAATCTGATAAAGCCCAATCTTATACAAGCGATCAAGAGGTGGCGTGGTTGCAGCACTCGCATATTCCTTTAACGGCGCCCTTAGGCGTTAATGGCGCTATAGCGGGTGCGCATATTGGCGGCATGTTTTCTGTAAAGTGGCATGAAAATAAAAAAGGCTCACATGAAAATAAAAAAGGCTCAGAGGTGCAAATAAGCAATATATTAATTGGCAACCCTAATGCTGATGCAAAAAAACAATGCCCCAAGGGTTACGAGCCAAGGTCTTTTCTTATTTTTACAAAAGGCAAAGCAAAAATAAAAGACAGATCTGTTTCTTTAAATAGCCAAGCTTATATACAAATGCTCCCTAATAGGCCCGTTCTGCAACAGTGGTGTTTGGATATTTCCATGGCCGCCCCTTACTATGCTGAGAGAGTGAATCAAAATTGCAATGGTGTGAATTATAATTACAGAACGGATAAGGGCGCAGAGGTGGATAGCCTTTCGGTGTGCCTGCCGGATTCTTTTAAAGACCAATTAGAGGCAGACTCTTACTGCGGTGTCAGGGTGCCAGAAAGCGAGCAACTTAAATGCCGCCTTCACTCTCTTGAAAAATCCGGCCCTGATCCTGATTACGACACACCACCAAAGTCGGGGGGGGGGGGGGGGGGTAGATCCGGATTGTGGTGTCGTCACTTTGGGATGTGTTTGCGCAGAGAGTAGTGCTTGTAGCACTGAGGAAGAGGTTGAAAATTTTGAATATAGATGCCCACAGTGTACTTAAAAACTAAGGAGCGCATGAAAAAACTCTTTTTAAATTCTAAAGGCCTTACAATGATAGAGCTGGTTTTTAGCTTGGCATTAGGCTCCGTTGTTGTACTAACGGCATTGGGTTTTTTAAGCCTTACCCAAAGCCAGCAAAAAAAGCTCCTTGCAAGCACAAGTAGTATGATTTCAACGCCCATTGAGCGTGAGGCCCTTTGTTATTGGCATGGCAATGTAAAAGGCACTAAAAAAGATCTTTGTCAAAGGCTTGAAATAAAAGAAAAAAAAGAAGATGGCGAAATAAAAGCTGTGTGCTCTTTGGAAGAAAAAGCCAAAGAGCTAAAAGAGGAAATTACAAAGCAGCTCAATGAGGCATCGGGGCTTGGTTTTCCTAAAGATTTCTTTGGGAAAGAAAAGGCATTTGATATTGAGGCAAAGTGCCGCTTTATGAACAAAAACAGAACCATGTATTTATCCCATGCCTATTTATTGGCAAAAGATTTTGGCCTTAAAAGCAAAACCGTTGCTGAGTGCGCGCAGTATGTGTCTAAAAAAGCGCAAGAAGAATTTGATAAAGAAATTGCAGAAAAAAACGCAGCAATCGAACAAACTGTTAGAGCCTTGCGCGAAGTGGATGAAAAAGATGAAGACACCCGAAAAGGTCTAGAAAAAGCCTTGCATAATTTACAAGCAGAGATGGGCAAATTAGAGCTTCCAGTTAAAAACCAAACCTACTTGCGGTTGAGCTTGGTGTTTGAGGTTAAAAGCTTTAAACGCGCGGTGCCAAAGGATAAAGATGCTCTAAAAAAATTCTTAGCCACAGAGCCTCATAAATTAGATATTGTGCCTTTGAGTGTAGAGGTATTTGAGCGCGATACTGATGATAAAAATCACAAATGGTACCTGCAATTGGCAGATGTGCATAACTTACACAACAGGGTATGGGAGGTAAATAGCCAAGGCTGCTCTGTGCCTTTGGCAAGGCGCTTTTGGGTGGGTGAAGGCGAAGAGGGTGAAGAGTACTTTACTTTAGCTACAAAAGACAATGACAAACGTATAGGCCACTTGCTTAAGGGTGTGGGTGGCACTTTTGGAGGAGTCTTCCACCGCGCTATAGATGACCATGACACTTTGTACTTTAGTACTTTGAAAAAAGCTTACCAGGGCCGAGTGCTTGCAAGCCGAGGTAAAAGAGGGGGGTGGCCTTCGAATTGGGGAAAGCGAGGTGATGATTGCCATCAAAAGGCGAAAAGTGGCCAAAAATTTCCTGATTCCCTTAAGTACAATATGCATACGGGTCAAAAGAGCTTCGATGTGCGAAGACTTCCTTGCCCCGATGGATTTGCTGCCAGCCCTATGGTGTTTGGTCGCGAGCAAAAGGAGCTAGTAGAAGAGCATGGCAAAGCTAATCCATGCCACTCGGTGATGTTTACTTGTGTGCCCGCACAGGGCTGCCCGAGTGAGTGCTCACTAGACCCTCCTAAGGACGATGATGCAGATGACGATGGTGCAGCTATCGATTGGCATTGCAATAATGCCCGCGTAACCGGCCAATGCGACCTTGAGGATGAGAAAGGCTCATCATCCTGCCCCGACCGCTACATACAAGACGCCCGCGCCCGTTGCGCTGAAATTACAGACTAGCCCAATCACCTTGAGGCTTTTCGTTTGCCCCTATGGCTGTGCTCCAAAGGGGTGCCAGTCTCTAGGAAAGGTTTTTATGCCGCGTCGTGTCTTTACATATACGCGCATACCGTGTACATCACCTTGCGGGCTTGGCTTTGCAAAAAACCATATACCACTACTGGTTCTGGGTTTTTGATTTTTTTAAGGCACGGAAAAGGATGTTGGAATAGATTATGGGGCCGGCAAGAAAAGCGAGTTTAAACACTCATTATACGAATACGCATGATCGGTTCTTCCGGAGTTGCTTTGTACATGTTGTGTATGCCAGGGCTTTGTTTAAGTTTTGGCTTCCTGAGCAGATGCAGACGATGTTAAATTTTGAGGCGATAGAGAACAAGGAGTCATCCTTACCATCTATAGCGAAGGAGTCGGATCTTTTGTTTTCTGCAGGCTCTAAAGATAAAAGAGAAATTTGTATTCTGCTAGAGCATAAGCACCAACGCGATCCTAAAAAAGCGTATAAACAAATAACAGGTTATAGGGTGGCCATACAGCATGCTGAGCTTTCTCAAGGGGACGAGCGTGCAGCAGTTTGGCGATATGGTAGCAAAGGAGAGGTGCAGGTTTTTTGGTCAATTTTTTAGCCACTTAGAGTTAGATGACACGGCTACTTTAATGGGTTATGTTATGCAGTATATTTCGGATGTGTGTGGATTAGGTCATAGAGAGGTTTATGCTATGGTAAAAGACAGTGGGGCGGTAAAAAAAGAATACATCGAGCACTGGGATAAGCATGTGCGCAATCCTTGGAAAGAAGAAGGACGTGTAGAAGGCTTGGAGACGGGCTTAAAGAAAGGCCTAGAGAAGGGCCGTGCAGAAGAGCGCGTAGCAGTGGCAATGAATATGCTAAAGGAAGGGGCTGATGTGGCTTTTGTTACGAAAGTCACTGGCCTTTCTACAGATGAGATTGAAGAGCTCAAGAAG
Source organism: Bdellovibrionales bacterium (assembly GCA_965116155.1). Taxonomy (GTDB): domain Bacteria; phylum Bdellovibrionota; class Bdellovibrionia; order Bdellovibrionales; family UBA1609. The sequence continues at coordinate 267,708 of OZ220488.1, forward strand.
GGCTAGCGCTGTAAATTTGTTTTTACTCAATGCGCGGGGCTTTGACGGCAATTCGGTCGCTGCGGGCCTTTGGCCCTTCGCTACAGGCTCATAGTAGCTTCATAGGTCGCAAGACCACTGGAGGCTTGCTTGCCTCCTTGGCTAACGCGCCTAAAGGCGCTGCCAATGGGGCTGCGCCGCATGCCAGTGGTCTTGCTAGCACTCTGATGCTTACGCACTTATAGGCCGCCCAAAATTCTGCGGGACGCTTGCTACCATCGCGATCGCCTCCTTCCAGGAGGCTGCGATAGTAGCGAGCGCTTAGTCCCAGAATTTTGGACTAGCGCTCTAAACGGGTGCGTCTAAAGAAGCTGCGTAGCACGTCGTGGCCAACCTGAGAGGAACTTAAAAACACCTTCCAAAAACCGTCGAGCAAAAAAGGCTGCAGCGCACTAAAGGCAGGCCCCATAGACCAATGGCTCTGGCTAGGAAAATCCCACGCATTAAAATGCTCCAAAGCATGGAGCTTCAGCTCCCCCGAGCCCCTTAAGTGCTTGGGGAGCTTTAAAGTCCACACCTGCCCTGGGAAAGCATTACCATTATTAGTAATATAAAGCTCCCTATACACCGCGTCAGGCGGACTAGCCCGTAGCAATAAAAAATGCCTCAAACCCGCACTATGAGCACCCGACTCAAATAAAGCCGCCAAAGACGCAGTCAGCCTCCTTAAACGCGGATACCCTGCATCCGTATTACTAAACTGCATAAAAGCATTAAAACTTTGACGCGCCTTAAACCAATCCCCCCAAAACTGATGCAAAGACAAAAGCAACTCCCGCGATCTCAAAAACGCCATATACCGCGCACGCTCTGGTGCACGCGCAGCCTCTAACGCCCTAAGCACCTGCCCCATATAATGCCCACAAAAAGCCTCCCTTTGCGGCACTTTGACCCCAGACCACTCCGACCAAATGTGCACATACATACGGCACAGCTCTTGCGGGCTCTTGCTAAACACCGACTTTAAAGCCTTTTGCGCAAAAAGCACCTTACCCTGCAAGCTCAAAGTTCCCAAATAATAATTCACCCCTTGTGAATCAAAGCTAATAATCTGCTTTGGTATATAGCCTTTAAATTTCTTTAAAAGCCGCGCAAAGTCCTTGCGGTTGCTAAGGGTTTTTTTTGCAAACAGATTCACCCGCACCACAGCCGCCTTATGCTTGGCATCCACCAAGGCGGTGACCTCTTTGCCCCTTTCGTAGTGGATTTTTTTAAAACTAAACCCCCTTCGCACAAGCCCGCGGGCCGATGAGGCGAAATCTTTTAACAAATTCTCCTCACTATCCTTTAGCCTTAAACGCCTATGCTCATGCACCCTTATGCGGGTTTTAAAACCCCATAAAGATAGCAAAAACTCCCTCAGCGTTGTTCTGATTTGAGCCTGCTGAAGAGCGAATCTTTGCGGAATCCCCTCAGGTGTTGAGCGGTTAATATAATCCAGCACAAACTGCTTTTGCTCAGGCTTTTGCGGGTTAAATGCATACACCTTAGTGTGGTTGAGGTTTTTCTCGGCCCTTTGCCTGTAAAGATAGTTGCGCTCAAAAATCGCATCAAACTGCACACCAGCAAATAGCCTTGCATGCTTTACGTCCGACCAGCTCATCAGTAGCTCTTTTGGGCTCTTACAATACACTCCCACACGGTTGACCTTGGTCACAACAGGAATAAAATTCACCTCAAAGCTCGGCACCCACTGGTAAGTGCCCATGCGATAATGCATATGAAACAACAAATAATGCGAACTAATTAAAAAATCCCCCGGCTGCAACTGGTTAATAAAGTGTTTTTTTAACTTACCCACATGGACCCTAAGATTTTTAATGGGGTTATAAACTTTGAGCACATCTTTTATAGAATACGCTCCTTCCTGAGGCCCCACAGCGCGTACTTTTACAAACTCCATCACCTCCATAGCTGTGCCACCTTGACCAGGTTTGCGGCCCCAAACCTTAGCCTGCGAAGGGCGGATGTCTAAAGTTTTCCACGCAATGCCTCGGCTCGCGCTCTTAATAAGCCTAAAAATATCCACAATCCAAAAAGGCTTATCCGCGCTGCCAAAAGGATTGCGCACCACATAGCGTGTTGGCACCTTAAACCCCAGCTCTCCCTCGATGCTTTTAATTTTAAACGGAACCCCCAAAGTAAGCCTGTTGATCTGCCTCCCTATAGTGCGAGCCGCAGCATTAATCAAAAGCCTCTTGCCGCGCGATACTACTTTTTGTTGCGTAGAGTCTTCGCTAAACTCCGACAAACTCATGCCCCAGTCTTCGTCTTGCCCCCTTGCTCCATGGGGCAAGCGTATTAGCTGCCCTTTTGTACTAAAACACTCTTCACAAAATTTAGACCGATACAGCGTAGGATCCTCGGGCATGCTGCTAGTAGAGCTGCTTAAGGTTATGCTCTTGCCCCAGCGCTTTACCACCTCGCCCTCTAACCCCAAGCTGTTTACCAGCTGGTCACGCCTTCGCAGAAGCTTTTGCACAAAAATATCCGCCACAACTTTAGGGTAATTGGCGGTTTCAAAAGCGCGCATCATTTGCTCCGGCGTCAGCCATGCAATCAGGCGCGTAAACCACTTTACGTCGTTTATATTAACGGCTCTTAATATGGGCGTTTTATAAACAGGCTGCCAAGGCGGAAACACCAACTGCTTGGCCTTAGGGTCCCACTTTACCAAATTGGGGCTAAAAAAATTGGGCTTGTTTTTGCCAAAGATACTACCCAACACAGAGCCCATATCGTCTAAAGAGTAAGTCAGTTTCAAGCCCTGCGCGGTAGGCAACAAACCAATAGACGAGTTAGCATCTTTAGTGTCCATATCAGACAGCCACATATAAAACAGCATCCTCGCCCTAAACTCACGCTTAAGATGCCGCCCCAGGGTATAAGCATGAAAATGCCCAAACCTTAAAGGCGCCCTGTCAGTAGAGCGCATCTCTAGCGAAACGCTTTTTAACATAACAAAATACCGCCCGGTAGCGGCGTCTTGCTGTACATCCTGAAAGGTGTTGCCATAATCCCAAGACAAACCCAAACCCCTGCGGTGTAGGGTGTATTTTTTGTGGTTCACTGTAAGCGCACTAAGCACTCGGTCTCTAGCCCTATAAAATGCATCTAAATTATGCTGGGGTGACGCCTTTAAGCTAAAGCCATCGGTTTTAAAAAACAAACGCATCCGGCGTTTATAAAAAGTGGGATTAACCGTAAAACCTATAGCAGCAGCCAAAGAGTTAGCCACAAACTCCGTGCGCACCTCTGAGGACTGGTGGCGAAAAAAACTCACCACCTCTCCCAAACTCATGCCATCCTCCGGAAAAGGCGTCGGAGCCATAACCTTGGCCTTAAACCTTACGCCGTTAATGTTAATGCGCATTTTGGGCGTAAAGCCTCCGTAGTGGGGTTTTTCGTACACCGCGTCCATAAGCTGCGAAGAATCCTCTAGGCCACGGATTTTATCGTACACCTCAGGCGCAACACTGTGCGGCAAAGTGCCATTGTAGTTGGAGGTATCGTATTCGTTAATGGGCGTGCGCGGCGCGCGCCATAGACCTGAGTCGTAAGGGTCTAACAGCGATACATCATACCCCAAAGCCTTAAGGGATTCCGAGTTCACACCCGCGCATGCGGCTTGCTCTACATGAGGCTGATGATCAGGCGCAGAGCACAGCAGCTTTCTCTTAAGGCCCATGGGCGCTTTAAGATTCATAGCCTCCGGCCCGTCACCTATGCGCAACGCACTTATGGTGTTGATAATGCGCTTGGGGATAAGCAAAAAACTCTGCTCTCGTTCCTCCCACTCGCTTTTTAAACCCTCGCGAATCGCTAAAGCCATAAACAAAGGCTGCAAAAAAAGCTGCGCCCGTTTAGAGTTGAGACTGGTGCGTTTGCCAAAAAACACCACCGGTGCCATAGCCTGAGCCTGGTCGACTAAGCTTAGGGCCTGGGTGGCGGCAAGGGCAAATTTTTCTTCCCTCAGCCACTCTTTATGCAAAGCTCCACCGAGGCTTTGCGTGCAGTCGGTTTGTTCAGGGCCCGCCTCCTGACCGCAGTAAACAAAAAACGCCTGGTTAAGCATGCTTTGTAGCTCTTGCCTCAAGCGCTTAAGGGCGTAAAGATTAACCGAACCCGTAGGGTGTAAAAACTCCTCCCACAACAGGCGCGAAGGGCTACGCCGCTCGATGCCGTCTTTTTTGTGGACATTCTCCCCCCAAATAAGACGCTCATCATAAACATAAGTGTCCAAGGGGGCGGATTTTTCTAATCCACTAGGCGCTTGCAAATAACCCACAAACTCTTGGGTATGAGAGAAATCCCCCAACACATGGGGCCTAGCTTCAAAAGGCACCCACCCCAAAAACAGCCCCAGCGCAACTACAAACCGACCCAAGCCCTTTTACCCCCCTTGAGTTCTAAAACTCCAACACACAACAGTAAAGTGGACACAAAGTACATATGACAAGGCTAAAGTGGCACTTTGATGCTCCCCATTAAATTTAAGTTTTGCTGCTCGTGCGGGGTTTGTTTTGGTAATCTGGTTTTTGTAATCTGTGAGAGCCTGCAATAGGAGGGGGGAGCCTGCAATGGGCCAAGAGCCGCGCTTTGTGCATTTGCATTGTTACTCTAGCTACACCCTGCTTGAGGCTATGGGGCGCCCAGAGAGCCTCGTGCAAAGAGCTCTAAACGATAATATGCCGGCTTTGGCTTTGACAGAGTGCGGCAATATGTTTAGCGCGCTGGAGTTTTATTTTTGCGCTAAAGCCAAAGGTCTTAAGCCCATTATAGGTATGGAGGTGCTGCTGGCGCCAACGTCGATGCATGTTAAAAACGCCCGTGCGCCGGGGCAAAACATACCCAATTTGCGTTTGGTGCTTTTGGCTAAAAACTTTAAAGGTTACCAAAATTTATGCGCTATAAGTTCGGCGGGTTTTGAGGAGGGTTTTTATTACAAGGCCCGTGTGGATGTGGAGCTGCTGCAAAATTACTCAGAAGGCCTGGTGGCTTTGTCGGGTGGAGTGGATGGAGTGGCGAGTTGGAGCTTTGAGCATGAGGGTGCAGATAAGTGCATAGGTCGCCTAAAGGCGCTGCAAGATATTTATGAAGATAATTTCTACCTAGAGCTCATAAGGCAAGGCGCAAAGGCCTTTAAAAATAGCGCATCTAGAGACAGAGAAAAAAAGTTTGAAGCCTTTGCCTGTGGGTTTAGTGATAAAACCGGCACACCCTTAGTGGCAACTAACCATGTGCATTACGAATCGCTAGAGGACCATGAGGCTTATGAGGCTTTGGTTTGCATTGGGTCCAACAAAACCCTTTATGACGAAACCCGGTACCAGTTACCGAGCAAGGAGTTTTATTTTAAAAGCACAAGCTCTATGCGGGAGCTTTTTAAAGACCTGCCCCAAGCGGTGGACAATACGCTTAAAATTGCGTCAAAGTGCGTGTTTGATTTTCCGTTAACTAATGACAATGGCGAACCTATTAGGAGGTTGCCGTCGTTTCCGGCAAAATGCATTAAGACAGAAATTAAAACCCTTGCCACACAAGGTCTTAAGCGCCGTTTAAAAGAGCAATCTATAAAGCCTGCACTGCACAAGGACTATAGCGATAGATTAGAGCATGAGCTGGGCGTAATCCATTCAATGGGTTTTAGTGGGTATTTTTTAATTGTGCAGGATTTTATTGCTTGGTCTAAAAAGCATGCTGTGCCTGTAGGGCCGGGTAGGGGGAGTGGAGCGGGTTCGCTAGTGGCGTACGCTTTGGGGATTACAGACTTAGACCCTTTAGAGCATGGGTTAATTTTTGAAAGATTTTTAAACCCCGAGCGGGTTTCGATGCCGGATTTTGATATTGATTTTTGTCAGCTGGGGCGCCCTAAGGTTTTAGAGTATGTTAAAAACAAATACTCCCGCGCGAGGGTTTCACAAATTATCACCTACGGTAAACTGCAGGCGCGTGCGGCTTTAAGAGACGTGGGCCGCGTGTTGGGGATGAGCTTTGTCGAGCAAAATAATGTTATTAAACATGTGCCAGAGCGCTTGGGCATTAGCCTTGCCGAGGCTCTTGAGGAGAGTGCAGACCTAAAAGAGCTGCAGTCGTCGCAGCCGCGTGTGCGGCATATGCTGAGCCTGGCGCAAAAGGTTGAGGGCCTGCCTCGGCATGCGGGAGTGCATGCTGCGGGAGTAGTGATTTCGGATGCTCCTATCAAAACCGTGGCTCCCTTGTACCGGTCGAGTGATGGCGAAAATGTCATTCAGTACGATATGAAGTGTGCTGAAAAAATTGGTCTTATTAAGTTTGATTTTTTGGGTTTAAAAACCCTTACCCACATAGATTATGCGTGCAAATTGGTAAAAAAATCCCGCGGCATTAAGCTTAGCCCAGAGCAAGTCGCGCTGAGCGATGCCGGGATTTACGAGCTTATGTGTCGGGGAGATACAGCGGGGGTGTTTCAGTTTGAAAGCGAGGGCATTACGGAGCTCATTGTAAAAGCCCAGCCGAATTGTTTTGCAGATATTGTGGCAATTAATGCCCTTTATAGGCCCGGCCCAATGGAGATGATACCGGATTACCTGGACCGCAAAAGTGGCAGGAAAAAAATTGAGTACATTTTTCCAGAGCTAGAGAGCATTTTAAAGGAGACTTACGGCATTGTGGTGTACCAGGAGCAGGTGCAGCTCATTGCAGCGCGTGTGGCGGGTTTTTCTTTAGGTGAAGCGGATATTTTAAGGCGCGCTATGGGTAAAAAGAATATTGAGGAGATGCAGCAGCAAAAAGCACGTTTCTTGGATGGCGCTAAAAAGCTGGGGCGCGATGCTAAAAAGTCTGAGACCCTGTTTGACCAAATGGCGGAGTTTGCAAAATATGGTTTTAATAAATCCCATGCAGCGGCCTACTGTGTGCTCTCGGCCCAGACAGCGTTTTTAAAAAACTATTACCCAGCGGAGTTTTATGCAGCTCTGCTAAGTACAGAGATGTCAGACACCGATAAAGTTGCAAAATATGTGCGTCTTGCAAAGAGCCACAAAAGCCACGCTATGTCTGGTACTGTAAAAGTCAAAGTGCCCCATGTGAATTATTCAGACTACCTTTTTGGTGCAAATAAGGATGAGGTGTGTTTTTCGCTAGGTGCTATTAAAGGCGTAGGGCAGGGGGCGGTGGAGGATATTGTTAAAGAGCGCAGTAGGGGCGGTGCGTTTGAGTCGGTGGATGATTTTTTTTCTCGCGTGCCTTTAGATAAAATCAACCGCAAAACTCTAGAGGCCCTAGTTAAGGCTGGGGCCTTAGATAATTTGGGAGAAGAGCGGCATGGCCTGATGAGCAGTTTGGAAAAACACATCACGTATGCTAACAGCCAAAAGGCCTCGCGCGCCTTGGGGCAGGTGAGCTTGTTTTCTATGGCACCTGCATCGGGGCGTGTGGTGTCAGACCCAGGAGTGCTGCCTTGGACTCAGAGCGAGCTACTATTGCACGAAAAAACCGCCCTAGGCTTTTATTTGAGCCAGCATCCTGTAAAGGGCTTAAAGGATCTCTTGCAAGGGGAAGTTAAAGGCTTGGGCTTTGTAAAAACCGAAAAATCTAAAACCTCTCCCAATGCGACAGAGCCACTCCGTATACTGGGTGTTGTTGCAGGCTTGAGGGAGATTTTAACCAAAAAAGGCACCCGCATGGCCTTTGCGCAAATTGAAGACGCCGAGCACACAGCAGAGGTGATCGTGTTCCCCAATGTATATAAAGAGTGCGAAAAACTTTTACAAAAAGAAACCCCATTGCTTATTACGGGGCGCGTGCAGTCCAGCACGGACAGCCGCTCTAAGTTGCCGCAGATTATTGCAGAAAAAATCCAAAGCCTAGCAGATATTTTAAACCAGGTTGTTCAGGTGGAGTTTGATTTATCGCAAACTACCCCCCCCTTGGAAAGTGTAAAAGACGTGGTAGATGCCTTTAGAGGCGCTACTCCCGTGAGCTTTGTGCTAAAACACCTGGACAAAACCCTGCGCTTAGAGCGCCCAGCAAGTAAGGGCATTAATAGCTCATTGGACTTCTTTTACGCCCTACGCAACCGCTTAGGGTCTTTGGAGAGCGTAAGTATTAAGACCTCTATATCCTCTTAAGCAAATCCGTTCGCTGCTCATAGATCCCTTATAGGTCGAAAAATAAAATTGGGTAATGCGCCATCTCCCTAGCAGACGCCTCTTGCTGTCTAGTGCACAAAAATGCTTCAGGCAGGATCACTTGTCCCCCTGATGGCCCGCGCCTTTAGGCGCTATCAGGGAGACTGCGTAAGGCTGAAGACATTTTTTCTGGCACTTTTATGCTTACGCACAGAGGCTGCTCTGGATCTGGCTTTTATTGCCCAATTTTATTTTTCTAGCGCTCTAACATGGCTTTTTTGCTTAAGCGTATGCGGCCGGCGCGGTCGACGTCGAGCACTTTAACCTTTATGTTGTCGCCCTCTTGCAAGTGGTCCTCTACCTTGCGGATGCGCTCTTTAGAGATTTCTGAAATATGCAACAGCCCGCTGGTGTTGGGCAAAATCTGCACAAATGCACCAAACTCTACCACTTTTTGCACCTTGCCATCGTAGACCTTACCCACTTCAGCCTCTGCTACTAAGTCTTTCACCATAGCCTCTGCGCGTTTGGTGGCCTCAGGGTCTACCGAGGCAATGTGCACCTTGCCGTCGTCTTCGAGGTTAATTTTGACTCCGGTTTTTTCTACAATGCTTTTTATGGTTTTGCCCCCCACGCCTATGATGGTTTTTATTTTCTCTGGCTTGACCCTAAGGGTTTTGGTGCGCGGTGCATAGGGCGATACCTCAGCCCTGTGCTTGTTGATGGCTTTTTCCATTTGATCCAAAATATGCACCCGTGCCTTGCGGGCTTGCTCCAGCGCTTGAGCCAGCACCTCAAAGCTCAGGCTTTTGACTTTAATATCCATCTGCAAGGCCGTAATAGCCTCTTTAGTGCCTGCGACTTTAAAATCCATATCACCCAAAGCGTCTTCATCGCCCAAAATGTCGCTTAGCACACGGTGGGTTTTGCCATCACTAATAAGCCCCATAGCCACACCCGCAACAGGAGCCTTAATAGGCACCCCTCCATCCATAAGAGCCATAGAGCTCGAACACACCGTACCCATAGAGCTTGAGCCGTTGGATTCTAACACTTCACTCACCAGGCGTATGGTGTAGGCAAAGTCCTTATAATCTGGCAAAACGGCCTTAATGGCGCGTTCGGCTAGGTTGCCATGCCCTATTTCACGCCGCGACTGCCCTCCCATACGCCCCACCTCACCCACGCAGTAAGGGGGGAAATTATAGTGCAGAAAAAACCGCCTATTCACGGTGCCGCCCAAAGTGTCCACACGCTGCTCGTCGTCTGGCGTGCCCAGGGTAAGAGCCCCTAGCACCTGGGTCTCGCCACGAGTAAAAAGCGCCGACCCATGCACATGGGGCAACAGCGCAGTGCTGCACGCTATGGGACGCACTTCGTCCAAAGCCCGTCCATCTATGCGCTTGGCATCTTGCAACACATTAGAGCGTGCTGTGTGGCATTTGATTTCTGCAAAAGCCTCCGCCGCCTGCGCCTCTACGGCCTCAGGCTCCAGGCTGTCTATGCTCCAGGTTTTGCTGTCTTCTACTATGGTAGACTTAACGGCTTTTAACGACTCTTGGCGCTGCTTTTTGGGCTTAACGCTAAGCGCTTTTTTAATGTCGTCTAGGTATTTGGTTTTAGTTTTTTCTAACACCTGCTCATTAAGCATCGGGGGCGTAAACTCGCGCTTGGTTTTGCCGATTTTTTGCGCCAGCTCCTTTTGAGCCTCAAAAACCACCTGCATCTGTTTGTGTGCCCACGCAAGCCCCTCTACCACTTGCGACTCTTTTAAAAACCCGCACTCCCCCTCCACCATAAGCAAGCCGTCCGGCGTGCCCGCAACACTAATGCGGGTCGGGGAAGAGCTTTGGGGAGCTTGGCCGGCTTTGGCAAAGCTGGGATTGAGAGCCCAATTAGAGCCCTCTTGCCCCATATCCACCAGGCACATAGGACCAGCAAAGGGAATATCAGATACCATAAGCGCTGCACTGGCAGCAATGCCAGCCAGGCTGTGCATAGGGTACATGCCGTCAGCACTTAAAATAGTGGCCACCAGTTGGGTCTCAAAGCGGTACCCCTTGGGAAACAAAGGCCGTAACGGACGGTCTAAAAGCCGGCAGTTGAGTATGGCGTCTGTGCCAGGCCGGCCCTCGCGCTTAAAATAACCCCCCGGTATGCGCCCTGTAGAGTAAAACCTTTCGCTATACTCCACCGTAAGAGGGAAAAAATCCAATGTGCTGGGCTTTTTTTCAGACACCACCGTAGCTAGCACCATATTGCGCCCGGCGCTAATTAACACACTACCACTAGCCTGGCGGGCTAAGCGCCCGGTTTCTAAAGTGAGTTTCTGGCCACCTAGCTCAAACTCCACCTTGCAAGGTGATAGTAGCAGGGCAGCGGCTGCTGTGTTTGTTGCGTTTATTGCGTCTGTTGTTGCTGTTGTTGCTGTTGTTTTCATGGGGTGTGTGTGTGTCTCCTCTTTTGTGAGAGTGTTTTTACTGTCTTGCCCACAAAGGAGCCAAAAAATCATCCCGCTACGGGTTGCAGTTTATTTTAATGGAAGCAGAAAAAACCAAGCCGTGCGCACAGTGACCCTGTGTTAAGAGGATCCTGCTAGCGGCGCAAACCCAGAGCCTTAATCAGCTCAGCATATTTTTGGGGCTGAGTACGGTGCAGGTAGCTTAACAGCTTGCGCCTGCGGCTCACAAGATTAGTGAGCCCACGTTTGCCGTGCTTGTCGCGCTTGTGTACCTTAAAATGCTGGGTGAGCTTTTGTATATGGTAGGTAAGCAGGGCCACCTGCGATGGGGTGCTACCGGTGTCCCGCTCAAAGCGGCCAAAGCGCTTAAAGATTGCTTGTTTTTCCTCTGCCAGTAGAGCCACAGACTTTGTCCTTTACTTCTTCCTTCGGCACACAATCTACTTACAAAAACATCCGCACGTCAAGTGCGTAAGCAAAAAGCACAAGCTGTGCTTTTTGCTTCGCAGCTGTTGTTTGGTCCCACTGGGATCCGGGCCCTTCAGGCCCTGCCAGTGGGACATGGTGATACGAAGAATGAGGGGCATCACTCAAAGCGTTCAAACTCTCTTGAAAAGCACTTACAGCTCAAGGTGTCCATGGCTTTGACGTCAGTGTGGCCAATCGAGCACGCTCAATGGATCTTAACCAAGGCCCTCCGGACGCAGGCGTGATTATTTGCCTTGATACACACAAGCCTCATTTCAGGTACGCCGCTTGCACTCGATTGGCAGGGCCATAGATAGCTGCATAGACCGTCCAATCCACCTTGAGGCTTTTCGTTTGCCCCTCTGGCTACGCTCCAAAGGGGCTGCACTTGGAGCTCAAGGTGTCCATGGCTTTGACGTCAGTGTGGCCAATCGAGCACGCTCAATGGATCTTAACCAAGGCCCTCCGGACGCAGGCGTGATTATTTGCCTTGATACACACAAGCCTCATTTCAGGTACGCCGCTTGCACTCGATTGGCAGGGCCATAGATAGCTGCATAGACCGTCCAATCCACCTTGAGGCTTTTCGTTTGCCCCTCTGGCTACGCTCCAAAGGGGCTGCACTTGGAGCTCAAGGTGTCCATGGCTTTGACGTCAGTGTGGCCAATCGAGCACGCTCAATGGATCTTAACCAAGGCCCTCCGGACGCAGGCGTGATTATTTGCCTTGATACACACAAGCCTCATTTCAGGTACGCCGCTTGCACTCGATTGGCAGGGCCATAGATAGCTGCATAGACCGTCCAATCCACCTTGAGGCTTTTCGTTTGCCCCTCTGGCTACGCTCCAAAGGGGCTGCACTTGGAGCTCAAGGTGGATTGGACTAGTCTGTAAAACGCTTTAATTTATACGTATCCGCAATTGCACGCGGTGCTGGAACTCGTTCATTCGGGGAGACATAGTTGTCAAAGTAACCGCATCTCCACCAGGCGCCACAGTAGAAGCATGGCTGCGCAACTGGTCCCAAGTGGCGCTGGCTGCAAAGTCTGTACCCCTAATAAAGGCCACCTTGTAAGCCACCACAAAACGCCGCCCAATAGGAGCATCCACGCCCGCAATAAACTGGTACGTAGGGTCTGTGTCCTGCAACGCAGCGCGGGTCAAAGAGGTTTTGGTGCCCGCAGCATCTGCTACACGCCCAATGCTCGTAATGTAATCCACATCCGGGTTGCGTCTCCACACAGCATTATATCGAGCGTTTGTACGCGCAACACCATAGCCCGCACCCAGCCAAGGCCGTAGGTTAACGTGCTCAAATACTGTAAAATCTACGGGCGACTCTACAATAAAGTTCGCCAAAAAAGAGTCCGTATTGTACGAGTCCACAGATTCCCAAGCCTCAACCAGCTCAACGTTCTTGTCACCAGTCAAGGTTTCAAAACCCATCATATTGCCGTCGCGCTTGATGCTGTTGTACTCACCCTCGATACGAAACCTAAAAGGCAGCACCCCTGTAAAAGAGCGCCCACCACCCACAGAAAAAGTAGGCTGCTTGGTCACCGTGGTGAACCTGGTGTTCCAACGGTCCTGACCCCTTGCGCAAGCAGCATCCGTTTGAGGAGTGGCTCCACGGAAAAACCCATCGCAATTCGTGGGCACATCGTCATCAGCAGACCGAAGCTCTAAATTTTCCCGAGTGGGGTAAATGCCGTCAATAAACAGGTACCACTTGCCGCCGCCTTCTTCTTCAGAAGCAATATTGGCCACGTCCGTTACGGGTGCTTTTGCTACATCTGCCGAGTTATCCGCCCAGGCAGCACCCCCTAGAAACAAAAAAAGCAACATAATACTTAGCAAGTTCCTTAACATAAGATTCTCTCCTTAATTTGGTTGTGGTTATAATTTTTTTGCTCGTTAAAAATCCACCTAAAACATCCAGCAGCTGGTGGTGGGGGTCAGGCCGCTGGGCTGAGCCTTTGGGCTGAACCTCGCCTGAGGCTTGGTTTTTTACCTATGGCGCGCGCGTATGTCATGGAGCATGGCAGCATGTGTAAGCATCAGAGTGCTAGTAAAACAAGCTTGGCCAGTAAGTGCAGTCCCATGGGCAGCTTAAGAAGCTGCTACACTTTGGACACTTGTCTCTATCGCGGACACCCCCTAAAAGGGGGTTGCGCTAGAGACTGCGCTTTGTCCCAGGGCATTTTCCTAGCGCTCTAATATGCCGATAGGCCATGTATGAAAAAGCGTGTGCGCGTAACAGGCAGTGAGAAGGGCTCTTTTTTGTGGGGGTGTGCCCGTTTTTCGTGGTGGGCATTAAGGCTTTTAGGAGTGCTGTGGCTGTTTTCACCTCTGTTGGCCTGGGCGTATCTGCAACACTACCATCCTGAGGTTTTAAGCGCCGCTAAAAACGTGGGCCATGTGTGCGCTCAGGCGGTTGCCTTAAAGGCCGTGCATGATTCCCCTAAGATGCCCGAGTACCTAAAGGACCTAAACGCAAAACCTCCAGTACAGAGGGCAAAATTTTTAAAAAAGGATTACAAAACTTTTTTTGGTTTTTTTAATTTTAAAGACCACAAAATGCCGGACCTTAAAAAAATCCACACCGCGCGCAAGGCCTTGCAACATGGCGCGAGCACTGAGCACATACAAGCTGCCGAAGAGCAGCTCGATACCATAGTAGAGTCGGCACAAAATACACTGGCCAAGCAGCCCTCAAGGCCCAATATCGTGTACGTGGTGCAGGGGCAAAAGTATGTTTATCTCGAAGGCAAGCTGCACCCTTTTAGGGCCGATAGCATCTATACCATTAAGGGGCAGCCTTTTTTACACAATGTGCAAGGGGAGTACAAAATGCCCCAAGACATGACCCTGGCAAAAGCAGAAGCCTTTTTGAGCCAGCTCATACCCCAGGCCAAACCCACAAAGCTGCAGTTTGCACCTCCCAAAGCGCAGCCTCAGCAGCCTCAGCAGGCGGAGCACCATGCAGAGCCATCGCCAAGCACGGCCCCAAAGCCTCAGCCTCAGGCGCAGCGCCATTCAGCAGCCACGGCCCCAAAGCAAAAGCCCAATCTGAGGCAGCGCGTGGATCAGCACTTGCACCAAGCCGAGCAGCTTAAAAAGCAGGTGGATGTTCGGAACCAAAATCTCAACACCGGTACTAAAAACTCAGCCGCCTCCAACTAGACCAAAGGCCCAATCGCATTGTTTTGTAAGATTGCCAATAACACCATCGGGCGGCAGTATAGATGTGTGGCCTGCTTGGGAGCTTGGGGGCGCTTTGTTTACAAATGCTAAAAAATTAGCTGCGCAAAATTCAACAAGCTGGCGCAAACTGTCTTTAATCGCATTGGGCTGCACCTTGGCGCTGGTGCTTTTGCAAAGGTGCGACAGCGAAGACCCTGGTACTCTTTCGGCACTTGGCAATCCACCAAGCGCTATTGTTTTAGCTAAGGGCCAAAGGGTCGAGTTAAGAGCTTGGCTGCATAAGTATTATTTTGCCAATATAGGTGACAGTGATTGGCAGCAGATCCGATTCCGCTGGTCCGCTGACACCAACCGACAAGGCAGCCCGCCTATGCTGCCTAATGCCAATGTCATAAGCGTGCACGACGGAGACCGGGTGGTTAGTGGCGCGGCGCAGCTGTTTAACAGCCTCGACATTGAAGGCCTGGGTATTGGGAGCACAAGCTTGCACTTGGACCTGCTGCCTGAAGGTTCGACCAGTGAAGTAGAACATCGTGTTACCAATTTAAAAGTGCTCGTAACCGAGCGCGTGCGCACTCAGGTAGGAGCCAGTGGGCAAAGGGTGGAGCTGATTGGGCCTCAAGACATAATAGAAGACGCCCATGCATTTTACACGGTGCAAGCTGTGCCTGGAAGCACGGCGCGTGAGTACGCAGGCTTTGTAGGAGCGCGTCGCAGTACGGCGATTTCGTCCAACTTGGCCGACACAGGCTCTGCGCCGCACCACAGCTGCTACGAGGAGGGCCGCCTCAAAGAGGATCGGGATTTTTGTGTGCCTTTGCCCGACGAAAAATACAGCTTCAAGCGCCAAGCCAATGGGGGGTTGGGGTTTTTGTATTCTGTTATTACAGCAAACCGTGGCAGCTTGCCTTTGCCGCACCAGTTAACGCTTATAGGTGTGCGTAATACAGAAAGCGATGTTAGTGTTGAACATTTAGAAGTGGCGCTCATGCCCAATGCAGCAGGTACGGGCACGCGCATTAATATCAAGCTGCATGATTTCTTTTACGGTGGCACCGATTTAGCGCCTGGTTTTTTTACTGCGAGCAATTTAAGCAGTGCCCTTACGCCTTTAGCCTTAAGTCATAACTTTGCAAACGAAGATGACACAAATTTTTTACCCAAAGTAGAGCTCATCTGGAACTGTCCCGCGGCGAGTAATGCTTTTTTGCGCAATATCGCGCCAGGCTGTGTAGATACTCCCGCTCAGCTTATTACGGCTTCTTATATCAACCAGCCCATTACGCACTATTGTGTTGAGCGCTGCGTGAGCGACACGGCGCAGTCTAGCACTGCGCCTTGCGCCGATACCAATCACAGCAGTTGGCAAAAGCGAGTAGCCGATTGTGCCAGCACTAAGCCTCAGGTGGTGGCGGCTGGTGCGGATGCACCTGATGATGTTTTGTACATGCAAAACGGACGCTTTGGTTACAACGACACCCAGGATTTTGAACCTCGCAAGTACTATGCATACCGTTTGCGCTTGGTAAATCGCATAGGGAGCACCCAGGCGGCGCCCACACCTACTTGGGTGGATACGAGCTTAACTAAAATTGTGCGTCGTGAGCGGCATAGGGCGCCCACAAGGGTTAATGTGGAATACGCAGGATCTAGAGAGCTAAGGGTGAGCTGGAGCCATGCAACGAGTGGAACGGAGTTTGAGTTAGAAGAATGCCGCAAATCTGCAGCGGGGCGCCCCACTAACAATGAGCTACAAGCAGCCACTACTGCAGCGTGGTGCTCGGGAGGGCACTTGGTGAGAGCGGTGGATTTTTCGGACTGCAAAAACTCTCCCACAAACACTGCGACCTCTTGTGTGCGCACGGGTTTACAAACCGACAAGCACTATTATTACCGCGTGCGCGCAGCTGCTAGTAGTACAAAAACTGCTAGTTCATGGGCGCACGACCTAAACCCTCGAGCTACGCCGCGCACTACGCCTGCTGATAGTGTGGGAGTTGTGCGTACGAGCGTAGCGGGCGAGCTGCGTATAAGCTGGGTTATCCCCAAAGGGGCAAGGGCCTTTGCGCTGGAGCAATGCATAAAAAGCACGCGCTCAGTGCCAAGTAATGCAGACCTGTCCCAAAGCGCGCGTGCCAACTGGTGCACCGGAGGTACGGCGAGTGTGGTGAACCTGGCAGATCCGGACTCTTGTAAAGAGACAACCACAGTGGAATCTACGTCTTGTACAATTACAAACCTACTTGCAACCAAGTACTACTATTACCGTGTGCGCACCAAGCGTAACACCCACCATGCAGCAGGGGAGTGGAAGCACGACAGCACTCCAGCGGATACTCCTGCCTCTGCAACTACTCAAGCCAAACCCACTAGCGTGCAAGTGCAGCGCACCAGTGTAGTGGGCGAGCTCAAGATCAGCTGGCGCGGCACAACCGGGGCAAGGTTTGATTTAGAAAAGTGCATAAAATCCTCTGCTGGCAAACCTACTACTGCACAATTGGCCCAAAGCGCGCGCGCCGATTGGTGTGAGGGAGGTACGGCGAGTGTGGTGAATCTGGGGAACTCTGAACATTGTAAAGAAACCACCACTTCGCTATCGAAGCTTTGCACAGTTGAGGATTTGGACACAACCAAGCACTACTACTTTCGGGTGCGTGCTAAGGCCGTGGCGTCGTCTAGACTGGCCAGTGCTTGGGCGCATGACAGCACTCCTCAAACCACACCCAGAGCTGTGGCTATTGCGGCTGCGGCTATAAGCAGTGTGCAGGTGGTGCGCACTACTGTCGCGCGCGAGTTGCGAGTAAGCTGGGCAAGTGCGGGTTCGCCTGAGTTTGTGTTGGAAGAGTGCAAAAAGTCTGCGCGCGCCGTGCCTAGTAGCACGGATCTGGCACAAGGTGTAAGCAGCAACTGGTGCACGGGGGGTGCGGCGAGTGCTATAAACCTGGATACAGCCTCTTCGTGCAAAGAAACCACCACGGACTCCAGCACCACTTGTACGAGAACGGGTTTAGATACAAGCAAGTACTACTATTATCGGGTGCGCACCAGGGCTACAGTATCGGCTTTGCAAAGCCTGTGGGCGCAAGATACAACACCTATAGACTCGCCCTTGCCACAAAATAGCCTGAGCGTGGAGCACGCCAGTGCGGGCGAGCTGTTCTTGAGCTGGGTGTCTGCAGAGAGCTCCGTGCAGATCCAGCAATGCGTCAGCACCAGTGCAACCAGGCCTGCAGGTTTGCAGTCTGCACGTAGCACGTGGTGTGGCGCTGGCACAGATAAGAACGTTAATTGCCGCGAAGACAACTATGCCGCCATTAAAAGTTGCACGGTGCGGAACCTACAAACGGCACCAGACAAGCACTACCACTATAGGATCAAGTTTGGCACGGGCCAATGGGTCCAGGCCGCTGCGGGGCGTTTTGTGACACAACCACGCTCTGGTACGGGTAACAGCTATGCTGCGCCTACAAATGTAATGGTGGCTTATACGGGAGTGCCAGGTGAGCTGCGTTTGAGTTGGCAAAGCACTGCGCAGGGTTTTGATATAGAAGAGTGCTCCTATGATCCTACTGGGCCACCTGCTGTGGAGAGTTTTTTCCTAGACAACCTCCAGTCTGCCCAGAGCACGGGGAGCCCCAGTGTGGCATGGTGTGCGGCGCAGGGTATTACTACTACCGTGCGCAGTATTGACTTAACCGATCCGGATGCTTGCGAAGAAACCACCACAGCCACCAGCACCCGGTGCACGATTTCGAGCTTAAATCAGGGTAGGTTTTATGTTTATAGGTTAAGAGCCAAAGCATCGACCAATGTGAATCCAAGTGCTTGGACTACAGACAAAACGGCCCAAAAATACACAGGCGATGTGTATCCCAAAGCCATTGCACCTGATTTTGTCACGCAGCCTTCTATAGGTGCCGGAACCGTCGGGATTTTGCGCCAAAAAATCATGCTGCACTTTAAGTATAACAACCCGCGCTTTTTTAATTTGTTCCAAATGCAGCAGTGCCAAAAACCGCAGCCTCGCACACGCGAAACGCCCAATGAGGCCAGGCTGCAGCAGGCTGATAAAGACAACTGGTGTGAAGATGGTGTTGCAAGTGTTGTAGATGTAGGTAGTGGGGCTTCGGGTAGTGTGTGCTTGCTTTCAGACACTACCAATTTGCGTGTTTGCACGATTGCAAATTTAGATGAACAGCCCGTTTATTGGTACAGAGTTCGTGTTAAAACCACTCAAGGTACTGACACTTGGACCCCATGGGTGGCCGACAAAACGGGCACGGGCACTCAACCAAATCCACCCTATAGAACTCCCTCTGTTACATCAAGCAACTTTAGGGTCAAAAAAACCAGCGCTACTGTGCGTAAGCTCACATGGACCAACACGGATTCTGCAGCTCATTTTGAGTTAGAAGAGTGCGTAAAAACCTCAGCCTCAGCTCCTGTGCGTTTGGATGTGCAGCAGGTGTCGCATGCGCTTTGGTGCCGTGGGGGCACAGTGAACGCTATCAATCTGGGTGCGTCATCCAGTTGCTCTGAAACCACCACTACTCAGTCCAAAGCCTGCACGCGCACGGACCGCTCTAGCTCTAAGCATTACTACTATCGTGTGCGTACTAAGGCCTCAAGTTCAAAAAACAAGAGCCACTGGGTAGCAGGTGTTTAATTTCTTAACCGAAATTTGCGTCGGATAATATCAGACCCTTCGTGTGCAAAGGATTTTAGTACAGGGGTAATAAACACCACGAACTGGGACTGGTTTTTTTGAAAATCCTTAGAAGAATACAAACTAAACAAAGGGTTCTTCACGCCAGGAGGAGCCGAGTTGTAGCCAGTGATTTTATTGTTGGCCACTAACCCTCCGATAGCAGCGCTTTCACCATTGGCCACTGTTACAATGGTGTTAATGCGCTGCTGCGACACAATGGGAGCGCCGCTGGAAATCCCCACTAAAGCGCTCACACTCAGTTGCGTTTGGAGCTTAATGGCACTGCCGCTGCCTAAGGTAGGCGTGAGTTTCATAGACAAGCCCACCGACTTAAAAGAGGTCTGGGGCACACTGCCCGAGCCTGTTGGTACCATGGTGGTATAAGGGTAATCCGTAAGTGAATCTAGGGAGCCGCTTTGCCCCGACTCTATAATAATACTAGAGCTCTTTAGTTCGCGTGCTGCGCCATGCTGCTTGGCCCAGTTGAGCTTTGGCATTAAATTAGCCACGACGCCTGTTATGGCAGACGTAATGGCTCCTACACCTTTTGAGCTAGAAGCCTCTAAGCCCGCTTTGGCTGAAACATCTAAAGACGGAGTCCAGTTAAAGTTAAACCCGCGGGAGTAGTTTTTTTTCAGCTCCACATAACGCACAATGATTTGAATAATATGGGTCTTGGGCTTTTGTGGTTTAGCTTGCCTTACGCGCACTAGATCAATCACAAACTCCGACTTGCGAGAGAGTATTTTACGGTCCGCTGTGGCCTCGTCCACAATAACATCTGGCGCATAAGCCTCGGCTATGACTTTGGCTTTTTGTTTTTCTTCAATACTATTTGCAACACCCGTAATGAAAAACTTGTTATTAATGGCTCGCACATGGATCTGAGGGTTACCAATGGCGCGTTCCATAAACTGCGCAATACGCACCTGAGCCTCAGGGTTAAGGGTTACAAGCGACATTGCATGATCTGGGTACTGCTTTACAACAGAGTGAATGCGCGCGATGTCTTTAGGGAGCAGGATTTTGCCATCTACTACAATTTTGTCGTTTAAAATTTTAACCTCAATGCCATCTATGTCACGGAGCAAAAATTTAATCTCGCGCACCATTTTATGTAGGTTTGTTTTAGAAACGTGCAAATTAAACTGATACAAAATGGCGCCGGTGGTTTTGTTTTTGATCACCATGGTACCCACCCCTGGTTTGATGGGCACAAAGCGTACGATGTTCTTTTTGGCGTTGTGCTGTATTTTAGTAATGCGCCTAAAAGTGCCCTCGGCCTTAATTTTGCCCGCTAAGCGGGGTAAGCGCACATCGCGGTGCACGCCCACGGTGAGGTTAATATGCTGCACCCGCTGGGTCTTCGCATGTGCGAAGCTGCTGCTTAGCATAAGAAAACCCAGTACAAATGCGCTAAGTGCTCTCAAGTGCTCGCCTCCTTATAAATCCACAAAAGGGCGTTTGCGCTTGGGTTTGGGTTTAGGCCGGCGCGTGCGAGGCTTGGGCTTGGGTGTCGAGGGTTTAACAGAAGCCGGTGCGCGGGTTTTGGTTAACTTGTCTAAGCTAGCCGCTAGGACGTTTTCTTTTTTCCTATCACTCGGGTGCCTTAGGGTTAAAAACAACGTACTAGGCGAGGTAGAGAGTATGTAGATCAAATCCTGCGCCTCACGCGGACTGACTTCTATTGTGATGGTGTTAAAGTCTGTATCGCTACGCAGGTTGCGTACAAAATTGTCTTCTCCCACCTGCTCAAACACCCGCGGCAGCTCGTTGCTAATACGAAGCCCTGTTGCAAGTATGGGGATATCTTGTAACATCGTGCGGACCTGGCGCTTGCGATTGAAACCACTGCCTACATCCAGCGCTGCAATAAGGTCAATACGGTCGCCGGGTTTTACGAGTTTGGCCACTCCGCGCACATCGTCTACAGGCAAAGTCAGTGCGCGCATTCCAGGCTGCACCTGAAGCGACAGTCCCGTTACAGGGCCTGGGGCGAGCATTTTGTTTTTTAAAATTTGTTCTCCCTTTGTTATGGGAGCGAGGGCAACTTTGCCAACAGCTAGGTCGGGGTTTTTAACCGCGTTGGG
The DNA here is from genome assembly GCA_965116155.1 of Bdellovibrionales bacterium. Classification (GTDB taxonomy): domain Bacteria; phylum Bdellovibrionota; class Bdellovibrionia; order Bdellovibrionales; family UBA1609. The sequence goes on from OZ220488.1 coordinate 288,788, forward strand.
CTGTTTGTAGGCTGAGGGTATCTCTATGATATCCACCATGGTTTCATCAATGGTTTCCATTTCGCTAATGTCGCGCGTTGCTATAAGGACATTGCTCTGCACGCCGAAGTTTTTGGTTAAAATTTTGCTCTTTTCTTGGGTATAGCTATAGAGCAAAAACATGCCGAGCAAGCCGGCACCTAGAGATATCCATAAATTTTTACTTTCATCGTGATTCAAAATACACCCCTACCTATTAAAGCGCTAGCCACATGCTCTGGGCTAAGCGCAATCTACCTAATAGCCTCTGCAAGAGGCGGCCATTAGGTAGATAAGCGTCCTACAGAGCTTGGGGCGGCCTATACAGCATCTATGAGCCTGTAGCCTTGGGCGATCTCTAAGCCCAAGGCGACCATACTTGCGTCAAAGTATCAAACATTGAGTAAACCCCTACCTAGGGCTTATCGGCAGGTTACAAGTTAGAGTGTTAGCCCAAAATTCTGTGGGACGCTTGGTCCGTAAGGATTAGAGTGTTAGCCACATACTCTGGGCAAAGAGCGTAAGCATAAAAGTGTTAGTGGCAGTACCTTAACCGGAAAACGCAGACCCTTGGTTGCCTCCAAAGGAGGCATGCAAAAGGGTCAAGTGACGAAGTTAAGGTGCTGCCACGCGCTGGATAGGAGCGCAGTCTCCAGTGTAGCCCCTTCAGAAAGGGGCGTGTACACTGGAGACAAGTGCCCCACAGAGTATGTGGCGGCCTATAAGGCTACCATCGCGACCGCCTCCTCACAGAGGCTGCTCTACCGCCGCCGCTCTATCCCAGAATTTTGGGCTAGCACTCTAATGCTTACGCCATTTAATAGAACACCCCATAGAGGGCGTAGGGGCAAAAGGCAGGGGGCGTTGATCGTGAGCGCACTGCAGAGCCATTTTAAGCTCTTCTCTGGTCACTTTGGCAGGATCTTGCCAAGAGTCATCTAGGCGCCCCCGGTAAAATAGCACCGACTCCTTTTTGGCATTTTGAGGGGCGTAGACAAAAAAATCCGGCGTACACACGGCGCCGATCTGGCGCGCCAATTTTTGCTCAGCATCCACGCAATAAGCAAAGCTATAGCCCTTAGACTGGTACAATGAAAGCAAAGCTTTAGGGGCATCCTCAGGATAAGCCTGTGGGTCGTTAGAACACACACCCACCATGCCCCAGTTTTGTTTTTTAGCAAAGTGCCCTAAAGCAATTAGCCTGGATTCAATAGCCTTTACATAAGGGCAATGGGCACAAATAAACATCACAAGCTTAGGCGTTTGGGGTACAAAGTCCGCGCTGCTGAACACCCCACCTTGCAGTGTGGGTAAAGAGAACACAGGCAACACAGCCTGAGTGTCTGTAGGTGCATGCACTAAGGGAGGCATGGCTTGTTAAGGACCTTTTTTAACAGGTGGCGTAGGGCGCCTTTTTGAGGCTTTAGCGGGCTTGGTAGGCTCCGGCTCGATATCCTCAAACTCGGACAGGTCTTCTGGCGGGGTTGCGGGCTGAGGCGGTGCTGTCTCTTCAGGTTCGGCAGCGCCTTTGGTAGCAGTGGCTTTTTGTGGGCTTTGGGGCAGCTCGGCTTCTAGCATTTCAGCATCAGGCTCAAAGCTTCTGGGCTCAGGAATGGGGTTTTTCGGTGGTGAACACTCAAAAGCCAACAAAGGCCACACACTGCCCCCCCGAGGCTTGGTGTTGCGCTCTGTGGGATGACAGTTGGGAGGGCGGCACTCGAGCAAAGGCGATGCGTCTCCATCTAAAGCCTCAATCCTAAAGGCCTCCCTAGAGGGGCACTTGCTTTGGGCAATGCTGCGCGCTTTTGCTAAAATCTCGTGCTCGGTTTTGTAAATGTGTGCCCTGTACTTAGGCGAGTAGCAAGAAGACGCATAAACCCTTTTGCCGGCGCGGTTTTTACCGAGCGAGCAAAACCCGCCCTTGACCTTAATGATCTCAATATAACGGGTCTTGCCGCGCTTGTAGAGAAAATCCACCGTATAATACTGCGGGTGATTAGCCGTAAGGCGAAAACACCCCGTTAGTAACGCCAAAGCCCCGGCAACCACAAAGGCTTTTAAAAACACACTAAAAAACACTTGGCCCGCTTTTAGCCGCATGCTCTACATTATGGCCCCTCCATTTTGCCGGTGGCTAGCAGATTTTTAATATTTTCCGCACAGCGTTGTGGTGGTTGCTGTTTTTGGATGCTAGTTTAAGAGATTGAGACAGTAGCCAGAGTCTATTAGGATCGGGGCTAGGGTATTTTGCCAGCAGGAGGTGTTTTGGGTATTTTTGTAAGCGAAGCCATTAAAGCGTTAACAATGCCTCCTACAGCGCCTTCTACGCAGGCCATACGCCAGCTTTACGGGTGCAAGCAGGTGCACCGCATGGGCAGTAACGAAAACCCTTGGGGCTGCAGTCCGCGTGCACGCGAGCGTGCCCAAGAGGGGCTGCAGTCTTTGCATCTGTACCCGCGCCCTGAGGGCATTCAAGGCCTGCGCGAAGCCTTGGGCAAGTACCACAGTTGGCCAGTGGGAGGGTTTACTTTTGGCAACGGCTCTAGCGAGCTGATTGATATCTGCATAAGAGCCTTTGGAGGCAAGGGGGTTGTGAGCACGAGCCCCACTTTTATGCTTTACAAGGCTTACAGTTTAATCGCTGGGGTGCCTTTTTATGAGGTGCCTTTGGGGCCGCCGCCTGAGGCAAAGTTTTCGCCCCAGCTTATGGCACAAAAGGTTTTACAAACAGGAGCGAGCTTAGTGTTTTTGGCCAACCCCAACAACCCTACGGGCTCTGTAGTGAGCCACCGTGAGTTGGAGGATCTGTTGCGCGTTCTTAAAGACTCAAACGTGCTGGTGGTGTTGGACGAAGCTTATTGGGAGTACGCCCGTCACGGGGAGGGTTTTCCTCAATTTGCGCAGTTATTTAAAAAATACCCCTTTTTGGTGAGTTTGCGCACCTTTAGCAAGGTGCATGCTTTGGCGGGCTTAAGGTTTGGGGTGCTAGTGGGTAGTAAAGAGGTGGTGCGGGTGGTGGATACTCTGCGCTCGCCTTTTAATGTAAATGTGGTGGCGCAGCATGCGGCTTTGGGAGCTTTGGAAGATACCGACTATGTAGAAAAAGTGTGCCGCCTCAGCGCTGAGGGGAGGGAGTTTTTGCAAAAATCCCTCCTCTGCTTGGGGCTGAAGTGCTGGCACTCGAGCACGGGTTTTGTGTTATTCGATACGGGCTTTTGTGCGCACAGTGTGTGCGCACAGTTGCTTGCCAAGGGGTTTGTTTTGCGCCCAGCCGTGGCATCAGGATTGCCAACAGCGGTGCGTGTGAGCGTGGGAACGCGCGATCAAAACCAGCAACTTGTAAAAGTGTTGCCAGAAGTCTTAAGTGCTGTATCCGCACAGCGCGGCGCCAGCTAGTGAGGCCAAGTGCAGTGATGGATAAGGGTGGAGGCACAATAAGGTCCAAAAACGTGCCGGGCCGCGCCCGGTCCAGGCACAGCCTGGTGTCGATTGATGGGCCTGTTGCGGCGGGAAAAACTTCTGTAAGCCGCGGGGTGGCGAGCCGGCTCGGCTGGCAGTGGCTTTCGACGGGAGCGTTTTATCGTGGCTTGGCCTATGTGGCCTTGCAAGAGGGGCTGTTGGGTCAGGGGCGCGGGGATGCAACGCAAGAGGTGCTTAGTGATTTGGCGGTATCAAAGCTGTGGCGGGTGGCTTTGAGTGAGGAGCGCACATTGGTTTTGTATAAAGGGCGGGACGTGACCCGGTGCTTAAGAAGCGAACAGGTGGACAGGTGGGCCAGCCTGGTGTCGCGCTTGCCTCAGGTGCGTGAGGCGCTCTTGCCTTTGCAACGCGGTTTTGCCAAAAGTGCTCCACGGGGCTTGGTTGTGGAGGGAAGGGATTGCGGCACGGTGGTGTTTCCGCATGCGGGGGTGAAGTTTTTTCTGCAAGCGTCGCCTAAGAGCCGTGCTGTGAGGCGTGCTAAAGAGTTGCAGTTAGAGCTGAGCCGCACACAGGCACAGCAAGAGCAACGGGACAAAAGTGACAGCTCACGCACGCATGCTCCGCTCAAGGTGCCTGAAGGAGCGCATTGTTTGGACACGACGGACTTGGGTTTAGATGAGGTGGTGCAGATTGTGCTGGAGCGTGTACGGGAGTCTTTGTGGGATAGATTGACTTAAGGGGGGCTTTTTTATAGCCTGTGGGCCTTTGGATTTTATGTATGCATGTGGCTTGGCGTGTGGTTTTCTTGGGGGTCTAGGAGTGCTGTGATAAGGAGAGTGTGTGTTGTTGGAAAATGTAAAACTAGAAGATTCTGCTAGCGCAGCCCAAGATACAAGCGCCGGGCCTGCAGGAGGCTTGGGGAGCGCAAAGTCTCGCGGGCGTGGAGATTTTGAAAAATGCATAGCGCAGCTCGACGCAGCAGATGCTGCTGTGCCTCAAAACCCGGTGCGAGTCTTAGAAACTGAGGCGGATCAAGTGGAGGGGCAGGGGGAGAGTTTTGTTCAGTTGTATAAAGAGGCTTTGGCGGAGCGGGATTTTAAAATTGGCGATGTTGTGAGCGGCACAGTGAGCCAAGTGCATGACAAGCACGCGGTGGTGGACATTGCGTATAAGAGCGAGGGAGTGGTGCTGCTGTCGGAGTTTCGTAATCAAAAGGTGGTGCCTGGGGATAAGGTGCAGGTTTTGATTGAGCGGTTGGAAAACGAAAACGGCATGGTAGTGCTCTCGAAAGAGCGCGCGGATATGCTGCGGGCTTGGGATAGTATTTCTAAGGTGGCTGAGAATCAGGAGGTTATTGAGGGTACGGTCATTGCTAAGGTCAAGGGGGGCTTAAGTGTAGACATTGGGGTGAAGGCTTTTTTGCCTGGTAGCCAGATCGATGTGCGTCCGGTTTGGGATATGGATCAATTTGTGGGTAAGCCTATCAAGTGTAAGGTGATTAAGTTTAACAAAAAGCGGGGCAATATTGTGCTGTCTAGGCGGGTGATTCTAGAGGCAGAGCGCAGCTCGTTAAAATCCATCACGCTGGAGACCGTTAAAGAGGGCGCCGTGGTGCCCGGTGTGGTGAAGAACGTAACAGACTATGGGGCTTTTATTGATCTGGGTGGTATCGATGGATTGTTGCATATTACGGATATGAGCTGGGGAAGGTTGCAGCACCCCTCTGAGATACTAAAGCCGGGCGACGACATAAAGGTTAAGGTGCTTAACTTAGACCTGGCCAAAGAGCGGGTAAGCTTGGGCTTGAAGCAAATTGAAGGCGACCCTTGGGCAAAGGTGGCCGAGACCTATTCGGTGGGTCAAAAAGTGCATGGCCGTGTTGTGGGCGTGGTGGATTATGGTATTTTTGTAGAGGTCGAAAGAGGTGTGGAGGGCTTGGTGCATATGGGGGAGGTGAGCTGGTCTAAGCTGAGCCAGCACCCGAGTCAGTTGTTTCGCATAGGCCAAGAGATTGATGTGATTATTTTAGATATAGACGTCAAAGCCCGGCGGATCAGTCTGAGCCACAAGCAATTGACAAAAAACCCTTGGTTGGATCTGGAAGAAAAGTTTCCCAAAGGCTCTATTGTTGAGGGTGAGGTGCGTAGGGTTACGGATTTTGGTGTATTTGTAAACATCGACCAAGATGTAAACGGCCTGGTGCATGTGTCGGATATTTCGTGGTCGCACAAGAGCGTTAACCCACCGGCTTTGTATAAGAAGGGCGACAAAATTTCGGTGGTGATTTTAGGCGTGGATGCTAAAAACGAAAGATTCAGCCTAGGAGTTAAACAGCTCGAGCCAGACTCGTGGGCGAGTATTGAAGAAAAATACCCTGTAGGTTCGCGCCATGATGTGACCGTGGTGCGGCTGGTGGATTATGGGGCTTTTGTGAGTTTAGAAAAAGACGTCGAAGGCCTGATACATATTAGCGAAATCGCGCCCAAAAGGGTCGAAAAGGCAGAAGATGAGCTCAGCGTGGGGCAAGTGGTGAGGGCAGAGGTGATCTCTTTGGATAAAGAGGCTCACAAGCTGGGCTTGAGTGCCAAGCAGGTTTTGCTACACGAGGGGCGCGAAGAGAGCGCGGAGCTTATGCGTAAGCAGGAGCAAGAGGAGGTTTCAGCTAGTTTGGGTGATGTGCTGGGGGGAGCTTTAGGTGCAGGCGGGAGCGTGGGCGAGACCAATAAAGAGGCTGCTCATGCTAAGGCAGAGTCAAATACCAGCGATGCAGCTGACCAGACTGAGGGTCAGGACGATGCTTAGGGTTTTTTTTGCTTTGTGCGCCGCGTTATTGCTTTTAGGGTGTTCGGTGGAGCTGCCTGAGGAGTGGCAAGAGGCTGCAGCGGACCATCGTTTGGGCGATGGGTCTTCGGGCGTGGTGTTAGTATTGGACTTAGATGGTGTTATTGTGGATGGGGCGGGTTTTTTAAAGCACCTGCGTCGCAATGTGCGCAAGCGCCGGGTTAAGGCGGTGGTGGTGCGTATTAACTCGCCTGGTGGATCTGTGGGGGCGAGCCAGGAAATTTTTGAAGAGCTCAAATATGTGCGTGACAGCTTAAAAAAGCCTGTCGTGGCGGCTTGCCGCTCGGTTGCGGCGAGTGGAGCCTATTATGCGGCGTTGGGTGCAGACCAAATAGTGACCAACAAAGGGGCTTTGTTGGGTTCTATTGGGGTGCTGGCTAAGTTTGCGGATTTTACCAAACTGTACGATTGGATGAAGGTGGATTTTTTCGCTGTGACCAGCGGTAGGTTTAAGGACTCGGGTAATCCTTATAGGGGCATGCGGCCGGATGAGAGGCTGTTGTTTCAGGAGTTAATTGACGAAACCTACGAGCAGTTTAAAAAGGACGTACAGGAGCAGCGCAAACTGGGGGCGGATGTGGTGAGATCCTATGCGGATGGGCGGGTTTTTACGGGAAAAAAGGCGGTGGATTTAGGCTTTGCGGATGTGCTGGGGACTTTTGCTGATGCCGTGCGCTTGGCGGCGAGTTTGGCTAAAATGCCTAGTGAGGATCCGAAGATTTTTATACCTAAGGAGCCGCGTTCTGTGTGGCGGGAGGCTTTTGGTTTATTAAACCGCGTGCCGCGGCTTTGGGGAGGTAAGTCTGGCGCTATGGATGCGTTTTTAAAACTACGCCTCGACTTGCTCGGCCAACCTTTGTATCTTATGCCTGGGGTTTAGAATGCACAGCTGTGCATTCTAAACCCCAGGCATAAGATAAGGTGTGATGGATTGTCTGGCTCTATTTTGATTACAAGTGTGTATGTGTTTAGGCCGCTGAGCCAGCAGCTGCGCGCCCGGTTGCGCGCTAGGGTGTTGGAGTTTAAGGGGCTTAAGGGTTTGTGCTTGGTGGCTAAAGAGGGCTTTAACGGCACGGTGTCGGGTGAGGCGGAGGATATAATCGCGTTTAAAAATATGCTGCGCGGATTTTTGGGCGCGGGTTTAGATTTTAAAGATAGCACTTTTAAGCAGCATCCGTTTAAAAAATTAAAATGCAAAATCAAGCCCCATATTGTGCCGGTGTTTAGTGGCATGGAGGCGCGTGTGTGTGGTGTTGAAAACGCAGAAGGGTCTGGCTGGGAGCCTGGTGAAGTGAAATCTTTAAATGGTGGCACAAATGAGGCCAATACGTGCCGGCTCGCAGCCGGCGCCGGTGGGGTTAATACGGGCCGGGCCGCGCTAGGCGCAGCGGGTTATTTGGAGCCTAAGGAGTGGGAGCGTGTGCTAGCAAGTGGAGAGTATGATTATCTGCTAGATGTGCGCAATGGGTACGAGTGTGATGTGGGGGCCTTTAGTGGGGCGAGGCATTTTGGCTTAAGGCACTTTAAGGACTGGGGGAGGGCTTTTGGTGTTTTTAGTAAAAAGCACGGCCTTGGTTCTGGGTCGAAAGTTTTAATGTACTGCACGGGTGGTGTGCGGTGCGAGCGTGCGGCGGATTTTATGCGTGGTAAGGGTTTTAGCAATGTGCATCAGCTTAAGGGCGGCATACTGCGCTACCTAGAAACACAAAAGCAAACCGCCAGTTGCACTAGATTTGAAGGGGAGTGTTTTGTGTTTGATGGCAGGGTGGCGGTGGATAATAATTTAGGGGTTAAGGGGCGTTGGGGGATTTGTGTGTGGACGGGTCAACCGGGAGACAAGAAGTCTGTGTGTGTGCATTGTGGTGCTAAGTACGTGGTGTGTTCAGAGTATGCGAGGCGGGCTAAGGAGTCTTTGTGCAGCAAAAACTGCGCGCATCACAGGGCCTTGGGTCACAAATTCCGCCGCGCACATCGCGATAGTTGTAAGACACACTTAAGTTAGAGTGCGCAAGCATCAGAGCGCTAGCCACATGCTCTGGGCTAAGCGCAGTCTCCAGTGTAGCCAAGGGGCGGCCACGCTGGAGACAAGTGCCCCACAGAGCATGTGGCGACCTATGAAGCATGCGCAAGCATCAGAGCGCTAGTAAAATTCTCTGAGGTAGAAGCGGCGCTCCTGGCGCAGCCTCCCAGAAGGAGGCGCCGCGGCAGGAGCAAGCGTCCTACAGAGAATTTTGCGACCTATGAAGCTATCAACGCGCCTGTAGCCTTGTGCGATCACTAGGCGCAAGGCGACCACACTCTCGTCAAAGCCCCGTGCGTGGCTAGTCTGTATTTGGACATTTATCTAGTATTAATGACCATGCATTAGTTCTGAAGCTTTAGTGTCGAGGAAGTGGGTAAGACCAAAGCTTTAGGAGTGGGGTAATGGGTGTTAAAAAGTTTTTAGTGCTACTTATCGTAGCTATGGTGCCTTTTGTGGTATCAAGCTGTGGATCAAAAAACCAAGGCGGGCCTGGAGGCAGGTTCGGTAATGGCGGGTACTTGAGCCTGTGTGATCTTAATAGCGTAGACCTGTTTGAGTCTAATATTTCTAGATTTATAAGTTCCACCTTAGGGCGCTCTAGCTCGCAGGTAAGGCGCAGGTCTGGTAGTGTGCGCACGGCTTTTGCTCCGGCGCTTAGAGCTGCAGGTGGTAAGTCTTTAAAGTCGGATCCAAAGTTTGGGTTTGGAGATTTTATTGGTGCAACGGTTAACGCCAATAATATTCGCAAAGTGGTAGACCGGTTGGTTTCAGAGTTCGAGGTGAGTGTTTGGACCATGCGGTGTCAAATTGATGAGTTTAGAGGGCAAATTCAGTCCGAGCGTGCAACTCTAGACCCCAATAACCCTAGGCAAGCAGGCTTGTTTCGTCACTTAGAGCGCATGGGGGCCGAAGTGGACCGCTATGAAACAGAGCTGCGCATTAATGTGCAGCGCCTTGTGGATGACCTAGCTAGCATAAGGGGCAAATTAGATCGTGCTAACACGGGCAACATACCGGGTATTAGTTTGATTTTAATGTCTGAGCTTTATCAGATTAGCAAATACTTAGTAGAGGTAGAAAGCCGCGTGGCAGCTACAAAACCATAAGCAAAAACAAAGAGAACATAAACTTTTTTCAACCAAGGGAGTAAGGGAGTATGAGATTTTTAGGAATTATTTTATTAAGTTCACTTTTGGCCGCGCCTGCTGTGGCGGGTATAGGTAATGCAGCCATAAATAACACAGCCAGAGCAGAAAAACACTTAGCCAATTTGTCGTATGATGTTTTGCTTTTAAAAGCTAAAGCACAAACAGGCATGGGGGGAGAAGAGATTTTAGGTGATGTTGCAAACCTGCAAGAACAGTTGCAAGAGGTAAAAAAGAGCCTCTTGGGTGCATACACTGTTAAGACTATGGACATGTCTGCGCACAAAGAAAAAGCCCGCGTCATTTTGCTAAAAGTGGTAGAGCAATTGGACAAACTTTTAGAAAAACTCAAAAAAGTTTTGGCTAAAAAAGAAAAGTAAGTTAAAGACTAGCCCAAACACCTTGAGCATGTAGTGCAGCAACCTTGGCAGCCCCTGTAGGGGATGTCAGCCAAGGTGGCAAACGGAATAACACAGGTGTTTGGGCGGCCTATAAGGCATCTATGGACCTGCCGTGATGGGCGGGCGATCTTTAGGCCCATTGCGGCCACACTTTCGTCAAAGCCAAGGGCCTCTTTAGACCTCAGTGTGCCTATCGTCTCACCACTATGCGGCGCCCTGAAGAGGGGCGCTGATTTTGGGGTTTTGCAGGGCCTTTGGGCCTAGAGTAAAACCAAGAGAATGAAACTTGCTTAAGTGAGTTTGGACGCTTCATGCCCCTGTGGGGCCTTTCGCTATCAGTGCGTCGACTAGCTATCCAGTCCGCAAAATAACTGGAACTTTCGTTTGTCCACCTGGCTAACGCCTCTTATAGGCTGCCAGGAGGACTACACTGCGTACCAGTTATTTTGCTAGCCCTTTTATCCTTACGGAGCCAATCGCAGCAAACGGGCACACTTTTTTGACTTTCTATTAAACCAAGCGCTAATAAAAGGCCACTGGTAGTGACTTATATCTACGGCTGAACGCCCGTAGATACTGCGTACTGCTACGTCAATTTTAGGATGTGCTAGCAAAAGTTTTAAAAAAGCTTTGCGGTTATCTGGGCCTGCCGCATGAAACAAGGGCGTTTGACCGCGGTGGTCCACTATATTTACATTCACCCTAGGGTCTTTTATAAAATCTTGAAATATCACCAGGCTGCCGGACCAAACAAGCTGATGCAAAAGGCTTGTGCCGCTATGCATAATGTTGGGGTCTGTTTTGGGGTAGGCCATTATAGCGTATATGGCAGGGCCGCGCGCGTTTATATATGCCAGCCACAGGGCGGTTCGGCCTTGGCTGTCCTTTTTATTAGCATCCCACTCAGAGAACCTAGGCAGACTGGTAAGTTCCCTTATAGCCTCTGCATCGCCTATTGTTGCCGCTATATGAAAAGCCGTTCTGCCATTTGTGTCTGGAGTATTTATCAGAACCCGCGGGTCTTGCAAAAGCACCTGGCGGGCTTCCTTTGCATGGCGCAACACTGCAATCATTAACGCCGTGGCTTTAGGGTGGTATGTGCATTTTAGGTTGCACTGTGCATTGGGATCAATACCGGGTGCTTTTAGAAGCACTTGCACAATATCTGCCCAGTTGTTGTAGGCGGCAGTATGCAGGGCGGTTCGTCCTTGGCTGTCACTGGCTGTAACATTTGCTCCTTCTTTAAGCAATTTTTGCACTTCGTCTTTTTGTCCCTTATGTGCAGCGGCAATTAAGGCCATGTCCTTTTTGGGTGCAGTGACTTTTGTTTTTGCAAGGGCAGGGCTAATACAAGATGCAGCAAAGCAGAAAAAACAAATTAGAGTGCTAGCCCAAAATTCTGGGACAAAGCGCTTGCGCACTTGCTTAAGTGGGTGTGGACGCTTCATGCCCCTGTGGGGCCTTTCGCTACCAGTGAGTCGATAGCTATCCAGTCCGCAAAATAACTGGAACGCCCCTGATGCACTTCCAGGCTGCGCTTTCTGGCCAGGGTGCCCTCTCACTAACACCTTTATGCTCACGCTTTTTTGCTGGCACTTTTATGCTTACACGCCATTAGGTTTCGGGTATAAGCTCTAGGGCGGAAAAGATTTTCTCTATAGCAGGTTTGGGGGGCTGCACCTGTTCCTGGATTTCTATGTGCAGCACGGTGTCTCCCACATTTTGGCCGCTTGACCCGGATTGCGCCAGGCGTTTCCACATGCCTTGGCCGGTAATTACAAGCTGGCGGTTAGGGGTGAATAGGCGGCTCCAAAAAGTATCTTGAGTAAAGTCTCTCCTAGGAAAAATGCTCTCATGCGTGCAGCTATCGATCTCAAAACTAAAACTGCTCAGCCACCAAGGTATGGGAGCTTGGGTCATGTGGCCTTCGCGCTTGGCGAAATCCTCATCCGTACCCTCGTAGATGCGAATTTTACACGTGCCCGTTAAATCCGCCCCTCCGTCTGCGTTTTCTGAGTCTAGTACCTTATAGGTTAAAGCATAGCGGCCATCAGCAGCCTCCACTTCACCCCCCCCAGAGCTACCTGCTTTAAATCCAAAAAAGCCCCCCACGGCACCACCTGCCATAACAGCAAAAGCACCCAAAGCCTTGCGGTGCTTCAAGATAAAAAAGCCCGGCACCATGCCCACAGCGCCTCCTACAAGAGCGTAGGTAAAGGCACGCTTGCTTTTGTGGTGAGCGCCTCTTCGCTCTGGCAGCTGGCCCCTTATGTATGTGTGTGAAGGGTCCAGCTTATAGCGCGGAAAAGGGATGTCTGAATCATTGGCCGAGCCGCTGGCGTTTGAAGGGGCATTAGTAGCGACTTTGGCCACTTTTTTGAGTGGCACAACCTGGCTGCCATAGTGCCTCCAGAGAGCCTTTTGCAAAATAAAGCTCAGCACCTCAACCGGCACTGGTGCGCGCGGAGGCACAAAAGCCAGATTGAGGTTGGTGATTTTATTATTAACCACCCACGATAAATCTTGTTGCTGCGCCCAGGACGGATGAGTTAGCAAGCAAGGCCCCAAAGCCCACAAAAAAAGCCATACCCAATGCCTCACAAACAAACCTCCCTCACAAAAGTATTTACAAGAACAAACACTTTTATGGCGTGCCAGGGGGGGTTGTCCAGTGATGTCGCGGTGCGGCTTCTGGTCCTTTAAATAGCTTTGAATAGCTTTGGGCCAGAACTGCCTTGGTTGATACATGCCACGGGTATTTTTTGGTCTAAACTTTTAACTAAAGGGCCTTAGAGGCCCATTTAATGCATGGGTCGCAATAAAAACAGGAGGTACTAAAGGGTGAGACATTTGACACTAGGACTTTTGGCAGGGGCTTTAATGTTGCATGGCGGTGTCCTTTACGCAGTGGATTTTATAAAACCCTCTAGTACTACAGTGAAAACAGCAGGCATGACTCCTTTACACCATGCGGTTTTAGAGGGGGATAACAATCAGCTGCAACAGATTTTGGCAAGTGCAAAATCCCGCACCATTAACGCTAAAGACGAGCGCGGCAGAACGGCGCTTTTTTTGGCGGTAGAAGCCGACAACACCCGGGCGATAGAGCTTTTAGTATACTATAAAGCCAAGCCCAATATTGCGGATAATCAAAAACGCGCTCCTTTGCATTTTGCTGCAGAACGCAACCTAACCGCTGCTATGAGAGCCTTGGCTAAACACCCCAAGCTTGACCCCAATGCTGAGGCTGAGATGGACCGCTCTCCCTTGCATTTGGCGGCTTATTTTGGGCATGACGAAGCCATTGGCATTTTGGTACGGGAGCTCCATGCAAATGTAAACTCTAAAGATAGTTCCGGTTGGGCGCCCTTGCATTTAGGAGTTTTAGGTCAGCAACCTGCCAGTGTGGAGGCGCTTATAAATGCGGGCGCAGATTTGGATGTTGTGCACAAGCGCTCTGGACGTGACTGGTTTAAAAACCCTTTTCTTAGCGATGCCTCAGGTTGGACTCCTTTACATTTAGCCTCGTACAAGGGCTATGTTGAAATTATTGATCTGCTAATTCGATTAGGCGCGAGGCCTTCTGTGCCCTCTAAGGGATTAAATTATACGCCTTTACATGTGGCGGTTATGTCCAACCAAGTAGTAGCGGTGAATGCTCTTATAGCAGCTGGTGTGAGTTTAGATGCTCCAAATACCAAGGGCGAAACTGCATTGCATATGGCGGTTATTAAAGGGCGTGTCGAGACGGTGCAAGTGCTTATTGAAGCAGGTGCGAGCTTAGGCATTAAAAACCAAGAGGGCCAAACGGTGTTCCACTATGCCGCTCAAACACGTCATCGGGGTATTTGGAACATGCTGCTAGACGCTGAAACCAGCGAGTTTAATATTAATCTGCGCGACAAAACAGGTAAAGCCGCCATACACCATCTGGCGCAGGCGGGCGATTTAGACATGCTTAATATTATGATTGCCAAAAAAGTAGACGTAAACGCTCAGAGTGTGGACGGCGAGAGCGCGCTTTATATCAGTGTTACTAAAAACAACATTGCAATTGTGCGGGCTTTGATTCAAGCAGAGGCTTTGGTAGATATGCAGAACGAAAAAGGCTGGACGCCTCTTATGGCAGCGGCTTTCGGCGGGCAAATAGAAATCACGCGCCTGCTAATAGCAGAAGGTGCTGATGTGCACCTGCGCAACCGCTCAGGTAAAACGGCCCTCTATTATGCTGAAAAAGAGAAACACATAGACATCGTAGACATGCTACGAAAAGCCGGAGCCCGTTAGAGCAAAGTTAGAGCAAAGTTAGAGCGTTAGGAAAATAAAATTAAGCAATATAGTGCAGTCCCAAGGGCAGCTTCTGAAAGAAGCAACAGCCCTGGGGACAAACGACAGGCTTAATTTTATTTCCGGCCTATAAGGGATCTATGGTCCTGTAGCGATAGGCGGCAATGCAAGGCTATCCAGTTCTCCCTTGAAATCCTGGGGCTTTTCGCTTGCCACCTGCTTAACACCCAGCAAAGGGGAGCAGGTGGCTTCGCTATCCGCCCAAAATTTCAAGGGGCCACTTTTATGCTTACGCACTCTAAGCCTATCGCGACCACACTATCGTCAAAGCCCCGTGCGATGGGCAAGTGTTTTAGGAGAATTTTATTAGTCTTTTAAATTGTGTTTAAAAACCCTTTGAATATAGCTTTATGTGTTACTACACAAAGCATAGATATTAGCAGCAAGGGCACGCATATAAAAAGCGCCGCACCCACACCGTATAAATCACTCAAATACCCCACCAACAAATGCACCACCATCACACCAAAAGACCCTAGCCCCAAAGCATAAGCCAAAGCGCGCGCTTTTTGGCTCTTATAAGTAATGCTAAAATAATGCATAAACATTCCAAAAATAGGCGCTATAAAAAACCCGCAAAAAATTAAAAAATACGCCGAAACATAAAGCCCAGCAAAAATCGAACATACACTTAAAGCCATAAAGGCACATAATATTTTTTCTGAACTAAAATCCGGAAACGGGTACACGCTGAATAAAAACCTTCCTGAAAAAAGCCCTATAAAAAACGAAAACAAATACATCTGTGCAAGCTCTGGGCTTAAGAGGTGCTCTTTGTGCACAAAGAGCACCAATCGTGTAGTAAGAGCAAGTTCGGCCCCCAAATAGCAAGCAAACATAAATGCTACAAACAAAAACGGCACAATAGATAGGGCGGGTAGTTTTTGAGCTTGTTTGGGTTTTTGTTTTAAAGCTTTAGGACCCATAAACAAGGTCATCAAAACAAAAGCCAAGCACAAGGCGCCCACGCTGGCAAATCCCCAGCGCCAGTTAAAGTGGTAATGTATTATCGCGCCTGCTAAAACGGGGGCAAAGATGGCAGCCCCCGCATAAGTGCACTGCAAACCAGACACAAGGGTGCGCATATGGCTTTCGTTAGAAGAAGCCCGGCCCAGTACAATGTACTGTGTTACCTGCAACAAACCAAAACCCACACCAAACAGTGCAAAGCACAGGTTGACTTGAATAAAAGTGTCCGCTGCGAGTAGTAACAGAGCACTTGCGGCAATGGTGGCAACGGAAATGCGCCACAAAAACACATCCTCGTAATATTGCAACAGCCATGGCACGACCTGGCTACCCACCCATGCTCCAATGGAGGGGATTATAAAAATATAACTGCCTTTTAGATTGCTAATGTGTAGGCCGTCTAAAATGCTGGGCAAAAAAGCGCCTCTCATGGTATCGACTAAAGAAAAACAAAAAATCCCCCCATAGCATAAAAAGATATAAAACCACGCCCCAGCACTACTTGATGCGGCGGGGGTGCATGGCACTATAGGTTTTGATGGGGTTGGTGGTTTCATGCCAGGTGCCACTTTAATACCTGCAGCATCTAAAGCTCCTATGGGTGATGTTTTCTGCCCCGACATTAAGCTTGCTAGGATAGCAGGTGGTTTAACTTTAGGTTAAAATGGAGGTCAAGATTTTCTTGCATGCAGGTGGGGGGATAGGGCTTTGAATGTAGCTGTTGAAAAAATACAAGGCGTTTGCGTTGTGGAGCTAGGTGGTAATGTGGACTTTGAAAGCGCCGACTGCCTTAATACCAAGATGTTAGATTTTATTGAAAACAAAAAAGTGGTATTCAATTTAGAAAAGCTGTCCTTTGTGGGCTCTTGTGGGGTGCTAACCTTTTTAGAGGCTATGGTCAAAATTGCCCAAAACCACAAGCTAGAGGCTAAGTTTTGTGGGGTTGGGGGTGAGTTTTTGCAGCTGTTTCAAAATAGTGGTCTTAACACTATGCAGCTGTACCCTAATGCCAAGCAGGCGGTGGAGTCTTTTAATACGCAAAAGTTTTTGTCTCAGGTAGAAGAACTTTTTTTAAAGGACTAATGAAATTCTCTGGGACAAAGCGGCGGCGGTAGAGCAGCACCCTGTAAGGGTGCGGCCGCGATGGTAGCCTTATAGGCCGCCACATTCCCGTCAGAGCTCCGTGCATTGAATGCGCACAAATGAACTACTCGGCTGTTGTTGGCCCGCCTGGGATCCGGCTCCTACGGGGCCTGCCAGGCAGGCATGGTGAGACGAGTGTTCTCAACTTTCCACATGTCCGTAAAAGCGCCTCAGTGCTTTTGAAGAGAGTTTGGACGCTTCGTGCCTAAAAATCGCACGAAGCTACTGGCGCGTTGATAGCTGTCTAGCCCGCAGAATGAACTAAGGGAAGTCCATTCCGTTTACGCCCCTTATGACGTCCCTTTCAGGGACTTAAGGGGCGCTCACTACATGCCCTTAGATTCATTCTGCTAGGCTTTTATGCTTACGCAGCTAGAAAGGCTTAAGTAAGTGCTTTTGGTTCTATTGAGAACTTTCGTCTCACCCATGTCCCGCTGGCAGGGCCTGAAAGGCCCGGATCCCAGTGGGACCAATAACGGCCAATATTATGCGGCTAGAAAGGCTTAAGCCTTTCTAGCCGCATAATACTCTGTGAAGAGGTTGGCGTCGAAAGGGAAAGGCACATGCGACAAAGAAGGCACGCTAAGCACCGTGCCATTGGCTTCGCCCTCTTTTTGCTGCAGGTAGTCGGGCAAATCGAGGCGGCGGTTTTTTTTGGCAAAAAGCACAATTTGGTTTTCTTTAGATTTTTTAGAGTCCTTAAGGCTAACCACATCGCCCACTCTGCACACATAAGAGCCAATATTGAGCCTGCGGCCGTTTACTAAAATGTGCCCGTGGCTCACCAGCTGCCTTGCAGATTTGATACTGGGTGCGAGATTAAGACGAAAAACCACGTTATCTAAACGCAGCTCCAACAAACCACAGAGCTTGTTGATCCAGTTGGTGCTAGCGCCGCGCTTGGCATGGCGAATAAAGCGCCGCAGCTGTTGCTCGCGCAGAACATAATTGGTGCGTATTTTTTGTTTTTCTTCCAATCTTAGGGCAAAGTCAGAAAACTTGCGCCTTTTGTTGCCATTCTCACCTGGGGGGTAGGGCCGGCGCTCTAGGGCGCCCGATTTGCCTAAGCCTGGTAGCTCTAGGCCTAAACGCCTTTGTACTCTGAAGCGGGGTGTCTTTGCTTTACCTGCCATGAGTTAAGTTAGTACAATGTCTTAGGTGCTGGGGCAAGTTTTTTATAACCGCCTGCGAGCCGGGCAGGTGCTTAAAAACAGTCCTTAAAACAACCTAAGGGTTTTTGCGATGTGGTGTGTGCTTTATATTTTGCTGTGGTTATTGGCTTTTTGGGCCTTGGCTTTTTTCTCGATGCCCTATTGGGCATGGGCGGGGGCGCTAGCACTTTTGGGCCTGGGGAATGTGCTAATTTGGCACGGCAGTTGGGTATTGTGGCTGGTGGTTGCGGCTTTAGGGGCCGCATTTGTTTGGCAGCCCTTGCGCCGCCACACGCTGAGCTTTGTTGTTTTTAAGCTTATTAAAAAAATCCTGCCAAAAATTTCAGAAACAGAAAAAACCGCCCTAGAAGCCGGCGTGACTTGGGTAGAGAAAGACCTTTTTAGCGGCATGCCGCGCTTTGATAAAATCATGCAAGAGAACTACCCGCGTCTTAGCGCGCAGGAGGAGGCTTTTTTAGAGGGCCCTGTTAATGAGCTTTGCAAAATGTGCAACGACTGGCAAGTGTATAAAGCCGGCGAGCTGCCCCAAGAGGTGATGCAGTTTTTGAAAGACAAGGGCTTTTTTGGTCTATGTGTGCCTAAGGCCTACGGGGGGCTGGGGTTTTCGCACTTTGCGCATTCCGAGGTGATAAAAAAGCTCGCCTCACGCTCTATGGGGCTGTGTATTACGGTAATGGTGCCAAACTCCTTGGGCCCGGCGGAGCTGCTGCTGCATTATGGTACAGATGCACAAAAAAACAAATGGCTACCCGACTTGGCCAGTGGGGCCAAGGTGCCTTGTTTTGCCTTGACGGAGCCCACAGCAGGCAGTGATGCGGGGGCAATTAAAAGCGAAGGGGTGCTGTTTAAAAACGACCAAGGGCGCGTATGTGTGCGCTTGAATTGGACAAAGCGTTGGATCACTCTGGCGGCGATTTCGGATCTCTTAGGTGTGGCTTTTAGGCTCAAAGATCCTGAGGGCCTTTTGGGTCGGGGAGAAGACGTGGGGATCACCTGTGCTTTGGTGGATTCTAAAACACCAGGTGTGGTGTTGGGCCGCCGGCATGATCCTTTGGGCGTGCCTTTTTACAACTGCCCCTTAGAGGGCCGGGATGTGTGTGTGGATGCTGAGACTAGCATTATAGGGGGGCTTGAGGGCGCGGGGCGTGGCTGGGGTATGCTGATGGAAAGCCTGGGCGCGGGCAGGGGGATATCTTTGCCTTCTCAGAGCGCTGGTGCTGCGGCTTTGGGTGTGCGCGTGGTGTCGGCCCATGCTTTTAACAGAAGGCAGTTTGGATTGCCTATTGGGCACTTTGAGGGCGTGGGCGAGGCATTGGCCCGTGCAACGAGTGGGGCGTATTTGCTAGAGGCTTTGCGTCGGTTTACGGCGGGTGCTTTGGATAAGGGCATCAAGCCGCCTGTGGTGACGGCGATTGCGAAGTATTTTTCTACTGAAGAGGGCCGGCGTGTGTTTTCTGACATTATGGACGTACTGGGTGGGCAGGGGATTAGTATGGGCCCGCGCAATTTGGTAGCTATGCCGTATAAGGCCATGCCTATTGGCGTGACGGTAGAGGGGGCCAACATTATGACCCGTACGTTTATGATTTTTGGCCAAGGAGCTTTAAGGGCTCATCCGTGGACATATGAGGAGATCAAGGCCTGTGCCAAGGGAGATTTAAAAGCTTTTGACCAGGCTTTTTGGGGGCATGTGCAGCATGTGCTGCGCAATGCTATGAGGTTTAAGTTTCACTTTATCACCAGGGGGCATTTTGCTCCTAAGGGCTACGGGGGAGTGGCGGGGAGGTATTTTCAAAAGCTCATGTGGGTTTCGAGCTTGTTTGCCATTGCGGCAGATAAGGCCATGGTGCTTTATGGTGGGGATTTAAAAAAACGTGGCCTGCTGTGTGGGAGGTTTGCGGACCTTTTGGGGGCTATGTATATGGCTCTTGGGGTGTTGAGGAGGTTTGAGTTTGATGGCAAGCCGCAGTCGCAGGAGCAGGTGTTTAAATACACGATGGATGAGCTGTTTTGGCGTATGCAGCAGGCTATAGAAGGCTTGATGGCAAACTTTTTACCCAAGCATTTGTTTTTTTTAAAGCCTTTTGCGGTTGTGTGGGCGGCGCTGTGTCGTTTGAACCCTGTGGGGCGTGCGCCTAGTGATGTAGACCGCAGGAGCCTGGCCCATGCAGTGATGCAAGGGGGCGAGCTGCGGGATAGTGTTACTATGGGAATATATAGGCCGGTGTATGCTCAAGACAAAAACGAGCCCCTGGCTTTGTTTGACGAAGCCATGCGCCTAAGTGTGCAAAGCTGGTCGGTGGAGGTGCAGGTGAAAAAGCTGGCGCGTAAGCACCGCTTAGGCAAGGAGCTAAGCTTGTTAGAGATGGCACAAAAGGCTTTGGACGACAAGCATATAACGGCTGAAGAAATGGAGCTGTTAAAGCGCGCCCATGCTTTGCGTATGGAGGCAATAAAGGTGGATGACTTTTAATTAAAATTAGAGCGCTAGCCCAAAATTCTTGGATAGAGCGGCGGCGCAAGAGCAGCCTCTGTGAGGAGGCGGTCGCGATGGTAGCCTGTAGCGAAGGGCCAAAGGCCCGCAGCGACCACACTGCCGTCCAAGTTCCGCGCATTGAGTAAACAAAAGTTAAAGGACTAATTTTATGCCAGATATTCAAGCATCTTTAGAGGCTCAAAATTTTGTGCAGGCTGCGCGTTCTACTGTGAGAGTGGGTGTGCAAAGGCGAGCTAATTTTAGGTCTAAAAAGCTGCCTTGTTATGCAACCGATGCAGCAAGTGGTTTTGATATCAGGGCTCAGCTGGAAGAGGACGTAATCATAGAGCCTGGTGATAGAGCGCTAGTACCTACGGGTTTAAGCTTTGAGGTGCCGGATGGCTGGGAGCTACAGGCTCGGCCTCGCAGTGGGTGGGCTTTGCGCGAGGGAGTGAGTTTGCTAAACTCTCCAGGTACTATTGATGCCGATTACAGAGGCGAGGTTAAAGTGCTGCTTATTAATCATGGTAACGAGATGGTTCGGGTGCAAGACCAAATGCGGATCTGCCAGATGGTGCTGGCGCGTGCCGATAGGGCTATGTTTGTGGAGGCAGCGCTTAGCTCTAGCGCCCGCGGTACGGGGGGCTTTGGGTCAACGGGCACTAGCTAAAGGGTTGTTAGAGTGCTAGCAAAATAAAGTTGGGCAATAAGAGTCAACTCCAGAGCAGCCTCTGTGCGTAAGCATAAAAGTGCCAGCAAAAATGTCTTCAGCCTTACGCAGTCTCCCTGATAGCGCCTAAAGGCGCGGGCCATCAGGGGGACAAGTATCCTGCCTGAAGCATTTTTGTGCACTAGACAGCAAGAGGCGTCTGCGAGGGGGGTGGCGTATTACCCAACTTTATTTTGCGGCCTATACGGCATCTATGGCCCTGCGGCGTTGGGTGTTCTCTAGGCCCAAGGCCGCGACACTATCGTCAAAGCCCCCTATGTCGGCCTATGCCAATAAGCATTTGCGATTTTTAAAAAAAATTATTACTATGTGCGGATTATGAAAGAGAAAATACACCCCAGCCTCAAAAGGACGGTTTTTCAGGACATTTCTAGCGACTTTAGTTTGCTGACTCTTTCCACCATAGTCTCTAAAGAGACCATCCAGTGGAAGGACGGCAAAACCTACCCCTTGGTTAAGGTGGAGGTGTCTTCTAACTCGCACCCCTTTTATACGGGCACCCAGCGGGCTATAGAGACTGAAGGGCGCGCTGCGCGCTTTAAAAGACGCTACTCTCGCAAGTAGGGCTTTAGGTATTTTACTCCCAAGTAAAACAAAGGTGTATCCAACGCTGCTGATGCGGCCTTGAAGCCATAATTGCTAAAGGCTAGGGTTAGGAACTCTGGCAAGCTAATATCGCCCTTTATAAACCCGGGACCCAGTACGAGTGAAGATATAGCCAGCGAGTCAATGCCTTGGCTTAGCAGGGTGCTGCAATTGTTGCGCAGCCACAGGTGCTTGCCTTGGGTGAGGTTTTTAAAAAAGTGAAACAAATAAACATCGCAATACTGCGCGCACATATAGGCCAGCATGGAGGCAAATATGGACCCCATAGTGCAAGTGTAAAGCACATGAAACAGCTCCACCGGGCTTGAGGCTTGTGTTCCGTTAGGTAAGCGCAGGTTTTGGCTGAGATGCAGTATTTGCCATGGGGCTTTAACATCGGCAACAGGCAGGCTATGCCCGGCCCACATAATGAGTATGACAAAAAGATTGATAAAAAAGCCCACATACACCAGAAAGGTGGCACGTTTTTTTCCGTACAGTTCGCAAATCAGATCCGTACTCAGAAAACTAAACGGGTACGCCAGCGTGCCCACAGCTAGTTGCAGAGGTCCAATTTGTACAAACTTTGTAATGCCTATGACATTGAGCAGCGCGATGCTGGCTAAAAATACCCCAGATAGCAGTAAAAATAGGCGTTCACTTTTAGGAAAGCTATTTTGAGGAAAGTTCATATAAACGTGCCCCAGCCTTACAGCGCAGAGTGTTAAGTTACTAGTGTCAGGTGTATTATGGGGGAATTTTGGAGTAAAGCTTTCTTGTGGCTTTGCATGGATTAGATAATGGGGCCTCTAAGCTGATGTGGCTCGATATGGAAATGACGGGCTTAGATGTCCAAAAAGAGGTGCCTATAGAGATTGGCGTGGTGGTGACGGATATGCGGCTCTCGACTTGCGAGACCTACCATGCAGTTTTAAAGCAAGATCAGCGCTTTTTGGAATCTATGGACGACTGGAACAAAAAGCACCACGGCGAATCGGGGCTGGTGGATGCGGTGTCACGTGGGCGGGCGCCGCAGCAGGTAGAGGTGGATTTATTAGAGCTATGCGATCAGCATTTTGCAAAAGAGCGGGTGATTTTAGCGGGGAACTCTATAGGCCAGGACCGGCTGTTTATTGAAAAACATTTTTTAAATTTTGCAAAAAGGTTACACTACAGAATGCTGGATGTAACATCTTTTAAGTTGGTTTTTTGGCATATGCATTCTTGTGCGTACGATAAAAAAATCTCCACCCACAGGGCTTTGGAGGATATTTTAGAGAGTATAGAGGAATTGAAGTTTTACTTGCAGTTTTTGGACAAAAACAAAATAAAGGAGGTCATGCAAAAACCAAAGGCCTAGAGGTATGGGCTGTGCGAGTTTTTTGCAGTTACTTATGGGTATTAGTGTTATAGATTTGCCGTATGATTTAGGAGCCTTAGAGCCGCATATTTCTAAAGAGACTTTGGATTTCCACTACAACAAGCACCACGCAGGTTACGCAACTAAGCTCAATGCTGCTTTGGGTGACAAGGAGAGCAATTTGGAGGCTTTGGTGCGTGACACTAAGGTCGGATCCAGTGTGTTTAACAATGCCGCACAGGTGTGGAACCATGATTTTTACTGGCAATCCTTAAGCCCTCAAGGGGGTGGGGAGCCTAAGGGGGATTTGGCCGAAGCCATAAGGGCGAGTTTTGGTAGCTTTGAAAATTTTAAGCAAGAGTTTTCGCAGCAAGCAGCGGGGCAGTTTGGTTCTGGTTGGGCTTGGCTGGTTAAAAAAGGCACCCGGCTTGAGGTGCAAGCGACGGGCAATGCGGACACTCCCTTAAGAGACCCTGAGTGTCGGCCTTTGCTGACATGCGATGTGTGGGAGCATGCGTATTATATTGATTACCGAAACGCCCGCCCCAAATACATCGACGCTTGGTGGAACCTAGTAAATTGGGACTTCGCTGCCAAGCTTTATTAGAGTGCGCAAGCATAAAAGTGACAAGGGTAACTGGATAGCCATAAACGCGCCGGTAGCTTTGGGCGATTTTTAGGCCCAAAGCGTCCAGACTTGCGTGAGCGGTCACCTTTAGCTGTCTAGTGCACAAAAATGCTTCAGGCAGGACCACTTGTCCATCTGATGGCCCGCACCTAAAGGTGCTATCAGCTGGACTGCGTAGGGCTGAAGCCATTTTTGTTGGCACTTTTATGCTTACGCACGGAGGTTGCGCCAGGAGCGCCGCTTAATCCCAGAATTTTGGACTAGCACTCTAATATGGCTTAAAAAGACTCTGTTGGGAGCTCTTTTTCTGGGAGCACCGTGCTGGTAGAGGTCTGTGAGAACATACACTGCATGCTGTGCGCGATGTCTTGGTAGTTAGGAGGGTGGGGGATGGCGCAGTTTAGCGAAAAACCTTCGCCCTTTGAGTTTATATACTCTTGCTGTATGTAGGTTGTGGTAACAGTTTTTTGGGCATTAACATTGTGCTCAGCGTCTCCTGACTTGGGTGCACAAAACCATCGCCCTAAACCCGATAAAAACACCATGCGGGGAGGCATTTTACGCTCAAGGGGCATAGGGGTTTTAAACACCGAACCAAACCAAAATCCATCTTGCTCGTGCCTATGCAAATCCATGTACAAAGAAGAATCATAACCCTCTACGCAAGCTTTATACTCTGGCACAGCAGTATCATCACCTCTCATCACATGCTCTTGCCACGTTGAAGCCTCGGCCCCGCAGATCCCAAATAAAACACAAAACAAAAAAATCACACAGCGCATAAAGGCCTCCTTGGTTTAATAGGGAAAGCGTGGCTTCAGGCGAGACATAGCATCTAGTAGCACACTTGAAGGAGTGAATAAAGGCTTAGAGGCCTGGCCACTTATGTAGTCTGAAACCAAGCCCATGACCTCAAAAGTATCGAAATTTAACAAAGGAGCACCATGCTGGTACCACGGCGCATAAGCTGGAACTTGCTGGCCGTCCCTGTGTGCAACATAAGATTTTGGATGAGCTAAAACATACACGCGCTTTGCCAAAGGCAAACGCACAATGCTTAAAAAAGCCATAGGGCCTTCAAAGCCTTTAGGGCTCTGCAGGGTTAAGGCTTTTCGTCCTTTGGGGGCTTGATTTAATTGAATAAGAGCGTAGTTGGGTGTGGTGTTGTGAGCGTATTCTAGAGCCAGTATTTTTTTGCATTGGTATTTTTGCTGTGCAGACTCTACAGGTGGGTGCTTGAGGGTGCTTTGCCAGCCAAAGCTTATAAGCATAGGCCGGCATAGGGTGGCGTTTTTTAGGGCGCTGCCGCTAGTTGCAATAATGTCCGGCGCTACCAGAAAGCCCGTATAAGAGTAGGCTTTAGAGCCACGTGCAACGCTAATATGCGCCACCGAACCTGCGGCCTGCACAAGCTCTGGCGCTAGGGTGAGGGCGTTTATGTCTTTAATCTGTGCGCGCTGTGCCTGAGCGCACGGCCCCACCACAAAACTCACTACAAAGCTTAAGATAAGGACGGATTTTTTAAGCATTTAAGGCCTCCCATGGGGCAGTGTGTTTGTGTTCTGGTAATACCACTAAAACTAGAAGCCGTCTTATAGTAAAAAAAATATACACACCTGCGTAAGCATGCGTAAGCAGCAGAGTGCTAGTAAAATTCTCTGAAGCAAAGCGGCGGCGCCCTGATGGCCGCCCCGTTGGGGCCATCAGGGTGTCGCCGCTCTATCCCAGAATTTTGGGCTAGCACTCTAAATTATGGGATATAGCTCAGTTGGTTAGAGCGCTACCTTGACATGGTAGAGGTCCCCGGTTCGAATCCGGGTATCCCAACCAAATCACTGGCTTTTGTACTTAACTATTGTGCAACCACGATACCGGCGTCCAACCCACATGCCTATACCATCTGCTGCCTCTATAAGGCGCCTAGCGCGCCCCCAAAACTCCACCTTATGTGCAATGCCTGCAGCTCTGCATCCAGAGTATCGAAATGACCCAATAGGCCTCTCAAATATATAGGTTTTTTTGTTAATACAATGCATAGCAGGGTGAGCCAATAGGTGCTTTACTATTTGTGTGTTGTTGGTTAGTGCTGCAAGGTGTAGGGCTGTAGCTCCCGTTTTTGGAGCAGGGGCACAAGGCAAAATATTTTCCTGCCTAAGCAAAAGCTGCACAATGCGCAGGTCATCTGACTTAATCGCCCACCCAAGCGCTGGCAAGGCTTCTTCTGCTTCCAAAAGTTTTACCCTAGCATTGATGCTAATATCTTGGTTTTGTAGCAAATTTTGTACGCCCTCTAGATCGTTATCAAAAGCAGCACGCGCCAGAGAGAGGTTTTGTTTATTAGCATCCGCACTACTAACAGCACACAAAAGCACCACAAATAAGCCACAAATCGGTATGTGTTTCATTACTTAAACGCTCCTTTTTTTGCAGATCACATCTATTATCACAAAAATGCTCATCTAGCTAGCAGCGCTCTAATATGCTTTAGTATACGGGCTTTGGAGCGGGTGCTCTGCTCTAGCTGGTAGTAGTAGGCGAGGTCTTTTAGCTCACCTATGCGAGGACCAGGCTCCAGTTTTAAAGCTTTTTGCAAACCATGCCCGCGCCACACTGCTAAAGGCAAGCGCCCAGCCATTCCCCCTGAGGCATGCTTTTTTAAACTGCGTTTTTGGTATTCACTCAAAAGTTGCACCAAAGCTTTAAGCATTGGCCCGTCGCCCCTAAGCCTATAAAGGCACCACAAAAACCACCACCCCGCTAAGCCTTGTGGTGTGTCCATTACAACCCAGCTCCGCGCCGCTTGATGAGGCAGAGTAGTACGTAGCAGCTGCTCTAGCTTGGCGGCATGGCGTGAGATTTGTTTTTGTACAAAAAAACCCTTTTTATCAAAAGGCACATAAAATTTTTCTCCCAAATAATAAGACAAAACAGCAAAAGCTAGATGGGGCTTTCTTTTCTCGCCCCCAGCCAAACAATGCAGCAGCGCCTTGCACTCTGTGCGCTTATTTGCAGACAAAGCCTTATACGCACCATAAGATGCACCCAAGCACCACTTGAGGCCTCCTAGTTGCTCCAAATAATAAAACGCCCTATGGGGCAGGGGAGAGGCTAACATGCCACAAAACTCCTGCCACACCCTCTCGCGGCTCAAGCTCTTAGGAGGCTCTGGGTGATTCAGAAACCAAGCCCTTAAGGCCTGCTCGGTTTGGGGGTCGAGTTTAAAATCCAACTGCACCAAAAATCTTATTGCCCTTAAGCTGCGCAGGCTGTCCTCGGCAAAGCGTGCCTGGGGGTTGCCGACACTTTTAAGAAGCTTGGCTTTTAAATCTTCCACCCCTCCAAGAGGGTCCAAAAGTTTTGCATGCACAGGGTCGTAGTAAAGGGCATTAATGCTAAAATCGCGCCTCTTAGCGTCGTCCTCTAATGTGCCATAGCCCACAAAATCCGGGTGACGGCTGTTGGTATAGGAGCCCTCTTTTCGCAAACTGCTAAGCTCTAGAGAATACCCCTTGGCAAAAGGCAGCACGAACACTCCAAAAGCCTTACCCACACTAAGGCTTTGAGGGAATAGCTGCTCTAACACATTCGACGGAGCATCGCTTACTAGGTCTATATCGTAAATCTTGCGCCCCAACAGGGCATCGCGCACACAGCCCCCTACACACCAAAGCGCATAGTGGTGTTTGCGCAAAACCTTGCTACATTCCTGCACGCCCGGCCAGTAAGGACTTTGCAAAAAGGCTTTTTTAATCATATTAGAGTGCTAGCCCAAAATTCTGGGATAGAGCAGCACCCTGAAAGGGTGCGGCCGCGAGGGTAGCCTTATAGGCCGCCACATACTCTGTGGGGCACTTGTCTCCAGTGTACACGCCCCTTTCTGAAGGGGCTACACTGGAGACTGCGCTTTGCCCAGAGTATGTGGCTAACACTCTAATCCTTACGGACCAAGCGTCCCGCAGAATTTTGGGCGGCCTATAAGGTTTTTGTGAGCCTGTAGCAAAGGGCCATAGGCCCGCCGCGACCAGGCTCCCGTCAAAGTTCCGTACCTTGCGTACCTTTGCGTGGCTTATCGCTTGCATATGTTGCTCTGGCACTTGTGCCGACTAAAATACGGTCGCACAAAGCGCGCAAACGCCGCATAAGATATATGCCAAAAAGGCCTTAGTACTTTTATATGGCCCAAGCGTTGCGCGAAGGGCCATAGCTTAAGTGTGTGCCAAATTTTTAAAAACCCATCCACACCCACAAACATATGCGTGCCCTCTAGAACGTGTAGCTTTTTTTGCAATGACTTTACATCCATACCGGTGTGGGAGTACTGAGTAAGGTCTGCTGTTCTAAAATCCACAAACTCTATCCCAGAGCCTTGTGCGAGGGGCTTTTTTTTATAAAACTCCATCTCACGCGAGCAGAGCGAACAAGCTCCATCGTAAAACACCACCACCCTGTCTTTAGTTGCCATGGGGGTATTTTTGCGAGTATTTTGCAGTTTTGGCAAGTTAAAGTGCTAGCCCAAAATTCTGGGATTAAGCGGCGGCGAGAGCTGCGCCCTGTAAGGGTGCGGCCGCGATGGTAGCCTTATAGGCCGCCACATGCTCTGTGGCCCTGCGGCTTTGGGCGATCAATAGGTCCAAAGCCGCGACACTTGTGTCAAAGTCCCGTGCATTGAGCCAGCGCCTCACAGGAAATTTTTCTAGCACTCTAACTTATATGCACATAATATTTTTAGATAAACCCATTACTTTTCAAGCCAGTGAAAAGCTTCGACTAAAACATGAAGCCCTTGCTCAAAAAACACAAGGCTTTTCTCTCTTAGGCTTCCAGATGCAACCCAGTGTGGTTTGCGGCAGGTTCTCGAAAGTCGCGCCACAAAAAGGCACACCCCTACCGCACTGCCGTGCCAGTAGGGGAGGAGGAGCAGTGGTGCATGCTCCCGGGCAGCTAATTATATACCCTATAGGGCCCATACAAAATGGCTCGCGGCGCGGACAGGCCCAACTGGGCCCTGCAGGTTGGGTGCGCATTTTACAACATACATGCTTTAACACCTTTAAAGCACTGGGACTTAATAGTTTATACTCCTCCCCTGAACGGGGAGGGCCTGATCTGGGAGTAGGAGTCTACACAAAAGAGCTCAAAAAAATAGGCTTTGTAGGTGTTAGAATCACCCGCCAACCTTGGGGCAGTATGAGCTCGTATGGAGTGGCGCTTAATATTTGCAATAAGGTATCAGATTTTAAGCACATCCACCCATGTGGCATAAAAGGCCTGCAGGTTACAAGCCTAAAACAAGAGCAGCCTCTTCACACACACACGCTTAGTGAGGTATTTTATTTGTGGCGGGTTTTTTTTATAGAGGCCCTTAAATGAAGCATCCCGCGTAGCACTTTTTTAATGCCAATCTGGTAGGGGGGGAAGTTTAACTTCCTAATGCGCTCCGCCACATGCTGCGCATCCACCACCGTGTGGCTTTCGTATACAGCCTGCTTGTGACTTAGTAGCCGGGGTTTAAGGTTTTTTAGCGGAGTGTGGCGCTCAAGGCTCTTGGCCAAAGTTTCTCTTTCGCCTAAAGACAAGGCCGGTGTGTCCAGTTTTAAAACCATAACATTAGACCCCAGGACTCCTTTGTGCCAGAGCTGCTGTAGATCTGCTTTAATTTGTGTGAGCAGCGTTAAGCTCTGAGTAAATAGTTGTTGCATTTGCAACACTTGGCTCTGCTCTAAAGCCGTGCGCGGCAAAAAATACGCCTTTTCAAAACGGGCTAAGACTTGCTCTTTTTTATGCACCAGCTTAATGTTTACCCGCAGTTCAGGCTGCGGGTCGCGGTGATTTTTAGCCCTCAATCTAAAAACAAACTGCCCCCTTAAAGAGGGCATAGAGGCAGACACAGGCGCGGTGTTGTTTTCTGTATTATCGGCAATATAAAAGTGGGGCGGCTTTTCAAAAACCCCAAACCCCTCCCGCAAGCGCGTATCTAGGCGCGATAAAAAAAGCAGTGGCGGAGACAAAGCCCCCCCCTCCTTGGCCTGCAAACTCGGCCACAAGACCGAATGGATTAGATCAACAAATTTGATATCCCAACGCAAACCCACATTGGGCTCAAGTGAAGCGCTTTCGGCCTTAGCTCCCGTAGCCACTAAGCTTTGTGCTTGTAACTTAGTTAAAAACTGGCCAATAGCATCTAGCTTGACCCAGGCTTTTACACGGGTGCTCCAAAGAGTGCCCGGCTTTACTGCGCTCCATTCCTCTTTGGACAAAAAATTATGCTGTTGGTTCAGCAATTTTTTAAGGACTTTTTCTCGAGATAGCTGAATGTTGTAGTCTTTTTCCACCAGCTCAAGGGCTTGTCGTAAAACCTCCCTTCGCCCCAGCGCGCGCAAACGCACTGTTGCCGCAGGCGCTGACGCAGCTTCTACCTCTACGGTTGCGGTAAGCCATGACCCAGAGGCCTGGGCGTACGCCGCAGCACTTGGCCACCACCAAGCAACATAAAATCCATAAAGGCACAGCTTAGCCAGGGTCTTGGTAAGTGCCCTTATGGGCCTCCCAGTTGTATTCGCTTCCATACTCGTATGTCTCCTGCCAGGCTTTGAGCTTTTCTGCATCCATGGGGTGCTCGACCTTGCCTGCAGAGTTAAAAATTGCAGGCTCGTGACCGATTAAAAAACCCACTAACTTGCAAAGGATGTGCTTTATCTTTCTAGCCAAAATTGCCTGCCTGTGATCCAATAAAACGATATGCCAAAAGCAGTTTGGAGCCTCATTTTATTCACCCTTGTAACACTGTACTATTACAGCTCGTGCTCCATACCCAGCAATTATACACAGCCCCTTAAAAGATCGCCAGAAACTTGTTTAATCACTGCCCCTCCCTCGCATTGTTTAAACGATTTGCAGCTCTCTTTGCAGCCCATTACACCCTTAGAAACCATAGGCCCTGCTACCACTTTAGAGCTCCAAGGCAACTGCCATGTGCCCTCGGACTTTAAAGCCCACCGTATAGAGTGGGTTTTAGAGCGGGTAGACTCCCACACCGGCGCTCTTATCCATAGCTACAGCCCTCAAGCCATGCAGCAGCACCAATGTGACACCCAACTGGGTAGTTTTAGCATCACGGTCCATTTGCCCTTTGTGGGCAAATTAGGCGTGCGCCCCTTGGACCAGGAGGTGTTTATTCGCACCAGCTCTTGCGCACCTCCCGCGCCTATACAGTGCTTGCAGTACCACCTCAACCCGGATGTCAGATTGCGCGCGTGGATTAAGGTAGAGCACCAAGGGGCTTGGCATATCAACACCGACGCCGGCGAGAGCATTATTACGCTAGCAACCTACTAAAACCTACTAACGGGACCGCCTTAAACCTGTAACGTCTAAGTTTTGCAGAGCATTAACAAAAAAGTTATCAAACACCCCGTCATTTACCGTGGCGTAGTGGATCTGGCCCAAAGGTATCAAATAGGGCGCTGGAGTAAAAAGCTCTTGCACCGCCGCAGAGCAGGCAGAGGCTTTTTTAACATCACTGGGCGCAAGGGCCAATGCTCGCAGCTTTGGCTCAAAGCTTTTTTTAGAGAACTTAATGTAATTTTCTTCCGCCAAGCTAAAGCGCTCCATAGCGCTTAAGCATGTGGGCCTATGCAAAGCGCCTCCTTTACGAAACAGCACAAACTCGCCGGCTATAAGCTTTTTCAAAAACACGCTTTGCTCAAAACTCTTAAGCTCCACCCTTGTGCCGAGATTTTTTTGCCACTCATTTTGCATCCACTCCATACTCGTACGCACACTAGCTCCCCCCATGGCAGAAAATCCCAATACAAGCTTTAAGGGGGCCTCACGCGCTACGTGCTCTTTAAAGGCCTTTTTTGCACGCGTGAGGTCCATTTTTAAGCACTGGGCCTGCGCCATCAGCTTGGCATCAAAGCTCGGGCACCCTGGGGGAGTAGGGGATTTAAAAAGCTTCTTTAGCTGCTCGTAGTCCAAGCTAAAAGCCAAAGCCTCACGCAGTTTGGGGCGCGCGTGCAGGGCTTGGCCAAAACCAATATAATCAAAACGCGACAGCGCTATGCTTTTAAAGCCCTTGTGGTTTTTGTATTGGTCTATGTGGCTAAGCGGCAAGCGGCGCAAAAAACTAAGCTCTCCTTGCTCAAAAAGGTTAATCGCCGCGCTGTCATCTGCCACAAAACGCACCTTGATACTGGGGTGAGGTTCTACGTTGCCTTTTGCAAAATACGCATTGGGGCGCAGCAGAATAGAACGCCCTTTGTTCCATGTGGATATCTTATAGGGTCCTGAAAACACTGCGTCACTTTTATCTTGCGGCAATGGCAAACTGGTAGGGCAGGCATCACCCTCTGACCACCCCTTAGGCGCCGGGGCATAAGCGCTGCACCACCATTTGCGTGGCGCTAAGGCGCGAGACACCAATTTATAAGTAAACTCAGGATCCGGCTCAGAGAACTGGAACTCCAAAACATACTCCTCAGGAGAGGTGATTTGAATGCCTTCAAAAGATTTTTGGGTTTTTATAAACTCCCTAGCCCCTGCTACCTTTAGCAGATGCTCCTGGTGCGTGCTGCGGTTTAAAAATAGCGCCTTAAAGCTATTAATATAGTGCTGGGCCTTAATAGGGGTTCCGTCAGAAAAATGCCGGTTCTTAAATAGCTTGCACCGCAGGTGCATGAACTCCGACACCAACTTGTGCTTGGGCACATTGGGCGAGGGCTCCACATGCCATTGACAGGTGCCTCCATGGGGGCGAGGCTCGTTGGTGGGTGAAAGCTTATACAAGCTCAAATAAATGCTGCTAAACAAAAACCCACCCGCAGGCCCCCGTACGGACTGAGGATCAAGGGTGTGAGGCTCCTGCATGAGTCTAAAGCTAAAATACTCACTCTGCCTGCCGCCAAAGCTGCAAGCCGTAAGCTGAAGCAAAGCCAGACCTAATAAAAGGGGGTTTATAAACTTCTTAAACATCGTGGTACAATATTTAATATCAAAAGCTTCATTATCTGTGAAGCTTATAACGGATACCTCCTTGGCACATTGCGCAGTATAAGAGCCTCCACAAAGGGGGTCCAGCACCTTGCCGATAAGTTATATTATGTTGCCAATGGCCCCGAAGGGGCCTTGGCGACATAATATAACCATGCCGTTATTGGGCTCCGCTGGGATCCGGGCCTTCCAGGCCCTGCCAGTGGGACATGGTGAGACGTAGGCTCATCTAGTCCTCTGGCCTCGCGTTGGAGCGAAGGTTTATTTGGCGGCCTGCTGCCCAAGCTAAACTCCATAGCTCAAAAAAAGCTGCATACGCACATTGCCATATATATTTAGAGCCTCCGTGACTCCCATACAACCTGTGGCCGATTTTAGCGCGCCTTGCTTAATATGCAGCCATGCGGCAAAGCAAGGGACAAAGATAGTTGGCTACTAAGGCATAGGTGGTTGCGGGCTAACCCGAGGCCACAGGTTGTATGGGAGTCACGGAGGCTTTGATTTTAATGAGGTACGTATACAGTGCGTTTTCGAGAGTAGGTGTGCAGCGAATGCAGGCCGCCGGTTAAGCCAAGCCCGGAGTGCTTGAGGCCCCCAAAAGGCACCCTAGGATCCCTTAAACCCCAAGCATTCACCCATAATGTCCCGACCTTAAGCTTAGGGATCAGCTTGTTTATGGGGCTAGGATTTTTGCCAAACACACTGGCACACAAAGCGTATGGGGTGCTACTCACCAGCTCTGCCGCCTCAAAAGGGTATTTAAATGTCTGAACTAAAGCCAAAGGGCCAAATATCTCCCTTTGCCAAAGAATCGAGCAGCGCGACATATCCTGCGCCAAAACCGGCGGCACCCACCAGCCCCCCTCGTACTCAGTACCTCTCAAAAGCCCCCAAAAAGCCTCTAGAGACGCAAATTTTTGCCCTTCAAACACCCCACCACAAAAAATCTTAGACTCCCCCGCAGCTTGCTCTATTGCTAGGCGCACCTTTTTATACTGCTCCCCATGCGCCAAAGGGCCCATAAAGGTGGTTTCGCGCTTTAAATCTCCTAACTCTATGAGCTGCATTTTCTCTCTAAAAAGCGCACAAAATTCCCCTTCTATACTCTCTTGCACATAGATACGCGACAGCGCCAAACACACTTGCCCTGAATTCACATAAGCGCCGCGCAAAATTTCGTCCACCGCAGAGCCAATATCCGCATCCTTTAAAATAACGGCCGCGTTTTTACCACCCATCTCCAAACACACCGGCTTGTGTTCGTTTAAGCTAGCCTTACGCACCTTAAGACCAGTAGCCGTGCTGCCGGTAAAGCTCGTCATAGCGACACCAGGATGCTCGACCAAGCATGCACTAAGATGAGCATCTCCAAATATTATGTTGCATACACCTTTGGGTATGGACAGCTTTTTAAGGCATTTTGCAAGCCAAAAAGCAGTTGATGGGGTGTGCTCGGAAGGCTTGCAGATAATACTGTTATTCATTAAAAGCGCGGGCGCGAGCTTCCAAGTTAAAAGGTGTAAGGGGTAATT
Source organism: Bdellovibrionales bacterium (assembly GCA_965116155.1). Classification (GTDB taxonomy): domain Bacteria; phylum Bdellovibrionota; class Bdellovibrionia; order Bdellovibrionales; family UBA1609. Next base: position 322,566 of record OZ220488.1, read on the forward strand.
CCAAGGAGTGATTAAGGCGCATACTCCATGGGGCTCGAGTATTTCATAAAAATACCCATCTGGGCTGGGGTAATGCTGCAAGGGGCAGCTTTGTGCGAGTGATGCAAAGTAGTGCAAATTTTGGGCAGCGCGCTTTATGTCTTTTGTTGCCCACACAAGGGGTTTGCCCACGTCTTGGCTTTCCATAGATGCGAGCTCTTGGGTGTTTTTTAAAATCGCATCCCCTACTGCCACGCAAAAATCTATGCGCTCTTTTAAATCCCAAACCCCTTGGGATTTTTTGGCTGCCGCAATGGCGGGTATTAAATCCACAAGATCACTTTGTGGAACCTGCACAGTCCTTTTACGCCCCGTGCAGGGGTCGATGAGATGGGTGTACTTAGCACTTTGAGGCTCTGCAAGCTCCCCTGCTATAAAATTTTTCACGTGCACTCAAGGCAAAATACTTTAAAAAGTCTTAGGAGAAAAGGGCCTCAAGGTGTTATTTTTTAAAGGTGTCTGTTTTAAACGCTAGCACCTCTCAAACACCTTTGTACTCCCCTGCTAGCAAAGAGAACGCTAGCAAAGAGAAGGGGGACTATAAAGTATGCCCAGCAGCGCATAACGACCCTAAGGAATTTGCGCGTTTAAGCGCCTGGGGGCGACATGAGATCACTTTAGCTGAAGTCGAAATGCCAGGCCTTATGGCGCTGCGTGCAGAGTATGCACAATCCCAACCCCTGCGCGGTGCGCGCATTGCGGGCTGCATACATATGACCATACAGACAGCGGTGTTAATAGAAACCCTCACGGCTTTGGGAGCGCGCGTGCGGTGGAGCAGTTGCAATATATACTCTACCCAAGACCATGCAGCCTGTGCCATAGCAGCGCGGGGCGTGCCGGTGTTTGCTTGGAAAAACGAGACAGAAGAAGACTATGTTTGGTGTTTAGATCAGTGTCTTAAGTGGCCTGCGGGTGAGCCTTGCAACATGATTTTAGACGACGGTGGGGATTTAAGCCTGCGTGCCCACAGCACCACCTATGCCGAGCATATAAAAAACCTCATTGGCATTACGGAAGAAACCACCACCGGCGTGCATGCTTTAACCCGTCTAGCAGAGCAGGGTCAGCTAAAGGTACCAGTGATTAATGTTAACGACTCGGTGACGAAGTCTAAGTTTGACAACTACTACGGCTGCAGGGAGTCCTTGCCCGATGGGCTGAAGCGTGCAACTGATATTATGATTGCTGGCAAAGTGGCTGTGGTGGCAGGCTTTGGCGATGTGGGTAAGGGCTGCGCGCAAAGCCTGCGTGCAGCAGGAGCTAAGGTCTTAGTTACAGAGATCGACCCTATATGCGCCTTACAAGCTAGTATGGCGGGCTTTGAGGTGGTGAGTATGGAGCGCGCCGCATTGCGGGGGGAAATTTTTGTAACCGCCACGGGTTGCAAAGGAGTGATACGTAAGGAGCATTTTGCTGCCATGAAAACGGGCAGCATTGTGTGCAATATTGGGCATTTTGATGTCGAAATAGACGTTAAGTGGCTAAAGTCTAACACCACCATCCGGGCTGTAAAGCCACAGGTGGATGTGCACCATTTTGAAGATGGGCGCTACATTATATTGCTTGCTGAGGGGCGTTTGGTAAACCTGGCCTGTGCAACAGGGCACTCGAGCTTTGTTATGAGCACATCCTTTACCAACCAGGTGCTGGCACAAATGGAGCTATTTGGAGCTGCAACAAGAGGGCCTGCCCAGTATCCAGAAAACAAGGTCTACCGCTTGCCGAAAATTTTAGATGAAAAAGTGGCGCGCTTGCATTTAGCAAAAGTAGGGGCTGAGCTGAGTGAACTCTCGAAGGCGCAGGCTCAGTATTTGGGCTTAGAGCCCAAGGGGCCTTTTAAGCCCGAGCATTATAGGTACTAAGGCTTTGTTTTAATTTTTTAAGTTTTGTTGTTTAAAAATGGGGGGGGTTGTTATGCGCTGGGCTTTACTTTGTGTTCTGGTGGGGGTGATTTTTATGCCCTCGGCTTCTGTTACTACTCAGGCTAAGTATTTGGTATGGCGCGATCACTTGTGGGTGATGAGCTACAATGTGCATAATCTTTTTGACGCAAAACATGACACAGGCAAATTGGATGGTTCGTATTTGCCTTTAAAACATCCTAAAAAAGAGGAGCTCTGCCACCAAGAATCAAGGCGTTTTTGGCGCTCTTGTTTAGCAACGGACTGGACGGAAGAAAAAGTCACCCTCAAACTCAGCCAAATGAAGCGCTTGTTTGAGATTATGGGTACGCCTGACATACTGGCCCTGCAAGAGGTAGAAAACGAAGCCATTTTAAAGCGTTTGGCGCAGGTGTTGGGGTATTCGTATTATGTTTTTTTCGAAGGCCATGACAGGCGCGGCATCGACACAGCTTTGCTTTATAAAGACCAGCATGTAGAGCTATTGGATTCTGTAAGCCGCGCGCCTTATGGGGAAAACTTTGGCCGCCCCACACGGAATATCCTTGCGGCGTTTTTTCGTGTACGCAATACGGGCGACACAATGGGGGTTTATGTTAACCACTGGCCGTCGCAGGCTAGCGACACGGAAAAACGCGTGCACGTGAGCCAGCACTTGAGTGAGTTTATGGCGGAGGATCAAAAAAACTGGGGACCTGATTTGCATGCTGTGGTTTTAGGGGATTTCAATACTTTAGACGACGAGCAGCCTCACCCTATTAGGTCTGTGCTAATGGAAAAATCCCCACTCGCTTTGAGAGACACACTGGACTGGCACCAAAAATCGGGCGACCGGCATTTTCCGTTGGGGACTTATTTTTATCCTCCTTTAATGGAGTGGAACTATTTGGATCGCATTTTGGTATCTAAAAACTTGCTCGATAGTCGTGGCTTGGAGGCTGACCCTAATAGCTTGTACGTGCATGTAAATGAAGAAAACTCTTCTACTTATACCTATTCGCACCACCGCAGCTTTAACCGTGGGTCTGTTATTATTGGAGTGCCTAAGCGCTTTAATGCGCGCACCTTGCGGCCTGAAAAAGCCGGCTACAGCGACCATTTTCCCATTTCCATTAGGGTACGGTTCTAGTGCTGCTTGCAAAAGCGACCAGCACCAGGTGCGCGACCACAAAGGCGGCAACATACTCGATGCCGCCTGAGCCAAAGCCGTAGCTATGTAGCCCTGCGCCTAGCACAAAGTTTACTCCGTACCAGGCCATAATCACACAGTTAAAGGCCAGCACTTGGGCTGCAATGAGGGGCACGCCTTTTAGCCAACCTCCAATGCGCGCATGCAACCACACCAAATAGGCAATTAATGCAATAAGGGCCCAGGTTTCTTTGGGGTCCCACCCCCAAAATCGGCCCCATGAAACATCGGCCCACAGGCCTCCTAAAATGATACCTACCGTTAGTAGCACCACCCCCACTTGGATACAGCGGTACACCATAAGCGCAACCGTAGACTTAAATGCCGCAAGGTTCTTCGCGTGCGGCTTTTTAAACCCCTGCCATGCATGCCTAACTAAAAGCACATCGCCTAAAACTAACGCTAAAAAAAAAGCCCCATAGCTACAGGTAATAATAAGCACATGGGTTAAAAGCCAAAAATTATCCCTCAGAACGGGCTCTAAGGGTTGCAGGCTGGAGTCGAGCACCGTATGCGCCTGCTCGCTCACCCACAAACACATGGCGGCCAACGCGGCGCCAGCTCCTAATACCCAGAGCTTTTTATATATTAGTGAAAGCATGGCTGAACCCAAGGCTCCTACAAGAGCCACCCACAGCACGGTTTCGTACATATTGGTTATAGGAGCGCGCTGCAAAATATACGACCGCGTAGCTAGTCCCAAAACCACTACCCCAAGGCTGATCCCCCCTACCCACCAAGCTGCACGCAGATTAAACACCGCCAGCAGCATACAAAGCAAAAGCCCCACACAGGCCCATAAAAAAGGCTTAGCAAAGTTGTAGTAGTACTCCACTTGCACGCGTTTTGTAGTTGCTGGGGGGTTTAACCATGGCAAAATATTATGTGCCTCTTTGTGGGATAGATTTTTTAGTTTTTGGGCGTTTTTTAGGTCCAAGCTATTTTGAGCAAAGAGGGCAAAGCTTTTTATTTGATCTTGGGGCAATTGGTTTAGCTTTTGCCACGTACCATTTGGGCTTTGAATGCTGAGTATGTCACCTGACTGCCAGGCTAAAAACACCGCTAGCTGCTGCTCTAAACGCTTCACAAGCTCTAAAAATGCGGCATCGTCTGTATTGGATCTTAGGTTTTTAATTAAAAACACCGCCTGCTCATTTTGGACTAAATCCACAAAGCTAAAGCGGTCTTGTGCCAGATCGAGCGTAAGGGCTTTTTTTAGACTGGCCCTTGGCACATAAAAAAGCGGCGTCTTTAGCCACTCTTGGGGCGCTAGCCACCAAGTGGCCACCACTTTAGAGGCTTTAGTGCCCTTAAAGCTGTCGCGCCCGTAAATAAGTAGCAGGCTTTCGCGGGCTAAGGTGTCTAAGGGTTTAACGCGCCCCCCATGCTGCACTGGCAGCATGCCCCAAGTGTCTTGCCCCGCCTGCAAATCCCATGGCACAGCTAAAGCACAAATCAAAAGCAGCAAAAAACTACGCATGCCGCCCACGCACCCACTTGTTAAGCCGATCTCTCGAGAATAGTGCCACTATACCCAAAACGACTAAGACAGAGCCTAAGTACTTCACTCCGCGCCCGGGGTCTTTGTTTACGCTAAAAACACTGCCCAACACTTGGCCAAAGTCGTCCTCTTCAAATCCGGATTGGTAAATGCGAAAGCCTTTCCAATAAAGGGGCTGATTCATGGAGATTTTTTGCTCCAGCTTCTCCTCCCCTGCACCTTTTAGCTGAACTTGACTGGCATAAGCCGCTGCACGCATAGTACCGGGGTAAAAGTCTCTGGTGAATTTTTTTAATAAAAGCTCCCCCCCCAAAGGTGCTACTTTGCGCCTAAAACTCACAAAGTAGGCTTTGTTTTTTTCAAAAAACCAAAGCACATTGCCAAAACCCAAAAAGCGCTTTGTCTCGGATTCTGCGCTTGCACCCTGGAGGCTTACTTCCAAGGCCGGCGTTGCACCCTCTTGGTGCTGGGGCAATATCTCAAACTTGTACTCACTCCGCGCGCGATCTAAATGCTTTAATACCCGCGCTTTTAAATCCATAAAGGGCAGTAGGATTTCTTTATTAAACACGCCACTAGATAAAACCTCACCCCCCCGCGCTACTATATAAAGCAAGCCTTTAGTGCTTTTGGAGGGATCTTTTTGCCACACCCACAAACAAGGGCCTTTGGCTTTTTTTCGCGGGTTAAATGGACCTAAAAATACATTTAAGAGACCTATTTTTTTATGGGCATGTTTTTTCGACAAAGGACGCACGATACTCACTTTGCTTGTGCCGATCTTGTCACTGCTCAGTCCGAGCTCTAAGCTTTCTGCCACTGCAGCTTTAGGCAATGTAGATTCCGCGGGCACTAGCGAGCTACGCCCGCGCGTGCTGTGATGATACGCATGCACTTGCAAACTTAGCTCTGGACTCAAAGGGCGCTCCCAAACTTGAGGCCAATTGTGCGATACAAAGTTCACCCTCTCACGCCAAAGGGGCACTATGCCTTGCTGACCCATGGCTCCTACTACTATTTCTTGTTCGCTTAGCATAATCTGCTGACGGCTCTCACTTAAGGGCACATATATGCTGCCGTCTACGCCCCATATGCGTGTCATCAGCGCCCCCGCTAGCAGCACTAAAATACCCACATGGGCCAGCAAAAATGGCGCATGCCGCACCCGCCAAGGCCAGCGGTCGATCATAACGGCTATAAGATTCAGGCATAAAAGCCCCAGCACCAAGTGCATCCAAACCGATGCATAAACCTTTTGGTGCGCATAGTACGCATCGTAACGCGACTCTACAATACTGCCCCAAGCACAAAGCACTCCCAGCGCCATTAAAATTACCAGCGCCAAACCTATTGAGGCGCTCCAACTAAAGGCCGGGTGCTTTAACAAGCCGTGCTTTGACATAACAACACCTCCCCTGCAGCTGCAGGTTCTTGGCGCTAGTGCTTTAGTAAATGCTGTGCATCTACTAGGCTCCACCAGTTAAGCTGCAAAAGACGCAAGCTTTTTAAAGTTTCCACCCCCGCCAGCTGCGCGCGCTCGTAGGCCGCCTGCAGCTGCACCAATTGGCTATACCCCAAGCGCCCTAGCCTAAAGCTACGCCTTGCGCTTTTTAGAGCTTGAAAACTTTGACGCTCCCAGGATTTTTGTTTGCTATAAACGGATTGCAGCTTTTCAAGGTCCTGGGCCAGTTCTTTAATTTTCCCCCTTAAACCCACTGCTATAATATCCAAAGCCTCCTTAGCCCGCGCACGCCCCAGCACCCATTTGCGGCGTTTTTTTGAAAACCTGCGCCCCTCAAATAGCGGCACGCTAATATCAAAACCAAACCCATACTCTTTACGCCAATTGGGATTAGCGCCCGAGCTCCAAAATTTAGACCACATGCGCGATAACGAAAAATTCACCTGTGGCCAATGCTCACGCAGGTCTACCTTACGCATCGCCTCAACCTCTTGCTGATCATAAAGCGCGGCCTTGTAATCCCAGTGCTGAGTGACCTTGGTCTCTAACTGGCTCTCCCAGTTTTGGGTAGAGGCACGTTGCAAATCCCACGCAAAGCTTAGCTCCTCACGCGCAGGGCATGGAGCCTTGGGGCCGCATTGAGGGTAAAGCAAATTGTGCAACTGTTGCTGTAAAAGCTGCCTCTGCGCCTGGGTTTGGGAGATTTGAAACTCGTAAGAGCTTTTTTGAGCCTGAGACTGATAGAGCTCGTAAGCCTCCACAGCGCCACGGCGGTGCTGACGAGCGGTGAGCAAATAAAACTCATCCGCTGCCCTTTGCGCGCGGGCTAACACCTCCAAACTCTGCTCAGCGCCTAGGTACTGGGCTATTAGCTGATACAAGTACAGCACCCTCTGGGCCTTAGTGCGGGATTTATTAAGCTTAGCACGGCTTACCTCTTGTACCTTAAGGGCGTATTGGGCCCAAATAGCGGGCTTAAAAACGCCCATTGTAAAATCCAAATTAAACTGCGACCTCCAAGGGCCTAGCTTTATCAGCCCCTCCCTAAACCCACGGCTAAGGCGCGTGTTTAGGGCCACGCGCGGCCACACCACCGCAAAACCTGCTTTGCGATCGGCCTCAGCAAAGCTAATGCCTAAGTCCAAGGCCTTAAACTCCGGGTGGCGGGACAAATAAACATCCCGAGCCTGAGACAGGCTCAAGGTCTCAGACTGCGCAAAGAAGCTATGCAATAAAAAAGCAAAAAAAAGCAAAGTCCGCACGGGGGCGAGAATAGCACGTATTCAGCTATAACGAAAGTGTCACAGCCTTGAAGGGAGTCTGATCGCGCGAGAATTAGAGATCGCCTATCGCTAAGGCTCGTAGGTGCATTTAGCTGTCTAGCCCGCATAATGAATCTAAGGGAAGCCTTGCGTTTGCACCCCTTGTAGCGTCCCTTTCAGGGACTTAAGGGGCGCTGCACTACATTTAGCCTTAGGTTCATTATACTAGGCCTTTATGCTTACGCAGCTAGTGCTCTAAATTGTGTTAACTTGCTCCTTTTAAGGAACTGCGCTACTCATCTAAGCAATGCGCATTTACACCAAGGGTGGAGATAAGGGCGAGACCAGCTTGGGCACGGGGAAGCGTGTGCCCAAAAGCCACCTAAGAATCGAGGCCTGTGGGCAGCTAGATGAGCTTAACAGCAATATAGCCTTGGTGTGCTCGCTGAGTGCTGTTACCAGCGTTTTGGGGGAGACTTTATTTTTAGTGCAGAACCATCTGTTTAGCCTTGGGGCGCATTTGGCGGCGCCTCAGGCTAGGTATGCTTTACCTGAGCTCAAAGAGGCCTGGGTATTGAGTTTAGAACAACGCATCGACCAGTATACAAAAGAGCTAAGCGAGCTTAAGAATTTTATTATACCTGGCTCGCAGGACGCCGGCACTGCAGGTTTGCATAGCCTTCGTAGCCTTACCAGACGCGTAGAGCGCCATTGCAGCAGGTTGCCGCAAGACGAAAGGGGTGTGGCTTTTTCTCTTAAGTATTTAAACCGTTTGAGCGATTATTTCTTTGTAAGTGCGCGGTTTTATACAAAGGCAAAAGGCTTTAAGGATTGTTTGTGGAAGCAAGGCTAAGAGGTAGCAGGTGAGGCTGGCAAAAGCTACAGCCCGAGACAACAGCAAGTTACTTAAATTTTTTCAGTCCTCAACTTTACCCGGCGTAATAGACATTCGTCTGGATCGCAGGCCGGATTTTTTTGCTCAGTATAAAAATCAGTCCGACAACTACACCACGTATATGCTGCTCGACTCTTACGATCAAATACAAGCGATTGTGTCTATAGTTTTTGTAAACGCGTATTTAAACAACGAAAAACACCTCATCGGCTGGGCCACGGATTTGCGTGTATCGCGCCAGCGCAATGCGATTTTAAATTGGGCAAAGTTTTTTTTGCCAGCTTTGATAGAAGAAAAAAAACGCATCAAATGCAAGTATGTGTTTAGCTTATTTTTAGAGGGTCAGAGAAAGTTTTTCAACGCAACCTTAAAGCCACAAAGGTATAACACCCAACTGGCGCGGTATCATTTTTATAGGCGCTTTCAGGTGATTAGTATCCATGGGAGGCTCCCTTTTTACCCAAAACCTTTAGAAAGCATTAAACTGCGCCATTCCACATCGCGCGACACCGATGCTTTGGTGCATTACATTTCGCAAAGGCGGCAAAAGCTCTCCTTGTATGGCTCTATTGAGGGGGCGGATATTTTGCAAGACATCAAGCGTTGGAGCGGGTTAAGGCTTAAGGATTTTATTGTGGCTTTAGATTCTAAAAAAAATATCGTAGGCTGCGTGGCGCCATGGTCATCTGAAAACTCTCAGCGCATGCTGCTGGCGGGTTTAACCCCTAGGGCCCGCGAGATTCAATCGAGCTTGTATTTTTTGAGCTTTTTAAAAATCACCCGCAACTTGCCCGCAATAGGCCAGGCTCTGGGTGCGAAGTATTTGACACATTTTTTTTCAGATAATCCGGATATTTCCTACTCCCTGCTCCACCAGGCCTGGGTTGAGAGCAAGGAGAAGGAGTTTTTAACCTATGCCTACTTCCCCAGTACCTTTTTTAACCCCGTGCCGGCGAGTTTTATCACCGCCCGCATTAAAGGCACCATTTACCATGTTTTAAGCCCCAATGAGCCTGCGCCTAAAATCCTGCAGCCCAACCTGCAGGGCACCCCACCCGAGCTAGAGATTGCTTTTTGGTAAAGCAATTAAAGTGCTAGCCCAATACTCTGGGATAGAGTGCTCGAGGCTAGAGGTGTTCATAGCATTAAGCCAATCTGGCAGGTCAGGTCACGCCTGAGTTATGCGTGCTCAATCAAACCCGGCCGCAGGCGTGATTGTTTCTCTCAATTTATACAAACCACACTGGCGGGTACGGGCTTAGACCTGACCTGCAGGGCCATAGAGAGCTGTCTAGTGCACAATACACCCGTGAAGCTACGTTTGCCACCTTGGTGCTCCTGCGTTGCAAAGATGGCTGCACTTTAGTTCACGGGTGTATTGTTGGCACTTTTATGCTTACGCCAGCTGCATAGACCGCCAAAACACCTTGTTATTCCGCTAGCCTGTCGCACCTGAAGGCGCTTTGCCAGGCTACGCTTCATACTAAGGTGTTTTGGCTAGTCTTTAATTGGGGTTATTCCATGATCTCTAGCGTGGCGCGGAGGCCGATCTTAACGCTGGCTGCTCCCAATATAGTGCGCAAAGCATGCGCCGTACGCCCCTGCTTGCCGATAACTTTGCCTAAATCCTGCTTGTCCACATGGAGCTCCAAATTGTAAAACCCTGTCTCCTTCTCCGTATGCTCCACTTTTACCACGCTGGGTTCGTCCACTAAGGCCTTTGCCATAAACTCCACTAATTCAGATAAATCTTGTAATGCTGTTGACATAAAACATACCCTTCCTTGTTAGAACAATTGCCCAAAGCCGCACCCCCCAGAATGCTAGAAAATTTTGCGGTCCGGTTCTGTCGCACTTGCAGATTCAAAAATATCGCTCTCTTTAAACACATATTCTATTTCAGGCTTTTTAACAGGATTAGAACTACTTGCCGTTTTCTTGATGCTTTCTCAATAAACTCTTAACTCTCAAACTCATTTGCGCGCCTTGCTTTTTCCAAAGCTCCAAGCGCTCCCCGTTAATACTAAACCGGGACTCAGCACTTTCAAAGTTGCCAAGTTTTTCTATAAAACGGCCTCGAACAGGATAACGGCTATCCGCCACTACTATCCGGTATTTTGGACTATGTTTGCGCCCACAGGGGGCAAGACGAATGACAAGCATTACAAAAAGTAGCCTCCCAGCTCAAAAGACAAGCAAATTGTGCTTTTTACTCTACACATCCTGAGCCGTCATCATGTAACTTAGACCATATGTTTTCAGGTGATGCAAGACAAAAAAACCAGCGGCCCACTCCCCCATTGCCCCTGCTGCCGCACCCAACAGCCTTTGTAGCAGCGGCCCATGGCCTAAAAGGCGAGCTCTATGTGCGCCTTTACGCAGCACGTGGTCAAAAAAATAAACCCCTCACCCTGCAACAAGGCTTAATTTTTACCCGCCTGGCCCAAAAGACCCCCTTGCGCCTGTGCTTAGCCCATGTTCCCAGCCACGGGGTGCAGTTTTTTTTGTTGCAACACTCTAAACTCCACAAACAAGGCGCCATATGGCAGCTAAAAGAGCTCACAAATCGCACTGAGGCCGAAAAACTAAAAGGCCACGCATGGCACGCCCCGCGCCAGCTGCTCCTTGCATCCCTAAATGAAAACACAGGGCTCTCCCTTCTGCTGAACCACACCCTAATAAACGCCTCCACCAACACCCCTATAGGCACAGTAACCGGCTGCGAATACCACGCCGGCTGCGCATGGCTCAAGGTAACCACCGGCTGCGGAAACCGTGGGTTGCTACCGGCACGCCGGCGGCACAGCGGCACGATTGGGCCCCACCCTTTTGACACCGCCAACACGGACCCCTCGAAGCCACGCAACATTTTGGTACCATTTGCCAAAGAGCTTCTAGTCCAAATAAAAGACAACCAAGTTTTTTTAAAAATCCCACAAGGCCTTTTGTAAAATGCGTTTTTGCGTGCTTAGCCTGTTTCCGCATTTGATCCAATCTTGGTCTCAAACCGGATTAGTGAAACAAGCTTTCGAAAAACAACAAGCCTCACTAAAATGCCTCAACCCCCGCGACTTCACCACAGACAATCATAAAAGCGTCGACGCCCGTCCTGTAGGAGGCGGCGCCGGCATGGTGATGAAAGCAGAACCCCTATCCCTTGCCATAAAAGCCGCCAAAACGGACATGCCAAAAGCTAAAGTCGTGCTCCTTAGCCCGCAAGGTTCCGTATGGGACCAATCCAAAGCGCGCGATTTTTACCAAAATCACACCTCCCTGGTCCTCGTTTGCGGGCGCTACTCTGGCGTAGATGAACGCCTTGTACAGCTGCACATAGACGAACAAATCTCCATTGGCAACTTCATACTAAACGGCGGAGAGCTCGCTGCCTGCGTGCTGATGGAGAGCTTGTTGCGCTTTGTTCCAGGCGTGCTCGGCAACCCCGACAACCTTAAAGAAGACAGCTTTGGCCCAGAGCAGAGCTTTCGCCTCCTTGGACCAGGAAAGTTCGCCCTTCCGAAAGTGTGGCAGAAGCAAAAAATCCCCTCCGTACTGTTTTCAGGACACCGCAGCAAAATACAAGCCTGGAAAAAACACACCTCCCTGTTGCGCACCTATATAAACCGCCCTGAGCTCTTGCAGGCCTGTGACCAAGAGGATTTAACCGAAAGCTACAAATGGGCCCAAACCCAGCCACCTGAAGAACTCGATACCGCGCTGTCCGCGCCGGGCGCGGCCCGGCCCGCATTGGCTCCATCTGTGCAGCCATTGGAAGCCTTCACTTCACCCGCTCCCCATACAACGCCTCCTTCAACGGCTCTCCGTGACGCATGTACTGAGACGGACTGGTCACTGGGGGTGGCTTTGGTGCATTGGCCTGTAACAGACCGCGCGGGCACCGAGATTGTCACTAATATCACCAACCTAGACGTGCACGATATCGCACGCTCCTGCAGCACCTATGGGGTGGAGCGCTATTTTATACTCAACCCCTTGCAGCACCAGCTGCGCATTGTTTCGCGCGTTTTAGAGCACTGGCGCACAGGCGAAGGCAGTGTGCTTCACCCCAGCCGCCGTAAGGCTCTTGAAAACGTGCGCCTGGTAGAAAAATGGGGGCAAATAGTAGGCCGAAGAAGCGAAAAAGACAGCCTCTTAGTCGTAGGCACCTCTGCCCGCGCTGCGCCTTCGCACATAGGCTTTAACGAGCTAAAAAACACACTGCAAAAAAAACAAAAACGCGTGCTACTGGTTTTTGGCACAGGCTATGGCCTAACGCGGGCCTTTTTAAACCAAAACTGCTGCGCCATGCTGCCCCCCTTGCAGGCATCGCAAAATACAGGTTATAACCACCTATGTGTGCGTAGTGCAGTGAGTATTGTTTTAGACCGGCTCTTAGGTGCGTAAGCATCAGAGTGCTAGCCACATGCTCTGGGCCAAGCGCAATCTTCCTGATAGCACCTTTAGGTGCGGCCATCAGGGATATAAGCGCCCCACAGAGCATGTGGCGACCTATGAAGCATCTATGATGCCTGTCGCGAAGTGCGTAAGCTTTAAAAAGGACCCCCGTTATGCCAGGTGATATTGTGAGCGCTGTAAATGCTCAAGCTATACAGGCGCTTAAGTTTCCGGAGTTTAGTATTGGCGACGACCTTAGCGTTGCCGTGCGTGTAAAAGAAGGCAACAAAACCCGCGTGCAAACCTTTAAAGGTGTTTGCATTAAAAAGTCTGGGGCCGGGGCGGGTAGAAACTTTACCGTGCGCAAATTCTCCTCTGGTGTCGGCGTTGAAAGGACTTTTCCCTTTTTAAGCCCCTTTATAGACTCCATCCAACTTGGAAACCGCGCCAAAGTGCGCAGGGCGCGTTTGTTCTATTTACGCAAACTACGCGGCCGCGCCGCCAGGTTAAAATCTAAGTAATTTAGAGCGCTAGCCACATGCTCTGGGCTAAGCGCAGTCTCCCTGATAGCACCTTAGCTATCCAGTTCTCCCTTGAAACCTTGGGACTTTCCACTTGCCACCCGCTAAGCACCCCATAAAACCAGGCGTGACCTGAGCTGCCACACTCCCATAAAAGCGCCAGTAAAAACACCCTAATCATGGTGGACTGCGCGGCCCAATTTGCCGCGCGCTCTTTTTGCAGCCTTCATGCAACCCCAATTCCTGTGCATATGGGTTACGCCATGCTGGGCTATTGCTGCACGGTGCTGCCTAGTGCCGTAGCCCTTATGTTTGTCAAATGCATACACCGGCCAACGCACATGCAACACATCCCTCATATAAGCGTCTCTAAAAACCTTTGCCACAATAGAGGCCGCCCCAATCAAAGGCACCTTGGCATCTCCGCCCACAATCGCCTGCTGGTCCAGGTTGAGCCTGAAATTTAATGGCAATTTATACGGACCATCTACCAGCACTTTAATTGTTATAGGATTATCTAGTCCAGCCAGCACTCCCTCTACTGCGCGACCGCAGGCAAGCCAGGATGCTTTTAAAATATTATGTTGCTCTATCTCTTTGACAGTGGCCATGCCCACGCCTAAGGCTAGGCTGCTTTGCATAATCTGCTGAAAAATCTCCCACCGCTTTTTAGGGCTTAGTTTTTTAGAATCTAGCACCGCGCTACTGGGCTGCCAGGCCGCGTATGGCATTAGTCCAACGGCTGCTGCCATTACAGGGCCCGCCAAGCACCCTCTACCCACTTCATCCACCCCTATCGTTAGGCTGTGCCTGGGCTGGGGCTTGGGATCTAAATGGTACGAGTTTTGCATATTTTTTAACCAAGAACACATTAGGGGGTTAAAATGCGTTTTTTGGTAGTTTTAATTTTTGTGCCGTCTATTTCTTGGGCAAATAACCTATTTTTAGTCAAAAATCTGTCCACAAAAAGCCCCGGCGCGGAGCTGAATGAAAAAATCCAATCCGCACAAATCACCCTAGGCGAACACAAAAAACAAATAGAACAGCTCCAAAATACGCAGCAAGATCTCGCAAAACAAGTTGCAAAGGCCCAGGCACAGTTTAGTGCAGTGCAAGCAAAAAACCAAAACGCCTCAGTCACCTATAAAAACACCACCCAAAAGTTACAAGCCAGCAAACAGCAGATACAAAATATAGAAAAAAACCTCCTCGCACTCGATGCGCAAATACAAAAAGAAAACCAACAAGTTTTTTGGGCTAAAAGAACCCAAGGCCTAGAGCAAGACCAAATGCAGCGCATTGCTAGTGAGTTGCGCCAGACAAAAGCTTGGATCCGCAAACTCAAGCACCAACTTGATAAACAGCGCATCAAAAGCAACAACCTGCATAAGCAAAACATGCTACTACAAACTAACGCCGCTGGTCTTAGCACCCACGGCACTTCTTAGTTATTTCCCTATCTCCAAATACGTTGTCCACGCGGCTAATGGGGAGATGGAACTTCTTTTGCCTCAACCAAGGCAACGGAAAGCCCGCCTTCTCTCGGCTATAAGAGAGCTCCCACTTCTCCCCTTGCAACACCTCATAACTGTGCGGCGCATGGGCAAACACGCTATCATCCCGCAGGTAAATACCTTTTGCCACTTCGTCTAGCTCCCCCCTAATGCTAATCATCGCCTCACAAAAGCGATCCAGCTCTGCTAAATCCTCACTCTCTGTAGGCTCTATCATTAAAGTCCCAGGTACAGGCCACGCCATAGTCGGAGCATGAAATCCATAATCCATTAGCCTCTTAGCCACATCCTCCACACTCACGCCATTAGCCTTAAAAGGGCGCAGATCCAATATGCACTCATGCGCCACCCAGCCCCCTTCGCCCCGGTATAAAATCTTGTAATAAGGCTCCAGACGTTGCGCGATATAATTGGCATTCAGCAGAGCTACGCTGGTGGCTTTTTTTAACCCCTCACTCCCCATAAGCCTTATATACGCCCACGAGATTTGTAAAATGCTCGCACTCCCATGCGGACTAGATGACACCCTAAAGTTCTTCAAGTACTCCCCTAGCTCTTTTGTACAAAGCACCGGGCCCGCTCCCGGGCCACCCCCTCCATGGGGAATACAAAAACTCTTATGCAGGTTCAAATGGCACACATCCACACCCAAATCCTTAAGCGACACATGCCCTAGCAAAGCATTAAAATTTGCCCCATCCAAATACACCCTAGCCCCATAAGAGTGCACCAAATCTCCAATCTCCCGCACGCCTCTCTCAAACACTCCATGGGTGGAAGGATAAGTCAGCATCAACGCCCCTACCCTGCCCTTATGTTGCTCCAATTTTTTGCGCAAATCTCCCACATCAATATTACCCTCCGTGTCACATGCCACACCCACAGGCTCAAAGCCCGCCATTACCGCACTGGCAGGGTTCGTCCCATGCGCCGACGCCGGTATCAAGCACACCAGGCTGCGCCTGGACCCACATGCCCTTGACGTATCCCCAACCTCAGGTTTCACTTCACCCGCTCCAAAGCCAGGCGCTCCCTCAACATCACCCCTCCAAGAGGGTGTATTCTTAAAAGCTAGGTTGGGGTGTTTTTTCTCCAAGCATGCCTTTATTAACAGCAAGCCCAAAAATTCTCCCTGCGCGCCCGAGTTGGGCTGCAAACTGCAGCACTCTAAACCAGTGCAGGTTTTTAAAAACTCCCCTAGCTCTTGCAGCATCTGCTCGTAACCGCCCGCCCAGTCCGCAGGCACAAAAGGGTGCATATCCTCAAAGCCCACCACCTGCATAGCAGCACTAGGATTAAGTTTCATCGTACAAGAACCCAAAGGAATCATCGCCTGCTGCAGGCTTATATCCTTAGATGCCAAATGCGCCATATACCGCAAAAGCTGAGTCTCACTAAAGTGAGTATTAAAAACCTCTTGTGCGCAAAAGGCTGTCTCTCTATGGAGTTTACCGAAGCGCCACGCGGACTCACTCTTAACACTGTGCGGGCTTGAGACTTTATGCTCATTTGTAAAACCCTTAACACATTCCACTAGCTCTGCTATCTGCTTTGCGGTGGTGCTTTCATCTACGCTCAAGCCAACACAATCTGCATCAAATACCCACACCCCTATGCGGCGCTCTTTTGCATACGCAGCAAAGGCTTTAGCCTGAGATTTAAACTCCACGCACAAAGTGTCAAAAAAGCTACTATGCTGAAGCCTCAAACCCAATTGGCGTAATTGGTCCCTAAGTGCGCAGGCCTTTTGGTGCACGCTTTGTGCAATGGCCTTTAACCCCTGCGGGCCATGGTAAACCGCATACATAGAGGCAATAACTGCTAGCAGCACCTGCGCTGTGCATATGTTAGAGGTCGCTCGTTCGCGCCTTATATGCTGCTCGCGGGTTTGCAAAGCCAACCTATACACCCTTGCACCACGCGCATCGCGCGACACACCCACCACACGCCCCGGCATCTGGCGCCTATACTCGGCTCGCGCCACAATATAACCCGCACTCGGACCACCAAAACCCATAGGCACACCAAACCTCTGCGTGCTGCCCACCACCACATCCGCACCCCACTCACCAGGAGGTTGCAACACACACAGCGCCAACACGTCGGCCGCCACCACTGTTTTAACTCCACGCGCGCGCGCTGTACGCACAAGCTCCGGCAAGCAAGAGTTAATCTCTCCCTCACGCCCTGGGTACTGCAAAACCAACACATCCCCATTGGGCAAGGTGCCATGCGAAAGCTTTGCTTCATCAAAAACCTTAACGCTAATACCTAGCGCCTCAAGGCGAGTTGTTAGCACCTTTGCACTTTGATCAAAAAGAGCGCCCGAGTATCCCACCGTAGGGTTTGGGGTTTTAAGGCTTCTTAAGCACAGGCTTACTCCCTCTGCCACCGCTGTGCCCTCATCCAGCAACGAAGCATTTGCTACATCTAAACCCGTTAAGCTTTGAAGCATTTGCTGAAAATTCCATAACGCCTCTAAACGCCCTTGAGAAATCTCAGACTGATAAGGCGTATAAGCCGTGTACCAGGCGGGGTTTTCCCAAATATTGCGCCTAATCACACTCGGCATATGGGTGCCATAATAGCCTTGGCCTATAAAAGAGCTGTGGCGCTTGTTTTTGGCATAAAGGTACTGCGCGTACTGCAAATACTCAGGCTCGTTCATAGGCGCGGGCAGAGGGATTGGCTTGGGTGATAGGATCTCTTTGGGAATAACAGCCTCTAAAAAATCCCCCAAGCTGTTGAAGCCCAATTTTTTGCACATTAGCTCAATATGCCGCGCGCGCGGACCTATATGGCGGGACACAAACATAAACCCAATCATAGCAAAGCCATTCACAGCAGGACTAGGGATTTGCTGGTGCGGAGCAGCGCCATGCCGCAATGTGCAAATACCCCCTGGCCGCGGGGGGCGGATGTCTAATATGCTTATAAAAATGGAGTTCCGCTCTTTTCGTAAGGCGACCCGTATGCGCCAGGTGCTAGGTGTTTTGGCGCAGCATGGTTTTCAGAGCCTTTATGCCCGCGCAGGCCTGGGTCGCTTTGCATGGCTTAAGATGAGTCCTGATACAATAAACCTGTCCGAGGCCCAGCGCCTACGCATGGCTTTTGAAAAACTTGGGCCCACCTTTATCAAGCTAGGGCAGCTCCTTGCAACACGGCCTGATCTTTTGCCGCCTGAGTTTGTGCAAGAGTTTAAAACCCTGCAATCCCATGCGCAGCCTGTAGAGTTTGAAAAACTCCAGCACACATTAGCTCAGCATTTTAAAAATATAGACCAAGTTTTTAAACACTTCGACACCCAGCCTCTTGGCACAGCTAGCATAGCGCAAGTGCATAAAGGCGTTTTGCAAAATGGCAAACACGTAGTGGTAAAAATTCAAAAACCGGGCGTTGCCAAACTGCTGCAAAACGATATGGATGTTTTGTTTAAGGTGGCGCAGCTGTTAGAAAAATACATCGAAGAATCCCGCCCCTATAAACCCCTTAGCATTGTGGAGCATTTTGCAAAAAGCTGCAAACTAGAAACCAACTTTATTGTAGAAGCCAACAACATGCAGCGCATGAGCCAAAATTTTAAACTCGTGCCCTATATTAAGATCCCCCACGTTTACACAGAGCTTAGTGGCGAAAAAGTGCTCGTAATGGAAGAGCTTACAGGCACACCCTTAAGCCATATAGAAAAACTCAACTACAGCCTAGAGCAGAGGCAACAAATTCTCACACAAGGCATGCACTGCTACGCTAAGATGCTTTTTACTGATGGGATGTTCCATGGCGATTTGCACTCGGGCAATATTTTAATTTTACAAAACTTGCAGCTCGGCCTGATTGATTTTGGCATGGTGGGTAGCTTTAGCCGCAGCACCCAAATGGCCATCACTTATGTGCTAGAGGCTTTGGTGCAAGAAGACTACGAACGTTTAGCTTATGAGTATGTGGCATTGGCGCCTTACTCTAATACGGTAAAGGTTGAAAAACTGGCCGAGTCCTTGCGTGAGCTTTTGTCTCCCTACCACGGGCTGAGTTGGAAAAAGGTCAACATGGGCCGGCTGCTTATGGACTCTGTAGTGCTAAGTACGCGCCATGGTCTAAGCTTGCCGGCGGATTTGATTATGTTTTTTAAGTCCCTCATTAGTATTGAGGGTTTGGGGCGCAGTTTGGTGCCGAATTTTAACTTTTTGTCCCATTACCAAGAGGTTGCGCGGCCGATTTTAAAGTTCCAGTACGATCCCAAGGCCATAGCCAAAGACCTAAGCCACATGGGGCGCGACTTGAGTGCGTTTTATGCCACTTTGCCCCGGCATATGCGCCAAGCTTTAAGGCGCTGGAGCAGCCCAGAATCGGCTTTTCATATCCAAATCGACCGTATGGGGGATTTTATAAAAAGCCTCCACACAAGCTCCCACAACATAATGGCAGGGCTTATTATATCCGGATGCACAGTAGCGGGCAGCGTGCTTTATGTGGGTCATAAAGCTTTAAAACTAGAATCCTACCCCACGCTCAGCTTTATAAGCTTTGGTGTTGCTATTTTTTTAGGCCTATGGGTAGCCTTAGGAGTGTTGACAAAGCCCTAGCCGGGGAAGGCAATCTTTTATGACAAAACCACCTAAAATTTTACGCTTAAACTTACAGCACTACACGGATCCAAATACGGGTCAAAACAGGGATCAAAACGGCACCCCTTCAGGCAGCACCAATAGGGAGGCTTTGCGGCAAAACTTTGTGCGTGATCTTTTTCAAGGTTTAAAAGACTGCGGCTTTGTAGTGCTTAGTGGCCATGGGTTAAAGACAGAGTTTTTAAATACCTGCTACCACAGGGCGGAGCAGTTTTTTGCGCTGCCTTCTGATACTAAAATGCAGTACCTACCCCAAAAAGGCGTGGGCCAAAGGGCGTATGTGCCTTTTGGTAGCGAAAAAGCCAAAGACGCCGCCGTTGCTGACTTAAAGGAGTACTTTCATATAGGCCCTGAGCTGCCCGCGGGCCATAGGTTTAAGGCTTTGTATCCGGATAATGTCTGGCCTGAGGAGGTTAAGGGGTTTAAGGAGGCTTTGACGGGTTTGTATGTGGGTTTAGAAAAAGTGGCTAATACTTTACTTGAGGCTTTAGCGCCTTCTTTGGGTGTGGGGGGGGATTTTTTTAAAGACATGCTTTTTGAGGGCAATCATATTTTAAGGCTGCTGCATTATCCCCCGCTTATAGGTACAGGCTTGCAGGAGGATTCACACCAGGGTGCGGTGCGCGCGGCAGCGCATGAGGATATTAATCTTATTACGCTTTTGGTTTCGGCTTCCGCTTCGGGTCTCGAGCTTTTAACGCGCGAGGGCAAGTGGATGGCTGTAGAGTCTGAGGAGCATGATATTATTGTCGACACGGGTGATATGATGGCGCGCCTTACGGGGGGCTTGTTGCCCTCTACGACGCACAGGGTGGTCAACCCTGTGGGGGATGCGGCAAGGCGCAGCCGGTACTCGATGCCTTTTTTTGTGCACCCCCATGCTGAGGCGTGGCTTGAGGCTTTAGACTGTGCTCCTAAACCGCAGCCTCCCATACGGGCGCAGGATTTTTTGCTCCAGCGCCTCCGCGAAAACGGATTTACAAATTAAAGACTAGCCAAAACACCTTCGCTCAAGCGATAAAAAGTGTCCATGAAATTTGGGGAAATCCAGGGCCACCTTTATGCTTACGGACCCAAAGCTGCGACACTGTCGTCAACCCTATGGACACCTGGAACTTGCCACACTAAAGTGAGCTGCTGGACAAAGAGGTAATAGCTGCGGCATACTCTCTTTCGTTGGGAAGGAGTCTAAATTATGGGCAAGAAAGAAAATAAGAAAGAGGAATTAACACCGAGCATGCACAGCATTTTAGAGCGATTGGCTACGCATTTGGCAGAGGCTAACGCCGAGGCCAGAAGGAAGATAGCAGAGGCTAACGCCGAGGCCAAAAAAGATATAGCCGAGACCGAAAAAAAGCTTGCTGCAGTTAATGCCGAGACCGAAAAAAAGCTTGCTGCAGTTAATGCCGAGACCGAAAAAATACGCACTGAGACCGAAAAAATACGCACTGAATCTGAGGCCGCATTCAACAGAAAAATGGCTGAGATTAACGACAGAATTACTAAAGGCGATGAAGAAATGCGGAAGATGCTGGCAGATTTAGCCAAAAGCCGTAAAGATACAGCCAAGGAAATGAAGGAGCTGCGGAAAAATTTTAACAACCAATGGGGACACTTGATGGAGAGTCTTGTGGAGGGAGACTTAGTTAATCTGCTGGTCAAAAGGGGCATTGAGGTTACGGGCACGACCTCAAGGTTAAGGGTTGATGTGGGAGATAAAATTTTTGAGCTTGATATTGTGGCCCGTAACTGTAGAGACATTGTAGTAACAGAGGTGAAGTCTCGGTTAAGTACTGACGATGTGAGGAGATTTTTAGCAAAGCTCGCGGTGGTTAAGGAGGTGTTTCATGGGTATAAGGACAAGCGCATGTATGCTGCGGTGGCTTATTTGCGAGCAGATGATGGGGTGGTGGCATACGCTGAACGCAAAGGCTTGTTTGTGATCCGCACTACAGGCGACAGCGCCTACATTATTAACAAAGATGGTTTTGACCCTAAGCTATTTTAGGCAATGGAGCTTAAGACAAGGCCTATAGGCAAAGTATTAAATTGGAAAAATAAAAAGAACAAAAGAGCTGCGTCATAATTAACCCTGCAAATTTAATATTTCATGTTAAATTTGCAGGGTTGGTGATGGTATATATACTTGAAATTATTGGTTTTTTAAATTTGTTATGGTTTTGATAATTTGTGGCAAACTTAAGGCTTGAGTGTCGGCTTCTAGAAAAAAGCGCGTATCACCCGGGTAGACAACAAATTTGCGCTTTACCTTTAAGTCTTTGCACGCTATATGAAAGCCCTTACCCACTTTGGGGGTATGGCTGGCTTTTATCTCAATGCCCCAATAGCTCTTAATGCCCCACTCGATCAGTAGGTCTATTTTTGCACCAGAAGCATTACGGTAAAAATGCGCCTGCGCAAAGGGTGGCAAAACAGATAGCAGTTTTTCTACAACAAATCCCTCCCAACTGCTGCCTAATACAGGATGCCCCAAAAGGCTTTCATAGTTAGGGATCTGCAAAAGCGCATGCAAAATCCCACTGTCTCGAATATAAATTTTGGGAGCCTTAACAAGACGTTTTTTAAAATTGCCATGCCAAGGCTTAAGCTGACGGATAAGAAACAAATCTTCCATCAGGTCCAAATAACGGCGCACACTCACGCTGCTTATTCCCAAAGCATTTGCAAGCTGCGATACATTTAACAACTGCGCCTGCAAGTGCGCCAGCATGCGCCACAGCTGCATAAGTGTGGCGGCAGGCACGCGTGGGCCCAGGGCGGGAATATCCTTTTCGACATAAGTGCGGATAAAATTTTGCCTCCACACCATACTGTCTTGAGCACTTTTGGTTAAATAACTTTTGGGGAAACCTCCACGCACCCACAGATTTTGCAAAGTCGGACCGCGGCGTTTTTCTACCTCAAAGGGCAAAAAGCCTGTAAGCTCGGTATAATGTACTCGCCCTGCAAGACTCTGGGTACTTTGGTTAAGCAGCTGGTTAGAAGCAGAGCCTAAAAGCAAAAACTGGCCGTTTGGTTTTTTTTTGCGTATCTGCGCATCAATAAGGCCCCTTAGTGACGCAAAAAGTTGCGGGAATGCCTGCACCTCGTCCAGTATAATAAGCTTATCCGCATGGAGGCTTAAATAATGCCTCGGGCTCATTAGCTTTTGCAAATCCTCTGGGTTTTCCAAATCCAAATACAAGGAGGATCGTTTTTTAGCCACACTCAGTGCTAAGGTGGTTTTGCCTACCTGACGCGGGCCTAATATCACAACAGCCGGGTTTAGGCGCAGGCTTTGTAATACCTTGGGCTCTAAAACGCGCTTCAATATCACGGCTTAGGCTCTCCTTGCATTATATTACGTATTGTAGTCCGTTACTGATTTATTTTACCTAAAACACACCCATACGACCACATATACAGGCGCTGACCTCCCCATAAAAAGTTCACTAAAAACTGTCCAATTTATAAGGGAAGGTCAGATCGGCGCTGAAGGACTATCTAGTCGATGCTGAAGTATGGCCTAGCCGCTCGCCGGCGAGGTCACGCTCGTGAGTCGAGAATTTTTCTAACACCTCCACCAATTTTAAACACTTGCCTTGTTTTTCTTTGTCCTCATACGCACTTTGGCACTTGCTTGTAAGATCTCCAAAAATGCTCTTCACCCGATCCAAACTCGCAGGCAACCTCCAGTGCACGAGCCTTTTATGCACATGCACCATGTAATTTAAGTTCTGCACAAAATCCATGTCTTTATCAAACGTCGGAGCCTCATCAGCCAATTGGCTCACATAAGTATAGGCCTTTAGGTCGTTCTCCCTTGCGCCCACAAGAGGCGACTTCGGGTCATACAGAGCCAAATAAACCCTCAAACGCGCAGCCGTACTAAGACCTTGCTGCCTAATACCAAAATAATGCCGCACAGATTTTTCTAAAAAATCCTTATCCTTATGCAGCCCCAGGCGCTCGTAATAATACTGATCTTGCGGGTTTTGAGAATCTACCGGAATTTTAGCATGCTTTTGCAGTACAAAATCTATCGGCGTTGAATGCCCCGCAAACCAGTCCTTGCCCGCCTCATAACTTAACACCGGGCGCCTTAATGTATGCAGATCTAAAAAATTCACGAGCATAGCTTTAAGCGACATGTTCGGAACAAACTGATTGCGCAAAATAGCCTTCGCATCCGGAAGGGAATACTTTTTAAAAACCTCTGGCGCCTCGTTGAAACGCTCCTCTAAGCGCTCCACACTCAGCCCCAAGTCCTTTTTATGCGCTAAAATCGTCAGCGCACTACTGCCCCCAGCAAACCAAACGCTCACATAAGGGAACTCTTGCACAAAATTGTTAAATATCGTTCTTAAAACATGCTCGCTCATAGAAAAGGTCGGAAACCACTGCGCAAACACGCCGTCGTCCTTTAAAGCCTTGCGCACCGCCTGATAAAACTCCTTACTATAAAGCTTTTCTACCCCCGTAACCCAAGGGTTAGATGGCTCAATAATAACAGCATCAAATGAGTTCTCTCTGCCCAAAAGCAACTTGTAAGCATCCTGAACATGGATGCTGTATTTTTTGTTTTTTTCCTTAGTAAGGTCGTAGTTCCATTTATCAAAATAAGGCAGCGCCTTAACTACTCCTTGGGCAATTTCGCCCACCGTAATATGCTCCACACTTTTAAACTGATGCGCCACCGCCACTGACAAGCCTGCACCCAAGCCCGCTATAAAAACCTCTTTCGTATTAGGCGCAACCGACAAAGTTAGCAGCGGCGCCAAAGCCCGCGTATTGTGATCGCCATTAGTACTGCTATCAGGCTTGCCATTAACATATATCGAACGCGCGCCGTTAGTGTCCTCTGTCACACTGGTCGCAGTGTTGGGCCCACTATGATAAAAAAGCAGCTTTTCGTTCTTTTGCACCTGAGCGTTTAGCTCCTTAATACTAATGCCCTTAACAGGCGCATAAGCGCGCAAAAACTTACCCGGTGTAAAATGATTAGGATCCCACTCCGGCAATGCCCACACCAAGCACAAAGCCAGCACGGGCCAAGCATGCAACAGCCTCGCTCTACGCGAATACCCTGCATAAAGCTGCACCACCAGAGGCATAGCCAGCACCATACACACAAGGTTCAGCTTAAACACACTATCCACCACCGCCTGCTGCGGATCCGTCTGGTACTGCGTTAGCAAACTAAACATCCAGTAACCACCCACCAGAGCCCCAGCTGCACACCCCAAAGAATTAAGCGCATAAATATGCCCCACTGTCCGCGCCAAATGGGTTTTGCTGTTTTTTAAAAAGTGAAACAAAAGCGGCAGGTTCATACCCCACAAACCCACCGGCACAACCAGCACCAAAAACAAAGCACCAAAAACTATCAGCCAATAGGGGTAAAAATTAATATGAGCCGGCTGCACCAAAAATCGTATCCTCTGCACCCACTCCGGCCAGTGGGGGATCATTGTATAAATCGATACACCCCCCAAAAACATTAAGCTCTGCAAAAAAACAATCAGCGACACCTTAGGACGCGCAGGCATGGCCGCAACAGCAAAACTCCCCAATGCAATGGCCGCCACAAAGGACGCCACCACTATAGAGTACGTATAAGCCGTGCTTCCTATAGAAAGCCCCGCCATGCGTATAATAATCACCTCAAAACCAAACACATAAAAGCCGGACAAAAAGGCCAAGCTCAGCAAAGGCAGTCTCAAGCCTTGGTCCTCGCTAGGAGGCGGCAGTGCTGCGCCCTCACCCTGCACGGGCTCAGGCTCCAAGCCTTCATACAGCTTGGGGTGGCGCTTAAAAAGAAAATAACAAGCAAAGCCCACCAGTATATTAAGGCCAGAGGTCAAAACCAGCGTGAGCTCCAAACCCCAAGTGGGCAAAAAATAAAACCCACCCGCCAAAGTGCCAGCAAAGGCTCCCACTGTATTAATAGCATAGACCCACGAGTGAATTTTGTGGCTCATATTAAAGTGCGAGCTTAAGGCCTGAGTTAAAACCGGTATGGTGCCCCCCATTAAAAATGTGGGCGGCCCCAAAAACAAAAACGAAAACCCCAACTGCCCGGCCCAGTCTAGCAAAGAGTTGTGCGCATAAATGGGAAACACATTTTCTAACAAATTAAAAAACCGCGGCGACAGCAAACACCACACCCCTATAAGCCACTCCAGCAAACCGTACAGTAAAAATTTGTGCCGAAACAAATGGGCCCATTTGCCTATGAGCTGATACCCCAAACACAAAGAGGTAAAAAACACGCACAGCACCAAGGCCGTAGCCTGCGCATGGGAGCCTAAATAGATAGAGAGATACTTTTGCCAGGTGACCTGGTACACTAAGCCTGCAAAGCCCGATACCAAAACACAAAGCAAAGGAAACCCCAAACCCGCCATAAGTAAAAGTATGCGGGGTCCTTGTGCAAGGAGGCAAGAGCTTGCTTTTTTTAGCTTCAGACCATGCTGGCTTTGAGCTTAAACAGCACTTGCTCGCACAGGTGGCGGGATTTTTTAAAGGCACCTACAAAGACCTGGGCGCCTTTAATGCCGAGCGCAGTGATTATCCCTTTTATGGAGCGCTAGTGGCACAAAGCATGCGGGGGCGCGCTAAGAGTTGGGGGATTCTCGTTTGTGGCTCAGGGCAGGGTATGGCCATTTGCGCAAATAGGTTTTCGCATATGCGGGCCGCCTTGTGCCTGAGTGAAGAGCAAGCCGAGCTCGCTCGAGCCCACAACGATGCCAATGCCTTGTGCTTGGGGAGTCGGTTTTTGCAAAAACCCCAAGCCATTAAAATTTGCCAAGTGTTTTTTAGCACCCCCTTCGCCCACGGGCGTCACCAAAAGCGGGTTAGAGCGCTAGCACTCTGATGCTTACGCAGCTAGCGCTCTAATTTGCTTATAGGTGGCTGAGCTCTAAAATCAGCTCGTCGTCAGGTAGAGTATGGGAGCTGCCATCTGTTAGCACTGCTGGAATCTCTAAAACCTGTTGGTCTTTGAGAGACTCCTGCCAGTCTTCTTGGCCTGACAGCTTAGTCATTGGGCCGTCCACTTGGGTGGTTGCGGTGGGTTTTTTACCAAAAATAAGCGAACCCACTCCTCCTAAGAGCTTTCCTACTGGTGAAGGGCCTGGATCCAAATTCAGCCAGTTCCACACCACAATACGGCCCGCTGTGTCTGCGAGCACCATCTTCCAACCGTTGCGCCACACAAAAGTCACAAAACCCCAAATAACCCTTGCTCCTCTGTAAGAAAAGCGCGCCACATAGCGTACAGCGGTATTAGGCGAGTTAAGCGCATGGGGAAGAGTGCGGACCTTGGGGGGTTTGGCTTTTTGCCGTTTGGTGTGCCTGCGCGCAACCTCGGCAACAGTCATCTCTAGGCCAGCATACAAAAACTGGTTGCGGCCACTATTAGCACTTTTAGGCTTATAAAACTGAGACAGCATGCCTTTTATGGGATCCAGGGGGCCGTGGATGTTGTCAGATAGTGCTTGCTGCTCTTCTGCAGCGTCCACCAGTGCTGGGTCTTGCTCTACACGGTCCAGAGCTGCGTGCATTTTTTGCTTTTGATTTTCTGAAGGCTGCGATGCCTCAGGTTCAGCGCTTGTATCTTGTGCGCCGCCGTCCGCGGCTTCTTCTGTCTCTTTTTCCGTCTCTTTAGAGACTTTAGCTGCATCTGGGGCATCTGCGTCCTCCACTTCTGCAGCATCTGAGACATTTATGGGTTCTTTTTCTTTATCCTTAGAGCAAGCTGTTAAGCCGGCTATTATTCCACAAAGGGCTAATATGCAAAGCCCCTGCCATAGAAACCTTAAAATAGAGTGCATAGATCTTTCTCCTTAGAATCGTTGTATTGTTTGCGTTTCATGTCCTCTCAGGTGCGTGAGGTGCGTTGACCTTTGAAAACACCCGAAAGTACACTGCTTTTCGTACAGAATGCAATGCCTTTTAGGGGGGGGTGATTTGTAGCTCGATGTTTTGATGCTTTGATGGCAATATGGACGCGATAGGCTTAGAGGCGTAAGCATAAAAGTGTTAGTGGCAGTACTTTAACCGGAGAACACAGACCCTTGGCTGCCTCCAAAGGAGGCCGGCAAAAGGGTCAAGTGACGAAGTTAAGGTGCTGCCACGCGCTGGATAAAAAATCGCCTATCGCTACAGGCTCATAGATGCCGTATAGGCCGCCACATGCTCTGTGGGACGCTTTTCTACCTGATGGCCGTCCCTTTGGACTATCAGGTAGACTGCGCTTAGCCCAGAGCAAGTGGCTAGCGCTTTAAATAGTTAGGGGTTGTAGCTCAGCTGGTAGAGCGCGACGCTGGCAGCGTTGAGGTCAGGGGTTCGAGTCCCCTCAACTCCACCAAGATACAGACTAGCCCAATCACCTTGAGTTCTTAAGTGCAGCCTGCGCAAGCATAAAAGTGCCAACAAAAATGGCTTCAGCCTTACGCAGTCTCCCTGATAGCGCCTAAAGGCGCGGGCCATCAGGGAGACAAGTGATCCTGCCTGAAGCATTTTTGTGCACTAGACAGCTAAAGGCATCTATGAGCCTGCAGCGAAGGGCCAAAGGCCCGCAGCGACCAGATTGCCGTCAAAGCCCCGTCTCGTATTAGACAGCTAGGCGACCTCACTTGAGCCTGGTGGCTCAAGTGCTAATTTTACTTTTAAATGGAATACCCTTTCGATGAGTCTGGTAAGCTTGGCAACGCTCCATTTATGCCTTTTTGCCACAAAGTCAGAAACACCTTGAACAGAGACCTCAGATTTATCGGCAAAGTTCTTAAGCCCCATTGCTTTAATGGTTTCACGCAAGGCCTCATCAACACAAAGGCCTTCGTTTTCAACAATATTAAGCAAATAGCCCTGAGCGTATTCCAAGTTTTCAAACTTGCTCGCCAACAATTCGTCATAGCTTTTATTTCTGTTTGCCACAATCACTCCAATACTTTTTAGCCTTCTTAATATCCCTATTTTGAGTTCCTTTATCTCCACCAACTAAAAGCAGCAGAAGCTTGTCTTCAACTTCACCAAAGTACACCCTCAATCCAGAGCCGTGAGGAATCTTTATTTCAAAGACCCCGTTTTTTAAACTTTTAATCGACTTTTTTGCACCTCCTTGGGCGACCCTTTGGATGAAGCGATCAACTTTCAGTTGGCTGGTTATATCCAAATTGTTAACCCAGTCCAGGAAAGGCGCTTGGTCGTTTTTGGTCACATAGTATACTACCTTCCGCGGTGCCATCCCTGCTCCTGTCCTAAACTACTAATATATTAGTAGTTTGTAAAGAGCCCTCCCCGTGCGCTTAGGAAAATTTTACAAAATCCCTTCCCTTCCCTTCCCTTTTATATTGAAGGCTGGAAGTTTTTTATCAACAAACATAACGAAAGGAGAAATGAGATGACGTCAGTAAAACGAATACTTTGTGGGCTTTTGATTTTGGTTTCAAGCAGCGCGCTAGCAAAAGGAGAAACCCCTACCAGCCATCATTTTGTCACTGCCATCAAGGGAAATATAGAAAAATGCTCAGAAGGCGGCTTCTTTGTGATGTTCACGCAAGATCGCCGGTCTTGCCAAGAAAAAATGAACCAAGCACGAATAGAGGGCGACACTATTATTTTGTGGAACCACTATAGCGGTAAAGGCTTCGCATGCCTAATAGACTACAACCCAGACGTGCACACTATAAAAACCCGCTTTGCCCCTCTCACAGCAAGAGGCTTCGCGCTCATTGAAAGGGCCATAAACATTAAATACGACACCTGCCACGCAATTGAGGTGTTGGATTAGAGCGCTAGCCCCGTGCGCGTAGGTGCTAGCTACACGACTGTAGCCATTTTTCGGCGCAGTCGGAGAGCATTTCACTCAAAGTTGGATGCGGGTGGATGGTATAAGCCATATCCTCCACCCGCGCACCCATCTCAATCGCTAAAGCCGCCTCCCCAATCAAACTGCTCGCTTCCATACCACAAATATGCACACCCAAAACCCTGTGCGTAGCGCGATCGCCCAAAATTTTTACAAAACCCTCCGGCTCCAAAGCCGCCACCGCCTTAGCATTAGCCGCAAAGTTCCACTTGGCTTCTAGAAAATCCCTACCCTCATGCCTACACTGCTCACTACTCAAACCCACCTGCGCAAGCTCCGGCACCGTAAACACCACAGCCGGCACCACACGCGCATCAAATACTCTATGCTCCGCACCACCTAAAACATCCGCAACCAACACACCCTCGTAGCTCGCCTTGTGCGCCAACAAGTCTCCACCCGCAACATCCCCTATAGCAAACACATGCCGCACACTCGTACGCCTCTGCTCATCTGTCTTAATAAAACCACCACCATCCAGCTCAACACCCACGCCCTCTAAGCCTAAGCCTGCCGTATTCGGCTTGCGGCCCACACTCACCAAAACACAATCTCCACGTGCCTCAAAGGCCTTCTTAGCAGCACCCTCCACACTCAGCACCACGCCACTCTTAGTGCGCTTAGCTCCTACCACCTTGGCCCCAAAATGCAACTTTACCCCACTTAGTTTTAAGTGTTTCTCTATCAAACGCACGCAATCCGGCTCGGCAAAGCCACTTAAAAGCGCCCCCGACTGCTCAAAAAGCTCCACCTCCACTCCAAAGCGCGCCATATACCCCGCAATCTCTAAACCAATATACCCTCCACCCACTACGAGCAGTTTTTTAGGCAAGCTCTCTAAGCTTAACACCTCAGTCGAAGACAGCACCCTCTCACCATCAAAACCCAAACCCGGCACAGCG
This sequence comes from Bdellovibrionales bacterium, assembly GCA_965116155.1. Taxonomy (GTDB): domain Bacteria; phylum Bdellovibrionota; class Bdellovibrionia; order Bdellovibrionales; family UBA1609. Next base: position 352,646 of record OZ220488.1, read on the forward strand.
CCTCCCAAATCCACAGGCGCACTGCCCGTAGCCACAACAAAGTGCTCCGCCTCCACCACGCCCACACCAGACACCTCTAAGCTGCGCTCACCCACAAAAATGGCCTCACCCTTTAGCACCTCCACCCCCGCACTGCGCATCAAAAAACCCACGCCCTTACGCATACGCTGGCACACCCCGTTTTTCCAGGTGTTCATTTTTTTCATGTCGAGTGAGCCCTTTACTGCAATACCCTGCGCCTTTACATCGTGCTGCAACTTATGCCAAGTGTGCGCCCCACTAATTAAAGCCTTAGACGGCACACAGCCCACATTTAAACACACGCCCCCAAGGTCTCCACGCTCCACCACAGCCACCTTCAAACCCAAACGTGCTGCGCGCTCTGCCGCAACATAACCCCCAGGGCCCGCACCAATTACCACCACATCAAAACTCTTGCGCACTTAAAAACTCCGTCATCAATAAACTAGGGGCCTCCAGCAAAGAAATAAACTCTCCCAAAAACCGCGCCGCCTTGGCCCCGTCAATTAACCGATGGTCACAGCTCACGCTAAAGTTCATCGCCTGCGCCGGGCGAAACGCACGCCCGCTCCAACGCGCCAGCGTATGCAATTTATAAATACCCAAAATCATCACCTCAGGATGATTAATAATAGGCGTCGCATAGCTGCCCCCAACACTACCAATATTAGTCAAAGTCACCGTGCCACCCTGCATTGCCTCCCGAGGCAAAGTGCCCGCACGCGCCTGGTCGCTCAAGCTTTTCATCTCACGCGCAATGTCTAGCATGCTCTTTTGCTCAACATTCCGCACCACAGGCACCAACAAGCCCTGCGGAGTGTCGCACGCAAAACCCATATGAAACTCCGACCTATACACCACCTCACCCGCTTCATCGTCTATGCTCGCATTAAACTCCGGCGACTCCCTTAATACCCGCGCCAAAGCTTTCATAAAAAACGGCATATACGTCACCTTTATGCCATGCTTTTCTCCATAAACCTTAGCCTCCGCACGCACCCGCACAAGCGACCCCACATAGGCTGTGTCCATAATAGTAAAGTGCGGCACCACTTGTTTGCTTTTTTGCAAATGCTCCGCAATCTTGCGCCTAATGCCCACAAAAGGCTCCCTTCGGTCCTTTGTTAGAGCGCTAGCAGGATCACTGGTATGCGACGCAGCTCCCTTGGTAGCGCCTTCTGGCGCGTCAGCCAAGGGAGCTGACAAGCCTCCAGTGGTCCTGCGGCCTATAAGGCTTTTACGGCCCTGTAGCCTTGGGCGATCTTTAAGCCCAAGGCGACCAGACTGTGTTAGAGCGCTAGCAGGATCACTGGTATGCGACGCAGCTCCCTTGGTAGCGCCATCTTTGTGGGCACTGTGGCTCAACACATCCTCGCGCGTAATTTGTCCGTGCAAGCCCGTGCCCCTAATGCTCCCCAAATCCACACCCAGCTCCCGCGCCAAACGCCTCGTGCTCGGAGTAGTTAGAGCGCTAGCAGGGCCGCTGGCATGCCGCCGCTCAGGCTCTGCTACGTTTTGTTTTTGAGACATAGATGGAGCGCTTTTGCTGGGTGCGCCTTTATTAGGCTCCGTCTTTAATGACAACAACACACCGCCCACAGGCACACTCTCACCCACCTTGGCGCCCAAAGCCGTCACGACTCCCGCAACAGGGCTCGGCACCTCAAACACAGACTTGTCCGTCAGAATCTCTGCCACCGATTGGTCCACATCCACCTTATCCCCAACAGCCACCAACCACTGCTGCAGCTCCCCCTCACGCACTCCCTCGCCTATGTCAGGTAACTTAACCTCGTACTGCTGCATCCTGCTTTACTCCCTCTTGGCTATGAGTACTCTGACTGCGACGCCTTAACACACCCTGCATAAAAAACTCACCCGCACGGTACGAGCTACGCACCAAAGGACCACTCGCCACATACAAAAAACCCAAACCCATCGCATACTGCTTCCAATACTCAAACTCCTTAACACTATAAAACCTCTCCACAGGCAGCTTTAAAGACGTCGGCCGCAAGTACTGCCCCAAAGTCACAACATCACAACCCACCGCACGCAAATCTTTCAAGCTTTGCTTTAGCTCTTGATCCGTCTCCCCCAAACCTAACATAAGAGAACTTTTGGTATAAAGCCCAAAACTCTTAGCCCGTGCCAAAACACCCAGCGACTGCGCGTAGCCTGCCCGCGGGTCCCGCACCCGCTTTTGCAAAGACTCCACGGTTTCAACGTTGTGCGCAAACACATCCGGCCCGGCTTGCACAATAAAATCCACTAAGCGGCTGTCACCCCTAAAATCCGGCACCAGCACTTCTACTAAAAGATTTTTGTCTTTTTTAAGCAGTTTAATACTGCGCGCAAAGTGCCCCGCGCCCTGATCCTCCAAATCGTCCCTATCCACACTCGTAAGCACCACGTACTTTAAACCCATTTGTAAAATAGCGTGCGTGAGCTTTTCGGGCTCCAGAGGGTCCAAAGCTCCTGGCGCACGCGCCGTTTTAACCGAGCAAAACCTGCAGCCACGCGTGCAGGTGTCACCCATCAGCATAAAAGTCGCTGTACCACCCCCCCAGCACTCGCCCACATTGGGGCAGCGCGCCTCTTGGCAAACAGTAGCCAAGTTGAGCTCTTTGGAAAGTTTTTTGATTTTTAAATAATTCGCACCCGAAGGCAGTTTTACCTTAAGCCACGCCGGCTTGGGTGGAGGCTTTTGCCCCGATCTCGTGCGTACAGTTCGGCCAATTGTAGAGGGCTCTCTCACCTAGCACCCTTCTTTTAAGACAATCTGGTCGCCTTGGGCTTAGAGGCCACCCAAGGCTACAGGGCCGTAATGGCATCAGCCAGCAGCCTCATCCTGACCCGCGGCCTCAGCCGAAGTGTCAGAGGCGGGAGCTTTGTCACCACCCAACAAACGGTCAATTACAGAAACAAACTCCGACAAAGGCTGTGCCCCTTTTAAGGTCACTCCATTAACCAAAAATCCAGGCGTACCGTTGAAGCCAAATTTTTTGCCCTCAGCCATATCAGCCTCAATCCGCTCACGCACCTTGTCGCCCTTGGCGTCCTTAACCACACGCGCCACATTGGCGCCAGCATGCTTAACCGCTGCAGTTAAAAAATCCTTCCCCTTAGAACGCAGCTTAGATTGGTTAGCAAAAACATAGTCATGGAATTTTTTGGCCTTAGCCGTGCTCTGCATAGCTACAGCCTCAAAATACTCCGCTGCTGCACGGCCCCAAGGCTGCTGAAAAGGCAAATGCTTGTAAACCAGGCGCACTTTGCTGGGGTACTTTTTTTGCAAAGCCTCCATCGTGCTGTGGGCCTTTGAACAGTAAAAGCACTGAAAATCCGAATACTCCACAATAGTAATAGGAGCGTCTTTTTCGCCAAAAACCGCACGCCCTGCGGCTATTTCAGGATTTTTGGGATTTTTAAACTCGTCCTCACGGCGTTGTTTTTCTTCGGCTTGTCTTTTTTCAAAGGCCTTTTTCTGAGCCTCCGAGCTGGCCTTACGCACCACCTCCATAAAACCCGCAGGGTCTTTCTCGATGGCCACAAAAACCACGTCAGGGTTTTCTTCTACCAAGGTCCTCAATTTGTCAGCCGAAGGGCTACAAGCCACTAGCCCAAAACCAAACAGCACCAGAAAAGCTCTTAAAAACATTTTATATTCTCCTCATTTAAAGCGTTAAAAGCCCACCCACACGCACAGACGAAAGTCCCATACACCAAACAGAGTGCCACAAAAGCACCAGCCACGCAAAACAAAACCACACACTGGCTCCTCGGGCAGGACTCGAACCTGCGACAAGGTGATTAACAGTCACCTGCTCTACCAACTGAGCTACCGAGGAACGCCGGAGACCACTTTAGCATGGGTCCAAGTTAGTGGGCTAGCAAAGATGCACAATTTTCTGTTTGAGAGTGCGATTTTTTTGCCTCAAAAACTTTGATCTGAAAGTCCTTGTCCTCACACTTGCTTAAGATATTGTAAGCATCGCGCGCCTCTTTTTTATTAATGCTAAGGTCATACTTGGCACGCACCTCCAAAGTGCGCGCCACAAACCAGCAGCGGTTATAGGGAGGCAGCCACTCGCTAAGGTCTTTGTTGGATTTTTCGCGATTTACAGATGCCGAAGCCAAGGTAAGATTGAGCAAATCAATAGAAAAAGCCTGTTTTTGGTTAAAAGACTGCCCGCACATACCGCTATCGTGCGCCTCGGCACGGGCCACAATATGCTCCACGTGGATATCATCCTCTGGAGTAAACACACGGCCCTCATAAGGGCCATAAGCCACCCCACTATAATGCTCAATAATGCGGGCTCGCGACAAATAACTAGAATAATCGTAATCCAAGGGATTGTATGGGGCACATCTATTGCGCGGCGCAATGCGTAAAGGTCCGTACCATTTTTTAAAGTTGCCGTTTTTAAAAAATGGCGGCTTCAAAAAGCTAGGGTCTAGCTTTGCCCAGCCTGCCTGGGAGCCAAGAAGGGTCAGAACCACCAGGACAAAAACGCGTGCCATGACCCCCCCCTTCATTACGACCTTGTGAAGAGCTTAGCACTTTTCTAGCGCTCTAACCAGATTGTCTAACTCTATCCAAGATGCTAGCTGGGTTGTAACGGATGTCCAGATGGAGCTCTTCTCCAAAGCCCTGGTCAATAAAGAGCTTTTGCCCCTGCAAGCGCCACTCAATTTTCAAATAAGGGCGCTTGGTGTCTATGACCTTTATAGAAGATTCTTCTGGCACATGCTTAAGCGTTATATGCTGCACAAGGTTCTGGTTAATATTTTGCGAGATTTTCTCCAAACTGCTTGAGTAATCGCTTTGGCAGATGCTCTGCATCAATCCATAAGTGCGCTGCGACAAGTCGGCAAGCTGAGTGGCAAAATCCCCCCGCCCCGTGACTTTGCGTTGCTCGTTCAGGCATTTGTGGTCTTTAGGCAAAATCGCCATCCCACTTACAGAGAGGGTTTTTCCCGCGCCAAAGTGCCCGTGGAGCTGCGTGTACACATCTTTAGCCCTCAATTCGCTAGAGCTGCTTTTGCGGTATTCTTTATCTGCACTCAAAACCACAAATGCCAAGTGGGAGTTATCTCTAAAAAAGCCTTTGTTATGTGTATCCTTGTAATAAAGGCTTTGTACCATAGTGCGCATTACAGACGCATAACTGCGCGGGCACGATGTGCACCCTCCACGAGACTCCGGCAACACCACACTCGATACAAGCAGTATAAAGTGATTTAAATCCCTTTTGCTTATGTATTGCGGATTGTATGCGCTTACTTTATTTAAAACCCCCGCATTATCGGGTAGGTTTTTGTAGCGTGCATCCGCCGTTACAATTCCGGCGCGCCAATTGTTCGCATGAAAACTTTTAAACAAATGGTCTATAGAGTCACTTAGTTGCCATTGTGCGATTTCTAAAGATTGCGAATTATTGATAACCAGCACAAGATCCAAAGGGCGTTTGTAATTTTTAAATCTTACACACTCTCGCACAGTGTCTTTGCTAGGGCCATATCCGGATGTAACAGCACACTCGCCTGGCTTTGTGCTTGGGCCCATTATGCCTGGCAATTGAAAGTTATCTCCACCCGCACAGGCGCTGGCCAATAATGCCACGGCAAAAAGGCTTGTTAGTTTTTTTATGGGCCCCATAATTGGGTGTTCGTCACAAGTTACCCAAAGGGCTTAGCTGTGGCACAGATGCTCACCCTTGGTCCTGTTAAAGCGCTCTTAAAAAGGCCGACCAATCACTGGTTTTACAGTCCCTTTGGCCCCTCAAGGCCCTACATTTAGCCTTAGGTTAGAACCAGGGATTTGTTCATTTTTCACTTAGGATTTTAACATGTTTCAAGTGGTGTAAGGAGGTGCATTTTGCCCCATAACTCACAGGCAGCCCAAGAAGAGGGCAACGTGCTGATCGTACAAAGTGATAGCATGCAAAAGGTGGCAGAAAGAGTTAAAAAAGCCTCCCTCAGTGAGGCAAATGTGCTTATTACAGGCGAAAGCGGCACCGGCAAAGAGGTGGTAGCGCGACAGATTCACCAGATGTCCTGCAGATTTAAGGCGCCCTTCGTAGCAGTAAACTGTGGAGCTATTTCGCCAGAACTCCTAGAGAGCGAATTGTTTGGGCATGTGCGTGGCAGCTTTACCGGCGCCCACTGCGATAGAGAGGGCCGGTTTGCAAAAGCCAAAGGAGGGACGTTATTTTTTGACGAAATCGGAGACATGAGCCCCGCACTACAAGTGAAGCTTTTGCGCGTACTGCAAGAGCGGGTGTTTGAACCCGTCGGCAGCTCAAAAAGCGTGCCAACAGATGTTAGGGTCTTAGCAGCAACACATATAGATTTACCCAAAGCCATAGAGCAGAAAAAATTCCGCATCGATCTATATTATAGGCTTAACGTTATTCCGATTCACGTGCCGCCTTTGCGCACGCGCCCCCAAGACACACTAAGATTGTTTGAGTTTTTTCTGAAAAAATACTCCCCAAATCCATCCAAAATAAATCCACTGAGCGGCCTAAGCCTTGGAGCGAAAGATTTTTTTAAAAACTACTCCTGGCCAGGCAATGTGCGAGAACTTGAAAACTGCGTGCAGCGTTTGGTGGTTTTAAAAGACAGCACCCTAGTGACAGAGCAAGACCTAAAAGACCTAGGGTTACATCATAAAGCAGCCGACGCTAAGGAGGTTCAAGGCACGGACACACTGGAATCCAGCAGCCTGGGGCGCCGCGTGTTAAGCTACGAAAACCGCCTCATTCTAAAAGCGCTAGAGTGCTGTGGCTGGAACTACTCTAAGGCGGCAGAGTTTTTAAAAGTCAACCGCACCACCTTGATGGAAAAAGTAAAACGAAGATCCTTGCGTAAGTTAAAGCAAAGTTAGAGCGCTAGCCACATACTCTGGGCAGAGCGCAGTCCATCTGATAGTCCCGACAAGGGACGACCATCAGATGGACAAGTGTCCCAGGGCATTTTTCTAGCGCTCTGATGCTTACGCACTCTACACTGCAAAATACTTAGCCTGTGGATGGCCGAAGTAAAAACCCGACACCGAGCTGGCAGGGTGCATGGCGAGACTGGATGTTAGCTCCACACCTATGCGCTGTTTAACATTTAGCAGCTTCCATATCTGCCGCTTTAATCCATGCTCCGGACAGGCCGGATAACCCGGCGCCGGCCTTATACCCTGATAACGCTCCTTTAATAAATCTTCCACCCCCAAGGCCTGAGACTCATAGCCCCAAATTTTTTGCCTAAACTCCGCATGCGCCCACTCGGCCATGGCTTCGGCAAATCTATCCCCCAGCACCTTAACCATTAAAGCTCCGTAGTCGTCCCCCTTTTGCTCCAAAACCCGCGCCCTAAGCCTTACGCCATGACCCGATGTCACCGCAAAAGCCCCCACATAATCGCGCACCCCACACGCACGCGACGCTACAAAATCCGACAAACAGTAATAACACGCTCCCTTGGTGCGCTTTTGCTTTTGCTGACGCAAAAACTTTAGCTCCTCAAACACCTTGCCCTTTAGATCTTTTAAATACACACTCTCTTTCTCGCTCTCAGCAGGCCACAAACCCACCACCGCCTTTAAGTCAAAAACACACTCTGCAATAATTTGCTGCAAATACTCCCCAGCGCTCGCATAGAGCTTTGCCGCCTCTTTACCATAACGGGCATGCTGCAAAATCCGTGGATACACTCCCTTTAAACCCCACGCCCAAAATAAAGGCGACCAATCCAAAAATTTCACCACCTCCTCTAGCGAAGGCTCCAGCATCCGCACGCCCAACACACGCGGCTCATAATCCTTAGACCAATACTCCTCCCCTCCCCTTTGCGCGCCCTCGCCCGCATGGAGCTCACGCGACACCACCCGCGCCTCTTCTAAAGGCACCACGTCCCTTGTAGTGCGAGAATTTAAAAACCTATCTCTTAAAGTTTTTTGCTCCTCACGCAACTTAACCACATTTGCCTTAAGCCGCTTGGGGTCGCCTTTAACATATTTTTGCACGGCCTCCACCACACGCGATGCATCCGCCACCCGCACCACCACCCCATCGCCGTACTCAGGCGCAATCTTTACCGCAGTATGCAAAGAGCTCGTTGCAGCACCTCCAATAAAGAGCGGCACGCACCAACCTGCACCATGCATGGCGCGCGCATTGTCAGCCATCTCATCCAAGCTGGGCGTAATCAAACCACTTAAACCCACCAAACCCGCGCCACGCTCCTTTGCCACCTCCATAATGCGCTGGCAGCTCACCATCACGCCCAGGTCCACCACCTCATAGCCATTGCACTTAAGCACAATGCCTACGATGTTTTTGCCAATGTCATGCACATCGCCCTTAACCGTTGCTAGTACAACCGTTAGAGCGCTAGCAAGAGCGCTGGCATGCGGCGCTGCCTCACTCACAGCGCCCATATGAGGCTCAAGCACCTTAACCGCCGTCTTCATAACACGCGCACTTTTAACCACCTGAGGCAAAAACATCTCTCCCTTGCCAAATAAATTCCCCACTTGCTGCATGCCTGCCATTAAAGGCCCTTCAATAACATCCAAAGCCCGCCCGCGTGACTCTAGCTCCGACAAGGCCGCTTCTTTCACTCCCTCCACCACTCCACCTACAACCGCTTTTTTTAAAAACTCTGCCGCATTTTTGCCAGTAAACTTCAGCCCCTTCTTGCGCAAAGGGCCCTTGGCCGCGCCTTCCTCCTTAAGAGACACCGCCATATTGAGTAGCCTCTCCCCCGCAGCATCGTCCCGATTAAAAATCAAATCCTCAATCGCTTGGCGCAGCTTAGGCTCAATGCTGGATACCGCCACCACAGCCTCCGGGTTTACAATGGCCATATCTAAACCCTTGCGCACAGCCCAATACAAAAACACCGCATTAATAGCTTTGCGTAAAGCATCAAAGCCCCTAAAACTAAACGACACATTGCTCACACCACCAGACACTAAGGCCCCCGGACACTCTTGCTTAATCCCTTCCACGGCGTTTAAAAAATCCACCCCATAATTATTATGCTGCGCCATGCCCGTGCCGAGAGTTAAAATATTAGGATCAAAGATAATATCCCCCGCCTCCACACCCACTTCGCGCAAAATGCCGTACGCCCTTTTGCAAATGCGCATCTTGTCCGCAAAGGTGGCTGCTTGGCCTTTTTCGTCAAAAGCCATCACAACCATCGACGCACCAAAGGCCAAACAGTCTTTGGCTTTTTTTACAAACTCCTCCTCCCCATCCTTTAAACTAATAGAGTTCACAATGCTCTTGCCCTGAAAGTTCTTAAGCCCCTCTACGCACACCTCCCACCTCGAGCTATCAAACATAAACGCCACGCGCGCAATGTCCGGCTCCGCCGCCAACAAGCGCACGTACTTTTGCATGCACGCCTTGGCATCCAGCAAAGCTTCGTCAAAATTAATGTCCACCACCTGCGCTCCCGCCTCCACCTGTACGCGCGCCACACCCAGCGCCTCTTCCATCTGCCCAGACTTCACTAGACGCGCAAACTTTTTAGAGCCCGTAACATTTGTTCTCTCCCCCACCACAACAAAGGGCCTTAGCACTTTGTCTAACTTCACAACATCTAAACCACACCACCAGGCTGCGCCGGGCGCGGCCCGGCACGCATGGGCGTCATTTGTGCCTCCACCTTGAGCAATCACTTCACCAGACTCCCGGTCAGTCTCTCCTTGAGAATGGGGGCGTATGTTTTTCCCGATTTTCCGTGGCGGCGTGTTTTTAAGCAAGCGCACAAGCTCCGCCACATGCTCTGGCGTTGTGCCACAACAACCTCCCACAATATTAAGCAAAGCCTCCTCCCCCATTGCAGCAAGCTCTTTTGCCATATCACCTGGGCCTTCGCTATAACCCGTAGGGCTCAACGGGTCCGGCAAACCCGCATTGGGATAACAGCTCACATAACACCCTGCTACACGAGCCAAGTCGCGCAAAAAAGGCCGCATCGCCTTAGCCCCCAAGGCGCAGTTAATGCCCACACTCAGCGGCCGCATATGCTGCACCGAAACCCAAAACGCCTCCACGCTCTGGCCCGACAAAGTCCGCCCCGAAGCATCCGACAAAGTCACCGATAGCATCACCGGCCACGCGCGACCCTGAGATTTAAAAAAACGCCTCAGCGCCCAAATGCACGCCCTTGCATTTAAGGTGTCAAAAATTGTCTCCACCAAAAACACATCCACCCCACCCTCAGCCAAAGCCTCCGCCTGCTCCCCATACACCTTAGCTAAAGTATCAAAATCCACCGACCTTAACTCAGGCCTGTTAATATCCGGCGACAACGACGCCGTCTTGGTCGTAGGGCCCATGGCCCCCACAACCCAAACGCCCAAGGCCTGCGGATTACGCTCCAGAAACTCCCGCCGCGCCTCCCGCGCCAGTGCAGCAGCTTTAAGGTTCATCTCCCTTACCGCGCTTTCTAGCCCATAATCCGCCTGTGAAATGCTATTAGCACTAAAAGTGTTCGTGCTTATAATCTGCGCCCCAACGTTTAAAAACTCCCCATGCACCTCTTTAACTAAATCGGGCCGGGTGAGGCTTAAAATATCAAAGTTCCCCTTTAGGTCTTGGTTGTGCTTTTTAAATCTCTCGCCCCTAAAATCCTCCTCGCGCAAATTTAACCCCTGCAAGCTTGTGCCCATAGCGCCATCCATAAACACCACACGCTCTTTAAGCACGTCTTCTAAACAGCGCATCCTATTCACGCCCCCCTCGCCTGCGCGATGGTGCTCAGTGCCACCTCGGCCTTATTAAACGGCGCACTCACCTGAAAGCCCTTAACACAGTCCAATTGCTGCGCTTCTTGAATAATACGCACCGCCACATCCATGCCGCGCTTAATCGCTTCGTCTTTATCGCCTTTGGCTTTTTTCATTTCATCCACCACCCACTGGGGCACATAAGCTCCCGGGACCTCGTTTTGTAAAAACTCCGCATTGCGCAAACTCACCAGCGGCCACACCCCCATCACTACAGCGGGCAACACGCCATAACGCTCCTTAAAGCCACACATAAACTCCTTAAACCTTTTCACGTCATACACCGGCTGCGTCACCACAAACTGCGCACCCTTTTGCATCTTATGCCACAAGCGCTCCTCTTCTTTTTTTTTAGCTGTGCCTTGCGCCATTGGGTTCAGAGCCGCGCCTGCCACAAGCTCCAAGCCATCCCCCGGCACAGGCGCCCCTCCCAAACCCACGCCCCTATTAAGCGCGCTTGCCATATCCACCAAACCCACAGCATCGCAGTCGTACACCCCCGTCGCACCAGGAGCCGAGCCCAACTTAGGCGGATCACCCGTTACAAAAAGCACATTGCGCACCCCGTTCGCATGCGCACCCAAAAGATCCCCTTGTATACCAATCAGATTACGATCACGACCCGTATAATGCGGCACAGGCTCCAAGCCCGGCACACGCGCCTTAATCCACACCGCCGCATGCAGCGAACCCATCCGCGCCTGCGCCATCGCACTCTCCGGTATGTTAACAAAACCCACCCCTCCCTCCACCAAAGCCTGACAGCGCTCCAAAAACACCCCCATATCTGCACCCTTTGGCGGCACAAGCTCCACCGACCAGACTGCGCCTTCACCCAAGGCCTTGGCAAAAGCAGACCGCCCAGGCACATGCGGCTCAGAACAAGGCTCCTGAGTAATAACATGCCGGTGCTTACACGTGTGGCGCGCGGCGTTGGCGATGGCTTTTATCTCACTCGCCTCCGCGCCGCTCCACCCCCCAACACCCTGCACCCCCGCCGCATAAAGACGCTTGGCAAGCTTGCTAAAACTCTCAGGCCCAGAGCTCCTTAAACACTGCCCCCAATGCTCCCGCACACCCAATGCCCCAAGCAAAAAAAACACCGGCCCCTTAATTAAGGACTTTAAGTTTTGCGCATACCACTGCGCCACACCCTCAAAAGCCCCCTCCACCACAAAGCCCACCCCCTGTGCCTCGGGGGTCCGCTGCGTCCAATTTACATACTCCACAGCCGCATCCCCAGTACCCCAAGCCTGATACACCACTAAAGGCAACTTAGTGCCCGCCACAGCGCGTGCCGCGCACTGCAGCTCCGCTAAATCACTAGCATAAAGCTCCAAGCTATCTACAGATTCCGCCAGTGCTTTAGCGCGCATCTCGTAATCCCTCTCTATCTCCCTTACAGACACGCCCTTAGCGAAGCTTGGCCCTAACACCCCCGCCACGTGGCCTGGTGTTTGTGTCTTTTCCCACACATGCCGACAAAGCGCGCTGGACGCCCGCAAGATCTCCTCCTGCCGCTCCCTTTGCCCGTATTGCTCCAACAAAAAACCCGAACTCTGAAAACTGGGCGTACGCAAACACCCCGCACCCGCACGCACAAACTCCCCCAGCACCCCTTCGATCACCTCAGGCTCGTCCAAGCACAGAGCATCGTACAAGCGGTTCACATAAAAACCCCGCCCATACAAAGCCCCCACATACGACCCATCCCCCACCACCCACCAGGCCGGCTGCGAGCCGGCACGATTTGGCCCTTTGCGTGCCTCCAAGTTGGCTTTCACTTCACGCGCTCCACGCTCAGCCCCCACTGCTCTATGGCAAAACCCATAGTATTAAGTTTAGCCACTAAGCCCGCCACAAGACCAGGGCTATTAGGTTGCTCCTTGGCGCGGGGTGGTGCTATAGATGAAGTGCCACACAGATGTTTGTGGAGCTCGCCTTGGGTTGTGCCTTTACTAATGGCGGATGTAGCTCAGTTGGTAGAGCACCAGATTGTGATTCTGGATGTCGCGGGTTCAAGCCCCGTCATTCGCCCCAAACTTTAAGGAGGTAAAATGAGCCCTTCCGTTTGGCAGTTAGCCATTGTAGTGCTTATTATTTTGTTGCTCTTTGGTCGTGAGCGCCTGCCGGGCTTGGGCAAAGCCCTAGGCGAGTCTATAAGCAGTTTCAGAAAAGGCCTAATAGGCGGCGGCGAAACCCCCAAGCCTCCAAAATCTTCTGAGCATTCCTAACTTTTCGGACCGTGGCGCAGCCTGGTAGCGTACCACCTTGGGGTGGTGGGGGTCGCAGGTTCAAATCCTGTCGGTCCGACCACTTCAAAGAACTAACAAAATCATTGCGCTTTAAATTTAGTCATATGCATAAAAAATGACACCCCCAAGAGCACGTGGGCCATTTTTTGCCCCGCGGGTTAGAATCAAAAAGCCTTTTATATTAAGTGGTTAGTCTGTTTTTGTTGTGCCACCCCCTTGTGGCATGGGTTTTGCCCTGATTACTGCAAACCAAAAGTTTTTTGGGAGGCGTGATATGCAAGTACAGCCATACAAAATGACTACACTGTGGCTTAAAGCAGCGGCTGCGTGTGTGTTTTTAAGCGCCTGGCAATTTGTAAGTTGCGATGGCAATCCATCATCACAATTGCCAGGCCTGCCAGGTGATACGGGGGACTTTATAATGGTTAGCGGCGAGTGTTTTGATGCTAAAACAGGCTTCAAAACCGACGACACCAACTGCCCCCGCTTGCAGCAGCAAGTTAATAATGATGGCGATAAGGATCAACCTGAGCCTGTCGTAGGTTTGCTGCAAACCTATTGCGAGGGGCTTTATTTTGACCGCAGTTGGGGACGCAATGTGAGGGTCTGGTGCTATCCAGACTTTCCTGCTGCTAGCTGCTCTGGCCGCACCCTGTTTGCGCCCGGTACCGGACAACAGGTGTACTGCCAATAGTGTAAAAAAAAACGAGAGGAGCCAAGCCCAATGAAAAGCAAAAAACTCAAAACCGTTTTGTATTCTAGTATGCTTAGCATTAATGTTGTGTGGCTTTGCGTACTTTTGGCAATGGGCAGCTGCGGTGAACGCACGCAGCAGCCTTGGGCTGGTGCAGGAGCATGGAATATTCCAGGCCCAATTGGTGGCTTGGGAGGGGCTGGTTTTTGCTCACCCCAAAACAATTTTCAGTTTCCAGCGCCCAGAACCTACTGCGGAGCCTTTGGTGGCCTCACCTACTACGACCAACTTTGCCAGCCTATGTTTTGCATCAACGGCTTTGCCGGCAACACCTGCTCAGGACTAAGGCTTTTTGACTCTATGCGAGGGCAGTGGGTGCAGTGCATTTAATTGCTAAAGTGCAACTGCTCAAACACTCTGTTGCTTAGAAGCCGCCCTTTAGAGCTTAACCGCACGCCTGCAATGGTATTTTCTAAAAGCCCTTCTTTAAGTAAAGCAGACACGCGCGCTTTTACCTTAAGCTCAAAGCCTGGTATTTGCTGCTCTAGCTCATGCCACATCAAACCCTTGCGGCATCTTAAGCGCGTATAACAAAAATCACTCGCCGCCTCATGGGGCTTTAGTATCTCTTTTTGCGTGCAAGTTAGCCCTTGCCAAACCCGCTGCCCCTTGCGAAAGGTGTTTGTTTCTACTTGATTTTGCCATGTGCGCCATTTTTTAGGGTTCCAATAGCGCACACCCCAGGGAGCTAAATGAGACCCAGGTTCGTAAGAGTGCGCGCTCAGCCCTATGCCCCAAAACGCACTGCCGTCCCAATAGGTTTGATTGTGCTTGGACTCAAACCCAGGGCGCGCAAAATTAGAAACCTCATACTGCTCTAAGTTTGCTTCCGTTAAAGACCGCTCCACCTCTAAAAACATATCCACCTGCTCCTCGTGGCTAGGGCGTGTGGGTTGCAAAAAGTGCTTCTTAGGCAAGCTAAGGTCATATGCACTCACATGCGGCGGCGAGAGCTGCGCTATATCGTTAAGATCTTGCTTAAGGTGCTGCAGATTTTGCTGGGGCAAATTAAAAAGCAAATCCAAAGAGTAATTAACCCCTAAATGTTTAAACAGCTCTATGTCCAAAAAAGAGTCCCTAGCGCTGTGCTTTCGCCCACAGAGTTTTAAAAATTTATCATTAAAGCTCTGCACCCCAAGGCTAAACCTATTTACCCCATGCTCGAGCAAGCATAAAATATCTTTTTCGCCCAAAGTGCCAGGGTTAATTTCTACTGTCACTTCTGCATGGGGCACAAAATTAAAGTACTGCCTTAGGGTTTGCAAGATTTGAGCAAAATCCTCTCGCGGCAAAAGGCTCGGTGTGCCGCCTCCAAAATATACAGATGACACAGTCTCGCACGGCACAAAGGGCGCGCGCGTGTGGATTTCTTTAAGCAAAATCTGAGTGTATTTTTGGGTGTCCACCTGGCCCTTATGGGGCAAGGTTGCAAAATCGCAATAGTGGCACTTTTGTAAACAAAAAGGCACATGCACATACACGCCAAAAGCAGCAGAGGTACGGGCAGAAAGTGTAACCATTTGAGACACTGCGTAGAGCCTTTACTGTGTTTAAACCCCTTTGTGCTGGGCTTTGGTTTAAGGGTGTGGCGAACACGGACGATAGAGTTTAGCATGGATTGTATGAGAAGCAGAGCTACAAGGCTTCTGGTTTCTTCCAAGGGCTACTTTAAGTCTGCGGTGCAGCAGGCAGCTGCGCGCGTAAACTTCAACGCCCCTCCGGCCTGTGTAGTGTATTTAGTGCAAATGCTAAAGCACTATGTGCGGGCGGATAATTTTTTTCTTCCCGGCACGCGGACTTTACCCACTTTAGCTCCCATATGGCTAAAGGCCAACCAAATGGATGAGAGCGCAGACAAAAAAAAATCCCTCAAACAAGTGGGGGATATCAGTTTGTTTTATGTGGGTATTTTTAGCCCTATGTTTAATCGCAAAATTATTAGCCTAGATTACTATTTGGAGCTCGGGCAGAGCGCGTATCAGCACTTGGCCTCTATGCAACGCACGCGGCGTTCGGTGCATTTGTACCAAAATTTAAGCAAAAACTTTGTCGCATGCTCTGATGTGCTTTCGGAAGTCGGTGCGCCACTGCGCACCAATCAGGACATTTTGCAATTGTACGAAAATTTTTTAATCTCAGGCTCCAAGCGCTCTTTAAACAAATTACACGAAGCTAATATTATCCCCGCGCCATATAGAGTTAAAAAGGCTTAAAGTTGGCCTTGCTCAATGCTTGGCACTTTGACGTAAGTGCGGTCGCCTTGGGCTTAGAGATCGCCCAAGGCTACAGAGACATAAATAGCTGCATAGACCGCCACAACACCTTGATAACCTTTCGCTTGCTACCTTGGCTGGCGCCCATTCTGAGGGGCTGCCAAGGTAGCGGTGCTGCATGCTCAAGGTGTTGTGGCTAGTCTGTAACTGGTGCGACCTTGAAGTAAACTACGTCGCCATCTTGCATGGTGTAGTCGCGGCCCACAGTGCGCACAAGCCCTCGGGCCTTAAGCTCTGTTTCCGTGCCGCACTTGATAAAGTCCTCCACCCGCGCCACCTCAGCACAAACAAAGCCTTTTTCAAAGTCCGAATGTATCTTACCTGCAGCCTGAGGCGCGCTAGCACCCCGGTGCACTGTCCAAGCCCGCGCCTCCTTAGGGCCTTGAGTGAAAAATGTAATCAAATCTAACAAAGCATAGCTCTCTCTAATCAAAGCATGTAGCCCCGGCTCGGTTAAGCCATAAGACTCCCAGTACTCTCTTTGCTCGTCCCCTTGCAAGCCCGACAGCTCTTGCTCCAAATGCGAGCACAGCACCAGTACCTTGTTCCCCTCCGCCTTAGCCCGAGCCCTTATGGCCTCCCACTTGGGGCCGGTGGTGTTTTGTAAATCTCCCTCACCCACATTGCACACATACAACACCGGCTTCATGCTGAGTAGCCCACACTCCTTAAGCCACTTGGATTCCTCCTCATCCTGCACCGGCATACTGCGCGCAGCCCTCCCCTCACCCAAATGTTGGAGCACTTTTTTACAAAACTCCCTCTCCTCTTGCAGCTTGCCCCCCATGCGAGCACCGGCTTTTAATTTTGCCACCTTGCGCTCTAGTTGCGCCATATCCGCTAACAAAAGCTCCGTACTAATGCTCTCCCAATCCGACAACGGATCCACCCGGCCCTCTACATGCACCACGTCCCCGTCCTCAAACACCCGCAGCACATGCACCAAAGCCGTTACGTTGCGAATGTGAGATAAAAACTTGTTCCCCACACCCTTACCCTCACTGGCCCCCTTTACCAAACCCGCAATGTCCACAAAGCGCACCGCTGTGGGGATGGTTTTTTCAGGCTTCACGAGCTCCCGCAAGGCCTCCAGCCGCGCATCGGGCACACACACCTCACCCACATTAGGCTCGATAGTGCAAAAAGGGTAATTATGAGCCTCTGCCTTGCCGCGGGTCAGCGCATTAAATAGCGTGCTCTTGCCTACATTGGGCAAACCCACAATGCCAACTTCTAATCCCACTGCATCTCCACTTGCACATAGCTTTGACGGACACCTAGTAGCCTTGGGCTTAAAAATCGCCCAAGGCTAATCCTTAAAAAAAATTCCCATTAAACTGCTGCTGCGCTTCCTTGAAGCCTTTTTCGAAAAAGCACTCCAAACCCAATGCCACGCGTTCCAAAAAGCGCGGCAATGTTTCTAGGTGTTTTTTAGAAAAATTTTTCAACACATATTCCGCAGCATCTCCCGATTGCACCGGCTTAACACCCAAACGCAACCGCACTATACCCCCTTTAGCTGTATCTTGCGCCACCCCCAAAGCCTCGTACACGCTGCGCACGCCATTGTGGCCCCCCGCACTGCCGCCCTTGTAATACCGCACATGCCACAAGGGCAAATCCAAATCATCCTGCACCACCAGCACCCGCTCGCTCTTAATACCATAATAACGTGCCGCACCTGAAACCGCTTGGCCCGATAAATTCATATACGTTTGCGGCTTCATAAGCCACGCGCGCGCACCATGCCTTACTACTTGCAGCATGTGAGAATTAAACTTTTGGCTTTCCCGCCACGCGCCTAGGTTAAATTTTCCCGCCCAAGCGTCTAGCGCCAAAAAGCCTATATTATGCGGTGTTAAGTGGTACCGCTCACCAGGATTACCAAGCCCCACTACCAGGCTACGCCTGGACCGACATGCCTCACCCCCACCTTTAGACCTCACTTCACCCTCCCCTTTGATCAAGGCTTTAACGACAATCTGGTCGCCTTGGGTTTAACGAACACCCAAGGCTACAGGCTCATAGATGCTTCATAGGTCGCAAAATTCTCTGTAAGACGCTTGGCACCCTGATGGCCGCCCCTTTTTGCAAGGGGCTATCAGGATGCCGCCGCTTAGCTTCAGAGAATTTTACTAGCACTCTGATGCTTACGCAGTAAGCACTTCATACCCTACATCAGTAATGAGTACCGTGTGCTCCCATTGGGCCGACAAGCACCCTGTTTTAGTTTTAAACACCTGCACCTCGCTGCCCTCTATGGGCTCTATTAGCAGGTCGGTCTCTTCCTCGTTCACCATAGGCTCCACCGTAATGCATTGCCAAGGCTGCAGCTTTGCACCGCGGCCCTTTTTGCCATAAGACGGCACAAAAGGCTCCTCGTGGAAGTTGCGCCCTATGCCATGCCCCCCCAGCTCCAAAACAGGCGCATAACCCTTAGAGCGCACAAACTTATTCACCCTAAATCCCACATCGCCCGTTGTTGTGCCGGGCCCTAAAATCTCTATCCCCTTGTCACGCGCCTCACGCGCCACATTGCACAGCTTTCTTGCTTCCTCACTCACAGAGCCCACACAAAACATCGCCGATGTGTCCCCAAAAAACCCCTCCGTTTCACAGGTCACATCCACATTAACAATATCCCCCTCACGCAACACCTCATCCCCAGGCACCCCATGGCATATAACACTATTAACCGATACACACACCGCGCGCGGAAAACCCCTATACCCCAAACACGCACTGCGCCCCCCAAGCTTGTGCGTCAAAGCTAAAGCATACTCGTCCAGCTCCACCGTGCGCACACCCGCCTCCACCCTGGCCCCGGTTTCCCTTAAAACCCGCGCCGCCATCTTGCAAGCACGGCGCATTTTAAGCACCTCCTCCTTCGTTAAAGGCCCCTTTAAAGGCGGCGGAGCCTGCACCGACACGTGCTGCATGTTGCTGCTCTGCATGCTACTGCTAGGGCCCGCTGGATTGGTATTGTCATGGTTTGTGTGTGCTTTATGCATTACAAACTGCCTTTGGCATGGCGCTCTTTATCATCCACACGGCTTAAAGCACCACCACGCAAGGCGGCGCGCCTCGCTAAATACGTAATGTCATAGTTAAAATCCCCATCCGCCAAACCGGGCACCTGCCACTCAGGCCCCATGCGCACAGCATCCACAGGGCACGCCTCTTCGCAGTACCCACAAAACACACACCTTAAAATGTCAATCTCATAACTGATGGGGTATTTTTCTACGCTCGGATCCTCATGCTCAGATGCCTCAATCCGAATGCACTGGGCCGGACAGTTGGTTGCGCAAAGCATACAAGCCGTACACCTCAAGCTGCCGTCCTTTTTAACCGTTAAAACGTGGTTCCCCTTAAACCTTGGTCCGTAGGCGTACTTTTGCTCCGGGTAGTTTAAAGTTTGCATATCCTTACGCCGCCATAAATTCCCCAGCAGCTTACGCATCGTAAGGCTCAGGCCTTTTAAAATGCCCGGCAAGTACCACCCACCACGCGGCCTTGCAACTTGTTTAACTGGCGCTGTATTTAAATCCATACCCTATCTACGGATGTCCGTAAAAATCCTCTTCTACAAAGTGGTTTGTCTTTAACTCTTGCGTGGCCAAAGGATCTTGAAACTCTTTCCCCGAACCACCGGCAACTGCACCCTGAGGCTTCATTGCTCTCGCGCCGCCTTTTTCAAACTCTCTTGCAAACTCCTTCGCCCCAGCATGCACCACATTGCTAGCGCCACCTAGTACCTTAGCCCACTCGGACAAAGATTTCGCCTCAGGCATAAGAGGCGTCACCCCTTGCACACGCTGCTCACGCCCTTGAAAGTTTACAAAGGTGCCCGATTTTTCAAAACTCACCTTAAGCGGCAACTGCCAAACCTTAGCGCCAAGGCTCCACAGCACCTGCTCCTCACGCACCCCAAACCACATAAGCGCCTTTAGATCTGCAAAATCTGCCGCAAAATCCATACCGCCTTTAAAAAACTCCGCATTCTCAAAACCCACCACACACACATGGCTAAAATCTTTTGCACTCTCGCGGCTCCATACTCGCTCCTTAATGCCATGCTTTTTAAGCGCAGCGCTTAAGCCCTTTGTGTTAGGGTTACGATCGCCCCTTAAAAGCAAGCCGTCAAAGTCTGCAGCTTTTTCTGCTGTAGGGTTCCACACAAACACCTGCGCCCCAAAGCCTGTGGCACTTTGCCAAAAGCTTAAAAAGTCCGCATACTCTTCATTGGTATGCTGGGGTGTTAGCACAAGGGCCACGTTTTTATCCGCACCAAAGCACTGCTTTAATAGATCCGCCCCCGGTTCAAATGCCACGCGCGGCACACGCACGCCCTCAGGCTTGTGCAAGCACTGCTTAAGACGATTTTTGGGGTTAAACGCCTCAAACAATCCCCGCCCCTCGTCACACATCCAGTGTCCGTTGATTGCAGGATTTTCCCTAGGTTTAGTGCGCCAAACGCCTTCCTCGTTATAGTAATGCGTAACATTGCAGCCCGTGCTACAACCTGTACACACCGAAGGCGCAGATTTTAAATACCACACCCTTTGCTTAAATCTAAACTTTTTGCTCGTTAAAGCTCCCACAGGACAAATATCCACCGTGTTAACTGAGTAGTTGTTCTCTAAAGGCCTCCCGCGCGCAGTCCCAATCTCACTACGATCCCCACGATGAAAAATCCCCAGCTCATTTGTCTTTGTCACTTCGTCACAAAAGCGCACACAGCGCGAACACAAAATACACCGCTCCGAATCTAAAACAATCTTGCTCCCTAAATCCACAACTTTAGACTTTTTAACCTTGCTCACTGCCATCTCAGGGTCATAGGCCCCGTGCTGCATGTATTGCTCCTGCAAACCACACTCTCCTGACTGGTCGCATATGGGGCAATCTAAGGGATGGTTAATTAAATGAAAATCCAACCCCCACCTCACAGCGCGCTTTACCACCTCAGACTGATTGCTCACTTCCATGCCCTCTTGCAGCTTTGTGTTGCACGCAATCTGCAACTTGGGCATCCCCTTAACCTCTACCAAACACAACCTGCACACACCCGCCACCGATAGGCCCGGGTGCCAACAATAATGTGCAATGTTTATGTTAAGCTTTTTATAAGCCTCAATAACGCTTAAACCCTCTGGCACCTTAACGGCTTGCCCATTGATTATGCAGTTAATGCTTTTTTCTGGCGCAGCAGTTGTAACGGCGGCGGAGCCACTTGCGACTGGACTCTTAGAAGCTAAATTCGCAGCATCAGGCACTTAAGACACCCCCTTTACGCTCTATAAAGCTCTCTAAGTCTCCTCTAAACTTATGCACAATGCTCAAAGCCGGCATAGCCGCCGCATCGGACAAAGCGCAGATCGTGCGCCCCATCATCTCATGCGACACTTTCTCAATCAGGTTCAAGTCACGCATTTGGCCTCGGCCTTTTAAAATCCCATCCACAATGCGATCGAGCCAACCCGTACCCTCACGGCACGGAGTGCACTGACCGCAAGACTCGTGGTGGTAAAAAGACATAATCACCCCCAGCACATCCACCATGCACCGGCTGTCGTCTATTACCACAACAGCACCCGAACCCAGCATACTACCCACCTCAGCCAATGATTCAAAATCCATCCCCACCTTATAAGCCTCTTCAGCCGTAAGCAAAGGCGCCGATGTGCCGCCCGGAATCACGGCCTTTAATTTGCGCCCAGGCCTTAACCCACCGCCCTCGTCCTCGATGAGCTTTTTTAACGGATACCCTAAAGGTACCTCATAGTTGCCAGGCTTTTGCACATCGCCACTTAAAGAAAAAATCTTAGTCCCAGGCGATTTTTGCGTGCCCTGCTGTTTAAACCACTCACTCCCATGCTGCACAATAAAAGTCACCAGCGCCAAGGTTTCGACATTATTTACAATCGTAGGCTCACCCAAGTAGCCCTCCACAGCCGGAAAAGGAGGCTTTAACTTTGGCTGACCCTTTTTGCCCTCTAGCGAGCTGATCATGCCGGTCTCTTCACCACAAATATAAGCCCCCGCTCCCTGGTACACGTCCATATGGTGTTCAAAACTGCTGCCAGAAACTTTGCCTAAAATCCCCGCATCATAAGCCTCTTTAATCGCACGCTCGCAACTCTTAATAACCTTTGTATATTCACCCCGCACGTATATGTAAGATTTTTTAGCCCCTATGGCATAAGCGGAAATCAGCATGCCTTCTATGAGCTGGTGCGGCGCACGCTCGCACATCATGCGGTCTTTAAAAGTACCCGGCTCCCCTTCATCTGCATTACAAAGCAAATACCGCGATCGGCCATTTTTTGGCAAAAACCCCCACTTAACACCCGTCGGAAAACCCGCGCCACCACGCCCCCTTAAACCTGAAGCCTTTACCTCATCCACCAGACTCTCCGGCGTACGCTGCAAGGCCTTTTTTAAGACCTCATAACCTCCCTTGGCCTTATAACCCTCAAGACTACTAAAGGCATCGTCTGCATAGTGCTGTGTTAAAATTTTAACTTCCATAACCTATCACTTATTACCTACCACCTATGGCAGGTTTTTTAAATACTCCACGGCCGAATCAAAGTTTAGGTTCTCTTTATAAGGCATGCGGTTCACCTGCATCATAGGCGCTCCATCACAAGAACCCAAACACTCCACTTTACTAAAACTGTACCGGCCGCATGCACTCACTTCGCCCTCTTTAACATTAAACTTTTGGCAAAGTTTTTGAACCAGTTCCCTTGCACCTCCTAAAGCGCAAGACACATTACAACACACCTGCACATGGTATTTGCCGACAGGCTTTTTGTTAAACATAGTGTAAAAATAAAACACCTCACTCACCTGCGCCTCGGGCAAATGCATCTCATCCGCCACCACCCGCACCGCTTCGTCGCTCAACCAACCACCGGCGTCCTTTTGCTGCACCTCAAACAAACAAGGCAAAATTGCCGAGCGCGGACTCTCGTAACGCTGGAGCTCTTTTTTAATAAACTCCTTCGTGCTGCTACTTAGTGCAAACCCTTTTTGCTCCATTAGCGGTCTAGCTCTCCTGCAATTAGGTTCATGCTCCCCAGCACAGCAATCACATCCGCCACCAAGCCCCCTTGGACCTGATCTGCAAAAGACTGATAAATCGCAAAACACGGTGGCCGCACCTTAAGCCTATACGGATTAGCACTGCCATCGCTCACCAAATAAAATCCCAACTCTCCATTAGCAGCCTCAGTGGCCGAATAGATCTCGCCCTTAGGAGGCCTTAGGCCTTTCATAATCAACATAAAGTGCTGCATAAGCCCCTCAATGTTGCCGTAGACCTCTTTTTTTTCAGGCAGCACAATGCCTTTATCACGCAAAGTGTAATCTCCACCTGGCATATTGCCCACAACCTGGCGGATAATTTTTAAACTCTGTCGCATTTCTTCCACCCGCACCAAATAGCGGTCAAAGCAATCCCCCGTACTACCCACCGGAACATCAAAGTCTAAAGTCTCATAACCATAATAAGGTTGCGCCTTACGCAGATCCAAGCCCACACCCGCCGCCCTTAAGCAAGGGCCTGTATAGCCCCACTCGCAAGCCTCTTGGGCACTAATGCTCCCTACGCCCTTAGTGCGTTTTTGCCAGATTTTGTTCCCCGTTAGCATCACGTCTAGCTCGTCAATGCCTTGCGACATGTCTTTACAAAACTCCTCCACCTCCTCAAACCAACCCCTAGGAGCATCCTGCGCCATGCCCCCAACACGGGTCATAGAAACCGTCAGCCGCGCGCCACACAAACGCTCAAACAAAGTATACACCCGCTCCCTAAATCCAAAGAGATGAAAAAACCCCGTCAACGCGCCTAAGTCCACCGCATTCGCTCCGATGCACACAATGTGGTCTATAATGCGCGACAGCTCACACAGCACAATGCGCATACACTGCGCCCGCGGCGGCACCTCCACACCCAGAATTTGCTCCACCGTACGGCAGTAACCTACGTTGTTCATAGGAGCCGAGCAATAATTTAATCTATCCGTATAGGGGATCACCTGATTATAGGGATGGGTTTCGGCCATTTTTTCAAAACACCTGTGCAAATACCCCAACTCCACATGGGCCCTATTAACACGCTCCCCTGCTAGCTCTACCATAACCCGCAACGTGCCATGCGTGGCCGGGTGCGAAGGGCCTATATTAAGAGGCACCAAACCCGAGCCGGCCTTGGGAGGCTTGTAGTCGTACTCGTCTTCAAAGTGCACGCCCAAGGTGCTGGTGCAGTGCTGTTGTTGGTTGGCATGGTAGTCCTTACGCAAAGGCCAGCCCTTAAACTGATGATGGCAAAGCAAACGGCGCAAATTAGGGTGCCCACTAAACTCAATGCCAAACATATCGTAAGTTTCGCGCTCAAACCAATTGGCGCACTTGTACACACCCACAGCCGTGGGCACAGATGCACCTTCAGCAAGCTTGCACTTAATGCGCCGACGCTTCAGCAAGCGCGACGCAAACAGCTCATACACCAAATCAAAGCGCTTGGCCCTGGTAGGATAATCCACAGCTGTCATATGCATAAAAAAATCAAATCCCTCGCTTTTAGATTTTTGCAGCTGCTGCAGTACCTCATGCGGCTCGCATTCGATTGCTAAAGACTTTGTAATGGGCTCTATTGCGGCGGTTTCCATATTGTGCTTTTTACTTTGTTCCTGAAGCTCCTGCGACACGCTCCGTTACAGAGCTGCGGCTCTGCGCCAAAGGGTGCGAACGCTTGGCATTGCGCCAAGGCCTGGGGTGCTGATCGGCTATCATTTTTTGCACGCACATCACCCCATCTAAGACCGCCTCCGGCGTAGGAGGGCAGCCCGGCACGTACACATCTACGGGAATAATTTTATCCACACCCTGCAGCACATGGTAAGCCCTATAAAACCCCCCCGAGCTCGCGCACACGCCCATGGAAATTACATATTTGGGCTCTAGCATCTGCTCGTAAATGCGCAAAATCACGGGAGCCATTTTTTCTGTAATAGTGCCCGCTACAATAAGCAAATCTGCCTGACGCGGCGAAAACCGCACCACCTCAGCCCCAAAGCGTGCTAGGTCGTACTTAGGCCCCATCACCGACATCAACTCAATACCACAACAAGCCGTGCCATACGGCATAGGCCACAAAGAGTTCTTGCGGCCCCAATTGGCCAGCGCCTCCACACGGGTTGTAAAGGTCACCGAACGGCCTTTATCTACCAACTTATCTGCAGCCTCTTGATCCACAGTTGCGCGCACCTCACCTACTAAATACCCCAAATAAAGGCTAAAGAGTAGGTTTTTGTGGCGACAGCAGTTTTTTAAGGCCTTCGCGAACACTTGCAGAACTAAGCTTTATGCCGTCCGCCTGCAGGCTCTTAAGCACCTGCACCACCAAAGCCGCTCCCACACCTATAAGATCTACCCGCTCCGGTTCGAGAGTGTCGCACTTTAATAGCTCTAGCTGGCTAGAGGCCAATAGCCTTAGCGCCAAGCTCTCAAGCTCTTGCAGTGTGGCACTTGTGGTAGCAAGCTGCCCCTTTGTACTAAGGAGCTCAAACAAAGACTTCACCGTGCCACTAGAGCCCCAAAGTTTCACGGGCTCGGTTCCCAGGTGCGGCAACAAGTACCGCTTCAGCACCCCATGCACATGGTCCGCAAAACGCGCCCTATCTTGCTCACTGGACAAAGCTCCCCAGTGCTGCTTTAAACGGTTCACGCCTAACGGAAGCGACACCGCATGGCGCATCACTGCACCTGGTGCAAACACCACCATCTCTACACTCCCACCTCCAACATCCATTAACACGCCCCCTTGCTGAAAAGTCTCGTAACAAGCACCCAGCCCAATCAGCACAGCCTCGCAGTGCCCATCGATAATGCGCGTATAAATACCCGTATGTTCATGCACTTGATTAATAAAATCCCCCGCGTTGGGAGCCTCTCTTAAAGCGCTTGTGCCAAGGCTAATAATTTTTGCCCCTGCACCCACACACTGTGCAATCTGCCGAAACGCCAACAGGGCACGCTCTTGTACGTGTGTAGGCAAAAGCCCCTTGGTAAAAACCGAATCCCCCAAACGCACCATGTGTTTGGATTTTAAAACACTCTTCCAGGAGTTTTTTTCAAAGCAACACAGGTCGAGCTTAATAGAGTTGGTTCCAACATCTACAAAGGCAAGCCGATCGCCTTCGCGCCATGTTGTGGACAAGTGCGTTTTTAAAGACTCCGCGCCCAGCACCTCAGGCTGCATGGGCAAAACATTAACAAAATTTTTAGGCTTTTTCACCTCTGCTATAGACCTTAAGCGCTTAGGAGGCGCGACAAAGTCCACTCTTGCTCCTGCTTGCGACACTTTGTTAAAAGCGTATAGCCCTCCTTTTTTTGGGTGGCCATACTTTTTAAAAAACTCCCCCGCCTTTTTGGGGCCCAAAGCCCACTCAATAAAGGACGACAAAAAAGGCTCGTGCGTCACTAAAAACACCTGCCTCCCCTTAGTAACCCAAGGCTGCACAAACTCCTTAGCACCAATGGGCAAGGCGTTAGGCATTAAACACATACTCACCACAAGCTGTGCGTCGGGATAATAAGACTGCAGCATTTGAGCCGTGCTACGCGCCCGCACCAAAGGGCTGGTCACAATTACATGAGCCTCTGGAACCAGACACTTTATACCAGGCAATTGCTGCCACATGCGCTTGCGGCCTTTGTTGCTTAAAGGCCTTAGGGCGTCGTTTTGACCCCAAGTATCGCGCGCCTCAGCGATTCCATGCCTTAACAAACACACACGCATACTGTGTTTTTACACCTTTCTTCGCGCCCAAGCTCCGTAAAGGCGCATCAGCCTTTGCTGGGCATTGTCTTTGGCTTCGCCATTCTGCTTCCACTCTCCCGTACCATCCAATACCCACGCTCCGGGGGCTTTTAGTAAAATTTTTAACTGCTCGCTTAACCTTTGCCTTATAGAGGCAGAAAAAATCGGCACACAAAGCTCAATGCGTTTTTGAAAGTTCCGCGGCCTCCAATCCGCCGAACCCATAAAATACCGCGCCTCCGGCAGCGACGCGCCCCCATGCAAAAACACATACAAGCGCGAGTGCTCTAAAAATTGACCCAAAATGGAGGTTACAACAATGTTTTCACTCAAGCCCTCCACCGCAGGCCTTAAAACACAAAAACCCCGCACAATGAGCTGTACCACCACCCCCGCCTTAGAAGCCTTATAAAGCCACTCGCAGGTTTTGGCACATTCGAGGTTGTTCATTTTAGCAATAATGTGCGCAGGATTGCCTTTTTTAGCTTGCTTGATCTCAAACTTAATCAGCTCAAAAAATGTCTTTTGCATATTAACCGGTGACACCATAAGGTGCTTGTACTGGCTTTTGCGACTCAAACCCGTAAGCGAATTAAAAAATGCCAGCACCTCGTTTGTAATGCGCGGATCACAGGTAAACAAACCTAAATCCGTATACGACTTGGTGGTGACATGGTTGTAATTGCCCGTGCCTACATGGCAGTAAAGCTCATACTGCCCACTCGCAACCTGCCGCACCACAAGCAGGCTTTTGGCGTGGGTTTTTTTCTCCAAAACCCCATACACCACATGGATGCCGGCTTTTTCTAACATTTCACCCAAGTAAATATTATGTGCCTCGTCGCCCCGCGCCTTTAGCTCTAGCACGCACACCACCTGCTTGCCCTGCTCTGCTGCCTCTATGAGTAGCGCTATAAGGGGGTTCTGTGCTCCCACGCGGTAAATGGAAATTCTAATCGAAATCACCTTTTCATCGCGCGCGGCTTCTTGGAGCAGTTTTTCTACACTGCTCGAAAAGCTCTCGTACGGATGGTGCACTAAAAGGTCCCGCTCTCTCATAGATTGAAACATGCTGCCCAAAGGCACACGCAGGCTTTTAGGCACCCACGCAGGGTACTGCAAGTGCTTAATGCCAAACTTGCGCAGGTCCTCGAAGGACTTATAATTCAAAGGGCCTGGGATTTTGTAAATGTCGTCCTCATGCAGGGTGAGCTCTTTTTTAAAAAGACCCAACGTATGCGTGTTAGCCTCATGGCTATACTCTAGGCGTACAATATCTCCATGCCGACGGCGGCGGAGTTCTTCTTCCACCAGATCCAGGTAATCGTTGTGGTCGTCTTGGGCTATGTCTACCTCCACGCTGCGCGTGGTGCGAAAAAACAAACACTCCTCTACGTCCATTTTGGGGAATAGTTTTTCTAGGTTATGCAAAATCAGCTCGCTAAGTGGCAGCAAAAAATACCCTGCCGGCTCTTGAGGGCGGTCTACCACAAACCACTGCGGCAAAGTGTCGGGCAATTTGACCCTTGCAAAATACGATACATCCTCTTTGGGGTGCTTAAGCCGCAGACCCAAGCTCAGAGACAGGTTCGACAAAAACGGAAACGGGTGCGACAAATCCACCGCCAAAGGCGTCAGCGCGGGGAAGATTTTAGCTGCAAAGTAACTCTGCGCGGCGTCTTTTTCGCTGGTTTTTAAGTCGTGCCAACCCAATACAAAAATCCCCTCGCGCTCTAGCCGGGGCAAAATATTTTGCAAAATTCCAAAGCGCCTGCTATTAAACTCGAGGGTTTTTTGCCTCAGCTCCCGACACAGAGCCCTAGGGTCAGCGCGGTCTGCCCCCACTTCGCCCGCACCAGCCCCTATCAGCCTCTTAAGGTGGCCGATGTTTTTCATAAAAAACTCATCCAAATTCGATGAGGCAATAGATAAAAACCTTAGCCTCTCGATCAAAGGCACACTAGGATCCTGTGCCTGATGCAAGACCCGGGCATTAAACTGAAACCAGCTGCGCTCTTTGTTAAAGTATCTAACCCGCTGTGCCCCTCCGTACAGGGGAGAGTCGTTTTTTCCCATGCTCTCCTAGCGCCCCCATTTAACTTTTGCCTACACAGGCCAAGTATGAACGGGCAGGCCCTCTTGTTGCAACTCCAGATAGCGCGAGGTCAGCCGAGCAAAATCGTGCCCATGGGCCTTGGCGTACTCCCTTTGCCACCTAGATCCCGTGCGCTCCGTAAACACCCGGTTGTACACCACATCTTGAATAAAAAACTCCACCTCCTCCCGCGGCACGCCCAATTGCACCAGGCCCCACTTTGCCTTGGGAATCAGTTCCTGCAGGAGCAGGTTTTTCATTCTAATAGACCTACCATGCCTCCAATTAACATAAGCCCCCAAACCATGGCGGGCCGTTTGGTAAAAGGCACGCTCGAGCAAAGGGTACGACAGCTCCGACTCCACCGCCGGCCACTCGGTTGCTAAAGCATAAGTACAACCCAAATAAAACGCAATATTCGCAATAGAATCAATCACCGTGGGGCCCGAATCCGCACAGCGGTGCTCAATGCGCAGATGCCTTTTTTGCAAAACACCCGCTGCCTTTTGGTGGGGGTTTTTTAGCAAATCCGCCGGCACAATGCGGTTCCAGCGCCAAATAGTGCCGTTATGCAAATTCAAATGCGCAATCAAGCTCGGGTTATGCTGAGGCCCAGTGGAATGCAAGTCCGGCGCCAACAAGGCCTGGTGGTGCTGGAGGTTTACATGAAAATACTTACCCAGCCCCGGACCCTCAAAGCCCGAACCAAAAAACACCCTCGGATGCTCCTGAGGCCTTTGCCGGGTGCTAAAATTGAGCGAACGCTCAAAAATGGGCACCCGTGAGTCGTTCCATAAATCCCGACCAAATAAAAACGGCGAATTCGCACTCACTGCCACCATAGCAGGCGATACTACCTGCGAGGCATTAAAAAACCTATGCAACTGATGGGCAGGAGTTTTTAAATGTATATGCAAAGCCGCCGCACTAGACGCTAACAATAGATCCCGCCTAGAAAGCCTCAAAGCATCTTTACCCGTAATGCTCACATCAACACTTTGGTTTTGCACACTCGAAAGCAGCTGATCCTGCAAAGCAAAAAACCTCTTCGAATCGCTCATCATTTTGGGCGTGATCATGCTGTCGTGCAAAGTGGGCGCTGTACCGGCCATAAGCACATGGGAGTGCATTTTGTGCGCCGCCTCAACGCATGCATTCCACAGACTTTTTAGCTCTTGGTGCATAGCGCTCAAGGCATGGGGCTTATGCAGATCATGCGGCTCACCATTAAGCTCTATGCAGTAACGGGCCAGCTCGTGCACCACTTGGGGGTGCTGCAGCTTTTGCAAAAAAGCCTTATTCTGTGGACTAGGCTGATAGCGCGCATCTAGCAGCCAAGCCTCTAGCTCAATGCCCGCGCTAAAGCCCGTACTAGAAAACTCCCCCTCCTCTATCCAAGAGTGTAAAAGGGAGCTCTCATGCTTTAAGCGCTGGTTAAAGCGCTTAAAGTCTTGAGGACTAAAATGCTTGGTAAAAATCTCAGCGCCCATGCCTCGTGGCCCCTGGTGTACCCTTCAAGGAGCCCCTAGTGAGAGTGTAAAATACCAACTGACACTAGTACAACCATAGATAAAAAGTGTCCATAAAATCTGGGGAAGTCCAGCAGGGCCGTAGGTGCCTTTAGCTGTCTAGTGCACAAAAATGCCTCAGGCAGGACCACTTGTCTACCTGATGGCCCGCGCCCAAGGGCGCTATCAGGTAGACTGCGTAGGGCTGAGAGCATTTTTGTTGGCACTTTTATGCTTACGCCATAGCCCATAAAATTCTCTGCGGGACGCTTGGTCCGTAAGGATTAGAGTGCTAGCCACATGCTCTGGGCAAAGCGCAGTCTCCAGTGTAGCCCCTTCAGAAAGGGGCTTGCACACTGGAGACAAGTGCCCCACAGAGCATGTGGCGGCCTATAAGCCGCCATCGCGGCCGCACCCTTATAGGGTGCTGCTCTAGCGCCGCCGCTCTACCCCAGAGAATTTTATTAGTCCTTTAAATGCGATAGCCTCTACCTCTACCAAAACGTCTTTGGGCAAGCGAGCCACTTGCACGCATGAGCGCGCAGGGGTTTTAAAAAACTCCGCATACACCGCATTAAATGCATCAAAGTGCTTTAAGTCTTTTAAAAAGATCAACGTCTTTACGACATTTTCTAGCCCCATGCCGCCGGCCTCTAACACGGCGCGCATATTGGCCATAACGAGCCTTGTTTGCGCATCGATCCCCTCAGGCACTAGACCATTAGGGTCCAACGGGATCTGACCGGACAAAAACAGCCACCCGCCCCCCCCAGTAGTAGCAGAGCTGGCAGAGCCCTCTAAAAGCACAGCCTGGCTATAAGGCCCGATGGGTTTAGGAGCTTTTTCCGTGTAAATGGGCTTAGAAATAAAAAAACACCC
Source organism: Bdellovibrionales bacterium (assembly GCA_965116155.1). Lineage (GTDB taxonomy): Bacteria > Bdellovibrionota > Bdellovibrionia > Bdellovibrionales > UBA1609. The sequence goes on from OZ220488.1 coordinate 384,069, forward strand.
CCGCATGGAAAGGGCTTAAAGCCAAAGTGTGCAAATGCAACCTCTTGCCATAAGCCACAAATCCCACGCCTGTTTCAAAATTAAACCCCAAGTTATCAATGCCGGGCAAAAAGAACTCCGCCCCCAGGGTGGCGTTTACCTCAAAGCCATAACGCATGCTGCTTGTGGCAGCAGCAGGGGTATCGTTGTTATTGTTATCGTCATCGTTGTTGGTGGCTTCTATCAGCCTCTGGTAGCGGCTGAGTCCCAAGCCGCCACCTAGGTACACCTTGAGATTAGGGTCGTTAAAAATTCCCAAAAAGCCCCTTAGCATGGCACCAAAGGCGAAGGCATTTTTTTGAGAGTCTACGCCCAAGGCTCCGCCAAAACCCACTCGCGAGCTCGGCCAGTACCGTACGCTTAGCGCGGGCAAAGAGGCCGGACCTGCGCCTTTTGTGTCAAAGAACGGAAACGAGTACCCCACTCCAAAGCGATCCGACGGACTAAACCCCTTTACGCTCAAAGTGGCTTGGCCGTCTGCCAGGCCATCCATTTGTGCCATGGCATGCGCGCCTAAAAACAGACCAAAAAAAGCTACCAAAAACCCGCGCGCTAACAGCATAACCGCTCCCTCTTTACTCCCAACTCCCAACTCCCAACTCCCAATTCCCAACCAACTCCCACTCCCAAAACTCCCTACACAGTTAACACGAGCGGCCGAGATCGCTCAAGGTTATTTTGCTTGCACGCAAGTGCTTTTGCTGTCTAGCCTGATGGGTATGCATGGCTCGATGATGATTGTGGCAGGCGCGCAGTGGGGAGACGAGGGTAAAGGCAAAATTGTCGACCTACTGGCTGAGCACTGCTCACAAGTGCTGCGCTATCAAGGGGGCGCCAATGCGGGGCACACCTTAAACGTACAGGGCAAAAAACACGTGCTGCACCTGATTCCCTCTGGCGCATTGCACGCCCACACACAATGCCTTATAGGACCCCAGGTTGTTATAGACCCAGAGCAGCTTTTGCAAGAGGTCACCCATCTTCAGGTGGGTGGATTTTTGCAAACTCCTAACCGCCTTAAAGTTTCCAGCAAAGCCACCCTGGTGCTGCCCTACTACAAACTTTTAGACCAAGCCCGTGAAGACGCAGCTGGTAAAAACAAAATCGGCACAACCAAACGCGGCATTGGGCCCGCCTATGCAGAGCGCGCGCTACGCCGGGCTCTTTTGGTGGGGGATCTTTTCGAGCCCCAAACACTAAAACGCAAACTGCAACAGCAAACGCAAGAAAGTTTATTTTTGCTCAAAAACTTTTACAAAAAGCCCTATGATACCCTAGACCGGCTTTTAGAACAGTGCGCAAAATGGCGCACCGCGCTCGAGCCTTATGTGTGTGAGGATGTATCTTTGTTGGTGCATCAGTCTTTGCAAGAGGGAAACAAAGTTCTAATAGAGGGCGCCCAGGGGAGTTTGTTGGATCTCTACTATGGCACGTACCCTTTTGTGACGAGCTCTAGCACTCTTGCAGGCAGTGCTTTTGGAGCTTTGGGTGTGGGGACCTGCCCTAACACCACCGTGCTAGGTGTTGCTAAGGCCTATGCGACCCGTGTGGGCGAGGGGCCTTTTCCGACCGAACTCGATGCGGATAGCGCTGCGGCGTTGCATCTGTTTCAAAAGGGTGAAGAGCGTGGCTCTACAACGGGGCGCCCCAGACGTTGCGGCTGGCTCGATCTAGATGCTCTTAAATACGCGGCTAGAATCAACGCCATTACGCAGCTAGCCATTACGAAGCTCGATGTGCTCTCTGGCCTGCAAGAGCTGTGGGTGCGATTGGGTGGCGAGAAGGTGCCAATGGATACTTGGCAGGAGGATTTGTCTCGGTGCAGCAAATGGAGCGAGCTGCCTGCTGCGGCGAAGGGGTATTTAAATTTTATCCAAAAACACATTGGATTGGAGATTGGCATAGTGTCTTGTGGCCCAGGGCGCGAGCAGATTCTGCTGCCAAAACACCAAAGCATAGCGTCAATGCTTACGCAGCTGCAGGCTCAAACAAAACATGATAGAACAGGGCATCGCATACGTGGCCAGGTTCATAAAGAAAGTGGGCTGGCTTAGTTTTGTGCTGTGACCTGCTAGCTCAGTTGGTAGAGCATCTCCCTTTTAAGGAGAGGGTCGATGGTTCGAGCCCATCGCAGGTCACCATTTTTCCTGCGTTCCCTTCGTCTAGCGGTTAGGACATCACCCTTTCACGGTGAAGACACGGGTTCGATTCCCGTAGGGAACGCCAAATGCAAACGCAAACGCAATTAGAGCGCTAGCAAAATAACCTTGAGCTCAAGTGCAGTCCCTTGGCAGCCTCTGCAAGAGGCGTTAGCCAAGAGGACAAACGGCAGCCTCAAGGTTATTTTGCGGCCTATAAGTGCGTAAGCATTAGAGTGCTAGACAGCTAAAGGCATCTATGATGCCTGTGGCAACAGGCCTAGCCCCACTCTAATTGGCATACTTTTTGCTGCCACGCTAATCCAACTTACAAAGAAAGTTGTGGGGGGACAATTTTTCTCACCTTTTTGTGCCAACACAACAAAGCCCGGTGGAGACTTAATGAAACATTACACCCTAGCACTTATGGCAGCGGTTCTATTTTGTGAAAGCACATGGGCGAATGGGGTTGAGGAGAAGGGTCCGTACTGCGCATCGCCTGATATCACGCCAATCGATGAAGCCATTGTGGAAGCTCATATCTGGCATAAAAATAGTTTGTTTTTCTATGTCACTCCTTCTCTAGGCTTAATGTTTCGCGAAGATATACAAGCAGCCGCTAATGCATGGAATCAGCACTTACCACCACACACTCAAATTGAGCTAGCTTTTTCAGAAGAAGAGTGGGACAGAAAGGTTCCAAAAACAGGCATCGCACGGCTTGGGCTTGATTTACCCAGGCCGTACACTTTTATAAAGTCTATGAAAGAGGCCAACAGGTCCGAGGTTAAGCAGTTTATACACACTCTTTCTAATACGGATCAGGCTGAGCTTTGTTCATATTGGGGATTGGATTCTAGAGATTGCCCTCAAAATTCCAATGGCAGATATCCTCCATTAGCCATCCATTCTGGGCAATTCATGCCGATGCGCTCCCCAGCCCCCTATAAAGGGTTTCATCGGATATGGATAAACGATCTTAATTACAGTTTTTCATCTATTACTAGAGAGAGAACCTTTGAGGATAGTTCCTTTAACCGCACAGTGCTCCATGAAATGGGTCATGCTCTGGGTCTTGGTCACAATAATACAGACGACCAAAGTGTAATGTACATAGGCTATCAAAGAGCAAAAGAAGACTTAGGTGATTCTGATGTTAGGGCTATTCGCTGCGCTTATGGCATGGATCCTTTGCCATTTGACATAGTGCCTCCACTAATAGACCCACCTTTAAATCCGCTAAAGGATGATGCTGTATTAAGCCTGTTAAATGAGACCACAAAAAAGCCAATGCCCGCCCTACCGGATTTTGTTGCCCGCCCCGACCGTCCTGCAATGCGTTTGTATAAACAGGTTCGCGAAAGTGTTACAGATTGGATAAAGGCACTAGAAAAATACCTACACAATTTACAGACTAGTCGTGACTAAAAATATGTTCTCCGGGGAAAAGCTATCCAGCACGTGAGGGCACCCTGGCTTAGACCGCTTGCCTTGCACACCTAAAGGTGTGTCAGCAGGCTGCGCTTTCTGGCCAAGGCGCCCTCACTAACACTTTTATGCTTACGCACTCTATCCCAGAATATTGGGCTAGCGCTCTAATTGCGCTCCTAAAAAACCGATCATGTGTGTTGGTGTAGTGCGTGTTTAAGCTTGCTTGTTTTATTGGTCCCATGATTTATTTTCACATCCTTTTTGTTGTGCTGTGAAAAGATAAGGGCCCATAACAACTTTCGTTCTGTTCTGCGCTCAGGAGCCATGCAAAGGACCCAATTCTTCATTCTCAAGCACTGTGCACAATGCGCGCGCATATGTACAGTCGCGACGCACCGCGCAAAGCCCAAAGGGGCCAGGTGGTTTTTAATTACAGCGCATCAGTAGGAACTTCGAATCGTCAAAGCCCCGTGCACTCAGAAAATATTACAAAATCCCTTCCCTTCCCTTCCCTTCCCTTCCCTTCCCTTCCCTTCCCTTCCCTTCCCTTCCCTTCCCTTCCCTTCCCTTCCCTTTTATATTGAAGGCTCAAACTGTTTTATATGCTCCTAATATTTAAAAAAATTAAGGAGCCCCTTTAGGAGGAGGACATGATGAGAAACAAGGTTTTGATTTTATTTATAATATTTTTTACTCCATTTTTTCACCTGTATGCTGTTGCTAAAAGCGCAGAAAAACCAAGCTCCAGGTTTTTGCTCGACGAAATATGGTCCATACCTATACTCATGTCTAAGCCCCATCCAAAAGAGAAACCATTGAGCCACAAGCTCATGAATTCTCGTCAGCTAGGATTGGAGGTTAATGCAGCTAGTAAGTGGTGGGGAGAAACACCCTTACTCATACTAATTCAACGTTTTCCTTACTTTCCTAAAAGACGCTTGGGTTTTAAGAACAAGGACAGCTTACTTGCGACTCTTTTAAACCATCCTGATGTAGACCTTGATGCAGTTAATATGTTCGGTTATACAGCTCTTATTAAGGCTATTAAATTGGGCCAAACTGATATTGCCCTAGCATTGCTAGAAAAAGGCGCTAGCCCTAATGCCGTGACAGATAAAAACCACTATTATGGCTTATACCATGAGGGAAACATACCTCGAGTCGTCCCTTTGATAGAGGCAGTTAGGCACAAAAATTATGCAGTTGTGCACGCCCTTATGACAAATAAAGCCACTGATATAAATGCCTCTGACGAAGAGGGACACACTGTCTTTGTGTCAGAGGAATACAAGGGCTCCAAAGTGCTCGGCATTAGTAAAGATGCTGGCACCTTTCAGCACCCTATAACTATAACGTTCCGAAAAAGGAGCCCTTCCCTTTTTAAGCGCTGCACGAATCTTTTGGCAAATTAGCAAATGAGATCGCTTTAGCTTAGGCGGCTGCTGGGGTTTTGAGCGTATCAAAATCGATTGCGGGTAGGGATTTTATAATTTGCTGCGTACGAACTGACACCTGCACCATACTAAGCACCAGCTTTAGCACATAGGCAGGGTCTTGCGAGTAAGTATTAGGATCACTAACAATGCCTGCGCAATAAGGCGAGGCTCCGTCGTGGGGGGGATTTGCAAATCTCCCACATCGCCTTCTGAGGTTTTGCCGACTTTGGTGTCTGAACAAACTGCAATGTATTTTTGAGTCCTCGTGCTTTGCCATGCATACTCTTTTAAAGTTTGTGCAAGCAATGCAATAGAGGGAGCTAAAAACAAAACCCTCGCCCCAGGGGGAGTGATGCGTTCTAAAACCTTGAGCGATGTAAAGGTTTTGCCCGTACCGCAAGCCATAATCAGCTTGCCACGATCAAATCTAGCAAAGTGCTTTGTGCAAGCCTGTAGCGCTTCTCGCTGATGGGGCCTAAGATCTTTTAGGGGTTCTTTTTTAGGTCCATCAAGGCCCCACTTCATGCTAGCACTTGCGAGCTCGCTTGGGCCCAAGGTTTTAGTGGGTTTGCTTTGGTTTTTTAGAGCCTCTCTAGCGTTAGGACCCCAATTATTTGTGGTGGTAACAATTAACCGCACATCAAAAGGCTCTTTGCCTGAGTGGGTAAAAAAACTATCTATATCACTTTTTGAGAGCTTGTAGTTTTCGCTATAGCATTTGCACTGCACAGCCCACAGCTTGCCGCAAGGCTCCTTAGCCACAAGATCAATGCCTAGGTCTTTTTTGGTAAAGCCGAATCTTGCTTGCTCGGGCCAGTCGGACCATAGCCACACATTTTTAAAACCATACTCTGGCGATGCGCGTAAAAAATCCCTAACGCCTTTTTCAAACAAATAGCCCTTTTCTCTTTCAGAGCTGGACCTAGACCGCACCCAATCCAAAAAAGCATAAAAATCCACACAGTGCTTTTCGGATAAAATAGCGCAAGCATAAAAGCAGCTGCAGTTTATCGAGCTCTCTTAGGCAAGACCTCAACATGGGCTAGTATATAGTTAGCCTTCTTCTTTGTTGCCGGGGATGTCGGCCAGGACTTCTACAAAGTTGCGCAACTTAGAAGACCTGCTAGCATGGCGCAGCTTACGCAAGGCCTTGGCCTCTATTTGGCGGATGCGCTCACGGGTGACGTTAAAATCTTGCCCCACTTCTTCTAATGTGTGGTCGCTCTCTTCACCAATACCAAAACGCATGCGGAGCACTTTTTCCTCACGCGCCGTTAAAGTCGACAAAACCCTGCGCGTTTGCTCCACCAAGTTTAAATTAGAAATCGCCTCCGATGGATTAATAACATCCTGATCCTCTATAAAATCCCCCAAATGCGAATCCTCCTCCCCCACAGGAGTCTCTAAACTAATAGGCTCTTTGGCAATTTTTAAAACCTTACGCACCTTTTCAACAGGCATGTCCATTTTTAGCGTAATCTCCTCAGGCGTAGGCTCGCGACCCAGCTCCTGCACCAACACCCTAGAAGTGCGTATAAGCTTATTAATGGTCTCGATCATGTGCACAGGCACCCTAATAGTACGCGCCTGATCCGCTATAGCGCGCGTTATAGCCTGACGGATCCACCAAGTGGCATAGGTAGAAAACTTATACCCCCTGCGGTACTCAAACTTATCCACCGCTTTCATAAGACCAATGTTGCCCTCTTGAATCAGATCCAAAAACTGAAGCCCCCTGTTGGCGTATTTTTTGGCAATAGAAACCACCAAACGCAAATTCGCCTCCACCAGCTCCGATTTAGCCCGATCGGCCATCTGCGCGCCACGCCACACAGCCGTATAGACATCCTTCAGCCAATCAAAAGTCATTTGGGTCTCTTGTTCCAAACGATCCAAACGCTCCTGCGCCTCTGCAGCCCTTTGACAAAAGCCCACAAGCTCATCCGCACCGCCAAAAAACCCCCACCCCTTAGCCAGCTTTTTAGCCTCACGCTCGTCCCCCAAAACACGAGCCAAAAGCTTTTTGAGTTCCTTTGTACTCTCTAGCTCCGTGCGCTTTAATCCCTGCGCCACACGCCCTCTTAGCATCCGCATCCGCGCCACAACGTGCTTAATTTTTAACACGATGCGATCAATAGCCTTGCGGTTAAAGTTAATGGTTTCAAAATTCACCATAAGCTCTTGGTTGAGGGTCACGAGTTTGTCTTGCGCCTTTTTAGCTGCGGGGGAGTCTTTTGCAGACTTGCGCAGCACCGCAAAGCTGCTCTCAGCCTTTTTGTTAAAATCCTGCACATGCCCTATGAGCTCTTGGATTTTTTTGTGGTATTCATCCTCCTCATAGTGGGTATCGCCATCCTCTAACCCTCGAAAAATTGCCTTAAGCCTAATGCGCCCCTCTTTAAGGCGCGACGCCAATTGAATAATCTCCCCCACTCCCATAGGCGACATCGTAATCGCCTTCACTATGCCCCGCTCACCACTCTCAATGCGCTGGGCAATAGCCACCTCACCCGCACGGGTCAACAAAGACACCCGGCCCATTTTGCGCAAATACAAACGCACCGGATCAGAGCCCTTAGCCTCTAATTTGACATCCTCTGAAGCCGCATCAGCCCCACCTGGACCTGTGCGTTTTTCGCGCAAATTGTCCGCGCCCAAAACCACCACCCCACGCGATTTTAGGTGACGCATCAGATGATCCAAAGCCTCCGGCGCGTTCACCTCGCTCGACAAATACTCGTCCACCTGCGCAGCCCGCAAAGACATCCCAGAGTCCTGCGCCTGCCCCACCAAATGCCGCGCCTCTTGCAGCACCAAAGTCTTTTGCTCCTCAAGACCCAAAATTATCGCTTTTTTTGCCATGCTAATTCCTCATAAAAACCCATAGTATAAAAACTATTTATGCCTTACGCCGCAGCTTGCTAAAAAATTCCCTCAAAATTCCTTGCGCCTCTTCACTTGCCACAGGGCCCGTACACCTTAGCCTATGATTAAAGGGGGCCACGCGCGGCACCACAAGGCTCTCACAGCTCTCACTAGGCTCCATGCCCAGCACAGGAGCAAATGCTCCGCTTTTGTAATCTCTCAAAGCATACACCACATGGTCCACCCGCGCCTCCATAATGGCTCCCAGACACATCACGCACGGCTCCAAGCTGGTGTAAAGCGTGCACCCACTAAGACGCCAACGCCCCAAGTGCCGGCTGCCTTGCTCGAGGGCCTCGATTTCTGCATGGCGCGTTGCCACCCGCTGCTGCTCTTTAACATTATGCCCCCTACCCACACACAGGCCCTGCTGGCTCACCAAAACCGCCCCCACAGGCACCTCGCCCTGGGCCGCCGCCTTGCGCGCCTCTAAAAAAGCCTGCGCCACAAAGCCACTATGCCGTTTTAGCTCCTCCTCACAGACCAACACTGCTAGTGAAAATGTTTGCGCATTTTCTTTAAAAGCCTCTTGCGAGCCACGATGGACTTTTTTTTCTTTTTGATACTAGGTTTTTCAAAAGCTTCGCGCTTTTTAACAATAGACAGTATTCCGGATTTTTCTACCTGTTTTTTAAACCTTCTAAAAGCCTGCTGAAAAGACTCGTTATCGCGCACCCGCACCACAGCCATAATAAAACCTCTTATACAATTAAATCTCGCACAAAGTTACTCTCCCCTCCCCCATTTTGGCAAGTGCAAGCGTGACACCGGCGCCGCAGGGGCGGTTTAATTGGCAAATACCATGCAAACTAGCCAAGCTCTAGCACGAAAGCCAAGCCCTGACAGGCAAAGCCAGCAGCGCCCCTCCCGCACCACCAGCGCGCCCCCAGGAGGCGACCATGCCACACCAGAAGACGTCCTAGAAGCCACTGACATGCTCGAGCTCGTAGGGCAATACACTGAGCTCAAAGCCTCAGGCTCATCGGGGGATCAGTTTATAGGCCTTTGCCCCATGCCAGACCACAGCGAACGCACTCCAAGCTTTAGTGTTTCAGGCAGCAAAAAGCTCTACTACTGCTTCGGATGCCACGCCAAAGGCAATGCGTTTAGCTTTTACCGCGCCATGACCGGAGCGAGCTTTGCACAGGCCCTGCAGCACCTGGCCCAAAAAGCCGGCCTGCGCCTAGGCTCGCGCCACACCCCCAAAAACCAAAAACTAAAAAATATTATGTTGCTCGTGGCGGGGTTTTTTAAAAACTCCCTTCTATCACTGCCCCAGAGCCACCCGGCTAGGGTGTTTTGCAAAAAACGCACCCTGCTCCCTGATACTATTAAGGCCTTTGGCATAGGTTATGCCCCCACGGGGCGAGAGCTGCAGGAGTTTTTGCGCAAAAAATCTGTCAGCACAGAGCTTGCCCATCAGCTGAGCCTACTAAGACAAAATTCCTCTAGGGTGTACCCGTATTTTCGCAATCGGCTTTTGTTCCCCATATGGAGCCACGGCGGCACGCTTGTGGGTTTTGGTGGGCGTAGCTTAGATGGCAAACCTCCCAAGTACATCAACAGCCCTGAGGGGCCTTTGTTTAAAAAGGGGCACACCCTATACGGCCTGCACCAGAGCGCTAAGTTTATCCGTCAAGCTGGAGTGAGCGTGATAGTAGAGGGGTACACGGATTTTTTAGCCCTTTGGCAAGCGGGCATAACCAATGCGGTTGCCACTATGGGCACAGCGCTAACCGCGCACCATGCTCAGGCCTTAGCGCGATGTGCGCCCAACTGTGTGTTGCTTTTTGACGGAGACGCAGCAGGTGTGGCGGCGGCTGAAAAATGCCTCCCCACGCTGCTAAAGCATGGGCTTTCGCCAAGAGTGCTTTATTTGCCGGACCGCCTCGACCCGGATAGCTTTTTGCAGCAGCATGGCATCCAAAAGCTCTTGCACCAGTTGCGCCATGCGCCCGACATGTTTGAGCATCAGCTTGCAAAGGCTATGCTGGGCTTTACAGGAAAAGGTGTTGAGGTGCGCGCCATTGTGGATCAATTTTTGCCCATTGTGCAGCAAACCCATAGCCCCACCCTGAGGAGCATATACCGCAAAAAACTAGAATACCTCGCAGGGGTTCCACTAAGCGACACTGCGAGTGCCACACCACGTGTAGTGCACGCTGCACCCCAACTCCAATCCCAATCCCAATCCCAATCCCAATCCAAAGACACAGCACCTAGCACAACACTCAAGTCGCTTTGTGAGTACCGTATAGAAATGCAACTACTAAAAAATGCCCTACAAGAGCTAGAGGTATTTAAGCAAGCACACCATCATGGAGCGGGGGAGTTGTTTTTTAAAGACTCTTTAAAAGCCCTCTGGCAAGAGGGCGCTAAGCGCCTGCAAGCGCCTCAAAAATGGCTCGCCTGGCGCGCAAATTTAGATAGCAGTTTTATATCGGAAAAAATATTTGCCGCCAAACCCGATCCGGATCTCGTTATGCACTGCATAGAGCGCTTAAAAAACATGCACAGCAAGCAAGAGATCAAGCAACAAATTCTCAACCTGCAAAAGCAAAAGTTGCTATCCCAAGACACTAAAGAGACTTTAATGGAACGCCAGAAGAGATTGCAGAAATTGCTGGAAAGCTACAAGTGCACATAAAAGTGCGTGTGGCTTTGACGAGAGTCTGGTCGCCTTGGACCTAGAGATCGTCCAAGGCTACAGGCTCATAGATCCCTTATAGGCCGCCCCGTTGGGGCTATCAGGGTGCCGCCGCTCTACCTCAGAGAATTTTACTAACGCTCTAAATTAGGTACATTTGTACCTAATCTTATATTGCCCGGCGGGGAGGCTAGGACCGCCAAAGATAATATCCCGCCCCTCAAGTTTATAGTCGCCTTCATAGGGGATCCAGTCTTTTACTGTAGCGGACGGGGGGCCATAAACGAGAATCTGGATGTCTTTTCCGTTAACAGCGCCCACCAAAGGCACGCACTCAAGCTCGATGCTTTTTTGCAAATCCACCGCACGCTGCCCCATGCCTCTTAACTGGTAGGTGTAGTCTGACGAACACACGGAGCCTATTACTCCATCTGTACGCAGCGAAAGCTCTATGTACTTAGAGCCCCACTCTTCGCCTTGGCTACGGCAGTTGTGGTCCGGTGCAATGGGGTGTTTTTCCAAATGCTCCCTCACCTCCCGAGGCAAGGACTCCACATCCACATGCTTCATGCCGCCTCGCACGACAATAGAGTTCCACACCACGCGCTTTTGGGGCCACACGGATCGAATAAGATCCAGCAGTGCTAGCGGCTGGCCTTTGCATCGGTTGCTTGTGGGCACGGCGCCCGATTTGCACGATCCTAAAACGGGAGCCGATCCGTCGTCTGCATCGGATATAACAATAAAAAACAAATGCGCCTGTTCGCGAAAAAAGTTCCCCAGCGCCCAGTGGGCCTTGTCTACATTGCGGCCGCTTTCGGGAGCAGACAGCACGGCCTTCTCAATCGAGCGGTAGGCGGCTGCAATACCCCGCTCTCTATCGGCCCCACCCGTGCCTACGTTGGTGAAGGTTTGCTTTAAAATGGAGCGGGCTTTTTCAAATTCTATAGAAGTGTCCAAATAGTACATAGAGGTGGCGCCGTTTTCGTCTTGCAAAGGCATAAGTGTGCCGTCTGCGCCTGGGGTGTTTCTTTTTCTAACATCTGTTGTGGTAATGCCGATACGGTAATCCAGGTGACGAACTATGTCTAAAAATCCATGAATTTTATCCCCTAGGTTGCGGTGCTCTTGTTTCATAGAGCCAGAGTTGTCCACCACAAATAAAATATCAACACCCAGATTTACGTCTACTTCGTGGCTTTTTAAAACCAAGGGCGCCTGGTAAAAATCCACCCCACTGCACGAGAGTGTGCCTATGCTAAGAACCACCCACAAAAAAATCCAATTAAATACACGCACAACAATTGCAGGCTAGCATAAAAGCCCACAGTTCTGTGCTAAGAGCTAAACTAAAAACCGACCTAAGTCTTTAAATTTTGTTTACTCATCGCACGGATCTTTGACGAAAGTCTGGACGCCTTGGGCCTATTGATCGCCCAAAGCGTTCAAACTCTCTTCAAAAGCACTGGAGGCTGCTCTACCGCCGCCGCTTTATCCCAGAATATTGGGTTAGTCCTTTAAATTTTGTTTACTCCTTTAACAGTCTGAAAAAAATAAACAAAAACCCAGACCTAAATCCAACACCTAAAACGGCACATCATTTGCAATGCACTATAGAAGGACTATAGAAGAGTTTCCAAATTAACTTTAAGTTTAAACGGAAGGCCCATGAAACAAACAGCTATGAAACAAATAGCCACTAGTGTGTTGGTGTTTTTTTTGATAGGTTCATTTAAAGCTTGGGCCGCGCAGCCCGTGCAAGGCATGTGGCAAAAATTTTTTCTAGCAGAGGCCACTGGCAATAAAAACACAAAAGCCAGCACCAAAAGCGATGCCCCCAAGCAAATGCCCAAACAGGCGCCCAAACAGATACCCAACCCTCAAGAAAAAGCTCCTAAAATTGCCAAAAAAACAACCAGCAAAACAAACAGCAAAATAAACAACCACATAGATAGCAAAGCAGAAGAAAAAATCATACCCCTACCTGAAAAAGAAGCCCCACCCAAAGAAGCCGCTACAACAGACCCAGCTACAAAAGCCCCAACAAAAGATCAAGTACAAGCCGAGCTGGAAGACAGCAACCAAAAAATCGCAACACATAAAAAAGAGGCAACACACCAGGCAGAGAATCTAAAACAAAAACAAGCCGAGCTGAAACAGCTTTTGCAAAAACTAGAAGCCTCTAAAAAACGCCAAGCCGAATACACAAAAAACCTAGAAGCCCTGTTACAAAAAATCACCAACCTCGATGCCAAATTAAAAACCCTTAACCGCACATTGGCATCGGAAATTACAAAAGAAAAAGCCTTAAAAACAGAGCTAAAACTTAACCAAAGAGAGCATGACAAAAAAACCCAAATAGCTAAAAAGGCTGAAGCCACCCAAGCCAGTGCCGAAAAAGCAACAACCTCCCATCCAGATCAAAAGGGCCACGAAAAAGAACAAAAAAAAGAGCAAGCCAAAGTAGCCGCTAAGCCTGTACAGCAAGCGGCGCAGGCGTCAAAAGCTCCCACTAATAAGCCCATAGGCCCCAAAAAGCCGCCATCTGCCAAAGCCAAAGACTGACAGTTTACTCAATGCGCAGGGCTTTGACGAAAATCTGGCCAATCGAGTCCGCTCAACTTATCTTGCTTAAGCACACCCGGCCGCAGGCGTGGTTATTTGCCTTGACCTACACAAGCCTCATTTCAGGTGCGCCGCTTTAACTCGATTTACAGGGCCGACAAATAGCTGCATAGACCGCCACCACACCTCTTGGCTTTCCACTTGCCTGCCGTGCACCTAAAGGTGCATTTGCCAGGCTGCGCTACTCGGCAAGAGGTGTGGTGGCTAGTCTTTAACTGCGCTAGCACTCTGATTTATAGTACACTACAAACTATGTTTGTGGCAGAAAACCGAAAGGCCCGCTTTAATTTTGAGCTTTTGCAAAAGTTCGAGGCCGGCATTGTGCTGCAGGGCAGCGAGGTGAAATCCATACGACTAGGACAGTCTAGCATTAAAGAGGCTTATGTTGCCCTGAAGGAGGGGGAGGTGTTTTTGCAAAACATGCACGTATCCCCTTACACCCACAGTGCGCACAATAATCACGAGCCCTTGCGGCTGCGCAAATTGCTTTTGCACAAGTCAGAGGCCTTAAAAATCCATAACGCCCTCACACAAAAGGGCCTTAGCTGCGTGCCCACAAAGCTCTATTTTAAACGCGGCAGGCTTAAGGTAGAAATCTACCTCGCAAGAGGCAAAAAAAGGCACGACAAGCGCCAGGCTCTTAAGGAAAAAGCCCTAAGATTAGAGCGCTAGCAACATTTTCTGGGATTAAGCGTTCGCGCTAGAGCAGCGCCCTGAAGGGGTCGGCTGCGATGGTAGGCCGCTTTCTAGTGCACAAAAATACCTCAGGCAGAACCACTTGTCTCCCTGATGAACCGCGCCCAAGGGCGCTATCAGGTAGACTGCGTCGGGCTGAGGATATTTTTGCTGGCACTTTTATGCTTACGCATTTTATCCCAGGGTTTTGGGCTAACACTCTAATTTTGCCTAAATCTTTATACCGAAACTCACTGTAACAGTGGGTATGTAGAGGGTATTAAACGAGCCCTCTATACGCGGTATGAGAGAGTTTGGTCGAGTAGGCAAAGAGTTGCGCCCACCACCACCAGGAGTTGTGCGATCGGTGTTGCTGATTGTGCCTCCAGGCAGTACGTAGTCTAGCTGAGGCAGCATGGTGTAAGAGCCTTTTATACTGCCGTACACCCAGTCTGTCAGTTGAAACCGCGCCCCCACATGGACCATAAAAATAGGCGCCCGTTGGTTAACAAAATACGGGTCAGAGTCTGCTCCCATCGTACGGCGCGGCATACGAGCCTGCGCCGCACCCGCACCAAAACCCACAAAAGGCCGCAAGCTCAAATGGGGCAATATATCCCAATACCCGTTGCCCGTAATAGACTGCACATTAAGAGTATGGGGCAAAAGGTACCGATCGGCCCCACAGCTTTGGCGGATGTTGCCCGTTTCGCCCACCGTGTGACTGTTGGGATAATTGAGCGTCAACACACCACACTGAGTGCTAAGATGATGGTACGCCAACCCAAAGCGCACGCCCAAGGTTTTGCTATTGTGTGTAAGCCCTATCTCGCCACCGAATATCAACCCTGGACGAAAGTTATTAAGCGTAAAGCTGTCCACCGGCTCTCTGTAATTGCGATTGGGGCGAAGCATGTGGTGGGTGAAAGAGTTCATGCGCCTAAAAAAGCTCGTCCCCACAGTGCCTTCTACGTAGAGGCGTGACAAAAAGCTAGAATGCGTAGGTATCCACACGGGCTGCGCCTCGCGCAGTATGAGGTCGTTGATATCCTTTGATGGCTCGGCCCCCACTTCTGCAGGCATACGCACAAGGCCTTCGCGCACTTGGGCCTGCGTGCTAGTAGCATACGTACAAGCGAGTACAGCAATGAAAACTATAATTCTAAGTTGCATATTAAAACCCTTATATTTAGCCAAGTAACCATGGGGTATAACGCCATGGGATATACGCAAATTATCGGACACCTGTAGCCTAAGCCTTGGGGCTGGTGATAAAAATACAACCTAAGCCCTGACGGACAAGGCTTAAGCCCTGACGGACAAGGCTTAGATGATAAAGGAGTTTTAGCGTTGATCAAACCGAATCCCGTTCTGATCTATACAGATGGCGCTTGCTTAGGCAACCCTGGCCCCGGAGGCTGGGGCGCAGTAGTGAGTGCTAAAAATAAAGTATGGGAGCTAGGAGGCGCAGCCCAAAGCACCACCAACAACCGCATGGAGCTAACAGCTTGTATTGAGGCATTGCGCCGCACACATAGCAAAGAGCTTAACACTGCCGTTGTGGTAACAGACTCTCTATACGTGCTTAAGGGCATTACGGAGTGGATTTTTAAGTGGAAGCAAAATGGTTGGAGATCTTCAAGCGGCAAAGAGGTGCTCAACCAAGACCTTTGGCAAAGGCTCGATCAAGCCTGCTCGCTTTGGGCAGGTGGCATTAAGTGGGCGCACTGCCGTGGGCACCGCGGCGTAGAGGCTAACGAAAGATGCGACACCATTGGCGGCGCATTTGCTCGGGGCGAGAGCATTGACTTGCTAAACACCACGACAGCCGCATACCCCTGGAAGGTCGAATGGCCCGCTCCCTGCTAGAAGAGCTCACGCTTTTTTGCTGATGAGGAGCTCCGCGGCTGTAAAGGAAGCCCTTGCAAAGGCCTCTTTAGTGTGCGCTCCCACATGGGGGCTGGGTATGACTTTGTCTACACCATAAAAACCATGCCCCGGACCAAAAGGCTCACAAGTGGTAACATCAAAAGCGTAACCCCCTAGGTGGCTTTGCAAAGCCGCGCGCATATCTTGCTCTACCACCACAGCGCCGCGCGCAGTGTTAACCACTACCGCACCCTGTGGCATAAGCTTTAACGCCGCGGCATTAAGACCTTGCTTGGTCTCATGGGTCAAGGGCACGTGCAGGCTTAAAACTTCTGCGCGCATTAAAAGCTCACGCCACGCAGCGCTTTTAACGCCGTGTTTTGCAAAATGCTCCTCGTCTTTGTAAGGGTCAAAGCCCAACACCTCCAAGCCCCACGCGCTTAGCATGCTGCCCACACGCCCTCCAATGCGCCCCACCCCCCACAGTCCCACTGTGCGAGGCAAAAGCTCCACACCGCGCTCTATGTGAAACTTGCCCAAGGCTCTATTGCAGGCCTCAAGCGACCTAAGGCGCTTACGCAAGGCTTCTAGCATCAGCATAATGCTAAGCTCCGCAACCGACTGCACGCCCGCCTGTGGAGTGCTAAGTACTCCTACTCCATGCTTTTGACAGGCTTGATGGTCTATGTGATCCAATCCGCTTGTCATACTCAGCACCCACTTTAATTTGTGGGCTTGGCGCAAAAAACCAGCACCCACCCGCACGCGTGAATTCACAACTACGCCCCAGGCTTGTGCCATAAGCGGACCTTGCCACGTAGAGCAGCTCTGCACGCTAAAGTGCTTTTGCAAAAGCTTAAGCGCTTGTGGGTGAAAGCTTTTTGTAACTAACAATAGTGGTCTCAAAAAAACCTCCCAATCCAGGTCCACTCAATCCGGGGCCCACTTGACTACACATAATGCCAAACGCGACCCTGTAGTATATGGCAACTGGCAGTGCACTTAAACAACCCACGCACCCTAAGGGTGTGTTAGATTTCATCGGCTTAAGCCGTGCTTATGCTTCTTTAATTTATGCTGCCCAAAACTCCAAATGGATACTTTACAATATAGGCATACTTTTAAGCCTTAGCGTGGTGCTTTGGCCCTATATGATGACAAGTCAACAGAATACACCTCCCCTTTGGGCCACCATGTTGGCCCTGGCAGGGGTTTTGTATTCCCTTTTGGCTCTGTTTTGGTTGGTGCCGGTGGTTTTGTGGCGTATCAACCGGTTTCACAAAATTGGCCCCGAGGAAAGTTTTTGGCATTTTGTAAAACGCATTCTTATGCCTTGGACGGTTTTGTCTTTAGCCTATCTTGCGGCGGTGTTTTTTGGTTTGATTGCGCTTATCGTGCCAGGCATTGCCATGGCCGTGCTGTTTTCACGGTGTTTTTTGTTCGAGGCCCATTTTGTAAAAACACAAAACCCCTTTAAAGACAGCGCGCGCCACTTTAAGCACCTTGCCAGCTGGGGCAACGCCTTGGCTATTATGGCGATTTGGCTGGTATCAGAAGCCCCCTCTTGGTGGTACCT
Source organism: Bdellovibrionales bacterium (assembly GCA_965116155.1). Classification (GTDB taxonomy): domain Bacteria; phylum Bdellovibrionota; class Bdellovibrionia; order Bdellovibrionales; family UBA1609. Next base: position 401,430 of record OZ220488.1, read on the forward strand.
TTACGCAAGCGGCGGGCCCACTTATGGTTATGCCTTTGGTGCGTCGCTTTACCCTTTGTTTGTAACGGCTGTCTTTGCTCCCTTGTCTCTTGTGGCTTGGCCCTATATGACCTGTCTCTGGAGCGAGCACTTTCTGCAAACACAATTAAAGGACTAACACAATTCTCTGGGACTAAGCGGCGGCGCGCTAGGTTAAGTGAGTTTGGACGCTTTGGGGTTAGAGAGCCCCCAAAGCTACCAGCGCGTTGATAGCTGTCTAGTTCCCCCTTTACACCTTGGGGCTTTTCGTTTGTCACCTGCCTAGCACCCCTTAAGTGCGTAAGCATTAGAGTGCTAGCCACATGCTCTGGGCTAAGCGCAGTCTCCCTGATAGCACCTTTAGGTGCGACCATCAGGGAGATAAGCGTCCCGCAGAGAATTGTGTGGGCTATACGGCATTTACGGCCCTGCGGCTTTGGGTGTCCTAGGTCCAAAGCCGCGGCATGCCCGCCAAAGCCCCTTGCGGCGCGTTATAAAAACACAAATCCCCTCCCCTTGCATAAAGGTCACGGAGCGTGTAAGAATCCACCCATACTGGGAGGCAGCTTAAAATGATAAAAGCCCGCTTGTTACTCGTTTTATGCATTGGGTTCACTGGCAGCTTAGCTGCATGGGCAGACTGGGACCCAGGGGCAGTGGATCCAAAGCTTGCCAAAGCCCTCGGGGCGAAAGAAGTAGAGGCCTTGATAGAAGCCACAAGAGAAAATAATGTAAAAAGGGTGAAAAAACTGCTAAAAAACGGCAACTTAGATGTTAATGGGGTGTACGACGACGATACGGCTCTTACTGCAGCAGCGGAGAGGGGGCTTAAGCGCATTGTAAAGCTGCTCCTAGGTCACCCCAATATAGACCCCAACAAAGCTGCAGAAGACGGGCGCACACCGCTTCATTTAGCTACAGCACCTGGTATAGACTATTTTGAGAATGCTCTAAGCGAAGCGCAGGCAACAGGTAGCGTTCGCCAACTGTATCACGCCATTAAATACTTGTACGCTCTTTTAAACGGGTACCATGCTGTGGTGGAGCTTTTGCTGCAACATGAAAAAACCAACATCAACGCCGTGGACGAATACGGCAGAACGCCTTTAATTGACGCGTTTTCGCCGCCAATTGTTATAAAAAAGGCCAGTGCCAAAAAGCTGCTTGAAGCTGACGGAATAGACGTAAATGCTGTTGCCGATGTGATTAGAGGCCTATATGAAGAAACAGACGACAAAGCCATGCGCCGCGGCACAGCGCTCGTGGCAGCTATTGCAACGCACCACTATGCTATGGCACTGCCCCTTTACAGAGGGCACGAAGAGCAAAAAAGAACATGGAGAAGGCCCATTCTATGGGCACTAGGTGAGGCCCAAGTTAACCGTATGCTAAGCAACATAAAAAAACTGCTCTCACACCCGGATTTAGACATTAACAAGGGGCTCATTAATGGGGATCGCGAACATGCCGATACCGATGCAGCTAGCCTCTCCTTAGGTGTGCTGAACTTTTCTCGCTCACTAGAGGCTCATATTGCAAAAGATTTCGACTGGAGCACCCCTGAATCCATAGAGCGCCTTAAGCATGAGGCCAAAAAACTGCGCAATCTTTTAGCTCAGCATGGCGCCAAAGAACCATGCGCGGATCTTTTACAAGGCTAACCCTCTTGATCGATTAGACTGCCTTTCACAGCGAAGGAGTTTTCGGTTTTTCTGCGGCTGGATTTGACAAAGTTTTTTTTGGACTTTTGGTTGCTTAGGTCAATAGTAACATCGCCAAAGCATTTTATTTGGCACGAAAGCCGTCTTTGATCCAAATAATACCCTGAACCTATAAGGTTAATCTCCGCCGCACTGGGGGGTGAAATATTATGCTCCCCTTCCAGTACCTTAACCATACACTCTGTGCATGAGGGCACTCCGTTGCAAACCGAATGTATCGGCACCCCCTCACGCTGCGCAAGCTGAAGCACTGACTCATCTGGCCCAATGCCGTACTCCTCACCCTCGGGCATAAACTTAACCTTAGACTTAGCCATCTTTATTTAACTTCCTTTTGTTCAATAACTTTCACCAGGTCAAAGTTTTTCTTACCCACCTTAACGGCATATTCATGTCCGGCATTATAGAGATACGGCTCATGCGGAGCACATCCAATAATAGGTGAATGTTCGTCATTATCATTAAATACAATCACGTCGTCCTCGTTATACCCTGTTATGCACTGCATTCTCACGCCACCGCTTTTTATCAGGCGCTGCACATCGCTGCGGGATTTTCTAACCCCTATTTTATGCAAAACATCTATAGAGCTATATGAGCCTGCATACATTATATGCCGCCTCTCTTGTGGAATATCGGATTTTTTATAACTTTTTTCTTTAAAAATTTTAGCAAAATTTTGCCGTGCATTTTTTCCTTCGCCGGGGTGGAACATATTCACCACAAACTCCCCCAACGCAGCCTTGTGCTGCCTCAGCTCTGGTCCCGTAAGCTGCTTAATGTCTTTTATAGGATCCTCCGGATCTCCTATAAGCTTCCAGTAGTCGATCATCTGGTGATCCGACAAGCTCATGATTTTGCCAAACACCTCCCCTGGTGCATCATTAAACGCAATATGATTGTTGTGGCTTTTAGACATCTTATGCACACCACACACGCCCTCAAGCAGCGGCATAGTAAGCACCATTTGTGGCAGACCAGACTCCGGCAAAGCCTTATACGCCCTTTGCAAATCGCGCCCCAAAAGCAAATTAAACACCTGGTCCGTGCCACCCATTTCGATATCCGAGCGCAACTTGACAGAGTCATAAGCCTGCAACAGCGGGTACAAAAACTCATGCACTCCAATACTAATCCCGGCCTTATAACGCTTTTTAAAATCATCCCTCTCCAACATGCGCGACACACTATTCTGCGCGCAAAGTTTTATAAAGTCCTGCGGCTTTAGCTCTCCCAACCAATGCGAGTTATAGTGAATATTGGTTTTATCAGGCTTTAAAATTTTAAACGCCTGCTCGGTATAAGTTTTGGCATTCGCTTGCACTTCGCGCATCGTAAGCGCAGGGCGTGTCACATTACGGCCCGTAGGATCCCCAATCAGCGCCGTAAAATCCCCAACCACCAGATCCACCTGATGCCCCAAGTTTTGAAACTGCCGCAGCTTTTTCATAAGCACCGCATGGCCCAAGTGCAAATCCGGAGCCGAAGGATCAAAGCCTGCCTTAACCCTCAAGGGCCGCCCGTGTGCATGGCTCAGTACGGTATGTAGTTCTGCCTCTGCAGCGCTTTTATCTCTGCCCAACAGGTCTGCACCTTTTAGCAAAATATCCACTTGCAACTTAATATCACGGCTCGAAATCATAGCGCCCTTATTGTACCCTCCAATTAAAGCGCTAGCCACATGCTCTGGGCAAAGCGCATAAGCATAAAAGTGTTAGTGAGGGTGCCATGGCCGGAGAGCGCCGACGATTGTGCACCTTCAGGTGCACAAGGCAAGCGGTCCATGCCAGGGTGCCCTCACGTGCTGGATAAAGAGCAGTCTCCAGTGTAGCCCTTTGCCAACGGGGCGGCCTATACAGCATCTATGACCCTGCGGCTTTGGATACCCTAGGTCCAAAGCCGCCACACTTTCGTCAAAGCTCCGCACGTTAAGTAACCACCAAATTAAAGCACTAGCCACACTATTGGCCAAACTTAAGCTTATGCCGGAGCACAGAGAAAAAATTATACCCCTCCGGGTCTAGTAGCGCCAAGTGCTCATAGGGCGAGCGCTGCACCTTCACTCTATACCCGGCACCATATGTGCCGAATGCACGCCCATCCACCGTAATGCGGGCTGGGGTCAAAAGCTCAAACTCTAACTCATAAGAGCTCGGCATAATAATTGGCCTATTGGTCAGTGTATGCGCACAAACGGGGGTGAGCACAAAGCTCTCCATTTGCGGCAAAACCACGGGACCTCCCGCAGCTAAGCTATATGCCGTTGAACCCGTAGGGGTAGCTACCACCACCGCATCCGCCCTAAAACCCGCCTCGCTCTGGTCACCCTTTGTGCCAAAATGCACATTCAAACGAATTAACTTAGCCCCTGCTCCTCTTTCAATAACAGCATCATTCAAAGCAAACGTACTGCGTGGCCCGTCGCCTTTTGAGTCCTGCACGGTCACGCGCAGCATAAGACGCTTTTGTACTTTTAAACTTCCATCAAGAGCTTTTTGCAAAAACTCCTCCGTGCGCCTGCGGGTAACATGCGCTAAAAAACCTAATGCCCCCAAGTGCACTCCCAAAACCGGTACACTAAAATTTAGCCTTTCAAGCAAGTGCACAGCCCTTAAATATGTACCATCACCACCCATTGAAAGCACCAAACCCACGCCCTCACGCACATCTGCCTCACCCCTCCAATGTACTACACTCACACCGCGAGTTTTTAAAAACTCCTCCACCCGTCGCACATGCGCACCCACTTCTCCATTGCCCTCCCCTCTCACCACCACCGCCCATGGGGCAGCTGACATGGCCTGACCAGGCGCGACCCGGCACGCCGGCCGCGGGCCGGCACGCTTGGGTCTCTGTGGTATTTGCAAGTTGGCCTTCATTACGTGGGCTCCTTTGCAACAGGTATGCTGCTCATTGCTTTTTATAACAAGCTTTTCATAAAGTGCGTAAGCATAAAAGTGGCCCCTTGAAATCTTGGGCGGATAGCGAAGCCACCTGCGCCCCTTTATGGGATGCTAAGCAGGTGGCCAGCGAAAAGCCCCAGGATTTCAAGGGAGAACTGGATAGCTCCAGGGTTAATGGCTCTGGCTTACTGGCAAAACCAAACCACCACACTTCCTTGCGTGCCATATGGCCGCAAGAAAGTGAACTCCTAAACAACACACCTACCATAACAAAATACAACCAATCGAGCTCGCTTCTTTCACCTCAATCAAGACCAACCAAACACAGACACGACTATTAACCTTCTTCTACACCAACCTCACTTCAGGTACGCCGCTTCCACTCGATTGGCCAGCACGTTAGTACTTTATAGGCCGCAACACAAGCCTATGTCGCTCGTCACCTCGGCCTAACGCCCTTACAGGGCTCACCGAGGCGACCTCACTCTCCAGCTTGTGTTGCTAACTCTCTAATGACTTACGCAAAGTAACTAAGGCGCGCATGGAACTAGGCTCCATCTATAAAGCAGAACAACTATTCCACACCAAATGGGAAGCCTTCGCAGGAGCTCTAGACGCAGTAGGATGGACAAGATCCGAAACCTATCACTTCGGAATAGGATTCAATCAGGCCATGGGCATGACTTTAGCTAAATTCTGCGGGGGCGCCGGAGGCGCTCCAGTGCCAGGCAGGGGGAGTGATATGATAGTCGGTTGTGGCGCAGCTCCTCAAAAAGCGTATACAGGTGTAACAGGAAACGCACTCAATACAGGAATCTGGTACGAGACAGTTGCTGCCATGGCAGGCTTGGGGTGCGTAGCAGGAAGCTGCTTTCTAGGAGATACTTCTATCGGGCACATGGCACTGGGAGCCTCTCTTACTGCTAACACTTTTGCCGCTCAAGCCGTAGGCAATCCAGGAGGTGGAAACTTCATGGTTTCTATGGGCACTAAAAAGTCATTTACAAATAATAAATGTGGCTCAGTTACATGTAAAAGTATTCACTCTGATTGCGGAGCAACCAGTAAGTGGACCGTAACATCAGGTATGTTTAGCGGCGGTGATCTAGACCCTTTTATCTTGGTAATAACCGAACAAAAAGAACTGCTGCAACCATCAGTGATGGGAAGTGCTCACGTGCCATTAGATTTTTGTATTTAATTTAAAAGCTCAATTGAGGGGGACTTTAATATGTGTGTGTCTAGTAAACGGTTTTTAAGATCAATGCAGAGAGGGCTTTTTAGCCCTCAAGGGTTTACCTTAATTGAACTAATGGTCGTAGTGGCCATCCTAGGCGTATTAGCAGCCATTGCGATCCCGCAGTACCAAGAATTCCAAGCCCGCTCTCAAGTAGCCAAAGCTCGTATGGAACTAGGATCCATCTATAAAGCCGAACAACTATTCCACACCAAATGGGAAGCATTCACTGGCTCCTTAGACTCCGTAGGTTGGACAAGATCAGAAACCTATCACTTTGGAATCGGATTTAATCATGGTGATTTAGCTAATTTTTGTGGGCTTACTGCTGCTGGAGTGCCTGGATCCATGGATAATGTTGGCTGTGGTGCAGCACCTGCTCGCACATATACAGGGGTAAAAGGCAGTGGGGATAATACTGGCATTTGGTCTGATACATCTACGCATGGCTTCGGATGTGCTCCAAAAACTTGTTTTTTTGGAGATGCAGATATTCAAAAAGATAAACTAGGCAATTCACTTACCGCCAACACCTTTGCAGCCCAAGCTATAGGAAACCCAGGAGGTGGAAACTTCAGTCTTCATGCAGGATCTGCACCTACATATACAAATAATAAATGTGGTACAGTCACCTGTAAAAGTATTCACTCTGGTTGTGGAGCAACTAGTAAGTGGAAGGCTGATTCAGGCATGTTTAGTGGCGGCGACCTAGACCCATTCGTTCTGGTAATAACCGAGCAAAAAGAAATTCTAACCCCCAGTGTAAGTAACAGTATGGAACACGTACCTCTCAATTACTGCACTTAATTTTTAAACTTAACACACACGATCCAAGAGAGGGCCATATGGCCCTCTCTTGGCCTCTCTTGCTTTCCCCTCTTTTTGACGATTAAACTTTTATGCCAGCATCGAGTGAATCACCACTAATGAAATGGAAAGATGTAGAGTCAAAAATTAAGCAGGCAAAAAAAGCAAAAAAAGACGTCAGCCTTTTTCTTGGCAACGGCTTCAACATATCCTTAGACATCAACACAAGCTATGAAGCCCTCTTTAAGGACTTGACTGATAACAAAGTTATATTAGATTTCATGAAACAAGAATTTGGCGATTCTTTTATGAAAGATGTAAGCGAAAAGCATCAATATAATTTAGAAGCTTTTTTTAGAGCGAATCATCACAAAAGCACGGATATCAATATTAATATAATTCGACATTCATTTTTCGAAGCTATATTGCAAAAATGCGAAAATACACAAGAGCTAAAAAATAGTATATACACATTTCTTAAGAGTTTTAAAAATTACTTTTCAGTTAACTATGATCCATTGCTATACAAAATTTTTATGGGCCATGCTGAATTAAAAAAAAAGCATCATAAGGACGGTTTTAATAAGTCTACTAGAGATGTAAAAGGAAGCTATTTGGTATGGGATAAAGATAACAAGTGGCAAAAAAATTTTTACCTCCATGGGGCTTTGCATTTTTACTTAGAGGATCGGGAGGTTAGAAAACTAAAGTGCACCTCAAAAGATCTAATTCCAACTGTGCGAGCTTCTTTAAAGAAGCGGGCTCATTTTTGTATTTTTGAACGAAATTATACAGAAAAGGAGGGTAAAATTGACGGCAATAAATATTTAAAATTCTGCTTAGAAAAGTTGCGCACACTAGAGGGGGTGCTTGTTATTTATGGGTGGTCGGCCTCTGAAGGAGACAAGCATTTAATAGACGCGATTGTGAACAGTTCTGTAGAGCAAATATACATATCGCAACACGAAAATGATGAAAGCGGTTATGAAAACCTGAAAAAATCTTTTGAAGATAAAAATATCAAAGTAGATATCAAGGCCTTTAATGCCAAAACAGTGCCCTTTTATATAAAAAAAGAGGACAATGCCCCCAGCCATTAATCTTAAAGAAGGTTTCCATCCAAAACGCCAAAATGAATCTAAAAAAATTAGATGATCTTTTTGAACAATTTTTTTTAGAAACTTGGCCTATGACTGTGGAAGATTTTTACCAAAAAATCAACAAATATTATGATGAGGCAAATTGTTTTTCGGATGATGTCCTTCGTAACAACAGGCAGCACAAAAAATTTCGAGAAGAGCTGATCCCTCTTGCAATTTTTCTTAACCCTTGTCTAAAAAAACGAGCAAAAATCGTTTACGAAAAGAAAAATTCAGGCTCCCCACCTCCAATACACCATGTTAATTGCCATGTGGATTTAAATAAGAGTTACCTTATTGATGCCACTTTAACGACAGATCAGAATGAACAAATCAAAATAGAAATTACATCTGGCAATGGTGATGAGGAGTATAGAAAGTACGCAGCCAAACATGCTAGAAAATATAGACGAGCGTGCTTGTATAGTGATAAGGAGGATTTGCACCACGCAAGCCAAAAAGGGGTAAATAAACGTGCCAAAACTGTTTTTTTAAAATCAGACATAGCGCTACGCGATGCTGTCTGCCGTGTGCTATTTGCCATTAATCAAAAATCCAAAAAAAATAATGAAGAGTACAAAAATGCCATTTTGCTAGTGAGAACCCATGCTAAGCACGCGCCTTCTAATTTTACAGCATTGTGTGAAATAATAAGAGCATGTCACTCAGAACATAAAACTCCATTTTCTAAAATCTATTTGATTTTCTGCGATATTTAATATGCACTCACTGGCACATTTTTTTGCATGAGGCATGTTGGGGGTTTGTGGCAGGTACTGCTCGCTGTATCAGATTTGCATTGGTCTGTGAAGCGATACACAGCCCTTTAGTTTGAGCCGCTCACCAGATTGGGTTATAATTTATTTTTAATAAAATAAGGAGCTCCTCAATGTCCCTGTGGAAAATTTCGCCTCGAAAAGAGTTAGTGCGCAAGGAAGCTATCTACTCCTATCGTACGGCTTATTCTGATGCGTCATGCACTTATGTATTTCTTGAGTGGGATGGAAAAGATCTTATGAATTCTGTCGACCTTTTTCCATTAAAAAAAGTGGCTAAAATTCTAATGGATGGCACAGGATACAAAAATATAGTTTTATTTTCAAAGGGCACTGTATCTGGATCTTCGCAAGGCGTTGAGGTTTTGATACATATTGTGAGCTTTAAAAGGGAAGGCATCAACCCTAAGTTTGTAGGGCTTTCTACAAAGATTGCTGAGACCGTAGTTATGTTGGTTAGAACCTATGATGACTATAAAAAATACTGCTTCTTTCAGGTGCAGGCTCGTTCTAATGAGGCCATATTTATAAAATTCAACGCAAAAAACGAACCAATCACACAGCATGTTAAGAAGTAACACACACGCCAAGAAGAGAGGCGCCCCACACGGCGCCCTCTTCTCGGCCTCTCTTACTTTTCCCTCTTTCTGACGATTAAACTTTTATGTCAGAACAAAGTAAACCAAAACTACAAGAGTGGGAAGATGTAGGGAACGCAATTAAGCAGGCAAAAAAAGACGATAAAGACGTCAGCCTTTTTCTCGGCAACGGCTTCAACTTAGCTTTAGGCATCAACGCAAGCTATGAAGCCCTCTTTAAGGACTGCAAAAAGCTAAATGCACTTTTGCAAACACTTTTTAATGATTATGAGGCTCTTATCTCAAAAGAGAAATATAATTATAAATTAGAAGTTTTCTTACAGGATAAAATGGATGAAGTGGTAGAGGTATTTTACTCTGAGATTTTATCAAAATGTGAGGACGGCATAGAGGAAAAAAGGTTAAAGAGTGTTGTTGAATTTCTCAAGAAATTTAAAAATTATTTTTCAACTAATTATGATCCATTGCTGTATAAGATTTTTATGAGTGATGAAGTTTTAAGGGAACAGCATCACAGGGATGGTTTTGGTGGATCAGGTCTAAAATGGAGCCCTACAAAAGAGCAAAAGTTTTTCTACCTCCATGGGGGTTTGCATATTTGCTGGAAGGATGATGAAGGTGATGAAAGTGACAAAATTATAAAAATAACACAAACCAAGGAAAACAAATTAATTCCAAACATACAAGACTCTTTGAAAAATAGGCGGCATTTTTGTGTTTTTTCAAAATATTCCAGAGACAAAAAAGATAAAATTGAAGGCAATGAATATTTAAAATTCTGCTTAGAAAAGTTGCGCAAATTAGAAGGAGTGCTTGTTATTTATGGATGGTCGGCCTCTAAGGGAGACCAGCATTTGATAGATGCGATCGTGAGCAGTCCTGTAGATCAAATATACATATCGCAACATGAAAATCAAAACGCAAGCAACTATGATTGGTTGAAAAAATCCTGCCAAGCAAAAGGCAAAAAAGTTAATGCATTTTGCGCCAAAACAGTGCCCTTTTATATAAAAAAAGAGGACAATGCCCCCAGCCATTAATCTTAAAGAAGGATTCCATCAAAAACACCACAATGAATCTAAAAAAATTAGATGATCTTTTTGAACAATTTTTTTTAGAAACTTGGCCTATGCCTGTGGAAGATTTTTGCCGAAAAATCAACAAATATTATGATGAGGCAAATTCTTTTTCGGATGATGTCCTTCGTAACAACAGGCAGCACAAAAAATTTCGAGAAGAGCTTCTCCCCCTTGCAATTTTCCTTAACCCTTGTCTAAAAAAACGAGCAAAAATCGTTTACGAAAAGAAAAATTCAGGCTCCCCACCTCCAATACACCATGTTAATTGCCATGTGGATTTAAATAAAAGCTATCCCATTGATGCCACTTTAACGACAGATCAGAATGAACATGTCAAAATAGAAATTACATCTGGCAATGGTGATGAGGAGTATAGAAAGTACGCAGCCAAACATGCTAGAAAATATAGACGAGCGTGCTTGTATAGTGATAAGGAGGATTTGCACCACGCAAGCCAAAAAGGGGTAAATAAACGTGCCAAAACTGTTTTTTTAAAATCAGACATACTGCTACATAACGCTGTTCACCCTGCACTATTTGCCATTAATCAAAAATCCAAAAAAAATAATGAAGAGTACAAAAATGCCATTTTGCTAGTGAGAACCCATGCTAAGCACGCGCCTTTTAATTTTCCAAAATTATGCGAAATAGTAAACGCATGTTGTCAAGAACTTGAAACTCCATTTTCTAAAATTCATTTGATTTTATGTGATATTTAATATGCACTCACTGGCACATTTTTTTGCATGGGGCATGTTGGGGATTTGCGGTAGGTGCCGCTCGCTGTATCAGATTTGTATTGGTCTGTGAAGCGATACACAGCCCTTCAGTTTGAGCCGCTCACCAGATTGGGTTATAATGATTTTAAATAAAAAAAGAGCTCCTCAATGCACTCTTGGAAAATTTTTAGCCCCAAAAAGTTAGTGTGCAAAGATGCCACCTACTTGTATTATCTCTGTCGTTCTGATTCGGAAGGCACTTATGTATTTCTTGAATGGGACGGGAAAGATCTTGTAGACTCCGTTGATCTAGTGCCCCATAAGAAAGCTGCCAAAGCCCTAATGGATGGCACAGGATACAAAAATATGGTTTTATTTTCAAAGGGCACTGTATCTGGATCCTCTCAAGGCATCGAGGTTTTAATACACATTGTAAGCTTTAAAGAGGAGGAGGGTGACTCTAAATTTGTAGAGCTCTCTCTCAAAATGGCTGAAGCCGCAGTCATGCTCGTTAGAACCTATACTGACTACAAGAAATACCACCACTTTCAAGTGCAGGCGCGTTCTAATGAAGCTATTTTTATAAAATTCAACGAACAAAACGAACCTGCGGTACATTATATAAAAACACAGGGTTAAACACAAACCCTTGGGGGAATAGGTATGAAGGGCATTTTTTTAGTATCTGTTGCATTTGCATTTTTATGGGTGCCCACTAGCTTTGCTAAGGTAAAAAAACAAATAACCCCGTTGCCTGATCAACCAAACAAAAACACCGAAATCCTTTATTGCACACGCACACAAAATGGCGATGTGGCTATGGTAGAACCTGCTATGCTTAAAGGACTTATAGATGATTGGCTATTAAACGAACTTTCTGAGTTTGCAAAAAAAGCTAAGCAGCATCTTTGTGAGTCCAGCATAACCCCATCAACTATTACATTCTCATATAACCATGCGCATAAGTCAGGATCTGTAACTTCAGGATCCGCCACTTGGAACAAAGACGAAGTCTGTTCAAAGGCTAAAAAAGAAGAGCAGAAAAAATAAGATTGGTTCTGGCAGGTGTTTTTTTTGGAGTGCGACTATTCAAGAAAATGCAGCGCTTTTAATTGCGCTATTCTAAGCCATGCGCTCCTTGCAACTGGCATATACTCCGCGCCCTCGGGCTGGCGGCTCTGCGTAAGCATAAAACCCTGCAAAGAGCAAGTTCCTAGCCCTTCTTGAGCGCCTCAATCTCATCTTGGGGCAAGCCTGTCACTTTCGATATAAAAGCCACTTCTGCCCCCTCCTTCAGCATATTCGCCGCAACCTCCGCGCGGCCTTGCTCTAGGCCTTTCTTCAAGCCTGTTTCTAAGCCCTGTTTGCGGCCGTCTTCTTTCCATGGGTTGCCCATGTGTTTTTCCCAGCTTTCAAAAAAGCTCAGGTCTTTTGCACCACTTGATTTTGCCATGCCCAATACCTCCTCGCGCGTTAAATTATACACATCCGCAACGTATTGCACAACACTTGGCACAAGCTTATTAGCCTCTTTTTTGTCCAAGTGGCCAAGGCAGTTGCGAAAAAACTCCGCCCCCTTTTCTCGCACCTCATCACCTAGCTGTGGCACCTCTCGCAGTGCATACAGCATCGAATAAAACATGTTTTTAGGCAGCGCTGACAAATCTACACGCGCCAAATCCAGCACATAAAACTTGAGCAACATGTAGTCCAAACTTCCCGATCCAACATCTCGCACTACGCTATAAAGGCCTTGCTTATTCTCTTTCTGCCAAGGGGTTTTCCCATGGTAAAAAATGCAATTCAAAACAGCAGCCCGCTTTTTTGAAGATTGAGATAACTCACCATGCCTTATGGCCACTCCGTAATTTGCAATCTGATTGTATGTATTTTTAGGGTCACGCTGATGCTTGTGCTCTAAAAGAACATAGGCAGGTATTTTATCTGTATCGCTAAGCTTTCTGCAAAACAAAAAGTCTGCCTCTTTATCAATAGTGGGTAAAGAAGACTCCTGCTTTTGCAATTTTTCAACACACAGCTCATCTCGCACATCTTGAGGCAGCCAAAAACCAAACAGCTCCTTTGCATACTTGAGAGGATCAAAACAGGTTCTAAAAAACCGATCATGTGTGTTGGTGTAGTGTGTGTTTAAGCTTGCTTGTTTTATTGGTCCCATGATTTATTTTCACATCCTTTTTTCTACACCGCAAAAAAATCCTAATACCCAAGGACGATATTGGATCGTGGCTTTTTTGCCATACCAAACCCACAGAATACTATGCACGGTACGTACATATATGTACAGCTACGACGCGGCGCATAAGGCGCTTTTTTGCGCCTCGTTTGAAATCGCCGTTACGGCAATTATCGTTATTAAGAAGAGCAGAAAGGCCAGTGCTGGCAGGTGTTTTTTGGGGGGGCGCCAGAAAAATGCAGCGCTTTTAATTGCGCTATTCTAAGCCATGCGCTCTTTGCAACTGGCATATACTCCGCGCCCTCGGGCTGGCGGCTCTGCGTAAGCATAAAACCCTGCAAAATTAGGAGTTTTCTAATGCACGAAACATTCAATTTGCTGCAGATTTAAGTATTAGCCCTTGTGTGTTGAAGTATGTTTTCCGGCTGACTCTGGTGTAAGTTAGAGCGCTAGTAAAATTCTCTGAGGTAGAGCGGCGGCGCGCTGATAGCCCCAACGGGGCGGCCATCAGAGTGCCAAGCGTCCCACAGAGAATTTTGCGACCTATAAGGGATCTATGGGCTCGTTAAGATACAGTATTAAAACCCTAATGTGGCATGAGCGCTCGCCAGCCGGAAGCCGGAGAGCATACTTCAGTCACAATGTGGCTAACACAAAACGTGATCCCAAAAGCCCATGGCTGGGCCATGGTAAGCTACTAGGCCTTTTTTAAAGGCTCAATCTCGTCTGCTGAGAGGCCAGTAACTTTCATAACAAAGGCCACATCAGCCCCCTCCTTCAGCATATTCATAGCCACCTCGGCACGGCCCTTCTCTAGGCCCTTCTTCAGGCCCGTTTCTAAGCCCTCTACACGGCCCTGCTTGCGGCCGTCTTCTTTCCAAGGGTTGCCCATAATCTTTTCCCAGTTTTCAAAAAAGCTCAAGTCCTTTGCACCACTTGATTTTGCCATAGACCACACCTCCTCGTACGTCAAATTATAAACACTCGCAATGTAGGATGCAATACATGGCCCCAGCTGTCTAGCGTCTTTTTCATCCAAATGACTAAGGCACTTGCGAAAAAATTCCCGCCCCACGTCCCTAACCGTATCACCTAATTGCTGCACCTTTAATAGCGCATACAAAATAGAGTACAGCGCCCCTTTTGGAGGCCACAAAGCCTCATCTAGTCGCCTTAGATCAAGCACATGGAACTGCAGCAAAATAGAGTCTATGCTTTCTGCCCCTATATCGTACATTACAACATCTAACCCTGGATTAGACATTTTTTGCCAAGGACTTTTCCCATGGTAAAAAATGCAATTTAATACAATAGGCCGCTCCTTTGGAGTTTTAGATAACTCAAAATGTTTTATAGCCACACCATAATCAGCCATTTGACTGCATACTTTTTTAAGACTCCTTTGGTTTTTGTGTTCTAGTAAAATATAAATTGGCCTGGTGCTTTTGAGATAACCCCGCAATAACAAATCCGCCTCTTTGCTTATAGTAGGCAAGGAAGTATCTTGTTTCAATAGGCCAGAAATATCCAACACATCTTGTACATTTTGAGGTAGCCAAAACTTCAAAAGCGACCTCGTGTAATCCATATCCTTAAAACAGCTCCTAAAAAACCGATCATGCGTATTCGTGTAGTGTGTGTTCAAACTCGATTTCTGCACTGGTACCATAACTTATCTCCACATGGTTATTGTGTATTGTGACCGGCCAAAAAGAGCGCCTGCTCTAGCCCTTCTTAAGCGCCTCAATCTTCTCTGCAGATAGTCCTGTCACTTCTGACATTACAGAGAGCCCCAGTCTCTTTGTAAGCATATTCACCGCCACCTCAACGCGGCCCTTTTTTTAAGCCGTCTTCTTTCCAAGGGTTGCCCATAATTTTTCCCAGCTTTCAAAAAAGCTCAAGTCTTTTGCGCCACTTAATTTCGCCATACCTAGCACCTCCTCGCGCGTTAAATTATACACATCCGCAACGTATTGCACAACACTTGGCACAAGCTTGTTAGATTCTTTTTTATCCCAATGACCAAGGCGCTTACGAAAAAACTCTGGCCCTGTTTCTCGCGCCTCAGCACCTAGCTGTGGCACTGCGCAAAGCGCGTACATCATCGATGCAAAACATATTTTTAGGAAGCTCTGACAAATCTACACGCGCCCAATCCAGAAAGAACCTAATTAAAGAGAGACCAAGCAGGCAAACACCATGAAACATATTTTTTTGATCTGTATTATTCTGGTGCACAGTAACCACCAAATTTTGTAGCAAGAACTTGGCAGTAGCTTCTACTATAACCGCATCGGCTTTCGCCATGAATCATATGGCAGTACAAAGAGCTGCTATGACTGGGTAGGCTGAAACTGGAGGGCTCTCTTATTTTAGGATTGTGGCAGTGGTAATCACCAGTAGAGTGGTTTGTGTGGCAACCATAGGCGTTAGTACCACCTGAGTGCCCCATAGCATAGGGTGCAAATAAAAAAACCACTACAATTACAAAACCCAAATGCCTGCACTTTCCCATCTTGCCTCCCTACTATTACGCCCCTACCTAGACGTAGGTCGGTACAATAGTGCTCAAGCATTAATTCATTTGCTACCTTTTCTAATCTAAGACAGTCACTGCTACAATGCGCATCCTTGTGTAGTAGATTCAAAGCAGCACTGTTAGTTAGAGTAGTTAGCATCTGTCAAAATACAGCAAAGCAAAGCAGATTATAGAGTGGCGATAAAGCACTCCACTCTAATTCACAACGAGTGGCTTGTTGTTGTGAATTACATTTTTTATCATGAGTATTATGGGAAAGAAAAAACTCTCTAATCTGCAGGCATTTTTGTGTAACAATTTTAATGGGCATTGATCCAGGCGTTGCCTTTGTATACAATTCCAAAGATTGTGTATGATATACGGCTCTTGTTTTTAAATGCCGAATGTAGAATGAAAGTGAGGCGGAGTGAGATTTTTTTTAATTTTTTGTGTTGTTTTTTCTAGTTGTAGTTGGCCAATGGCCTCTACATGGCGCGGGCTTAAAATAGCCAAGGAAAATCGTTGTGCGTCTTACAACCGTGAAAAAGACTACCTGTATTCCTCAAAAAATCTAGAAGACAAGATTATAGAGTCCTTAAATAAGAAAATCTATTCTCCCTATTCGGGCCAGATGTTTTCCTCTAAAACAGAAGTTGACATTGATCATATTGTATCCTTATCAGAGGCTCACGATAGTGGCCTCTGTGCAAAAAACAAAGCAACAAAATCTAAATTTGCATCGGATATTAACAATCTAACATTAGCTTCTTCTGCGCTTAACCGCGGCAAAAAGTCTTCTTTGGATGCTGCTGGATGGGTGCCAGAAAAAAACCAGTGCTGGTTTGCTAATACTGTTATTGCTGTTAAAAAAGCCTATGGCCTTACCGTGGATTCTAATGAGCTAATTGCACTAGAAAGAATCATCTCCAAATGCAAATCCTTTGAAATGATTTTTTATTCAATTAAAAATAAAAAACGTTGATTCTTTAATATCACCAAGCTCTGAAATTAATTGGCTTGCAGTAGTGTGGCATATGCAAAACATAGCATAAACGTTTTATTAGTAAAATATAAAAACCATTAAACCAAAGATCCGAATAATATACAGCACATCAACTTACACCAACCACAACACCACACTTCCCATAGGCCTCAGGCCCATGGAAAGTGAACTCCTACAAAAATACCACCACTAAAAAAATAGCATCGCGACTTTGGACCTAAAAATCGCCCAAAGCCGCAAACACATATACACCTTATAGGCCGCCCAATATTCTGCGGGACGCTTGGCGCCATCGCAGCCGCACCCTTTCAGGGTGCTGCTCTTGCGCCGCCGCTTTATCCCAGAATATTGGACTAACTCTTTAATGCTTACGCAAAGTAACTAAGGCGCGCATGGAACTAGGCTCCATCTATAAAGCAGAACAACTATTCCACACCAAATGGGAAGCCTTCGCAGGAGCTCTAGACGCAGTAGGATGGACAAGATCCGAAACCTATCACTTCGGAATAGGATTCAATAGCACTTTGGCAAACTTTTGTGGAGGGGGCACCAGTGGCGGTGTTTTGCCTACAATGGATACGGCTGTAGGCTGCGGGGCAGCCCCTGCTCGTACATATACAGGCGTAACAGGCAATACAAACAATACTGGAATTTGGTCTGATAGCCCCAATGGCTTTGGTTGCGCTCCAAAAACTTGTTTTTTTGGAAGTATGGATATTGAAAAAGACAAACTAGGTAACTCACTTACTGCCAACACCTTCTCAGCTCAAGCCGTAGGAAACCCAGGAGGAGGGGTTTTTACCCTTACGGCCGGTGGGCCTACAAGCTCTGCTCCGGACCGCTCAAACCAATGCGCGGGTAGCGTTACCTGTAAAAGCATTCACACAATGTGTGGAAAGACGGGTAAATGGAGTGCATCTGGAGGCACTATGTTTAGCGGGGGCGATCTAGATCCTTTCATATTAGTTATAACTGAGCAAAAGGAATTGCTGCAACCGCCCAATGACGGACAATTAGACTTTTGCATTTAATTTTTAGACTCAACTAAGGGAGATTTTTTATATGTGTGTGTTTAATAAGAGTTTTTGGAGTTCGATGCGGAGAGGGTTATTTGGTCCTCAGGGGTTTACCTTAATTGAGTTAATGGTTGTAGTAGCCATCCTAGGCGTACTAGCGGCCATTGCAATTCCACAGTACCAAGAGTTCCAAGCCCGATCACAAGTCGCTAAAGCGCGCATGGAACTAGGATCCATCTATAAAGCAGAACAACTATTCCACACCAAATGGGAAGCATTCGCTGGAGCCCTAGACGCCGTAGGCTGGACAAGATCCGAAACTTATCACTTCGGAATAGGGTTTAAATCCAATGCACTTGCCAGATTTTGTGGAGGAATGGGTGGAGGTAGACTGCCCATGAATGGTAGAACAATTGGCTGCGGTGCAGCTCCTCAAAAAGAATACACAGGCGTAACCGGACAGATGCTAAACACTGGAATTTGGCATGAAACGGACCCTGATAGGGCAGGTTTTGGGTGTGGTGCGGGTGATTGTTTTTTAGGAGATACAATGATTTCAAGAACAGCGTTAGGAGACTCACTTACTGCTAATACTTTTGCCGCTCAAGCCGTAGGAAACCCAGGCGGAGGGACTTTTACGTTTACGGCTTCTACAAAGGATGACGACACAGGGTCGAATCATAAGTGTGGCAGTGTTACTTGTAAAAGCATTCACACCATGTGTGGAGAAACAGGTACATGGATGGCAAGTGGAGGCATGTTTAGCGGCGGTGACCTAGATCCTTTTATTTTAGTTATTACCGAGCAAAAAGAACTGCTGCAGCCGAGTAATGACGGCACAAAGCATACGGCTTTAAGCTACTGCAAATAAGGCAAGCGCCGCTCTTTTTTAAGGAGATTTAAAAATGACACAAGACACTCATGGATTAATTAATGTTTTAGGTGCCAAGTTAACTCTACCTATTCCCATGGAGGATGGGAATTATAAGCCAAATGAGAAGTATGACCTTAAGCCTTTTTTAGCAAAGCTGCATGGTGTGTCAGATGATCAAATCAGTAATGCAAAAATACAAACTCCATATATGCGCATTAGCACAGAAGGTCTTTCTAGAATAGAGGAGGTGTTCCACTACGATTTAGGACAAGAGCAAAAAAACCTCCAAATTACATGGAGACATCCATCAGCAGGAGATGATTTTACCCTCGGCAATCCTCCGCCCCGTAATAATTGTATCACTTTGCACAATAACGAGACTCGTATGTTTTTCAATGATAGTAGAGTTTGTGGCTTAAATCTTGATCCCTCTATGTATGTTTTAATGGAAGGCAGCCACGCACTAAAGTCAGATAAAGTTCTCAAAGAACATTTTGGATCTGATTCTACAATACAGACGGTCATTTTTTGTACGAGCACTAAATCAAAAAATGGAACAGGGTTATTACTAGAGATGTTAGAAAAAGAGCAGAAATTAAAAATTACTGGCAGAGGGTACTTTTTTATGCAAGCTTATTCCAAAACACACGATAGAATAGAGCTCAACACAATACCTTGTAAATAAATATTTAATAACACACACGGTCCAAGGAAGAGGGGCCACACACGCGCCCCTCTTCCCTTGGCACCTCTAAGGAGATCAAAGCATGCAAGGGCCTAGTAAGGCAGAACAATCTCGTAAATATAGAGCAGAAATTGACGGGATTAAATTCGCCATTTTAGATATGCGCCACCTCGGCAATGACCCTCGCAAAAAAATTGAAGAAGAAGTAGATCTTAAAAAAATACATACTGAGTCCGGCGCTGATGTTTTAATAGTTATCAGAATAGGCAGATTGCAAGCAGACGGCACGCATTTAGAGGGCCATGTTTTTCCAGCATGCACAGGTCACCAGAACCTATTAAAAGCTGAGCTGCTTCTAGGGCAGTATATTTTGCGCACCTCCAGAGACTGTGACCGTGAGTGGAATTTTTCTATGTTCGAATATGATGCAAGTGGCAAAATAGAGTGCTTCGCAAAACAAATAGATGATCACTTTTATTTAAAAGTACCATATAACCTTGTAGGTTGGTGGGCTAAAGATAAATATCACATCGAAACCGACGAAAAAGATTCATCACAATCATGGATACGCTACAAGGCATTTGCTATTGAAGAAGGCTCTTTCTAAAAATGACAAAAAATCAACATAATGATTCTTGCAAGGACTGTATTCTTATTGATCCTTGCAAGCTGCGACTTATAGCAGTTTCACCCCAGTCTAAAAAGCCAAACCCAAAATATAATTTTGATAAGCCTGAGCTTGCCTATTTATGTAGTGAATACGTAGAAGTCTTAGGTGAAATTCTAATATGCAAAATCGGCCTATCCAACCCTGGGCCAAGGTGCTTTGAGCCAGGCATATAACCAGGATGGCCTCAAAAAACATTCTGGGCACACCCTAGCTCTTCTTGAGCGCCTCAATCTCGTCTGCTGAGAGGCCAGTGACTTTCATAACAAAGGCCACATCGGCCCCCTCCTTCAGCATATTCATCGCTACCTCGGCACGGCCCTTCTCTAGGCCTTTCTTCAAGCCCTCTTCTTTCCAGGGGTTGCCCATGTGTTTTTCCCAGCTTTCAAAAAAGCTCAGGTCTTTTGCACCACTCGATTTTGCCATGCCCAATACCTCCTCGCGCGTTAAATTATACACATCCGCAACGTATTGCACAACACTTGGCACAAGCTTATTAGCCTCTTTTTTATCCAAGTGGCCAAGGCAGTTGCGAAAAAATTCTGGCCCCGTTTTCTTCACCTCATCACCTAGCTGTGGCACCTCTCGCAGTGCATACAGCATCGAATAAAACATATTCTTAGGCAGCGCTGATAAATCTACACGCGCCAAATCCAGCACATAAAACTTGAGCAACATGTAGTCCAAACTTCCCGATCCAACATCTCGCACTACGCTATAAAGGCCTTGCTTACTCTCTTTCTGCCAAGGGGTTTTTCCATGGTAAAAAATGCAATTCAAAACAGCAGCCCGCTTTTTTGAAGATTGAGATAACTCACCATGCCTTATGGCCACTCCGTAATTTGCGATCTGATTGTATGTATTTTTAGGGTCACGCTGATGCTTGTGCTCTAAAAGAACATAGGCAGGTGTTTTATCTGTATCGCTAAGCTTTCTGCAAAACAAAAAGTCTGCCTCTTTATCAATAGTGGGTAAAGAAGACTCCTGCTTTTGCAACTTTTCAACACACAGCTCCTCTTGTATATCTTGCGGCAACCAAAACCCAAACAGCTCCTTTGCATACTTGAGAGGATCAAAACAGGTTCTAAAAAACCGATCATGCGTGTTGGTGTAGTGCGTGTTTAAGCTTGCTTGTTTTATTGGTCCTATAATTTGTCTCCCAGGCCCGCAGTAGCCTTATAGGTCGCCCAAAATTCTGCGGGACGGCTTGCTCCTGTCGCGGCCGCCTCCTTCTGGGATGCTAGGCCAGGAGCGTCGCTCTACCTCAGAAAATTTTACTAACGCTCTAACTGCGTTTCAAAAAAATCCTAATACCCAAGGGCGATATTGGATCGTGGCTTTTTTGCCATACCAAACCCACAGAATACTATGCACGGTACGTACATATATGTACAGCTACGATGCTGTGCACAAGACACTTTTTATGTTTAGCCGGCGGAGGCTGTCATGATGTCCAGTGCGCCTCTAAAAGATATGGTTCATATGTGGGTGCTTTGGGATTTTTGAGATTCAATTGCAAATTGAGCGCAAAGTTTATTGGGGCGGCATGATTTTATTAGCACCGTTCCGTTGTTTCCATCTATTTCAAAGGGTTCATAGGGCATGCTGTGGCTTTGTGTCACCAATTTAGCTACTGCAGCGCCTGCAGCTTTTAGGCCATTCTGATTCGCATTCCCGGTGTACTTGCCATTTTGAAAGAGCCAGAATTTTCGTTGTGTGGTGTAATCAAATAAAATGATGCAATAGCGCTTGGGTGGCACATATCCACCCCAATAGAATCTTGCTAGATTTTGCACACCTGGCTCCCGGTTCTTAGGGTCTAGCGCTATGCGCGTGGCACTAGCACTAATACAAGCCTGGTTTTGACAAGATAGGTCACTTTTACAAATTAGTATTTCACCTAAAGCTTCCGTATGGCAGATGCATAGAGGCCTAGGGCCGTGTCTGTCAAACCCATTGATCTTGTCTTCTCCTTTGTTACGTGGTTCCACTAGCTTTAATGAGCATCGGCAAGGAACAATAGGAGCACACCGGCTCCACTGGAATGGTAGTCTGATACAGTGAAAAAACTTTTTAATGATCTTGAAATGCATCTTCTTGAGAAAGGCCAAAGAGAGGGGGCAAGGGCCCACTCTCTTTGGCAGTTGAGGTTAAAGCTTTTTATATGCAAAAGTCTAACACAGTTTGATCCATGTTTGCTGGGTTAGGCTCTGGATTTTTTGCTCTTAGCAACTCCTTTTGCTCTGTCACTACTAATGTGAATGGGTCTAAGTCACCGCCGCTAAACATGCCACCCCATTTGGCAGATTTTCCGCACATGGTGTGAATGCTTTTACAAACTGTTGTGCCACATTTGCCGCTTGATATTCCTGTGGCAGTTGGTGGATCTGTAAAAGTAAATTCACCCCCCCCTGGATTTCCTATAGCTGCAGCAGAAAAAGTATTGGCTGTAAGGGAGGCGCCTAATGACATGTCGTCAATGTCCATATCCCCTAGAAAGCAGCTTCCTTTTATGCAGCCAAATCCTGCCATATTGTCGGCTGCATGGAACCAGACTCCTGTGTTGAGAGCGTTGCCATCTACACCTGTGTAAGTGCGCTGTGGTGCTGCCCCACAGCCGACGGGGTCTCCCATATCGGGCAGGCCAGCGGATGTGAGTCCGCAGAAGTTTTCTAGCATTGCGCCCTGACTGAATCCTATTCCGAAGTGATAAGTTTCTGATCTTGTCCATCCTACTGCGTCTAGAGCTCCTGCGAAGGCTTCCCATTTGGTGTGGAATAGTTGTTCTGCTTTATAGATGGAGCCTAGTTCCATGCGCGCCTTAGCTACTTGAGAGCGGGCTTGGAATTCCTGATACTGTGGAATCGCAATGGCCGCCAAGACCCCTAAAATGGCCACCACAACCATTAGCTCAATCAATGTAAAACCACGAGAGCCAAATAGCCCCCTCCGCATCGAACCAAACAACTTCTTACATGCACACATACAAAACCCCCTCAAGGAATAAAAAAACACACACACACTCCTCATTACAACACAAAAACGCCCAAAAACGCCCAAAACTTAAGCCCCCTGCCTCAAACTAAGCCCACATTCTGGACCTATGTACCACAATGAGTCGAGGCATGTCCTTGGCCTCAGGCGCCAACCAAGTCTCAATGGATTGCCAAAAACCTGGACCACCTCACCCCTATACCTCTAAACCCCTACAACAAGGCGCCAGATTCGGCCGCCGGACACACCCCAACTCAAATGGGCTAATACGTATTAACGTGCCCACTGAAGCTCTCTGTGCACTGACACAGCCACAATACCAGTGCCGCGAACGGCAGCCCCAGCTCCCACTAGCTCACAGGGCTAATGCATGTGAGTATGCCGCATCGATCTGGGTATAATCATAGCCTCAAAAAAACTGGCGCCCGCAGCCTCTTGTCTGCAACGGCGATCACATCATTCAATTTTTACGACGTAATTAATATTGCGGAGTTTCAGCTCCAAACTATTTAGTCTTCTTTATGCAGTCTTTTATTTTTTTCCACAAGCGGCTGTTGCGAGCAAGAGCAAGCAGAGCCATGATCCGAGGCCCCAATATGCTAAGCACAGACACTACTCCAGCCACATTTGATATGGTTAACCACTGGTCTAAAACTTCTACTCGAATTGCTTTCGTATCTTTAGAGATCTCGTCAATTTTGCCCTTAATACCATTGATTTGCCCTTGAAGGACATCATTTGTGATTGGCTCTCCAGGCAGGAAACCTTCATAAGCCCGGGCTGCAACAAGCTCCTCGTTTTGTGCAAGCGTGTCTTGCTTTAAAAGCTGGCTCTTTTGAGCACTAAATTTCATGGAGACGACTATTATCGCTATCAAGACCAAGATTTCAAACCATTTTATTTTCATAATACAAAGCCCCCTGTTGTTGCACCACCTCTTGAGGTTACATCTACGCTCAGATTTTGGGCACTCCTATTATTGATACAAGTCCGGCACCTCCTGGGCGGCCCCCCGTTTTTCGTTATTTTTGAGCTTTACAGAATATTACCGAGCAGCTTTTATAAAGGCTCTACCATTTTGAACGCAAATAATTCACAAAAGCTTCCGTCGCCCCCAAAGAACCACCAGGAGTATGGATAATTAAGTCCAACTCAGAACCAGTCAAATCATGCACCACTTCCATAAGCCCTTGGATGTCCTCATCCACCAAGCTCAAAAAAGTCGCGGGAACACTGGGCTTGTTAGACATCCATGCAGACGCATACAAAATGGTATTTCTTTTTGTTAACTCAAATACCTGCTTTAGGTATTTTCTACGGACAAAATCAACGACAGGTTTTTTGGGGCTTTGTTGAACTTGTTGTCTTATTTAAGAAAGAATTTCGCTCCAGGCAGGCATCAGCGATTTTTTCTTGCACGGAAAAGATCTTCAGGATCCGATACATTGGCGTTCACCATAACGCATTGAGGCTTTTGGGTTTTCTCGTACTCCTGCTCCACTTTGTGCGCCTGCTTCCAATGCTCCAAAACAATCATTAAGTCCTGAATGCCAGGACACTCACTAGCCTCTTCTTGCAAGTCACTAAACTGCTTCAAGCGATTTTGATTTTTTTGTGACACAGACAAATCCTCCCAATCCCGTCGGCTTATCTATGAACAAACTAAACAATAGGCCGGCAAGGCCAAACACACCTAATATGCATGCCATAGCAAGACCACAAATATCTGATACCATTATTAGGTTTAAATGTATAGTTCTGTGAAAGCAGAGGGCTTTCTTCGTCCTGTTTTGTACCACAATGAGTCGAGGTATGTCCTTGGCCTCAGGCGCCAACCAAGTCTCAATGGATTGCCAAAAACCTGGACCACCTCACCCCTATACCTCTAAACCCCTACAACAAGGCGCCAGATTCGGCCGCCGGACACACCCCAACTCAAATGGGCTAATACGTCGTGACTGAAATATGTTCTCCGGCTTCCGGCTGGCGCGTACTCATGCCATCTTAAGGCTTCGATAATGTATCTTAACGAGCCCATAGATCCCTTATAGGTCGTAAAATTCTCTGTGGGACGCTTGGCACCCTGATGGCCGCCCCGTTGGGGCTATCAGCGCGCCGCCGCTCTACCTCAGAGAATTTTACTAGCGCTCTAACTTACACCAGAGTCAGCCGGAGAACATACTTCAGCACAAGGGGCTAACACGCAGAACCTTTGCAAGGTTAATATTTTGTGCACTATAGAGCCTCTTGTTTTGCAGGGTTCTTCATACTAAACACCATAAACCCTGCAAATACAGAACCCCAAATATCAACAAATTTAACAATAATTACAAGTGGTTACATTGATACTTCAGCGTCGACGTATTAACGTGCCGGCGCTCCCCCTCTTCAAGCACATTCATCGCCACTTTGTACCTGGTATATATCCTTGGGCCTCGGACTGGAGCACTCATACCATTTTAAGAGCTTCGACGGCAGCGTGGCCGCTACGGGAGCCCTTTGCTACAGACTCATAGATCCCTTTAGCTGTCTAGCCCGCATAATGAACCTAAGGGAAGCCTTGCGTTTGCACCCCTTATAGCGTCCCTTTCAGGGACTTAAGGGGTGCTGCACTACATGCCTTAGGCTCATTACACTAGGCCTTTATGCTTACGCAGCTAACCCGAGTCCGCAAAGTATCTGCGAGTGGCAAAGAACAACTAGCCTCTCTTAAGCGCCTCAACCTCATCTTGAGAGAGGCCAGTGACTTTCGTAACAAAGGCAACATCAGCCCCTTCTTTAAGCATATTCACCGCTACCTCTAAACGACCTTTCTCTAGGCCTTTCTCTAGGCCTTTCTTCAAGCCCTCTTCTTTCCAAGGATTGCCCATGTGTTTTTCCCAGCTTTCAAAAAAGCTCAAGTCTTTTGCACCACTTGATTTTGCCATACCCAGCACCTCCTCGCGCGTTAAATTATACACATCTGCAACGTATTGCACAACACTCGGCACAAGCTTGTTAGCCTCTTTTTTATCCAAATGACCAAGACACTTACGAAAAAACTCATGCCCCTTTTCCTTCACCCCATCACCTAGCTGTGGCACCTCACGCAGCGCGTACATCATCGAATAAAACATACTCTTAGGAAGCCCCGATAAATCTACACGCGCCAAGTCCAGCACATAAAAACTAAGCGGCACAGGGTCAATGTCCGAAACCCCTATGTTATAAATCACACTATACATGCCGTGCTTTTGCTGCTTTTCCCACACTTGTTGCCCGTGGTAAAAAATACAGTTCACAATAACAGGCCGCTCATTGCGAGATAACGCAGAATGCTTTATTGCCACTCTATAATCGGCCATCTGCCTATATGTTTTTTGATGGCTCCTTTGATGCTTATGCTCTAAAAGAATGTACGCAGGCGTTGTGTTTTTATCTTTAAGCTCTCCTCTAAATAGCAAATCCGCCTCTTTGCCAATTGCGGGCAAAGAGGAATCTTGCCTGTCCAAAGCATTAATATTCAGCTCATCTCGCACTTCTTGAGGCAGCCAAAAACCAAACAGCTCCTTTGCATACTTGAGCGGATCAAAACAGCTCCGAAAAAACCGATCATGCGTGTTGGTATAATGCGTATTCAAACTCGCTTTTCTTGTTGGTCCCATAATTTGCTCTCACATCCTTATTTTCTATGCCGCAAAAAAACCTAATACCCAAGGACAATGTTGGGGTTGGGCTGTAGTTTTTTAGCCAAAGCAAGCCTGCAAAGTAATGTGCACAGCATGTGGCACATGTGTAAAGCCACGGCGCGGCGCATAAGGCGCTTTTTTGCGCCTCGTTTGAAATCGCCGTTACGGCAATTATCGTTATTAAGAAGAGCAGAAAGGCCAGTGCTGACAAGTGGCTTTTTTGGGGGGGGCGCCAGAAAAATGCAGCGCTCTTAATTGCGCTATTCTGAGCCATGCGCTCTTTGCAACTGGCATATACTCCTCGCCCTCGGGCTGGCGGCTCTGCGTAAGCATAAAGCCCTGCAAAATTAGGAGTTTTCTAATGCACGAAACATTCAATTTGCTGCAGATTTAAGTATTAGCCCCTGTGTGTTGAAGTATGTTCTCCGGCTGACTCTGGTGTAAGTTAGAGCGCTAGTAAAATTCTCTGAGGTAGAGCGGCGGCGCGCTGATAGCCCCAACGGGGCGGCCATCAAGGTGCCAAGCGTCCCACAGAGAATTTTGCGACCTATAAGGCATCCACTGTAACCCTGGGAGAAAAGTTATGGTACCAGCAGGAAAAGCGAGTTTAAATACGCACTACACCAACACACATGATCGGTTCTTCCGAAGTTGTTTTGCGCATGTGGAGTATGCCAAAGAGCTGTTGGGGTTCTGGCTACCTCAAAGCATACAGAACGAATTAGAAATTGCGAATATAACCAAGCAAGAGTCCTCTTTGCCTACTATAGGCAAAGAGGCGGATTTGTTGTTTCGGGGGGTGCTTGAAGATAAAAACAAAACCCCGGCCTATATTCTTTTAGAGCATAAACACCAGCGCGATCTTAAAAAAACATATGAACAAATGGCCGACTACAGAGCTCCTATAAAGCACCATGAACTATCTAAAACCCCAAAGGAGCGTCCTGTTATACTAAATTGCATTTTTTACCACGGTAAAGAGCCTTGGCAGAAGGGAGGCAAGCAAGGTTTGGATAGTGTGATGTATGATGTTGGGGTTGCAAGTATGGATCCTGTGTTGCTCAAATTTTACGTGTTTGACCTTGCACGCTTGGGTACAGCTTTATGATGGCCTAAGAAGGGTGTTTTGCGCTCTATTTTGTATGCGTTATTAAAGGTGCCGCAGCTGGGTGATAGGGTACGTGTGGAGGGGCGGGAATTTTTCAGGCATTTTCTCTGCCACCTAGATCGGGATGATACTATTAATCTTCTGCCAAGTGTTGTATCCTACATTGCGGATGTTAGTAATTTGAACTACAAAGAGGTTTTAGATATGGCAAAATCGAGTGAGGCAAAAAATTTAAGTTTTCTTGAAAATTGGGAAAAAATCATGGGCAACCCTTGGAAAGAAGACGGCCGCAAACAGGGCCGTGCAGAGGTAGCGATGAATATGCTTAAAAAAGGGCTAAAGCTCTCCGTAATCTCAGAAGTGACAGGATTGCCGCAAGATGAAATTAAGGGGCTCAAGCAAGATTAGTGCAGAGGCCTTAGAGGTCAACAGCCTGGCCATGGTTTTGCTCATCTAGCAGGCCTTGTACGCATTAGCATGCTGGTTAGGAGGAGGTTCTAGGTATGGCGAAATCGAGTGGTGCAAAAGACCTGAGCTTTTTTGAGAGTTGGGAAAAACACATGGGCAACCCTTGGAAAGAAGACGGCCGCAAACAGGGCTTAGAGACGGGCCTGAAGAAAGGCCGTGCAGAGGTAGCGATGAATATGCTGAAGGAGGGATTTGCTGTTCCCGTGATCGCAAAAGCCACCGGCCTCTCTGCAGATGAGATTGAGGCACTCAAGAGGAGCTAGTACGTTTGATTCATCCAGTGCACCTAGCATATAAGGCTTCTGCCTGTATGCTTACACCAGCTGCATAGACTGCCAAAACACCTCTTGCCTTTCCGCTTGCCTGGCGCACCCTTAGGTGCATTGCCAGGCTGCGCTTCCAGCAAGAGGTGATTGAGCTAGTCTGTAATTAATGTGTTTTATATTGAGACACTAAAAAACCCCCCGCACATTGAGTGCCAATAAAATACATAAAAAAATACTTTTTAATTAAAGTTTCCCATGTACCTGGCCGTTGGTCTGTATTAGGCGGTGGGAGTACAAATTATAGAACCTAGTGGACCTCAAGGTATTTTTTTTTAGCAAAAATTTAAAACAAGAACTTTAAACCAAAACAATGACCAATGGAGGTATGTGCGATGATGTCAGGGTTTAGGAATCTATTAGTAGCAGTTACTTTTTTGATGGGTTTTACCACCCTGATTGTGCCAGCAACAGCGCAAGTGCTCATTGCGGACCGCGATGCAGTAGAAGAAAGCGTCGACTCAGGTGCAGACCACGCCACCTCAGGGGCACTTTTTAAAACCAAGCAGCCTGACAAAAAAGGGCGCCACTTGGGCACCAAGGCCAGTGACTATATAGCAGCCACAGAAGCCGATGGCGTAGATGTTCGCGCAAAAGCAGGTGATGACCTAGTACTAGGATCACCAGGAGATGACGTTATCCGCGGAGGCTCAGGCGATGACAACCTTGCCGGCTATGAAGGTAACGACGTAATCCATGGCGGATCAGGGCATAACCTCGTAAATGGTGGTGCAGGTAAGGACACCTTTTTTGTAAAGGGCCTCGACAAAATAGAGGACCTAGAAGTAGGAGATGTACTAAAACATCACGCCAAACTGCAGTACGAAGCCACCAAAGTGGGTAAGGACTCTATGCATTACGAAAACCGCACTGGCACGTACTACAAAAAGTGGATGCCCGTACACACTATGAAAAGCCTCGATGCTATGATGCCAGACGCAAATGCAGTAGCAAACGGCGTTGCAGCCCTGCATGCCAAGCTTAAAACCCACACCCGCCATGGGTTTGCCAAAATACTCTGTGACCATCAAGACCGTGCAGCAGGTGCAGATACTTTGGATTGCTTAATTAGCAATATGCAAATGTTTAAGCCTGCAGACTTAGATGAGTGGAGAGAAGACCTTAAGAAGATTCAAAAAGACGAAAAAATCTTAAACGCTAAAGACACAAAAACTAAAGTCGGCTTGCTCTTAGATGGCTACTCTGCAGTGGTGGTTGATAGCAAAGGCACAGTGAAGCACATGTTCTCTGCACACTTCCACGCACGTGCGCACATGTTTAAACGCAATTAGAGCGCTAGTCCAATACTCTGGGACTAAGCACCGGCACCCTGATAGCCTCTGCAAGAGGCGGCCGTCAGGGTGCCAAGCGTCCCGCAGAGTATTGGGCGGCCTATAAGGCTTCTATGAGATCCTGTAGCGATAGGTCTAAGCCCGTACCTGTAAGTACAACTTATGTACATTGAGACAAATAACGCCGCCTGCAGCCGGACTTTGTTTATCACAATAAGCTCAGGCGTGACCTAAGCTGCCAGATTAGCTTAATGCCATGGGCCCGCCTGGTATCCGGCCCATAAGGGCCTGCCAGTCGGGCAGCCAGCAATTAGAGCGCTAGTCCAAAGGCGATCTTTAAGCCTATCGAAACGTGACCAGCTTTTTTCACAAGCCCCCTGCACAAAGGGGGCTTGCTTTTTAGTCCTTTAAAATTGTTTTTAGCCATTTGTACGTATCATCAAGGGCACTAAGGTTGGGAGCTCTTAAGATAGGATACAAAGGCTTTAAAAGCTTCACGAGTTCTTGGGTGCAAATATTGCCACTAGCACCCGGCGCATAAGGACAACCCCCTATGCCCCCCACACTAGCATCCAAAACCCTAACACCATGTTTTACTGCGCAAAGAATATTTTGCTGTGTAATATGCGGCTCTTTGTTATTCTGATGACTGCTGTTTTGGTGAAGGTGCAAAGCCGGCATAAAGCCCGCCCTGCTTGCTTGATGCAGCAACTTTTCTACACTGCCTGGCGTAGCGCAGCCCACAGTGTCCGCCCAACAAAGCTCATACACGCCCAAATCGAGCAACTTTTTGCTCCAGTGCAGTACTGCATGGAGCGAAACGCTTTTTTCATAAGGGCAACCCCACACAACACTAAGATAAGCCCTCACTCTAAGCCCTTCTGCCAGAGCTGTTACTACTACCTTTTTATAATTTTCAAAACACTCCTCTTGGCTCCGCCCAAGATTGGCCTTAGAAAAAGCCTGGGTCGCTGAAAAAAAAATCGCCACCTCTTGCAAACCCACACTTAAAGCCTTTTTAAGGCCGTACATATTGGGAACAAGGGCAGAAATTTTACTTTGGTTTGCAGGATTTTTTAAGAGCCTTGAACAAACTTCGTCTGATGCATGCATTTGTGGCACTTTAGCTACAAAAGCTCCCGCCTCGACACGCTCTGCGCCTGCAGCAAGTAGTTTTTCAACCAACACAACTCTTTGCTCTACACCAAGCGCATGGGGTTGATCCTGCAGACCATCGCGAGGCCCAACTTCCCATATGCGTATGGGCTTCATGAGGGTGTTGCTTCCAAACTCACAAGCAAGGCATTGCCTTCTACCTGTGCGCCTTCTTTTACATGCAGGGTTTTTACCACTGCAGCCATAGGGGCTTTTATAAGATGCTCCATTTTCATAGCCTCTAGCGTTAGCAGTGTGCTGCCTTTTTTTACCTTTTGCTTAGGACGAACAAAAATACGCACCACACGCGCGGGCATAGGGGCTCGAAGCTGGGTTTGTTCGTCGCTGCGAACACTGCGAGCACTGCCCAAAACAGCCGCGCGCTGTTTTTTAAACGGCAAAAACCAGGCCCGGCCTCCCATCTCGTGCCACCATAAGCCTTGCTCAGTGGTGCAGGCCCAAATTTTATACGTGCGATCTTTGTCCTTAACTACCAAATACCGAGGGCCTGCCATATCTATAAATATACCACCATGCATCTAGTAACTCATGCACCTACTTTTCCATGCACCTACTTACTACACGGCTTATGGCAGACTCAAAACGCTGCATGGCCAAAGGGTCGCGCATTAACAGCTGCCTTAAAGCTAAAGACAGCTCCAACTGCAAGCCTCCATTTTTGCTAAAAGCCTGCACCACATTGTGCTTTGATTTGCCCCAATACCGGCTCACAGGATTAGGCTGCGATTGGTCTAAAAAATCTAAACCCCCTAACACTCCCCAAGCGCAGCTTAAAAGCGCCTTATTCCGCCCCCCCAAAACCACCTGACGCTTAGTGCTCTCTTTAAATCCATGCACCGCCACCACCCACTGGCTGCGCTTAGCCAGGCTCACAAACAAAGGCTCCCTAAAACGGCTGCTACCCACATGAAACTCCCAACACCCATGGGAGCGCTTGCACTCGTAAGCATAAAAATTCCCTCCCAAAGCCTCAGCCAGTTTTTGTGCAATAGCCGAAGTAAAATACTCAATATTACCCCCATGTATAGCTGCCAATGTTACAGGGTGCCCGCGGTCTTTAACACGCACCACAATACCAGTGGGCAAAGTGAGCAAATTTTCACACCGTGGCTTAGCACCCCAAGCCCCGGCGCCCCACGGTAGCAGCACCCAAAACCCAAGCCACACCCCACACCAGGCGGCGCGTTTATTTAGACCGCGCCAAACCCTGCACATCCCAAGCCGCCTCTCGCACTGCCTCACTAAAGGTAGGGTGCGCATGGAAGCTTCGGGCCACGTCTTCACTACTGCCATCAAACTCCATCACCGCGATCACCTCAGCCAGCAAGTCCGAAGCATGCGGCCCCACAATATGAGCGCCTAAAATTTTATCCGTCTTAGCATGGGCTAGGATTTTTACAAAGCCCACACCCTCCCCTGCAACTAGTGCCCTGCCGTTGGCAGAAAACGGAAACCGCCCCGCCTTAAACTCCACCCCTTGCCCTTTGAGATCACGCTCGCTCATGCCCACACTCGCAAGCTCCGGGTGGGTGTAAATCACGCTCGGCACTGTGCGCGTGTTTACATGCCCATAGCCTTGTACCATGTGCTCCACTGCCGCCACCCCTTGCTCCTCAGCAACATGCGCCAGCATAGCGCCCGGCACCAGATCTCCAATGGCATACACACCCTCAACCGACGTGCGCATAAATTCATCCACCACCACAAAACCGTTTTGCATTTGCACACCCGCGGCCTCTAAACCCAAAGACTCGGTATAAGGCCTGCGGCCCACTGCCACCAAAACCAAATCCGCCGGCACCCACTTTTGCTCTAAATCAAAATCCTGCACCGCTTGGCCCGCTCTTGCACGCAGCCGGTACTCTAAACGCTTTTGTGAGGCGTCGAAGCCCGTCGCCTCAGCACCCAGTACAAAATGCACCCCCTTAAGAGATAGCACCCTTAGCAAAGCTTTAGCAGCCTCTTCATCCACCCCCACACCACCAATGGCCTCCCGATACTCCACCACGCTCACTTTACTGCCCAAGCGCGACCACACACTGGCCATCTCCAAACCAATCGCGCCCCCTCCCACGACGGCCAAGCTCTGGGGCACGTAGTTTAAACTTAAGGCCCTTGTAGAATCCACCACCTGTGGATGCGCAAAGTCAAACCCTCGCAAGCTCTGTGGCACACTGCCTGTGGCCAAAAGCACATAGCGCGCTTGTAAGTGCTGCGCACCTCCATCGCCTATTACTTGCACCGAGGCTTGAGAGTTTGCATGCTTTTCTAAAGCCCCAACGCCCCTAAACACCTGCACGCCGTTTTTATCCATCAGCATAGCAAGGCCTTTGTTAAGCTGACTCACAACACCCAACTTACGGCGCATCATCTGCTCCAAATTCAAGCCCACCTCACCCACCTCAATGCCGTGGGTTTTCATTTTTTTGCGAGCAAAAGCATAATGATGGCTCGAATCGAGCAGTGCCTTAGAAGGTATGCAACCCACATTTAAACACGTGCCCCCCAGGGTGGAGTCTTTTTCCACCAAAGCCACGCTCAAGCCCAACTGCCGCGCACGAATAGCCGCCGAATAACCACCCGGCCCCGCTCCCACAACCACTAAGTCAAATTTTTCTGTCATGTCAGAGTGCTAGCTGCGTAAGCATTAGAGTGCTAGTAAAATTCTCTGAGGTAGAGCGGCGGCACACTGATAGCCCCAAAGGGGCGGCCATCAGGGTGCCAAGCGTCCTACAGAGAATTTTACGGCCTATAAGGCTACTATGAGCCTGCAGCGAAGGGCCATAGGCCCGTAGCGACCATGTTTTTGTCAAAGTGCCAAACATTGAGTGCCTCCAAATTAGAGCGCTAGCAAAGTTCTAATAACTTACGCCCCCTCCTTAGTTAAAATGCTTTAGCCTTAAAGTTGGCTGCGTTGATTATACTAGAACTGCTGCCAGTGGCTCGGATTACAAATAACCCCTTTTTTTGAGCATAAACACTTGCTCTTTCATCAGCCTTTAAATACGCCACAGCCCCATAGACAACTTTATCTTTATACTCTGGACACGCTAACTTAAAAATCTGCAGCGTTTTTAAAAAATCATTCACATCCCTCACCTTTAAGGTGCTCTTTACCTCCACCGGAACAACATGAGTAGTATCAACAGCCAAAATATCCACCTCACCCTCTTGCACCTTGCCCCTTTGGTCCTCATAGCGTATCCCAACATTTGTGGCCGTGCGGTACACGTTAACTTTTCTTTCCACTAACAGCTTAATCAAATCCCCCTCAACAAGAGCCTCTATAAGCTTGCCCCACTGACTATCAAAATGCCCTGTCATTTTTTTAATCGCCGCATCTGTCTGCTTGCGACTTTCCGCCAATTCAGCGAATTTTTTATCCAGCCTTTTTTCACGCTCCTCACGCCCTTTTTTTAACTTTTTGTCGAACTCCTCACGCTCTTTTTCACGCTCCTCGCGATCTTTTTTTAACTTTTTGTCGAACTCTTCGCGATCTTTTTTTAGCTTTTTGTCGAGCTCTTTGCGCTCTTTTTTCGCCTCTTTATCGATCTCGGCCATCTCTTTAGTAAAGCGCTCCCAAAAGCTTTGCAAGCTCTCGCTGGGTGTTTTTTTGGTCGACATAGTTGCACGCTCCTTTGGCACGCTCCTTTGGGGGGTATGGGCGTGATTATGCCTTATTTGTAGGGGCATTGTCTATGGGGGATGCGCCAGGGCTAAGTTGTGCTTGCTCAATGCACGAGACTTTGACGACAGCCTGGTCGCGATAGGCTTAAAGATCGCCTATCGCTACAGACTCATAGATACCGTATAGCCCATAAAATTCTCTGCGGGACGCTTGGCGCCATCGCAGCCGCACCCTTACAGGGTGCTGCTCTTGCCTCGAGCGCTTAATCCCAGAGAATTTTATTAGTCCTTTAATCAGTAAGCTCATCGCGGGATTTGTCGAAGGAGTTGAGGGTCCATTGGAAGCAGGCTTCTGGGTCGGTGGGGCCCATGTAGTATATGCGGCCATTATAAGCGTTTAGATGGCTTGGCAGATCTAACTCATCAATCAGTTCGTACTCGTCGTACTTTTTGGCGTAATGCAAGCAGCAGCCTAAGGGCAAGGGAGTTGCGGCGCCGCCTACGGTTTCGTGTGCATCGGTTGAGGGGAAGAGTTTGTTGTTATCGGAAGTTCCATTTACTACATTTTTGCCACACAAAAAGGCAAAATTATACACCGGCATATTGTAATCTTCGCCATCGCATATCTTATACATATGCTGCCTAAAGAACTGCTGTGGAACAGTGCCTGAAGGACGCGGCAAATTATCGCTCTCATCCAACCATGCCTCCACTTTCTCTCTGCCTATCCTTTGAGTAGCAGATCGAAGACCATCCAGCAAAACTGTAGCTTGATCTGAGGGAAATGTATGTGCATCGTAAACGGACTGACTTAAAGACTGCGTCACTGTTTGGGTTCTGTCTTCATCCTGATAACAGCAGTCCTCACGAACACAGTTGCTAGGGTCTAAAGGATCATACTCTGCGCAACCACACTCGCTTTCACCACAAACATGTACTGAAACAGTATACGAATACGATCGGCTGCAGCTGTATGACACAGAGCTTTGATCCCCTGGGTACTCATGGCCATCCACAAGGGCATCTTTAATATGCGCAATGGTATCGTCACTGCTGTAGTCGTCATTAAAGCCATCCCATTTCACTAATGGTAAAATGTGCGGGTTAGTAGGCAGTGCCTCAAACACCTCTAGCCCCATTTTTTTTGGGGTCTTTCTTGTTAAACAGTGCTCTCCTCCAGTGCAAGCCCACCCCCCACTCCAACCTCCTTGCGGAGGAGAAGCTGGGCCAGTCGGCTCTGGCAGAGACTCCTTATCGCACCGATACACATCCCTGCCAGCTACTTTTAAAAGCGCAACTGCCTCGTCAAAGGCTTCGTCATAGAAACCATTTAAATTCCCATCACTTGCACCTTTTTGCATTTCGTATTGGACGCTGAATTCCGGAGGAGTATGCGAATCGACGTAGTCAAATAAGTTTGTATCCCAGCGGTTGAGGTTTTTGGCATCAGAGTGGCTAGGGTCCATATTGCGAGGGCTGTTTAGATCAAGGGTGCCTGTATGTTTAGTATGATCATGGTTTTCATAACAGGCTCTTGCTCGCGCTTGGGCTTTTTTTCTCTCGTCAGAGACTTTATCACGAAATTGCTCCGGATGAGCAGCACCATAGGCAGCGTCTGAATTGTTTACTAAAAACGAATCACTAATACTATTATCCTTTACCTCAAATGTATCCGGCCTAAAAAATCCTAAGCCATCTAGAGCCAACACATTTGTGTTACTAAGTCGCTCGTTGGATACTGTAAAACCAACAGAAGCAATACCTAAATCAGTACTTGTCAAATGCAGTTGGCCAATAGCATCCAAGTCGGAATCAGTCAGCCCATTACGTGTGATTTCGGATTTATCGAGCCTTATTACAGCAAGCCCCTGATTTACAGCCACACCCACATGGCGTTCTGCAGGAGATCCACCATCCTCCTGCGGGACATTAATTTTGCACCAGTACCTATGGTAGTTATGCTGAATTTGTGCCTGCCTACTAATGGAATCACCCTTACCATCATCGGTAGTGTCCATGCCCCAGGGTGGTATAGGCCCCGAACTCCAATCTATCTCCGTTGCCCACCATGCATTGTCGCCGTATGGGTTGTC
This sequence comes from Bdellovibrionales bacterium, assembly GCA_965116155.1. Classification (GTDB taxonomy): domain Bacteria; phylum Bdellovibrionota; class Bdellovibrionia; order Bdellovibrionales; family UBA1609. The sequence continues at coordinate 438,134 of OZ220488.1, forward strand.
GCCGTATTGAGCTTGCGTCCAATCGGTAGAAAGAGGCGTCAAGTGCTCAGCTAGCTTAAACTCGGTGCAGCCGTTTTTTATAATCTGGCACCAGTAATTAAGCACCGAACCCTCATTGCTGTCGCAGGCAGCTTCCCACGCGCTCCATATGCTTGCACTGCCTTCACAACCACCATCCTTATTGCATCCCGGATCACCCTTTTTAAATTTTAAAGGCGAAGTATTAAAAAACTGAGCCACGCCGCCCCCTATAAGAGAGCCGCAGCTCTTGGTGGCCGCTAAGCAATCGTCGCGCAGCTTGACTGATGTGGGATCCGGATTCGCACCGCAAAGCCCCTCGTATTCTGCCTTGGAATCCTCAGCACACCACAGGCTTTTAACGCCTTCACTTTTTAAATTTTCCTTTATATCAATAGCCGCAACTTTATCCGCTGCCGACGCTGCCGAATAACTTGCGAATGTATTATTACCTGAGTCAGGTGTAATTTTATTGCCTGTAACAGCATCATTATCACTACCATCACGATTTTTGTCCCGAGGTGCGTGCACGGCACGAAACATACAGGCCCTTAAGGTGTCGAATTTTTCGACCTCCCTTAAACCCACAGCTCCAGAAACATGGGGACACACCGCACGGTCGTCTAGCACACACCGCATGCACTGGTAGCGTTTGACATAATCCTTAGTATTATCAAAGTTAGCGTCTTTACCGCCTTGCATAAAGTCTGACACCAAAACCGGCCAGTACTTGCCCTTATGCTGCTCGTCGCCCCCTTGCATAAGGTTTACCGAGTCGCAACCCGTGCTACAGGCCTCGTACGACTCCCCCTCGCCATCCTGCACGCTCTTGCGCCATGCATTTAAAGCGCTCTTGTCATCATCATCCACCCTAGCCTTAATGCGGCTATCATGAGGATCCCAAATATCAGGTAGAGGGTCCCCACCAGCGCCGTCTTTTTTGATGCACTTGTTGTCAAAAGTTGTAGCAAAACTTACACCAATATCGCACTGGGTGTGTAAGCACTGATCCAAACTACGCCGCTCGGTGCTGTGGTCCTCAGCGCAGGCCCTTGCAATATCAAAGCTTGATTGTTTATCACCAGCCAATACCTTACAGCCACAATTATTAGGAAACACAGACTTTAACTTATTCTCTAAATCCGCACTGCCAGCACTGACCCATGGCGTTTGCTTATCGCTTCCTGCCACGATATCTAAAAAGCTCTCCATCACAAAAGGGTGGTACGTGCCTGGGCACCTCAGCACAACGCCAGAACTTTTGCAAACCGCATGATCTTCGCCATAGACTATGTCAGGGTTTGCTAGAATATTTTCAGCGTCCTCATAATGTGGTGTATCGCCTATTGCTTTTTTTGTAGAATCTATAACCTCTGTCTTTGTGCTCGCTGTATCACGGCCTGTGACTTTAACTGTTTGTGTGCGATGCTTTTTGGCAGCTGCTATAACCTCAAGTCCACGGCCCTTGGCTTTGGTGTTAACCACAAAATCCTTAAAGCCTTTTGTTATGTGCTTTGATGTCAAAGGCGAACCTGAGCAGTCTACTAATTTATTGCTTGTGCTGCCTGAGCCCAAACCATTAACAGAAAAATACACCGGAAAATCCACAAACAAAGCCCGCGCCACAGTGGCACTCTTATTGCCCGAGCCAAAGCGGCGGGGTTTATGCAAATGCACCCTTAAATATGCCATATACTGCTGAAGCTTTACCCGCTCCCAACCTGACTGCAGATCTCTTGTAGCTTTTCCACCTTCTTCTGTTTTCGTAAAAATAGGATAAGTGCAATTTGAAGGCTGGTGTTCGTGCTCGCACAGATACACATCATCACTCTCAACGAACTCCCAATCGCCCCCAGTGTTAACGGGGTTTTTAGGCACGAGCTCAATTTTTTTAGCACACACATGTTCTGTGCCACTAGCACTGCCTAGTAAATAATTTAAAAGCTCTTTTTTAGCGCCGTCAAAGGCCTCGTCATTTAAACACCCCACCTGATTATTAGACTGCCCTTTAACACTCACTAGCTGCCAAGGCGTAGTTTTGGGCGAATTTTGAAAAAAGTCCACCGGTTGGTATTTGACCTGTCTTCTACCGCGGTCTCTAATGCTTTTTACCACCTGCAAGGTGCCGTCTTTAGCTTTTGAAGGGCCACACACGAGCTCGCCCACACGGCTTGAAACCCGCTTTTTAATCTGGCGGTAGAGGGACTTAGTTACGATATTGGTTTTAGCGCGCGCATTGGTTTCGTCCATATTGCGGTAGGCGGTCATAACTCCCGCCAAACCTGAACCTAAAATAGCAGCTGCTACCAAAAGCTCTACCAAACTGTAACCGCGCTTGTTCATAAGATGTTTTTATCCTTTAAGTGCCTACAAAAACTTCCCATAATGCGGTCACCACAGCCTAGGATTGCATCTGGGTCGTTTTTCCAGGAATCCTCTGGAAAATTGTCTCTTAAAAATTTTTCGCGGCATATTTTGTGGTCTAAAGACAAAACAGGGTGGTCCTCACAGTCCTTTAGTGAGTCAAATTCTATCCGGCACGTAGTGCCGTCTGGATAATAACCCGTATCACACTTACAGTCCGACGGCGGGATGCACTCGTTAGGATTTTTTTCATCGAGGTTGATTGGTTTTAGCTTTGATTTACTTTCACAAGTTTTAATCTTGTATCGCCTGCCATCTTCTTTAAAAACAACACAGTCATCCGCTTTATATGTATAGGTGCCGTGCGCTTTTTTATAATCAAAGTCGCACACATAGGGCGTAGCAAAATTACCTGCATCACCAGGATTCCAGTATCTTGCTGTTTGATCTTCAGATGGGCCAGTGAGGCTAAACTTAATAGTGGCGGTGGTGGTGTTGTCGCGCGTGCATTTGGCCGCTCTTATATCTGTATCGGAATAGGATTTTAAGCGCTTTTCACATACAAAAAACGACAGCACTAGCTGCAAATCTAAAGTTTGGCCCACTATGACGTCCGTTTGATCCTCATCATTTTGAATTTTTTTGTAGGTGTTGGCGTAGACTTCTGATGGCATAAAAAAGGCCTTGTCAAAATACACCAAACGCATGCCCGCTACAGGCTGAGGGTTGCCGCTTTGAGATCTTTCTAGCACATCAGCGTTTTGTACAGTGATTCTTGCATTGGTTGTTGCAAAACCTAAGTCCGGTATAGCAATCGCATGCATTGGAGCATGGTCCGTATCGCGGCCTTGTAAGCAATCCGCTAAGCTCCAAGCGCCCGGTATGGGCGTGACACCGTCTGGACCCATACGCTCCTTAGTGCAGGTTTTAGATAAAACATACTGCACACTTGCAGCTGAACCCCTCTCGTCCTCTGATCCCGGTGAGCCCGTGGCAGGGCCACCAGAGCTTGGTGATAAATTAGCAAAGGTCACGCCACGGCACAGCCGCATAGCATCCGCATAGCGATCCTGACCCAAAACCTTTTGTACTACATCTTTTAAAAGCAGGTTGATCTGCATAACGCTAGTAAGTTCCCCTTGTACGGTTTTGTGGTTTTTTGCTTTTTTTGCACTACCCACCACAAATCTTGCGCTTAATCCCACTAGCACCACAACAATAAAAGCCGACACCACTAGCTCTAGCAGCATGCCACCCTTACTACCTAAGACTCCTCCCAGAGGTGGGGTATTATTTGTGCTAAGAGGTTTTAGTGCCATGTTGTTTATCTTTTCGGACACAAAAAGTGCGCACCATACCCCACACATACACACATGGGCCCACTATTTATAGTACGCCAAGTCTGCCCAATTCACACAGCATATGCCTCCATTCCTCAGCTTATACATGGAGGTTTGGCTCATAGTGATACACCCTCGTAACCAGCATATACTCTTGGGCCTCGGGTTAGCGCGCAACCAAGGCTTTGTCGTGAGTGTGGTCGCCTTGCGCCTAAAAATCGCCTACTGTCTAGCCCGCGCCTCGAGCATTTGAGTCTGTCGTTTATCCTCCTGGGCTTTTCATCCCTGCAGGATGCTCCCAGGAGGACTGCACTCATTGCTAAATGCTCAGACTAGGCTTTTATGCTTGCGCACTACAGGCTCATAGTAGCTTCATAGGTCGCAAAATTCTCTGTAAGGCGCTTGGCACCCTGATGGCCGCATCTAAAGATGCTATCAGGATACCGACGCTTTGCTTCAGAGAATTTTACTAGCGCTCTGATGCTTGCGCACTTATAGACAAGGGCAAGTATCCAATGCATAATGATGCCTCATTGGGAGGATATTAACTATGGGCAAAAAAGAGGTGCTAACTCCGAGCATGCAGCGCTTTGCTGAAAATTTAGCCAGTAGTTTGGCTAAAAGCTTGGAAGAGTCTAGCAAAAACTTACAAAAAAACTTGGAAGAATCCAGAAGAAACTTGGAGGAGTCTAGAAAAAGCTTAGAAGAGTCTAGCAAAAAGACGGATATAACAATTGCCAATATTCAGGCGAAAATGGCAGAATCTGACGCAAAATTTAAGAAAGAAATGAAGGAGCTGCGGAAAGAGTTTAACAACCAGTGGGGGCACTTGATGGAAAGCCTTGTGGAGGGAGACTTAGTCAACCTGCTAATAAAAAGAGGCATTGAGGTTACGGGCACGACTTCAAGGCTAAGGGTGGAGGTGGGAGATAAAATTTTTGAGCTTGATATTGTGGCCCGTAACGGCAGAGATATTGTAGTAACAGAGGTGAAGTCTAGATTAAGTGCTGATGATGTGCGTAGGTTCTTGGAAAAACTTGCGGTGGTTAAGGAGGTGTTTCCTGGATATAAGGACAAGCGCATGTATGCTGCGGTGGCTTATCTGCGGGCGGATGATGGGGTAGTGGCATACGCCGAGCGCAAGGGTTTGTTTGTGATCCGCACCACAGGCGACAGCGCCCACATTGTTAACACAGACAGCTTTGCCCCCAAAGTATTTTAAGCAAATTAGAGCGCTAGTAAAACAAACTTGGTCAGTAAGTGCAGGCCCAAGGGCAGCTTAAAAGCGTCTACCCTTGGGGCAAACGAAAGGTCCAAGTTTGTTTTGCGGCCTATAAGGCATCTATGAGCCTGCAGCGAAGGGCCAAAAAGGCCCGTAGCGACCAGATTGCCGTCAAAGCCCCGTGCGTTGAGTAAACACATATTAGAGCGCTGGAGCCTTTATAACTGGCATATACCCTGCGGCCGATTCTGCTGCGCTTTTCTTGATTGAAAATCATTTGGTGGCACGAGGTACAATGTAAATTGACGGTTCGTACAATACAATGGCGCCAGCCCAAGGCCGCAGGGTATATGCCAGTTAGAGTGGATCTAAAACAATGCGGTCGTTAACACCCATAAGGATGGTGATCAAAGCCGCGCGGGTCCACATGCCGTTGCGCTCCTGACGCCAATAAACCGCACGCTCGTCCGAGTCGACCTCCGCACTCAGCTCCTCACGCCTCGGCAAAGGGTGCATAATGATACTGTCCTTACCCAGCAGGTCCAGCTGCTCCTTGCCAAACACATACTCCGCCGCCACACCCGCACTGCTCGCACCATACTCACTTTGCATACGCGTCATATACACCACATCCGCCGCCTCAATCGCACCAAAAAAATCCTGTGTCTCACTAAACTCTACACCGCGCGACTTTATAAAATCTCTCAAAGCGTCAGTCACGCCATACTCCTTAGGCGCCACAAACAAAAACCTCACCCCCTTAAACAAACAAAGCAAACGCACCAAAGATTTAACCGTACGGCCCCGCTTTAAATCCCCCACAAACACATACACCTTGCCACTAACACCCTTCACACCACCAAATCGACGCATAATAGTATAAATATCCAACACCGCCTGCGTAGGATGCTCGTCCAACCCACTGCCCGCATTGATAATAGGCACCGAGCGTGGCGTAGTGTCGAGCAGCTCCGCCATGCGCTCCCCCAAGCCCTCGCGAGGTGAACGCATAATAATTAAATCCACATAGCTAGAAAAAGTCCTCAGCGAATCCTCCACGCTCTCACCCTTATACTCTGAACTCGTAGAGGCATCCCTAATTTCACAAGACTGCAAACCCAAAATATGACAAGCCGATTGAAAAGACAAAAACGTACGCGTTGAACTTTGCGTAAAATACAGCATCGCCCTCGCATGAGACAACAAACTACGCAAATACAAAAGTCCATCGCGGGATTTATCAAAACGCCTAATGTTGTTGGTTAACAAATACACATACGCTAGCAGCGCACGGTCCAGTTGATTAACACTTAAAATATGCCTTAATTTATTTTTGCTCATTTGCTATTGCCTCACTATTACGCTTTTGTGACTCTGCCAAAGCCCCCCGCACACGCGGACTTGCTTTATGCGCCTGGATTTTGCTTGCCTGCATTAACTCACGCCCCTGTATCGGGCGCACCGCAATGCCTTTCTTGCCACGCCGCAAAGACTCCATACTCTCTAAAGACGCTTGCGCCGCTTGCAAGGTATTTACAAAACCCACACCCGCCTCCACTAACGCCCTTCGTACAGGAAGATACTCCTTAGAAAAATTTAGCACCACGCCCCATGCAACCTCTTGCTCGCGTATTTTTTGCACCAACTCCTTAGGCTTTAGCTCCCAAGCCTTTAGCATCTTAAAGCCCAAAGCCTTAAGCCTTACGCAAAAATCTGCCGTATCGCTTGTGCTTTTATCTAGCACTAAAACCTTACTAAACGCCATGCTCGACACACGAGAGTGTGGCAAAGAGCTATCTAGTGCACAAAAATCCCTTGCACTGTCCGCTTGCCCACCCTGCGCTTGCAGCTCAGAGTGGACGGCACTACCTGACACGGGATTTCTGCTGGCACTTTTACCAGGTAAAGCATTCCACGCCCCCGCTTGCGCCTTAATATACGCCTCGCCAAAACACTCGCCCCAACCCATGCTCTCGCCCGTTGCCCTCATCTCGGGCCCCAGGTTTAAATCTAAATCCCCAAAGCGCACCCAAGGCACCACCACGCCCTTTACATAACACCCATCGCCCTCAGGCCATACACGTGGCTTAAATTCGCATGGAGCACAAAGTTCTTTTGCACTTACTAAGTTTACTAAACTCTCACCCAACATCACCCTCACGCCCAAAGCTACAAAATCCCTGCCGCGCGCTTTGGAAATAAAAGGCACCGTGCGCGACGCACGCGGATTGGCCTCAAGCACATACACCTGCTCACGCTGAGCTTGAAGCTCAGAACTTACAACACACTGTATATTAATAAAACCCCGCACCTTTAACGCACGCGCCACAAGACACGTAGCGCGGTAAATCTCTTCTATTGCAAAAGGGCTTAGTGTCCTAGGCGGCCACACGCAGCACGAATCCCCAGAGTGCACGCCCGCTCCCTCTATGTGCTCAAGCACTCCCAGCACCAAAACATTGCCCTTTGCATCGCACACCGCATCGACGTCCACCTCCCTCGACTCTATAAACTCATCCACCCATATCTTGCCCAAATCTCTACTTGAATGCCGGTGTATGTATTGCTCTAAATCCTTGTCATCCCTTAACACCGCCATTGCTTTACCACCCAGCACAAAAGACGGCCGCAGCACTACAGGCCAGCCGAGCTCCTTAATGCAGTGGCGCACCTCTTGCCAATTGCGAGCACTTAAACCCCGCGGCTGCTTAAGGCCCAAAGACTGCAGCAAGGCATAAAACTCTGCCCGCGATTCTGCTAGCTCTAAGTTTTTAACCTCAGTCCCCAGAACCTTAACCCCACACTCACTAAGCCCTTTTGCCAAAGCCAAAGGCGTTTGCCCACCGAGTTGCGCCATAACAGACACATTACGAAAATCTGGACGCTCAGCACTCGCGCTCGCACTTTCGCTACCGGCGCATTGAGAGCTATCTAGTGCGCAAAAATCCCCACACTCCGCACGCACGCACTCCAGAACGCTCTCAACTGTTAAGGGCTCAAAATACAACGCGTCTGCCACATCGTAATCCGTCGACACGGTCTCAGGATTGCAATTAAGCATTACACTCCTCACACCCAACTCCTTTAATACCCGCGCCGCATGCACGCAGCAGTAATCAAACTCAATCCCCTGCCCCACACGATTAGCACCGCCTCCTAATACCACAACCGCATGACCAGAAGAGGCATCGCTACGAGCCCCAGTGACACCCTCACGCATATCTGGACGCTCAGCACTCGCGCTCATAATCGCGCTCGCACCATCGCTACCGGCGCGTTGATAGCTGTATAGCCCGCCCGATCCACTGGGGTCCTGACGCTCGTCTCCCGCAGCGCCTCTTGCAGAGTCGCTACAAGAGACATCGCTACGAGCCCCAGTGGATCGGGCTAGGCTTTGAGTTTCATATGTAGAGTACAAATACGAAGTCTCACTCTCAAATTCCCCCGCACAAGTGTCCACACGGTTATACTGCGGATGCACGCCCAAACTAAACCGCCTCTCCCGCAACTCGCGCTCACTTACACCCCAAAGCTTTGCTAAAGACTTATCCGCAAAGCCCTTGCTTTTAAGCCTTTGCATAGCCGCAGCATCTATTGCCGCGCCACGCCCCGCACGCAGCTGCGCTTCCTCTTGCACCAACATATTGATTTGCTGCACAAACCAAGGGTCCACCGCACTAATGGCGCTTAATTCCTCAACCTCCATGCCCAACTGCAAGCCCTTAGCGAGCAGCAACAACCCCCCAGGGCTGCGCCGGGCTAGGGCACGCTTTATATGAACCGGATCCATACCCACATTAGCCCCCCCTAACACACTGAAGCCCTCTTCTAAAGACTGCAAAGACTTTTGCAAAGCCTCAGCAAAGCTGCGCCCTATTGCCATAACCTCACCCACCGCGCGCATGCTAGTGGTGAGTGCAGGATCCGCAACACCAAACTTTGCAAAATTAAACTTTGGTAACTTCATTACCACATAATCCAACACCGGCTCGAACGAAGCCGGAATCACACCCGTAATATCATTACGCACCTGATCCAAAGTGCGCCCCAGCGCAAGCTTAGCTGCCACCTTTGCGATAGGAAAACCCGTCGCCTTAGACGCCAAGGCCGACGACCGAGACACGCGAGGATTCATCTCCACCACCAGCACCTCGCCCGTACGCGGATTTAAGGCGAACTGCACATTCGCACCCCCCGTCTCCACACCCACCGCACGCAGCACATTAAGCGATGCCGTGCGCATATACTGGTACTCACGATCCGTTAATGTCATGCTCGGCGCCACCGCAACGCTATCCCCCGTATGCACGCCCATGGGGTCGATGTTTTCCATACAGCACACCACAATAGCGTTGCCTTTGCGGTCCCGCATCACCTCGAACTCAAACTCCTTCCAACCCAGCACGCTTTCATCCACACCCACCTGCCCCACGGGCGAAGCCTCTAGCCCCATACGCACCAAGTTAAAATACTCTTCTTGTGTGTGCGCCACGCCGCCCCCCAAACCACCCAAGGTCAGCGACGGCCGCACCACAACCGGCAATCCTAGCTCCTTTAAAGCCCTGCGCGCCTCTTTTTGACCCGACACCTCAAAATGCCGCGCCACCCTCAGGCCCACACTCTCCACAACACGAGCAAAGAGCTCCCTTTTTTCGGCCTTTTGAATCGTCGCCGCATCGGCGCCAATAAGCTCCACGCCATAAGCACCCAACACCCCGCGCTCCCACAGCTCCAAGCCACAATTTAAAGCCGTCTGACCACCCTGAGTGCTTAACAAAGCCTGTGGCCTTTCGCGGGCAATGATTTTTTCTAAACACAGCAACGTCAAAGGCTCTATATAGGTGGCGTCTGCCATAGTAGGGTCCGTCATAATAGTGGCCGGATTGGAGCTCACTAGCACCACCTGCACACCCTCCTCGCGCAAAGCCTTACACGCCTGCACACCGGAATAATCAAACTCGCAAGCCTGACCAATTGTAATCGGACCCGCACCCACTACTAAAACTTTGCGAATTAATTTGCCCGAAGGGGTCCTAGGCCCGCTCCCCATTCCTATTCTCCCCCGCCTGCAGCATACCGCATGCACTGTTTGTAAAAATCCTCAAACACCTGCCTACTGTCATGCGGACCCGGAGCACTCTCAGGATGATACTGCACCCCCCAAACCGAGCCGCACTTAAAAGCCTCCACGCTCCCATCAAATAACGACCGGTGCGTCACTGTAAGCACTGGATTCTGCTCAGCCCCCTGCGCCTCCTTTACAGCAAAGCCATGGTTTTGCGCCGTGATCTCCACTTTTTGCGTTTGCAGATTTTGCACCGGATGATTACTGCCCCTATGCCCATACATAAGTTTATAAGTTTTTAAACCCAAAGCGCGCGCCAAAAGCTGATGCCCCAAACACACACCCAAAACCGGCACCTTAGATGCCAACAATTTTGCCAAAAACTTTTTTAGCTTTTTATAAGTCTCCTCAGGATCCCCAGGGCCATTAGACAAAAACACCGGCCCCCTGCACATACGCTCTAAAGCACCATGCCCCAAAGCCTCAACCGCCCGCAGCACATGGAGCTTAAAACCCTCTCGCTCTAAACACTTAAGCATACTGGCTTTAGCTCCCAAGTCGACCACTGTTAAGTTTATCGTGCTGTTATCAGCTACAAGTCGGCTCTGCATGGAGCGTTTTTGTGTAGAAACTTTTACGGCTAACTCTTCACCCTCTAAAGTGCCACAGCTTTTGGCGCGTGCCAGCAGATGACGCTCTAGCTCTGCAGAATCCACACCCTCCTCTAGCACACCCATAGCGGCACCCACAGCACCATGGCCTCTAATACGGCACACCAAGGCCCTTGTGTCCACACCGCACACGCCCATAACACCCTGCTCGCTTAACCACTCCGCTAGCGACACCCCCTTACACTCCCTATGGGTAGGGTCATCAACAGGCCGCTCGCGCAACACAACCCCCTGCGCCCATACGCGCTCCGACTCCCAATCCACTCCATTAATACCCGTATTGCCTATGTGTGGCGCACTAAAAACCAGCACCTGACCCGCATAAGAAGGATCCGTTAAAATCTCCTGATACCCCGTTTGCGAAACATTAAAACACAGCTCTCCTGCTGCAGATGAAAACCGGCCCTGACTTGCCTCAACTGCACCAAAAGCCTCGCCCCAAAACACCTCGCCCGTTGCCAGCACGAGCGCAGCCTGGCGCGAAGCATTACAACGAGAGTGTCGCAAAGAGCTATCTAGTGCACAAAAGTCCCTTGCACTGTCCGCTTGTTCACACTGAGCTTGCAGCTCAGAGCGGACGGCGCTACCTGACAAGGGATTTTTGCTGGCACTTTTACAAAGCAAGGGGAGCCTCTCCTCTAAGCCAGCACACTAAACCGGCAGCTTAACACCCTCGCCCGGTGAGGGTAGGCTCGATTTTTTTTGGGCTTCTTTAGCCTCTTTGGCTTCTTTTTCTTCCCTCAGGCGCTTGGCCTCGGCTTGCTCTTTTTTCAACGCGCCCCCCGCGCGGCTACGCGCCTCTAGTATCTCCTTAATGCCGCCGCCTTCTAAAATTAGGTCCACCTCTTTGGCATCTAAGGTCTCGTACTCCAGCAAAGCCTCGCTCAAAGCATGCAAGTGCTTAATATGCTTTTGCAGCAGATCCATTGCCACCTTGCGCCCCTCGCGGATAAGCCTTAGCACTTCGTCGTCTACCAACTTAGCAAAAGCATCCGAGTGCCTCACCTGCCCCTTGCCCGCCTGCATGCCCACAAACACTTGCCCTTGAGAACGCTCCACCATCAAGGGGCCCACCTTGTCGCTCATGCCCCACTCGCACACCATAGAACGCGCCAACTTGGTCGCGCGCTCGATGTCGTTACTAGCACCTGTAGTGAAGTCCTTAAAAACAATCTCCTCTGCCGCGCGCCCGCCAAACAAAAACGCAATCGTATTGGTGGCCTTGGTTAGGCTCATGTTAAGCATGTCCTCTTTAGGCAAAGTCTGCGTCACACCCAAGGCCATACCACGCGGCATAATCGACACCTTATGCACCGGATCCAAGTCCGATAAAAATTTACCCACCAAAGTGTGCCCCGCCTCATGGTAGGCGGTGATTTTTTTGTCCTTCTCACTTAAAACCATCGACCGGCGCTCAGAACCCATTAAGACTTTGTCTTTGGCTTTTTCTAAATCCGACATCTCGATTTTGTGCTTTTCAAAACGCGCCGCAATCAAAGCCGCTTCGTTAATTAAGCTCTCCAAATCCGCCCCGCTAAATCCCGGCGTGCCGCGCGCGAGCTTTGCCAAATCTACGTCCGATGCCAAAGGAGTCGCTCGTGTATGCACAGCCAAGATCTTTTTGCGCCCCTCTAAATCGGGCGCCTGCACCATAACCCTGCGGTCAAACCGACCCGGCCTTAACAGAGCAGAGTCCAAAACATCCGGCCTATTGGTGGCCGCGATTAAAATCACGCCCTCGTTGCTTGAAAAACCATCCATCTCCACTAAGAGCTGGTTCAAGGTCTGCTCGCGCTCATCATGACCGCCCCCCATACCCGCACCCCTATGGCGGCCCACAGCGTCGATCTCGTCTACAAAAACCAAACACGGCGCCTGACGCTTGGCCTGCTCAAACAGATCGCGCACGCGGCTCGCCCCCACACCCACAAACATCTCCACAAAGTCGGAACCCGAAATACTAAAAAACGGCACGCTCGCCTCGCCCGCCACCGCACGCGCCAGCAAGGTTTTGCCCGTACCCGGAGGCCCCACCAAAAGCACCCCTTTAGGTATACGCCCCCCAAGGCGGGTGAACTTTTTGGGAGACTTTAAAAACTGCACAATTTCTTTAAGCTCCTCCTTAGCCTCGTCCACCCCGGCAACATCTTTGAAGCTGACCTTTTTTTTGTTCTCTACCAAAAGGCGTGCGCGGGATTTGCCAAAATTCATCGCCCTGCCGCCGCCTATTTGGATCTGACGGAACAAAAAGAAAAACATCGCCGCAATTAAAATCAAAGGCAGCCACTGCAAAAACACAGACCCCAGCATGCTCTCAGCGTACTCGTATTTGGGTACGACGCCGTTTTTTAAAAGCAAAGCCTTAACGCTTTCGCTGCTAATGTCGCCCAAGGTTCTAAATTTAGTGGCGGTTTTGTATTTTTCGCGCACCTTGTCGCTGTCTACAAACTCTCCCCGCAGCTCGCCCACACTGCCCCCGCCCTTATTAGACGAACGCACCGTAACCGACTTAACCAACCCCCCTTCGACCAGAGCATAAAACTCCGGGTAGTCAATGCGGGCCTCCTGCAAACGCCGGGTCTCGTAAACCTGAAACACCACCAGCATCAGCACCAAGGCCATAAGCCACAAAAACAAAGTCCTCTGGTTGGATCTCAAAAAAATAACCTCCCTATCCTATACACATAGCCGGAACTTATAGCCCGACACAACTCTATGAGACTCATTATACTGACTCAGGCTCGGGCCGGCCATCCTCAATATAAAGCCTGTCCCCTTTTATAAAAAAGCGCCTTTTTAAAATAGTGCCGCTCATGTTTTTTTGGGGGCGGTTTATATGCTTCATAAGCTCTAGCAAATGCGTCTGCCCATAACCCTTAAGCCCCCTCGCACGCGCATACTCTGCCAGCGCCCCTTGCGGGCCCAGTGGGTGCTTGTAAAGCTCTTGAATCTCTAGCTCATCCCCTGCTTGAGCCATGCCATGCTCTTTGCCATGCTCTTTAACCGCACCTGCCAAAAGCTCCAAGCTCCTTGACAAGGCCTTAGTTGCACCAGGGCGCTTTTGCTCCAGCAGCCCCAGCCAGCGCGTTTTGAGCCACGCCCTAAAGTCTGTGGCGTTGGTGGGGTCATCCACGTACTTAAGGCGACGCTCAAGGGCATAATGCCCCAACTCCTCACGCCCCACACATAAAAAAGGCCTTAAATAGGGCGCACGCCACACCTGCATGGCCTTTAGGCCCCCTAAGCCCGTGCCCCGCATCAGCCGCATCAGCCGCGTTAGGAGCAGGTCTTCTGCATGGTGCGCCAGCGCGATGCTGCACGGCCGCGCCTGCGCCAGACGCCGAAAGCCCGCATGCCGAAACTCCCTTAGGTCTGCCTCACTTAAAAGAGGGCGCTTGGCACCATAATGCAGCACCCGACAAGGCAAGCCATAGAGCTTAGCCACGCGCTGCACCAGGCGCTTAGCCTTATTGCGAAAAAGCGCATTCTCGTGCTCTCCATGGTGCACATGGACCACCTCAAGCTTAAAACTCAAAGCCCCTTGCAGCACGCGCAGCACCTCGAGCAAGCACATGGAGTCCAAGCCCCCGCTTACGGCCACGCAAATTACAGCACTAACGGAATGCTCTGGGATAAGCGCCGCCTCTGGTGCAGCACCCTGCAAGGGGGCCTTTGCACTAGAGGCAAGCGACCCACAGAGCATTCTGCGGTCTATACGGCTTCTACAAGCCTGTAGCTTTGGGCGTTCTTTAAGCCCAAAGCGTCCAGAACTGCGAAATATATCCCTTAGCAACCGGTAGGTTTTGTGCTCCAAAGTGTTCCACTGAAGTTTGGCACGGTCCTTGCTCACAAGGGCGACAATAGTACATATAAAAACCAAATAGGACCTTTTTTGTGACCTTTTAGGTCAAAAAACTTACACAAACGGGGCAAAATTATGCATCTTTTTTGTAAAATCCTTTTAAAAATGCAGCTCATTGTGGGAGCTGGTGTAGTTTTTATAGCACTCGGGTGCAGTAACTCGAATTTTGTGCAAATCCCGCAAGACGCCCCTTTGCCCACGCCCACGCCACGCCTGCATAGCAGTTGCATTAATAGCAACACCCTTAGCATGCAGCTGCAATCGCCGCGCGTAAGTGAAGTGGCCTTGAGCTTTGAGCGCTGCCCGCTTGAGACTCCCAAAGACGCCCCCAAGGCGGAGTACCGCAACCCTATTAGTGACCTCAAATGGTACAAATACTCTCAAGAAAAAGGCCTATCTATAGAGGTGCCGGAGTTCTTTAGAAATTCCTCAGGCAGCATATATGTTATATCGCGCACCAAAAATGGCATTTACAGCCACAGCTGCGGTAAGGCAGATTTTGACTTTGACGACACCAAGCCTCTAATAGACTTTACCTACCTGCCGGAACGGGTGTCTAACACCGAAGACAACATCCGCTGGAAGGTGGCCGACGAGCGCGGCCTAGCACCCGGACAAAGCTACGCCACTCTAAACGGGAAACAAATTGTTACCCAGTCACCAGACCCTACAGGTGAGCATGATATTTTTCAGCACCATTATATCTACCGCTCACAAAATCAACTGCAACCCGGTACCAATGTACTGCGTGTGCATGCAACAGACAACTGCCACAATACCGAGCAATTAAGCTACGAGTGGGTCTACGATCCTAATGCACCCAAAGTGACCTTTACATCTAAAAAACCTAAAAAAAACGCACTAGAGGTCAACCTAAACTTTAACGTTACCGACCCAGAACCTGGGGCAGGATTAAAAAGTATAGAGTGCTCAAAAGACAACAAAAAAAGCTTTTCTCCATGCAGCAAGGGAAGCATTAAAACCCTCGCCCAAAACGGCGCCAACTCTGTATGGGTGCGCGCAACCGACAAGGCCGGCAACGTGGCCCTTAAGAGCTTTGATTGGCAAAGCGATATTGTAGCGCCTACAATAAAGTTCCTCACGCACCCAGCAACCGCTCAACACCAGGGCAAAAACTACAGCGCCCAAAACCAACCTAGCTTTAGTTACTTAGGCACCGATAACGAAGGCCCCGTGCGCTACCAGTGCGCACTTATTAAAGACAAAACCCCACTCGCACTAACAAACTGCCAAAACAACACCCAGCACATGCTGCCTTTGTTGCAAGATGGAGATTATGTGTTTCAAGTTAAAGCCATAGACATGGCTCAAAACGCATCTTTACCTGCAGAGTTTGTGTGGAGCGTTGACGCCACAGCACCAAGCTTGCAAATTACAGCCGCGCCCGGCATGAACTCTACAAAGCTACTAGGTGTAGGCGACAAAGCAGTGGTGCAGTTTGTAGCAATGGATACCGGCACCGGTTTGGCTCGTGTTGAGTGCTTGGTGAACAATAAAACACACGCCTGCCCTTTAAATGCTAGCCACCAGGGCAAGCTTAGTATCACTAAGCACAAAGAAGGCACCAATACGGTTACTATAAAAGCCACCGACCACGTGGGTAATAGCACGCAAGTAGAGCACCAGTATAACTTTAGAAAAGAAAACCCTACCATTTTGTTTGATAGCGGCACGGCACATTTATCGCCACAAAAATCCAGCCATAAACAAAACCCATGGATAGAGCACGCCCTACGTGCGCTAAACCCCTTGCCACGTGCGTGGGCTGAAGAATCAGGTACCAAGGGTACAGACAGCGCCGATACGAGCAGCGCCGCCAAGGAGTGCTCGGGCCATGTTTTAGTAGGCCAAGGAGAGCAAGACATTAACTTTACAGTAATACCTTGCGCAGGGCTTGAAGGATCAGACACTCCCGAAGACTGCCTTGCAGCAAAGGCCATAGAGTGTAGTGTAGATAACAAAACCTACACCAACTGCATGGTAGGCACCAACAAGGGGCAGTTTAAAACCCCTAACTCTAAGAGCGGTCACTACAAACTTTTTGTTAAAAGCCGTAACCAAGCAGGCAACACCACAGTAAAATGCTACAACTGGCAAGTAGACGCCGATGCTCCGCGCATAGCGCTTACCGGTGTGCCTGCCTACATAACTCCAGACGAAGCCAATAAGAGCCCAGAAAAAGAACCAGTGAAAGAACCAGGCAAAGAATTTAACTGGAAGCATATCCCCACCAAGCTTTGCCAAGGCGAGGGCTGCGCAAAAGGTTTGCCACTCAGCCAAAAGCCCTTAAGCATTACGGGCGAACAGTACCGGTTTCAGTTTGAAGGCAAAGACGACCAGGGCGACCCTAGCTTAGCTGACAAAAGCGTACAGTACGAGTGCGTGCTTAAACGCAGCGGACGCGCTGTTGTGGGCCCAAAAGAGTGCGAGCCCGGCATGTTTTACACCAAACTGATGGAGAGCAGCGAGTACAGCTTTGAGGTCGTAGCCATAGACTCTGTAGGCAATAGATCTAAGCCTGCAACGTGGCACTTTATGCTCGACCGCTACGGGCCGACGTTTCATTTTTCTAAAGTTCCAGGCGGCTTGGTTAAAAACAAAAAAAACGAGTGGCAGTTCCGCAGATGGCCCGTTATAGGTAAAGAAGCAGAAAACACCCTGCTCCTAAAACGTGCGCGCGATAGGTTTGTGCATATTGCAAAATTGGAATGCGCTGAGCTCGACTCCTACCCTCACCCGGACACGCCTTGCCATGGGGTGTTCTCTACTGCGGCTCTGGATTTTCCTACAGAATTTGTACCCCTTGTAATGGACTATAAAGACGCAAAAGAAAACACCTGCCACACAGCACGCTTAGAGGCAGAGGATATGTTTGGACACAGATCTACCTTGGCCTACAAGTGGTATGTTGATACCTTGGCACCAAAGATTGAAATAAACAAACACCCTACTAAAAAAACCAGCCACACAGGGGCCGAGTTTTTAGTAACGGCCTTAGACTTTAACAGTGCCGAAAAGGCCAAATGCCAAAACAACCCCCGCCGCGAACTTACACCTACAGAAACGCAAGAGACCGAGCTGGTGCTTTCGTACTCTTTAGACGGCGCTGCATGGAAGGAATGCAACTACAAAACCTGCCCCATCAAAGTGCAGGGCCTTAAACGTGGCCAGCACAAATTGAGCCTTAAGGCTCAAGACCGCGCGGGTAATGTTGCAACAAAAGACTTTACCTGGGACATTACCAGCACGGGACCCGTGCTTAGCGCTACGCCTGTGTGGAGTGAATCGTCTTTTTGGCAAAAAGCACCCACAGGAGATGAGGGTAGCTTTTTTCAAAACATACCAGGGGAATTTACAGTTAATCTTAAGCCCATACAGGGCACTAGTATCAAAAACTACAACTGCCTGTGCACGCCTCAAGATCCGACCACATGCAAGTACGATGCTAACAAAAGCTCCTTAAGTGTTAAGGTTGCAAATACAAAGCCCGGCACGCACCAATGCACCTTGAAGGCTTATGACAACTTAGGAGCTGTAAATAGCACCCAAATAAGCTGGCAGGTGCTGCCTCAGTATCAGGTGTACAAATACAGCTTTAACCACAGGGCTAGCAAAGATATGGACGTGCTTGTTGTACTAAAAGACCACAAAGACTTAAAAAAATTAAAACTACAAAAAATATGGCAACACCTTTTGCCGGCTCTTAGCAGCTTGGGTGAGTGGGAGTTTCGCGTTGCCCTAAGCACTGACACACTTTTGCGCGAGGGGCGGGTGTTTCCTGTAAGTCAGCAGATGGGATCTTTTGTAACGCCTTTTCATACCAAAAGCTTGAGCCTTGAGGCGTTTAACAAAATCTGGGTGGCTGCAGTCAAACAAAGCCTTAACACGGACTTAACTAAAATAGCGCCGTTGCCAGTGCAAAGCTTTGCCAGGCCCTACGCGGCCACTAAAGTTGTGCTCGTAGGCGCTAGCAGATTTAGCCCACTAGGAGAGGCAGAGCAGGCCGTGGAAAGCGTGAGTGGGTTATTTTCTAACCCCCCCCAAATGCACTCGGTGGTTTTGTTGAAAGAAAACATGTGCGCAACAGAAGCACCAGGAGAACTAACATCCTGCTTATCGGATAAGGCCTCATGTTACGAGAGCTTTGTATGCACGAGCACAGGGCTACAAGCGGTGCTAGAGCGCCTTGGCACAAAAGAGCTAAATGCTGAAAGCCACGCCAAATGGCAGTTGCCTTATGCACCTGCCCCAGAGCACCCTAAGTACCAGTTGCAATTGCTGGACCCTCAAGGCAATTTGGTGGATCCATCACTTTACAAGGTGCAAGGGAGCACAATTTTGTTCCCCGACGAAGACGCCCTCCCCCGTGGCCAGTACACAGTGCAATATGTTAGAACGCTAGAGCAATAGTGTACTCCCAATTTTTCGTCTTACCCCCATGTCCCACTGGCAGGGCCCAAAGGGCCCGGATCCCAGTGGGACCAACAACAGTGCGTTTACGCCACGCGTGGGAGCTTTTACAAGCACAGGTGTGTTACACCTGTGCTTGTAAAAGCTCCCACGCGTGGCGTTTGATGTCTGCCACCTGAGGGACTGTGGCTTTTTCTAAATCCGGGTGCAAACCAATGCCAGGAGTGTTTAAGCCAGCAAGCACTTTGGGCGGCGCATGCAGAGTATAAAACAACTCCCTTGTAGCCCTATAAGCCAAATGCTCTGCAAAGTTTGTAACCTCGGTGTCTTCGTTCACAAACAAAACCTTGCCGCATTTTTTAATGCTCTGTTTTAAACTTTGCCAATCATAAGGATACAAACAAAACAAATCTATCAGCTCAATTCTTGTGCCAGGGTGCTCGCGCTCTAGCTCTAAAATCGCCTCCTCGCACATCAGCACATAACGGCCATAGCTCACCACGCAAAGGTCCTTGCCAGGACGCACCACCCTTAAGGACGGCAGCTTTATATCCATTAGCTCTAAAGACTCCGGCCACTTAGGGCGCCAGTTTTTACGCCCTACACCTATGGGAGCATCGATGGCTTTTTTGAGCGCTTTTTCCTCAGCAGGCTCCCCTGGCAACAAAACCCGCGACTTAACTCTAAGCAAGCTTTTAGGTTTAAGATACAAAACTGGGTTAGGGTTTTTAATGGCACTTAACATAAGCGCATAGGCCTCTAACGGGCGCGACGGCATCACCACCACCCAACCTGGCATACGCGTGGCCCAAGCATCAAAGCTATGACTATGATAAATCGAGCCATGTATCCCCGCCCCCACAGGAGTCATTAACACCAGCGGCAAATTGTATTGCCCCCTACAAGCCCAAGAGGTGTTGCCGACCATTTTAAGCAAATCTATGGTGTTAAATATGTAATCGCAAAATTGCACCTCAGCTACCACGCGTTGACCCGCCATAGCCACGCCCATAGCAGCACCCACAATGCCGCGCTCATCCAAAGGAGTGTTCCACGCAGTAGCCAAACCTTGGGTCACCGTAAACACTCCCCCCAAGGGCGGCCCTACGTCTTGCCCAAAAATCTCGCGCACCTCTAAGTGCTTCTCGCCCATATGCAAAGCCATCCGAATGGCCTGTGCCATATTAGCCATTAAAACTCTCTCCAATCTGCCTGAGTAGCATCCGCATAGGTGTGGTCCCACACGGTGCTCGGTTGAGGTGTGGGCTCCTTTCGCGCCTGAAGCTGCGCATTAATGCACTCTTGCTCTAGCTCTTTTGTTAAAACCAGGACTTCGGTTTTTTTGAGCCAATTTTTTTTAAATAATTCCTCCTCAAACTCTTTTACACAATCCACCTGGGGCCCGCCCTCCCAATTCGCACCCGTTGCAGAAGAGTGGCCATACAGGCGCGACACTGCGGCCTCTACTAGCATAGGCTTGCGCTTTTGGCGCACGTACTCTAGGGCCTCTTTCAAAACAAAATACGCCCGCGCGGGGCAGTTGGCATCAAAGCTTACGCACCTAATGCCAAAAGCCTTGGCGCGATCCGCAATGCGCACCTCCGAATGCTGGGTGCTGTAATGGGTCGAAATACCCCACTGGTTATTTTGCACCGTAATTAAAAGCGGCAGCTCCTCTTTAGGGCGCGATGCCCAAATGAGGCTCGACGCAAAATCCCCCTCCGCCGTGCCCGCATCACCTCCCGTAATAATGCTCACCCCACGCGCACGGGCGCGCATTTGTGCCAAAGCTGTGCCAATAGCCACACTGTACTGCACACCAATAGGAGAGGTAATCGGCGCCACATTCCATTTGGGCACACAAAAATGCCCTGCAAAGTTTCGCCCCCCAGTATGAGGATCTGTGGCGCGGCACATCATAAGGCGCACCGCATCAATCACAGGCAATCCCATTGCCACAAGGCTTGAAGAGGCTCTGTAGTGCAAGTGCAACCAGTCATGGCCCAGCCCACGGCCTTTGTTGACCAAAAGTCCTAAAGGGACTCCAAAGGCCTCTTCGCCCGGGCCGCCGATCCAAAAAAAGCCCTCCCCCACTTTGTATATTTGAATGAGGCGTTTTTCTAAAATGCGCGCCTTTAGCATGAGGCGGTGCATTTTAAGGGCCAGGGCTTTGCCGAGTTTTGTGCAATCGCTCACCGGCAGTATTTTACTCACCCTATGAGGGGCGCGTCAAAATCCCTTAGCGCGCGTGACAGATATGCAACATTGCGTTACTAGATGTGTGTTTTTTAGATGGTTTTCAGCAGTTAGGAGTTTTTAATATGCGTGTATTGGGTGCATACTTTTTGTATGGGTGTGGTGCTCTGTTTTGGTGCTCTGTTTTGGCGCTGTGTTTGGGCGCAAGCTTTGTGGCCGCGGAGAGCGGCTCTGTAGGTACCAGTGGCCCTCAAAAGGAGTGTACGGCTTTGCTTAAGGGTTCTGTATTTTTAAAAAAACTCCCCCACCGGGCGTTGGCTTTTGACAAAATCGGTCCTGAGGATATTTACGCCCCATTAGATGCTACTATTAAAAAAGCAACAGCTGATGTTAAGGCCATAGCCGAGTCCCGTGAGGCGCCTAGTTTTAAAAACACCGTAGAGGCTTTAGAGCATGTGGATGCCGACATGACCCGCGTTTACGGGGCCATGGACGTGCTAAGCATACATAAAATGAGCCCCGCGCAGACGAAGCTTGAAAAGCACTTTGTACCTAAGATGGTGGAATTTAGCAGCAAGATTCTATCTAACAAAAAGCTTTTTGCCCGTATTAAGCATGTATACGAGCAACACGCTTATAACAATACACCCCGTGGTCTCAGTGTAGAGCAAAAAAGGCTTCTTAATGAGACTTACAATAAATTTGCCAAAAACGGCGCAGGCCTTAGCGAAAATAAGCAAAAACGTTTTCGTAAAATTTCGCAAGAGCTGGGTGTTTTGAGCATTCAGTTTAAAGAAAATGTCCGGCAGAGCATTGCGGATTTTAATTTGTATTTGAGTGAGGGCGAGATCGCAGGATTGCCTGAGGATTTAAAAGCCGCCGCCCGCAAAAAGGCCCAAGTGGCTGGCAGTAAAGATAAGTACATTATTGGTATAGATTATTCTGACTACATGCAGGCTATGAAGTACCTAGATAGCTCGGAGGCGCGGCGCAAGTTATGGGACGCCAAAGGCAAGGTGGCATCCCAGGGCTTGTTTGATAACAGCAAGATTGTGGCTAGAATTTTGGAGCTACGCAACCAAAAGGCTAAGCTGTTGGGTTATGCGTCGCATGCTCCAAGGGCAATGGAGGAGCGCATGGCAAAAACTCCCCAAAGGGTGTGGGAGTTTTTGCAGACCCTTTACGATGCCATATTGCCTTACGCTGAAAAAGAGTGGCAAGAGCTGCAGGCTTTTGCCAAAGCCCAAGGGTACAAGGGCTCTTTACAGGCGTGGGATATTACCTACTACCACACCAAGCTCAAAGAGCGCCAGCAGGGTTTTGATGTAAAACTGTTACGCAACTACCTTAATGTGGGCAGCACGTTAAAGGCTTTGTTTAAGGTGGCAAAGCGCTTGTATGGGTTGGAGTTTAAGTTAAAGCCGCATGCTGCGTATCCGGTGTGGGATAAAGAGATGCAAGTGTATGAGGTGTCGCGCAAAGGGGATTTTGTGGGGCTGTTGTATTTGGATCTATTCTCGCGCCCGCAAGAGAAAAAAGAAGGCGCCTGGATGCATGATTTTTTAACCCAAGGGCAGTGGAAGCGCAGGCTGCAGCGCCCGCATGTTTTGGTGGCGACTAACTTCACGCCTCAAGAAGAGTTAGCCTTTAAGGACCGTCTTATAGAGTGGTACGACGTTTATGTGTTGTTTCATGAGTTTGGGCATGCTTTGCATGGGCTTTTGGCGCAGGGGCGGTACCGATCGCTTAGTGGCACTAATGTGGCGCTGGATTTGGTGGAGCTGCCTTCGCAGGTTTTAGAGAACTGGATATACGAGCCTGAGGTGGCGCAGTTGCTGGGTCGGCATTACAAAAGCAAAAAACCCCTGCCTGAGGCTTGGATAAAAAAGATCCGCGCCAACAAAAACCTAGACACCAGCCCTATGCAAAAGCTAAGGCAGGTTCGTATGTCTATGCTGGATATGGCATGGCATGACGGGCCCTATCAGCCCAAGAGCTGGAAGGATTTGGATGTTATAGGTTTTGAGAAGGAGTTTTTGGCAAAATTTCCTGGTGTGGTGCCGCAGCACCCTGCTGCCAAAAAGCACAGTACGACTTTAAGTTTTAGCCATTTGTTTTCTAGCATGTACGATGCGGGTTATTATAGTTATCTTTGGTCTGAGATGCTGGTCGCGGGTGCTTGGCCGGTGTTTGAGCGGGGGGGATTTTTGTCGCGCAAGATGGGCCGCCGGTTTGAGGAGTGTATTTTGTCTAAAGGCAACACTCGGGAGGCGGAGGTTTTGTTTGCGGATTTTTGCCCGCACCAACCTACCGCCCAAGACCTGGTTAGATTTTGGGAGTTTAAAGACTAGCCCAAACACTTTGGCCAGAAAGCGCAGGCCCTTGCTAGCCCCATAGGGGTGTGGCAAGGCGGGTCAACCCCTTATAAATTGGACAGTTTTTAGTGAACTTTTTGGAGGATAGAAGGTCAGGGGGCCCGCCGCTGTGGGGAGGGTATAGGCTTAGAAATTTACCTGCCCTTATTTCCTCAAGCCCTCAAGCAAGGCGCGTTGCTTAACCACAAAGAAAGTGCTAAAAAGCAACAAAAAAATATACTGCGAAATGACTAAAAACGAGGGATGCCGCCCTATAAGGAACCCTACAAGGAAAAGCGTAAATGAAAAAACTTTTGTGTGCGTTTTTGATTTTGTTTTTGTGCTCGTATGCTTGGGCAGGTAAAGGCATACGCGGTGACTATTGGGGCAAGCCCAAAGCAGCTAGTGATCCAATAAACTTGCCGGATTCTGTTAAAAATATGCTGGATGCAGAGGTTCTGACAGGCGCTATGCTGCCTCTTTTTTGGGCCATTAAACACAAAGATTACGCTCTTGTAAAAACTTTGCTAAACCACAAAATAGATATCAATGCTCAAGATGCCCAAGGCCGCACGGCTCTTATGCAGGCGGTGCAAATGCCTAACTATGCAGATATTGAGACTTTGTTGGGCCATGCCGGCGTTGATATTAACCAAACAGACGACCATGGCAAAACGGCTCTTTTTTGGGCTGCGCAAAGGGGCAGATTGCACTTTATAAAAACTTTATTAAATAGTGGCATTGATGTTAACGCCAGGGGCGAATATGGCAATACAGCTCTTATTTGGGCGGCGTATAACGGGCATGAAGAGTCTGTGCAGGCTCTTTTAGCTCATAAAGATATTGATGTTAACGCCAAGGACGATGCTGGCGATACAGCGCTTATTTTGGCTGCGAGCAGAGGGAATGAAGAATCTGTACAAGCTCTTTTGGCTCATGAAGATATTGATGTTAATGCTAAGGGCGAATGTGGCTATACAGCGCTTAGTTGGGCTGCGCGTAACAGGCATGAAGAGTCTGTGCAGGCTCTTTTAGAACATAAAGATATTGATGTTAACGCCAAGGACGGTGATGGCAATACAGCGCTTATTTGGTCTGCGCGCAGAGGGCATGAAGAGTCTGTGCAGGCTCTTTTAGCTCATAAAGATATTGATGTTAATGCCAAGGACGGTGATGGCAATACAGCGCTTATTTGGGCTGCGTATGAAGGGCATGAAGAGTCTGTGCAAGCTCTTTTAGCGCGTAAAGATACTGATGTTAACGCCAGGGGCGAATATGGCTATACAGCGCTTTTTTGGGCTGCGCATGACGGGCGTGAAGCGCTTGTAGGGATTTTGCGAGAGCATGGGGCTATTAATGCTGGCACAATAGAAAAACCTGGCGCTGTGAACGTGCTTTTACAGCGTGGCAAATCACTCTGCACAAAGTTATTACAAAGTTAGAGCGCTAGGAAAATGCCATGGGATTAAGCGCATCTTCCTGATAGCACCTAAAGGTGCGGCCATCAGGAAGATAAGCGTCCCACATGGCATTTTCCGACCTATAAGGCATCTATGGCCCTGCGGGATTGTGCGATCGTTAGGCACAAGGCGTCCAGACTTGCGTCAAAGTCCCGTACGTTGAGCAAACAAAAATTAGAGCGCTAGCGAAATTCTCTGGGATAAGCGCGTGAGCATAAAGGTGTGTCAGTCTTCACAACAAGGTAACATTGCTGGCGCTTTTATGCTTACGCCTTTAGGCGAACGCACCACATCCTGCGTCTCACCCATGTCCCACTGGCAGGCGCCAAAGGCGCCGGATACCAGTGGGACCAACAGCAGCGCGTAACATAAAAGCCACCCCTAATGCCTAAAGGCATTAGGGGTGGCTTTTATGTTGTCGAGCCAGATGACCAATGGAGAAGCAACAAAGATAGACGAATACGTGCCCACAACAACGCCAATACCCAAAGTAAAAGCAAAATCCCTAATGACACCTTGGGCAAAAAAGTACATCGCAAACACCGCTAGCAGAGTCGTAACAGATGTCAGCACCGTGCGCGTAAGCACATCGTTCAAAGCCCTGTTCACCACACCACTAAAGCCACCCTTTGCAGCCTCAACCCCACGCGCACCAAAAGCCGACACGTTCTCCCTAATACGATCAAAAGTCACAATCGTATCATTGAGCGAATAACCTATAATCGTTAAAATCGCCGCCATAGTCTGCACATTCACCTCACGCGCAAACAAAGCAAAAATCCCGAGCGTAATAATACTGTCATGGAACAAACACACCACAGCACCAGGTGCGTACTTGTAATCAAACCTCAAGCCCACATAAATCAAAACCAAAAGCAAACTATAAAAAGCCGCCAGCAAACCACGCCGCTTTAGGTCCTCCCCTATCTGCGGGCCCACAAAATCCACCTTGCGCACCTGAGCCCCCTTAAGAGGCGCAAAAAATTTTGCAAAATCCACCTTGGCATCCGCACCCCTATGCTCCACTCGAATCAAAAACTCCCTCCCCTCAGCACCCAAAGACTGCACCTGAGCTTTTTTGTAATCTGCTTGTTCTAAAAACTCCCTCACATCACCAGCGGTGGTTTCAGCATCCTCAAACAACAGCTGCACCTGAGTGCCTCCAGAAAAATCGATCCCATAGTTAAACCCCCGCAACCCAATACCCAACAGCGACCCTAGCACCAAAACCGCAGACACCACCCCACACACGCCCGACAGCGCTATAAAATTAAACCCTAAACCGCCTCCCCGACGGGCAGGCCCACTTTGGCTCTTTTTTATGCCACCATCCTTAGCCATCACCTGTCTCTCTCCCCATACAACACTTAAACACGCACTAGGTTTTTAAATTTAAACTTGTGTACCAAGCTCTCAATAATAGTGCGCGACACAAACACCGCCGTAAACACAGAGGTCGCAATTCCACAAAGCAACGTCACTGCAAAACCCCTAATAGGCCCCGTGCCATAATACATCAAAACCAAGCACACTAAAGCTGTTGTAATATTGGCATCTAAAATAGCAGAAAACGCCTGCCCAAAGCCATCGGCCACGGCACCTCCCACACCCGCACCCTTACGCAGCTCCTCTTTGATGCGCTCAAACACAATAACATTAGCATCCACCGCCATACCCACCGTTAAAATAATCCCCGCCACCCCAGGCAAAGTTAGCGTAGCTCCCAACGAAGACAAAATGCCAAAAATAAACAGCACATTTAGCACCAAAGCCAAATCAGCCACCAAGCCCACCGCACCGTAATAAAACAGCATAAACACCAGCACCAAAACCATACCCACAACCCCAGCCAGTTCGCCCGCAGCAATGGCCTCCGCACCCAGAGTTGGCCCCACTGTGCGCTCCTCCAATTGACTCAAATCCGCCGGCAACGAACCCGACCGCAAAGCACTCGCTATAAACTGAGCCTCTTTGCGCGTTTGCTCATAATTAGACGCCCCCAGGGTAATGCGTGCCCTTTGGGAGTCGATTTTTTCCCTCACAGAAGGCGCCGACTTGACCACACCATCTAATACAATGGCCATAAAACCAGGCGCGATCGCCTCCGTTAGCTCTGCAAACAATCGCCTGCCCTCAGGAGTAAAACGAAAATTCACCTCGTATCGACCAAACTCATCCGGAGCCGCAATAGCATCCTCTAAATGCTCTCCACCTAGCTGGTTGTTTACTTCAATCAGGTGCGGCACGCGGCCCGTTAGCATATCCTGAGCTTTGTCGTTTTTCTCAAACAGCACCCGCGTATTGAGCGGCAATTTAGGCTTTAAATATTGGTTGAGCTGCTCAACATAAGCCCTATAACCACCCCCTTTAGTCTCTTTAAACTCCACCCCCTTAGAAGCAGCCTCTTCCATCCACTCCGCGAGCTGCTCCGGCTCTACCTCTTTAGACACTGGACGAAAATTCAGCCTCGCCGCCCTATTAACCAGCTCCTTAGCCCCAGCGGTATCCTTAATGCCAGGCAGTTGCACCAAAATCCTGTCATTCCCCTGGGCCGCAATACTCGGCTCCGCCACCCCAAACTCATCAATACGCGCCCGCACCACCTCTATAGCCTGATCCACCACCTGCGCCCTATAAGCATCCAGAGTGCTCGGTACAAAACCCACTTTAAACGCCCTGCCGCCACCCGCGTCAGCAGACCCCTCCACAAGCTCTAAAACCTGCAAACGCACACCGAAGTAATCCCGTGACTCTATATGCTCGCGCAAAGCGGGCTCATCATCGCCAGCACCAAAGCCCACCAGCAGCTGAAGCGCGTTTTGAGGATCAACCCTCAACTCCCCATGGCTGAGTTTAGCAAAATCAAAGCTGTCCTTGAGCTCTGTTAAAAGGCGCATGGTTTTTTCAACCATAATGGCGCGCGTGTCCACACCCATCACCAGCTGCAAACCTCCTTGAATATCCAAGCCCTTGGTAACGCGGTTTTTGAGCATAAAAGAATTCCTATCGCGCTCCGTGTCCAGAGCTTTATCTGCAAAGTTGGGCACCACCCCCACTACCGCTAAGGCTACAAAACCCACCACCACTAGCCAGCGCATTTTTAAACTCTCAATCAACATGGCTCTTTACCCTTTTTTGCCCCTATGTACCCTTTGCTGTATCGCGCTCTAAGGCCGATGAGATCTGATTCCTTAGCACCCTAATCCGCGTGCCCTGCGACACCTCCAAAACCACAAAGCCCTTGCTTAAACCTGTGATCTTGCCAAAAATGCCCCCGCTCGTTAAAACCTCGTCCCCTTCTTTTAACTTTTGCAAAAAGCTCTGGTGCTCCTTATGCCGACGGCGCTGAGGACGTATAAGCAAAAAGTAAAAAATCACAAAAATAAAAACAAACGGCACCAGCTGCTCTAAAGCACTTGGTGTCGGCGGCGCATCCTGCGCCCAAGCCCGCGCGGCAAAAACTAATACTCCTAAAAACAAAGCACCCATAACTACCAAACGCAATAACACACTAGGCCCCACTGCGTAAGCATAAAAGTGGCCCCTTGAAATTTTGGGCGGGTAGCGTAACCACCTGCCACCCTTTGCAGGGTGCTAAGCAGGTGGTAAGCGAAAAGTCCCAGGATTTCAAGGGAGAACAGGATAGCTCGCAGTATCGCACGGGACTTTGACGGCAGTCTGGTCGCGATAGGCCTAAAGATCGCCTATCGCTACAGGCTCATAGTAGCCTTTAGCTGTCTAGTGCACAAAAATGCCTCAGGCAGGACCACTTGTCTACCTGATGGCCCGCGCCCAAGGGCGCTATCAGGTAGACTGCGTAGGGCTGAGAGCATTTTTGTTGGCACTTTTATGCTTACGCCATAGCCCGCGAAATTCTCTGTGGGACGCTTGGCGCCATCGCAGCAGCACCCTTTCAGGGTGCTGCTCTTGCGCCGCCGCTTATCCCAGAGAATTTCGCTAGCACTCTGACTTAACGGCTAAAAAAGCCCACCCTCACCGGAACATCCCTCCAGCCCCAACGCTCCTGCAAAGATTTTGTCAAAAATCTTCTGTAAGTAGCCCTCACCCCACGCGGGTAATTTGCAAACACCATAAAACTTGGCGGCACCTGCCGCGACTGAGTAATATAATAAAACTTTAAACTCTTAGTGCCCCACAGACCCGCAGGCGTGCCCTGGGTCAGCTTTGCAAAATAGCGGTTCAGCACCCCTGTAGGCACCCGCTGGCAAGCCCGTGCCTGAAGCTCGCGCGTGCCGCGCAGCACCTTTAATAAACCCGTTCCCTTAAGAGCGCTTACAAAATAACAGGGCATATGCGGAAAAAAACTGAGCACACCCCTAAAAGACTTCCTCCGCTCTGTAAGGGAGTGTTGCGATGCGTCGCACTTGTTGGCCACTAATACAAATAGCTTGCGCTCCTCTATAAGCCTTTGCACCATCCGCGCCTCAAAGTCCCCCACTCCTTGGCGCACGTCGCAAACCACCAGCACCACATCAGCCTGTTTGATGGCATGCCAACTTTTATACGACGCAAGCAGCCCCAAAACATCGCCTGCTTTTTTAAACTGCGCCGCACGCCTTAAGCCTGCGGTGTCTATGATTTCAAACTCCCCTGCTTGTGGATGGTAAAACGCAGCGCTTGTGCTGTCGGTTGTTGTGCCCGCGCGGGGCGCCACCAAGCAGCGGTCAAATCCCAAAAATGCATTGCACAAAGAGCTCTTGCCCACATTGGGCTTGCCCACCAAACACAACCTAATGCGAGCCGCTGGATTACACTGCGCTTGCAGCTCAGCATGAACGGCACTACCTGACAAGGGATTTTGGTTGGCGCCTTTACTACAAGCGTGTGGCAAATCGAGCCCGCTCAGATTACCTTGCTTAAGCCCACCTTTACTTTGCAAGTGCGGCAATGCGCGCTCTACTACGTCTGCCACACCGTAATCCGAAGCAAATGCACCCACGAGTATGTTATCCACACCCAAAGCATAAAAAGGCGCCAGCATAGCCGCCTGTGCCTCAGCCTTTAAAGGCTTGTCCACCTTGTTAACCACCAAAACATAAGGCACGCCCCGCGCGCGCACGAGGCGCATCAGCTCCTCCTCTTCAACACCCACCCCCTTACGCGCATCCAAAACAAACACCACAAAATCTAGTGCCAACGCCTCAAAGCCCCGCACCCTGAGCGCGCCCTGCGCACTACTAAACCCGCCCGTATCCACTACCTCAAAGTCACACCCCCACCAATGTGCGCAGCCGAAAATAAAATCCCGCGTCACGCCAGGCATATCTCGCACCAAAGCCTGTTTGCGCCGTACCAAAGCATTAAAAAGCGTGCTCTTGCCCACATTGGTACACCCTACCAAGCACATTCGAGCCACAGGCGCGCCCTTATTGGGATGAGTCTGCATTGTCAGCCTCCGTACTAGAGCGGAGCTTGCCTAAGGCGATAAGCGCGGCCTTATTTTGCGCCTGCTTTTTACTCACCCCCACAGCGGCTCCCAAAAGTTGTTCGTCCCCCGCATAAACCTGCGCCCGAAACTTTGCCTTATGCCCATGCTCCGCCTCGCTTTTATAAACCAAATCTGGCAACTTTAACCTATGCGCCAGCTCCTGCAACTGGGACTTATAATCCTCAAAATCCTCCAGCACCGAAGTCTTAAGCAAAGGCACAAAAATGCTCTCCACCACAGCCTGCACCCCCACAAAACCTCTATCTAAAAAACAAGCCCCCACCACCGCCTCGAAAGCTCCACACAACACCCGGTCGCTCTTTAAAGCCCGAGCCTTTAAACCCTTGCCAAATTTTAACCGCTTGCCCACGCCGCAATCCCTTGCCACACGGGCCAGGGTTTTTTTATTCACCAGCGCTGCCCTATGCCGACTGAGTTCACCCTCGGTATAGTGCGGATAATGGCGCATTAAAATCCACCCCACACCCAAAGACAAAACCGCATCGCCCAAAAACTCCAAGCGCTCGTTATCGCCCAAAGCTTGAGGGTTTTGCCTAAAATAACTCGTATGCGTTAAAGCTTTTTCAAGTAGCTGCTTGTCCCTAAAATCAAACAACCCACCCGCACCAGTACCCCATGAGCGCCACCAAAATAAGCCACAGACAAAGCTACAAAATTTTGTAATGCTTTTCATACTGCTTCAACAGACTCTGCCACAAAAGACAGCTACCTAATTTTTAGGCACCAACAGCTCCGCCGTAGCAATGCTATCTATCAAGGACTCCTCTACCTCGTACTGACGCCCCGGCAAAGTCTGCACCACCCAGCCCGTAGATGCTTTAGTCCACGACAGACGGAACAACTTTTGATACTCCGACCCAAAAAGCTCCACCACGTTCTCAACCTTTGAAAAATCATGCTGCGCCTTAGATAAAAACTCCTTCACTCTCAAACTAGCCATCTGCTCTAATAAACGCTCCACTCTTTCGTGCGGCACGCGTACCTTGTCATTATTGGTGACCCATTTTTCTCGCAACACCAACTCCACCACGTCCTCACCCGCACGCATATAACGCAGCTTAACCACCTCGTCCTTATCAAACTTAAACGGATACGCACGGTCCAATAAATCCGAAACCGATTTGTCCAGTGTTTTTAAAAAATCCTCCTTAATCCCATACACCGCCTTAGTATGGTTCGACACCGCATAAGCCACATCTCCCTTTAATGCACTCAGCCTCAACTCCCACAAGTCCGGCGGCGTTTCCTTAGCAGCGGCTGCATCTGTATCAGCTTCTGCAGCTGGCTTTGTCAGGTAGGCCCGCACCACCCGCTCTGCTGGACGTAGCTTGTATTCCGTGAGCAGTTTGGGAGTTTTTTCGCTCTCAACAACGCTCGTTGCTTGCAAAAACCTTAGCCCCTCTATCAAAGACTCCACCTCAGACTCATCCAACCGAAGTTCGTCTTCCTCTAAAAAACCCGAAACCTTCCATTGTCCGTCCACTAAACTCAAGGTGTAATTTAAATCGGGCCGCTTGGTGTTAAAAAACTCCACCCGTCTAAAATCCCCAAAGCCCTCCTTGCGAAACAAGTGCTTCTCCCTTAAATCATTGGGCTGTTTTTCTAAAAAGTTCACTAAACTCTCATCTGCCAAATACACCGCACTCGCTTTAGGGTCTCCCGACGCTAGGCTAAGCGCCTCGCTCTGAGTGTTGGCAGACCACTTTTGCACATGGAACGAACCATCAAAAGCCCTCTCACTACCCACCTTAAATACATAAAACTTCCCCCCCCTACCCTTGCCCCTGCCCTCCTTTTTAGAACCCAGCAGCAGCCTCCACATACCAGGGCCTTTTAAGCCAAAAGCCAGTATGTCCGCCTCCGCATGCGGCGCCTCTATAGTGCGCAAGTTTAGGTTAGAAAAATCCTCTAAAAATAAATCCACCTCCATCTGAGCCGCCCGGTCCTCAAAAGGCCACACAAGCCCCCACACGCCTTGGCTCTTTTGAAGCTCCAGCACCCTGCCCTGATTACTAGCCTGGCCCTTGCCGCCTCCGTCCTGATCCAGGACCCGCATCAGCTTAAAGCTATGCAGGTCCTGCACGTCCACATGCCCCAAAAGCTGCGCGGCCTGGAGCTCCTGCTTCTCTACACGGTCTG
This sequence comes from Bdellovibrionales bacterium, assembly GCA_965116155.1. Classification (GTDB taxonomy): domain Bacteria; phylum Bdellovibrionota; class Bdellovibrionia; order Bdellovibrionales; family UBA1609. The sequence goes on from OZ220488.1 coordinate 470,726, forward strand.
TGTTGTCATAAAACCAGTACGTAAAACCCACCACACATAAAGTGCCCACAAAAAATGCCGCTGTCCCAAGGTTCATGCGTTTTTGCGCCTCCAAAAACTCAACCCACTGAGCAACAACAACAGCACAGGCAAGGCCACACCCGCCACCACAATCAACTTGCCCGTTGTAGGGGTCAAAGTAATCTGTGTGCGTGATAGCTCCGGCGCCCTAATACTAATCAAATCTGTATCGTCACTCAGATACGAAACCAAGTTCAAAGCCAAGTCCCTATTGTGCCCTTGGTGCAGCAACTGATTGCTCAAAAAATCCGTGTCCCCCACCAACGCCACACGAAAAGCCTTAGATTCCGCCGCGTCTTCCTTGGCCTCATTAGCAGCATTTTCATCTGCTGCGTTTTTATCCGATGGTTTGTTTGCTGTGTTTTCTTCAGACATATAAACCAACACTTTAGAGTCTGTGTTGCTCCAAGCGTCTTGGTTGTTTAGGTCCTTGAGGTTTTCGATGCCAAAAACCATCCGCGGCGCCGTACTAACCAAAGCATGGGTGCTTATGCCATCAGTATCCGGCAAGGCCTCTAAGTGCGAAGCCTCGTCGAACAAACTTAACGCATTGCCTGTTTTAAAATCTTTTGTAACCGGGTGCGCGCTATCAAAATGTGTGCCCAATATGGACGTCACCCGCCCCATAGCCTGCATCTGCGGCATAATCAAATACCGCCCCCCATACTTTAAACCCACCTTAGATAAAAACCCCTCCAAATTAGTGCGCGCACCGGGGTCCCAAGTGATCATCACCCGCCCGCCAGACTCTATATAATCCTCCAAGGCCTTAAGCTCCATGGGCTGAAACTGCTGCTGCGGGCCCAAGATCAAAAGCACGCTCGCCGCCATTAAAGCCTCAGCCCCTTGCTGCATCAGGTTCACCTGGGTCACATCGTACGCGGCCTCTACCAAGGCCGCACGAAAACCCGAAACATCCCCAGGTTGAGAGGCCTGCAAGGACCTCTCGCCATGCCCTTGCAGCACCACCAACTTGCGCGCCTCTAAACGCGTTGCCTTAACCATAGCCTGCGTCAGTTGAGGCTCCTTATGATCAGGCTCCACACGCAGCCTTTTGTTCTTATACTCCACAAAAACCCCTTTAGGGTCGCGCTGAGAGCCCAAGTACTCCTTTGCCAGAGCCGGGTTTTTGTAAGAATCCACAAAGCGCACCCTAACCCACGAGCCTTCGGCTTTGTAAAGATCCAACAGCTGCGCCATTTGGCGCCTAAAGGCTCCGCCGTCCACCACACCAGAATGAAACACCAACACCTGCAGGTCCTCTTGCAAAGACTGCACAAGCTTGGTGCTTTGGTCCGATAAACTAAACACCCGGTTTTCGCTAAAGTCTTTCGTGCCGTCCTTTAGTACGCCTAAAAAATTCAAACACCCCACCACAACAACCCACAACACAATAAGCACACCCATATTAAGACCGCTTTTTGTGGTTTTTAAAAATAAAAACTCCACATACAATTTGAAATCAAAAGCCAAAGCCCCCAGCATACCTACAGCCGCACCACCCACAAGACCCCACATAAAAGGCATCCAAGCGCCCAGGATGTACTTGATCACCACCAAAGCCAAAAGACACAAGGCCCCAAAGCCCCACAAAAATTTCGACTTACCACTCATATAACTTGCTTCCCCTCACGCTCTCCAGCGCGAACTCTCAATGACCCTGTCTGTTAAAAACAAAAACGTCGCAATAAAGCTTACAAAAAACAGCACCGCGCTGAGTTTTAACCCGCCATAGATAAAGGGCTCAAAATGATCCTGCAAAGATACATGCTCCAATACATGCCTTATTGGAGATTCGCCCAAAGCCACCATGCTGCTGTCTAAGACCCACAAAGATAAAATCAAAACCGTCGTAATAATAAAGCTCAGCATAGGCGACTGAGTCAGAGACGACACAAAAAGCCCCAAACTCACATAGGCACCTAAAATAAACGCCATACCCAAAAACATTATCAACAAAGGCATCCAATTAAAGTCGGCCACCAAGGCCGTGCCAGCAGGGTACAAAAAAGCTAGCATCAACAAAAACAGCACCCCCACATAGCCTCCCAAAAACTTGCCCAGCGCTATGTGGCGCGCGCACAAAGGCGCAGTCAAAAGCAGGTCGTACGCACGGCTGCGCTTGTCGTCGCTAATTAAACCCATAGTAAAAGCCGGCACAATAAATAAACAAAGCAAATGCACCAGCCCCAGGTGGTTGATAAAAAGCGCATGGTGAATATTGCCCGCCTCAGCTCCTCCGTAAGGGCCGGGAGCTCGGCCACTCTCTAAAGCAAACTGCGACAGCTCACGCAAAAAGCGCATACTCCACAAGCCCGTACAGCCCACACCTATCAGGTACAACTTAGGGCTCTTTATAAGGCTTTTTAGCTCTCGCAAGCCGATCACCCAAACCGCCCTCATAACTCTGCCTCCTGAGAGCCTGCTAACATGCCCTCGTCATCCTCTACCAAACTAATAAACGCGCTCTCCAACTGATCAGGATCCCAAAGTTTAATACCCATTTGCAGGTCGAGCACACCCCGCAGAACCTGGTCCGTAGACACGCTTTTGCTCACCAGCTGCAGCCAGTATTCGCCATCACTTTTGGCGTCCACGCGGTTCACACCTTGAATAGAAGCCATTTTAGCGCTCAGATCCTGCTCGCGCTCCTCTAGCCTCACACGACAAATGGGCTTGTCGACCAAACTGTTGATAGGCCCCTGGGCCACAATGCGGCCCTTGTTAATAATAATGGCCTCATCGCATGTAGCCTGCACCTCAGACAAAATATGGGTCGAAAGCATAACCGTGTGCTGCCCCTTGAGCTCGCGCACCAATTTGCGCACCTCCACCATTTGCTTAGGATCTAAACCCGCCGTAGGTTCGTCTAGAATCAAAATCCGCGGGTCCGACACCAAGGCCTGTGCCAGGCCCACCCTTTGCTTAAAGCCTTTTGATAAGTTCTGAATCAGCCGGTTTTGCACGGATTGCAGGCCGGTCTTTTCTACCGCAGTATCCACATTAGCCCGCACTTTGGCGCGCGGCACACCCTTTAAGCGTGCAGCAAAAACCAAATACTCCCGCACCAGCATATCGGTGTACAAAGGCGGCACCTCGGGCAGGTAGCCGATTTGCTTTTTGACCTCAACGGGCTTTTCAAAAACATCATACCCGCCCACTTGAACCGAGCCCTTAGTGGGCGCCATAAAGCCCGTAATAATCTTCATGGTAGTGCTTTTACCCGCACCATTAGGCCCCAAAAAGCCCACCACGCTGCCCTCGGGCACATTAAAGTTCAGGTCCCGCACCGCCTGGTGCGAGCCGTAGCTTTTGCACAGCCCATGCACCGCAATAACCCCAGACCGCCGATTTTTAGTACTCACATCATCCATAGCAACACCCGCCAGAAAAACCCGTCCACTTTTCTATACCATAAGCCACATAAAACTCAAGAGGGCTTAAAATTGGCTCATTTCATGCCGAAAGGTCTCTTGGTGCCAAACAAATTGGCAATTTGTCCCATCAACCCGCCAAAAAGGAAGCTTATGAAATACTTTATGGTGCTTGTTAGCGAAAATAAAGAAACCCTCAGCCGCCTGCAGGACATTATGCAGCAAAGCGGACAGCCCATAAAATCAGGGACTTTTTCTGAAAGCCAATGGATCCAGTACTCTCAGATACCCAATTTTATGGCACGCCTAACAAACGAAAACCTCTTAGGGCAGTACCAGGCCGCTAACTACCAGCCGGCTTATGCCAAAAAGTCTAAAGCAAGCAACCTGCCCCAAGGTATAAACGCCACATCGCACCTACGCCTATTGCCACGCTCTGAGCACCAAGCGGTATCCACCAATACCCTAACGCAAAACACACACACTAAAGGGCCACAGTCTCCAGCAGTACCCTGGCAGGGCCTTATGGGGCAAAAGCCCACCCCTCAAGCACCCGAAGCCGCAGCAACAAAGGACGGGCAGGGCTTTTTTAAAAAATCCCCTCCCATGTGTTCTATGAACGAGGTCCAGGCTCAGGCCATTTACTCGGCTTTGGTTGAAAGCGGAGGCAATGTCAGCAAAACAGCTAAAATTTTAAAACTCGGGCGTGCCACCCTTTACAGAAAAGTGCAACAATACGGCATAGAAATCTCAGACATCCGATCTTGGAACAGGACAAGCTACAAAAAAGCAAGTTAGAGCGCTAGCCGCATGCTCTGGTCCAAGCGCCGTCTGCCTGATAGTCCCCACAGGGGACGATCATCAGGTAGACAAGCGCCCCACAGAGCATGGGGCGGCCTATAAGGCTTCTATGAGCCTGTAGCCTTGGGTGTTCGGTAGACCCAAGGCGGCCACACTCCCGTCAAAGCCCCGTGCGATGGGCAAACACAAGTTAACGCGTGAGTTCTTTAATTAAGTTGTCCATAAAGGCACGCGCACTGTTGGTTTTGGGGCCGTTGTAGAAAAAAGCAAACACCCGCTCAGCGCCGCTGCAAGGCGTACGCACATAGCCCGCTAGTGATGCCACACCCGAAAGCATACCCGTTTTTGCCCGAACCAACGAGCTTACATCCGGCATGCGCCCGCTCAGCGAGCCCTCCCCACCGCCCACGGCCAAAGCCGACCGAAACTCCACACCCAAGCGCAAGTGCTGGCCCATCTTGCTTAAAAACTCCCCCACATCCGCGGGGCGAAAGCGGTTTTTTCTCGATAAACCCGAAGCACTATGCACCTGAAAATCCTTTAAGCCCTTAGATTTTATATAATCCGTAAGCACCCTCAAGCCTGCCCCAGGCTGCTTTTGTACCTTTAGCCCCAGGTGCGATACCAGCATCTCAGCCATGGCGTTATTTGAAAATCTCATAAAGCCCTTTAGTATATCCTTTAAAGCAAGGCTTTTATGCGATGCTAAAAGCCTAGCCCCTTGTGGCGCCTCACCCACGCGCAGCCCACTACGCACCGCAACCCCTCGCTCCTCTAAAAAGGCCTTAAAATTCCAAGCACTCCAGCAGGCTGGGTCACCCACAATACTGCGGTACCAAAGGCGCTCCTTTGAACCCAGCGCCACCTGCCCCGACACATGCAGCTCACCTGCGCCTATACAGCGCCCGTTTTTTTGTGTGCCTGGGATCACCTGTATTTTTGTTTGTGCCCGCGCAGCACGGCGCACCGTTAGCGCCTTGTTGCGCACAGTGAGCAGCCCATCCATAGGATCTAAACGGATGCGCGCTTTATCGCCCACTTGCTCACCCGGCCCCAGGCGCACATTGACCACGCTCCAGTTAAAGTTCATAGCACCAACAGGCGCATTATAAGCCCTTTGCAAAGAGGCTAGCCCACGCCCAGATCGATCGCGGCTCCAGCGGAACAGGCTGTCATCCACCACAATATCTTCCACCTCTAAAGGGCCCCAGCGCAAAAGTTCCTGCACCAAAAGCCACATAGACTCTGATACAAAGCTAGGATCCCCACCTCCCACCAAGTAAAGATCCCTAGCGCCACTGGGGGCCACAGGGCCTGCGCGCACCTGGGTCACAAAGCGCTCCTCGGCACCCAAAAGCTCCAAAGCCGCCCCCGAAACAAACAGCTTGGTCACAGAGGCCGGAATAAACGCCCGCCCCTCATTCAGCCCCCAAGCCTTAGGCCCAGGCCCAGGACAAACACCACCCCCATCACCCACAGGCCCCAAGTAAAGCCCCAGGTGCTGCTTAAGCAGGCCATGCTTTTTTAAGTTTTTATCTAAAAATGCGCTCCACTCCGGCGCCGCCCAGACTGGCCCAGCACCCAAAAGCATAAGCATAAAAACCCAGGCCAATGGCCCCTTTAGGTGCTTAGAACTTTTGGCACGCCCGTAAGTATGGGTAAATAATAAAAGGGCACAACTTATGAGCGCTAACATTCCACAACCCCCCGCTGCCGATGCTGCTGCCATGCGACCCAGAGACTGGGCTTGGGTGGTTGGCGTTTTGCTCGGCACTTGGTTATTTGACTTTATCAGCAAAAGCCTCGTGTACCAAGGCCTGCAACTGCCACCCGGCACCCATATCCAGTTGGGGCCGTTTTATGTGGTGCAGCACCTTAACCCCGGCATGATGCTAGGGAGTTTTTCCACTCTGCCACCTATTATACGCAACGTAAGCCTTTGCACACTGGGGGCGTTTTTGTTTAGCCTTTACTGCGCCACTCAGTACCTTATGGTGCAGCGCTTCTTTTGGCTGCGCGTAGGCTTGTCGCTTTTTATGGCAGGTATATTGGGCAATATTAGTTGCCGAGTGCTGTTTGGCAGCGTTGTTGACATACTGGTAGTGGATTTAGGTTTTTTCCGCACAGCGGCATTTAATGCTGCCGACCTTGTGCAGTGGGTGGCTTGGCCCATTTTGGTGGTGCAAATTATAAAGCACGCCGAATACTTTTGGCCTGAGCGAGACAAACGCGGCAGTAAAAAAGTTTTGTCCCAATTTCAAAACCACCACACAGCCGTTTTGCTCAGCATTGCAACAGCGTTTTGCCTTTTAAGCGGCATGCTAGGGTACAGCTTTTTAAAAAACGCCCTACTAAGTCCCGAGCAGTCAGACCTATTGCTAGAGGCTTTTTTAACTTCTCATATCATGACGAGCCTTGTATTTTTTGTAGCCTTGTTTTTATTTGGCAGAAGGCTTAGCACGCGCATTGCGGGGCCTCTATACGCGCTGAAGCGTTTTGTGAACTCTTTACACAAAGGGGCAAAGCCTAAATTTCAGCTCCGAAAAGGCGACCACTTTGCTAAGTACCTGCACACACTGGCTCAAGACCTTAAAAAAAGCCAAGCCCGCAAATCCGCGCGGCCAGCCAAGCGCACACCCCGCAACGCACTAAAACGCCCAACAACCAAGAAATCATAAAAATACACCTCTCCTAGTGACAGCCTCGGCTAAAAACCTGTACAGTGCCACCCATTGTGGGCGCCTGTGTTTTACGTATAGTACTAAGTTTGTCGCTACTTTTAGCTGGCCCTTGGGTGCAGGCGGAGCAGAGCTCTCCCTATTATGCAGCAAAGGCCGCACAGGATTTTTTGCCCAATGCGCAAAGCGAGCAAGAGTTTTTAACTCATACCCAAGCCCAGGACATGCTTTACCTCACCCAGCAAGAGCATGTTGTCATAAAATCCGGCACTAACACCCAGGACGTAGAAGCATTTTCTGTAAGCCAAGCCGAAGTGCGCAACCCCAACGCACTGGCACCTAATGATTTAAGCAAACTCGACATCAGCTATGTGCAGGCTTCTAGCACCCAAAGCCAAGACGCCGAGCTGCATATTTCGCTAAAGCGCGGCAAGCGCACCGATAGGCATGTGGTGCGTGGTTTGCCATGGTTTACCGCGGCGCCTCGCGCCAAAAATATTGACAACCTTTTAAGGTTTGCCACAATGCAAGGCTTGCACGCCGTGCCACTGCGTGTTTTTAGAGACTCCTTATTTACAGCGCCTTTGCCGGTGCTGCATGTTTTGCCAGCGCCTCCTATAGAAGGAGCGCAAATTACAGGCATACAGGTGCAACACTTGGTGACTAAGGAGTTTTTGCGCATGGCCCAAAGCGAGCCTGCTTACGCGCCGCTTTTAGAAAAGTCCATACTGCAAGACTCTTTTGCAAACAACCAATGGCTAAAAAGTGGCGACGTAGCTTTGCGCATTAAGCACCCCCGCGGAAAAGATTTTAGCTATCTGCTTAGCCACGAGCACGAAAGCCTAGAAGTCGCAAAACGACTAGCACTGATTTATTGGTGGGCGCTTTTTTATGACCCCGACCAAGTGGATGCACGCGCCGTAAACAACCTGTACCAAGAGTATGCAAGCAGCATTATGAAGCTGCCGCAAACACAACTCCACCAGCCTGAGATTGTGCGTGCGCTAGGGCAGATGATGCGCATGGGAGATACAGCGCTTAAAAGCGCCGTGCCTCAATCCGGTGGCAAGGGGTCGACTCTTACGCGCGTGGCCCGTATGGAGCGCAGCAGTTTTAGCATACAAGAGCAAGCAAAAGCTTGGGAGAAGGTGCAGGGTCTAGAGCAAAACACGCTGCAAAATCTACAAAAAAAATCCTACCAAAAAGCTGTGGGGTTTTTGTCTAATAAAGTAAGCCACATTGAACCACACAGGTGGCGTGCTATGGCGCGTTCTACCAAAATGGTGCTCGGCCTGGGCGGCGCCGCTGTAGCTGCACTATTAGGAGCCTCCGCGCAGCATCCTGATACCGCGGCTCACTTGGCTAACTACACCTTGGGTCAGCTACAAAAAATGGGTCAAGGCGTGCGCGGTGTATGGCACCAATTGACCTCAGAGGGCGGCGTACTGCACCACCTGCCTATAGCGCAAGAAGATGTTAGCTATTGGTACCTGGGGCTGGGCACCTTAGGTGTGGGAATACTGCTGCATGCTGCGGTAGCAATGAATGGCCTATTTGTACGCTCTAACCACACGCGATCTTGGACCCCGTTTAGAAAGTTCTACCTTACCACTTTAAAGCTTATGGCTTTTATCAATTATCCCGTGCAGGCTATGCTGTGGGAGACCATTTTAAGACAAAAACTACTTTACGGTAGCTTAGACCACGGGCTTAGCCTAAGCCGCACCGAACAAAATGGCCAAGTAACATGGCATAGTATTTTGCACGCACCCTGGGCTAAAAACACTGCAATCCACGCACAGGGAGAAAAGCTCAACCAGCTTGTTGAAGCATCGCAAAAAAAACGCGCCGCCTACTTAATGGCCTTAGCGCGCGTAGGCATGCAGCACCAAATACCCTTGGCACCCTTACTATTGGCCCATGTTAACAGCCTACATGGCAGCATGCCTGCAGAATATAGCGCAGACTTGGTGGGTTTTGAAAAAAGCATAGCAGCGGCCAGGTTTTTGCAAAAAGCCTATGCCGATTTTCAAAACACAAAGCTTAGCGGGGAAGATTTGCAAAAAATAGCCCAAGGGGAGGATTTTGCAAAATACCAACACTCCTTGCAACAAGTGGCTGCAAGTAGCGCAGTTGGCACAGGTAAAAACACACCGCCTAAAATAAAAAAACGTATCCTGCAGCTTGTAAGCCGCTCGGCCAATAGCCATGCGATGAGTTTTTTGCTGTTTGGCCGCGAGGGGAGGCTGCTGAGTTTAAGACTCGAGCAGATCAACCCCTCGCAGCATGTAACAGACGTAGCCCGTACAGCTGCCATTAAGGATTATATAACCTCGTTTTGCATTATTGCCCCATTTATACAGCTCACGCCAGCGGTGAGCGATGCGGGCCGCTTGGTAGCGGCACCCTTTGTACCCGATGCCTTTAGTGGCTACACTCCGGCACAGATGGCAACAGTGCCCAAAGTGCCCACTATGGGAGGAGAGCAGGTGGTGCTGTCGGCCAACTTATATCTTTCGGCCGAGGCGGAACACCTGGACGAAGAGCTGCACGAAGAGCAGCATAAACCTTTAGAGGGCAGCTACTTTGCCAAAGAAGGCGCATCAAGCAAAGACAAAGCCCAACAAAGGCGCCAAGCCCAAGAGCTCAGCCGGCAGCTGTTTAAGCAAACGGGTGTCTCATTTAAACCGAAAGATCTTTTGCTGCACGAGCACACCCAAGGCTTTTTGCAAGGGCTTAAAGTTATGGGGCAAGACCTTAAACAGGGCGGTATAAAGCGCGCCTTTAGGCAGCATTTGTCTGTGATTAAAAAGCTAATCGGTGGGGGCTTGCAGGGGCAGGTTTCAAGTGGCTCGATGTGGATGTCTATCGGCACCATAGCAGGCGTAATGCTAAGCTCGCAGGTAGCAAGTGGTTTTGAGAGCATCAAAGCCAGTTTTGGTTTTGGAATAGTAAGCGCCATACAAATGATTATGATTAAGCACAGCTTTATTGGTTACACACAGGTGTGGCCTTATACCTTGTACTGGAACAGTTTGTTAAGAAAAAACGGCGCAGAGCATGCTGCGCAGCTAGAACGCAGTTTGTTTGATATACGCACCGGCATTAAGTTAGGCCATACGAGCCAGATGCAAAAGGGAGTGGCCAGCCTTTTAAGCCAATACCGGGACGCAAAAATTACAAAAAAAGATAATGCCGATGGAGCGGAAATTAAGCCTAAAACTCCTAGTAGTGAGGCGCTGTTTGCCGTATGGAAACCTGAGACAGCCTCCAACTACACCGAAGAGCAAGCGGCATGGCTTTATAAGTACGCCTTAAACACCCCACCCTACCCCACCAAGCCGAACACTTTGTTAAACAAGTGGCTCCTTACCACAGGCCTGGGCGTAGTAGGCTCTACGGTACTCGCCTTTGCTTGGGTTTATGAGGTCATTTTGGGAGATTTACAAACCATACGAGCAGAACATGGAGACGCAGCTGCTTGGGAGTATCTGGGACGCATGCTGATGCTGTCTGCCGCAGCCTTAGCAGGCACAGTGGGCGTGTTAAAGCTCGGCGTATCTGAAAAGCCATTAAAAAAAATAAAATCCAAACTCAGCCAGTGTGTAAAACTATTAAAGACCTAATGCGTATTAGCCGATAGTCCTGCTAGGGGGTGTGTGCTTGGTATGCGCGCAGGCGGGTCCTATGGGAAAATCTCAAAAAACACCCAAACAGCCGCAAAGTCCCTTGGCAGTCTTTAATACTAACAAGGTGTTTTTGGTTTTTTTGATAGGTGCGTGCTTTTTTTTGCCTATCGTGTATAGCTCTTGCGAAGATATAGAGTTTGTAAAACGCCCTGGCAAAATAGACACCACCCCACCTAATATAACAATTAACACTCAAAAAAGCGTTAGCTCTATTACCGAGCAAGATACGGCTAAGGTTTATTTTGTGGCAAAAGACGGGGACTCGGGCGTGGCAAAAACTCTATGCCGCGCAGCACAGGTGGACGCCATAGAAGATGAAAAGTTTGGGCGCTGTAAAAGTCCATTTATAATCAACATACTGCAAGGCAACTATCAGTTTGAAGTAAAAGCCTTGGACAAAGAAGACAACGAAAGCTCTGTTGCAACACATAATTGGTGCCGCGGCCCTATGTGTGGTCGCATAGCGCATACTGGCAGCTTGCACAGCAGCGTTCAAAATGACAAGGTTGGGATTTTATTTGTTGTAGACAACTCTAGCTCTATGAAAAAAGAACACCGAGCTCTTTCTAAACACACGCCCCAGTTTTTGGACCGATTTTCAGATTTGGATTATAAAGTCGCTGTAAGTGTTACGGATTATCATTTAGAAAAAAACGCCGAGCACCCTTTTAGGCCTATTGTATCAGGAAGCGACTGCGCTTCGCACCGCACAGTAGAATCATCTGGTGCAACGGCTTTTGTTATAGACTCCCAAAATGCAGACCTTGCACAGGCGGCGGTGGATTTGTCGGCTACGATTATCTGTGTAGGGACTAAAGGGCATAGTGAAGAAAGCGGATTGGGTAGTTTTTTAAATTTGGTAAATGCTTATGATAGTAGCAATGCAGAAGCTCGCTCTTCTAATGGGCTTAATTTTTTTGATAACTTACAACACCTGGTGGTAGTTCTGATTACAGACGAAGGTGACAGATTTGTGCATAGAGAAGGCTTGTCCGCTGACGATATAAAAACCCGCTTCCACACAGTGTTTCCGGATACGGCTTTTTTGTGGCATTCTTTTGTGCAAATGAAGCATGTAATTAACTCTCATCCCCGATTTAAAGGGATGTACCTGTACAAGGATATAGCGGACCTCACCCAAGGCAGCGTACAGGATGTTTTAGACACTGCAGCTTATGGCACCGTGCTGACTGGTATTGCAGATTTAACACGCAAGCATATTATACGCGCGCGTTTACAGTGTGCGCCGGTGAACTACCAAAACCCACAGGACTACGATCCTGAAAACCCTGAGCACCGCTTGATGGAGGTTTTAGATTCACAAGGCACGCCCCTTAGTCCTCAGCCTATGTGCAAAATCGATCGTCACCTTAAAGTGCAGTGCTTTAGCTGCAGTGATCCACAAGACCTCGATACATGCGACACCCCATTAGATGCAGGCGAGTATACTCTTAAGTACCAATGTTTAGCCAATTAGAGCGCTAGCTGCGTAAGCATCAGAGTGCTAGCCACATGTTCTGGGCTAAGTGCGTAAGCATAAAAGTGTTAGTGAGGGTGCCATGGCCAGAGAGCGCCGCCGATTGCGCACCTTCAGGTGCACAAGGCAAGCGGTCCATGCCAGGGCGCCCTCACGTGCTGGATAAAGCGCAGTCTCCCTGATAGTCCCTGCAAGGGACGACCATCAGGGAGATAAGCGCCCCACAGAACATGTAGCGACCTATGAAGCTACTATGGCCCTGTAGCGAAGTGCGTAAGCATAAAAGCCTAGTCTGAGCATTTGAGCAATGAGTGCAGTCCTCTTGGGAACATCCTGCAAGGATGAAAAACCCAGGAGGACAAACGACAGACTCAAATGCTCAGGCGGGCTAGAAAGAAGGGCCAAAGGCCCGCAGCGACCACACTTACGTCAAAGCCCCTTGCATTGAGCAACACAAACTAATTAAAAGCTACGCTTTTAATTAGTTTGTGAACATGGCATTGCTATTTTTGCTGAGCAAACGAGGCGTTAGAAAGATTAAAAGCTCATTCTTAGTAACATCCCAAGTGCGAGACTTAAACAACCAACCCAAAATAGGAATGTTTTTCAGTATGGGCAAGCCTTGGCCACCTTGACGTTTTTCTTGATGGTACACACCCGCAATAACAGCCGTCTCACCACTTCGCACCAAAATGTTCGTACTCACCTGGCGGCCACTAGTAGGCTGCGCACTCGCGCCACCGCTCTCAATACGACCACCTGCCGACTGACGGCTCACACTCACCTGCAAACGCACATCCCCATTAGGAGTAATAGTAGGCGTCACATTTAAACTCAAACTTACCGGTGTAGTCGATACCTGAGTCGACACCTGACCACTATTGTCCCTAACGGCCGAAAAAGCCACACTCTGTGTAGACTGCGAAATCGTAGCCGCCTGATTGTTCAAAGTCACAACCCTAGGGGCCGAAATCACTTCCGCATGCTCGTCTACCTCACCAATAGCCAATGCGGCATCCAAAGTGCCCAAAAAGTTAAACGCCCCTATATTAAAATGCGCCGTACCCACACCACCCACATTGCCACTAGAAGGCCTAACATCAAAATCATGTGTCAACAGCAAAGGACCCCCATTGTGCCCGCCCGTCTCAGATAGAGTGTTGGTAAGGCCCGGTGAAGTACCAAAAGACACTCCCAAACTGCGCGAGAAGCTCTCATTTGCTTCCACAATTTTGCTCTCAATCATCACCTGCTCAGGCACCGTGTCTGTTTTAGCAATAAACTCCTGCGCGGCCTTAACTTGCTCCTCACATGCAGTAACTATTAAGCGGTTGCGCTGTGCATCGGATATAACCGTACCCTTTAAACCGCCAGGAGTCTTCGGCTCAAGCAAAGGAGTAATCTGGGTCACTGCCTGCCCAAGCTCTGTATAGTTAACTGGAATAATCACTGTCTTGGGTGGACAGGTCTGCAAACGCGCACGCAAAATGGCGTCCATCTCCCTTTGCTCCACTGCCAAGTTTTGCAAAGTATCAATACGCAACACCGAACCCTGGCGCAAATAACCAAGTTTTTTAGATCTTAGAATTAAAGTGAAAATCTCATCCCAAGGCAAATTCCGCAAACGCGCTGTTATGCGAATTTGCTTCACTCCATCTGCAACCATCATGTTGATATTGCTTGTACGGGATATAAAATTAATCACATCCATCAACAAAGCATCTCGAACTTCTAGGTTGATCCTTTTGCCGTAATACTTTTTAGGGCCACGCAAAAATTCATCTAATGCCTGTGCATCTAAAGGCCGCTCCATGCGCTGCGACTCATCGTAGTCCGAGCCAAAATCCTGGTTCTGACTGCCCGGCACCGTTTCCATCACACCCACAGAGTCCGTTGTCACAGGAGCTATGTCATTGCGCAAAGTGGGCTGAGCACTGCCTGCCTCACCATTCTCAGGCGCCGCACCCGCTTTTGCAACATCTGCCAACTCACTTTGACTTAGTGTAGAGGGTGAAATAATTAAGCGCGAGCCCTCTTTACGCACCTCAGGCCTGTGGTACTCATCCATTTGTACAACCAGATAAAACCCCTTCTGACCACGGCTGTTATTATAAGGCGACACCATCTTAAACGGAGCGCCAAACTCTTTAATAATATAGTCCCGCTTAAATTGTGGGGCTAACACCGCACCCCTGAGCTCTACAATAAACTGTTTGCTGGCGGGTTTTTCTCTTGTATCAAAATCAAACCCTCCCTCGAGCTTAACAACAAAAGACCCCCCAGATTCTGCAGCCATATAACCCATGTCTACAACACGCGACTCCCCCATTAAAGACGGAGCAGAATCCGGCTCCTCTTGCACCGTATCTGTCGCGAGAGTGTCGTCTATATCAAAGTCATCCTCTTCCGAAGCACCTGGCGCAGCGCTGTCCTCGGTAACACTTAGCTCCCCTTCTAAGCCCGCATCTAAGTCAAAATCATCTCCTCCTGCCACCGTATCGGGCTCCACATCTAACTCAGCGCCCAGATCAGCAGCCAAATCATCGCTACCGGAATCTGCAGCACTGCTACCATCAGCCCCTGTGCTAGCTCCCGTACCCGCCGAAGCCTCCAGGTCGCCTATAACTTCATCAATATCTTGAGAACTCACACCTGCCCGGTCAGAGCGATCGGGCGACGCACAAGAAACACAAAAAAACAGCATAAGCAGCGGTAATAAAAAATGCCTATCTTTTCTCAAAAACAGCCCCCACTATTTTCTACGCCCTAAAGCTAAACGCCGCAAACGAGAAATCAGTTCCCCGTCTACTTCCTCTTTTTCTAAAACCAACACTTCACTCTCACGTATAGAAGCCACAACCCCTTTTTGATTCCCAATACGCGTGTTAATGCCTATAGTGTGGATCGTGCCCTCAGGATCCTCTACCATAGCCTGCGGCGTCTCCACATCCCACATGATACCAATTAGCTTAATCTGAGAGAGAGAAAACCTTTGCAAAGGCAACAAAACGGTATGTACGTCTTGATCAGACGCCAACCCCCTGCTGCCACCACTTTGCTCACGCTGCAAAAAAATGTCCGGCGGCCTAAAAGGATTACGCTTGTTGGCATCGGTATAAATAAAAGGCTCCGAACTAAAAGCCCCGTACTTGGCCTTTTTAGCATCCACCAGGCTGCCCGTGACGGGCTTTTTTTTCTTCTCCGTAACTTTAGCTGCTTGTGCAGAACCTGCCTCACTGCCTCCTTCTTCTTCTCCTTCTCCTTCGCCAGGAGCCTCATTGCCAGATTCTTCAGCTGCAGCTGGGGGGCGCGCGCCACTAGACTCACCATCCAAATCACCATCTGCTTCCTCACCCGGCATAAGAGGTTTTTGCGCGCCGTCACCGTCTGCAAGCTTTCCCTCTGCCTCTGCTTCTGGCGCATCCTGCTTCTCGGCGCTTGACTGCTCAGTTGACTGCTCAGTTGACTGCTCAGTTGATTGGGAATTAGGTTCTTTCTGGTCGCGAGCCAATGCCTCGCCCTCTTGAGCCATAGCGCTATTTTGTGCGAGCGCAATCGCCCACTTAAAAGACATAAAAAACGCTGCACTCAGTATCAAAGCCGCAAAGCTGCAGTACAAAAGCCTAACCCATCGCTGCCACACTAACCTAGCCCCCCATCCGTATAACTAACCCTCGCTGGTGTTAGGCGTCGCTTGGGTAGCGACAAACCTATACGCCGTAAAGGTTACGTTAAAGCCAACTTCCATACGCTTATTACCTGATAAACCCGAAGCCCCTTGGGGCGAAAAACCAAACGAGCGGATCACAAAAAATCTTCCACTCTTGGTCATATTAGACAAAAACAAAATAATCCTATCAAAAGGGCATTGGATATTAAGATCAATATCAGCAAACTCGTACCCGCCCCCTTGGACCTGTTCTTTAATCTTTAGCGGCCGCCACTCACGCACGTTAATACTAGATAAGTCTGCGCTGATGGCCTTGACCTCTTCTACAATAAATTGCTCTAGAGCATGTATTGAGGCATCATCCGTTGGATCTACAGTAGGAGCAGCATTTTTAAAGACCTCAAATTTTTCTTTTAAAAACTTATTCACCTCTCGGTATTGCTCTAAGTCTTTAACCTTGGCTTTAAAGCTGGCTAGCTCTCGCTCAACCTCTGACAACTTAGACTCGGCTGCACCAATTTGAGACTGGATGTCCGATCCATCATTAAAAACAAAGTACCAATACCCCCCTACAATCAACAAAGACACCACAAGGCTCTGCGGCAAAGTGATATTAGCAATAAATGATTTTAGATCTTCCACGTTTGCTCAAGCCCCCCATAAACCCCAAGCTAATCAGCAGATTTTTCTTCTTGCCGACCTACTCTTGAGACTCGCTTATTTCATCGTCACCACGTGCTACGGCGTCCATATCATCTAAGGCAGGCTGCCCCTCTGATACACCACCATAGGCCTGACGCATAATAGTGCCACGATTAGAAAAATGCGCCTCATCAATGCGGTCCGCTTCACGCGCAAGCTCGCTTTCAGAAATACTAGCATTGTGCTCCAAGCCACCTGTGCTCACACTGGCCATTTCTTCCATGGTTTTCACCCTGTCCGAAACACTAGGGCCCACTCTATGTGCAGTGGTCGAAGAACACGCAGCTAAAAGACCTGTAACTCCAAAAGCAGTCAACAGTACGAATAAAGTTCTCATTTTAAATACCTCACCTTTCCCCAAAATAAACCAATAATCACCTAAGACAATATCATAAGTTACAAACTCTCAAGCAGCTTTGTGTATTTTTTCTAACCCCCACCATAAGCACTACCACCTGCTAGAGCTCCTTTTAAAACAAACGAGCTCAAGTTGCCACTTGATCCCCCGCCCTGCTGCTCTTGTGAGCTTTTTAGCAAAACTGTTTTGTAAAATTTATCCTGTCTCATTCTAGACACAAATTCGTCTACCACATCATAAGACATGCCCTGCCCGTTCATATCGAAGTTCCCATCTGAGTACTGCCAAGAGCTCAGCCATACATCTTTAGGCATGATGTTCTGAATACTATCAATAAACTTGATCTCCCTAAGCCTAACATCCGACAAGCCCTTCAGCACTTGCAGGTGGCCTTCGACAAAGGCAATGTTGGCTTCAAGCTTTTTGAGCTCGTCGTAATCCTCTTTACGGCTATCCAGTTGGCCTTGTACATTTTGTACATCTGCCTGCACCCCTTGTAGCTTGGTGCTTAATCTTTCTAGGTTCCATTGCTCAAAGCCATAAAAGACCGTTATAGGCACAAAAATAATCACCACCAAAATGGCTTTATTAATTCTAGACCCAAACGAAAGCAGTCTTTGTAAGTGCTGGGTATCAAAACTCTGTACTTCTACGTCATCCCCCACCTCAACTGCAGCAGGATTAACAGCAACACGGTTTTCGACTAAATTAATACGTATCACGCAGCATCGCCCTCTTTTCGCAAAGCCAAGCCCACAGAAACAGCAGCAAAGTCGCGCATCTCTTCAACCGATCCCATATTGGTCTCAAGCTCGCTGCAGTCTATTTTTTCAAATGGGTTCATAGTGTGAGTTTTTACAACGCTGCCAAAAGCATCCAGTAGCCCTGGAAACTTAGACCCACCTCCCGTTAACCAGCACTGCTCCACTTGCACATCCATGCCACTTACCACAAAGGCCGACACCGCATCTAAAACCTCAGACGCGATCGACTTATGCACGCTACGCAGGTGTTCTTCTACCTCCTCAGGCACCGTGCCCCCTTGAGCAAATTCTAGCTTCATGCTATCTGCCTCTTCAGGGCTGAGGCCCATTTTTTCTTCTAACTGCACCGCATAGTTAAAGTCTCCTAAATTAAGGTCTTTTACAAAAACCACCTCGCCCTTTACCATTAGCACTACAGTAGTAAGTTGCGCGCCAATATTAACGAGTACACTGACTTTGTCTTTCATCTCGGGGTAGTTGTGCTCAAAGCAATTGGCCAAGGCAAAACCTGTAACATCTACCACAGGGCATTTGCATTTCGCATGCTCCACGGCTTCAATATTTTTCATAATACCTTTGCGCACCGCTGCCACCAGCAAGACACCCATTTCGTCTGAATTTTGCGCATGGCTTACTAGATCGTAATCTATGTGCACGTCCTCAATATCGTAAGGCAAATACTGCTCCACCTCCCACCGAAGTTGCTCACCGACGAATTTTTTTTCCATTTTAGGAATACTTAAAAGCTTTACAAAAACCTCAGGCCCCCAAAGGGCCACAGCAGCAGAGCTTTTAGACGCCTTGCTGCGGCTTAAAAGATCACTTAAAACCCTGCCGACAGACTCTGAGTCTACAATGTCGCTACCCTCCATCGCCTCAACAGGAGAGGGTAAAGAAAAAAAAGCCCTAAGCTTAGCTGCACCCTTAACCATGTCAATATCGGCCAGCTTAATACTATGGGTGCCAATATCTAAACCCAAAAGAGGCTTCTTTCTAGAAAAAAATAACACCCAATCCCCCTAACTCAAAACACACCATCGCCCTTTCCACATGGCACACCCCTAGTATTTAGTAGATCTGCACCCCCCTTTATAAGTCAATTTGGGTGACGTACTGTCACGGCTTACGCCCATGCTCCAGGGTTAACAAAATCGTAAAGCTCCCCATAGTGCTGCACTTTATTAATGCTCACACGCCGCATGACATGCCAAGGCCTCAATTGCGAAACATTCTCCAAGCCCATAGCACCAATAATATGCGCTGTGCTTTCCATGGTCTCTTGGTGGTAGTTTTTTACCCGATCCCGCTTATGCACCACCACCAAGCCAGACGTCAGTCCAGACTTCTGGGTCGCAATGCCCGTCGGGCACGTATTGGCATGGCAGCGCAATGCCTGTATACAGCCCAGAGCCAACATAAAGCTCCGTGCCGCGTACACAGCATCTGCCCCTAAGCATAAACGTTTTACTAGACCAAAACCTGTACTCACCTTGCCAGAGGCCACAAGCTTTACATGTTGCTTAACCCCAAAGCCCTCAAGGCAGTTTTTTGCAAAAACCAAAGCCTCCACCCCAGGCCAACCCATATTATTGGCAAACTCCAGCGGCGCAGCTCCTGTGCCTCCCTCGCCTCCATCTACCGCAATATAATCCGGAAAACTCCCCAACGAGCGCATAGCTTTAACCAAGGCAACAAACTCACTCTCTTGACCAATGCAAAGCTTAATACCCACGGGTTTGCCTTGCGCCAAGCGCCTTATACGCGCAACAAACTCCACAAGCTCCTTAGGAGATGAAAAAGCCGAATGCGTTGGAGGGGACAATACATCTTGCTCCATACCCACACCCCTAATGCGCGCAATTTCAGGAGTGATTTTTGCTTTAGGCAACAAACCTCCATGGGAAGGTTTGGCGCCTTGGGAGATTTTGATTTCTATCATTTTAATTTCTGGCATCTGGGCTGTGTCAGCAAAAGCTGCCGCACAAAAGTTGCCACCCTTGTCGCGGCAGCCAAAATACCCTGTGCCCAATTGCCAAATCAAATCACACCCGTACTTTAAATGGTATGGGCTTACACCCCCTTCGCCTGTATTAAGGGCGAATCGGCCATCTAAAGCCCCACCCCCTAAAGCCATAATAGCAGGGGCACTTAGGGCCCCGTAGCTAAGGCCAGAAACATTCAGCAAGCTTGCATTGTATGGCCTTGAACACTCTGGCCCTCCAATACGCACGCGAAAGTCTTTAGGATCTAAGTGTTTAGCATAAATGGAGTGCTTTACCCACTCGTAGCCCACAGAGTAAACGTCTTTTTGAGTTCCAAAAGGCAGGGAGTCTAGAGTTTTTTTAGCCCTTTGATAAACCACCGAGCGCTGCTCACGACTAAAGGGCATGCCATCGCTATTAGACTCTACAAAATACTGATTAATCTCAGGCCTTATAGCCTCAAACCAATACCGTGCTCGGCCTATGAAGGGAAAGTTGCGCCTAATGGTATGCCGAGTTTGAAAACAATCCGCCAAACCAAAGCAGTACATCGGCCCTAAGATGCCAACAACCCATAGCATCCAGCTCCACCATAAAGAAGCCAAAATCAAAGCGCCCAAAATAGGCATGCCTAAAACCAAATACCAAAAGCGCATAACCCCCAGTGACCTCCCCCTTTGCCGTTTGGTGGCAGCCCAACTGACAGGCACCACAAGCGCCGGTGCCCAGTAGGGCCAAATAACAGTCCGCGTAGCGAATACCCAATTAGGTGCATAAACATTTAGGGTTATGCATCTAATTGGGTGTTCGCCAAGACTTCTTCAATGGTCGTGATACCATGGAGTACTTTACTAATTCCATGGTCCCTAAAGGTTCGCATGCCCAGCTCAATGGCGCGCTTTTTTATTGCCCCTGAGTCCACTTTTTGCATCACCAGCGTACGTATCTCTTCATTCACTAGCAAAAGCTCTTGTATCACGGTTCTGCCAAGATAGCCTTTTTCGCCACACTCACGGCATCCTTTAGCCCTATAAATTTGCGCGCCTTTTATGTCTTCTTTTTTTAACTCAATGCTATCTAGCTCTGCCTGCGAAGGCTCATAAAGCTCTTTGCAATGAGGGCATATGACCCTCACTAACCTTTGCCCCACAACCCCCAAAAGACTCGTTGCAATTAAAAACGGCTCACAACCCATATCGATCAAGCGCGGAAACACTCCAGCAGAGTCGTTTGTGTGTATAGTGGAAATAACCAAATGCCCCGTAAGAGAAGCATTAATAGAAATCTCTGCTGTTTCTAAGTCTCTAATTTCACCCACCATAATTACGTTAGGGTCCTGCCGCAAAATGCTTCTTAATCCTGCCGCAAAGCTGAGGCCAATTTTGGAGTTCACCTGTATCTGGCCTATGCCATGTATACGCTGCTCTACGGGATCTTCTACTGTGACAATGTTTTTATCTGCACTGTTAATGTAACTCAGTGCCGCATACAAAGAGGTCGACTTACCACTACCCGTAGGACCTGTTACCAAAATGATCCCGTATGTGCGCTTTAGTAGCTCTTTCATTTCTGTTAAACTATGCGTATCAAAACCCAATTGCTCTAAGTCCAACACCACATTAGATCGATCTTGCAATCTTAACACTATGCGCTCACCAAAAGCCGTTGGCACCGTGCTTAAACGCACGTCAATATCCTTGCCAGCTAGCTTTAAAGGTATGCGTCCATCTTGGGGGAGGCGTTTTTCTGCAATATTCAAATTCCCCATCACCTTAATGCGCGAAGTAATTGCATTTTGTAGTCTTTTAGGAGGCTTGAAAATATCAAACAAAATACCATCCACCCTAAAACGCACGACCATAGATTTTTCGTAAGGCTCTATGTGTATGTCAGAGGCTTTTTCCTTAACCGCCCGAAACAGCAAAGTGTTAACTAACTTAATAACCGGCGCATCGTCATCACCGGCTTCTAAAAGATCAATTACAGGGTCGTCTAGATCGTACTCTTCGCTTTCGATTTCATCCAAACCCTCTAGACCTGTGGTGCTTTTTTCATAAACCCTATTAATGGCCTCTTGCACCTTATGCACCGTACTAACAATAGGCTTAACGGGTTTTTGAAAAATTGCCCGCATATCCTCTAAAATGCTGTAATTTAACGGGTTAGCAACCAGCACCTCCACTGCCTTGGTGCTGTCTTTAAAGGGCAAAATATTATGTGCCTTTGCATAGGCTATAGGAATATCCCGCACCAGATCAGCAGAAATATCCCCATACGGAATGCTTGCTAAAAACCGCACCCCCAAATGCCCACACAGCACGCCCACTGCCTGCTCAGGAGTAGAGAAGCTGTGCTTTTTCATATGATCCGCTATAGGCACGCCCTCATCGCCCAATAACGCAAGCGCCATTGAGAGCTGTTTTTCACTCATAGAAGTGCTTTTTACTATCAGGTTTTCAAAAGCCATTTTTAGATTTTTTTAAATGCCCAAAGTGTCAAAGGATTCTGTATCGTCATAGGGTGTGTCTTGTGTATCTAGCAACTCCTCTGGCTCTTCTGGCAAAGGCTCCTCTTGTTCTAAGCGTTCTAGCTCTTCAACCTCTTGCTCTATTTTGGTTGTTGTATCTTCCTCAGGAAAAAAGTCACCCTCTGTACCTTCACCCAAAGTGCCCGCGCCTTCTTTACGACGAGGCAGATTGTCCATAGCCTCTCCATGGGGGTCACGGCCCCGCATATGCTTGCGTATAAACACCGCCCTGCTGTCGAGCTTGTCTTTTAAAAGCATCGCCGCATCAGTGCTGTTGCGGATAATACGCGGCGTAATAAAAACGATGAGGTTTTTTTTCTCTTTGCTGGTTTTGGTAGACTTAAACAACCATCCCAAAATGGGTATGTCCCCCAACAGTGGCACCTTAGAAACCTCGGTGCTTTCGTTGTCAGTCATTAAGCCCCCTAAGACGGCTGTGTCGCCGCTATCTACTACGATTTTCGTTTCTATGTCGCGTTTTACAACTTTAACAGCGCTCTCGCCGCCTATTTCTACAGCAATGGGAGAGTCTACTTTTTGCTTGATATCCATACGTACGGTGTCTGTATCGGGACTAATAAAAGGCGTCAGCTCGAGCTTCATTAAAATGTCTTTAAATTCAAAGCTCGACTGCCCCAATTGCGCGCCAGTTGCGCTAAAGGTTTGCTTTTTGGCTACGGGAGTGTTTTCTCCCACTTCGATTACGGCTTTTTCATTGTTAAGCGCTGTAATTTGAGGGGTCGATAAAACATTCCCTCCGACATTGGTTTTTAAAAGCTTTACCAAACCTGTTAGGCTTGGCACTTCAAACGATGCCCCACCAATGCTCACGCTTACGGTTTTGCCAGCTCCAAAACCAATTACGGCTCCCCTGTCAGCAGCGGGGTTCATGGCATCTTGCAAGCTGCCTCCAGAAAAACCCTGCCTCCCAATGCCTTTGGTGTTATCCATAAAGTTGTAATAATTAATACCCCAATCTAAACCGCGCTCTGCAGACATCTCCATAATGATGGTTTTAACAAAAACCTGGTCCCGCGGGAGGTCCATTTTTTTAATTAAATCCTGCACCACTTCGTAGTCTTGCTTAGAGGCTGTGATAATAAGCGAGTTATTGGGTTCGTCGGCCACCACATTAACGCTGCCGTCAAACACACCGGCTGCTGCACGGCTTGCGCCTGTGGATGAGCTTCCACTCCCACCACGAAACACCGACCTGGCCGAAGTCGTACTTTTAGCTGTTTTGCTCGACTCTTTAGCCAGGCCATTTAAAACATCCGCCACACCCTTAGCCTTAGAGTGCCGCAGGTAATACACATACACTCCCCCTGCGTCCTCGGGGCTCAGCTTGTAGTCTAGGGTTTTGACGAGCTCTTTCACACGATCCACACCCGCTTTGTTGGCCACAACCACAATTGCATTGGTACGCAGATCAGGCAAAACTTTTGAAATACTCACCGCCCCGCCACCGGAGGATTCCTGACGGCGGCTCCTACTGCTCCTATAACGGGGCACGCCTCCATACAAGCGCCCTTCATCTGCACCTGTAAGTTGGGTCACTAAAATCGCAATATCACTGGCATCAGCATGTCTAATGGGCAGGACGACGATTTTTTCTTCAAATCCAGGCACGTCCATCTCTTCTAAAATACGACTTATGCGCTCTACGCTAGAACCCAAGCCGGTAATAATAAGCGAGTTCGTAGGAGTGTAAGGCGTCATCTCGCCCCCTGATCCTGCACCTAAAAGTTTGCCGAGCTCTTTGCCGACTTCTTCTGCACTAATATGCTTTAGCTGCATAATGCGCGTTATGACTTGATCGGTGTCCGGAAAATACGCACCCGAATAGGTTTCGATACTGTCGTCTTTGGCTTCTTGTATTTTGCGGATTTTTAAAAACTTGCCACTCGGAACAATGGTAAGGCCGTTCATAGCAAGGGCAGATAAAAAAGCCCTATACGCCTCAGCAACAGTGATTTCAGAGGGAGCTAAAATGGTAATTTTACCCCCTACGCCGCTCCCTAGTATAAAGTTCTTCCCCGTAAGCTTACTAATGGCTTTAACAACTTCTAAAATATCCGCATTGGGATAATCGAAACTTTTGATTTTGTTGGGGAAGTTTTCGTTAGTAATTTGCTCCGGGTGCGCACCTGCAAAATTAATATTCCCCTTAGCAGATTTAAGCGGCAATTGCGTGGGGGTATTTTGAGCTGTCGCTACAGCAGCGCCGAGTACTATAAGAGCAGAGCCTAGTATTATACAAGAGGCTCCCTTGTTAAGGACTAGGCTGCGCTTTTTATGATTCACCCGTATAAGCAACACCCCTCCCCTCCATGAGGAACTTATTAAGCCCCCCTTATGCCTAGGCAAAGTATAAAACCTAGTTCGTAATGCTGTAATTAATCTCTTGGGTGCCGCCGTCCCTTTCTATACCTATGGCCACTTTGTCAGAAGTTCTAAGGGCACGGTAGAGCTCCATAGCTTGCTCAGGGCTTTGGATTTTTTGACCATTTACAGACTGCAGTACGTCGCCTACCCTAAAGCCCAGCTTTTCGTAAATACTGTCTGGTCGTATGGAGGCAAATCGAAAACCCAGTATCCCGCCATCGGGCCCTGTAACCGGAAACACTCGGGCTTGCCGCAGCACATCGGACAAGTTGCTGGTGTATTTTTGCAGTACGTCTCTTTTAAGCGCAAAACTGTTTTCGCCCGTTTTTTGGATTTCTTCCTGTGGCTTTGATTGAGGCGCCATATTAACGGGTGCCGTGTTGGCGCCAGTAAGCATGCCAATGTCTTTAAAAGACTCTGGTATAATTAAAAATTCTAGCCGTTGGTTTTGCAGGTTTCTATAAACCACCCGGCGGCGCTCAATACTTACCACCCGCGCCAGGTTTTGTACCATGCCGTCTACTTTAAAGGCCTGTGTTTTATTCACATTGCCCATTCTAATAGTAGCAAGAGACATGCGCGGATTGTAATGCACTATGGTGCCAAGGAGCTCCAAAAAGCTTAAAGTTGAGGGCTCGGGCTCATTGTTGGGGGCATCGTCTGTGGCTTCGCCTTCTTGAAACAACTTGGGCGGCATGTGACCAAAAATATTGCGCGCCACAATAATACTGGTCGAAACAGGCGGCACCTGAGGCTGGAGGTGCGCGCTACTAATGGGAGCCCTTTGCTCCCGGGGCACAAAGCCCAAGCGCAGGTACGAGCTTACAATATCTGCCGACAAAAAGGCCAAAGCCAAAGCAAACAGCCATACCCCCCACCCTTGCAACCTTTGATACTTAGAAACCTTCACCCGCACCCTCTCGGTTCAGAATACCATTAGCATAATTAGAGTGCTAGCCACATGCTCTGGGATAAACGCAGTCTGCCTGATAGTCCCTGAAAAGGGACGGCCATCAGGTAGACAAGTGCCCCTGGTATCCGGCCCTTCGGGCCTGCCAGGCAGGCATGGTGAGACGAAAGCAAACCCTAACACCGCAAGGTGTTAGGGTTTGCTTTTAAATTGTAGGCGTAGATGGCGGCGTAGATGGCCAGGCCAAGCACTTGCCACAAAAGCACCTCGCCGCCCAAGTGCTCCACAGCAAGTTGTGGTCTAAAAAGCACCAGCACCACGAGCCCCAAAAGCACCCTCTCCCACATCATAAGACGGCGCGATAAAAAGCCCTGCAACACCGAAGCAAAGCTAAACATCGCCACTAGCGCGCACAAAAATATCCACACAGCCTGTGGCACAGAATTTACGCCAATTAGCAAAAGGTCCGTATTAAAAATAAACATAAACGGCAAAATGGCCGTGCGCATATCATAAGTAAAACCCTGCACCCCCACCTTAATGGGATCCTCGCGCGCAATAGCCCCCGCAGCATAAGCGGCCAAACCCACTGGCGGCGTATCGTCTGCCAAAATACCAAAATAAAAACAAAACAAATGCGCCGCTACCAAAGGCACCACCAGACCCATGTCTCCTGAAAGCGCCACAATCGCCGGTGCCGTAAGCGAAGCCATCACAATATAATTAGCCGTCGTAGGCAAACCCATACCCAACACCAAACTTACCGCCGCCGTAATAAGCAGCATAAGCACCAGGTTCCCCCCAGACATAACATCTATCAGATCCACCACGGCTCCTCCCAGCCCCAAGGTCACAACCCCCACTATGATCCCAGCTGCTGCTACCGCCACACCGATGCTCATCATGTTTTGCGCGCCCGCCACCAAGCTGTGCCAAAGCTGTACCCCGGCACGCGCCACACCCTCATGCCAGGCATTGTTTTTTTGCAAACTTTCGCGCACGGATTTTAACACCACCAAAGCCGCCAAGCACAAAAAGGCGTAATACACCGAAAAAGCCGCCGACCTTCTAAACACCACCATCTGCACAAACAAAAAAGCCAAGGGCAACAAAAAGTGCACCCCCGACCAAAAGGTGGGCCAAAAACGCGGCAGCTCTGCAGCCGGTATGCGCCTCAGGTTCATTTTTTTAGACTCCAAATGCGCAATATAAATCAGCGCCACATAAGACACCAAGGCCGGCACAATGGCTGTTTTTACCACCATTAAATAATTCATATTGCAGTACTCTGCGATAATAAAAGCCGCCGCCCCCATAATAGGAGGCATCAGCTGCCCGTTGGTGCTCGATGCCACCTCAATGGCCGCCGCCTTATGCGCGGGGAAGCCCGATTTTTTCATAAGCGGAATCGTAAACGTACCCGTCGTTACGGTATTAGCAATGCTCGAGCCCGACACCATACCTGTTAATCCACTCGCCAGCACAGCTGCCTTAGCCGGCCCCCCTTGGTACTTGCCCAAAAGGCTAAAGGCCATGTCGATAAAATACTTCCCCCCGCCAGATTTATCTAACAGCGCCCCAAATAGCACAAACAAAAACACCGTGCTCGTAGAAACATCCAGCGGCACACCATAAATGCCCTCAGTGCTCATAACGAGCTTGGATATCATGGTATCAAGGCTCGCGTTTTTAAACGCAATCACATGCGGCATGCTCTCGCTCACAAAGCTATACCCAATAAAAACCCCGGCAATTAAAGGCAGTGTAGGCCCCAAGCACCTACGCGCAGCCTCTAAAAGCAACACCACCAGCACACAGCTCACTAGCACATCGCGCATAATAGGAAGCCCCGAACGCTGCCCAATGCCCTCGTAATCCCAGGCCAAATACAAAGCACAGCCCGAAGCCATGAGAGCCAAAAGCACATCCAAAACCCCCAAGCGCTGGCTGGATAACTTTGCAACACACTTTTGCCACCAAAGCCCTATACCTTTAGAGGCAGATTTGCCACCCTCTCCTAGAAAGACAGATTTTTTCATGAGCGGAAAGCTCAAGTACACCAGCAAAATAGCAAACCCCAAGTGCACACTGCGAGAAATCGCAGAATTTAATAACAAAAACTGCGGCAACGCCAACTGAAACAAGGACCACAAAGCTGCCACCACCGCAATAACCCGCCGCACGTAGCGGCCCTCTCGACCGCCATGCTCTGAGGCTTCGAGCAGATCCTTAGCTGCCTGCGTGGCACCTGTGTCGGATTTTGTGTCTTTAGACTCGGGCGTTATGCGCACACCACCCTCCATAAACCCTGCAAAAACAACACCCCAAATATCAACAAAATTAACAACAATTACAAACGGTTAGACAATACTTCAGCGTCGACCAGCTAGGTTTTTAAATGCTCCGGCAGTTTAGACGCAAGGCCGATTTCTTTATAAAACCTGAGTGCTCCCTTGTGCAAAGGCAGAGACAACCCATTAAAGAGCTTGTCTTTGTTAAAGGCCTCTAGTGCGGGGTGCAGTTTTTGAAACTGCTCCAAGTTTTCGATAATTTCTTTTGTAACAGAGTAAATCACATCCTCTGGCACCTTGGCCGACGTCATAAGAGTAGCCCGTACAGCGAGAGTCGTCACATTGTCGCCCTCCACATTTTTAACAGCCTGTGGGTAGTGTTTGTAGCTTATGACATCCTCAGAATAATACGGGTACTGCTTCACCAGGGCTTGAGTGAGTTTTTTATTAAGAGGCAAAAAGCTGATCTTGCGCTTGCCGCTTGAGGCCTCTGTTAGCACACCACTAGGCTGGCCACCGGTAAAAAAGAACGCATCCACACGGTTATCTTGAAACATCCGCGGCGCCTCGTTGGGGCTGAGGCTTTCAGCTACGATGTCTTTTTGCCAGTCTAAGCCAGCAGCTTTTAAAATATCTAGCGCATTGCCCCTAATGCCCGAACCCTGAGGGCCGATGTTGACTGTTTTACCTTTCAAACCCTCCAGCGCTTTAATGCCATCTGCTGCAGGCACCACTAGGCTAACGGTTTCAGAATAAATACTAAACACCGCACGCAGATCCTTTGCTGCATCCGATTTGCCTTGCCACTCGGCCTCAGCGTTTTTTACCTGCCACTGCCGATCGGACTGCACCAGGCCCAGCTCTATATTGCCCCTTATAAGAGCGTTTACATTAAAAACCGAGCCCGCCGTAGACTGCGCGCTCAGGCGCATTTTATGCTCGTCGTATTTGGTGTTGAGTATTTTTGCTATAGCTTGCCCTACGGGATAGTACACACCTGTAGTACTGCCTGTGCCCACGCTGACGAAGATTTCTTTTTTATCCGTACTGTCTGCCGCTGGCTGTTCACCATCACTGCCTTCACCAGGAGCCGATTGAGCAGGAGTGGTTTCTTCCTTCGGTTCCTTCGATCCAAAGCACCCTGTAGCACCAACACACAAGCACAACACACCCACAGCAACAAAAAACCTATCAAAAAATCTCTTCACCACCCGGACGTCTCCTTTAGTTTAAAAAAACCCGCACCCAGCATAACCACCACTATCGCCCCCACACAATACTTAACGCACCACCCCCATAACTGGCCGTATGCCCTGCCCCTTCAGGCTGGCGCGCTCTTCAAGTCAAACTAACGGCCTGATAACACTTCATTTTTTGCGCCACCAGGCTTCTGCAAATTAAGCAAGGCACACCAGAATCAGCCGCGGAACATACATACATGCAGAAAGGGGCCCTGCCAAGTTGCCTAACCACAAAGAAAATGCTAAACAGCAAACAAAATGCAATGCGAAGTGACTAAAAACGAAAAGGCGCCGCCCTGTAAGGAACCCTACAAGGAAAAGCGTAAATGAAAAAGCTTTTGTGTGCGTTTTTGGCTTTGGTTTTGTGCTCGTATGCTTGGGCTGGCAAAGCCCCGCGCGATGATTATTGGGGCAAGCCCAAAGCAGCTAGTGATCCAATAAACTTGCCGGATTCTGTTAAAAATATGCTGGATGCAGAGGTTTTGACGGGCGCTATGCTGCCTCTTTTTTGGGCCATTAAACACAAAGATTACGCTCTTGTAAAAACTTTGCTGAACCACAAAATAGATATCAATGCTCAAGATGCCCAAGGCCGCACGGCTCTTATGCAGGCGGTGCAAATGCCTAACTATGCAGATATTGAAACTTTGTTGGGCCATGCCGGCGTTGATATTAACCAAAAAGACGACCATGGCAAAACGGCTCTTTTTTGGGCTGCGCGCAGAGGCAGATTGCACTTTATAAAAACTTTATTAAATAGTGGCATTGATGTTAACGCCAAAGACAAAGGTAGCGATACAGCGCTTATTTGGGCTGCGCACAAAGGGCATGAAGAGGTTGTGCAAGCTCTTTTAGAACGTAAAGATATCGATGTTAACGCCAAGGACGGTTGGGGCAATACAGCGCTTATTTGGGCGGCGCGCAAAGGGCATGAAGAATCTGTACAAGCTCTTTTAGCGCGTAAAGATATCGATGTTAACGCCAAGGACGGTTGGGGCAATACAGCGCTTATTCGGGCTGCGCACAAAGGGCATGAAGAATCTGTGCAAGCTCTTTTAGCGCGTAAAGATATTGATGTTAACGCCAAGAACGATTGGGGCAGTACAGCGCTTATTCGGGCTGCGCACAAAGGGCGTGAAGAATCTGTGCAAGCTCTTTTGGCTCATGAAGATATTGATGTTAACGCCAAGGACGCAGATGGCAATACAGCTCTTATTGGGGCGAAAAAAAACAATCACAAGAAAATTGCAAAAGCAATAAGCCTTGTCCGACAGGCTCGCGCCGAACCATCGTGTGCAGAGCTACTAGTCCCTTAAATAGTCGTGCCGGAAGCCGGAGAACATACTTCAGTCACGACTAGACAGCTTCAACTAAACACCCAAAATGTAAAGATCAAAAATGACGAAAAATGGGGGGGCGCCGCTACAGGCCCATAAAAGCGCCAGCAATATTGCCTTGAACCTTAGAGTGCAGCCATCTTGGCAGCCCACAGGGTGTTAGCCAAGATGGCAAACAAAGTCTTCAAGGTAATATTGCTGGCGCTAGACAGCTACCAACACGCCGATAGCTTTGGGGGCTCTCTAACCCCAAAGCGTCCAAACTCACTTAACCTAGCACGCCGCCGCTTAGTCCCAGAGAATTTTATCAGTCCTTTAAATTGTTCAAGTGGCTGTAAAGTGTCTCTAGCACGACCAAGCTTTGGCCTTGACTGAGGTATTTGGCGTTTACAAAAATACTAGGCGTCGCATCCACACCCCAGCTTGCGCCAAACTCTGCATAAGACTCTATGGCCTTTTTGGCTTCTTCGCCCTCAGCGCACGCAAACCACTGCTCCACCTGAGCCATTGGTGCACCAACAGAAACAGGCAGTGCCTCTTGTAGATGCTCCTTGGCTCCCTTTACACCTGACACTCTCTGCAAAGCCTCTTGATGCTCAAAAATGGCATCAAATACCGGCCACGCATAAGCCGTATCCTGAGCGGCACACCAATGCAGCTGCGACAAAAAGCAGCTCTTAAAGCTCTTGCGCGGCACGTTTTTGTTGCATGCCCCATCTAAAGGGTACGGATAAAACGCAAAGCTCACCCCCGGGCGCGAAAGCACAAAGGCCTTTAAGCTCGGTACGGCTCTTTTGCAATGAGCACATAAAAAATCCGCAAATTCCACCACCCGCATTCCAGCCTCGGCCTCCCCCTTAAAAGCCACAGGGTCCAAAGCCTCAGGCTTAGCCTTGGCCGATTGCCACTCTTCTAAAGAGTATTGGGCAATTTTAGACATATCCCGCACCCCATAGCGCGACATAAAGCTTCTGTTTAAAGTCAGCGACGCAGCAGGAGCCAAAAGCAGCGCCAGCACCAAAACCTTAGGCGCGGGCAGCCAGAATTTTGCATCTGCCATATCACACTTGGGCCGCCCTTTATGCGCCCACCAAGCACAGGCACAGGTTACAAAAGAGCACACATAAGCTCCTACACAAAACAAACACCAAGAGCCTACAAAAACCTGCGACACCACAGCCATAACCACGCTTACACCGGCCACAAAGCTCGACAGATAAAGCACATAACGCCCCAAAAGGGCCTGATTTTCGCTCCATCCCATTAGCCAAAAACCCCACAGCCCCAATAGTAACCCGTTAAAACCCACGCCCCAAAGTGACATAGGCACACCCCAAAGCGCAGAAAAAGAGCTCGCCCAAGCGGCTTCACAACTAAAGCCCTCGCCCACAGAGCACAGGCTCGCACCCGCAACCGTGCCAGACAAAAGCCCAAAATACTCCACACTCAAATACAAGTGCAGCCCAACGCTTATAAGCTGCGAAACTGCAGCCAGCACCACAGGGCCCTTGTTAAACTGTTTGTCTGTTGCACTTGCGGATAAAAACACCTATCACCACCTCCACTAAGCCCTCTACCAAAAGCGGGCTTTGCGCCTTAGGCCATAAGGCCTCTAAACTTTAACAATACACACAAGAGCTTTTATGTAACTCTTAGTACAAAAGCAACCACATAGCACCACAGGAGCTTAGGTTGCAGTGAGCGCGATCAATATGAAAGATTTTTTTATACCCATTACTGAACCCCTTACTGATCCCCTAAAGCTTGCCCCACCCCAAGAGCCTTTGGCAAAGCCTGAGCGCGCGCTTTCGTGGTGGGTGGTGCGTCCGCTGGTGGCTCCCCCACAGCACCTTGGGCAAGGTTACTCATACGATCAGGCACACAAACTTTTGGCTCAAGGCGCATTGCTATGGACACAATACGCCTGGCGCTCGCACTGCACGAGCTGGCACCCCCTTTATAGCTTTGTACGAGACTTTGGCTTTTGCCCACACAAAGTGCTAAAACATGCACTGCGTGAACTCACTTGCCATGAGTGGGTGTGGACCCAAAAGGAGCTGTGGGAAAAAGCCCAAAAACTATGGCCAGCCCAAAAAACAAAACAACAAACAAAGCTCCTGTCCAAAACCCGCGCCATAGTGCGTCCCCTATAAAAACACAAAAAGCAAATCCACCCCAACCCCATACTGTGCACCCCTTGGCTGGGGAACCTCAAAAAACTCTTGCCCAAATTAGCAAAGCGCCCCGCGACTGGGTTCAGGTTGTGCGCACAAAAGATCCTGCACAAGGAGAGCTCACTTGGCCTTTGTTTGTATGGGCCAAAACGCAAAAACAAAACCCCCAAAAACTAGCAGAGGAATTTTGCCAAACACTAAACACCCTAAGGCCGCCATGGCTTAACCGGGCCCAAGCTCTAAGGGGGTATTTGAACCTTTACCTTAGCGACCAGCACCTTGGTGACCAGTTTTTTGCACATATCAGCACCCGGTGGTTTTGGCCCTTAGCACCCAAGCAGCGCGTAATGCCAGAAAAGCCTAACACAACAGTGGTGGTGGATTTTTCGTCGCCCAATGTGGCAAAGCCTATGCACTTGGGGCACTTGCGTGCAACCGTAGTGGGGCGCAGCATATGCGAGCTTGCACGCACCCAAGGCCACAAGGTGATTGGCCTTAACCACTTGGGCGATTGGGGCTCGCAGTTTGGCGCGCTTATATGCGCTTACAAAAAATGGCATAACGCATACTCTTTTGAGCGTGCCGACGCCTTTGAGTCGCTTTATGCTCTTTATGTGCGCTTTCATAAAGAGAGCACGCCGGAGCTTAAGGCACAAGGAGCGGCGGAGTTTAAAAAGCTCGAGCAAGGAGACGCGCAAAACACAAAACTCTGGCAAGAGTTTAAAAAACTCTCACTAAAAGAATATAACAAAATATGGCACCGTCTAGACGTTAAGCACGACCTGCTTTTGCCCGAGAGTTTTTATAACGACAAGCTCTTAGAGGTAAAAGAGCTTTTGCTAAAATATGATCTGTTAAAAAAAGACCAAGGCGCTCTAATTGTGGCGCTCCCTCCACCCTTGCCGCCGTGTTTAATTGCCAAAAGTGATGGAGCGTCGTTATACGCCACACGCGACATTGCCGCGGCTCTTTATCGCATGCAAAAACTCAAAGCCACGCATAACTTTTATGTGGTGGGTAGCGAGCAGAAACTGCATTTTAAGCAGGTGTTCGGGGTTTTGGCACAGCTGCCAGCACAATTTCAACACTGCCAG
The DNA here is from genome assembly GCA_965116155.1 of Bdellovibrionales bacterium. GTDB lineage: Bacteria > Bdellovibrionota > Bdellovibrionia > Bdellovibrionales > UBA1609. The sequence goes on from OZ220488.1 coordinate 504,240, forward strand.
CACAAGCATATTAGTTTTGGTAGGTATAGGTTTTTAGACTCTGGCATGAGCAGCCGCAAAGGGCAAATTGTACGCGCGGAGGATGTTTTACGCCAAGCCAAGGAGCGCGTGATTAAAATTATAAAAACCAAAAACCCCCATCTACCCAATTTGGACCAAACAGCCGAAACCATAGGCACGGGAGCCATTGTTTTTAATGATCTCAAAGTCGACTGCAAAAAAGACGTCGAATTTAGTTGGGAAAAAACCCTAAACACCAAAGGCAACTCTGGGCCCTATTTGCAGTATGTTGTCGTAAGGTGCATGGCGGTGCTAGAAAAATTGCGCACCATAAATTTTGCCCCAAAAGCAGGCCTGTGCATGGGTGCCCGCAAATGGCATCCATGCGAGCGGGCTCTGTTGTTAGAGCTGCTGCAATTTAAGCACACCCTACACTTGGCAGCACAGCAGCAAGCACCTCATATTTTAGCTAGCTACCTGCTCGATCTGGCAGGGAAATTTAACAGCTTTTACTCCAGCTGCCCCATCGTGCCCGCATCATCACCTGCCTTGCCCGAGCACCACGTGCGGTATTTTTTAGTGCAAGAAACCCGCTACGCCCTAGTAGAGGGGCTAAGGATACTCGGCATCAGGTGCCCCGCTCGTATGTGAGGGTTGTGCTGACACTTTTATATTTACACACTGTGTTATTGGAATAATTCTTTTCCCTCCCTGGTGTTTTGGTGCTTACAATTTTGGCAAGGTTTTTAACAAACACACAGGGGGTACATCATTATGGGGTGTTTGCGTTTTTTAACAGTTTCGCTATTCGTTTTAGGCACGGCCACGGCATGGGGGGGAGACCGCCATCGCAAAACGGCGCTATTAAGCGCTGCTAAAAAGGGGGACAAGGCTCAGGTAGAGCATCTGCTTAACGAACATCAGGTGGATGTCAATATGAAGGGCCGCGTAGGCAATACGGCGCTTATACTGGCTGCCGATAATGGCCACACAAATGTTGTGCGGTTTTTACTCAGCTACCCTGGAGTGGATGTTAATGCCACTAACAAATACGGGCAAAGCGCCCTGGTGCTGGCGACTAGAGACGCGCGCGTAGACATCATAGGGCTACTGATTAATAAGGGTGCCGATACAAATGTTTACACCCGAGACGGGTGGACGGCGCTTTTGGTCGCTGCCAACCAGGGACGTGCTGACATTGCAAACACACTCTTGCGCCATGGGGCAGATGTTAACACCGCTACCAGCGAGGGGGGCACGGCTTTAACTTTGGCGGCTGAAAATGGCTTTGATAGCATTGTGGATTTGCTGCTTAAGGAACCCTCGCTTAACATAAACGCCACTACCACAGGCGGCTGGACGGCTCTCATGTACGCTGCTCGAAGAGGTTCCGATGGGGTTGTGGGTTTATTGCTTAACCAGACCCAGTTTGACCTAGATGTAAATGCCAGCAGTCGCCATGGCAATACGGCTTTAACTTTGGCGGCTCAAAAAGGACACGAAGGGGTTGTGTCTTTGCTAATAAACCAAACGCAGTTTCCGGTAGAGATTAATGCTACGGATAAAGACGGTGACACTGCGCTCATAATAGCCACCATTAAAGGCTTTGAGGGTATTGTTGCGGCCTTGCTAGAAACGCACGCAGCAGATGTAAATGCTAGTAATCGCAAAGGCAACACCGCACTTATAATAGCGGCTGAAAAAGGCTTTGAGGGTATTGTGTCGCTTTTGCTTTACGAGCCTGATTTAGAAGTTAATGCCACGGACAAGAATGGCACCACGGCTCTTGTGTGGGCGGCTTTAAGAGGGCATGAGGGTATTTTGAAATTGATGTTAGACCACCCCGAAACTGACAGTAACTCTGCCAACAAATGGGGCAATACGGCTTTGCACTTAGCGGCGCGCGAGGGCTTTGAGGGGGCGGTTGCGACCTTGTTGCATCACCCAGACCACCGCACCATAATAGACCCTAATGCGGCTGATGAGGATGGTGACACGCCTTTAGCTCTGGCCGCCTCAAAAAACCGCGCCGGTGTTGTGCGCATTCTGCTAGACAACCCCAGGGTGCTTATTAACACCGCTGACCAAAAAGGGCGCACGCCCCTCTATATGGCGGCTTGGAACAACAGCCTCAGTGTGGTGCCGCTCTTGCTAGAGCACTACGACACTGACGTCAACGCTGCTGGTGGCCCATCTGACCTTACACCCCTTGGCGTTGCAGCCTTGAATAACCATGCAGGTATTGTGGCTTTGCTGATGAAGCGCCGGGATTTAAATATTAATGCTACAGACAAAATGGGTGAGACAGCGCTTATAACTGCTGTCAAAAAAGGCCACATCAAAACGGTGCAAAAGTTGCTTTTGCACCCTGGAGTGGACCTGTATATAAAGAACTACAACGGGCATAATGCTTTTTATTACGCCCAAGGCTTAGAGGACGACACCATAGAGCAGGCTTTAAAACGTGAGTCTATTAAGCGCCGCAGGCGCGGAGGGTGCAGGCGCTGCTAGGGCGCTGCTCTATGTGTTAGGATAGGCTTTTCTAGATTAGCCGCAAGGTCTCCTTAGAGAGGCCTTGTGGCTTTTTGGTATTTTAGGAGGTGGAGCAATGACGGCACTGAAGTGGTTGTATTTAACTTTGGCTTTTGGTTTGAGCTTGGGGCAGGTGCTTAGGGCGGAGCTTACTTTGGGCACTTTTAATGCGGGTTTGGCGCACCATTTTGTGCCTTTGGCTACGGAGCGTTTGGAGCCTGTAACGCAGGCCATAGTGGAGAGTGAGTTTGATGTTTTGTGTTTGCAAGAGGTGTGGCGTGATGAGGACCGCGAGCACCTGCAAGCGGCTGTTCAGGATGTGTACCCGCATATGCTTTGGGCGCGCACAGAGAACGAAAAAACCCCGCGCTGGCCGGCTTGCACTCCGCTGGATCTGTTTGGCAAGGGGTCGGTAGTGTCTTGCATGCAAAAGGCCTGTGCCGATGCTCCTGATGCTGAGGCCAAAAGCCAGTGCATTAAAGAGCGCTGCCGCCCTCAGTTTGATGCTTTGGCGCAAAAAAAGCCCCAGTGTGCGGCGGCTTTTTTTGCCCAAGTGGGCAAAAGCTCTATTAGGGCATTGGTGACCCTGCTGCTTACCAAGGCAGGCGTGTATGCTTACAAGGGGCGAAATGGCTTGCTGCTGCTTTCGAAAAAGCCTTTCGTACGAAATGGGCGCTTTACCAGCATGGTGTCTACCACTAACAGGCGCGCGGCACTGGGAGTGCAATTTGAGCACGCGGGGCAGTTGCATACGGCTCTTTGTACGCACTTAACGGCCAACTTGGAGGCGCATATACCTTACACAGGTCCATGGGCTGGAGAATGGGAAGAAGAAAACTACAAACAAAGCCGTAAAGTGTGGGGCTGGGCAGAACAAATGGGCGCCGAGCCTGGAGCGAATGACAAGGGGCCGATTTATATTATGGGGGATTTTAACTTTTCGCCCTCTTTGCCGAGCGCGGGTATTGCGGGGGATTTTGAGATGGCGCTCGAGTTTTTTTTAAGTAAGGGTTATGTGTCGCCCATTATCGATACAGCCCAGTGCACCTCTTGCGCGAGCAACCCTTTAAAAGCGAAGGGAGAGAAAAACACTTTGCTGGACCATGTTTTTGTTAAGCGCGCAAAGGTGAGGGAGGCTGAGATTGTGCTAGATCAAGAGATTCTAGTGGGTGATGGAATAAAAACGCGTCTCTCCGACCACTATGGCGTGAGAGTCGTTGTGGAGCACTAATGGCCTAATGTCTAAAAATAAGCGCTAGGCCCAGTATAGTAAGAGCCTGGGCCTTTGGTGGAGCCTTATAATGGGGGAGATGGAAACCGCTAAGCACCCTCTCAGCAGCGCGCCGCCTAATATCAAACAACTGCCCGCACAGCCCAATATCCGGTGGCTTATAGAGCTACCTAAGGCCAAGGCACTAGATGCACTTTTAAAGCAAAATGACGACCTTTTTGCTAGGCTCAAAATATGCTTGCAGAGGGTGGATTTTTTAGAAAAATCCCTCCTGCAAACCAACGCTCAAAACACAAGCCTCAAACAAAACCAAAAACTGCTAAACGCCAAATGGAAGCAATACTGTGAAAAAAAACTTACCGAAAACAAAGCACTACAAGCCGCACAAGAGCGTCAAATAGAGGCCTACATGGCGCAAAACACGCTGCTTGCTACGCGTGAGCAAAGTGCACACAAGCGTGCTGAGGATTTTGGCAAAAGCATGGCCAATATGGACAAGCAGCTGCAAATAGTCCGGCAAAAAAGCCAGCGCCTTGCAGTCGAGCGCGCAGAGTTGCAAAAATTCCTTGCGCAAAAGTCTCACTGGTTTAAAAGGTTCCGCAAGCGCTTAAGGGTACTGGGTAAAAAGTTACTAACACTCAACAAGCAGCTTAATAGCGAAAACCAAGGCCTATTTGAAGAGCTTACAGTGCTTAGCAAACAAAAACACAAGATTGTGTCGGAGTGCAAAAAACAAAAAACACAAATCCAAAACCTAAAAAATACTTTAGCTAAAAAAGAGCATTCAGTGCATGTTTACGCGCAAAAATTTGCCAAGCAATCAGAGCTTATGCAAGATATAAAAGCCCAAAAAGAGTTAGGCCGATTAAAAGCCAAAGCCTATAGCAGAAAGGTTAAGCAAATTAAACACCTGGCTACCCAAGAGGTTATGCACGCACAAAATGTGCTCATTTACGCCAATGCTAAAATCCAAATTTTAAAACATGCGTATAAAAAAGCCTGCTCCCAGCAAGGCGCAAAGGCCGATGAGACTCTCTTTAAAGACACCCAAATGAATCAAGCCCTAGAGCGTATTAAAGAAAAAGTTGCCCTATTAAAGGACTAGCAACAACTCACTCAATGCACGGGGCTTTGACGTCAGTGTGGCAAATGGAGTCACGTTTCATTCACTTGCTTTGAGCAAGACCAGGCACAGGCGACTTTGTTTTTCCTCAATCTAGAAAATTTTCACTTACAGGTACGCACTTAGACTCCATTTGCAGGGCCACAAATAGCTGTCTAGCGCGTAAAAACACTTTGAGTGAGAACCTCGCTTACCTCAATCGGCATGCATTCTTACAGAATGCCTACCGAGAGGCTACGCTTTTAATCAAAGTGTTTTTACTGGCGCTTTTAATTGCCGTCATCTCCTATGGCTTCTACGGGGCAGCCCTCTAAGGCCTCTTGGCAGAGCTGCTCTTCGGCCTCGCTCTGGGGCTGGCGGATAACAAAAGCATGCCCGTCGTCTTCGTCCATGCCAAAGTTGTCCGGTGCGCACATAATGCACGCATCGCATGCAATGCAATCACGGTCCACATAGTACTTGCCTTTGACGTTTTCTTTGTATTTGTTGTTTTTATCTGCCACGTGTCTACAGTAGGCTCGCTCGCGGTACCCAGCCTTTTGCTCCCTTAAACTCCACCTGCACATAGAGAGGCGCGCTTTGAAGCATGCGCAAACCAGGCGCCGCGCTTCTAACCACCACCCATGCCCCTTGCGGCAAACTAAACAGCACATTCCCCATGCTAGAGGGCTGAGACAGGGCGTTTAAATTTTCTGCCACAACGCTTTTATACATTTTGCGTGGCAGGCCAAAAAACTCCCTCCCCCGCCACCTCAGCCAACCCCAGCACAGGCCGAAAAAGTCGTAATACCCCCATGCAGGACCAATGCCTTTTTGGTGCAGGTGCCGCAAGGCCGCACGCGTTTGCTTAAGCCATGGCGCCAATAGCGCACTGTGCCTTAAGTGAGCCAATGCATGCCAGGGCTGCTCTGCGCGCGCGGCTATCACCCCCAAGTTATAAAAAACCCGCGCCCTTTGCCTATAAGACACTTGTGGTAGGAGTTTTTTAAAAAGCGCCATTGCCTGCTGGGCTTCTTTTGCCTCGTACAACTGCAAGGCCTTTGCAAAATCCGCCGCAAAATCGGCGCCTAAAGAGCGGGGGCGCATGACGCGAGACGGAGTTTCTGCTAAAACTAGCAAAGGCAGCAATAAAATAAAAACCCCATACAGGCAGGTTGTTTTATGTCCCACCCCTCCAACATAACACAAAACGTAGCACAAAGTTTGCGCCAAAATCCCCGTGTGCGCGCGCTGGTGCAAGAGTTCAACCAAATAGTAAGGGAGCATGCAGAAAAAATCACCCGCACCTCCCCTCCTGAACAGGAAGATCTTATTAAGCAAAACGCGCATCTTGTGGAGCAGATTGCCCAGGCCCGTGGCAGGGGCATGCTGTACCCCCACGTGGCCTCGGGTTTGGGCAATGGGCCGTATATGGAGTTTTGCGATGGCAGCGTTGTGTTGGATTTTGTCAGCGCCATAGGGGTTAATATTTTAGGGCACAACCACCCCGCTATTAACGCGGCCCTTATAAATGCCGCTTTGGGTGATGTGGTTATGCAGGGCAACTTGCAGCTTAATACCGAGTATGCAGAGCTTTCGCATAAAATGAGCCAGCTGGCCCAAAAAAACAGCCGCCTTAAGCACTGCTGGATTTCGCCATCGGGTTCTATGTCTAACGAAAATGCTTTAAAAATGTTGCGCCAAAAAAACACCCCCAAGCGCAAAATTGTGGCCATGTGCGGAGCTTTCGCTGGGCGCACCACCATGATGGCGGCCATTACAGACAACCCCTCGTACAAAATTGGCCTGCCCACCCACTATGAGGAGGATATTTTGCGCGTGCAGTTCCCTCACACGGCCGCAGATGCCACGCTCAGCCTCAAGCAGCTGCGCGCTCACATCAGCGAGCATGGGGATGATATTGCAGCTTTTACTTTTGAGCCCGTGTTGGGTGAGGGAGGTTTTTGGACCACAAGCAAAGAGCATATTGAGCCTTTGTTGCAGCTCTGCAAAAAGCACGGCATCGGCGTGTGGTTGGATGAGGTGCAGACTTTTGCACGCACGGGTGAGCTGTTTGCTTTTGAATCTTTAGGCATTGGCGAGTATGTGGACGTGTGCACAGTGGGCAAGGCTTTGCAAAATTGCGCCACTTTGTTTACGCCTGAATACGCACCCGGGCCAGGCCTTGTAGCAGGGACTTTTGCGAGTTCCACAGGGGCTTTGGCTGCAGGTGTGGCCGTGCTGGATGAGCTCACAACTAAAAATTACCTCGGGCCCGGGGGCCGCATTAAGCAAATAGAAAAGCTCTTTACCCAAGGCATTGCGGACCTCACGCGCTCAACGGGGCTAATATCCCACCATACCAAGGCGGGGTTGATGCATGCGTTTCAGGTAGGCATGGGTGATGCAGAGTCGAGCCTAAAACTGGTGCAGCTGCTGTTTAAAAATGGTCTCCTGGTATACCGCTGTGGCAGGGGGCCTTTTAGGTTGCGCATTTTAGTGCCCGCTGTGGCGACAGATGCTCACATAAACGAAGCTTTGGGAATTCTAGAGCAAGCCCTCCTAGAGCTCAAGCCGAGCGTGTGAGTTTAGTAGCAAGGCATGAGCGCTTGGTTTTTAAAAGCAGCCACAAAGGAGCATTTGCCAGAGCTTATGCGCCTGGCGAAGTGTTTTACTTTAGAAAACCTACCCCCTGATGAGGTAGCGTTAACAAAGCTGCTGGAGCTAAGCGCGGCCTCCTTTGCAGGCCAGTGCCTCAAAGCAGATGCGAGGTATTTGTTTGTTCTAGAGGAAGCCACAAAGGGCCGCGTGGGAGGCAGTGCGCAGATACGCGCAGTTAATGGCAGCCCCCAGGCTCCCAATTACAGCTACTTGCTCAGCCATGAGGCAGCGCACTATCAGCTTACTTTGACATCTAACACCGAAGGCGCCACCGAGTTGGGGGGTATCATCATAGACCCTGAGCTGAGTGGCCAAGGGCTGGGCTCGCTCTTAAGCTTGGGGAGGTTGGTGTATATTTATGCATGGCCGGAGCGTTTTCAAGAAGAGGTCTGTGCCCAAATGGCTCCCCATATGGACGCGGGCGGCACCAATGCTTTTTGGCGCACTTATAGCGGCCAGGTTAAGGATTTTTATGCGGCATGCGCGCGGGCGCGGCAAGATAAAAACTTTGTCCCCCAAAACTGGCCTAGCGAGCTGCGGGTGCCTAAAAGTGCTGATGCTGCAGAGCACTTAGGCAAAGTGGGCGAGCGGAGCCAGGGCGCGGCTCATATGTTAAAAAAAATGGGGTTCAGCTTTAGAGGCCTAGTGCACCCTTTTGACTCTGGCCCTACGTTAAGCGCGAATATAGAAAATATTGCGCTTTTAAAAAATACCCAAAGCCTCAAACTAGAGGCCTTGCTAGAAGAAGTGGCAAAACTTTCTAGCAGGCAAAATTTTATTGCCGCTTATGCTTGGGAGGAGCCAGGGGATTTTATAGCTTTTAGCAAAAGCTCTTTAAAATGGGACTCCAAAAAAACGCAGCCACTTTTAAGTTTTTTGCAAACACCCCATCACAACAACCCTTGGCTTTTGAGTGTATTTTAGCACAATTAGAGTGCTAGTAAAATTCTCTGGGATAAAGCGGCGCTCCTGGCGCAACCTCCCAGAGGGAGGTGGCCGCGACAGGAGCAAGCGTCCCACAGAGAATTTTGCGGCCTATAAGGGAGCTACGAGCCTGTAGCCTTGGGCGATCTCTAGGCACAAGGCGACCAGATTGCCGTCAAAGCATCAAACATTGAGTAAACTCAATTTACGCGCTAGAAAGATAATAATGAAACCTGTTAAAAAAACCCCTTTTAAAGGCAGTTTTATTGCAGGCAAATGGCATTTGCCTCACGCCACGCAAACTTGGCCGCTAAAAAGCCCTGCGGACTTGTCGGACCATATTATGGACTGTTGCAGCTCTTTAGAGCATGTGGATGCTGCCGTGCTTGCAGCCAATAAGGCCTTTTTACCTTGGGCGCGCTTGCCTCAAAAAGAGCGCATAGAGTTTGTAAAAAAACTAGGCGCACTTTTTAAACAGCGCGAGCAAGAAATCGCCCAGTGCATTGCGCGCGAAACCGGCAAGCCCTTGTGGGAGAGCCTTACCGAGGCCAAAGGGCTTGTGCAAAAAGTAAACCTTAGCCTTCAAGCAGGTTTGGAGCTTGTGCGCAGTCAAAAGCTCGCACTGCCCCAAGCCGAGGGGTTAATCACCCACAGGCCGCGTGGGGTGCTGGCAGTGCTGGGGCCTTTTAACTTTCCGTTACATTTACCAGTGGGGCACATTGTGCCGGCTTTATTAACGGGCAACACGGTGGTGTTTAAGGCCTCTGACAAAACAGCCTCATCAGCACAGCTGCTAACGGAGCTTATAGAAGCTGCTGCCCTGCCATGTGGGGTGTTTAATCTGCTGCAAGGTGCGGGTGATGTGGGGCAGGCTCTGGCTGTGCACCCTGATGTAGCAGGCGTGCTCTTTACGGGCTCTTATGCAGTGGGAAAAAAAATAAAACAAGCCACCCTACACCAGGCACACAAAATACTCGCCCTTGAAATGGGCGGGCAAAATCTAGCCCTGGTGTGGAAGGATGCTGACATTGCGCATGCCGCACAGCACTGTGTGCGGGGGGCTTTTTTAACTGCTGGGCAAAGGTGCTCTGCCACAAGACGCATTGTGCTGCACCCTAGTGTGGCGGGGGAATTTTTAGAAGATTTTTTGGCTCAGATTAAAAACATAAAAATCGGCCCCTGGTATGATGAGGTTTTTATGGGTCCGGTGATTAGCAAAGACGCCGCCCAGCTTTGTGAGCATGCGCGCACTATGGCACAAAAAGAAGGCGCTAAGCTTTTGTTACAGCTGCCCTTGCCCGAGCTGCCAGAGGGGCATTATGTGCCGCCGCAGGTGCTGGAGGCTCCTTTGGATTTAAACAGCCGCTTTCAAAACACAGAAGTGTTTGGACCTTTGGTGTGCGTGCATATCAGTGATGCATGGAACGACGTGATGCAGGCCATACGGGCTACAGGTTATGGGCTGGCGTTTTCGATTTTTACTAAAGAGCGGCAGCTGTTTCAAAAGGCTCTGCTCGAAGCCAAAGTGGGTGTATTAAACTGGAACCGCGGCACAGTGGGAGCAAGCGGGCAGATGCCTTTTGGGGGCTGCGGCAAGTCAGGCAATGACCGGCCCACAGGGCTCTGGGCGTCCTATTATTGTACGGAGCCTGTAGCTTCGATGCTAGAGCCCCAGGTGGTAGATGTGCCTCCCATGCCGGGTCTGCTATGAAAGTGCGTACAGTCAAAAAAGCCTGTCTAATGCTTGTAGTTATTTTAGTCCTACTGGGCCTGGGAGGGCTTATGTGGGGAGTGGTGTATTTTGTTGCGCCACCCCTCTATACGGGGGCGCGCGGCGCGCAAAGCGTCTTGTTCGAGGTGCAACCGGGGCACTCGCTGCAGCATATTGCCCGCACCCTTACGCAGCAAGGGCTCATTAGCAGCCCAAGGCTGTTTGTGTTTTGGGCGCGCGCACTGGGTTTTGCCACTCAGCTCAAGGCGGGCGAATACGAGCTGCACAGCCAAATGAGCCCCCAGCGCGTGCTAGAAATACTTAGCTCCGGTCGCAGTGTGGAGCATAGTATTACCTTCCACGAGGGGCTCAATATGCACCAAATGGGGCAAATGCTAGAGCAACGGGGTCTGGGGAAGCGTGAGGATTTTTTGTCTTTGTGTAAAGACCCAGAGCTCATACGGCGCCTGGTGGGTGAAGACCTGCCTTCGCTAGAGGGGTATTTGTTCCCTGAGACCTACAAGCTCTCAAAGCGCGCCCGCTTAGAGGGTTTAATTGAGACGATGTTTGAGAATTTTAGTTCTGCATGGCGCAAGGCCCAAAGGCCTCAAAAAGCCTCAAGTCGGGGGTTTCGCGACCTGGGGGGGGTGTCTTTGACGCGGCACCAGGTGGTGGTGCTAGCCAGTATGGTAGAAAAAGAGACCGGCGCCCCCGAGGAGCGGCCTCGGATTGCCTCGGTGTTTTTTAACCGCCTTAAAAAGCGCATGCGCCTGGCGAGTGACCCTACGATTATTTACGGGGTTTTGGCTCAAAGTGGTATTATGTTAAAAAATATTAAAAAAAAGCACATTTTGCAAAAAACCCCCTACAACACCTATAAAATCCCCTCCCTGCCCAAGGGACCCATTGCAAACCCCGGGCTGGAGGCCTTGAGAGCCGTTTTGTACCCTGAACAGAGTGAGTTTTTGTTTTTTGTCAGCAAAAACAACGGCACCCACCACTTTAGCAAGAGCTATAAAGAGCATAAGCGCTATGTAGACAAATACCAGCGGCGGAGACGAAAGTGATTTTAAAGTGCTTGTTTTTTAAAAAAAAGTTTTGTACTCTTCTGAGGGTGTTTTGTGGCTCTTTGTGGAGTGTTCCACAAGGCCAGGTTGCTGCTCAGTTCTTTGGGGCTGTGAGGGTGGCTTGTGTTGTTAAGTGGAGCTGCCTTAGAGCCGCATAAAGTGATAGATGGTTAATGAACAGTAACAAAGAGGGCCGCTAGAGTTATGAATAACAAGTTGTATGTAGGTAATATTTCTTTTCAAACAGACGAATCTTCGCTGGAGCAGGCGTTTTCTGCTTTTGGCAATGTGAGGTCTGCTAAAATTATTACAGATCGCGCCACGGGCCGCAGCCGTGGTTTTGGTTTTGTCGAGATGGAAACAGACGACGAGGCCCAAGAGTGTATCAGAAACCTAGACGGCAAAGAGCTGCAAGGGCGTAACCTGCGGGTGAGCGTGGCCCGCGGTCGCGACGCACGCCCGTAAGACTTTTAGTAAGCTAAAAATCTCCCTACACCTAACGCACAGCCCAAGGCCAAAAGGGCCTTGGGTGCGGTATTGTGTGTGAGCTATGTGTGCAAATACAAACCCAAACGATACAAGTACCATAGAGCCCATCTATTGGACCCTCACGGACGAGGCGCCTTTGGTAGCAACGGCTTCGCTGCTACCTTATTTAGAGGCTTTTTTGGGGGTGCCTTTTTATAGGGCGGATATTTCTTTAGGTGCGCGGATTTTGGCTGCGGCAGGGCTGGGTGAGGATGCTCTATCCATGCTGGGGCGCAAGGTAGAGTCGCCCGGGGCTTGCATTATCAAGCTGCCTAATATTAGCGCCTCCACGGTACAAATAAAAGCCTGCGTTAAAGAGCTACAAGAGCAAGGCCACAAGCTGCCAGAGACTCTTGCGTTGTACGACACTGCAAAAGGCTCTGCTGTTAACCCCGTGTTAAGGCAAGGGAACTCAAAGCGCTTTGCAGCAGCAGCCATTAAAAACCATGCCCTTAAGCACCCTCATAAACTGCAAGCGTGGAGCAGGGCTTCAAAAAGCTGCGTGCGCTCTATGGAGCGTGGGGGGTTTTATGATTCTGAAAAAGCCTGTCTAAGCCCTAAAGACACCACAAAAGCGCGGGTGGTATTTTATGGGGCGGATGGCTCAAAGCTCCAGCACACGCAGGTGCAACTTGCGGGTCGCTCTATTTTAGACACGGCGTTTATGAGCCGCAGTGCATTAAGACACTTTTATAGCAAAAGCTTTAAAGCCGCTAAACAAAAAGGCCTAGCTCTATCCTTGCACCTTAAGTGCACTATGATGAAAAACATCGACCCCTTGCTATTTGGGGATGCCGTGCGTGAGTGGTTAAGCCCCTTACAAAGCACGCACCCGGAACTATTAGCTCCGGAAGTAACAAGATTAAAACCTGAAAACGGCTTAGAGGAGGTGCTAAACGCACTAAAACTCCATGGCAAGACCCAGGCCCTGCAAGACGCTGAAAAACTTTGGCAAAGCGGCCCTCTGGTTGCGCTGGCACGCGAGGGCCAAAGCCATTTGCATGTGCCTAATAACGTTATTATAGATGCCTCTATGCCGGCGCTAGTGCGCTGGGGGGGGCAGTATGCGGCGTATCAGGAGCCTGAGGCCACGCACGACACCATGGCTCTGGTTCCGGACCCCACTTATGCCTCTATTTATGCAAAGGCGTTTGAGTTTTTTAAAAACTACCCCCTTGCCGAGGGAGTGGATGTGCGGCGGCTGGGGCATGTGTCTAACATAGGCCTTATGGCTTTTAAGGCCCAAGAGTACGGGTGCCACAGTACGTGTTTTGTTGCACCTAGTGCGGGCGAAATGCGTGTAGAGCTAGAAGACGGAACAACTTTAAACGCGCTAACGCAAAGGCTAGAGCCGGGCGACATCTGGCGCCTTTGTCGCACCCAGATGCGCGCGGTAAAGGATTGGTTACGGCTGGCTGTAAGCACGGCCCAAGAGCGCAGGGAAGATTTAGTGTTTTGGCTCGACCCTGCTAGAGCTCACGATTCTCTGGTATTGGACTGCATTAAAACCTACGCCAAAAAAGAGGGCCTCTCTATGGGAAGGGCGCAGTTTATGGCCCCTGCAGATGCTATGGCGTGGACCTTGGAGCGCTGGGCTCCTCAGCAGGGTATGGGGCAAAACGTGGTAGCGGCCACGGGCAATGTGTTAAGGGATTATTTGACGGATTTTTTTCCTATTTTAGAGCTGGGCACGAGCGCCAAAATGCTCTCGATTGTACCTTTACTTGCTGGGGGAGGGCTTTTTGAGACGGGCGCGGGCGGCACGGCGCCTAGCCATATGGAGCAATTTTTAGAGCACAACCACCTAAGGTGGGACTCGCTGGGGGAATTTTTAGCACTGCAAGCGGCTCTAGAAACGCGGCCAGGCTGTGCAGAGCTAGCCCAAGGCTTGGGGTTAGCGGCTCAGCAGTATTTGGCTGAGTCTAAAGCCCCTAAAAGGCAGGTCGGGGCGCCCGACACCCGGCATGGGCATTTTTATTTGTTGTACTATTGGGCTAAGGCTTTGGCTAGAATGGACTGGGAACAAAGCACAACCTATGCGGCTTTGGCGGATGCTATGCAGCGGGCCGAGGGAGACATTGTGCAAGAGCTGGGACAGTGCCAGGGGCAGAGGGTGGATGTGGGCGGCTACTACCATCCCGACTGGAACAAACTCCAAGCCACCATGCAACCCAGCCCCAAGCTTAACAAAATTTTGAAGCACCAATACGAAAATGCTCAGCCCCAAGCTCCTGTGAATCAAGCAGAGGCTTAAAGGCCTTGGCGCTAAGCTCCCAAAAAGCCTTAGCGTCTGCCAGGCTTTTAATACCGCCTGCGGCTTTAAAGCCTTTGAGCTTCTTGGGATCGTTTTGAGCAAAATCCACCAAGGCTTTTAGTATGGCGCGCGATTTTGGCAGGCATGCCCCTTTGGGCCCTTTGCCGGTGGAGGTTTTTATAAAGTCCGCGCCTGCAAGCAAGCACATCTCACTAGCCTCCTGCGCTTGGGGCTCCGTTAGGTAGCAGGTTTCTAAAATCACTTTCAGCATGGAGTGTGGATGCTCTTGTAGCATGGTGTCTTTTATGGCTTTTATTTCATCTACTGCTGCAAAGGGGGAGCCCTTTAACCACTCGCCCACATTTAATACGCAGTCGATCTCTTGTGCGCCAGATTTTAGTGCGTAGCGCACTTCTTGCAGCTTTAGATCCAAAGGCAACTGGGAGTCTGGAAAACCTCCCGCTACGCTTATGATTTTAAGTTTTGTGTCCTTTAAAAGCGCGGCAGCTTGAGGCACAAAGCGAGGGTACACACACACGCCATACACAGCATGCCGCACGGCTTCTTCACACAGGGCTGTAATGTCTTGGGGGCTGTTTTGTATTCCCAAACGGGTTAGCTCCCAAACACAATGCAAAGGTGTCATAGAGCTAACCATAGAGCAAGCAGAGTACACCTGGGGCCAAGGTGGCGTCAAGGCGCCAATTAAGGTGCCAATTAAGGTGTCAGCGGAGTGGGGAGCTTTAGTAAATTTATGCACTTTTCAAAAATACCCAAAGGCTCTTTTCCCGCCCTAAGAGGTTGGGGGTGCCCTGTTTGCTCTACCATCACCAACCGGTTTGGCTCTTGTGGCAATGCGTGCGAAATCACGGACGCCTTTGTTGCCAAAGCTAGCTGCCCGAAGTTTTGTTTTTTATTGCTTACTAGAACACCCATGACCTCAAGGCTTTCGGCATTTAGCACGGGTGCACCTGCTTGGTGGGAGAGCATTTTGCCCCGCCATCCAATATAGGGGTTATCCTCGCGGCTTAGCTGCAAGGGCATGGGCTTAGATGTGCTGTGCTTAGCAACAATAACAGGGGTCTTGGGTTTTATGGGCGCGCTTTGTAAAACCAAAGGCTCTCGCCCGTGGGCCACGCGGTCCAGCTGTAAAATAGCATAATTGGCTTCGTCTTGTATGCTGAGGCTTATGGGGCGGTAGTGGCTGTACTCTATGGCGACAATGTTTTCGCATGCATACTCTTCTGCACCACTGGCAGACTTAAAGCTTAACTTTACCTGCGAGCAGGGTATGGCCAAGCCTTGCTTAGATGTAAGGCAGTGCCCTGCTGTTACCACTAGGTCCGGCGCAACCAAAAAACCCGTGCATTTTTTACTCTGTGGTCCTAAGTTTACACTTATTGACGCTAGTGCCAACTCCACCTGAGTGAAACGAGACTCTTCTTGCGCATGAGCTATCAGCGCTGAGATAAACGTAGCGCCCAAAATGCTCATATAAAACAGGCGTAGCATGCGGCAATAAAAAAATGTCATAAATTCCATCATGCTCAGATAGCAGCAAAGATTGTGCCAGTTGTATGGAAGGCTTAGTGCTTTAATTGGACCAATTAATTTTTTGTGGGACTTCTTTCAGGCGAAAGGACTCTATAACGTCGCCCACCTTGATGTCGTTAAAGTTCGCAATACTCACACCGCACTCAAAACCCACTGCCACTTCTTTGGCGTCGTCTTTTTCACGCTTCAAGCTGCTCACAACACCCTCGTACACCTGCTTGCCATCCCGCATAAGCCTTAACGAAGAGCTTTTGCAGATTTTGCCATCCACCACTGCGCAGCCCGCAATAGTACCCACGCGTGGGATTTTAAATATCTTCCGCACCTCCACACGCCCCTCGGACTCTTCTGTCTGCTTAGGATCCAACAAGCCCTCCATAGCTTGCTTTAAATAATCCTCCATCTCGTAAATCACACGGTGCCTTTGTATGAGCACACCACGCTCCTTAGCCAGCTTTAAAGCCTCGCCTGCCACCCCGACACTAAAGCCCAAAATCACCGCCCCACTCGTGGCCGCTAGCAGCACATCGTTTTTGCTCACTCCACCCACTCCAGAACCCACGAGCTTCAGCTCTACATCCTTGCAGCTTAAACGCTGACACATCTGTGCCAAAGCCTCCAAACTGCCCGATACATCCGCCTTTAAAACAACCGAAAGCACCTTGCTCTCTGTTTTGACTTTTGCAAAAAGCTCCTCTAGCGAAAGCTCACCCTCCCCAGCCTCTGACACGGGTTTGGCTTTTTTAGCCTCCTGCTCCTCCTGGTATACCTTAGCCAAATCTGTCGCCGCTTGCTCGCTCTTAACACAAACAAACCTATCTCCCGCCGTGCCCACAGCACAAAAGCCCACAATCCGCACAGGGTCGCTCGGTGACGCCTGTTTTATGTCTTCGCCTTTGTAATTTTGCAAGCGCCTCACCCGGCCCACCACATCACCCGCAACAAAGTGATCCATTTTTTTGAGCTTCCCCTCTTGAATTAAAACCGTACTCACAGGCCCCAGGCCCGGATCCATGTGGCTCTCTAAAACCACACCCAGTGCCGAGCACTTGGGGTTGGCTTTAAGTTCTTTCATCTCTGCCACCAAAAGCACCTGCTCCAGCAAAGTATCCAAACCCTCTTGCTTTAAAGCCGATACCTTACAAAAAGGCACATCCCCACCCCAGGACTCACTTACTACCTCTAACTGTGACAACTGCCCCTGCAAGGCCGACAAATCCCCGCCCCCGTCCTCTAGTTTATCTATTTTATTCACCGCCACCACCAAAGGCACACCCGCCGCCTTTGCATGGTCAATGGCCTCTTTGGTTTGAGGCATCACGCCATCATCTGCCGCTACCACCAAAATTACCACGTCCGTTACATTGGCACCCCTTAAGCGCATGTTAGTAAAAGCCTCATGCCCTGGGGTGTCTATAAAGGTCACGCTCTGCTTAGGTGAACACTGCACCTTGTACGCCCCAATATGCTGCGTAATACCACCTGCCTCACCCGAAACGGTTTCGGCTTTGCGTATGGCGTCAAGCAAAGTGGTTTTACCATGGTCCACATGCCCCATAACCGTCACCACAGGAGGCCTGGACTGCGGCGCATGCTCCACGTCGCCAAAACGCGCCGCCTGAATGCTGTCATCTAAGGTGCGCTTTTTGTTCTCCACCTTAAAGCCATGCTCCATAGCCAAAAGCTCCACGGTGTCGGCGTCTAAATCGGTATTCAGTGTGGCCTTTATGCCCTCTTGTATAAGTTTTTTCATCAGCACCGCAGCCTTAACGCCCATTGCATGCGCCAAGTTTGCAACGCTCATAACACCATGCATATGCACCACACGCTTGTGCTCTGAGGCTTTGGTGAGCTGGGTTTTTTTTGACCGCACCAAGGCATCTGCTACGCGCTTTTTTTTCGGCTGAAACACCACCTCGCGCTTTCTAAAATCTGCCGCATTAAAAGCCGGCACCACCACAGCCTCACGCCCGCCCGCACCACGCGATTTGGTTTTGTCATCCCTATCACGCACCCCGCCTCCATGTTGAGACGACTCCACAAACCTCCCCCTCGTAGTGGGTTTGGGAGGGGCTTTAGTATCTGCCGTTCCTGCAACAGGCGCAGCGCTCTTGGGTTGCGCTTGAGAGGGGCGCTTTTGCAACTGCGACAAATCCACATGGCCTAAAATTTTAGGACTCGTGCCCTCTTTTGCCTTGGGTGCCGGTATCGGAGTGGTTTTTTGGGCCTCAGCCTCGAGGGCTTTTTCTTTTAGTTTTTCTGGCGAATACGCCCCCTTACGCCGCACCACCTTTGCACGAGCGGGAGCGGGCTTTGGTTCTGCTTGAGCCGCTATTACGGCAGCAACTTTTGGCGCCACTTTTTTGACCACTTTTTTTACTGCTTTTTTTGTAGGGGCTTTTTTGGTAACCACTTTTTTGGGTTTGGTAGCGGCAGCTTTGGCGGTAGTTTTTTTGGTGCTTTTTTTTGCAGTCTTTTTAGTGGTTTTAGCCGCCTTTTTAGTAACGGAACGCTTGGCAGGAGCCTGTGGGCTGAGCTTTTTTTGAATCTTTTCCAACACCTCTGGCTCTAAAACCGACATGTGGCTTTTAACCGGCAAGCCCCAAGCGCGGATCTTATCCATAAGCTCCAAAGGCTTAAGACCTATTTTTTTAGCAAACTCAAAAACTCTCGGTTGCAACTCGGTGTATCCTCTTATTAAACCTCTGGGGTTAAACCTCTTGGTTGGTCTCTACCTTTGTGGCAGCAGCGCCAGTGGTGTTCGCATCTGTACTGCCAGGGGTTTTGTTTTCATCTGCTCCACTTGTTTCCGCTGGTTCACCTGTTGGCTCCTGATTTGTGACTGCTGCACTGTCTCCAGAAGCCTCTCGCAGGGCCTCTTTTTTCTCTCGCTCGAGGGCCTCTTTGTGTTCTTCCCAACTAGGAGGCTTTGTGCCTTTAGACTCGTAATCTTGTTTTAATTTTTGTGCGCTTGCTATTAGTTTGGCCGCTTTTTCGGGATCTTCGTAGCTAGCCAAGCCGACTACCTCTTCTACAGAGGCTTGTGCAATTTGTTCAAAAGACGCAAAACCACCTTGAAAAATACTGCGCGCCATAAGCTCGTTCACCCCAGGCAAAAGTTGCAAGTTAAAAATAGCCGCCTGGGTTTGTTCCTCTAGTTTGCTTTGGGCCACGATGTCCAGGTTCCAACCCGTTAACTTAGAGGCTAGGCGCACATTTTGCCCTTTGCGACCAATGGCGAGGCTCAGTTTTTCATCCGGCACCACCACTTGCATCTCTTTGGCCTCTTCATTAATAAACACCTTTGCTACCTCTGCAGGTGCCAAGGCGGAGCAAACAAATTTAGTAGGGTCTTCATCCCAGTGGATGATGTCTATTTTTTCGCCATTTAGCTCTTGCACCACATTTTGCACCCGGCAGCCCTTCATGCCCACGCATGCACCCACAGGGTCTACCATGGTGTCTTTGCTCACCACGGCGATCTTAGCCCGCGCGCCCGGCTCGCGCGCCGCCGCCACGATCTCCACCACACCATCGTAAATCTCAGGCACCTCGGACTCGAAAAGTTTTACCATATATTTTTCACTGGCCCGCGACATCACAATCTGCGGACCACGTGTTAGCTGGCGCACCTCCAAAATATAACCCTGCACACGATCCCCGGCTCTGTACTGCTCCCCTGGTATCTGCTCCCTAAAGGGTATACATGCCTCTGTGCGCCCTAGGTCTACCACGATAGCGCCCCGCTCCTGTCGGCGCGCTATACCTGAAGCCACCTCGCCCTGACGTTCGCCAAACTCAGCAAAGATCACCTCTTTTTCAGCATCGCGCACCTTTTGATTAATAATATGCTTGGCCTGGTGGGCTGCAATACGGCCCAAGCCATCCATCTCTAAATGCACCCCTATGGAATCCTGCACCTGTGCTGCAGGATCTAACTCCAAAGCGTCTGAGAGCTTGATCTCAACCTCTGGGTCAATAAACTCCTCGTCCTTTACCACCTCTTTAAACTCTATCAGCTCTACTTCGCCGCTTTCTTCATTGTATTGGGCCTCGATCTCCCGGTAAGTGCCCCATTTTTTGCGCGCAGCTGCTAAAAGGCCATTCACCACAGCGTCGATCACAATCTGGCGGTCTATGCCCTTGTCACGGCTCACCTGCTCGATCATACGGCTTAAATTTGAAAAAACACTTTCCACCCGGTCTCCTTAGGTTTCAAAAAGCAATTGCGCGTGGGATAGCTCCGACCACTCCACCCACAAAGCCTCCTTGTTGCCTTTTAATAACTTTAAACCCTTTTGTGGCTCCACCTCTAAAAGCTGTGCCTCAAAGTTTTTTATTTTTATACCACCCTCTAGCACCTTTAGCTCCTTTAGCCTGAGTTTTAATTTTTTCCCCAACACCTGCCTAAAATGCCGCGCCTTGCTTAAGCGCCTCTCAAGGCCGGGCGACGAAACCTCTAGGTCGTAGTTGGCGCCCAGCTTAGTGTCCACACCCAGCCTGAACCTTAAGGCGCGCGACACAGTGGCACAATCCTCCAAGGTGGGCGAGCCATAATCTCCCTTAGGAGAAGGCCGCTCGATAAACACCCTCAGCTTTTGCCCCGGCAAAAGATCAAAATCGTACAAACGCAAACCTTTCTCTAAAACCACCGACTCCATCAAGGCCTCAAGCGGCTTTTGATGGGCTTTTGCGGCCGTGGTTTGCATAGTATCCTCTTTGGTTGTTCCTTGCGCTGCCTCTTTAATGGCAAAATGGCAAACGGCACAAATTGGGCACAAACAAAAAAGCCAAGGCCGCACATGCGCCTTGGCTCTTTAGGACAATCCAAAAGTGCTTGCGACTACAAGTACCACCACCCAGGGTTCTTAGGCAAGTTTAAGTTGGTGCTCTAGCGCTTTAAATGCTTCGTGTGATACTGTTTATATAGTTACATGGTGCTATATGGCGCAGCTTTTGCTGTGGGGGCTTGTATAGGTAAGACAAATGCGCAGATTTAACACTTTTGCAAAAGCTATCCAGCGCGTGAGGGCGCCCTCACTAACACTTTTATGCTCACGCCTGCTTTTCCTAGGGGTCTGGCTAGGGGGCTGGGGCTTTTTTATGCATCCAAGCCTCGCGCAGCTAGGCCCAGGCATTGGTCTTGAGCTCAGCCCCATTAGCATAAACGAGCAAAGGCGCATCTACAAAGAGCTTTACATAGAACCTGAGAGCGCCATTTTATCGCGCCAGGCTCCAGCAGAGTCAGCCACGCCTCAGGCCGACACTGTAGCAACCCCTGCACCAACCACCGCCCAGCTGCTTGAGACGCTTGAGGCTGCAGAACTGCAAGCGCAACAGGCCACCGCCGCCGATAACTTACCAAAGGATACGCCAGGCAGTGTGCCAAGTGCTGCGCCAGACCACGCCACGGGCGGATCCGCAGGGCCTGCGGATGTGGCTCTAGAAGAAAGCTCCGCTTTAGATGCAGATACTTCAAGCACTGGCACTGCAGATGGTTTAAAGGCTTCCCCCACAACTTTGGCACAAACAGCGGAAGAAGACTTAGCTCTGCCTCCCTCGGGTTTTGATGTGCCTGCAGTGCCACCAAGTGCGCCAGGTGCGTCAGCGGATGCTTCAAAAAAGGCTCCCGCACCTGCTTTGCCAAAGCCTAAACGGGGCCATCGGTTTAGGTTGGGGCTTTTGGGTGGTGCCAGTGCCTATAACACTTTGGTGAATTCTGGGTATTGGAATGTGGCGCCGCGGCCTCGCATTGGGTTAAGCCTGGGGGCTTTGGTGGAGGTGCCCGTAAAATATCCCTTTGAAATCGATTTGGGTTATATGTATTTGCGCCACACCACGCAGGACCCTGCCATAACCCAAGGGTTATGGGTGCAAATGGTGCACCAACAAAACGTGATGCTCTCGATGCGGCTGCGTTTGTTTAAGGACTTTGCTTTTCATCCTTATGTAGGTGGAACGTTGGCGGTGGTGCACCGCCTGTCTCGACTTTGCAATGCGACCTTTGTTATGGGAGCCACCAGTTGCACGCCTGTCTCGGCGCAATTTTTTGCTGTACCGGTGCAGCACTCACCGTGGGCTTTAGATGCCGGCTTGGTACTGGGTGCGGATTTGCAGCTGAGTGATGCTTTTGCCCTTGGGGTGGATGCGCGATATTTTATTAATATTACCCACGGGCAAAATCTTAGCAACATAGCCAGCGGCACCAACTTTAATCAGTATTATTTGTTTTTCTCCAACCTCGAGCAAACCCACTACTACACCCTCAACCTCGCTTTAAAATACGGATTTTAGAGCGCTAGCCCACTTAACTGGTATATACTCTGTGGTCTCGGGCTGGTGCGCAACTCATATCCCAAAAATCATTAATCCACACAAGCGCCTTGGCAGCACCGCATGTTTGCCGATCAAGCGAGGCGCCCAGAATCGCCCACAGAGTATATACCAGTTAAGTGGGCATACACATTATAACAGGAGCAACATAAACTGTTTCTAGCCGCAGCAATGGCCTTAGTAATTGGGCTTGCTCCACACACGAAACATATCCCAATGCACAAAGAGCTTTATAGACGCATAATAGCTCACCCTAATTATTAGAGAGTTTGCACTCTTATTGTATACGTGTTATGCAGTTAACGTATAAGTCACAAAAAACGGCAGGTGTAGTATGAAAAAACTTATTCTCTCCTTTTTTAGCCTTTCTTTTGCAGCTGCCGTAGCTATGGCACAAGACGGATCCCAAACCGCTTGGGATAAAAATGCAGAAACCAAAAACCTTCTGCACGCCATAGAAAGCCAATACACCAAAGACGCGGCAGACTTTTTGCGCGATATCGAAGCATGGGCCAAAGACCCAGAGGTATTACGCTTGCTAAAAGTATTAGTTAACAATAATGCAAGCGCCATGGTTAATGCCATAAGCGACGCTAGGCGAGCAAAAAAATTGCCCTCACACACAGACAATGCACTAAGTATGTTTTTATTTGCAACCAATGCACCCTGTGCCTCTTTTAAGTCCAGGGTGGATAAAAGCTTTTTTGATATGGAATCCATTGGTGGCGGCCTAGAGCACGCTCGCAAAAAACGCCAATTCGAAACCGAGCGCATCATCACATGGCTTAAAGCCTCTAAAAAACCTGGTACTAACGAAAAGGAAAAAGCCTGCGCCAAGAGCATTGCCACCCGCATGTTTAAGCGCGGCTACATACCGCTCACCACTTACAAAGACTTGGCTAAAGATTTAGGAATTAAAGACTAGTCCAATATCCTGGGATTAAGCGGCGCTCCTATTAAAGAGTTTCGGCTAACGCCTTAGCACGATCCACATCTGGAGTGGACACAGCATCAGGCGAACACTCTTCTTGCGCCACAAGGGTTTCGCTTGTAGCATCTACCGCAACAGGCTCCGTAAGCGAAGCCGCACCAGCCCCTGCACGCCGATCACCACCCAACGCACTATTAGGGTCAGACCATTTCATTTTATCCGCCTGCCAGGCGAGCTGTTTTTCTACATTCACCTGCATGCGATCAATCTTGTGCTCCACACCCGTGCGCTGGCTCTCACCATCACCAAAACCTGTCGCAATAACCGTAACCCTTAAACCCTCAAGCTGCTTGTCGATCACGGCACCAAAAATAATTTCAGCATCCTTATGCGCCACCTCAGTAATTAAACTCGAAGCCTCATTAACCTCCCACAAGGTTAAATCACTGCCACCCGTAACGTTGATAATTAAACCCATCGCACCCTCGATAGAAGTGTTTTCTAACAACGGCGACGATATGGCCTGAGACGCAGCCTCTACCGCACGACCCTCACCCTGAGCATATCCCGCACCCATCAAAGTGCGCCCCTGCTCCAACATAATGGTCTTAACATCTGCAAAGTCTAAATTGATCAAACCCCGGCGGTTAATTAAATCCGATATGCCACGCACCGCCTGCAACAACACCGCATCGGCCTGCTTAAAGGTGTCGACCAAAGAGGTCTTCTCACCCGCAACAGAAAGCAACTTTTGGTTCGGCACCACAATAAGTGAATCCACCTCGCGCCTTAGTTGCTCAATGCCTTGCACGGCTTGGTTTTGTCGTTTGCGCCCTTCAAATAAAAACGGCCGCGTCACAACTCCAATGGTCAGCGCTCCCGACTCGCGCGCAATCTGCGCCACAATAGGGGCCGCGCCTGTACCCGTGCCGCCGCCCATACCAGCCGTTACAAACACCATGTCCGAATGGCCAATTTTTTCCACCAACTCGCTATAAGACTCTATAGCCGCACGCCGGCCCACCTCAGGGTTAGCCCCCGCCCCAAGGCCACGGGTAAGCTCGCCCCCCAACTGCACTTTGGCTTCGGATTTGTTGGCTTCTAAAGCCTGATGATCGGTGTTGGCTGCGATAAACTCCACCCCAGCCAAGCCATCTGCAATCATAGTGTCAACCGCATTGCCGCCACCACCACCAACACCCACGACACGAATGTTGGCTCCGAACTCCTTTGTCTCTGTTGCAAGCTCTAGCATAAAACCCCCAAGTTACGTAAAAAAACCTTAACCCCCACCGGCCTTACTTCAAGACTAAAGTGCCCAAGGCTTTAGTGACAATGACTTTTTTTGCAAACCGAGCATCCACAAAGCGTGCCCTTGTTGCATAGGCTCCTTCGGTGTTTAAATGCGCCAACACCTTATCTACGCGCCTGGACCTTTGTCGAAAGCTCCGCTTGCCCATATAGATTTTTTCGTAACCCGGCGACACCAGCACCTCTAAACCATACCGCTCAGAATAAGCGAGCTCTGACACATGCTTTGCAGTAAAAAACACCCCGCGCGCCGGCAAGGATCCTAAAAATTCCAGCGCCATGGCTCTTAAGTGCCTATGCTCCATAAACTCATCTCCACGCGCAACAGGCACATTAGGTAAATTAGAAAACTCCAAGCGTGACAAAAGCCGCGCGTCCTCCGACACCCCCCACCACTCTTGATGCTTGTTAAAAATCACCAAATAAGGAACATGCGGCTTTATTTGCACCACGATCTTATGCGGAAATTTGCGTAAAATAGCGTACTCCTTAATGTGAGGCTCAGCATTTAGCACTTTTTCTAAATCCTTCAAGCTCCAAATAAACTTGCCCACAAAAAAACGAAACCGCTTTTGCAAATCCCGCTGCAAGGTTTTAAACCCCAAAGCCTCTGACCCGACTGGCAAAGCCGTGCGCACCTCTACACTTTGTACACTTAAAAAGTCGCGGCTCCAGCCGAAAAACATAGCCAGCACTATGCTGCACACACACAAGCATAAAACCCCCACTAAATATCTATGCATAGTCCAGGCCCGCGGTTTTAATTACATGCATGAGTAATGCCTCAAAATCCATGCCTTCTTTCTGGGCCGCCATTGGCAAAAGGCTCGTAGCCGTAAAGCCCGGTAAAGTGTTCACCTCTATCAAATAAAGTCTCTCGCTTGGGCCTACTCTAAAGTCTACACGCGCATAAGACCTCAAACCCATTTGCCGAAACAAATGCACCGCTACCTTTTGGGCCTCTTTAATTACAGCCTCCCCCACACGGGCTGGTATATAATACTTTGCCGCACCCGCTTGGTACTTGCATTTGTAGTCAAAAAACTCCCCCCCCTGAGGTTCGATCTCAACCGGCACAAGAGCCCTCAGGCCATGGGAGTCTTCTAAAACCCCCACAGCCAGCTCTGGGCCGCCAATATACTCTTCTACAAAAAATTGCCGGTCCACCTGCAGAGCCAAACGCACTGCCTCAGGCAGTGCACTAGCCTCACGCACCACGCTCACCCCTAAGCTAGAACCCTGGCGGTTGGCCTTAACCACAACCGGAAACGATAACTTCTTAACTGACGCCTCCGCATGAGACAAAAACTCTAAATCCGGCGCCAGCACTCCCACACTTTGGGCCCATCTTTTTGTGCTCATTTTGCACATACACATCGCAGACGCCCACACCCCACTGCCCGTATAGGGCAAGCGCAAATACTCGCATATACCCTGCACCAAACCATCCTCCCCATAGCGTCCATGCAGAGCTAAAAGGGCCACATCACCCTCTTGCTTCAAACTTTGAAGCTCGCAAGGCAAATCCCGCCCAGCATCCACAACCTGTAGAGGCAGTTGCTTTTTTTCCAAAACCTCCCGCATAGCCCCAGCACTTTTAAGGCTGATTGCACGCTCTTGCCCCAAGCCACCTTGTATCAGCAAAACCCTAAAACTCAAACGCCAGCCCTCCTACAAACATGCGCGACGAAAAATCTAAGCGCTTTTTAAGGGCGATGTATTGCCGAAATTCCAAAGTTAAATATAGCGCATTCACCCCATATTCCCTATCTAAATCAATACGAGACTCCCTGCTAAAATGCCCCAAACTGATCTGCCCACCCAACATATACTGAAACACATAACCCGCCCCAACGTGGTAGCTCTTAAGACTAATAGCCGACCCACCCTGACGCTCTAAGGCCGCAAACACACCCACACCACATCCTGCAAAAGGCACCAAAAAAGGATTTTTGCCAAACCGCAGCCTGTACAAAGCCCCTACACTATTAGGCAAAAGCATGAAGTAGACTTTTTCTTTCTGCGACCTTGCACTACCATCCACAATTCCACGCGCAACATCCGATGCAAAAAAACCCTTGTCCGCTGCCAAAAAAAAACCCGAGCCAAAAGTTAGCAAAAAGTCCCCCACCGCGCTACGCCACAATCGCCACTCGTAATCTACAAAAAAAGTGGGCCAGTTTTTGGCTTTTCTATACACATCCCTAAAAGCCAAGCCTTGAGAGTTTTGTAAGTTGCCAAAACCATGCCAACCCAGCCGAAACGACGCCCCATGGCGTGAAGCGCTTTCGGGGGTTTTATACAAGTACTCCCCTTGAGACGTAATTTTAAAAAGCCCTCTCTTCGCCTCTGGATGCTCAATCCACTTGCGTGCGCCTGTCTCTGCAGCCTTTGCCGTAGGCATTGAGCATGCACTCACAACACCCAAAGCACAAAGCAGTACAAAACCCCACAGCCACAGCCTTTTAAAAAACACCAACACCCCATATAAAAGCCCCAGCCAAATCAGCACACCCCACACCCAGGTTGGCGTATTAAGCTGCACCCAAGCCCAAGCCACTACTGGCATAAGAGCCAAGTGCATCAATTTTTTAGACCAAGAGTGTTTTTGAATTTTATCCGCCCAAGCAGGGCCATGTTTGTAATAAAAACGCACAAACGCCCGACCCCACTTAAAATCCAGCAGCACCTTGTCACGCCAATTTCTTAAAATCTCCACCTCTAAGCTATCACCTCCACCCGTAACAGCCGTTGCCACAAAGCAGTTGGTTTTTTTAGACAAAAAACCCGTAATCTTAGAAGGCTGCGCCACATAAGAACACGCCGCCGGCTGCGATGACCCTTGCTGCAAAAGTTCTTGAATGGTTACAGGATCAGGAGGGGCACCACCACTGCCACTACAGGCCTCAAGCACAGTGTCTCCATGGGTTAAATAGGCTACATTGTTGGCTGCATCCACAAGAGCTAGTTTGAATACATAGTTTTGATCGTTTGTAAGGCCCTCTACCAAACCCTCTACTGTGTTTTTGTCTAAAATAGTAAAGTCTGCAAAAGGGCTATGGTAACCCACCTGCTCTACCATATCTGCTAAACTGCTGCCCTCCTGCCAGGGCTCATAGAAGGCGCGTATTTTTATAAAATCCAAAGCCTTTAGCACCGCATCCTCTGCCTCGTGGCGCACATCTACAAACTGAAAATCTGCCATAAATAAGCGCCTATCCCCACGCAAAATTTGAAACGCACACACCCCCGCAACACTGCCTGCACAGCCCTCTGGATTTGTCGTGGCCGAAGGATTAATAGGCCTATGCGAACGCACATACAGCGTGAGCCAGCTATCCTCAGGATTGAGCGCCCCTCCTAGCTTAAAGCTATGACTGCAGTCTAGTCGCAAGGGGTTTTCGTCGCACAGTTCGCCCCAACTAACCGTGTACACATGCTCTCCTGAGCCTGTGCTTTCTAGTACGCCTTTGACAGCACCGCTCTCGGTGGTGCTTTTAATCTGTGGCGCGCCTCGAATGCCGCTAAGACGCACACTTAACCGCGTGCCCGCGTGCACGCGTTTTTCGTTACAAGGCTCTAGGGTTTCGGGCAGGTCCTGGCCCGTAGTGATACGGGGACAGTTGTTGCACACACCACTATGTTGCAAGTTCTCACAATCCCAGGCTAAAGGGCCAGCCACGCCCCCCCACACATAAAGACTTGCATCTTCTAGTACGTGGCGACTGGCGCCTCCAAGACTTAAAAACTTAACCCCACCAGCAGGACTTTGGGCCATGGCGACACCCGAAGCAACAGACCCTATCCAAACGCTCGCAAAAATAAATATCCTCAGCATCTTAAACTCCATGAAAACACACCCCCTAGCAGCTCGTCTTCAGGTTTTTTAGTAAAATTGTCGAAAACTTAGTAACCCCTAAACAGTGGGAGAAAAAAACAAAGTGCTACGCTTACACGATTTTGAACTCATTCACGTTATTAAAAAGCTTAAACAAATACTTTCATCCTGGTGGAATGTGGATGTGGTTTTTGTAAACGAGCACGGGCACCTGCACAACCTGAGCTTTAAGCCGCAGGATTTTCATGGCTCCCACAACTACCAGTTTTTAGCTAGCGAAACAGGCCGCAAAAGTCTTACCACAGCCGTGGCTCATGGCCTTGCAAAGGCTACTAAAACCCAGCAGGCCGTCACTGCGCCTTTAGAAAACGGCACCCATATCGCCATAGCCCCCATTGTGATTGAAGGCGAGCTTATGGGTTCTGTTGTGGGGTTAAGTTTTTTAGTGGCCGAAGACAATGCGCCCAAGACAAATAAAGAGCCTTTACGAGTAATCGGGCCGCAAGAAAGGCCGCACTTTTTAAACTTAGTAGAAATGATCGCCAAAGAGGTTATTAGTTTGCATAACGAAATCACCTCACGCGAAAGCCGTATTTTAGAGCTCAGTAAAGAAATGGGCTCTCGCTACAAGTACGACAATATGATTGGCAAGTCTGCCCCCATGCAAAAGTTGTATGATTTTTTAGAAAAAATCAAAACCACCCAAAGCACTATTTTGATCCAAGGCGAAAACGGCACGGGCAAAGAGCTAATTGCCAAATCTATACATCATAATTCTCCTAGAAAAAATCGCCCCTTTGTCACCGTTAATTGCTCCTCGTTTAATGACAACCTGTTAGGTTCAGAGTTGTTTGGTCATGCTAAGGGGTCTTTTACGGGGGCGCATCAAAATAAGCGCGGTCTGTTTGAAGTGGCACATACGGGTACGTTTTTTTTGGATGAAGTTGGTGATACCTCACCCACCATGCAGGTGCAACTGCTACGCGTATTGCAAGAGGGCACCTTTGTGCCCGTAGGAGCTGTTGAGGCCAAAAAAGTAGACGTACGCGTTATATCGGCTACAAATAAAGACTTAAAACAAATGGTAGAAAAGGGCGAATTCCGTGAAGACCTCTATTACCGCTTAAATGTTATCAACCTTAAAGCTCCAGCATTAAGAGAACGCAAAGAGGACATACCTTTATTGGCGGAGTATTTTTTAAACTCTGCACAAAAAAAATCCCAAAACAAAAAGGTCCTTAGTAATCGCAGTTTGGCTAAGTTATTTGACTACTCTTGGCCGGGCAATGTGCGCGAGCTAGAAAACGAAGTCGAGCGCATGCTGGTGCTATCTGGCGAAAAAAGCACTATCGATGTAGACGCCTTGAGCGACAAAATTTTAGCTGGCAACAAGGGCAGCCGCTCTGGCATAACCACACATAATGTAGGGCTAGATTACACACCGGGGCTTAGTTTAAAAAGTGCAGTTGAGTCTTTAGAAAAACGTTACATCGAGCAGGCCTTGCGGGCTTCTGGTTGGAACAAGTCTCGCGTGGCCAAAGAGCTCGGCATATCCCGCGCGGGCCTCATTTTAAAAGTCGACAAATACCAACTGGAAAAAAGAAAGCTCAAGCGCAGTTAATTTAAAGGACTAATAAAATTCTCTGGGATAAAGTGCGTAAGCATAAAAGTGTTAGTGAGGGTGCTCTGGCCAGAGAGCGCAGCCTGCTGACACACCTTTAGGTGTGCAAGGCAAGCGGTCTAAGCCAGGGCGCCCTCACGCGCTGGATAAAGCGGCGGCGCTTCCAGCAAGAGGTGTTTTGGCTAGTCTGTAAACTACCTAAACCAGCTTTCTACTTTCTCTATGATGGCCTGGCGGCCTCGGGGCTTTGTGCCTTCTGGCTGCTGGGTCCAGTTAGCATTTTCCATATATTCTAAACCCCAAGAGTTGGGGTTTTTCAAAGTAGCACCTGGCCTCATATCAGGCCCTCCCACATTAACATCGGGCGGCGTCACCCAAGGGTAGTCGGTTTCTTCTTCTTCTCGTAACATCTGCACAAACATACCAGGAAACGAAGGCATTACATTACGATAGGTTTGGTTGAGTTTTTTAATGGGCCACTGCCACGAGCTGTGCAAAGGTTTTTTGTTGGTTAAATTGTCTGGGCTAATAAAACTGCCCATATTTTGGGCCCTAGCAGCCTGTATAAAAGTCTCAAAGTCCCTAACCCCTCGTAGCTGCAGCAGCCAAGGGTGGTTGTATAAATCCCCAGGATCCAGCATATCGCCATCTGTAAAGTGCTGCGTGGTATAGTAGTATCTTTCACGAATCGCAACTGGCTTATCCTCTAACTTGCCACTGCAGATCATGATGCCGCCTAGCATAATTTTATTAACCAGCCTTTGTGCGCTTTCTAACTGGCTCAAATCACTATCACTTACATGCTCCATTTCTCCCATGGCATTGCGCATGCGCCACTCTCCAGACCACCAGTTTTTACCCATAAAAAAGGACGCCCTCGGATTTCCTACAGGGTGCAAAAAACTAGGCCTCCACTTGAGCACCAAGCACTTTTCGTACTGCTTTAGCTCTATATCCAACGCCGCTGTCTGCATTACTAGAAAAGTCTGCGAGTTCACCGTAGTGCTTTCGGCATAACCATGCGCATTGCCCTGCGACCAATCTAGCCCCAGCATGCCTCCACTCATAATACCTAAGGCCTTGCCAAAGGGGGCAAATTTAGTGCTGTACTTATAAAACCCATCACGAAAAATTCTAAAACTATCACCCACATTAATATTAAACGACTTACCCCCTTTGAAGTTATAGTTTCCCGTAACGCTAGCAATACGATAGCGCTTTTCTACACTAAAAGCCTTGTGAGTGTTGTTGTCTCGCACTCTGTTAAGACACTCTTTAGCAATGGCAGTGTTGATAATTTTACTTTCTAGAGTATGAGGGTTTTCAAAAGCCTGCGACATCAGTACGCACAAGTGAGAGAAAAAATGTTTATTATCACTTAGCAGATCCCTAAAATGCTGGTCAGGACTGTACTCCATGCGCTGCTGGTAGCTCCATGTGTCGCGCACAAAAAAGTGGTCTATAATGCTCATGACATCGTGGCTTCTGACACTATGATCTTCATATACTGAACTCTCTTTTAATCCGGGGGCAGCCTTTAAAAACTTGCTCCACAAATCTCTGTGTTCACTAGGTTTAGACAAAACCATGCGCTCAGAGAACATGTTCGCCCCAACCTGCCACGGACTGCCTACTTTAATGCACCCCAGCTTGTCCCAAAAGCATGTGGCCTTGTCGGCATAAGAGCTAACGCCTAAAATATTAGGCACATTATACCCCGATCCACCACAGTCTAATTCATCCTCGCTGTAGTCTTCGTGGGACATATTTTGACAGGCCTCCCCTCCTGCGGGGTCAAAACTTAAAATAGGATGGTCTTCTAAAGATACATAATCTAACATGAAGGTGTCGACAAAATGGTGCATCAATGAAAATGCCGCCATTTGTGTTAAATAACGGCTCTCATGCTTTTGGTACGACTCAATAACATCATCCACACTTTTGTTATAAAGGTGCCTTACAGAACCAAAATATTTAGAGTGATCGTAGCTGCCGCTGGATTTTTCTTTATTAAAAGCAACAGCATTAATCTCATTGCAATCGTCTGCACTACAGTGCACTTCCTCAAGGTTATCCGTAGGCCTTACAGCGGCATAGTTGGTGTTGGCAATTAAAACCATAGGGCCCGTGAATGTGCGTTTTTTTAAGCCAGAATCTGCATCAACGTATTCGTCCAGATCTTTAAACAAAAGTGGCGAAATATTAGCCACTGTAAAATCATTAAGGTTGCCTGAGTTTTTATAAAACTTCTCTAAACAAGAGGGCGCCTTACTGACTGCAGAATCAGCTGCCAACGAAAAATCCTCCGCCCCAGTATTGGGGGGTTGATTTTTATAGTCTTTGTCTAGCAAATTAAAATACTCATCTAAAACTAATCCTTCACCCTTGTCTCCACAAACAAAAGCCTCTTTTTCGGCTATAGAGCCGTCCATACATTGAGACATTTTGTCGGATAAATCTTTACCAGCACATGCCCTAAAGTTAATAGCTCGAAAGAGCTTTTTTTCATCCACTGTTTCTAGTTGTATCAGAAAATTAGAACGTATTTTCATTAGCCTTAAGTCTCTGATGCTGAGCTCTATAGGCGTGATAATGGTGCCATTTTGTACGCGAACCAATTTGCGCACAGCCGTTACGTACTCTTTGGTTTTAAGCTGTGCACCGACCCGAACAGAATTGGGCGCAACTAAAGACGAGCCCGGCCCTATAATTAAACCCTTAGACGCTGGGTCAAGATAGGGTTTTTCTAAAGCCACCTTAAGCAAATAGACTCCATCGCGCAGGTACTCTGTGGCCTGACGGCCTCGTATAATACTACTGTACCTAACCGCTTTAGGGTGTATGCGCAAAAGCAGGGTCTTTTTTACTTTAAGCCCCAGGTATTTATCCACGTGGTACCGAAACCTTAGCGTCTGGTACCCGTAGTCTTGTAGGTAAAACCTTGACTCAATAGCCTCACGGTCTGTTACCTCTGCCAAGTATTGCTCACTTAGATCGCGCCTATCACGCCCGAAGGTCCATTTTTCATCCCAAGGGTTAATCACCAGCGACAGAGTTTTGATCTCATCTTTATGCGCGGGCGACCACACCTTTGCGGAAGGAAAAATATAAGTCTCTTCTATATAGTAGCGGTGCCGAATTTTGTCGTTCCACTCTATGCAGCCTTCGTCATCAGACTCCACCTGCACCAGATCCGTATTAGCTTGCGGAAGCAAATAGTACTTGCCTGCTGGATCTTTTTTGCCAGACCGGCTGTCTGCAACACGCTCCACAATAAACTTACGCCCCTTAACGGGCTTGCCGTTTTTAGAGTGTTTAATACACACTTTGGCAGCAAACTCTACCGTGCGCACCGTAGAGGTTTCATCATTGGGAGAGATGCGCAAAAACCTGGCATCCACACGGTTATAACTATAATGCTCCCATTGGTCTTTAGAGTTTTGAGGGCCTTGGTAGAGTCTGTTTTTCCACTCTGAGGCATTTTTAGCCCCCTGCATATAAGCCGCCAAACTAAAATGCTTTTTAGCACGCGACTGCACTGGAGTGTGAGATCCCAAAATATTCGACCAGCTGTTTGTTAGGTAAAACAAAGACTCAAACGCTTGCAAGTGTGCGCTATTCGCATGGGTGCCACTTAGCAAAGGCTCTAACTTGACCGCCAGGTAGTATTGGCCTTCTTTTAGTTTTTCTGTAACCAATGTGGGTAAGCACAAGTGCAGTCTCTTGGTGGCGGTATTTAAGCTTACAACCTGAGGCTCAGCCAGAGGGTTTACAATGTGTCTTTGGCTTTGCGCCTCTTCTACCATTAGATACAGCCAAACCCTAAACTCTGCGGGCCTATTAAAACTGTATTGCTGCCTGCTAAAACCCTGATGCGCTTGCTCGCTAAAAAACACAAACGGCTGCATCGAGAGCTCTATATTTAATGGCAGCAGCTTAAGGCCCTGCAAGCCCGCATAACCCGCCTGGGTCTTTTGTGCGACAACGCTTTCTTTGGGCATGCTGCATTTGTTCCAGTTTGTATGAATAATCTGAGCTTTAAGCCCTTGAACCAAAAGAGGCCTTTTTACATGCTCCATATAAGGGTTTGTAGATAAGTTCGCACCTGAGCCAGTTCCTGGCTCGCCTGAAAAACTCACCAAAGGTAAAAAGCTATACGCCTCTACTTGGTGCCGGTTTTTTATGCAAAAACTGCCCCTTGGGGAAGATAGCATAGTTTTGTCCCCCAACCAGGGGTTAGTAAAACAGTATAAATTTTGTGTTAAAATTTTTTCATGCCCCTTGGGGGGCAGCAGACGCAAGGACCTTGGCTCGTAAACAAACTGTGCCCGTGCCAAAAGATTGTACTTTACACTCTCGCTCCACTTAAAGCAGGCTCCCTCAAGTGAACCTGCTGCCACCACCTTATGACGCTTTATTACCTCTACCTTTGACTTAGATGCTTGTGGGCCATCTAGTGGGTTGTCTAAACAGGCCTCAAAAACAAAAGTGCGCGTGCGGATAAAGTCCTCCCCGTGCCACACTAAAGGCGCAGGATTAAAATCCGACTCATGCACTATCCGCACACGCATCCCATTGCCAATTAGTGCTTGGGAGGGGTTAGTGAAAAATTTTTGTAAAAAAACAGGCCCTTGAGGTTGAATCGGGTACAGCAAAGGAGAATCAAGCACAGGCTCATCCGCCCAAGCGGAGCACGCACCAAAAAGTGCCCACAGCAGCGCTAAAGAAGCCCTAGCCACAAAATTAAAAAGCATTTAACTTGCCCTCCCACCCACCAGATGTGTTGCCGTGCTAACAATAACCTCCTCTCAGTAAACCCAAGGCAGCGCTCTAATGCTTACGCACTTACAGGCCGCCATGGCTTTGCAGCATCTGGTGCCTCCCCTTATAGTACAGTTTAAAAAAAAGAGCAAAAACGCTATTTTTTGTGGTTCGCCACTCCACGGCCAGGTTCAACATAAACACTGCAAATGGCTGGTCTTGCTTATTTTTATTCTATTATTTACACACCTTGCTTTTTTGTATATTTCACCTCGCTTTTGACTAACTACTTAATTTTTGTGTTGATGCCACAGGGTTATTGGCATATGTCCTTTCACTAGGATTTGCCCGCTAACTTGTTAATATTAAGAATGCAGAGGTGTGATTTTGCGTAGCTCTTTTATAGCACTGCTGGTTTTCCTTAGTTGGGGCTTAGTTGAGGAAGACAAGGCGCTTGGCTCAAACAAGCCCACTCCTCAAAAGACCAAGGACTGCGCCAAAATTCTAAACCCTGATACCCCCAACGCGCGCGGCTCCTCTGCTATCATTAAATCCCTAACGCCTCTTGATCCCTTTTTAACCATGTGGCAGATGCCTCATGTAAAAAAGCTAGGGGCTATAAGAAATAACATGGCCGCACCAGCAGAGGTAAGAGCTCAGTATGCGCTTTATGACCAAAAGCCCGCTAGTGAAGCAATGGATCAAATGAAAGCCGATTTGCATGCTTTTTTCCGGTATACCCAAAAGGATTTAGAGATAAACTCTACCAACAAAGAGGGCAAACGCCTTTTAGAGCTGGCTATAGACATGGGCTTTAGCACCTTGGTGAAGGCGCTGCTCGATATGGGCGCTGACCCTAACCTTAAAGACCTCTGGGGCAATACTAGTTTGCACCGTTATTTCTCTATGAATCCTCTGCCGCCTTTAGATATTCTAAACAGCTTGTTAGATAAAAACCCACAGCTCGCCAATGTTCTTAATAACAAGCACCAAAGCCCTTTGCTTTTGGGTGTTAAGGCTCAAAGTGTAGAGGCGCTGGATATTTTGTTGCAATACGCCTACACCAATCCTGACCCTGATCAGTACTTTCATACCCCTTTGACAAAAGCTTTTGAGTTGCAAAATATGCAGGTGGCACAAAAACTAATAGAGCACGGCGCACGATCGGGTAACCGCAAGATCAAGGGGCGAAAATCGGACTCCGTTCCCCATAGGAGCCTGCTGCATACACTCATACAACACTCCCCCAATATTGATGACCTTAGCCCCCATGCTTTGGAGATGGCTCTGGATGCCGGTGCGGCACCCAATATACAAAACCACCAAGGTGACACTCCTTTACACACCCTGGCACAGCGTGGAGATATTGTTAGCTTTAAGGGCTTGGTTGAATTAGGCGCGAACCCCAATATTTTTAACCAAGAGGGTTCAACGCCGTTTTTTGATCTTTTGCCCCATATATCGGAAGACTCACAGTTGCTAAATTTAATAGCGGAGCTTAATCCTCGCCTGGAGCCCAATGTGCCTAAAAAGTTTTTAAAACCTTTGGCCTTAGAAAGAATTTTTGCAACAAGCCGATACAAAAACAGCACACAGAGTACTTTTCCGCTAGCGCTGGCTATGGCCCAAGCCCGATACCAACTGGCTAAAGTGCTGGTCCAAGAGGGGTTGGTTAACATTAATGCTCCTATGGGGCTGTACTTGCACCCTGTTCTACAGCAAAAGTATCAATCCGAACCTGGGCTCACGCAAGTGGGTATACATGAGGCCATAGGTTCGGCACTGCACCAAATGGTACAATTTTTGGCACTATCCAAGCTAGTCAATATGCAGCAGCTAGCGCTACAGATCAAAGAAACCATGGCCTGGTTTATAAAAAAAGGCCTAGACCCTAATGCGCAGCTCTTTTATACCGAGCATTATTCCACCGCGAATGGTCACGGCACTATAAAGCCTACGTATATTTCGGCCCTGGGTCTGTGTATTCAATTAAATGATTTTGATTGTTTTAAATATATGCTTTTAGAGCACAAGGTGGACCCTAACCTAGGCTCGCCCTATAAGCCACTGCATAACTTGATAGTAGGTTACCATAAGCTAGATAGGGCGGAGCATTTTTTAAGCACGTTGCTTATGGACCCACGAACGGACATATCTGCTACAGTAGATCTTGATGGGAACAGCTTTTTGCACCTAGCAGCTGCGTATATAAAAGATCCTAAAGTGCTGGATACTTTTGCCGCGCTTGGAGGCTTGGACCACAGTCTGCTCACAGCCAAAAATGCCTACGACCTAACGCCTTTGCAACTGAGCGAGGCTGCAGGCAACAACGCAGTGAGTGCCTGGATAAAAAAACATATCTCTAGCACACAGGATCTGGTTAAAGATTTGGAAACGCCTGGCTCTCTGGGTGGATACATTAACTAGTACTTTGTAAAAGTTCTAAAGAGGCGTACGGGCCATAGGTTTTTGTTTTAAATTAAACAAATGCTGAAGTTTGTTTTAATTTTTTTTGTTATCACTCCCATCGCACATGCCTTTAGCGGCACACAAAGCAACGATACCCTAGTGGTAATTAATGCAATTAAACTAGGCAAAAAAGGGCTTGCCCAGCAGTATTTGTCCCAAAATTTAGATCCCGAAACAATCAACAAAGCCGATGAATACGGTAGAACCGCTTTGATGCTTGCGGCTAATAAGGGCTATGCAGATATCACAGCACAGCTTTTGTCATACCCTGAAATCCATATAAACGCCGCCGACTCCATGGGTGATACCGCTTTACACTACGCTGTAAAATTACATAACGCCGATATAACAAAGCTCCTAATTAAACACGAAGGTATTAATCTAGAGGCAAGAGATATTTTAGGCCGAACCCCCCTCATAGAAGCGGCGTTTTTTAACAGCAGCAGCAATGTCCGTGTACTAGTGCGGCATGCAGATACTGCGGCAAAAGATGCATCACACAATACTCCACTGATGGCGGCGACGCATTTTTTTTCTAGCACACCTCTGTCTGTTCAGGCTTTGTTAGAGTACTCCGATGTTAATGCCACTAATATCAACGGAAAAACTGCGCTTATGTTAGCGGCAGAAAAAAACTCTACCAGTGTGGCTAAATATTTGCTAGAGCACTCTAATAATATTGATATTAACGCACAAGACAAAGACGGCAAAACCGCGCTTATGCTAGCAGCAGAGCAGGCGCCCTGGAACACAGAAGAAGCCTCGCACTTGGATATGCGCGATGGAAACACCAAAAGACATAAGGCGCTTTTGAGGCAATTTTTATCAATAAAAAATCTAGAAATTAATGCCGTGGATAAGGATGGCAGAACAGCTCTTATGTTGGCTCTTAAAAACCGGCACTATATTGCGGCACAAGTTTTACTAAGCGACTCTCGAGTCAATGCTAACATTATAGACAAAAACGGCCAAACCGCCTTAATGCTTGTCTCTCAACACAGCCACCAAGATAGCGTGCAATATCTAAATGCACAGCATGGCAAGCAAATGAAACTGGTTCATTTTTTTAAAAAAGCCTTTGCAGATAGAGAAGAGCAAAAAGTTTATATCGCAAAACAAATACTATCTCGTGGTGGCATTAGCAGTGTTCGCTCTTTAGATAAGTCAGGGCGCACGGCTTTGGGGTACGCCAGGCGCTCTAGCCAAAACAAATCCTTAGTGCGGCTTCTAAAAACTCCCCATAGGTTTCTATCCACCACTTCATGTTTGGGGTTATTAGGTTAGAGTGCGTAAGCATCAGAGTGCTAGGAAAATGCCCTGGGACAAAGTGCGTAAGCATAAAAGTGTTAGTGTGGGTGCCCTGGCCAGAGAGCGCAGCCTGCTGACACACCTTTAGGTGTGCCAGGCAAGCGGTTAAGCCAGGGCACCCTCACGCGCTGGATAAAGCGCAGTCTCTAGCGCAGCCCCCTTTAGGGGGTGTTCGCGATAGAGACAAGCGTCCCGCAGGGCATTTTCCGACCTATGAAGCTACTACGAGCCTGTAGCCTTGGACGATTTTTAGGTCCAAGGCGACCATACTCCCTTTAAAAGCACGAGGCTTTGACGATAATGTGGTCGCTGCGGGCCCTTGGCCCTTCGCTACAGGGCCATAGATGCTTCATAGGTCGCAAAATTCTCTGTAAGACGCTTGGCACCCTGATGGCCACCGCCCCTTTGCAAGGGGCTATCAGGATGCCGTCGCTTAGCTTCAGAGAATTTTACTAGCACTCTGATGCTTACGCACTCTAAAAAGACCCCATAGAAAGTGAGAAGTAGTCAGGAGATTCACGCTTGCCACCAGAAAAGGTTTGAGGACTGAATTTACGAGCATAGTCAGCACGAATAGGACCCACAGGCGTCTCAAGCCTCAAGCCCAAACCCCACGCGTGACGGTAAGGCTTTTGAAAGCGCAACTCATCCACCCCCACGGCTCCCCCATCGTAAAATACCGCCGCACCCAGATTTTTAAAAACCGGCACGCGCAGCTCTACCTTTAACAAATAGTAATAACTCCTATCCATAACCGCCGCCTGCCAAGGATCCACAGGCTTAAACTCATAACTAGAAGGCACCCGATCCTGCGTGCTCCCACTAAAACCCCTTATAGAGTTAACACCTCCCAAAAAAAACGCATACTGACCCGGCACTCCACCCTTTGCATATAGATTTTTAAGCCACCCCCCTTGAGCGCCAAAAGCCAAACCCAAACTCTCGCCCAAAGGCACAAAATACCTAGAGCCTAAATCGAGTTTTAAAAAATGCCCATGCCTCCACAAAGGCGCATAATCTAACTGCGCATAGCCCCAAAAGCCCTTGTGCGGCAACAAAATATTATCCGTAAAGTTCACCTCCCACCGAGGACCCATGGTAACAATATTACGCACCTGTAATGCTCCTAAACCAGAGCTGCCCTTACCATGCTCTCGGGCTACAGGGCTTAACATAAATAAGTTAAACAACTGCTCCCTACGCCACCTAAAAACACTCCACACCAATTTATGGTGCGAACCAAAGGTTTTTTCTAAACCTCCCGAAAAAGTAGTGGCTTTTTCTGTTTTAACATACTCAGGACACAAGTTAAGATCATTCACACACCTTACCCCACGCGCATAACGCACGCTCAAGCGCGCACGCATGCGGTCCACAAAACTGTGCGCAAAAAAAGGCTCAAAATAACTTGCCCGCATATCAAGCTCCCATAACGTCCTGCGTGGCCTTAGCATGCTGTCGCTCAATAGCTCTGCACCAAACATGCGCCCCTCAACACGTCCCGCTACACCCCTAGCTGTGCCCCACAAGTTGCGATGCTCTACGCCCGTAAAAGCCTTTAACACTAAGCCGTATTTATTGCTCACACCCCCACCCATTGTTATCACACCCGATGGTCGCTCGCTTAGCTTTACCCATACACTCTGGCGTGAGGCAGAGGAAGACTCGTCTAATGTCTGCACGTCTGCACTTTTAAAAACAGGCAATAAATTTAAACGCGCTGCAGCCTTGTTCATTTTAAGCGGAGTTAAAATTTCACCCTGCCTTAAACCTGTTTCCCTCTCTACAACCGAACGCTTGGTGCGGCTCAAGCCCTCCACTAACACCTCTGCCACCCTAACCTGCACGCCCTCCTGGATCACAACCTCTAAATCCACATAACGTGCGTCCTCTACCACTGCCACATTTTGCACATCTACCACAGCATGCAAAAAACCCTGCTCTTTATAAAAACTCTCCACTTCTTGCAAAGCCTTTTGCAGCTCAGACAAATCCACATAATCCCCCTCATGGGGCGAAAATTTTTTCCTTAACAGCTCCTCCTCAAAGGCCTCTTGCCCCTTAAAGCTAATAGACCGCACCCGCATCCTAGTGCCAAGGTTTACAAACAAAAACACCTCCACATAGGATTTGTCAGGGCTCCATTTTTCTTGCGTAACTTTAAGCTGAGACTTAAGATAACCCCGCTCGCGCAAGCCCATAAGCAAACGCTGCAAAGCCTCATCGAGACCCGCGCGCGCATAAAACCTATGCCTTAGTGCGCGGCGCATTGCGCGTACCACCTGCGCCCGATACCGATTGGCATGCGATTTTTTTAAATCCGAACCATACACCCTTAAATCAAAACGCACCCTAGGGCCCGGTGTTACTGTAAAAGAAATCCGCCTCTTAAATCCTTGCTGAGTTTGCGCACCTTGAACCTGCACAAAACCAAAGCCCTGCTGACGATAATGCCGACCAATATGGCGCAAGGCCACCTCTTTTAAACTGCCACCACCTAAGTCTTTAGCAAAACCTACCGGAACCGAAAACTCCTTAACCCCTTTTGGCAAGCCTACAAAATCAAACCCATACGCATAATGGTCGCTAAAGCCGATGCTACCGCCCGGTTTATTATCTACAAGCTGAGTAAAAATATACCCCCGCTCCTTAAGGGCTTGGTTTAAAGCTTTTTCAAAATCTTTGCGCTCCTTTGTACTAAGAGGGTGCTCAAAATCCCTTGCTACCTCCTTAGCCAATGCCACAAGCTCAGGGTTGGGGCTATTAAATTGTACCTGCATAGCTACAGCTGCTGTTGCCCCAACAGACACTGCAACAAATACGGCGTTACACACAAAATAGCACAATAATAAAACACGCCCTTGCATTTTAGCACCCTTACCAAAACTCAAACTTATACTCTAAACCCACATCAAGCTCATTAGAATTTTGCAACAAACCTAAACCACCTGCGCCGCCCACTCCCTCAGACAAACCATGCCGGTATGAACCCACCAAAAACAAATGCTTCTGCAACCTTAATTGCGCCTTGTAAAAATGCAGCGCATTTTTACCAAAGCTGCGACCCAAAGTAGTGTAAAATCTAGAACCCCAAGGCCTAGAAAAAGCCAGCGTGTAACTGAGCTGTTGGTTTTGGCCTAAGCTCGAGTCCAGACCTGAGTCTACATCGATCTGCCAACCCAAAGGAGCTGTGATGTATTCGTTAATTTGGTGCGACAAATACGCACTGCCCACACGCAAAGCCGCATTGCGCGCCTGCGCCTGAGGCCCCAAAGCTCCTGCCTCCACACCAGAGCGTGTGCCATAAGGAAAAAAACCCAACGTTAAATAGGTTTTTAAATCCTGGTCACTAAAATGCGGCGTAGAATTAAAACTTAACTCAGGCCGCTCTACCGTACCCTGCACAAGCAGGTTAATATTAAGCTCGTCTGCAAAGGGCGCAGCACCACCCGAAAGATCTTGCAAACCCGGCACCACAGTCACAGTATTCACATCTAAGTTTAATCGCGGGTTATACGGAGGAGCGTCTTTAAAATACAGGTTGCCATTAGCAATTTGAAAATCCGTGGTCTGGTACCGCACAGCGCCTCCTTGCACCTCCATTACGCCCGTCAAGCGCGGCTCCAAAGGCAGCCCTCTGACCTTCAATATCCCCTCTACATGGGTGCTAATTTCTAAAAAAGGCGGCGCACTAATTTTAACAGGCAAGGACGGAATACTAACCCTAGCATCCAAACCCACCGGCACCAATTGCTCGGGCTGCAGTTTTGCAAACAAACTATACGCAGGCGCCGTATCACCTAAAGTCTGCGATAGGTTTTGCGTTAAGCTGCCCCTAAGCACACTAAAGTCTCCCGATATCATATACGGAAAGTTATCTCCCTTAACTCCAAAAGGCCCTGAAAGCGAAACCCAAAACCCCTCCGGAATCTCAAGCTCACTGCCCTCAACCTGGCCAGTTAGGTCAACCTTTACAGAAGAAAAATCTTTAAAACTCACCCCACCCCTTACCTCTACGGAGCCCAAGGCAAAAACCCCGCGCACCATCCCTTGAGTGCTAATATGCCTACCATCAACAGCCACGGATCCCTTTAAATGACTAAAGTCATACGGCAAACCTTTAAGCCTAAACAACAAACCATCCACATGGGCGTGGCCTTTTAAATAAGGCCACACGCCTCCTTGAAGGGGGGGCGCGAAATTTAAGCTCAAGCTCACATCCCCACCTAGATCGCTCAAAAACGGCATCAACACCAAGGCCCATTGGGACTTCAGCCTCGCTGTGAGTTTTTTTAATCCATGTGGACCCCTAGAGTCCACACGCAAAAATAACCTCCTGTTAGTCGCACACTCCCACTCTAAACCCCTCCCCCTAAGCTGGCCGCGCGTAAAGCTTAGCACCATGCTAGAAGATTTTAAGCCTAATACATCCTGCCCATCACTAAGGCTAGCTTTTTGCAGGTTCATATTAAGCTCCTCAACCACTCCTAAACGCACTTTAAAACGTGCGCGGCCCTTTAACAGAAAGCTTTGCTCATCTAACACTCCCGACGCCAGGCGCAGCATTTTTAAAACACGCATTAAATCAAAGTCTGTAAAAACCAAATCCCAATCCCAAACGCCTTGCCTGTACGCAACGCTCCCTATGAGAGCTTTTTTAAACATCTCCCCTTCTACAAACCACCGGCCCTCTTGATACGAAATACTTAGCTGTGTATCCTCCAGGCTCTCGTAAGCAGCACTGGCCTCTAAAATACGCGCCCGCGCTTTAAAGTGGGGGTTTAAAACAAATCCCCCCACACGCCCCTTGACCACCAGGCGGCCCGCTAAGTTGCTCTCGAAACTCCCCAAAGACTCTAAGCGCCAATTATGAGTGGTTACATTTAAGTTCAAAAACCCCTTAGCATTTGCCGCACCTTCCACTACCACACGCGCATCGGGCAACACAGCGGAATGCAATACCGCCTCCTCCACGCGCACAGCACCGTGCACGGCGCTTAATCTTAGCTTTAGACTCTGATACGCCTCCCTATGCACCCGGCCTGGCCCCATATCGAGCTCTACCGCATAATTTAAACGCCCCAGCTGCATTGGGCCTTGCAGATCTGCCAGCTTTAAACGCCCTCGACCGGTCCAGTCAAAACCCAAACGCACATAACGCGAAGCAAGCAGCTGCAAGGCCTCAGCCTGCACGTTATTGCTTTGCACATCACCTGCCATGCGAGACCTTCTTAAATCGAACCACACAAAACCACTGTAAT
Source organism: Bdellovibrionales bacterium (assembly GCA_965116155.1). Taxonomy (GTDB): domain Bacteria; phylum Bdellovibrionota; class Bdellovibrionia; order Bdellovibrionales; family UBA1609. The sequence goes on from OZ220488.1 coordinate 547,637, forward strand.
CGCTCTCTAAAACACGGCCTGCAATATTGTTAAAACTTAAAAAACCCTCTCTATAAAAAACCTGGGCTTTAAACTCGCCAAAAAAATAATCCTCAAACCACAACGCCTTGGCCAAAACCCCCAAGCTGCATTGCGCCCACTTGCTATTGCCCCATACCCTGCCTTTAACTCCCACTTGGCCTTCAAAATCTAAACCCGCAAGTTGAGGAAGGTCTAAAAAATTCACCTCACCCTCGTAGCTCAGATCAAAGCCTCTGCTATACTCAACACGCCCCATGCTGGTGCCACGAGTCCCATGGGGCAGTGACAATTCGCCCTCGTAACTCAAGCTCTTAGTGCCGAGCCTGAGAACCCCGTTAACAGTGGCTTGTTTGATGTGTAAAATTCCACGCGGAAGGGTTTTTCTTTTTACAAAAAAATCCCGCACCTCCAAGGGCTTTTCTACCTGACAACTTAGTGCCTCTAACCATTGCCCCTCGCAACGCAAGCTGCCTGATGCAATATCTAAACCCCAAAAAGACTTTTGCCTCCTTAGCCCCAAGGCTTCCGTCAAATGCACGCTGCTAAGGCGCTTGATATCTAACACGTAGGCCATGCCTTTGGTTTCAAAATCCATCGCCAACTTTTGCAAACTCCCATGGCCCACGTGGCTTCTAAGGGTGACTTGCCCCATGCTAAGGCGCTTAACTTTACCCCCTTGCAATAAAAGCCCCCCCTCACTCCACCACACACGCCCCAAGATATAATCCCCCACATACAAACCCTGCCCTTCGCCCCGAAAGTGGCTCACTCTAATCGCATAAGGCGCAGGACTTGCATAGGGAACACTAAGCGGCATAGTGCCAGGCCGAAACTCCGCCGGCGCCTCCTTAGCTCCATAGCCACTGCTTAACTGAAAGCTAGACTCAAACGCACCCGCCCATGGGCGCCACTGTTCTTGCCACACGCCCAGGCTGTTAGCCAAAGCAAATACGGGTTCCCAATCACCCGCATTCATATAAGTTTTAACATCTAACGAAAAATCCCGCCCACAAATGCTAAACTCCTTGCAGGCCACCACACCCTTAACATCGATCGAGCTACTGCTACGGCGCACGCTAAGCTGCCCTAGCTGAATACTACCATCTGCAAATGCATGCGCTTTTAACGCTATTGCTAAATCCACCGCCTGCAATTTGTCCATATGCCCCAAAAGCATCCGCCGCATCGAAAACTCCAACACCCATGGGGCAGGTCCCCCGGGTTGCCTAGACTGAGCCTGCTCGGTATCATAATCGCGTGCCCGCGCCAAAGTAGCGTCTAAATCTTCTACCCGCATACGAAAACGCTGCCCAGCACTACGCACATCCACCGTTATCGCTTCTAGCTCCACACTCCCAACAGCCTTAGTAGGCAATAAAGAATAAATATTATGTTGCTTTTCTGGGCCCCCAAGCCCGCTTTGGTTTTTTTTGGATTTATGGTTGTAAATGACATAGGCTTGTTTAAGGCGCAGGGCTTCTATGTGCGGTTGGCGCAGCAAAAGACTTTGCCAACTGAGCTCCACATGGGCCTCGCCAAGTAAAAAAGGCTCCACCCCCAGCGGCATTTTTGGCACAATGCGAGTGCTGTAAAGCTTAACCCCCAAGGGCCACAAACTGAGCCCCAAGGATTTTGGCTCTAAACGCACAGGCAAGCGCGCCACTTGGGCCTCGATCTGCTGCCATACCCATGCCTTTATATGCGGCTTGCCCCAGCTCCAAGCGGATAGCGCAGACAAAAGCAACACAACAAAAACACATAAGCCCACCCAGGCCCTGATGTTAAGTTGACGCCGCGTGCGCCTTGGAACCCTAAGCCGTGCTTTCACTTTATTTAGCCCAGCCCAGATGCTCCAGGGCTCTTTGGCCTAGCATACGCCCGCGGGGAGTTTTTTGCAAAAAACCCTCTTTTAACAAAAAGGGCTCGTACACTTCCTCAAGGGTGCGGCTTTCTTCGTTTAAGGCGGCGGCCAAAGTTTCTATACCCACCGGACCACCAGCAAATTTTTGGTGCACCAAGGCAAGCAAATTGCGATCCATAGGAGCCAAGCCAGCAGTATCTACCTCAAGCTCCTGCAAAGCCTTGCGTGCAACAGCCTGGTCCACCAAATCCACTCCCCACACTTTTGCAAAATCCCTCACCCGCCTCAATAAACGATTTGCCACACGCGGAGTTCCCCGTGCGCGCATGGCAATCTCATACGCTCCTCCTTCGCTCAAACGCACGCAAAGCAAAGTCGCCGAACGCGCGAGCACACGGGCCAAGGCTGCTGGTTCGTAAAAGTCTAACCTCTCACAAATGCCAAACCTGTCCCTAAAGGGAGGCTTTAACAAACCGGCACGCGTAGTTGCACCCACCAAGGTAAAGGGCGCTAGCGGCAAAGACATCGACCGCGCCCCTAAACCCTCGCCCGTAATAATGTCGATCCTAAAATCCTCCATAGCAGAGTACAAATACTCCTCCACCTCTTTGGGCAGCCTGTGCACTTCGTCAATAAACAGTACCCCTTTAGGTTTAAGGGATGTCAAAATGGCCGCCAGCTCGCCTTTTTTTGTAATGCCCGGCCCCGTTGCCACGCAAACACTTACACCCAAATGTTTACCAATAATATGCGCCAGGGTGGTTTTACCCAAGCCCGGTGGCCCACTGAGCAACACATGGTCCAAGGCTTCTTCCCTGCTGCAAGCCGCCTCAACAAAAACTTGCAGCTTTTTTTTCACCCGCGCCTGGCCTGGAAACTCTGCAAAACTCTCCGGCCTCAAGCTAATAGCCGATACAGGTGCCGGCTTTGCTTCTGGCGCCTTGGCCGCCTGGGGTTTGGATAAGCTCACGCTCTTAAGTGCCATTACTGCTCCTTGCCGGGCGGGCTCGCAGGTTGAGGTGCCTGCAAATGCCTCAGTGCGAATTTGACGCCTTCTTCCCAGCTCAGGTTGGGAGGCATTTTCTGCAGCACCTCGTCCACACTATCTGCACGAAAATTTAAGTTCACTAACGCCGACCTTACTCCCGCATAGTCCACTCCTCCAGAAGCCAAGTTTAATACACGAAAAGGCTCTCTTAAATGAATGAGCATTTGTTCGGCCTTTTTCTTCCCCACACGCGGCAAGGCCCCCAAGGCTTTGATATCCTCCCTTTGCACAGCTCCTACCAAAGCCTCAAAGGTGGTGGAGCTTAAAATATGCAAAGCCACCTTAGGCCCTACACCCCTCACGCCCAGCAAAGCCATAAAAAGTACCCGCTCTAATTTTTGTGCAAACCCAAACAAACTGATCTCCTGATCGCGCACATGGGTGTAAACATGCAAGTGACACTCGCGCCCCACATGCAAAGACCCCAAAGTGTGCCCACTCACCCACAGCTCGTAACCCACACCCTGAACCCCCAAAACCAAGCGCGCCTGAGGGGCTGAGTCGTCCACGCTCTCCACCAGGCCTCGTAGCGATGCGATCATGCCACTACCTCCGCACCTGTGCGTGGTGAAAAGAATCCGCTTTTACGTGCATGGCAATAAGCTAGAGCTATGGCATCGGTTGCGTCCATAGACTGAGCTGCGCCCAATTCGCAAGCAAGCAAGTGCCCCAAAGCTTGCGCCACCTGCTGCTTGCTGGCTTTTCCGGAAGAGGTTACAAGTTTCTTCACTTCCGTCGCAGTGTACTCCTTTACGCTCAGGCCCGCAGTGCGCGCCGCCGCCAAGCACACACCACGCACATGCCCTAAAACAAAGGCGCTGTGCACATTAGGGCCGAGGAAGATTTTTTCTAAAACCAACACTTGTACGTTAAAGGCTTTTGCCACACTTAGCACCTGCTTGTGCAAAGCCTCTAGCTTGTCTCCCAAAGCCATGCGTGGCGTAAACTGCCAAAAGCCCCAATCCTGCAGTGCCATCTGGTTGCCACACTCCAAAAGCGCATAGCCCGCCACACGCGAGCCGGGATCAATGCTCAAAATTCTACACCTTGCAGACAATTTTTGCCCCCATTTTTTGCGCCTATTTTTTGCGCCTCTATATAATAGAGTACCAAGCTCCTATAGGCCTTGTCTAAAATGAGCCTTTTTTATTGGAGCGCATATTGCACAGGGCAACGCAAAAAACCTAAACTCCCAGGAGCCCCATAATGCGCACAGTATTTGCTGTTTTGTTTGTTTTTAGCTTCAACACCACCATCGCCCTAGCTAATACAGCACCCACAACTCCACTTTACCAGAGCCTTAAGCTTGGGGCGGATCTTTTGGCCAAAAAGGCTCCTATGGTCCAAGTGGCCCAGCAGGTAGAGGCCATTGCTGCGTCGCACAAAGCTGCAGATGTCTTGGCGGCTTTTACAAAGAGCCCTGAGCTTTTGGAATCCGGACTGCAAGGAGAGCCTTGTTTGGTGCAGTTTTTTATGCACCACCCTGCAATGGGAGAGGCTTTTACTGGGGGTCTTATTTCTATGGCGACGGCTTTAATGCACGTAAAAGAGTACTGGGCCTTAAAGGCTTATGAGCTTTTTTTAGGACACGTTTCTTTGCCCTTGGCGGTGGATTATTTTTTTTTAGAAAAAGTTGCGGCTGGTGCTGAGCACTGGCATCTTATGGCGGATCTTATTACGTCCTATATTGAGCGGGCTGGCGGGTTTGAAAATATGGTTCCCGAGTCGCAAGAGGCGGTGAAAAAGCTTGTCATTGCAGCGTACAACAAAAAAGAGCTCCCCTTCCCCAATGCTCCTTACGACACCAAATATTTGAATTGGGCGGCGGGTGTTACGGATGGATTTTTGCAAGTTACCACTGTGCCGGATAGAAGGCATTACAAAAACTCTAACGTAGCCTTTTGGGTTTTGGATGTTGTGGGCCAAGCGCCCGTGACTCAGGGTACGGGTCTGCGACTATTAACTGTGCTAGATATTGTGTCGCGCCATGCTCGCGACCCTGAGCAGGAGCTGCATGCGGTTTTAAAAAAGGTGCAAGACACTGCAAGCCTTTCGCACTTTGCCCCTATGCTAGAAGAAAAAATAACACATCTAAAGGACAATTAGAGCGCTAGTAAAATTCTCTGGGATAAGCGGCGCCCCTGGCGCACCTGAAGGTGCTTTGCCAGGCTACGCTGCATACTAAGGTGTTCATGGCGTTAAGACAGTCTGGTAGCGATAGGCCTAAAGATCGCCTATCGCTACAGGCTCATAGATAGCTGCATAGACCGCCAAAACACCTTGTTATTTCGCTGGCCTGGCGCACCTGAAGGTGCTTTGCCAGGCTACGCTGCATACTAAGGTGTTTTGGCTAGTCTTTTAACTACACGTGCGTAATTTTGAGGGTTGATGATGCGCACTTCGGCCTGGGGGAAGCGCTTTTTAAACTCCACAATGCCGCGGGTGTGGGAGGTTTTTTGCTCCGCAAACTTTATCTCAAAAGCATAAAGCTTATCCCCCAGCGTGTACACATAGTCTACTTCTAAATTTTTCTCTCTCCAGTAATAAAGCCTCCCTGGTAGGCGAACCAATTGCGTGCCAATGAAAACCTCAAAAGCTCGCCCCAGTTTTTTTTGATCCAAATCGCAACCATAAGCTATCGAGTAAAACACCGTACACAAAGGCAAAAGTTTAGGAGAGCTTTTTCTGACTGAAAGCACGCGCGGGCTAAACTTATACAGCTGCTTGAACAAAAAAGCTTTTTCAAAAAGATCCATATAGTGCTGCACCAGAGTCACATTGCCCTTATCATGCAGCTTTACCAAAAGCTTATTGTAGCTAATCTTCTGCCCCCCATAAGTGCAAAATAAATCAAAGCTCTGGCGAAACAAAGCCGGCGACTTAATGGATTTAACTTTTAAAATGTCTTTTTCTATAACAGGCTCAATAATAGAGTCCGACAAATAGCTTAAAAACACATTCGCATCATCCTTAAACCTATAAGCACCAGGGTAGCCTCCAAAGCGCAAATACTCTTCAAGGCTTAAATTGCAAATTTTTTGGCTCTCTAAAAAATCCCAATGCCACGCCCTATGCAGCACATAGCGCCCTGCCAAGCTCTCAGACAAAGCCCGCTGTATACCTAAAGAGCTAGAACCCAACAGCACCAAACGCATAAGCTTAGGAAAGCCTTGTTGTGCGTCCCACAGTTTTTTAACCACCTCAGACCAGTGCTCTACTTTTTGCACCTCATCCACCACCAGTAGCCCCACCCCATCAGACACTGCCTCCTGCCACACCCCCTCCAGCCAAGCAGGCGGCATTATAGGACCATCGCAGCTGATGTACCGTGGCTTTATGCCACCTGATGCCTCTAAACGGGATACAAAATCCCGCACCCCAGTGGTCTTACCCACCTGGCGAGGGCCTAAAATCACATGGATCAGGTCTGGCGCGCGCTGCCAAAGCGACTCTAAGCTGCTGATAAAACTGCGTTTTATTGCTGGTGTCACGTTTTAGTAGATCCATCTATTATTTTTAGTAGGTGTGTCTACTAATTTTAGTAGATTGATCTACTAAAAACAATAGGCTACAAAAAGTGCCTCAAAAGGCGACGCAAAGGGGCTGCAGGAATTTGCCCTTTTTTGTACAAAGCACAAGCCTGCGCCGCACCGATCTTCAAGAAAGTCTTTTTTATTAGGGGTTTAGGTTGCTTCAAAACGCAAGGGCTCTAGTTGGCCTGCACCTTGCACTTATTACAGGCATAGGGCACTTTAAAAAGCCCTATAAAAAGAAACCTCAAAAAGGAGTTTGTTATGGGGATCACGAAAAAAGTATTGGGATTTTTACTACTTGGCGCTTTAGCCCTTAACCTTGTGGCTTGTGGAGATAATGACGACCGTTTTAGAAACCGCTTCGGGTACAATGGACTCTACGGTGGTGGGGTCTACAATAACCCAGGAACTTGGAACAACGGATTCAACAATGGCTTCAATGTTAATGGCTTTGCAACGGACCAAAACTCGCGCTGGTGCCAACAAAAGTACCAAAGGCTGTACCCTAACCAGGTGATTGTTGCGATACAGGCCTACACCAGTTCTAGCCAATTTAACTGTGCAGTTTATAACAACGGCAGCACAGGGCCTTATCAGACTCTACAGGGTAGATTTTTCTAGAGTCTGGAACACACTATTATTGCCTTTTTACCCCGGCCTGACCCCCCATACAGGCCGGGGTTTTTTTTGCAAATTAAAGGACTAATAAAATTCTCTGGGATAAAGTGCGTAAGCATAAAAGTGTTAGTGAGGATACCCTGGCCAGAGAGCGCAGCCTATGGACGCACCTTTAGGTGCGCCAGGCAAGCGGCCTAAGCCAGGGTGCCCTCACGTGCTGGATAAAGCGGCGGCGCACTAGGTTAAGTGAGTTTGGACGCTTTGGGGTTAGAGAGCCCCCAAAGCTATCGGCGCGTTGATAGCTGTCTAGCGCGCAAAAACACCTTGAGTGGGAACCTCTCTTGCCACCTTGGCTGGCGCCCCTTGCAGGGGCTGCCAAGGTGGCTGCACTTCTGATCAAAGTGTTTTTGCTGGCGCTTTTATCCTTACGGAATAAGCGTCCCACAGAAAATGTTGCGGCCTATGAAGCTACTATGGCCCTGCGGACTTGGGTGTTCTCTAAACCCAAGGCCGCGACACTCTCGTCAAAGCCACGTGCGTTGCTTAACCACAAAACAAGTGCTAAACAGAAAACCTAAACAGTGACCTTCTCTTAAAAATCTGGACTTGATAATGTTAGTGGGTTCGTATTTTAGGAGGGATGTATGGCAAGAGGCAGAAAGTTTAGTGATGGTCAGATTATATGTGCCTTGAAGCAATTGGAGAACGGGATTTCGGGCAAAGATCTATGCAGGAGGCTTGAGGTTACAGAGACTACATTGTATCGCTGGAAAAAGCTTTATTCTGGTATGGATGTGAGTGAAATAAAAGAGCTAAGGAGTTTGAGGGATGAGAATTCAAGGTTGAAGAAAATTGTTGCTAATCTGACTTTAGACAAGCAGATGCTGCAGGATGTTCTTGAAAAAAAGTTCTAAGACCTTGCATTCGTACCAATGCGGCTAAAGTTTTAATATCTAGGTATAAAGTTTCAGTCAAAAGGGTTTGCAAGGTCTTAGGGCTCAACAGGGCGTCTTTTTATTATAAGAAGAGGCATAGGCAGAGGTCTAAAAGGGAAGTGATTATGAAGCGTCTTATAGAGCTTTCTGGGGATCGGCCGAGATTTGGCTATGAGCGTTTGCACGTGCTTTTAATGCGAGAGGGAGTGAAGGTGGCTAGGAATACTCTTTATCGTTACTATGTTTCGGCAGGGCTTCAGCTTCGTAGAAAGAACAAAAAGAAAAGGGCGAAGCATATACGGCATACTCTGCCACTTGCGGAGCGTCCTCATCAGGTTTGGGCAATGGACTTTATGCAAGACAGGCTTCGCGATGGAAAGAAAATTCGTATACTGAATGTATTGGATATTTTTTCGAGAAAATGCATAGGTTCTTTTGTTGACTACGCAATTGATTCAAGGAAGCTGGTGGGTTTTTTAAATTCCAAGAGGCGCTATTATCCTGTGCCTGAGTTTATACGGGTGGATAATGGGACAGAGTTTACAAGTAAAAACTTTGATCAATGGGCCTTTGAGAATAAGGTTGAGCTCAGTTATATTGAGCCAGGAAAGCCGAGTCAAAATGGATTTATAGAGAGTTTTAATGGAAAAATGCGAGACGAGTGCCTTAGGGGAAATTGCTTTTCAAGCTTGGATGATGCTAGATCTATTGTGGAAACGTGGAGAAAAGACTATAACAAATGTAGGCCGCACTCATCGCTCGGTAACTCTACCCCAGAAGCCTTTATTAACAGCTTTCTAGGGAAAAACAGAGCCAGAGTAAGGCCAAAACTAACTCTGAAATCTGTCTAAACTTTAAGGAAGGGTCACAGCAACAAAAAGCATACTGCGAAATGACTAAAAACGAGGGGTGCCGCCCTATAAGGAACCCTACAAGGAAAAGTTCAAATGAGAAAGCTTTTGTGTGCGTTTTTGATTTTGTTTTTGTGCTCGTATTCGTATGCTTGGATTGAAGCTGATGAAGCCCCGCGCGATGGCTATTATTGGGGCAAGCCCCAAGCAGCTAGTGATCCAATAAACTTGCCGGATTCTGTTAAAAATATGCTGGATGAGGAGGTTTTGACAGGCGCTATGCTGCCTCTTTTTTGGGCCATTAAGCATAAAGATTACGCTCTTGTAAAAACTTTGCTAAACCACAAAATAGACATCAATGCTCAAGATACCCAAGGCCGCACGGCTCTTATGCAGGCGGTGCAAATGCCTAACTATGCAGATATTGAGACTTTGTTGGGCCATGCCGGCGTTGATATTAACCAAACAGACGACCATGGCAAAACGGCTCTTTTTTGGGCTGCGCGCAGAGGCAGATTGCACTTTATAAAAACTTTATTAAATAGTGGCATTGATGTTAACGCCAAAGACAAAGGTAGCGATACAGCGCTTATTTGGGCTGCGTATAACGGGCATGAAGAGGTTGTGCAAGCTCTTTTAGAATGTAAAGATATCGATGTTAACGCCAAGGACGGAGTTGGCTATACAGCACTTATTTGGGCTGCGTATAACGGGCATGAAGAGGTTGTGCAAGCTCTTTTAGCTCATGAAGATATTGATGTTAACGCCAGGGGCGAATATGGCTATACAGCGCTTATTGAGGCTGCGCGCAAAGGGCGTGAAGAGTCTGTGCAGGCTCTTTTGGCTCATGAAGATATTGATGTTAATGCCAGGGGCGAATACGGCCATACAGCGCTTATTTGGGCTGCGCGCAGAGGGGATGAAGAATCTGTGCAGGCTCTTTTAACTCATGAAGATATTGATGTTAATGCCAAGGACAAAGGTGGCAATACAGCGCTTATTGGGGCTGCGCATTACGGGCATGAAGCGCTTGTAGGGATTTTACGAGAGCATGGGGCTATTGATGCTGGCACAATAGAAAAACCGGGCGCTGTGAACGTGCTTTTACAGCGTGGCAAATCACTCTGCACAAAGTTATTGCAAAGTTAGAGCGCTAGGAAAATGCCATGGGATTAAGCGCATCTTCCTGATAGCACCTAAAGGTGCGGCCATCTACGAGAGTGTGTACGCTGCGTACCCCTTCGGGGCCCTTCGCTATCGGCGCGTTGATAGCTGTCTAGCGCGCAAAAACACCTTGAGTGGGAACCTCGCTTGCCACCTTGGCTGGCACCCCTTGCAGGGGCTGCCAATGTGTCTGCTCTGATCAAAGTGTTTTTGCTGGCGCTTTTATCCTTACGGAATAAGCGTCCCACATGGCATTTTCCGACCTATAAGGCATCTATGACCCTGCGGGATTGTGCGATCGTTAGGCACAAGGCGTCCAGACTTGCGTCAAAGTCCCGTACGTTGAGCAAACAAAAATTAGAGCGCTAGTAAAATAAAATTGGGCAATAAGAGCCAACTCCAGAGCAGCCTCGTGAGCTATCCAGTTCTCCCTTGAAATCCTGGGGCTTTTCGCTTGCCACCCGCTTAGCACCCCATAAAGGGGAGCAGGTGGCTACGCTATCCGCCCAAGGTTTCAAGGGGCCACTTTTATGCTTACGCAGCTCTAACTTTATTTCTTCTGTACCGAATACTTTTCGAACACACCGTACTCGTGAAGCTTGTTGTATAGGGTTTTAATAGTAATACCCAAAGCATGCGCCGCACGAGTCTTGTTGCCCGAGAAATAATCCAGCGCCTTAATAATGTACCTTTGCTCCAAGTCGTACAAACTCACCGTAGGGTTGTAGTCGTCCAGTACCATTCTGGGATTCGACTTGGGGTTTAATACATGTTCTGGCAAGTCCTCTAGCTCCACGCGGTCTTTACCGCGCGCGAGCACCAGCAAACGGTCGCAGCAGTTTCTAAGCTCCCTCACATTGCCAGGCCACGAATACTCCTGCAAAGCATTTAAAGCCTCCGAACTGAAATTGTACTGTCTGTCTACAAACTCATGGCTTTTAATATCGGACTTAGCTAAAAAATACTCCATCAGAGGAACAATATCGCTCTTGCGCTTGCGTAGCGACGGAATATTAAGCGTCACTGTATTGATGCGATAAAACAGATCCTCTCTAAAGCTCTGCTTAGCAACACCCTTGGCCAAGCTGCTGTTATTAGCAGCAATAATGCGCACATCGACCCTAACCGGCACCTTGCCGCCTACACGATAGAAGCTCCCCTCTTGCAAAAAACTTAAAAGCCTCAACTGCGCCTCTAAGCTCATCGCACCTATATGTGACAAAAACACCGTGCCACCATCGGCTTTTTCTAACAGGCCGGGCTTGTCTGCATAAGCGCCAGGAAAAGCGCCCTTTTCATGCCCAAACAATTCCGATTCCAACGACACCCCACTAAACGATTCACAATTAAAAGGCAAAAACGCCTTGTCACTCCGGCTGCTCTTAGCATGTATGCCACGGGCTATTAGCTTTTTACCCGTGCCACTCTCACCCACTACAACCGTCGCTACATCTGAAACCGCAACGCGGCCCACACACAGCATTAGCTTGCGCATAACCTCAGACTTGTAAACAATTTTGTCCGCACTGCTATCAGCCTTGGACTCTTTAGGAGAATAAAACTGATTCCCACCACCAGGAGCTAAAACATACTTAGTAGACACTTTAAGGCCCTCCTCTTAAGCTACCTGCAAAGAACATCCACCAGCTCCCCAATGCCAGATACTTTCTATGCGCCTTGTTACCTCCCCCCAGTAAAAACTTCGCAGACCAAAATCCACGGGCTGCGTACCAGGGTTTATAGCATAAATATTTAATTTAATCAATAAATGCGCTTTATAGCTCCTTTCCATCCTATTTGGCCCAAGGCCCTAAAGCTTCGATTTGAACCTAGCTGAGTGTGTTTTAGCGCAATTTGTCATAAAATTTTAGTTGATCGCTACTACTTAGCTCTGGGCTTGGCTCCTGGCGCGTTTTGGCATTTTTTGTCGCGCCAAGCGCTTGCTATAAGGCTCTTAGCAAAACAAAGGCCATAAAAAGGCCCAAAAATTAAGAGGACATGGGGCAAAAACCACTCACCACCGGCACTTTGGCTCATTTGGCTTGCCTGTATTTGGATCAGCTTTTTAATACCTGCGCCCTAAGACCCCACAGCCTCAAAGGCTACACAGTAGACCTGAATCAGTTTTTTGCCCTTAAGGGGTTTGAAATTTTTTCCAAAAAAGGCCGGCACCATATTACTAGTAAGACATGGGTCCAAAGTGACAAGAGCATAGATGCCTCAGACGTGCTCACGTGGTCACGACAGGCCCAGGCCGTTTGGGGGCCCTTAAGTGCTGCTAGTCGGCAACGCAAAGCCTCTGCCCTTAAGGCGTTTTTTAAATGGTGCCTTAAAGAAGGGCATATGGAACAAAATATTGGCACCCACATCGTTGCGCCCAAGGTGCCAGAAAAACTGCCCCACTTTATATCGGTGGACGAAGCTCTCGTGGTCCTAAAGCACTGCCAAGACCGCTCCTTAAGCAGCATTAAGTCTAAGAGCCTATTTTTGCTACTTTATGGGGGCGGACTACGTGTTAGTGAGGCCTGTGCCCTTAAGTGGCGAGACATAAACCACGAGCGCAACTCTTTGCTCGTGCAAGGCAAGGGAGGCAAAGAACGCCACGCATGCGTGCCACCTATGGCCTTAGAGGCCCTCGCACGCTTGCCATTGGTGGGCGAGTATATCTGGGGCCAAAAATCCCTTAATCCCCGCTCAGCCTTTAATATGATTCAAAAATTAGGACTCAAAGCCGGCTTGCAAAAACCGCTCACCCCCCACGCGCTCCGCCACAGCTTTGCGACGCACCTTTTGGAGAGCGGTGCCGATTTGCGTATTTTGCAAGAGCTACTGGGGCACAGCTCTCTTAGGGCCACTCAAAAATACCTGCACTTGGACCTTAACCGCCTCAGCCACATTATGGAAACCCAACACCCCTTAGGCCAAAGCATTAACAGCCCTGCCTCTAACAAGCTAGCCCCTGAACAGCCCGCGCCCCAAACGCCAAACATGGACAAAACGTGAATTTTGCAAAATACCCCCTATACACATTGGCGCTATTTATATATTCCCATACAGCTAATGGTCAGCTCCATTGGGGCTGGCAAACCCATACAAGCATCTGGCACGAAAACCCTGTACTAGTATCCTCTAGTGGATTTTTGGCCCATGCAGCACCTGCGTTTGGAGTTTTGGACACCAAAAAACGCAACACACATCTTGGCTCTTGGCGCATAGGCGCTGGAGTAGAGAATCACAGCACCTTAAAAAATACCCCCCGCCACTACCTGGGGCTTAAAAGCGCCGTGCAGCATGTGTATAGCTTTAACCAGGCTATCAGCCATGCGGACCCTTCTTTCATAAAAGCCTCCCTTCCCTATACCTTAAAGCACCGCCCCACTCTGGACTTGCGCTTAGTACCCGAGGCGTATGTGCTGTTTCAGGATACCGATGCCGACGGGGGGCGCGAGTTTAACCTAACCCGCGTAGGGCTTAGCGCAGAGGGAGTATTTAAAGCCCTACCTCTACGCTTGGCCAAAACCTCTGCTAGCACTTACGCACCCGTGGGTTTTGCCAGAACCCATAGCTGGTATTTTGGTTTTTTTGCCAATCTGTTTCATGTCCCCACCGAAAGCACCCGCAGGTATACCCCTTACCTTGTAGCAGGACACCAATACCACAGGACGAGCTTTAACCACGCCTGGGGAGCTTTGGCAGAGGCAAGTACTTACTTTGACCCAGAGCCCAAGCTGGCTTTCACCCAAGCGAGGATTGGGCTGTTTTATGAAAAGTTTTTTGGCATAATTCCATGGTCACCTGCCTCAAAAAACATAGCAGCAAACGCCACAACAGACACAGTAGCAACAGCATCAGGCGGCCACGCACTGCGCTCCGCCAAAACCACACTGCCCCCTGCCGCAGACCCCAGAAAAGGCACACTTTGGATAAAAGGTGATGCCGCGTTTGTAAATTTTCGTGCAAAAAGCAAAAAAGCCATGCGCATACAAATAAGCACAGGCGCCACAAAAAACCTGCGCTCCCACATGCAGCTAGGCACTTCGATCAGATGGTCACTGCTTCACGATCAAGGGGCTTCGGATAGCACCATCTCCACCACCCTCCAGCACCATTTTGTGAGCCATGTTTTTATTCGCGCTGGTTTTTGACACAGGCTGCTAGTTTTAAACAGCTTAGCGTAGGGCCTTATTGAGCGTGTCTGCCAAACGGCGCCCTGCCAGAAAAAACCTACTCTTAAGCGCAGTATCTACGCGGTCGCGGTAATAGTACCCTAGCTTGTGTTGCACCCTTTTTTTGCGCCTGCTCCACTTTTTAAAAAACTCCGCCGGCTTAAAGGGCGGCAAATTACCATTTAGTTGCCGGTTAGCAAAAGTATACGCCAGCTGGTGGTAACCCACAGACTCGCGCGCCCAGTCCGTTGCATTACCAAGGTTTTTGGGTGCTTTTTGCGTGGCTTCTAGCAAATCCGCCCACTCTGTAAAAGACAGCTCCATCCAATTTACAAGGTCCTCATCCCACACAGAGTGGAGGTTGGTTTTTTTGCCAAACCACGACACCTTATAAAAACGCGCCCCTTGGTCTTCTTTATACCCCACATGCAAGGGCATATGGATATCTCCCACAAAATGCGCAAGTAACTTAATGGCTTCGGGTTTTTTTATTTTATGGTGCGTGACGGTGCCTTTTAAAATGCCTACGGCAAACTCTATGCCGTCTAGAACATTTTTAGGTTTTTTAGGATTAGGTTTTGGAAACCGAGGCGCGCCTGAGAAATTAATAGAGGAATTAATATTAATATAATGCCAAGGCCGCATAAAATCCCACTGTGGGTAGCTCTTCATAAAATCCGGCCACACCGCGGCCTCGGATAAAGGCAAGCCCTTTAGCAAGGTGTTTACCTTTTTTTTTGCATTGGCGCTCAGGTTTCTTTGCCCAATTTCCCCTACCACACGATGCCCCGTTCGCCCCCAAGCCCACAGCACGCTCGGCGCACTAAGCACTACTAAAAATACCAGCCCCCACACTGCATAACCCAACCCAACACGACCACACCCAAATAAGCCCGACCAAACACTCATACGCACACCTCTTTAGTAAAAAGACCAACTCATTAAGGCCCTTTTATCTTATAAGTTAGGCGTCCTGTCTAGGTGTACGGGGTAGAATTATAATGTTATTTTATTATCCTGTTATTATCTTGGCGTTCTCAAACTTATACACTGAAGATCTACGGTTTTTAGGGTCTTCCGGCGTCGCCTCAATCCATATCAAGGCCCTGTCGCCTACTCTTTGGGTGCATTCTATGTCCAAAAAAGCCGGCGACCAAGTCCCTGGGTTAAGGTGCTCAATGGCCCCTAGGGTTTCGTGCCTTATCACATGCGAATGTCCATAAACCACTCTTTGCACACCGGCAATAAGCCCCGTAAGATTTAGTAGTTTTTCACTGGGCTCTTTATACTCTATTGCAGATGACGAAACCGTTTGCGCATAAAAAAACACAAACGGCGAAAACAACGCTATAGGCACCAATACCCACCAAATAGAAATACCAAACCAAAAGCTCATTTGCGAAAAAATAAAATAAAACACAAACAAACCCAGCAAAATAAGCGTAGCCCGGTCCAAGTAAAGCTCTCTAGCCAAAGACAAAGGCGAGCTCGCGGCTGGTGTTTCAATAAGTTGGCGCATCTCGCGCATAACTCGAGCCGATGTATTAGCACGATAAGCCATATCCTCTATACGCCGCTCTACACTAAGAGGATCACCCGACGAAGGTTGCAGCTGGTCTATAAAAGACTGCACAAAACAAACCACCGAGCCCCAAAACCACGTTGCCAGCAAAAACGGCTGAGCTTTGTAAATATATTTAAAAAAAAAGGCCACAAATTTTCTAAACCCCATTGTAAAATGGGCCTCAACATGGGGGTTGATATAGCCAACACCATTAAGCAAATAACGCGTAGTAAGATCACCAAAGGGTATGCGTATTTCAAGGTACCTGCGACGCCTTAAGTAAGGATTAACAGGGTCTTCACAAACACAGTACGGATCATACTGGTTGCCATGTTCTATTAAAGTGTCTCCGTTGCTAATATAAAACCACTCACAAAACCGCAACTTATTTTTTGTGGCATTTTCGCCACCCAGGGCTTGTATGATTTCTTTTTGCACATCCCTCCAGTGCAGTTCTAAATCATGATTGCCTACAATAAATATTACTTTGTGGCCTTTTTTTATAAAATCTGCCAGTGCTTTAAACCAAATGGGGTGCTCCTCTATAATGACCTGCATTTTAAATAGGGATTTTTCTTCCGTTGGATGCAGGCCGCGCCTTCGCTCCAGCCATGAAATTCTATAGGGAGGGTCTAAAGGCAGCTTAGTGACACTATCAAAATCAAACACATCCCCATTTAGTACGAGCTCGATCTTTTTGCCCGCAGCAAGCTTTATGGCTTCTTTTAAAAAGTCTGCAAATTCTTGATCAAAAAAAAACTCTTTGGTTTTATATTTTTTCCATAAAGGATAATCTTTACGCACAGGTTCGGCTTCACACAAGTGCAAATCACTCACCACTATAGTGCAGTCGGATTTTGCAAAATTAGGATCTAGATTAGGTAGAGCGTGGACTGCCATAAAGCCAAAAAGTGTTTAAGTTGTTTTTTTAGATTTTAAACCCATATCTAAATCCAAAACGCTAACCTTTAGCCTATCTACAGCTACAATCCTTGTTAGGATCTTATTACTCTGGTCTGTTAATAGGCTAAGTGTGTGCAAGCCGGGAGGAACATTAAAAATCACAAAACCCCCACCCTCTTCACCTAGGGTTTGTTTGTTTTTGTTGTTTTTTAAAATTTTGCCGTTTTTGTCAAAATAAAACGTATACCTCTCAAGGTCGCCAGGCTTGTGCTCAAAATTAGTTTTGTAGTTTAGCTTCACTGCAAAGCGCGAATTTTTAACAAACCCCACAACGACGCCATCTGTTAGACTGATTTTTGTTTTAGACTGCGCAGCAAGATCTTGCAGCCAGTCATCTCGCACTAGGGGTACATCCAGGTGTTTAATATTGCGCGGCATAAGGTACTGGCTAGATGCAAACTCTTTCTCCCCTTGAGCCTCTACAAAAAAAAGGCCCGAACCCTTTGCAAATCTTATAGCCTGATCCTTATTGGGCTCAGGAAAAAAATGATCCTGCGAGAGACCTAAAATTTTCACACTCGCACTTTGCTCTTTGTTGTTTAGCGCATCATAAACCCTTACAGGTGTGGGCTCGTAGTGGGTGGTGTTAATGTCCACATACGACACGCTTTGTTCTTCTACCAAAGCAATTTGCGCAGGCCATAGCTCGTTTTTAAACCTTACCCTTAAAGACACAGGACCTGGCTCTACATTAACCACTGCAAACATCCCATTATTGGATGTAGCACTTAAATTGGGGTCGGGCACGATATTTTGAAAATACACCACGCGCGCATCGGATTTAAACTGACTGTTTTCAGCCACCTCCACTTGGGCACCGCTAAGAGGCTTGGAGCCTCCTGTTATTTGCCCCCAGACCACTCCTTTTTTAAGAGCGTGGGGGAGGGCCTTTTTAGCTAGTACGCTTTTTAGCAGGCTTTTCACCATGCTGCTTGGAAAAAGCTTTACCAAGTGCTCTGCAGTGCCACTCACACCTGGGCTAATGGTGTTCCAGTGATTGCGGTGCCGCGCGCGCAAAAAAAATGTCGACGACTCTTGAAACGCGCTATCCAAATAAATACCACGCGGCGTGTTGGCTATGCGCAAGCCTATACCATCCACATGCAACACAGCGTCCATCATGGTTTTTGGGTTCCACTTAAATCTGTTGCCCGAAACAACAGCGGCCCTTAATCCAGAAAATCTAGGTTTTAACACCAAGTGCAAATCTGTTGCACTTTGTTGCACGTCAGACTCTCCGTATCCTAAGAGCTGTCCACTTGATGTGCGGGCTTCGCCCACCACAACCCCTCCTGGCTCTTTTAGGGCAAGGCTAAAGCTTGCATCTTGCAAAAACACACTGGCCTTACTAAGCACGTGACCGTTTTTTATGTGGTAAATGCCAACATTAATATGTTTTCCATCGGCTCCTAGCCCATCTTTAAAAACCAAGCTGCCTTGTATAACTTTTTGCGTGGTAGTATTGGGTTTAAAAGTACTAAGAGCAATCCCATTGCGGCGCACGGGGTTTTTAGCTCCAGCTTGGTCCGTGTGGGATTTTTTTGCGAGAGTTTGCTCTGCGTTTTGTTTTTTTGTAGCAATTTTGTTTTTGTTTTTTTTAACTATGCGGCTTAGGTCTTCTAGCATATGACTGAGGCTGTTTGCTACGCTGGTGCTTAGTCTTATTTGGTCATTGGGGTTAAAGGCCGGGCGCTTTTGGGACACCACAAGGGGCTTTAGGTTAAAGTGAGAAGGCACCAAGCTTTTAGACTGCGCAGCCCATTTTTTGCCTGCGCGCAAGTTTTCTTTAAAGTTCACCTTGCTGACTGTTTGGATGCTGGTTTTTTGGCTGCTAGTTTTTTGGGGGGCCGGGGCTTTAATGGGTAAGGTTTTAGCAAACCATTTTTGTAGCGTGGTATTTGTATGAATTTTATCTCCTACTATGTGTTGCAGGGCCGCTAGTGGTGGCTCGCTAAAGTTTTGCTTTATTACAAGAGGTGCGCCCGGTGTGATATGCAAATACGGGTCTATTTTATTAACCCAAAATAACACACAAAAAAAAGCGACAAAAGTTTTTAACATGTTTTAAATATATACAGGGGTGTATATTTGATGCTTACGCCCTCTATACACTTTATGCCCCCTACACTTAAGAATAAGTCCTGGCGTTTAGCAGCTCAAAAAGGGGCGGCTCAATTCGCGACTTAGTGATAGTTATTAGCGAGCGGAAAAGGTTTCTTGTGACAAGGCCTTAAGCCTTAGCACAATTTTATCAGACAGACTTTGGGCCAAGTACAAAACTTTGCGGCCTGTTTTGTATTGGTTTTTTTTAAGCTTTTGCTCATACACCTCTACCACAATGGTGTATGGAGGTGTGCGCGACACAATATGCACATGGGCCACATAGACTTTAGGCGCGTTCAAGGGGGCTGGCACTAAAGACAGGGTGCGGTCTTCGTACTTTTTGGCTGCTGTGTACCAAAAAAAGGGCTTTGACAAAAACCTTCGCCCTTCTAGGTCCATATGGTCCAGTCCCAGGGGCATGCTTTGTATGATGGCTTTTTTTAGCGCTTCAAACTCATAATTTAGCCTTGTCAAATGTGGCCCTTTGGCCCATGCTCCAGCAGCACACAGAGCCCAAGCCCCCACCAAAACCCCCACCTTTAAATCAGCACGCATACCCATACTATCGCCTAGTGGGTTTTGTAACTTGATGAGGCACAAGCTGTGGCACAGGGCTAGTGTTGCAAATTAGGGCACCTGCTATGCTCAGGCTGAAAAAGCACCTTGTTATGCAAGTTCATTCTCTCTATGGCATCGCTTCATGCCTTTTGGAATTGCCACTTTACGATAGAGTTCAATAAACTCTGATTTGACATTTACATTAAGATAAATCGGAACATGAAGCTCAGCTAATGTTTTAAACACCTTTGCTGCCTGCACGTGAAAAGTACTTTTGGCTCTAATTATTTCCTCCTTTCCCTTATATAGTTGTCGTATAGTTGCCCTGAGAGACACTTTTAAAAACCTTAGGAGGCGTGCAGTGAAGGCATTGGGCTTTGTTTGGATTTTTGTGATGAGCTTTTTGCTAGGGGCGGTTTCTTTTGCTACTCAAAAAGACCTTGCACCCATAGGCGCGCAAGCAAAAAAGCAAGCCCAAAAAGCATGGCGCAGCAACCCAAAAGCAAGGGCGGTGTTTGTATCTGTGCAGAACATGAAAAACATCTACCAAAAACGCACAACAGATCAACTTATACGCTATTCTAATTGGGCAAAAGATGATCTGGCCTTAGGGTTTTTGCAAGCCTTTTCCAAGCGCGGCGGCGAGGGCGGCGTGGAATTTATGGTGTCCCATTTAGTACGTTCCTATACGGATTACATAAAAACGCCTGACACACCTAGATCTAAAGCCTTTTATGCCAAGCTAACCAGCCTGTCTGATCAATCGTACCAGGGGTTTTCAAAGTTTTTGTTTCTATCGGGCGATGTTTGCGCTTCAAGAAACCTTAATGCTGCTATTAATTTTTTCACCCAAATGGAAAACAACGTGGCTTTGTTTTTTTTCTTAGATATTTTGCAACTTTTTGTTAACTCTCTAAACACGGATCCGCATAATTTTTATGTTAGAGTCAAAACCCACGCCCATCAGGCAGAAACCCGATGGGCCTTAAATGATAAAAACGACAATTTCTATGACGCCAAAACATGTGAAAAGCGCATGGACAAACTAGCAGAGCCACTTTTATGCTCACAGTATGCCGCTATTGAGGGCCTCACGCCTAAATCTAGAACGCGCGACAGCAATATTAGGACAGCCCGCTCCCTGTGTGAAGAAATCTTCCCTGACAACCGCACTGACCTTCTCTTAAAAATCTGGACTTGATAATGTTAGTGGGTTCGTATTTTAGGAGGGATGTATGGCAAGAGGCAGAAAGTTTAGTGATGGTCAGATTATATGTGCCTTGAAGCAATTGGAGAACGGGATTTCGGGCAAAGATCTATGCAGGAGGCTTGAGGTTACAGAGACTACATTGTATCGCTGGAAAAAGCTTTATTCTGGTATGGATGTGAGTGAAATAAAAGAGCTAAGGAGTTTGAGGGATGAGAATTCAAGGTTGAAGAAAATTGTTGCTAATCTGACTTTAGACAAGCAGATGCTGCAGGATGTTCTTGAAAAAAAGTTCTAAGACCTTGCATTCGTACCAATGCGGCTAAAGTTTTAATATCTAGGTATAAAGTTTCAGTCAAAAGGGTTTGCAAGGTCTTAGGGCTCAACAGGGCGTCTTTTTATTATAAGAAGAGGCATAGGCAGAGGTCTAAAAGGGAAGTGATTATGAAGCGTCTTATAGAGCTTTCTGGGGATCGGCCGAGATTTGGCTATGAGCGTTTGCACGTGCTTTTAATGCGAGAGGGAGTGAAGGTGGCTAGGAATACTCTTTATCGTTACTATGTTTCGGCAGGGCTTCAGCTTCGTAGAAAGAACAAAAAGAAAAGGGCGAAGCATATACGGCATACTCTGCCACTTGCGGAGCGTCCTCATCAGGTTTGGGCAATGGACTTTATGCAAGACAGGCTTCGCGATGGAAAGAAAATTCGTATACTGAATGTATTGGATATTTTTTCGAGAAAATGCATAGGTTCTTTTGTTGACTACGCAATTGATTCAAGGAAGCTGGTGGGTTTTTTAAATTCCAAGAGGCGCTATTATCCTGTGCCTGAGTTTATACGGGTGGATAATGGGACAGAGTTTACAAGTAAAAACTTTGATCAATGGGCCTTTGAGAATAAGGTTGAGCTCAGTTATATTGAGCCAGGAAAGCCGAGTCAAAATGGATTTATAGAGAGTTTTAATGGAAAAATGCGAGACGAGTGCCTTAGGGGAAATTGCTTTTCAAGCTTGGATGATGCTAGATCTATTGTGGAAACGTGGAGAAAAGACTATAACAAATGTAGGCCGCACTCATCGCTCGGTAACTCTACCCCAGAAGCCTTTATTAACAGCTTTCTAGGGAAAAACAGAGCCAGAGTAAGGCCAAAACTAACTCTGAAATCTGTCTAAACTTTAAGGAAGGGTCACACCTAAAGTGCGTAAGCATAAAAGTGTCCCCAAAATCTGGGGGAGTCCAAGCCCTTGTACACTGGCATATATTCTGTGGGCGATTCTGGGGCGCCTTGCTTGACCCGCAAACGCATGGTGATGCAAGGAGTTTAGGCAGCCGCACTCCGTCATGGAGCGTAGATGCGCACCGGCCCGAGCCCACAGAATATATGCCAGTTATGTGTGGTCGGGAAGACAGGATTCGAACCTGCGACCCTCTGCTCCCAAAGCAGATGCGCTACCGGACTGCGCTACTTCCCGCATCAAAAAACACCTACAAGCACTCCTTACTGGTTGTACACAATTTTATGCGCAGAAGCCAAAGGCCTTATTGGCTTTTTTGTTACTTAACGCTCCTCGAGTAACGTTTTTTTAATAAAACGTTACTCAATTCGCTAAAATGCCAATATAATATAATGGGTTTTATGAAGAGATCCACTCGCGCGGGCAGGTGGAAACATGGAAAGCTGCCCTCCTATATGAAGTTTGTAAAAGAAATCCACAAATGCCTCATGATTAAAGCAGGCGGCGGCCGCCACAGACAGGCAACGAGCGGCACAAGGTGTTTTACTACACAAACTACTTAAAACTCCTCTCATAACAAGCACAAGCTTAGAGCAATTAACCATGAGGCAGCGCTCTAAAACTGCGCCATATCCATATGAAAAGTCTTGCTTATAGGAGCCAAACGGAGTATTGGGAGCCTTAGCGATTGGCGATGCGGCAGGCAGATGGAGCAATGAGCAAATGAGCAAGCACAAGCAATAGAGCAAGAGCAGCCAAAAATGTACAAATATAGCGAATATAGCGATAGCCACCTGGGCTTGCACTTTATAAAAATACTTGCCCGTCTGGTTGCCTGCATGGCCTTATGTGTCAGCACGCAGGCTTTAGCTGGCACCGATACAGCCGCTGAAGCTGCAAATAGCAGTGCTGCGGCAGTCAGTGACTCAAAAGCATGCCAGGGGCTTCTTGAAAAAATTGGTGTGGGTGAAGCTAATCCAGATCCAGATACTAACAGCTCAGGGGCGAGCATTAGCCCCGATATTGCTAAGGCTGCCAAAAGTTTTAAGGCTTATTTTGACGCCGTTAAGGGTCGGCTCTTTGAAAGAAACGACCTAGTCGACCTAGTTTCTATAGCGCTGCTTGCTAAAGAGCATGTGCTCATTATGGGACCACCTGGCAACGCAAAATCCTTGCTGGCTGATGAGATCTTAGGCAACATAACGGATGCTGAAGGCAAAAGCTCTTACTACCGCATACAAATGACCCCTGAAACCACGATGTCTGAAACCCATGGGCCCATTAACCCTAAAGAAATCCTAGAAAGCGGCAAAATAGACCGCCAGTACTCAGAGGGCATTTTAGCTAAACGCAACGCCTTTATTGACGAAATATTTGACGGCCGTGCCAATGCCTTAAGAAACATCTTAGGCGTGCTTGCCGAAAGGCAACATGCCCAAGGCGGGCACATCGAACCCGGCAAAACGGAAACCGTTATTGCTGCAACCAACAAATACATCGATGCCGTATACGAAAAAGCAGGCGACGACAGCCCCAGGGCCGTGCTAGATCGCTTTGCACTTAATGTGTATGTGCCAGGGGAATTTGAATTTGCAAAGAGCTACAAAGACCTTATTAGATCCGCAGCATTAGACAAAGCCGAGCTGCCGGCATTTACCTTTGATGAGCTGGGCGCATTGCGAGGGCTCGTGCAGCAGGTGGAGATTCCGGACCCCGTAGCCGAGATGCTGGCAGATATTTCTTTTAAAATAAAGTCCGAATCGGAGTCTATGGAAGCCGCGGCAATTAAAGATCACAAAAAGAAACTCAAAAACGGATTTGATGATGTAATGCCTCCCTATAGATCGACCAAGTACCACTCCCCTAGAACTTTATACAAAGCCGCATCCATTCTTAAAGCTATGGTGGTGTACAAATATGCTATAAGCGCAGGGGCGCGACCTTTGGTAGCTAGCTTAAGTGACCTTAAAGAATTACGGGCCTTTTTTACGCTTAATGGGCCGGATAGCGCTTTTGTTGAAGACTTACTCGACAGAGCCTCAAGCCCCTACGAGCGCAGCCAGTTAAGCGCTATTCTTACCGAGCGAGAGATGTTTGATACCGTCTATGCCGGGCTTTATGGCGAGATCGACTCTGTAATATACAAGCACACGCTGGCAAACACAGACTTGATAGAAATGGACTTTAACGAGCTTGATCAAAAATCCGAAGCCGAAGCCGAAGCAGGTAAAAAAAAAAATTAAATGAGATAGCGCAAGCTCTGGCTGAGATTAAACTTCAACTTGAAGGTGCAAAAGACAGAAAACAGGCCCAAGAGGGCGGCGCCGAGCTTATTGGGTTAGGTGTTGTTTATGATGTTTTAGATAAAAATCTAAAAAAATATTTTTCTAAAACACAATATGAGACTACGCATAGTGAAATAGAGGCTGCTGTTTCAAAAATTACTACAGAGATCAAGGAAGAAAAAGATAAAGCACTGGCCAACTTATCAGCTCTTAAGCAAGAGCGAACAGATCTTCTTAAGAGGATAGAAACCTATCAAAATAAAAAATCCACTCTGCTAGCAGATCTGGCAATTAAAGACAAAAACAAAGTGGTAAAAATAACCACTAAAATTCAAACCGCAGAGCAGCGCTTAACAGAAGTAGAGGCTGAAATTGCAGCCCTGGATGTGGTTTTGCACCCTTAAAAAGTTAATGAAGGTGAAGTCAAAACTCTTAATATTAGCAGCTTTTGTATTTGCTTCGATGAATGCATTTGCTGATGAAAAAGGCAGCCGCCCCAATGAGGCTAAAGATGATGCCGAGCCTTGCCAAAGCCTGCTTAGCCAAAGCCTGCTTAGTAGTTCAGGTGGCTCTAAAACTTTAGAGTCCTATAATGATCTGCCAGATTTTCATCTGGATCTTAGTGATATACAAAAAAGCGTTGCAGAGTTGATAGAAGAGGTGGGTCATCTATCAGGCGATTATAAAAATTTAAAAACTTTAGAGTCCGCAAGGCCTACAAATTTAGCCGAACTAAAAGCCTTGCAATCAAAGGTAGAGGGTTTAAAAGAAAAAATCCAACAAGACGCTGTAAGAGCCATCAATGAGCTGCACCCCGAGCTGCCGCCCGAAAGAAAAACCCTTGAGGGGTATAGGATATTAAACAAACGTATCACTACCCTATCTGATAGATATGCCGCTCGCTTAAAAGAGGCCAAGAGCCTGCCAAATAAAACGCAACCAGATGAAACGCAACCAGGTGAAGAGCAACCAAGTGACCCTAACGATAACTCTGTAAACCAAGAATCCCCCGGCCAAGAGGGCTCGAGCCAAGAAAGCTCCCAACCATCGTCTCAAAAGGATTCAAGCACACAGCCACAAACACAAAATACAGACGACCAAAACACGCAGCACAGCAAATGCCAGGCCAATGATTGCAAAAGCGAGAACAGCGATCAGGCAGGCAAACAAACAGGTAAAACGGATGCGAGCCAAAACGCCACGAATAAAACTTCTAACGAGCTGTATCAGTCTTTAAAAAACCGAATGCCTGAGCTTTTAAAAAATAAACACCTAGGGCTCTCTCAAACGGATACGGGCCCATTAAAACATACCAAAACTCCACCACAGGCAAAGCAGCCTTCTGACAATGAAGGCCCCATGCAAAAAGCCAAACAAAAAACCAGACAAAAAGAAGGCACGGAACAAAAAGGCCACAGTAGCCAAAACCAGGACGGAGAACCCAGCCCAGGACAACCTAACCAAGCACAGCAATCCAGCCAAGCACAATCTAGCGACGGAGAATCCAGCTCAGGACAACCTAACCAAGCACAGCAATCCAGCCAAGCACAATCCAGCGACGGAGAATCCAGCTCAGGACAACCTGACCAAGTACAGCAATCTAGCCAAGTACAATCTAGCGACGGAGAATCCAGCTCAGGACAACCTAACCAAGCACAGCAATCTAGCCAAGCACAAAAAAGTAGCGCCAAAAATACTAAAGCCCCATCTAGTGAGCAAAAAGGAGGCCGCCAAGCAGGCGACGGACACCTTGGTCAGGATCTTAGTGAGGCTTTGAGGAAAACTTTAGCAAAAAGGGCAGCAACCTCAAGTAAAGACAGCCCCTTGTCGTACGGCAACAATAACGATGCAGATTTAAAAGAAAAAAATTATTCCAAGCTAAACTTAGAGCCTTTAAACAATAAACACACCACCACACCAAAAAAATCTTGGAAAGAGCTGCAGAGAAACCAAAAGTCATTCAAAAAAACCACCCCGCGGCCTAAAAGAACGAATCTTAGAAATCTAAATCAAGAGCAACAGGCTCAGATGGTGAAGCTTTTTATAGAGCAGGCCTGGGCGCACACCCTTGATAATTATGCTAATTCTGCACGTTACAAAAAATCTTTGACTCATTTTATGTCTTTAGCGAATGCACTGTTTGTTCAGTTTCCGGCCATGCACTTGCTACAGCAATACGCTCAAAAAGCAGCTGAGTATATTGAAGAACTCTCCGTACTTTCGGTGGAATATGATAACCTAGAAGACTTAGGGCTTTCTGTCATTAGAACCGGCACGTATCAAGAAGCTGGAATTTTAAGGAAGCTAACCTATATTGAAATAGTACTCACACAGCTAGAAAGTGTACGCAACCTTGAACTCGCAGAGCAAAGAACACTCGATTTGGTAAGAAAAATTCTGGCGCATTTATCACTAGATGCCGACCCTACAGATAAAGAGCTCGGAGAGGCGTTTTATAACCTGATGCAAGGGCCACTGTCCCGAGCTGCACTGGAGCGCGATTTCGTCCCTAGAAACCCCAGAGAGTCATTGGATTGGAGCCAGTTAGCAGAATCCATCCGCGCAGGTAAGCTCAACGACCTTGTGCTGTTTAGCAGAATGGCACCATTTGCTGATATTTTAATAAACGAGATTTTTAAACCCAATTATCAGCCTCAGCCTATAGGTGATAACGAGCCTATAAATGAGTACGACTCTGTCATTGATGGCGCATACGATTTTGAAGAGCTGCCAGATGTTATAAAAGAAGGCTTCCCGGCTAAGATTGAAATTTTAAGAATGCTTGCTGGGGACTCCTTAAAAAACGCTTATAAAGCCCCTGTTGATGTAAGCACCCCTAAAAAACCACTATCCCATAAGGTTACTATTGTCCTGTTTGACATCAGTGGCTCTATGCAGGGACCAAGCGAAGTGGCACGCAATGCTATTTTGGCCAGCTTTGTTGACAAAAGCCAATTAGAAGTTATCCGCGAAGAAGGCACCCATACACTTTATATGATTCCATTTGACGACTCTCCTCACCAGGCTGAAAGGTTGGGAGATTTGGGTCAGGCTGGAGCATATTTTGATCGAGTTCGAAGTCAACCAATAGGATCTGGTGGCGGAACCAGCATTAGTGATGCTATGATCAAGGCATTTGAGTTGATCGCAGAGCACCAAGAAAGTGGCGGCGAGCTCGAGCGAGGCAATGTTTTATTGATAACCGACGGCTGCGATTCGATATGCTTTTCTAGCATTCAAGAGGCTCGCAACAAAATAGACCCCGAGATAGACATTGCGCTAAATGCCGTCACCATTACGGAGTGGAATGAAGATATTAGCAGAATGGTTGAGCGCTACACCATAAGCGCCGAAGGCAAAATAGGAAAAGCCTCGCACCAGCATATTCCATCTGAAGACCTTGAAAGGTATCTGAATGTACAGCTTTATGTAAATGCGCTCCAAAAGTATGCAAATACTTTTAACGAAGCCAAAACACGCTCTTTGCCTAATAAATTTATGGTATCTTTTAAGGATGCTCTTATACGGGTTAAAACGGAGCAAGAGCGCAGCGCACAAAGATCCTCAAGCACTACAAGAGGTTTAATCAAAAAACTTACATTACCAGTATTTTCTGCACCAAAAAAATACCTGCACCCAGAGGTAATATTATTTAATCGCTTTGCCATGAGCGCCATAACAGATTCATGGTCAGAAAATAAAAAAGCAGCAGCTTTTAGCAGTTTTGTTGATATCTTAGTGGACGTTTATGCGGCTGATAGTGACCTTATTCTATCATCCATCACGCCAGACGACAGGGCCCGCATAATTAAATATATAACAGACTAGCCAAAACACCTCTTGCTGGAAGCGCAGCCTGGTGGAGCGCCTTTCGGCGCGCCAGGCAAGCGGAAAGCCGAGAGGTGTTTTGGCTAGTCTATGCAGCTATTTATGGCCCTGCAGGTTAGGTCTAAGCCCGTACTCGCAAGAGCAATTTATATAAATTGAGGCAAACACTGTCGCCTGCGACCGGGCTTTATTGATCGCAGTGAACTTAGGCGTGACCTAATCTGCCAGACGATCTTAACGCCATGGACACCTCTTGCTGGAAGCGCAGCCTGGTGGAGCGCCTTTCGGCGCGCCAGGCAAGCGGAAAGCCGAGAGGTGTTTTGGCTAGTCTATGCAGCCTCTGCAACTGGCATATACTCCGCGCCCTCGGGCTGGTGGCTCTCATATACCGCTAATAACATACGTGTACTACGCCTCGCATATTCCACACTGCTGCCAAACAAGCGAGGCCACCAGAATCGGTCGCGGAGTATATGCCAGTTACAATGGCTGATTAGCAAGATGGTGCCAATGGAATGTTTTTGGCACCCAGTAATCCCTATGGCCTTGACTGCGTAAGCATAAAAGTGCCAACAAAAATGCTCTCAGCCCTACGCAGTCTAACTGACAGCGCCCTTGGGCGCGGTCCACCAGGTAGACAAGTGGTCCTGCCTGAGGCATTTTTGTGCACTAGACAGCTAGGGCAGGCCCAAAGGGCCGCACTTGCCGCCGCCTAAGGTTATTTTGCTAACGCTCTAATTTAGGCTTCGCGCATGGCGACGCGCTTTAGTTTGTCTTGAATTTTTGAAATCAGGCAGACCGCCATTTTTTCATGCACTTTGCACATTTTAAGCTCGTCGTAGCGGTAGGCTTTTTGGCTAGGTGTCAAAGAACCCATCTCTAGCTCCATTTCGTAATCCAGCTTATTAGCCCTAATCCCCTCAAGCTCCCGCGTTTGCTGCTTAAACAGCCTGTTTACACGACTGAGCGGCGCCACATCCAACCAGGTGCCTTTGTTTTTATACCAAGAAAGCATACGCACAAAACGCGCCCTGTTTTTAGCCAAAGCAAAGCGCGGATGCTGCGACTCTTGAATATCAAAAATATCCTGAAAACTCTGAATAAATTCCAGCTCCCGATCCACCTCTGCCACAAAGCCAGGCCCGTCTGACACGTTTACACGCACATCCGAACCTCGATCAAAAACTGCACCATCTTCCTTCATAATCTTCCTTCAAACACACACGATACCTATCAGGGTTTTGTCCAAAACTCAATCTCCCACACCCTAAGCACGCCCTAAACACCATATGGAAGCCGCAGCCACAATGCCACGGGGCATCTTACCAGAAGCCTACTCAATATGTACGATAGCTGTATGCTTTTTACACTGCCGTTATATGGGCCAAAGCCCCACAGGGCTGTGCTTTTTTGTGGCTACCTATTGCTCGTAGCCGTTGCCCTTTTTATCGCCCCTTATAGCCTCGCTAGCCCCTTTGCTGGCCATCCCCCCTATCAAATATACGAGGGGGATAGCAACCAAGAGCCCGCGCCTGCGTATAAGCTACTTTTTACAAAAGACCACAAGCCCTCACAGCACACCCTTACTGCAATCGAGCAGATTTTAGATTTTTACGAACACGAATTCGGCTGGAGGCTCGATACCTCGCCGGCGCTTATTTTAAGCTCTCTTAACCACCAAAAATCTAACGCTTATGCTACCACCCGCCCTACCCTTTTAGGGGCCTTTTTTGCCGGTGCAGCGCACAATATTGATTATATGAGCACAAGCTCATGGCTTTACCTATTGCTGGTGCACGAAATCGCACACATCTACCAGCTAAATCTCAAATCCAGCAAGGTGTCGCGGGTTTTGTTTCGCTATTTTGGCGCAAACCCTCTAGGGCTCTTGCCCCTAATAGAGCCCAATGCCTCCATGCCAAAATGGCTACTAGAAGGCAATGCCACCTACCATGAGTCACGCTTTGGCATTGGTGGGCGCCTGCATAGTGGGCACACACGTGCCGTAGTATACAGCTTGGTGGCGAACCAAAGCCTAAGCTTGCAGCGCCTTATGAATACGCATAGAGAGTTCCCTTTTGTGCAAGAAAAATACCTGCTAGGCGCCATGTTTTTTAAATACTTGGCCGATGTTTTTGGCAGCCCTAAGGCACACGGAGTGTTTAAAGAATATTCAAAGCATATTTTTTACCCTTATAGGTTAGGAGGAGTGTTTAAAAAAACCTTTGGCCTGAGTCTAAAAAGCATATGGGCCAATTTTTTAAAACAAACCATGCCCTTAGCATTAAAACAAAAACAAGCCACCACTTTAAAGCCTGTTGCGCGCTCTATAAACAGCGCTCGCATGCAAAAGCACAAAAACGAGGTCTTGTTTTTATCGCAAGCTAACTTGCGCGCACCTTTTTTACTAAATAGATTTAATATTGAGACCCAAACAAATACTAAAACTCCTAGCTCTTTGCCTGTGGGTAAAGTGTTTCGTTATAAAAACACATTCCTAGCAGCCTCAAACCAATATGTTGGTGTTAACAAAAAAGCCTTTGGCCTTTTTGGTAAAAAGGCTGCACCAAAACAATTTTTAAACAAATTCGTATACGACCACAACGGCACTGCAACGGCTTACTCAGATGTCTCTAAAGCCCTTACTCAACCCGCACTATATGTTATGCAAAACGCACACGCACAGCCCTTTGGCACCAACCACTCTAGCGCCATTTTAAATCAGCAGAATGAACCCATTTTTTTTAGACAACAAGGTTTAAAGAGGTTTTTGCATGTAGGCAACAAGGCCGTATGGAGCTTCAAGGGCTTTTATGCTTTTCCGGTAGACTGCACTAAAGAGTACATTTATTTTATTGCCAGCACCCCTTATGGCAGTGGGCTTTTTGCTTTTAACCTGCAGCGCTCCCATACGCTAAGGGTTATGGAGTCGGACTTAATTGTAGACGCCAAGCACTTAGGGGGAGAGCAATTTTTAATAAACGAAGTAGGCCCCTCGGGCTACAATTATTATGTTGCAAGGGCTTCTAAGCAAAAAAAACTGCAAGAGCCTTATTTTTATAAAGACATCCCCATAGCGCAGCCGCTGCATAAAACACTTGCCCAAGAGCCTAAAGGTGCGCCTAAAAAACCGCCTGCTGCAATCTCCCAAGGTGCAACTCCCGATATAGCCGAGCCCACGACGCCCCCTCTTAAGACTCGCCCTTATAAGGCGCGTGAGCATTTGCGTTTTATGACTACTGCACGCATAAAGTCTCATCCTAACAGTGAGTGGCGCAACACTGCAGATCAACTGCTTGGCCCTTTGCAACTTGTGGGAGGAGCCGAAATAGCGCTTAGATCTTTGGATGGCTTTATTGTGGGTGCGCAGGTAAATTCCAGCGATCCTTTGGAGTACCAAAAGCTGCAGCTCTGGGGCTCGTTTTACAAATGGAAGAAAGAGCACGAAACACATGCGCACTTTAGTACAACTTGGAACCCTTACAACACCTATTTCCGCTTAGGGGGCTCCTGGAAAAAAGGGCGCACTATGGCACAGCCTATAAATGGAGGCGCTGCAGCAGAGCCTAAGCAAAGCCCGCCCAGCGAAGCCCGTGGTAGCTTGCAAAACTACCAGCAGTGGGGGCTGCAGTTTTCTGTATCAAGGCCTTTATGGCAATGGCCACAAGGGGGCATAGTTGCAAGCCTAGGCCTTAACTGGTACACAGCTCCACCTGACAGCATATGGGACTACGAGCTGAACAAAACCCACCTCACTTATAGTTGGCAGGCTTACTCTCGGCCTATAAGTGGCCAGATCTTGCCATGGAGGTCGCGAGGCAGCACCATACTGGCACGCGTCTGGCACTATTGGCCTACCCTCCACCAAAAGGAGCACGAAGGCGTGTCGCAGTTTGCTTTTAGAAAAAATTTTAGCTTGGGGTTTTTGGATTTTGGATCTGTGTGGCTGGATTTTTTGCAAAGCACTCCCGACCAGCTTTATGCTGGTATTAAGTCCATTGCACCCTCTAAAGCTGCGGCTCAAGAGCCACAAAGCGCTACACATAAGCTTTACAGTTATAGTATGTGCAAAAAGTGCGACACTGCTTATAACAACTTAATGCGTGTGGGTGTGGAGATAGGGCGCAGTTTTGAAACTGCATGGTATAGCGCAAGTTTTCCGATTTCAGTGCGGCAGCAGGCTGTATCAATAGGCACGCAGAGTTTTAGAGGCAGCACTACCGAGAAATGGCCTGGGAGCAATCTTCTAACCGAAGTGGTACTTAAGCACCACATAGAGCTACTTTGGGGTTTTAAGTCGCCATTTAGTATTTATTCTTTTTACGCCTTTAATTTAAATGAAAAAAGCCACACCACGGGCACTGTGGCAAGTGTGTCTTTTTGATTAGTATGCAATTTATGAGGGCTTTTTGTATTTGTTATGAGGCTTTTTCTAAGTTGCCTCATAAGGCCTATAGTAGCCTTAGTTTTTGGGTGCCTTTTGTGGGGTTTTTGTTTTTGGGGCTGATAAGTTTTTCTAGCTCGGGTTTGTTTTGGGGTATTAAGTGGATTTTAGGGGGCGTGTGGGGTTTAGGGGCATTGCTGGATCTTTTAGGGGGCGTGTTTTCTTTGGGGTTTTATTTTTTTTATTCTATTTGTGCCATTTTGGTTATGCCCTTTTATATGCTGCTTGCAGAAAGAGTGCTTAAAAATATGGGCGCACTACCTAATACAAAGCGAGGGCTGGTATTTCAGGTGCGTATGCTGTGGGTGGGCATGGTTAAGATGTTTTTTTTGCTGACTGTAGGTTTAGTGCTTTGGGTTTTAAGCCTAGCGCCTCATGCACAGCTGCTGTGTGGGTTTTTGGGATTTGTTGTCATGGCCTTTGATATGTGTGATTACTCTTTTGAAGCTTTGGGCTATAGTTTTAAAAAGCGTTTGGATTTTTGGGGGCAAAATTTTGTAGAGTTTTTGGGCTTGGGTTTGTTTTTGGGCCTATGTAGCCTTGTGCCAGTTATAAGTTTTATCTCTTGGCCTATTACCCTTGTCGCCAGCGCCTACTATGTCGCCAAGCGATCTTAAACAAATTAGAGCGCCAGCAAAAATGGCCTCAGCCCTACGCAGTCCATCTGATAGCGCCGCGATAAGTGGGGCATCAGATGGACCAGTGGTCCTGCCTGAAGCATTTTTGTGCGCTAGACAGCATTCACCTAAAGCACCAAAAACTCTGCAAAAACAGAACCCACAATGTCAACAAATTTAACAATAATTACAAGCGCTTAGATAATACTTCAGCGTCAACTACACAGCAGTGATAGCGCAGGTTGCAGGTAATATGCGCAGATACCATCCGTTTTCATTAAAGGGCACACCATGAGAGCTGCTACGCAGCACCACTGACTGCAGCTCCTCTTGCAGCACAGGTTCTGCAAGGCATTGGCCTTGGGTGAGTGTTCCTGTGACAATATCTTGGGCCACAAAGTCAAGCTTCCCTTCTTTAAGGCTAAGCTTTTGAAAGGTTGTGCAGTACAAATGCCCAACACCCTTACCCATGCCATACACCGCAACCCCTGCCAGAGCACCAGTAGGCCAGGCTCGCGCGCCTATGCTGCCGACCACTCCCTCAGAGCCCCAGCGCGGCAAGTGGAGAATAAAATACATGCCCATAACGGTTGCAAGGCCAGCAAATAAGCCTGCGCCTATCGAAAAACCACTTGCTCTGTCTAAACACGCTTCACGCGCTCCTACTGGCACACCGGACTCCCCTGCAGTTGCCTGCGCAAGTGTAGCGCCGCTTAAGCACAAAGTTAAAACAACACACAAAAGTTTTTTCATCTACCATCCTCCTTAAGACCAGTACAGGTAACAAACAGGCATACAAAAACACCCGAACACAACCTATAGCAGAAAAAAAGAAAGCGCAGCAAGTTATACCGCGCCGCTGCTTTTGTCCCAGAAATGACGGCGTGGCCCAGAACATGTGTCTGGCGCTCTAGTGCTTACGCCCAATTAAAGCGCTAGTAAAAACTCTTTAAGCAGCCAGTGCAGTCCTCTTGGCCCTCGCAAAGGGCAGCTAAGGGGACGAAACGAAAGCCTTAAAGAGTTTTTACGACCTATACGGCTTACGCATTTTTCCTGACTTTATATTCTGCCTCTGGATGAATTTTTACAAGAAGACTCAAAAGGCGATCTGTAGAAAACTCTGCAATCCTATGTCTTAAAATTTTACTCGTCTTGGCTCTATCAATACCCAAAATTTCAGCTAAATCCGCTCCAGTAAGCCCATGGGCTTGCTTGTATTTTACAAATTCTTGCTGCACTTCAAATCGAAACCTCTCAAGAGCACTGGCATTGGGAGAAAGAGACAAAGTCCCCTCTGTGTGTTCAAGATTTTTAACAATTTTTTTAATTTTTTCTTTGCTCGGAAAACCCATTCTATTTTATTTCCTCCTATATGCATTAACAGCACCTACATAAGCGCATTGGCCCTCTAATAACCAAATCAGTTTATATGTTTTGCCCTCTAGCTCAATGTGATCATTAACAAAATAGCTAAATTTTCCCTCAACAGCATCAGGTTCAAAGCTTTTAAAATTCAAAGTGCCAATAAGCTTTATGATGACTTCATCTGTTATTACGCCTTTATGCTTGCCTTCATAGTGGTCGCTAATTTTAATTTCCATGATCCTTATGCCATTAATAACCATATCCGCTTTGTAAGATCGAAAATCCACTAGGTCAGTATATGCTATATTGCCAAATTTGGCAACACAGTTGCCTCACTTGTTCTGGCGCGCAATGCACGGGGCTTTGACGAGAATCTGGCCGCTGCGGGCCTACGGCCCTTCTGTCTAGCCCGCCCCGAGCATTTGAGGCTGCCGTTTGCCCTCTTGGCTAACGCCTCTTGCAGAGGCTGCCAAGGAACTGCACTTGAGCTCAAGGTGGTCCATAACGTTAAGACAATCTGGCAGGTCAGGTCACGCCTGGGTTTATATCGACCAATAAGTTCCGGGCGCAGGCGGCATTATTTACCTTAACTTACACAAATCGCACTTGCGAGTACGGGCTTAGACCTAACCTGCAGGGCCATAGATGCCTTATAGGCCGGAAAATAAAATTAAGCCTGTCGTTTGTACCCAGGGCTGTTGCTTCTTTCAGAAGCTGCCCTTGGGACTGCACTATTGCTTAATTTTATTTTCCTAGCGCTCTAATTTATACAATAACTTTTAAGCGGTTTTTTGGAGCCCTTATTGGAGGTGGACCATTTTTTTGGGGGCTGGCTTTTTTGCCACAACAAAACTAGCTCACAAAACAAATGCTGATCAGAGGCACTCAGCCAAGCCGTATTTTGGTGTATATTTTCAAACAACCTTAAGCTTTGATACAAAAAAGCCTCAAAGGCCTTAATTTTGCCTAAGTGCGTAACACACCCTGAGCCCGCTATGGTAGCGTCCTCTAAAAAGCTACGCAAATTTTTAAAAAAGCTATAACATCCACCAGGACTGGGATTTTTTTTACAAATATCCAGCAGCACGCGCGCACGAGACTGCCGCTCCCCTTTAGCACGAAACAAAAAACCCATTTGACTTTTTTGAAACTGCACCCGCTGCAAATCGCACTTATGATGCGGCGGATTTAATACAAAAATCCCTCCAGCACCCAAAACCAAAAGCACCAGCGCTCCCAATAGGCCCAAGTTTTTCATATTCCCAATATCCCAAAAAACACCAAAAGCCCTCGCTTATGCGTATGCGCTAGAGGGCCAAAGCGTCACAAACACACTACAACCCTCTAGCATTTAAAAAGACTTTTTTAAACAAATGCAATATCTCACTGTGCTCGATTTTCTGTTTGCAAGCCTCTTTTATTATATCTGACGTTAGCTCTTTTTCTAATTGATTAACAAAGTTGTTAAAATCATTTTTAATAGATTCGCTCAGTAAACATACATCCGTATCACTTAAAAAAGAAACAGCTAAATTTATAATGTCGCTTCTGTGCTTTTTCCATTTTTTTGAATCTTCACCTCTCGATTTAATATCTAGGTACGCTTTTGCCTTAAACACAATAAGTGCGTCTGGATTAAGAGCAGACAGGCCCGGCGCTGCTCTTGCGCCGCCGCTTTATCCCAGAATTTTGGGCTAGCGCTCTAATATTGCCTTAATAATCCACCACAATGACGGTGGTATTGTCATGGCCTCCGGCTTGCTCGCTTGCATCTAAGCACAAGCGTATGGCTTCTTCTGGATGCGGAGTGTTTTGAATAATGTCCTCAATAACCTGCTCTTTAACATAGCCATTTAACCCATCAGAACATAACAAAAACCTCTCTCCCCCGCACAGCTTGCGGCACATAACATCACACAGCACCTCCTCTCCATAACCCACACTGCGCGTAATAACATTGTGGTTCTCCCAGCCCGGAAACGTACTCTCCTCCTCCCTGCCCCCAGAAGCCGCAAACATTTCGTTAGCAAAATTATGATCTATCGTCAGGCAAGTAAAATCCCTGCCAGCAGTTCGCAAATATGCCCTAGAATCCCCCACATACGCCACGTATGCCCAAGGGTAATCCACGTACAGGCTCACTAAAGTTGTGCCCATATTTTGCAACCGCTCAGGGTCCTTTTGCGCCTCTTGATACACCGCGCGCGACGTAGCGCTAATAGACCTCCTTAGCACCCCCTCGACCGCGCCAATACGCCCTCCGCCACCACCCTCATCGACAGAGGCTTTTAACTCTTCAAAAAAAATCCGCGCAAACACATCACACGCCAAGTGCGATGCAACATCGCCCCCTTTATGCCCGCCCATACCATCAGCTACAATAAACAGCCCCGTGTCCGAACAGATCTTATACGCATCTTCATTGCGCTTGCGATTGCCCTTGACACTGCCTCCTGCTGCAACAACACCCGCTTTGTTCTCATTACTAGCCATCAATTAGCCCCTCTCACAGTCTAGCCCCCTCTTGGCCTTATAAGCCGAATACCACTAAGACCCGGTGGCCCATTCATCATCCAAAAAATACCGCGCCGGGTCCACGGGTACGCCATTTTCGCGCACCTCATAATGCAAGTGCGAAGATGTCGAACGCCCTGTCGAGCCCACAGAAGCAATCACGTCGTACCGCTTGACCCTTTGCCCCAAGCGCACAAAAATTTGCGCATTATGCCCGTAGCGGGTCTTAATGCCATAGCCATGGTCAATGGCTAGCAATTTTCCATAACCCTCGTCATAACCCACATAAGACACCACCCCATCGGCCGGAGCATGCACAGGAGTACCCGGCATGGCTGCAATATCCAATCCGTAATGCATACTGCGCACGCGATAAATCGGATGCACACGCATACCAAAGCCCGAAGACCACCAACCCCGCACGGGTTGCACAATAGGCCGCGAGCCCAAGAGGCTTTCATGCTCCTCTACCAGGCTGCTTAGATTGCGCATGCTTTGCTCCAATGCCTCGGCCTTGCGCAGCCCTTTTGCCAGTCTTAGCACCAGGCCAGCGGCATTAACGGGGTTGGCGGACACGCTGATGCCTGAACGAGAGTCTGAATAGGCATACAGCCCGCGCACCAAAAGCTCCTGCTGCTGCAGGCTCTCTAGCGCACCTGGCACACGCGGCGATGTATTAGCCTCTCCATGCAAAAAAGGCCCCCGCATCTCTGTGCCTGCAACCTGCATACGCACCCCTACACTGTGCTGCAGTTTGGCCTTGAGGCTCTCTGTACGGTCGAGGGCTTTTTCGAAAGACTGCAGCTGCTCCTTAATGCCTTGCATTTGGGCTTTTATTTGTGTGTTTTCCTTTTTTAATACAGAGTTTTCGCGCGCCAAAAAAAGCAGGTTCGAGTAATCAAAAACCAAGCTCAGCACAAAACCCAAACCAAGCGCCGCCAAAAGCAAGGCTACCCGAAAATACGACTCGCGAACACTAAAACCCCACCCCCCTTGAAGGGTGTTGGTCAAAATACGCACGCTATAAACCACCGGGGGTTTAGAGTTTTTGAGCATCGGTCTAGGCTCCCCATACCGCGTCAAGCCTTGCAAGCTCCACGCAGTAGCAATAGTATCTAGACTATAACCTTGAGCCACGCCAAGACAAGAGGCAAGCGACAAGAGGCAACCACAGGGGGATTGCATGCAGTGTGCGTAAGCATAAAAGCGCCAGTAAAAATGACTTCAGCCCTACGCAGTCCAGCTGATAGCGCCCTTGGACGCGGGCCATCAGATGGACAAGTGGTCCTGCCTGAAGCATTTTTGCGCGCTAGACAGTTTGGGATCATAATACTAGGGGTGTTGTTTCAGCTGCTGGTGGGTGCGGCTTATGGCGCGGCAGAGCCTCAGGTGCCGCTTTTAGAGTCCTCTCTTAAGGCGCTGTGCGAAAAAAAGTCCATACCCGAGGCCTGCTACAACTGGGGCCTAGAGCACGAAAAAGCCAAGCGCTTTGCGGAGGCGAACAAGTATTATACTAAGGCCTGCGATTATAAATTGGCCGAGGGGTGCTTAAGGGCCGCCTATGTGCAGCATGAGCATTTAAAAAACGTAGAAAGCGCCCTGCTGCTATACGGCAAGGCATGCACTCAAAACCTGGGAGTGGCTTGTTATTTTTGGGGTCGGGCTTTAGGGGAGCTAAAGCGCTGGGATCAAGCCACAAAGGCCTTTGTTAAGGTATGCCCTTTGCCGCAGCCTAAAAACATTAAAAAATTGGACCAAAAGCTCTACTGGAACGCCTGCTTTGGTTTGGGCAATGCCTTGTTTTATAAAGAGCGCTTTAAGGATGCAGCGCTTGCTTTGCGCGTGCCTTGTTACAAGGCCGAAATAGGCGGAGCCTGTCATAATTTAGCTTTAGCTTATAGGCGCGTGAAGGATTTGGCAAAGGCCTTAGAGGCTTTTACCAAGGCCTGTACGCTCGGTGTGGATGAGTCTTGCTTGAGCGTGGCTTTGATTTTATTGCAGCAAGGTGAGATCAAAAAAGCACAAGTCTATTTGGAGCAACTGTGTGATGGCAAAAACTGGAGCGCCTGCGCCAAGTTAGCAGAAACTTGGCAAAATCAGCAAGAGTGGCAGTTGGCTGCAGAGTATTATGGTCGCGCGTGTAAGGGTGCGAGTGCCACAAGCAGGCATGGTGCATGTTTTAATTGGGGTCAGATGCTGCTTAAGCTCGGTGATACCCTAGCTGCGCGCAAGGCACTGGGGCCTTCTTGTGAGGAGGGGTTTTTTAGATCTTGCCAAGCTTTGGGGGCGCTAGAAGAGAGCGAAGGTTTTTTAAACAAAGCCCGTGCGCATTATAGCAAAGCTTGCTATCAGGGTGTGCTGGCAGAGTCTTGCTTAAACCTGGGGCACTTGGAGTATGGGGAGGGGGAGTTTGAAAAAGCCGTGCAGCACTACAAGCCTTGGTGCTTGCGTAAGCATAAAAGTGCCAGCAATGCACCCGTGAAACGAAAGTGCAGCCGCCTTGGCAGCCCCTGCAAGGGGCGTCAGCCAAGGTGGCAAACGCAGTCTTCGCGGGTGCATTGTGCACTAGACAGCTATCAACGCGCCGGTAGCTTTGGGGGCTCTCTAACCCCAAAGCGTCCAAACTTGCGCAAGCATAAAAGTGGACCCTCTGTCCCAAGGCACGAAACTTTGACGAAAGCCTGGTCGCTGCGGGCCTGCGGCCCTTCGCTACAGGGCCATAGTAGCCTTATAGGCCGCAGAATTCTCTGCGGGACGCTTGGCACCATCGCAGCCGCACCCTTGCAGGGCGCTGCTCTAGCGCCGCCGCTTATCCCAGAGAATTCTGCTAGCACTCTAATTATTGCCTGCGCGGGCTTGGGCTTGAGTTATAGTCGTATGTTGGGGTTTGCGGATCAGGCACGGCATTATTTAGCAAAGGCTTGTGGCTTAGAGCATTATGCAAGCTGCCACAATTTGGGTGCTTTGGAGTGGAACATTGGCAACCGCCAAGAGGCCCGCAAGTGGTTCGAAAAAGCCTGCCGTGGCGGCTTTGAGGAATCATGTGGTTTTAAAGACTAGCCCAAACACCTCTTGCATGCAGCGCAGCCTGGTAAAGCACCTTTGTGCGCCACCAGGCCAGTGGAAAGCCGAGAGGTGTTTGGGCGGTCTATGCAGCTTGCGTAAGCTGTATAGGTCGCAAAAACTCTTTAAGGCTTTCGTTTCGCCCCCTTGCCTGATACCCCCTACAGGGGCTAAGGGGGCTTCACTTACTGCTTAAAGAGTTTTTACTAGCGCTTTAATTGGGCGTAAGCATAAAAGCCCGCAGCGACCAGACTCCGCCGTCAAAGCCATGGATGCCAGCCAAGCGCTCCACAGAGCATACGCCAGTCGCAAAGGCTGATACACACAAATGTGCCGGCTCAACATTTGCGTGATGCGTCAATAAAGACAAAAGTCTGCTTGCTTGCTTGCTTGCTTGCTTGCTTGCTTGCTTGCTTGCTAAAAGCATAGCAGGCGGATTCGAGAGAGCGCAAGCTTGTAAGAGGCCGTTTTGTGCAGTTGTGCAAATCAATAAGGGATAGATTTTAATGCTGTGGGAGGATTAAAAAATGCGCCTTTTTTTACAAAGTTTTTGTGTTCTGTTTTTTGCAAGTGCCACCATCGCACCGGCTTACGCCGAGAAGCTGCTTTTTTATGTGGATGTTAGCTCAGCGACGGATGCACAAAAAAAGCTCATGCCATGCATGCACCTACTAGAAAACACAGAAAAAAACGAAGCCCTAGCTATGGCTGCTGTACGGGGCAATTACGAAGCTGCTAAAACCTTAATAGAAAGTGGCGGCCTTAACCTTAACGCAATACATGGCACCCGCACAGCAGCAGAGGCAGGTTATGACAACGTAGGGTACACGCCCCTTCAGTGGGCAATTCTAAAAGGCAACACACAAATAGCAGAGCTACTGCTGCAACAGCCTGAAATCGAGCCTTGTATTCGATCTACTGTACGAGGTTCAACGGCCCTTCATATAGCTGCAAAAACTAACAACGCCTTTATTGCCAAGCAGTTGCTAGAGCATCCCAAAATGTCCTGCATTAACCATAGAAGAGCAACGGATCATGGAAACGCTCATAGCGCTGGTGGAAATAAAGGAGCCACAGCAAAAGATGTAGCGTATCATTATAACTCTACAGATGTGTTCAGGCTTTTAAAAAAAGCCAAGGCAAAATACGCGTTTCCTAACTCCGATTCAATCGGAGGACGCCCCTAAAATAAGGCTGTATGCGTAGCATAAAAGCGTATTCCTTGTACCTAGTCGTGACTGAAGTATGTTCTCCGGGGAAAAGCTATCCAGCACGTGAGGGTGCCCTAGCTTAGGCCGCTTGCCTTGCTCACCTAAAGGTGTGTCAGCAGGCTGCGCTCTCTGGCCAGGGCACCCTCACTAACACTTTTATGCTTACGCACTTCCGGCTGGCGCGTACTCATGCCACATTAGGGTTTTAATACTGTATCTTACAGGCACGCAGATCCCTTATAGGTCGCAAAATTCTCTGTAAGACGCTTGGCACCCTGATCGTCGCCTCCTGCAGAGGCTGTCAGGATGCCGCCGCTTTGCTTCAGAGAATTTTACTAGCGCTCTAACTTAAGCCAGAGTCAGCCGGAGAACATACTTCAGCACAAGGGGCTAACACGCAGAACCTTTGCAAGGTTAATATTTTGTGCACTATAGAGCCTCTTGTTTTGCAGGGTTTTTGGCGCAAGCATAAAAGTGCCAACAAAAATGTCCTCAGCCCTACGCAGTCTATCTGATAGCGCCGGTAGCTATCTAGTTTTCCCTTGAAATTTTGGGGCTCTCCGCTTACCACCTGCTTAGCACCCCATAAAGGGGCGCAGGTGGCTTCGCTATCCGCCCAAGATTTCAAGGGGCCACTTTTATGCTTACGCACCTTGGGCGCGGGCCATCTACGAAAGTGTGTACGCTTTGGACCTACAGATCGCCCAAAGCTATCGGCGCGTTGATAGCTGTCTAGCGCGCAAAAACACTTTGAATGGGAGCCTCGCTTGCCACCTTGGCTGGCGCCCCTTGCAGGGGCTGCCAATGTGTCTGCGTCTCTGATCAAAGTGTTTTTGCTGGCGCTTTTATCCTTACGGGACAAGTGGGCCTGCCTGAGGCATTTTTGTGCACTAGACAGCTTCATACTAAACACCATAAACCCTGCAAATACAGAACCCACAATATCAACAAAATTAACAATAATTACAGATGGTTATATGATACTTCAGCGTCGACTACCTACATACTGAAAAATGCCTGCCTGGCAGGGCCCTAAGGGCCCGGATACCAGGCGGGCCAATAACAGCGCGTAGCATAAAAGCGTATTCCTTGTACCTATGGTACAAGGAATACGCTTTTATGCACTGGGCTTATAGGTGAGCCTGGTGAGACGGGTGGGCCATTTTTTTTCGGCCGAAAGGTCAAACCCCACAGCTTCGCCCCCTGCCAGTATGGACTCATAAACTTGTATAAGGCTTTCTAGCTCGTAGGCGCTACCCATGGGGGTATTGGCGCTTTCTTCGATGGCCTCGAGTACTCCTAAAAGGTCCACGGTTGTTACCACCCGTGGCAGGCGTTCGGGGTCAAGGCCCTCGGGTATAATAGGCTTAAAGCCTACAAGGCTTTGGGTGAGCAAAATTTTGCTGCCGTTAAAAAAATTAATCTGCAAAAACAAAGACCCATAAGGGTCAAAGCGGCGTATGACATTTTCTATGTCTCGGGTTTGCAGTTTAAGGCTTTTGTCTCCAGCAAGTTGAGAGAGCAAAAAGCACCCGCTGCGTTTTTTTATTTTTAGTCCAGAGGACTCTTTTACATAATCAAAAATAACTTTCGTAAAGGCATTTATTGTTGAATCCGCCAAAGTAGTACTCCGCTGTTTTGCAGCTTCTATGTGCAGTGGAATTCTCCAAAGCGCGCTAGCGCCACATAGCTTGCTGCAAGGCCATACCACTACATCGGGGGACTTAGAGCACTAATGTGAATACTGTATCATTTAGAGTGCTAGCCTAGTTACAGGCTAGCCAAGACACCTCTTGCATGCAGCGCCGCCTGGTAAAGCACCTTTGTGCGCCAGGCCAGTGGAAAGCCAATTTGTTGGCACTTTTATGCTTACGCGCAAAAATTTTAAAATTGTGTCAAATAAAATGACAATACAACCTACACCTTTTGGGCATATAGACAAAAGCACCCTAGACTTGAGTGGGCCTCTACGCTGTACTTTGTATTAGAAGCCAGCAAGGTACGGTCTCCGGGGCGCAACAAAAACCTATTCCCGACAATCTCTACAAAAACCTGCCCCTCTACCACCGTAAAAAGCTCCGCAAAAGCCTGCGGGTGCGCCTTGATCTTCTGCCCAGGCTCGAGCCGAAGCTCTGAGGGCTTAAGACCATCCGCAAGGTACATGGACTTAATCTGCTGTATATTGGGCAACAAAGGAGCCTGCCAGCGTGTAATGAGCATAGTCAATATGTAACACAAAGCGCTGTACCATGCACTTTGGGTCGTAGGGGTGATAGCCTTTGTTCTTGTGGATAGTAATTTAGCAAGCGCCACCCAACCCAAAACTTGCTTTAGTGTAGGGGTTAACGCTCCCTTAGAGGGGCCGCTACATTATTGTGGGGACTTAGG
Source organism: Bdellovibrionales bacterium (assembly GCA_965116155.1). Taxonomy (GTDB): domain Bacteria; phylum Bdellovibrionota; class Bdellovibrionia; order Bdellovibrionales; family UBA1609. Next base: position 591,177 of record OZ220488.1, read on the forward strand.
CCTAGAAGCAGGCACATCGGTCCGCGTGCCCCTGGGGCGCAGGGTGGTAGATGGCGTGGTGCTAGGCGTATCAGATCTTAAAGAGAGCACCTATGCGCTAAAAAATATCAAACAGCTCAACCCACACCGCCCGCAGCTGCCTTTAAAGCACCTAGAGTGGCTCAGGTGGATGTCGCGTTACTACATGCATCCTTTGGGCAAGGTGCTATCTATGGCGTTTTCGCCATTAAAGCGCAGGCCTAAGTTTTTATCCAGTAAGGACGCGGGGGGAGTTTTGTCTGAACTAAATGCAGCTCAAGCAAAATGCGTAAGCAGCATAGAGTTTAAAGCTTTTTCGCGGCACTTGCTTTACGGAGTGACAGGCAGTGGTAAAACCCGTGTGTATTTGCATTTGTTTAAAAAAATGCTGAGCCTTGATCCTGGTGCTAGGGGCTTAATGTTAGTGCCTGAGATTGCTTTAACGCCGCAGCTTTTGGCTCGATTTGAGGCGAGTTTTCCAGGCCAAGTAGGGGTGCTGCACTCGCAGCTTAAAGACCGCGAAAGATCTTTGGCGTGGTGGGGTTTTTTCGAAGGACGGTATAACATATTGCTAGGAGCCCGATCGGCTTTGTTTTGTCCTGCTCCGCGTTTGGGGCTTGTAGTTGTGGATGAGGAGCATGAAAACTCTTTTAAACAAAACACAGGATTAAAATATAATGGACGCGACGCTGCGATTATGCTTGCGCGCTTGCATAGCTGCCCGGTGCTCTTAGGCTCAGCCACACCTAGTTTAGAAAGCTGGCACAAAGCTATGCAAGGGCAATACAAGTTGCACAGGCTGCCTTTAAGAGCTGCGTATAAAAAAATGCCGCAAACTCAAGTCGTAAACTTGCGCCAAACTAAAAAAGACCCCGATCTGCCCTTTTGGTTAAGCCTTGCGCTGTATGAGGAGATGCAAAACACCCTAGCCCGCAAAGAGCAGGTGGCTTTGTTTTTAAACCGCCGCGGCAGCGCTCGTATGCGGGTGTGCAAAAGCTGTGGCGCCAGTGTGGAGTGCCCCAATTGTGATATTAACTTGGTGGAGCACGCGGGGGGTTTAGGTGCACAAGCTGCATCTGCCGGGTATATGGTGTGCCACTATTGCGATTACAGCGAATCTGTACAAGACCAATGCGGTCAGTGCAAGGACACGGCAATGGTGTCTATAGGCCTTGGCACCCAGCGTGTGGAGCAGGACATAGCGCAGCTGTTTCCAGAGGCCCGCGTGGCCCGTGCGGATCGTGATGAACTCACTAACAGAGAGGCTCTAGAGGAGATGATACGCCACATGCAAGAGGAGCGTACGGATATTTTAGTGGGCACACAGATGATCGCCAAAGGCTTAGACTTTAAAAAGCTCACCCTGGTAGGAGTGCTATTAGCCGATTTGAACCTCAATATGCCCGATTTTCGTGCGGGCGAAAAAGCTTTTCAGATGCTTATGCAAGTAAGCGGCAGATCAGGGCGCGCGCGCGAGGGCAAAGTGGTGGTGCAAACCTTTAACCCCGATCATCCGAGCATTGCTTGCGCATGCGCCAATAACTACGAAGGCTTTGCTAGAGGGGAGCTAAGTTTTAGAAAAGAGCTCCTGTATCCTCCCTTTGGAGCTTTGTGTGTGTTTTTGTTAGAGTCTTTACATTTAGAAAAAGCAAAACGTGCCGCCGGTATTTTGGCCTGCCGCATGCAAAGCCTGCAGCAAAAAGAGCCCCTCTACTCTAAGGTGCAGATTTTGGGCCCGGCACCTGCACCCTTGGGTTATCTTTGCAATAAACACCGGTACCAAATTATAGTAAAAACTCCCAAAGGGCATTTTGCGCATTTTTACTCGAAAATTTTATTCGATAAAAAAAACTGGCTCCCCAAAGGCGTGCGTCTGGTGGTAAATAAAGACCCTTTGGGGTTTATGTAAAATACCAACAGGGCACCTATGGAACCAACAATGCCAACAACACAAAGCCCAACAGCAGTAAGGCCATCCGCACAACCTGTGGCAGGCGTGATCATTAAGCCAGGCCAATCTTTGCAAGAGCTAAACACCTGGGGAGTAGGAGGGGCCGCAGAGTTTTATGCCCAGCCGCGCAGCATTAAGGAGGTGCAAGTGCTTTTCGCTTGGGCTATGGAACGCAGTTTAGAGGTAAAAGTTTTAGGCGAAGGGAGCAATATTTTAATACACGACTCAGGCGTTAAGGGCTTGGTTATGCATTTAAATCTTTTAAAAGGAATAAAAGAAACCCCATCCCGCGAGCGCTTTGTTGTAGAGGCCTTGGCAGGTACGCCCAAGTTTGTTTTGGCGCGCGCGTTTTTAACCCATGGTCTTAAGCCGGCTGTATTTTTAACCGGTATACCGGGCAGTGTGGGAGGGGGTGTGGTGATGAATGCCGGCTTGGGCTCTAAAGAGCTTAGCCCTAGAGAATTTTGTGACATCACCGATTGGGTTGAGTGTGTGGTGCCGGATTTTCATAAAAAAAGCTTGCGCCTTGTGCGCTTAGATAAAAGCCTTAAATGGAGCTACCGCAAGGGCGCAGGGTGGCCAAGGGGCTCTATTGTGGTGCGTGCGGGTTTTAGCTGGCCCTACGCAAAAGACCAAAGCCAAAAAAGCGCAAGCCGATCCCGCCTTATGCAAAGTATTATGCCCAATATTATGAAAGAATTAAAAGCTTTTAATAAAAAACGCAACGCATCGCAGCCGCTTAATTTACCAAGTGGGGGCTCTACTTTTAAAAATCCCTTGCCCTTAAGAGCAGGGGCTTTGATAGAAAGCTGTGGGCTTAAGGGTTTTACAAAAGGCGTGGCCAGGGTTTCTGAAAAACATGCCAACTTTATTGTGGTGCCGCGCCAAAACGCATCCATGCAAAAAGGCACGGCTGCAGATGTGGCGTTTTTAATTCAGCATATACAAAAAACCGTAAAACAAAAGCACGGCATAGAGCTGGAGCCCGAGTGTGTTTTATGGGGTTTTTAAAAGCTGCACCAGTTCGTTCTCGTCCACAAGGCGCTCGATACGCGTTTGCAGATTTTTTAGGCTGACCTGGTTTTTTGGGCGCTCTTTTTGCCCCACAACAATGGCCCATTTGGCTCCTTTTTTAGAGGCACGGGCAAGGCGTTTTTGTGTATTGCCTTGGCAGTCCATATCGACCCTTAAGCCTTGTGCGCGCAGCTTGTGCGCTAACTGCATGCAGTGCGCAAAAAGCTCAACGCCATGGGGCACAAGGCATATGAGATCTGCAATAAGAGGCTCGCTTGAAGCTTGTATCAGCATTGCCAAACGCTCCACTCCTGCTGCCCACCCCGCACCTTGCGTGGGGCGGCCTCCCATTTGTTCGACTAGCTTATCGTACCTACCCCCTGCCAGAAGGGCGTTTTGTGCACCAAGATCCGATGTGCAAAACTCAAACACACTGTGGCAGTAGTAATCGAGCCCGCGCACTAAGAAAGGATCTAACTTATAACTTACGCCCAGTGCGTTTAGGCTTTGCAGCACTTGGTCAAAATGTTTTTGAGATTCCGCATTGAGACACTGCGCGATTTTGGGTGCTGCGCGTTTTATCTCTTGGTCGTCTTTGTGCTTTGAGTCTAATACGCGTAAAGGGTTCACGTGAATGCGGGCTTGGCTTTCTGCACTAAGGGAGTTTTTGTATTTTTCTAAATACTCCACCAGCTTTTGTTTATACAGCGCGCGGCACTCAGCACTGCCCAAGGTGTTAATTAGCAATGTGCTGGGGATGCTTAGCTTTTGCAGCAACAGTTGCGCCATGGCGATGTTTTCGGCATCGGCCTGGTGGGTGGCTGCGCCTAAAAACTCAGCCCCAATTTGATAAAACTGTCTGTAGCGCCCCTTTTGTGGGCGCTCGTGCCGAAACATAGGGCCGTAATAAAAAAACTTCAGCGGCAGCTGGTGCTGCATTTTATTGCTCAAAAACATGCGCACAATGCCAGCCGTGCCTTCAGGACGCAGGCACAGGGCGCCGCTATGAAACTTATAAAGCTGTTTTGTGACGATATCAGTACTGGCGCCTGTGTGCTCAAACACCTCCGTGTGCTCAAACAAAGGAGTTTCTACACGCACAAAACCAAAACGCAAGGCAATCTCTTGGGCGCTACGGATGATATGGTCCTGCACAAGAGCCTGGCGTGGCATAAGATCATAAGTGCCGCGGGGTGGCTGCATACTGAAGCCAGTGTACCACCAAGCGCCCACTTAGTGTACAAGCAGTACCATATGGTTCAAACTCCTTGCGGCCCCTTTTGGGTCATTGGCAAAAAACACATTGCGTGCCTTAAATACGCCCGCGCGCCTTTAGGGACGTGCGAAGGGGTAAAAGAGCCTCAATCGATCCTTCTTACACAGTTGGTGCAAAAGCAGCTAAACGAATATTTTTTGGGCACAAGAAAACACTTCTCTCTCCCCGTAGATCCAGAAACGCTCCAAAATTACCGCCTCGCCCGAGCTTTGCAAAGCATACCCTACGCACAAACCCGCAGCTACAAACAGTTTCCCCCCTTGCACCCACGCTATGTCGGTAAACTCTGTTCCCAAAACCCCTTGCCCATAATTTTGCCATGCCACCGTGTTGTACCTACTCAGACTTTTTCCACTAGTGGCCCTGGTCAGCACGCTTGCTTTCCTAAAAAACTGGGCGGCTACATGCTCGGGGCAGATACAAAAGCTTTGCTGCTGCAGCTAGAGCGTAACGCAATGCGCAAAGCTTTGTAGTGCCTTTTAAACCGCCTTACACGCTGGCACGTTTTTTGCTCTTTTTATGTGAGTGATGGAAAAAGCTGCCCCAACTCCCATACCGAATCAAACTCCTGCGGCTGTGGTTCCGCCTCCCCAGGTGGGTTCGTTTTATTGGGATGGGCAAGAGTTTAAGCCTTTAAGGGTTGAGATTGCTACGGCGCCGGGCTTGCCTTTTATTAGTATTTCTGGCTTGCCAGATGCGCATATTAAAGAGAGCCACTTGCGCCTTAAGGCGGCTTTTAAGGCTTGCGGGTTTAAGTGGCCGGACAATCAAAAAATCACCATCAATCTTAGCCCTACATACGAAAAAAAATCCTCCCCCGGGGTAGACTTAGCCATAGCAGCGGCGCTGCTTTATCAAAGTGGGCAAATTGTGCCTTTTGAAAACTCTAAGCCGCATTATTTTTATGCCGAACTCGGCTTAAGCGGCGAGTGCTACACGGACCCTAGCAACCTACCCCCTCCCTTGGCTAACACCTTGCTTGTAACGGGCTCTATAGAGCACAGTCCGCATCAATCGGTGTATGGTATTAAGACCTTGTCAGAACTCCACAGGCCGAGTGCTGTAAAAACCATAGACCCTTATAAGCAATGCCGGCGCCCCGCGTGGGATCCGTATTTAGAGTTTAGCCCCCAGGCTGCGCACTTGATTGGTGTTGTGGCTTTGGGGTGTCACAGCTTGCTGGTGGCAGGGCCGCAGGGCACAGGCAAAAGCACAATGGCTAAGGTGCTGCACGGGCTTATGCCGATGCCATCGCGGGAGAAGTTTGCACAAATTCAAAAAGTATCGCGCTGGTTTAGTAGCAAGCCTGCCACGTGGCGGCCTTTTGTGGCTCCGCACCATCAGTCGCCTATAAAAAGCCTTATCGGTGGCAGCGTGCAGGCGGCGCCGGGCATGGTTACCTGCGCCCATGCGGGCGTGTTGTTTTTAGACGAATTTTTAGAGTTCAAGCCCGAGGTGCGTGAGGCCTTGCGTGAACCTATAGAAAACAGCAGCATCCGCATTATGCGCTTGGGAGTAAACAAAAGCTACCCGGCGCAGTTTCAGTTGATAGCGGCCACTAATCTTTGTCCGTGTGGCAAGTACAAGCCCGGCTATTGGGGGCAGTGCTCGTATGCGCTTAAAAAATGCCAGTCTGTAATCAGCAATCTGAGCGGGCCCTTGTTGGACCGGTTTCATGTGGTGGGTTTTTCGCATGAGTTTCTTGGCAAAGGGCCTAAGCTGGGGGTGGAGCAGATTTTGGCTAAGGTAGAATCCGCACGCGCGTGGGTGGCAAAGGCGCGCAGCCAGTCCACCAGCAATGCTTTTGTGAATGTGCAGCACTTGCGCAAACAAGTGGACCCTTATGCTCTTAAGCACTTAATGCCGGATATGGGCTGCTCGCTCCGCAGGCAAAGTGCACTTTTGCAAGTGGCTCGCAGCTGTGCGGACTTAGAAAAATCGCATCAAATTCAAGCTAAACACATAGAGCAGGCTGCGTATTATACTATTGAGCCCCAGCGTGAACTCTCGCGCGCTTTGTGTTAAGTTGTTTCGGTGCGTAGTTTTTTGTTTACCAGTGAGTCTGTGTCGGAGGGGCATCCTGACAAGGTGGCCGACCAAATAAGCGATGCCGTTTTAGACGCTTTGCTAGAGCGCGATGCGCGATCGCGTGTGGCTTGCGAGACCTTGGTGAGCACGGGGCTAGTGGTTTTAGCGGGCGAGGTGCGGTCTAAGGCAGATGTTAACTATGCGCGGGTGGTGCGTGAGTGCATTAAGGCCATTGGTTATGACCATGTGGATAAGGGTTTTGATTATAAATCGTGCTCTGTTCTGGTCGCTATGGACAAACAAAGCCCCGACATTGCTATGGGCGTGGATGGCGCAAAAGATCAAGGTGCAGGGGACCAGGGGCTGATGTTTGGCTACGCGGTGGACGAGACCAAGAGCTTTATGCCTTTGGGCATCTGTTTGGCCCATGGCTTAATGCATAAGCTAAGTAAAATGCGCAAAGCGGGTGAGGTGAGCTGGCTGCGTCCCGACAGCAAAGCCCAGGTGACAATGGAGTATGTGAATGGGCGCCCCTCGCGCGTGCACACAGTGGTGGTGTCGACTCAGCATAGCCCCGATGTGGGGGATAAAGAAATAAAGGAGTGCGTAAGAGAGGCTTTGATTAAAAAAGTTGTCCCCGCCCAGTGGTTGAAGGGGACACAGTTTTTTATTAACCCAACGGGCCGCTTTGTGGTGGGCGGGCCACAGGGAGATTGTGGCCTTACGGGGCGTAAAATTATTGTAGATACCTACGGAGGTTATGGCGCGCATGGTGGGGGGGCGTTTTCGGGCAAGGACCCTTCTAAGGTGGACCGCTCTGCGGCTTACGCGGCCCGTCATATTGCAAAAAATATCGTAGCTGCTGGTTTGGCGAGGCGTTGCCTGGTGCAGTTGGCTTATGCCATTGGAGTGGCGCGTCCCGTGAGCGTGATGGTAGAGGATTTTGGCACTGGGCCTTACGGGGGTGAGCTTTTGGGTGAGGTGGTGCAGTCTTTGTGGGACCTAAGCCCCAGGGGCATTATTGAGAGCCTGGATCTGCTCAAACCGCGTTACCAAAAAACCGCAGTGTACGGGCATTTTGGCAGGTCGGAGGAGAGCTTTAGCTGGGAGCGCTTGGACATGGTGGAGGCTTTGCAAGACGCCGTAGGAGGGGCGCAGACTCGTGCGCCTACGGGGACTAGTAGCGGCGCGGGTGGCTCTGTCGCAGGGGGAGCCGTAGCTGCGGGCCCTGTGAGCTGCATAGTATAAGTAAGTAATATAAGCTCGGGGGCCTTTGGGAGTTTTGGCGCGGAGCGTTTTGTGTGAGCATGGATTTTGGATATAAAATTGGGTTTCATTTAAAACAATGGGGAGTGTCATAATGAGGAAGAAATTTTTTGGCTGTGTTTTGGCTTTGGTGTTTGTGCTGGGTGGCTTTGCAGGTGTGCAGGCGTACTCGTTATTTAACAAACATGTGCATTTGGAGGTGAGTGAGGACCTGGGGCAGCGGGTGGATACGGTGCGCAGGGTTATAGAGTGGAAGACACCTGAAGAGCTTTGTGTTGTGTTTAGTTACGAGGAGAAAGAGGCCGAGTTTTATGAGTCCTGTGTAGACCATGTAGACACTTGGCAGCGGGTGGCTTTGGCGCATTATTTGTTGGTGCGTTGCCGTGATGCGGGTAAAAACCGCTACTATCCTTTGGGCGTAGCGGACGATGCCTTTGTTGCAGCGGGGCAAGGCCATGTAAAGTGCGCCATAGAGGAGATTATGGAGTCGGAGTTTGATTTTAAAAAAGGGGATGTGACGGACTTTATTAAAAAGGCTCTGCATAAGCGTCGGGGTGGAGCGGACGCAAACTCGGCCCTAAATTAGTTTTTTCAGGCCTTGAGGCATTTGTAGTGGAAGCCAAACGGGTTGCGATTGGTGTTTTAAGATTTGTTGTTGCGCCTATTGTGGTGGCGGTGTTTTTGTTTAGTGTGTACCGGTGGCGCGAGAGCCAGAGCGTGCCGGTGCAAAGGCGCGCTCCTATAGAGGTGTCACACATGACGAGCAAGTTGGGTCTAGGCTTGCATGTGGATGTGCGCAGTCTTGCGCCTGCCGGAGCAGTGCCTCAGGTGGGTGGAGTTGTGCATCTAGAGGCGCGCGTGCGTACTGATGTCAGGTGGCAAGGGTTAAGGTTTGAGTGGGTGCTGCCTGCGGGTGTGCAAGAGGTGGCGGACCTCTGTGCTACGGGCGCTTGCGCTCTTACGGGTGAGGCGGGTGTAATGGATGCCGGGGCTGAGCGGCGTTTTAAGTTAGGGCTCAAGCTTGTGTCTAAGTCCGATCAGCCGGTGCGTTTTCGGCTTTTAACGCCGCAGGGGGCGCCTTTTGAGGCTTTGTATTATGTGTTTTCGCAAAGCCGCCGCGAGCAAGAGCGCCGTAATCTCTACGAATCTTCCGAAAAATACAAATTAAAGGACTAGCTTAATTACAGACTAGCCCAATCCACCTTGAGCTCCAAGTGCAGCCCCTTTGGAGCGTAGCCAGAGGGGCAAACGAAAAGCCTCAAGGTGGATTGGGCGGTCTATGCAGCTATCTATGGCCCTGCCAATCGAGTGAAAGCGGCGCACCTGAAATGAGGCTTGTGTGTATCGAGGTAAATAATCACGCCTGCGCCCGGAGAGTCTTGGTTAAGATAAATTGAGCGAACTCGATTGGCCACGCTGTCGCCAAAGACATGGTCGTCAAAGCCTTCTCACAACTAGCGCGCTAGCCAGCTTTGCTCTGCCTTCACAAGGTGCTGCTCTAGATCTAAAGGCGCAGCAGTGGGGTCGTCGACCCATTTTTGCAAAAAATCACTACCACTCAAAATATCAATGGGCATTTTTTGGGTTTCGTACTCATAAGGAGGCGAGCGCCACAGGTTGTAGTCTGGATAAATGTGACGCAAAGACTTTAAAAACAAAGCCACCAACCTAAAGGCTTTAAATTTATGTGGGTCGTGCACGGCGTCTTCTGTATGTATCTGCACGCCATGGCACAAGGTGCTAGCATGCTTTTGAAACACCGGCTCAAAGTGACACGGGCGCAAAAAACATCCTTCCATCCACTCTGGGTGCAGGTTTTGCATATGGCAGAGGATTTTTTCTGCATCAATATCCGGCGCGCCTATTACCTCCAAGGGCCTAGTAGTGCCGCGGCCTTCTGACAGATTGGTGCCCTCTATGAGCACAGTGCCGGCAAAAGGGCGGCAGCTATGCAGGTGGGGAATATTAGGGCTAGGGTTAATCCAAGGCACATGCTGAGGCCATGGTCTGTGAGGGCTCAGTGTATGCGCACCTTGCATGGGCACAACTTTTAAGTCTAGGGGCAGATTTTTAAGCGCCTTATACCAAAGGGCTAATTCTCCTAAAGTTGCGCCATGCCGCATAGGAGTAGGTGCAAGGCCAACAAAGCTATAAAAGCCCGTATCTAGCAAGGGGCCTTCTACCATAGGGCCGGCAGGGTTAGGGCGGTCTAGCACCCATAAGGAAATGCTGTGCTCGGAGCAGCTTTCCATCAGATACACCAAAGTGCTTAAGTAGGTGTAAATGCGGCAGCCGATGTCTTGTAAATCAAATAAAAGCGCGTCTATTCCAGAGAGCATTTTTTTTGTGGGCTTCCTAGTTTCAGAGTATAGGCTATAGATGGGTACGCCATGTTTTAGGTGTCTGGTGTGGGGGCTTTCTACCATGTTGTCTTGTTTTTCACCCGCAAAGCCATGCTGGGGGCTAAAAATACCCACTAGCTTACAGCTTGAGATGTTGGCAATGACGTCTGCAGAGGGTATAAGTTTGGAATCCACGCTAGCAGGGTGGGCTACGATAGCAACATTTTTAGAGCTTAATTGACTTTGTAACTGTGGGTCTTTTTTTAAAACATCAATACCAAAAGCGAATGCCATTTTTTTTTAGTTCTCCATCATCTGGACCACCACCTGTGTCGCAACCTGCGCCGCCATCCGTAAAGGGCACTAAAAGCGCTCCGCCCAAGTCCGAGCAGCCCTTGCTAAACCTTTTGCTTACCATTGTTTTGCCCGTAATCATTTTAAACAAGTCTAATGCCTTTGGCGAGCAGGGGCCGGTAATTGCTTTGGTTTTGGCTTTGCTTTTGCCATTAGGTTGGGGTTTAAAGGGGTATTTTTTTGACCACACGAAAAACTTTTTGGCTATTTTTGGGGTGGTGAATGTTTTATTTACCGGCGGCTTAGCTTTGTGGCAGGCCGAGGGCATGTGGTTTGCCGTTAAAGAGGGGGCGTTTCCATTTGTGCTGGGCGTGGGGGTGTTGTTGTCTGGCGTTTGGGGTAAAAGGCCTTTTTTACAGAGCCTTATTTTACAAGCGCATGTGTTGGATATAGAAAAAATGCAATGTCGGCTCAATAAGCAGCATGGCGCTTGCGATACACTGCTAGGCCATGGCCCTATAAGGCGGCTATTTAAAAAAACCAACGCCTGGTTTGCGTTGTCGTTTTTTATTAGCAGTTTTTTAAACGTGGTCTTGGCGCTACGCATTTTTCAACCTATAGATCCCAACAGCAGCGCCACGGCCCAGGCCATTTTGAACGAACAGCTTGCCCGCATGACTTGGATGGGTTACGTAGTGATCGCCTTGCCGCTTAGTATTTTTACGGGCTTTGTTATGTGGTATCTTATGAAATCCCTTTGCAAACACACAGGGCTAGAATTTCAAGAGTTATTAAAGCGCTAGCTGCGTAAGCATAAAAGCGCCAACAGCACCTTTAGGTGCTTACGCAGGCTGCGCTCCATACAAGAGGCATCCCATGGCATTAAGCCAATCTGGTAAATCGAGTTCGCTCAATTTATCTTGCTTAAGCACACCCGGTCGCAGGCGTGGTTATTTACCTTAATCTACACTAGCCTCATTTCAGGTGCGCCGCTTTAACTCGATTTACAGGGCCATAGATTGCTGTCTAGCGCGTAAAAACACTTTGAATGAGAACCTCGCTGGCCTCAATCGACATGCATTCTTACAGAATGCCTGCCGAGAGGCTGCGCTTTTGATCAAAGTGTTTTTACTGGCGCTTTTATGCTTACGCCAGCTGCATAGACCAGCCAAAACACCTCTTGCTTTTTGCTTGCCTACAGCACCTTTAAGTGCTTTCGCAGGCTGCGCTCCATACAAGAGGTGTTTTGGCTGGTCTCTAATTTGTGTTTGCTCAATGCACGGGGCTTTGACGGAAGTATGGTCGCCTTGGGTCTATCGAACACCCAAGGCTACAGGCTCATAGTAGCCTTATAGGCCGCAGAATTTTCTGCGGGACGCTTGGCGCCATCGCGGCCGCCTCCTTACGGAGGCTGCTCTACCGCCGCCGCTTTGTCCCAGAAAATTCTGCTAGCGCTCTAATTTGTGTTAAAAAACAGTCCAGTCGGTGGCAATTTTGAGAGGCGGAGACAAATTGCCGCGCTTTTCTTGGGCAATGCGACGCCCTGCCCACCACGTGCCACCCTCTAGCACCTGCGCCAAAGACAAGCCCGCATCCCCCACGCCCAAAGCGCTCCTTAGCTCTACAGCTAATTTGTCCAGCAGAACCACCGTCAAAGCCCGCCACTCTACCATCACCTCAGACCCTACCTCCCACTCCACATTGTAGTGGTTTTTGTCTTTTAACTCGATCACGCCTAAATCTACCAACAGCCCCCCATTGCGGTACTCAGGCAAAGGCGTCAGGCCATCTAAACACACCACCTCAATGCCACACTCTGCTAAAGGCTCTACCAACGAGTAGGCCAGCCACTGCGTTAACTTATGAAAAGGCACAACACTACCAAAATCACACCCGCCCGCTTTTGCAAAAGGCGCATAATGCCACGCATCGCCCAAGGGCCGACCATCAGCCCGCAAACGCTCCGGCCACACACCTCCCAAAGCATGTAGCAACACTTTTAATAGCTCCGACGCAGGCACCACCGCACCCGGAAACACCCGCAACAGATAATCTAAAATATTGCTCGGCCGACGGCTCACACCCACAAAGCACCGGTTCGCACTCACCGCCTCACCCAAAGCATGCATAAACCTCAACCTGGCCGCCACCCCAGGCAAAGGGTTGTATAAAGAAACCTGGAAACCCTCCTGCAAAGCCACCTGCGTTAAATTAAATAAACCCATACAATCCGCCTGAAAAGGCCGCGTCGGATTTGACGAAAAACCACCCTCCATAAACATATCAAAACTCGCCACACCCAAAGCCTCAGAACGGCGCAAAAACTCCTTGCTAGACGAAGACGCTTCAGCCAAAGCCGCACCTTTGCCCCACGGCTTGGGCTTATACTTCCACTGAGTCCCTGCGCCCACATCGAGCAACACCGACAAAATTACCAAATCCACCTTAGCCCGCACCACTTCCTCAGCACTAAGGCCACGGTTTAATACCTCGCTCTCTAAAACCTCCATGCGGTCCACTCCGCCTGCCGAAAAATGCGCCCCCCTACTGTGCGGTGGAATCTCTAGCCCAGGGTGGCGCTCTAAAATTACACCACGCACATAATCCACCATCCTCTCCATGCGCTCAGGATAATACCACCAACACCCCTGGCCTCTTAAAACACGAAAATACACCTGGCGCGCACGGTCCCGCACACCCTGCGCCGATAACAAGTAATCCACCTCGGCCTCCGAGGCCACTATACGAGCCACAGGCTTTTGCGATGACTTAGAAGCCGGAACTTTGGGAGCGACCGGCTGCACATGCCGCCCTTGCGGTGCTACGATCCTCTTGCCAGCTCCCGAAACAGGCGCCGGGCGTTTTGCTTGACTCATTTTAACTGCACACTCCTCAAGCAACCCACGCCCTTTAGCAACTTATCCGCTGTAGTAGCCGGCTGCTTTTTTGGCTTCTATCTCCACATGCGCTCCACAGGGTATAAGATTATCCGGAATCGGTACGCGGCTCATAACTTTAATACCACTTTGTACAATGGCTTTGTATTTAACATCACTCATAGAAACCAAATAATCCACACGCTCCACACCCGCCCAATGCAAAGCATCCGGCATGAGCTCCTGAAAACGCATATCCGCCACACCCGCCACACTTAAGGTGCGATTAAAATACTCCTCCACCTGGTCGCCACCTTTTTGCTGTTTGCGCGCATTGTAAACCAAGTACTTTGTCACCTCTCCCAAAGCGCGCCCCTCTTTACGAAAATAAAACACCATCCCACGCCCACCCGATTGGGCCACTTGCACCGCATGCTCTATTGCGTAAGTCAAATACGGCCGGCAAGTGCATATATCAGAGCCAAACACATCCGAGCCATTGCACTCATCATGCACCCGCAGGCTCACCTCTTGCTTAGAACCACGAGGATTAGGGTCGCCAAAAAAATACACACTCAGCCCCCCTATAGGAGGCAAAAAAAGCTTTATCTCAGGGCGCTTTATGAGATCCTCGTACATGCCTCCTGTGTGCTTGTACAGACCCTGCCTTAAATGCTCTTCTGTCACACCAAAACGCGCCGCCACACCCGGCAAATACCAAACCAAGTCAATAGCCGCCTTGGTAACCTGCAGCTCGCCCGATTTTAACAGCACACGCCCATCGGGCTTAAGACGCCCCGCCTCCATGGCGCGCACGATTTCAGGCACATCCATACGCGCCCGAGTCACCGCAATAGTAGGACGCACATCCTCACCCATTGCCACTAGCTCGTGAAACTCCTCCCCCATATGAGCCCCCCAAGGGTCAAAGCTCACAATGCGACCACTCGACCAGCTGGCAAAAGGGCCCACCTGGCACCCACCTTGGGTGTTGCGCCAGTCAGGGCGGTGCCCCTTGGGCAATGTGCCCACCGTGGCTGCCAAGGCCCTATACACGCCATAGCTGCCACTCCATGCACCAATAGCATTGCGGTTGGGACCATGCAAAACCACAGGCGTGCGCACTGGAGCGCAACTGTTTAAAGACCTAGCAGACTCACACTTAAAATCACTGCTCACCACCGTCTCCCCATGTACAGATCCCACGGCCACCTCCCATGCTGAAACATAAAGCCTAGCATCCGCGCGCAAACATGTTCAACACGCGCCGACCCACGGCAGCGTAATCAAAGGGCTTAGAACCATCTAAGCTCCACATGGCCGCGCTTTTGTAGGGGGCTATAAATTTACGGTACCCTGGCTCTACAAAACGTTCAAACTGCTGCACAGCATTTTCGGGCTTACGCCCCCGCTGGGTGGTGTCGCGCTCAATTTTGCGCCTAAGACGCAGCTCGGTATCGGCCTCTATAAAAATACGCGCATTGCATGCCTCTTGTAGCGCCTTGTGTGCAAAAATCAAAATCCCCTCGCACAGCATAAAGCTCCCCAGGCTAAAGGGGCCCATTAATAAGTGGCGCCTTTTGCGTACATGCTGCTCAAAATCGTACACCGGCTGCCTAAAAGGACGGCCCTTTTTAAACGCCCGCACGTGCTGGTGCATTAAAGACAAATCTAGGCTCTGTGGCCTATCAAAATTAAGCTGCATCCTGCGGCAACGGGGCACATGGCGGCAGTCTCTAAAATAACTATCCCCACCCAACCGCACTACAGCATAGCCTTGAGCCTGTAACCACTTTGCAAAGCCCGCACAAAAATGCGTCTTGCCCGAGGCACTGCCACCGCACACTCCCACCACCCAGCGCCCAGAACCTAACTCTGGATTAAACAGACTGGATACAAAAGGAGTTGTTTGCATACGCTTTGCAGTTTTTTTATGAGCTACTTACTCAGGTGGTTTTAGCTGAAGGGTTTTGTGCGATAACTTTTTTAAGGGGCCAGACAACACATCCACACCGGGAGAATAGTAAGCATACTGCGGCGTGGTTTGAGACACAGGGAGGTCCTGCAGCAATTGGCTTTGGTGCAAATGCACACACGCCTTGTGCAGCTCCCAAGGCGGATGCTCCACCTGGCATATAAATACACTATTCTGCTTGCTTGCAAAAAGCGCGTAGCGCTCCGTTAAAAAATGCTCAAGCGTGCCGGGCTTTGCAAAAAAGCCCTGCCCTCCCTGAGGCTTGGCATATTCAAAGTGAGACACATGGCCCAATTTGTGAATGCGAAAATGCTCTTTTTGCTTTTTTTGAAGCGCGATTTTACTCCAGATGTAAGGCAACCGGTAAACTCCCTTGCCAAAAACACACGCCAAAAAACTATTGGCATACAAGCTAAAAAACCACACCCCTTGCCTGCCCGTATGCTGATGCGTGACATAAGTGCGCACATTGCACTCTAAAAACTCAGCTCCTTTTAAAGGCCACCAGCGGGGCTTGGTGTTTTGCATTTTAAACGCCACCACACTCAGCCAAGCCGAGCCACTGTGGGTTGCAATTTGCAAAGAAGGTGGCAAAAGCTTTTGCAACGCGCGGGCTTGCGCCGGGTAATGCAAAAACAGAGCCTCATACCACGACTGGCACCAGCCTTGGCTTATTTTTTGCGGATTTTCGCTGCGCTCCCCCACTGAGCCCCCATACTTAAAAGCCTTAGGCCTTTTTTACAGACACTTTGCGCACATTAGAGTAGTCCAAATAAGACTCTTCACGGGTTTGGCCTTTTTCGGGCTTTTCTTTGTTGTAGTGGGTTTTTAAGTTAATACCCTTTACCCACACGACGAGATGCTTTTTATCGAGCTTAATCACCTCACCCTTGCGCCCCCTTTCGGCCCCTGCAATAACCTCCACTTGGTCGCCTTTTTTAATTTTTAACTTCGGTGGGCGTAAGCACACTTGCTTGCGCTTTATGGGTGAAAACATACTATTACGCTGTCTCATTGCGGATAATACTCCAATTAAGTAGAGCCCCCGCCTGCAATGCTGGGCTTTTTGGATTGAGTGCGCTTAATGCACCTTTGCAGGCTAAGGCGCAGCTGAGCCGCTTTGGGGGCCAACGCATGGGCTGGTGTGCCTAGCAAGTAGGCATCCAAACCACCGCGATGCTCAAGGCTTTTAAGCGTTTTGCGCGATACCCTCAAGCGCACCGCACGCTTTAAAATGGGGCTAAACAGCCTGTGGCTTTGTATATTGGGCAAACAGCGGGACTTGGTTTTAATATTAGAGTGACTGACCAGGTTTTTAACCCTGGGGCCGACTCCTGAAATCTCACAACGTGGCATTAGCCTCAAACTCCCTACTGGATGGTGTGCGCTACTTAAGTCCCCCGGTTAAGTCTTCTGGTTGAGTCCTCTGGGGGCCTTGCCCTTTTTTAGTACCGCTAAGCACTTGATGTCTAGCAGAAATTTGTATAGCCTTGTGTGGGTTTGGGTTTTAGTGCCCAACACCACGCACCCCCAAGGAGGCCCAGGTTATGCAGCAGGCAGGCACGTCTTATCGCACCAAATACAAGCCCGAATACCCCGCAAGCTTTGTTTTTGACTACAAAGACCCTGTTACGTTGCGGCTGTTTTTAATGGATGGCGGCAAAATTGCCCCTTTGCGCATCACGCGCCTTAGTGCCGCGCAGCAGCGGCGCTTAAAGGAGGCTATTAAGAGGGCTCGCAATTTGGCCCTTTTGCCCCAAGGCTACGAGGCTTATGATAACTTTCAGCGCCCGGCACCCTTATCGCCCAGGGGCTTTTCTTTAGATTCCAGTGGAGCTAAATCTGAGGCTGCCCCTGCCTCTAATGGCAGAGCTTCTAGTGGTGGCAGGTCGTCTGGAGCTAATGAACCTGAGGCTCCTCCTGGCTCAGTGTCTTAGAGCGCTTGATGCAAAGTAAGGGCTGGCGAGTGGGCATTGTGGGGGCTACGGGCATGGTGGGCCGCGCGTTTGCCCAGTGCTTGCAATCCGTACCCGTTACGGAGCTGCGGCCTTTTGCTAGTGCAGCGTCTATTGGTAAAGAGATTCCCTTTGGCGCAAGTTCCGTTAAGGTGCAAGCCCTTGAGACAAACTGCTTTAAGGGTTTGGATTTGGTGTTTTTTGCATCGAGTGCGCCTTTGGCTCTTAAGTGGGCGCCGCAAGCTTTAGAGAGTGGAGCATGCGTGGTGGACAACTCCACGGCTTTTCGAATGGACCCAGGCCATGTGCTTTGCGTGCCTGAGGTTAATGGGAACCTACTGCCCAATAAAAGGCCTTGCTTGGTGTCTAGCCCTAATTGCGCGGCCATTTTATTGGTGCTTTTATTAAAGCCCTTGCAAGAGGCTTTCGGTTTAGATGAGGTGCGCACCTGCACCTACCAGAGTGTTAGCGGAGCGGGTATTGCAGCGCAAAGGGAGCTAATAGAGCAAAGCCGTGCGCTGCTGGATGTGTTGGAGCAAGAGGGCGAAGAGCGTGCCCTTAGAGCAGGGCTGCATGACCATTTAAATGTTAAGGCCTTGCCGGGGCCTATAGGCTTTAACTGTTTGCCGCAGATTGGAGAGTTTGAACAAGCCAATCCAAACGAAACCGGCCTAGAAGAATCTGGACAAACGGGGGAAGAAATCAAAGTGGTAGAGGAGTGTCGAAAAATTCTCAACCTGCCAGAGCTACCTATGGCGAGCTTTTGCGTCAGAGTGCCTACGTTTAATTCCCATGCTCAACTTGTGTGGGTGCGTTTTAAAAAAGAGCCTCAGTTGGATGAAGTGCAGGCCATGTTAAGCAAGGCCACTGGTTTGGAATTTAAATCGCGCTATCCTTTGCAGAGCCATGCAAGTGGAAAAGCGGGCGCTATGGTGGGGCGGGTGCATAAGCTAGAAGGTATTGAAAATACCTGGGGGTTTTGGTTGGTGGGGGACAACATTTTAAAAGGCGCCGCCCTTAACGGCCTGCAAATTGCATTAAAGTTAGAGCGCTAGGAAAATGCCCTGGGACTAAGCGCAGTCTCTAGCGCAACCCCCTTTAGGGGGTGTCCGCGATAGAGACAAGCGTCCCGCAGGGCATTTTCCGACCTATAAGTGCGTAAGCCATCAGAGTGCTAGTAAAATTCTCTGAAGCTAAGCGACGGCATCCTGATAGCCCCTGTGAAGGGGCGGCCATCAGGGCGCCAAGCGTCCCACAGAAAATTTTATGGGCTATACGGCATCTATGAGCCTGTAGCCTTGTGCAATCGTTAGGCACAAGGCGACCAGACTGCCGTCAAAGCTCCGCGCATTGAGCAAACAAAAGTTAAAGGACTAATAAAATTTTCTGGGACAAAGTGCGTAAGCTGTATAGGTCGCAAAAACTCTTTAAGGCTTTCGTTTTTCCCCCTTGACACCACCTGCGGGGTGCCAAGGGGGCTTTACTCACTGCTTAAAGAGTTTTTACTAGCGCTTTAATTGGGCGTAAGCATAAAAGTGTTAGTGAGGGCACCCTGGCCAGAGAGCGCAGCCTATGGACGCGCCTTTAGGTGCGCCAGGCAAGCGGTCTAAGCCAGGGTGTTCTCACGTGCTGGATAAAGCGGCGGCGCTCTATCCCAGAATTTTAGGCTAGCGCTCTAATTGGGACTTAACCAAGACCATCGATGATCGGGAGATTCTTCAACACGAAAGCGATAACCTACAGTAATGTTGCGCTCCACTAAGGCCGCTAAATGCGGCGTGGTGTTTTGAAAAGTAGACACCACTCCCTTGTCGCCCAGAAACAATCCGAGCATAAAAAAAGCATACAAAAATACCAATAAAACAGCTTCGACAGTCATCTAGAAATCACTAATCTGCCCGCCCAGATCCTCTACCTTGCCCGAAACCACGCTCATAATACGGTCCTTAAAAAGCAAAGCCAGAGCCACCACAACAACTAGTAGCAAAATGTACTCCGTGGCACCCTGAGCGCTCTCGTCCTGCCAAAATCTGCTTAGTTGAACTTTTAACTTTTTCACCCAGTCCTCCACCTGTTCTGATACACCTCTAGATGTACACCCATGCTTTTTCGGCACAAAGTCTAGAGGACTTAAGACCGATACGAAATCTATA
Source organism: Bdellovibrionales bacterium (assembly GCA_965116155.1). Classification (GTDB taxonomy): domain Bacteria; phylum Bdellovibrionota; class Bdellovibrionia; order Bdellovibrionales; family UBA1609. The sequence goes on from OZ220488.1 coordinate 610,325, forward strand.
TGGCAAGCGGACAAAGCACAGTAGAGTACACTCTGATCCTATTTGCCTGCGTCATGGTTGGCTTGATGGCCTTGTGGCGATTTGGAGCCGCCTTTGAATCCTGGGGGCACAACTATTTTGGCAGCTACGTGGAGTGTCTCATAGCCACAGGTACATTGCCTCAATCTGGGCACAATGCCTCAGCCTCAGGCTCATTGTGCGAAGACTACCACGCTCCCTTTAGCTTTAGCCAAGGCAGGCCTCCTAAAGCCCGCGCATCAAATCGTGCACGCAGCTCCAACACTAGCTCTACGCGGACTCGTTCGAATCGCACTAACTCTCGCCAAGCGAAAAGCGCGCGCTCTTCTGACAGCAATAGGCGCAATGCATCGGCCGATGGGCGCAGATCAGAGTCCAGGGAGCGTGTGCCCATAGGAGCCTATGCGGGACAGGGTGAGTCTTACCAAGGACCTAGTAACAGAGGCAAAGCCGCTAGTAGCACAGGGCCTGCTGGCGCCTCTGGGCGCGCATCGTCTGCAGGGCGCGTGCAGATAGAGCAAGACCAACGCCAAACAAGAGCGCGCGCAGGAAGAGTTCAAGGTTTTGACTCATCCGGCACAGGACGCAAGGGCACTTTAATACCCGTAGCAAAACCACCCCCTGCGCGCATGCCGGCCCAAATTCCGGCTTTAAGCTTTATGGGGCTTATACGGCTTTTAATTATGATTGCTATGCTCTTAGCTCTGCTCCTAGTTTTAGGCGCCCAAGCTCTCAGGCTCAAAAAATCTTTAGAAAGTTAGAGTGCGTAAGCATCAGAGTGCTAGTAAAACAAACTTGGCCAGTAAGTGCAGTCCCAAGGGCAGCTTAAGAAGCTGCTACCCTTGGGACAAACGGAAGGCCCAAGTTTGTTTTGCGACCTATATGCGTAAGCATAAAAGCGCCAGCAAAAATGTCTTCAGCCCTACGCAGTCCAGCTGATAGCGCCCCTGGGCGCGGGCCATCAGATGGACAAGTGGTCTTGACTGAAGCATTTTTGCGCGCTAGACAGCTGAAGCATCTATGAGCCTGTAGCGATAGGCGATCTCTAAGCCTATCGCGACCAAATTTGCTTAAGAGAGGCTGGACTTCCCCAGATTTTTAGACCCAAGGCCGTGACAAGAGCAAGCGTCCCGCAGAATTTTGGGCTAGTCCTCTAAATTTAACACAATAGGGCAGTGGTCGGAGCCGTGGGTTTCCGTGCGGACCTCGGCAGAAAGTACGTGAGGCAAAAGATTTTGTGTTACGCACATGTGATCAATCCGCCAACCCCTATTGCGCGGCCGCGCTCGCTCCCTATAAGACCACCAGGTGTAACAACCCGCACGATCCGGGTAAAAATGCCTAAAAGCATCCACAAAACCCTTTGATAAAAACCCCTCAAACCAAGCCCGCTCCTCAGGCAAAAAACCACTCACCTTGCTTAAGCGCACAGGATCATGGACGTCGATATTTTTATAAGCCACATTATAATCCCCCAACAGCACCACCCTCTCGCCACGGGCTGCCTTTTTGTGCAAATGCTCCCCAAACAGTTTTAAAAAATCCTGCTTAAACACATGCCGCGTTTCATTAGCCGCACCATTAGGAAAATACACATTATAAATCCAAAGCCCTCGGATCTTTACAATCACAAACCTCCCCTCGCTATCAAAGCGTGGCTCCCCTATGCCATAGGCAACTTCTTCCGGCTCGTAACGCGAATAAATAGCCGTGCCCGAATAACCCTTGCGCACGCCGTCCGACCAAAAAACCTTATACAAAGAGCCAGGATCAAAATTGACATCCCCCTGCTGGGCACGGGTTTCTTGCAAACAAAACACGTCGGCGTTTTCTGTTAAAAAATAATCCTCAAAACCCTTTTTTAAACAAGAGCGTATGCCATTGACGTTCCAAGAGACTAGCTTCATGCCGCGCGCTCCTACTCCAAGCTCACGCTTTGCGAATAATCTACAAAATAAGTGCTCAAACTGTGCGATACCACATTTTTGCCACGCCTTAAACTCACTGTCAGCCGAAACTCTAAAATGCTGCTGCTAATAAACTCGGTCATTTTATTTGCAACCGTCTCAACCATAGGGTTTTGCTCGCGCGTCTCATCATCTATTTGCTCTACAATATTCGGAAAACTAAACGGCTGAGCAGCAAAGCTCCAGGCATAGTTTTTAAACGCATCTCCTAGCTCTGCAAAGTCCCCCGCTCCCTCCTCTGGCACCTGATCAAAGGCCATACCCTTATAGCGGGCCTCTAGCTCTGCCATACGATGCTGTAGCAAAAAATGAAAATCCCTATACATGCGCCCCTTATTGACACGAAAAAAATTTCCCGTCCACGCCTGATGCAGCACCAACACAGCGCCCATTAAAATTCCAAGCGCCACCAGCACCTCAAGCAACGAAAACCCCCGCCGCTTTGTCCCAGAATATTGAACTAGCGCTCTGATGCTTACGCTCATAGGCCCATACTACCTAAGTTTTGTGACTTTGGACATGCGTACAAGTATTGTGAGTGGGATTTGCGCAATGTTTGGCGCTTTGACGGAAGTGTCGCGGCCTCTCGTTGGGGGGGAGGCGGCCTCCAACAAGAGATATCCATGGTTGTTAAGATAATCTGGCAGCTTAGGTCACGCCTTGGTTTTTCGCAATCAATAAAATCCGGATGCAGGCTCATAGTAGCTTCATAGGCCGCAAAATTCTCTGTAAGACGCTTGGCACCCTGATGGTCGCCCCTTTGCAAGAGGCTATCAGGATGCCGCCGTGAGCCTATCCAGCACGTGAGGGCACCCTGGCTAGTCACTCGCCTGTGGCGCACCTCCTGGTGCACTTCCAGGCTGCGCTTCTTGGCCATGGCGCCCTCACTAACACTTTTATGCTTACGCACTTCAGAGAATTTTACTAACACTCTGATGCTTACGCAGCTAACGCTCTGATGCTTACGCACTAACCTCCTAATGACGACATATCGAACATGGGGATCATAATGGCAAACACAATAATACCAATTACGCCACCCATAACGATAATCATCAAAGGCTCCATAAGAGAAGTCAGCCCATCCACCTGAACCTTAACATTGTGGTCGTAAGAGTTGCTCACCTGGGTGAGCATATTTTCGAGCTCGCCGGTTTTTTCACCGATGTTGACCATATGGATCACAATAGGAGGAAACTCACCCGATTTTTTTAAAGGGCCTGCAATAGACTCTCCCTCGCTAATGTTGTCGCGCGCATTGTCTATTGCACTGGCCAGCACCTCGTTATTAACCACATTGCGCACAATGCCCATCGCAGAAAGCATCGGCACCCCTCCTGCCAGCAGAGTAGACAAGGTGCGTGTAAAACGCGAAACCGCAATCACGCGCGTTAATTTGCCCAATATGGGCAGCCTGAGCTTAATACGGTCCCAACTGACCTGACCATGGGGAGTGTTTTTCCACAATCGAAACATCAGCACAAACAAGGCCCCCGCTATAATCAGCACCAACCAGTAGTTAATCAGCAAATCGCTCACGCCTATAATAACCTCAGTGTACCAAGGCAAAATTAAGTCCGGCGAAGCTTCAAAAACGGCAATCATTTTAGGAATCACATAAACAAACAACACAATGAGGATCAAAAAAGTAAACACACACATAACCGCAGGGTACAAAAGTGCCGAGCGCACCTTGCTGTTAAGAGCCGTTTGAGACTCTGTAAACTCTGCCAGTCGTAGTAAAATAATATCCAGCGTGCCAGAAGTCTCCCCTGCCTCACACATGGATATGTAGATTTTGTTAAAAATTTTAGGGTACTTCTCTAAAGCCTTATGCAGCGACGAGCCCTCGTTGACGCGGTTTTTTATGTCGCTTAAAACACTAGAAAACTCAGCATCTTCAGTTTGATCGGCCACGGCGCTAAGAGACTCCACCAAAGGCACGTTGGCCTTAATTAAGGTCGAGAGCTGACGCGTGGTGTTGGCTAGCTCCTTAACCCCCACACGAGGGGAGTGGAGCCGGCCCCCACCCCCCCACCCTCTGCCTTTTTTTTTGGTTTTGTCCTTAAGGCTACTAACGTAGATGCCTTGTTTTTTGAGCTTTGCATGGGCGGCTCTAGTATTTTCAGCATCAATACTACCACGGGCGCTTTGGCCCTGTTTGTTAATGCCTTTATACTCATAGACGCCCATACTTTTAACGCTACAGTGTTTGCACATTAGAGCGCTAGTAAAATTCTCTGAGGTAGAGCGGCGCTCCTGGCGTAGCCTCCCATAGGGAGGCGTCTGCGACAGGAGCAAGCGTCCTACAGAGAATTTTGCGGCCTATAAGGGATCTATGGCCCTGTAGCGATAGGCGATCTCTTATCCAGCGCATGACAGCACCTTAACTTCGTCACTTGACCCTTTTGCATGCCTCCTTTGGAGGCAACCAAGGGCCTGCGTTTTCCGGTTAAGGTACTGCCACTAGCACTTTTATGCTTACGCCTCTAGGCCTATCGCGACCACTCTCGCGTCAAAGCTCCGTGCGTTAAGCAAGTGCAAGTCTAACTGCTGTCACTTGAGCCACTAAGCTATGTTGTTGTATACATTAGGTTGCTAGGTGTTTTTTACTAAAAAGGAGATGCGCACCCCTATGAAATTTTTGGAGCCATTAAAATGCAGCAAAGGTATGACTTTAATGGAAATTATGATCGTAATTGTCATATTGGGGTCTTTGATGACCATTTTAGGCACCCGTGTGATGGACCGATTGGGCGGCGCTAACGTGAAGCAGGCCAAAATACAGATTGCAGAAGTGGGCAAGCAGTTAGAGGCTTATTATTTAGATTGCCAATCGTACCCTAGCACAGGCGAAGGCTTGCAGGCGCTTATGAGCAAGCCTGCCAGTTGCGAAAGCTGGGGGCCAGACCCTTACTTGCGCAAGCTGCCCCGCGACCCTTGGGGCACAGAGTTGGTTTATGAGTCTGATGGCGCTTCTTACACCCTCACGAGCCTGGGCAAAGACAAACGCGACGGCGGCGAAGGCGCCAATGCAGACATTAAGTCAGAGTAATTTAGAGCGCTAACGAAATTCTCTGGGATAAGCGGCGGCGCAAGAGCAGCACCCTGAAAGGGTGCGGCCGCGATGGCGCCAAGCGTCCCACAGAGAATTTCGCGGCCTATAAGTGCGTAAGCATTAGAGCGCTAGTAAAATAAAATTGGGCAATAAGAGCCAGCTCCAGAGCAGCCTCGTGAGCTATCTAGTTCTCCCTTGAAATCCTGGGGCTTTTCGCTTGCCACCTGCTTAGCACCCCATAAAGGGGAGCAGGTGGCTACACTACCCGCCCAAGATTTCAAGGGGCCACTTTTATGCTTACGCATGAAAGAGGCGTCTGCGAGGGAGATGGCGCATTACCCAATTTTATTTTGCGGCCTATAAGGGATCTATGAGCCGATAGCGAAGGGCCTTAGGCCCGTAGCGACCAGATTGTCGTCAAAGCCAAGGACGTCTCCCTACAGGAGGCATTCATGGCGTTAAGACAATCTGGTCGCGATAGGCCTAGAGATCGCCTATCGCTACAGGCTCGTAGATGCTTCATAGGTCGCAGAACAAACTTGGGCCTTTCGTTTGCCCCAAGGGCAGCCAACAGGCTTCTGCCCTTGGGGCTGCACTTGCTGGCCAAGTTTGTTCTGCTAGCACTCTGATTTTTGCTGGTGGCTCGAGACGGAATTGAACCGCCGACACAAGGATTTTCAGTCCTCTGCTCTACCGACTGAGCTACCGAGCCGCAACTGTGTACTGTGTGATTAACTGCACAGTTATGCTAATACAGCTACCACATATAAGCAGTACAGCAAACACAAAAAAAGCCCATGCCAAAAGCCCAAAGCGGCCCTTTTGTTAAACACACAAAGCAGCATTAACACCACCGTAACAAACAGCATAAAAACACTGTCCACCTTCAATATCTGCTCCGAAAGCTCCAAAGGCTGCACCCAAGCCGTCACTCCGCCCACACAAAGCATATTTAAAATATTCGAACCCACCGCGTTGCCAAAGGCCATGCCGCCCTCTTTTTTAAGCGCTGCCACCACACTGGTTGCGATCTCTGGGCAGCTAGTGCCAAAAGAAACCACCAAAACCCCCACCATACGGGCATCAAGGCCTAACACGTCCCCAAGGCCAAGGCCGCCCGATATAAACAACTGCGCCCCATAAATCAAAGCCCCTACACCTGCAGCAAACAGTACCACTAGCCCCACTAAGGACCACAGGCTCCCGGAAGCGCCAGCAGAGATTTCTGGCTGCCGCAAAAGGCTGTTGGCTCTGTGTTTGTGCAAAATATAACCACCCGCGCCTAGGAGCCCACCCACTAAAGCCCCACCTTCTATGCGGTTAATATGAAGATCTAGCATCAATAACACAAAGCCTACACTTAAAACCAAGAGCCACACCATCTGCTGGCGCGCCTGCGCCCCAAATCTTAGTGGCGCTACCAGTGCGCTCAAGCCAACCACTACTAAAAGGTTTAAAACATTAGACCCTACGATGTTTCCCACAGCCACATCGGGAGCGCCTCTAAAGGCTGCCACCAAGCTGGCAAATAGCTCTGGAGCCGAAGTGCCTGCAGCCACCAAGGTCAAACCCACAACGCTAGGTGCCAAACCCCACCGCAGCGCTACGGCTTGCGCTGCGTGCACAAGACCCTTGGCGCCCACGCTTAAAAACAAAACTCCCGCAACGAGTGTCAGAAAAGAGTACAGTAGAGTCACGATCCGCCTTGTATTATTTTTTTTTATATCGAAAATGAGACATCTTCGATAAAGCCTCGATAAAACCTAGTACACAAAGGTGTTTTTAAGCAAAGTGCTGTACAATGACAAATATTTTATTGATTGCAGTTTAACATATGTGAGTAACTGGCTAGGCACTAAAGGGGAGATTGTTGCTGCGCTTGCAATGGATTATGCGCGCAACACGCATAGCACTGCACAAGCGACACAAGACGTAGGAGAAAAAGACACAGAGTCAAAAAACACAGGGACAAAAGACGTAAGAATTAAAAACCGGGGGGGCAAAATGGTAAGTTCAGCAAGAAACCTAACAACAAAAAACTCACAGCTGCATAAAAGCTCTAAAAAGACGCAGGTAGACGAAATTAACGCTCATCTGGATGCAGAGTTTGTACAGGAGTGTCGCAAAAAATTGCTCGAGGCAAAAAGCAGCATCATTAACCGGCATCATAATGTGCGACGCAGTTTAAACGAGGCTTCGTCAGCCAAAGGGGGTGACGAGGCGGATCAAACGGTGAGGGTGTTGCACGAGCAGCAGCTGTTGCGAGACAACGAACGCTTGCAGAATCAGCTGCTAGAGATCGAAAAGGCGCTTTTACGTATTGAAAAAGGCGTGTACGGCATTTGCGAAGAAACCGAAGAAACCATTGAGCCCAAACGGCTAATGGCCGAACCTTGGACCTGCCTTAGTATCGAAGGCGCTGAACTGCGCGAAAGCTTAAGCAAACGCTTTGCAAAATAACTGGCTAGTACCTTGATTAGCGCACGCGCCCGCCTGCAAGCTTTTGTTTTGGTACTGCTTGCGCTTTTAGGTGGGGCCTTTTTTGCGCGGCATCTTAGCCCTCAGGCCGAATGGTTTAGTGTTATTCCCCCAGCCTTAGCCTTAGCGCTAGCCTTTAGTACACAAAATATCCTGCTAAGCCTTAGTGCAAGCGTGCTGCTAGGTGGGGTCTTGCTACACTGGCCTCTTACCACTGGTACCCACTGGGAGCAGGCCGTAATAGAGCCGTTTAAAATTTTATACAAAGAGTCCTGGAGTTTTGATAGTGCGCGCTTTTTAGGCTTTGTGGTGGGAATACTAAGCACCATAGAGCTACTACACAAAAGCGGCAGTTTAGAAAGTCTCATAACACGCTGCACCCGCTTTGTGAGTAGCGCTTTTGGCGCACAGCTGAGCACCTATGCCATGGGTTTGATGCTGTTCATTGATGACTACGCCAACACCATGCTGTGTGGCTCTGCCATGGGCCCCTTAGCAGACAAGCACAGGGTCAGCCGTGCCAAGCTGGCCTTTATAGTGGATGCCACATCGGCTCCCGTAGCTGGGGTGTCTTTGATCTCTACATGGGTGGCCTACGAGGCTGGGTTATTTGACTCTATCAGCCAAAGTTTAAACCTCGGTAAAAACGGCTACGCCATGCTGCTAGATGCTTTGGGGTTTAGGTTTTATTGTTTTTTCATGCTCGGCTATGTGCTTATAAACATACTAAGCTGCAAAGACTGGGGGCCCATGCGGCAAAGCCAAGCGCGAAGCCTTAAAGACGGTGCAGCCCCCATGTTTCTTAGCACCCGCCGCCGCAACAGCGGCCCCTTAGCCACAGTGCTCAGCCTGGGCACCCTGGTGCTGCTTGTGCCGTTGGGATTTTATATAGATGGCGGAGGCTTGGCGCGCCCTCTAATGGATGCATTCAGCCCCACGGCATGGGGGCAGGTGATTCAGCGGTCTCAAAATAACATCACCGTGCTAATGGTGGTGAGTTTTGTAAGCTATTTTTTGGCCGCAGGGCTTCTTTTAAAGCGCCTGCCTTTAAAAAGAATCTGGCACATAAGTCTTAGCGGCGCTAAAAAAGCCGCCCTACCATGCTGTGTATTAGTACTTGCATGGTGCGTGCGCAATGTGTGCACCCAGCTACAAACAGGACTCTTTGTGGCTGACGTGCTAGGACATATCATTAGCCCCATATGGTGGCCGAGTGTGGTGTTTTTGACTTCAGCTGCCGTTGCCTTTGCTACGGGTTCTTCTTGGGGAGTGATGTCTATTTTGATCCCCATTACCACACCTGTGGCCTATGCCATTGATGGTAATACGTATGGCATTACCACTATGCTTTGCTTGGCTGCAGTGTTAGATGGGAGCATTTTTGGTGACCATGCTTCCCCCATGAGCGACACCACTATTATGAGCTCTACCGCTTGTCAGTGCCCGCATTTGGAGCATGTTAAAACCCAACTGCCTTATGTGTTGGTGGTGGCAGCGGTGGCATGCAGCGCTTATGCTATAAGTGCTGCATGCCAGGGCAGCGTGGGGCCCGCGGCACTTTTGCTAAGCGGGTATGGGGTGCTTTGGTGTGTGCACCGTGTACTGGCGCGCTAATATACTTTAGCGCTGTTTTATGTGCACAATATTATATGGCATTAGATTTGTGGGTAGAGTTTTTTGAAGACCTCCAATACGTTAGAGGCCGGTCGCGCAATACCATATTGGCTTATAGACGCGATTTGGAGCTGTTTGAAAAATTTAAACAACAAGAAAAAGAGCTTTCGCGTTTTTATGCTTTTATGCGTGAGCATAAGCTTTCTACCCGATCACAGGCACGGGTGGTCTCGAGCCTGCGTACGTATTTTAAGTTTTTAGAAAGCCGCGGCATCAAGGCCAAAGAACTACGCGTGCTAAACCCGCCCAAAATCCATGTCAACCTACCCGAGCCGGTTTCGTTAGCCTCATTTAAAAAGCTCCTTGAAGCCTCTCGCACAGATCATCCCCTGCACACAGCTCGCAACCAGCTGCTTTTGTATATGCTATTTGGCTTAGGAGTGCGGGTGTCAGAGCTAGTGGGTTTGAACCTGATAGACTTTAACACGAGCGCCTCTTCGCTTAGCGTTACTGGCAAAGGAGGCAAGCAGCGCCTTGTGCCAGTGAACCAGGTTTTATACGCGCAGCTAAGCCACTACATACAACACATTAGGCCTAAGCTATTACGTAGTTCTAATGTGCAAAGCATATTGCTTAACAATATGGGCCGCAGACCCAATCGCCATAGTGTATGGCGGTGGATGGCGCAGTGGTCGAGCCAGGCGGGTTTGGAGCGGGTTTTTTCGCCCCATAAATTCCGTCATGGCTGTGCAACGGCTCTTTTAGAAAGTGGAGCAGATTTGCGCTCTATACAGTTGCTTTTGGGGCACTCAAGCTTACAGACTACGCAAATGTACACTCACGTCAGCCGGCTCAAAATGCAAGACGAGTTAAGTACGCACCATGTGCTTTCAAAACTAAAAAACTAGTATCCTATTGGGATTTGCTCTTGCGTTTTTTAAAGACCATTGCAAAGCCGAGCCCTGTTAGTAAAATCACCACCCCAGCAAGCATCAAAAACATCAACTGTGTCTGGTCAGAGCCAGGAGCCATTAGCTCTTCTACCTCAGCGGGTGGCACTAAAAAGCTATCATCCTCTTCTGGCTCATCTTCTGCCACGTCTGTCACAGCCATGTCTTGTGGCGCGCTCCCTTCAGCATCACCTGAATCTGCTTGCAGATCTACGCCGTTCTGACTGCCTTCAGCCCCAAGCGCCATGGCCTCTTGCTCTTTTGCATTTTGGTCAGGAACGGTGTCTGGCGGCACATTTTGTATACCTTGCGCTGCATTGACCTGCTCTGCAGCGGACTCTGCCACATTGGGGTCACTGGCCATAGCGGGGTCGCCACCACCAGACTCCGCACGAGCTGTATCAGCACTGCTTGGGTCTTCGTTTGTACTCGTGCTAGGCGTGGGCTCAACTTCGGAGTCTGCTTGAGCTTGGACCGCGACACTACCAGAGCTCTCCGCGCCCTCAGGCCAGTACACCAATTTTGTACCCTTGGGCAGCTTCCACTTAGACTCCACATTGAGATTAATGGCCCAGATTTCATGCCACGAGTTCTTGTGGCCCAAGAGCTTTTTTGAGATGTCTCTTATGTTTTCGCCTTCTTGCGATACGTACTCTTTTGCTGGAGCTCCTATGTCTTCGTAGTAGGTAAACAGCTCCCCTGACCGCTTGGGATTGTTGGGCGAATTGTAGTACACCTTGGTTCCCACTTTGGTGTGTTTTTTAAGCCAGGGGTTTATTTTTAAGAGCTCTGCGGTTTTTTCTGCTGCTTGATTTTCTGTTTGATTGGCTGTTTGGTTGGGGCGGCGGTAAATTTTTTGAGCAATGCTTTGCAAGCTATCCCCGGAACGCGCTATGTACACACTGTTAACCAGGATGCCGCGCTTTTTAAAACTCTGTGCTGCAACTTTTTTAACCGGAATCCATTTGGGTTTTTCTTTAACAGGTGCGGGTTCTTGCGTGGTTGCAGTTTCCGTTGCAGTTTTATCTGCGGTACTTTCTGATACTTCTGCTAGGGTGGTGTCTGCCATGTCTGGCACCGACGGCATGGTGGTGTCTTCTTGTACGCTGGTATCGAGTTCGCTTTGCAGGTTATCGGGGTCTTGGTAGCTCTCATTAACGTCACTGAGTGCTTCATCTGCAAAGTTAGGAGCCTCTGTAGTGGTGTCTTCTTCAGGTTCCAGCTCTACGGCTTCAAGATCAGCTGGCTCTAGCTCGGGCTCGGCAAATTCTACCTGGCCACCAAAAATGCGCCCCGTGCCCTGGGGAGATTTAGCAGAGCAGCCGCTAAGTGCCGCAGCCAACAGTCCTAAGGCCAGAAGTTTTAAATACCCATGCCGTACCATAGCTTTACAAATTGGAGCACACAAACCCCAACATGGTGTAAGCAAATTGCACCCAGCGAGACTTTAAATGGACTAAAAACGGGGGGCTAGTCGCGGGCGCCTCCTTCCAGGAGGCTTACGCAAGCTGCACTTGCCGCCTAAGGTTATTTTGCTAGCACTCTAGTTTGATTCGAGGGTCGAACACGCTGTACAGCACGTCCACCACCATGTTGGCCAGGACCAACAGGGCAGAAAACACCAACGTAATACCCAGCACCAAAGGGTAATCACGGTTGGTCACGCTCTCGACCATATCGCGCCCCATGCCCGGAATGGCAAAAATATGCTCCACAATAAAAGACCCCGACAACACCCCCGCCACCAAAGGGCCCGAATAAGTCAGCACCGGAATGAGAGAGTTTTTCAACACATGCCCATACAACACTCGGGCTTCGCTCAAGCCCTTGGCCCGCGCTGTGCGCACATAGTCGGACCTTAAAACCTCTAACACACTCGCCCGCGTAAGGCGCGCAATAATGGCTGCTGGTCGCACCCCCAAAACCAAAACCGGCAACACATAATGCGTCGGCCCCTCCCACAAAGCCGGAGGCAGCCAATTAAAAGGCTTGCCCAAACAAAACACATACACCACCAAAGGCGCCACCAAAAAGCTCGGCAAACTCACCCCACTAATAGCCGCGCCCATGGTAATGTGATCTCCTAAAGCATTGTGCCTGCTCGCTGCAAACACCCCCGCCGGCACTCCCAACAAATACGAAACCAACAGAGCCAAAAAACCCAAGCCAAAGCTCACCGGCAACTTTTGCGCCAAGCGCTCCGCTATGCCCTGATCACTGTATTTATAAGACCTCCCCAAATCCCCCCTCAGCAGCCCTTGCATATACTGCAAATACTGCGCTCCCAAGCTGGCGTTAAGGTTATATTTTGCCTCGATATTAGCCTTAATATCAGGGGGCAAAGCTTTTTCTAAATCAAATGGCCCACCCGGAATCAGCCGCAGCAAAACAAAGGTAACCGACGCAATCAGCCACAGCACCACCAAAGCCTCTAGCACCCTTTTGCACACATACAAAAACAGCGCACGCTCCACTATATGGTGACAAAATAGCACCCCCAGTAACCCCAGACTAAACGCCCACAGGCCCAAAGGCACAACATAGTCCATAACACTCAGCCCCGTTACAAGAGCCAAGCTCAAGCACAAAACAAGCCCTAACACCCTAACAACACGCCGGTCCGTAAACATAAACCCTAAAGCTCTTGCAAGCTGACTTTGGAGAAGTTCATAGTCTGCAAAGCATTAATCGGATAATCTTTTACCCGCTTTTGCACCATATAATGCCCCACATAAGTATACACCGGCAGTACTGGCACCTCGGTCTGAGTTAAAATCTCTTGGGCCTTTTTATACAACTGCGCACGCTTAATAGGATCGGCCTCGGTGCGCGCGGCTTCGATCCATTTGTCGTACTCAGTGTTTTTCCACAAGGTTTTGTTTTGGTCCGATGCCGATGTAAACAAACTTAAAAAGGTATCCGTATCAGGATAGTCCGCCAACCACCCTAGCCTAAACATATGCGGCCGGTCTTGGGTGTTTTTAGAGTTTAAAGACGCCAAATAAAGCTTCCACTCAGAGTTTTTTAAACTCACCTCCACGCCTAAGTTCCGCTTGAGCTGAGCCTGGATGTTCTCTGCCACCCTTTTGTGGTCTTCGTTAGTGTTATAAGCAAAAACCAACTTAGGTAGCACCTTGCCCTCTTCAGAGCCCGGCACCCTATAACCCGCACTCACCAAAAGCTCCCTTGCCTTTTGAGGGTTGAAATCCACGCCCATTTTTGGGTCGTAACCCAACATGTTTTGTGGCACAAAACCCCGCGCCGGCACCTGGCCACCTTTTAGCATTTTGGTGACCTCCTCACGACTCACGGCCATAGCCAAAGCCTTACGCACGCGCGCATCGTCCAAAGGCGCACGCTTAACATTTAAACCCACATAATAAGTGCCTAACAAAGGCACTGCACGAAACTCCTCACGCTCTTGCAGCTGATCAATCCCCACAGAAGGCACCGTGTTGATAGCATCGAGCTGCTTTTTGTTAAACATATTCAAAGCCGAACTTTGTGCCTGCACCATGTAAAGCTGCACATACTCCACACTGGGCGCTGCTCCGTAATACCGCTCATTAGCCTTAAGCACGAGCAGTTTGTCGTGCTCCCACGAGTGCAAAACATAAGGCCCCAGACCGACCATGTTTTCAGGCTTGGTCCAAGCCTCCTTATGAGCCTCAATCACGTCCAAACGCACCGGAAAACTACTCGTATGCGCCAATAGTTTTGGAAAAAACACCTGGCTCTTTTCTAACTGCACCTGAATCTTATGGTCGCCCAAAACCTTCACCCCCACTTGAGCGAAGTCCTTAACCTTACCCGCGCTAAAAGCCGCCGCGTTTTTAATGCCATGCAAAAAATACGCATACTCAGATGCCGTTTTAGGATCAAGCAACCTTTGCCATCCATCGGCCACATGCTGGGCCTTAAACTCCACCCCATCGCTCCAGAGGACCCCTTTGCGCAAATGGAACACCCAGGTCTTAAATTCATCCGCAGGCTCCCATCTTATGGCCAAAGCAGGCTTTAGCGGCAGCTCCGGACTGCGGATATCATAGGCCACCAAGCCCTCCATAAGGTTCTGCACCACAAGGGCCGAAGTGGTATCTACAGATTTGGTCCAATCTAAGGTGGGTGGCTCTGTTGAAATATTGACCCGCAGGGTTTTTTTAAGATCAAACTCTTGGGTTTGTTTTTTTTCAAAACAACCCACACCCAAAAACAAAACCCACAAAACGCTTACTATTTTGCCCATACACCACCCTTTTTTTACCCTATGCCTTACAAACTCAAGCCCTTATGCTGCGCGAAGCTGCTGCCCTGCAGAGGAGGCTTGGTTTTAGCATGCACCACTTTGGGCGTTTTATTAAATAAAGTTTTTAAAAACTTAACATGTTTTAAGCCCAACGCCTTACCTGCCAAAACAGGCTGCACCGATTTTACATTGGCTTGGGGGATGATAAAGTTTTTAAACCCCAACTTAGCAGCCTCTTGCACCCTTTGAGCCGCATGGGCCACGGCGCGCACTTCGCCCGTAAGGCCAACTTCGCCAAAAAAACAGCTCCGCGCCTCGAAGGGAACATCGCAAGTGCTCGATACCAAAGCCGCCGCAAAAGCCAGATCAGCCGCAGGTTCACGCAGGCTCAGCCCACCTACAACGTTTACAAAAATATCCCTCCTATGCCCCCCTAGGCGCAGGTGCTTGTCTAAAACTGCAATCAGCAAATGCGCCCTGTTGGTATCAAAGCCCACACAGGTTCTGCGCGGCTGCGGGTGCGGCGAAAGAACCCCCAAAGCCTGCAGCTCGCACACCACAGGCCGCGTGCCCTCAATGGCACAAAACACAGCAGACCCCACGCTGCAGGCCGCGGTATCCGATAAAAACAGCTCGCTCGGGTTGGGCACACCCTTTAAGCCCTTGGCATCCATTTTGAAAACCCCTAGCTCGTTAGTTGAGCCAAAACGATTTTTATGACACCTCAACAAGCAAAACTCACCCCCACGATCCACCTCAAACGAAAGCACCGTATCGACCATGTGCTCCAAAGTTTTGGGGCCCGCCAAGCTGCCGTCTTTTGTAATGTGCCCTATCAAAAAAACACAAACCCCAAACTGCTTGGCGAGGTCCATAAGTTTATCTGCACACTCGCGCACCTGTGACACAGTGCCCGGAGCTCCCGACACCTGCTGCGAGCAAAGCCTCTGTATAGAATCCACCACCAAGAGCTTGGGCTTTAGCTGTTTTACATGCTCGCACAGATCCTCAAAGGATGTGGTGCTCACCACCTGCACCCCCTTGCCGCTTAACCCCAAGCGACCGGACCTTAAAGCCACCTGCTCGGCACTCTCTTCACCCGAAACATACAGCACCGCACCCGCATGCTCGCCCACAAAGCTCGACATCTGCAGCAGCAAAGTGCTCTTGCCCACACCAGGCGCGCCGCCCAATAACACATAGCTCGCCGTTACGGCCCCTCCTCCCAAAACACGGTCTAGCTCGCTAAGGCCAGTAGAAAACCGCACCCCTTCTTGCGAGTGGGCCAGCTTCTGACTCATAGGGTAAAGCCCATGCAGTGCGGCACTGGGCGCGTGGGCGCTTTTGCCCGCAAGAGGCTGTGTGGGAGTTTTTACCAGGTGTATGGTGTTCCATTTTTTGCAATTGCGGCACTGCCCCTCCCAACGCATAAAAGAGGCCTCACAGTGTGAGCACACATAAGTGCAGGTAGCGGCAGACTTTGGCACAACCCCGGCATCATAGAAAAAAGTCAGGCAAAATACATTATGCACCGCAGGGCACTCCCCTTGGTTTGGCCAGTCCCACTTGGCCAAATCCTTGGACAGGCGCGTTATATCATTTACATTTTTGTCATTTTTTTGTGGCCTTTTTTCTGGGGAGTATGTTTGCATCTACCTAGAGCTTTTCACACAACTGTTAAAAGGGAGGTCTGTGATGCGTATTGGATTGGTTTTATTAGTGTTATCTATGGTGGGCACGACTGCATGGTCGGGCATAAGTGGGGGGGAACACATTGAGAACCGTGTAAAGCCTCTCTCGTTTGGTGCTACCTGTTTGTATTGGGGCGAAGCCTCGCACTGCTGGAAGCAGGCGCGTAAATTTTTGCGCCGCGCCACTTGCGAACACGAGCCTGCAGAGCGCGCAAATAGGTGCGAGCGCAAGTTGGAAAAAGTGGATGCTGAAACACGAGAGCTCAATCGCATACGTGCCAGTGTGCTTTTAAGCCGCATCGTGCAAAGCAGCACTCCGGACATCGAAACCCAGCAAAAGGCCGCGGATCTTTTGACAAATCTCTACCCTGCGGTGGATTTGGATTTAGAAACCGCCACAGACCACGAAGTGCTTAATCAGGCTTATGACGACATTAACCAGGGTAACTATGTGCGGGCAGAAAGATTTTTGCTCCATTTGACGCCTAAGTCCGTACATATACGTATTGTACTTCCTGAGACTGAGACTGAGATTGATGAGCTTGATGGCCTTGTTGGAAGAGTGCCTGCGGACACAGTGCGTGTGAACACCCGAATAGAGCGTAATATCGGCGTGGTTGAAGAAGATGCGCGCATTGCTTTAGCGTATATGTATTATTTGTCGCGGGATTTTTGGGCGGCTATAGCGGTGGCTAAAGACTCCTGCGAGAGTGGCATGGGCAACTTGCACGCTTGTTACTATTGGTACAAGTTTCGCCAAGTGGCTTTAGAGCGCAATGGAGCGGAATACAGCAACCGCGCTCATGGGCGGCCTTTTATAGAGCCCAACCGCGACCCTATTTTGGACCGTTTAGAAAAACCTTGGAAAAGGGAGTCTATTGCAGCTGCGGCTTGCCGTGACGGCATGCATGCGGCCTGTTACGACTTGGCCATGTGGGGCATGCCTAGGGATGTGGTGTTAGCTGTTGAGGGGCCGGAGAATCCTTTTGGCCGCGAGCAGCACCCTGATGTAGCGACTGCGACCCATTATATTGCTTGGGAGACAGGGCACGTGGCGGTAAAAGTGGCCAAAGGATTCATATGGGTGCCTCGGCGCATAGGGCGCTGGGTGACAGGCACACAAAAGGCCCATGCTACCAAGAAAAAAACCTTACAAGAGGAGCGCGTGGCTTTGCTCAGCAAAGTGTGTGTGCATCAGCCTGTAACTGCGGACGAGGTAGCCATAGTAGAAAGCTCCTGCAAATACTTAAACCACCTCACCGGCGGGCATGAAACCAAATAAGTGCAAAATTCAATAATCTGGAACTAACTGCGTATGTAGACAAAAGGCATCCCTGGCGGGTGCCTTTTGTTCTTGCGCAGCAGGCTGTAGATTTGATAGAAGGATAAGCGGTATGGCTGA
This sequence comes from Bdellovibrionales bacterium, assembly GCA_965116155.1. GTDB lineage: Bacteria > Bdellovibrionota > Bdellovibrionia > Bdellovibrionales > UBA1609. Next base: position 627,749 of record OZ220488.1, read on the forward strand.
AGTTACAAAGAGGAATCTGGACCTGCAGGTGCGAGAGCGCACGGCAGGGCGCGGTAGGGCCCGCGCCTTAAGAAGGCAGGGCTGCGTGCCTGCTGTGGTGTATGGGCCGCGGATTAAGAACTTAAACGCCTTTGTAGAAGAGCGGCATTTGGATCCGTTTTTACATTCGCGCTACGAGAACTCTATTTTAACCTTAAGAAGCTCTTTTAAAGGCCTAGACGGCTTGCAAGTGCTAAAAAAAGAGGCGGTCCTGCACCCGGTGAGCCGCCGTGTAGAGCATGTGGATTTTTATGCCTTGGATATGCAAAAGCTAGTGCGGGTACATGTGGAGGTGAAGTTTTTAGGGCGCTCTGCGGGTGAAAGGGATGGCGGAGTGTTTAGCGTGGTGCGCCGAGAGGTGGAGGTGGAGTGTTTGCCTGCGCATATACCGGCGCATTTTGAGATTCGTATTGATAATTTGAAAATGAACGAAAACCTGCACGTATCAGACTTAGCGCTGCCTGAGGGAGTGCGTTTGATTACAGCCCCCGACCAAACCTTAGCCACTGTAGCGGATGTTGTAGAAGAAGTGGTTGAGGAGGCTCCTGCTGCCGCGGCTGCTGACGCTGCCACTACGGACAGCGCTGCTAAAGTTACAGACTAGCCAAACACTTTGGCTGGAAAGCGCGGGCTCTTGCATACCCTATAAGGGCGCATGCAACAAGAGCCCAAGCGACACACCAAAGTGTTTGGCGGTCTATGAAGCTATCTATGGCCCTGTAAATCGAGTTAAAGCGGCGTACCTGAAGTGAAATTAATGTGGGCCAAGGCAAATAACCACGCCTGCAGCCGGATGTACTTAAGCAAGGTAAACTGAGCGGACTCGATTTACCACACTCTCGTCAAAGCCATGAACTCCTCTTGCTGAGAGCGCAGCCTGGTAAAGCGCCTTTGAGCGCGCCAGGCAAGGGGCATCCATAGCGTCAAGTTAATCTGGCAGATCAGGTCCGCTAAACTTACCCATCGCACGGAACTTTGACGGTAACCTGGTCGCTACGGGCCTTTGGCCCTGCGCTACAGGCTCATAGTAGCTTCATAGGTCGCAAAATTCTCTGTAAGACGCTTGGCACCCTGATGGCCGCCCCTTCACAGGGGCTATCAGGATGCCGTCACTTAGCTTCAGAGAATTTTACTAGCACTCTGATGCTTGCGCACTTATAGGTCGGAAAATGCCCTGCGGGACGCTTGTCTCTATCGCGGACACCCCCTAAAGGGGGTTGCGCTAGAGACTGCGCTTTATCCCAGGGCATTTTCCTAGCGCTTTAATTAGTTACCCACATGCTGCGGGCGCCAGGAGGATTGCTATCCAAATAAACCCGCAACCTGTACCAATAGCGCGTGTCAGGTTCGCCCAAACGGGTGCACACATGGCTGCCGTCGCTTAAGCTCCGCTGCCCTGCGCCTTCTTTGCAACTACTGGGGTCCATTAGGTTCACCGTTGACATACTAGGCTGCAAAGCCCCTAGCCCACTGCACCAGTCCTCCAAGGCCTCTTGCTGCAAGTTCTCTAGCAACTTAGCCTTAACACCCTCCGCTGCATCACTGGGCATAGAGCACTCCTGCAACTCATAAGCCTTTAAACCCTCAATGCGGTGCGGATTAGCATAACCAAAAGTAACCGCCCCTGTGCTTAATACCTCCAGCCTGGGCGCCACTTCGTACGCCATGGTGTCGGGCCTGTTGTCATGCATCCACAAGCTGGGCTTTAAACCCACCTGCACCGAACGCACACGAAAAGCATAAAAACTGCCCTTGTCCAGTTTGTCCAGTGTACAGCGCCTTACAGACACCGCCCCCTTTTGCTCCAAGCAGCGCTGGGTTAAGTCCACAAACTGAACCAGCTGCCCCGCTTCGCACCACTTGGCGGCATCCTGAACACCCCACCTTAAGCTCTGCAGCGTAGAAGTCTGGCACTGCGCAATTTCTACCTCTTTTGCAGGAGTCTGCCACGCCACACTCAGCTGCCCCTCTTTACCATTGTACTGCACCCTAACCATAGAAACCTGAGGCGCTCGCCTCACCTCCCGCTCCTGTGGCTCTGGGTCTGGCTCCACAGCCTCTGCACTTTGCTCCGCTGCGTCCTCCACAACGGGTGCGGCCTCTTTTACAGGTTCTGGCGCCTTGGCAGAAGGCCAAAGCCACACCCCTAGCAGCACCAAACTGAGCACCCCACCCCCAGCCCCTGCCATGGCCTTGGGGTTAGACGCGAGCTTTTTTATATCCTCAAGATTCAGCTCTTTTAAAGCCTTAATTTTGTTTAGATCGAGTTTCATTTTTTAGCCCCTAAATGCGCCCTTGTTTCAATTTGCTTGTTTCAATTTATATAGCCCGATGCATCCTTTGCTGCATCTAACTTTGTGTTTTCTGTAGGCCGCTTCGCTACTTCGAAATCGAAGGCCGGCTCACCTGCTTCGTCAAACATCAACTTGCCGTCTTTAATTTTTTTAATTTTTACCACCAGCTCGTCCCCACGCTTGAGGTTTAGGTTTTTAATTTCTTCCACACCCTTTGTGCCACTTTGTACAACTTTACCCGTGCGCGCCGCTTGTCGCACCTGCTCAAACAACTCTTTTTCTATTTTGGCGGCTACTTTTTCTGCCACGTTCGACGCCACAAAAGCCTTTTTAGCATCACGTCCTGATGGAGTCCCATACTGCTCTTCAAGGTGCTTCACCCAAAGCTCCAAACTGGCATCATCTATTTTAAATGCCACCTTAGTGTCTTGCTCTAGCACCTTGCTAAGATCCTGCACCTGCACTTTAAGGATTTTTTTAATAGCCTCATTATTCAAATTATTTGCTACCTCTAACTCTACACGCGACAAAAGGGGATTTGCAGACTCTGGTGGCAGGCCGCGTCTTAATAAACCCTCTAAAAAGGAGGCTTTTTGATCAGCTATGGTGCTGCCCTTAACTTCTATATTAGAAGTTAGCACTACTACCCTACCACGCAAGCTGCCTGTAAGCTCCTTATTATGAGTGTCTGCTATTTTACCCCCTTCCAGCCACTTGAGCATAACATTTGTGGCCGTGGGAGTGGCTTTTTCGAACTCGTCAAAAACCACCACACAGTCTGGACACTGCACAATATCCTTTGCGTACGAAGGCGCATCTGCGCCCACATAACCTGCAGCCGAACCCGTTAAACGGGTTAGCTTGGCATCGTCTGTTAGTTCGCCCATATTCACCACAATGGCTTTTGTTCCCATAGCTTCCGCCAATTTCTCTGGCGCAAAGGTTTTTCCCACACCAGGGTCTCCTGCTACCAAAATGGGCCTAGGCGGCAGGTTGCGGGTCACAAAACTGCGCGTGGTTTTAAGAGCAGAAAACAATTTGTCTAAATAGCGTTTTTGCCCAAATACATGTTTTTCTACCAGCCCCCGCACTTGGTTGACGCTTTTTTCAGCCCCCACTAATCGCACGGTATCCAAATCTAAACCCAGAGTATGACTAAGGTACAAATCGATCTCGTCTTGACTAATTTTTTGATACCCCGCCTTGGCTTCTGCTAGCGCTTTTTGAAGATCCTGCTGCTCCTTTTCCCGTGTGGCAGATTGGATTTTTTGCTCTAGCTCTTTAAGGGCGGCTTTTTTTTCTGCTAAGTTTCTATTAACGGCAGTAAATTGCTCGAGATTTTTTTCTTCTTCTATAAGAATCTTTTTTAATTCATTCACCCTGCGCTTAGCAAAAACCCCATCAGGGTTATCTTGCAAAATTTTCTCTAGCTCTACTAGATCCTCCTCAGCCTTAGTTAAACGCTCTAAAGACTCTTTGGCGTCTTTGCTCTTTAAAAGACCATACCTAAAATCGCCCCCTTTATATAGGTTCTCTAAAGACACTAAAACAGAGTTAAGCCCACCTAACTCAGGAAACAGCTTTTGTGCTTTTTTGGTCAAGTACTCTAAATTTTTGTCACTTATAGAGCCTTTGGCAAAGCCGTATTTTTTTTCAAAAAAATCCCTCGATGCTCGCACGACTGCAGTTAACTGCGCAGGTCTTAAAGGCTCTAGCCTCACGTCTGTGGCAAGTGAGCCGCCGCTGAACTTTTTTAGCTCCTGAAAAGCATCGTCTGAACACTCTACCACGATTTGAAAAGACATTTTGTGCTCGCTAAAATATTTTTGAAAATTTCCGTAAATATTTTCTAAAGCCTTTGTATCTAAGTGCAAGGTGTCTGGAATATGCACCACAGCAGCACTTGCAGCCTTTAGCTCGGCTTCGCTTTGCTTTATGCTGTCTTCTAGCGCGACCCTGCCAACAGGTGTTGCATTTGCCAAGGCCTCTTTGTCGTACTTTATTTTATTTGTGAGTTCTGCTTTTTTCTCCCCAAGCTCCGTGGCCCATTTTTTTATCCAATTTTGTGCATCGCCCAACTGTCCTTGTGCATCGCCTAAGGCTGCTTTAAAGTCTGCGTGTTTTGTGCTAACCCGCACTGCAGACACACCTTTTAAATGCTCTAAGTGCTCGGCACCGGTATTTGCTTTTTGCAACAAGGCACCTAAAAGAGCACTTTTTCCTTCGCCCTTTTCGCCTCGCAAAAAAAGCACTTTTTTTCCAAGGTCTAATTTTTTACCTAAATCTAAAAGCTCATCTTCACGGCCCTCAAAAGCAATATTCAGCTCAGGCAAAGGGCGCACCAGTTCATCTGGCATAGCAGGGGGTGGACCTTGCCAATTACCACCAGGCGCAACATCTTTTACGGCTGTTGCAACGCCAGGAGGAGTGTCTGTTTTGACCTTGGGCCCGAACCACTCGCGCCACTTTCTTTTGACCCATTCCAAACTATCTTCAGCAGCTTCTTTACCAGCCGGAATAGCGTCTTTAGCTGCTTCGCCTGCTGCGCGCACAGCCTTGGCCCTTCCGGCCCACGAAGGCTCAGGCAATATAAAAGCACACAGCACAAGCCCTACCAAAAAAGGCAAAAACAAGTTTTTACTGTATGAATTCCTGTATGAATTCTTAACCATATGGCCTCACACCCCTACCACCACCCCTAATAAGCCCTAATTTAATTAGGAGGTAACCCTCCTTACAAAGGAGCCCTTTAGGAGCCTATTCGACCAAAGTCCTATAAAAACTTAAAACTTTCTGATAATGTGCAAAGTTTTAGGTCATAAAATTACCAAAAGGAGACCTCGCTTTATGTTTAACGGCACCAAAAAGGCTGTTTTTAACTGCTCGCAGGAGGATTTTTTTAAAATCATTGCCGACTACGAAAGCTACCCCCAATTTTTGCCTGAGGTCCAAGAGGTTAAAATACTTAGCCAAAGCAAAAACTCTAAAGGCCAAGATATTAAAAAAATTAAGTTCCAAGTAGAACTGATTAAGAGCTTTTGCTATGTGCTGGACATAGTAGAAACTCCCCCTTTTGAAGCCCAGTGGAGCCTGTTTGAAAGCCACGTGTTTAAAACCAATAGCGGCTCTTGGGTTTTAGAGAATAAAGGCGAAAAAAAAGTACAAGCCACCTACAGCTTGGAGATTGCATTTGGTATTTTTGTGCCAAAATTTATACTAAGCACCGCCATAAAAAATCATTTGCCTAGCTTTTTTAAAAACTTTGAAAAACGCGTGGCCCACCTGTACTAACCCCACCTGCATTAACAAGTATATTACGGGAGACCATCCTTTGGACCCTCATACTACTATTTACCCCCCCGTACCCCTGGAGCACAAAAAGCGCGAGCGCAACAAAGCCCGGGCCTTAAAGCGCAGCAGATGGTGGAAGGCGCGCATTTTAAAAGGCCTGTGCCACCATTGTGGCAAAACACTGCCCCCAGGTGACCTGTGCATGGACCACCTTATACCCATAGGGCGCGGGGGCTACAGCCACCGGCTCAACATCGTACCCAGCTGCAAAGACTGCAACACCAAACGCCGGCATCTGCTAGCGCACGAATTAGAGTGCTAGCCAAAACACCTCTTGCCGGTAGCGCAGCCTCCGCAACTGGCTGATTAGCAAAACAGCACCAATCGAATGCTTGGGACTGCACTTGCCGGCCAAGTTTTGGAGCTTTGACGGACATGCCGCGGCCTTGGGCCTAAAGATCGCCCAAAGCTACAGGGCCATAAATGCCGTATAGCCCATAAAATTCTCTGCGGGACGCTTGGCACCCTGATGGCCGCCCCTTAACAGGGGCTATCAGTGTGCCGCCGCTCTACCCCAGAGAATTTTATTAGTCCTTTAAATCAATGCGCTTGCACATGCTGCTCGCCGGGCTTCCAGCCGGCCGAGCAGAGCTCTCCCGTTTTTAAGCCCTGCAGCACCCGCAGTATCTCCACAGCATCCCGACCCACATTAAGGTTGTGTATGCCCATGTACTGCACCACACCCTCTTCATCGATAATAAACGTCCCACGGGTCGCAATACCCTGCTCCTCTAACAGCACCCCATACGAGCGCGAAATGTTTTTCGTCAAATCCTCTAGCAAGGGATAATGCAGGTCCTTCAAGTCATCCTGCACCCAACGCCTATGCGCATGCACCGAGTCCACACTTACACCCAAAACCTGCGCCCCCGCAGCGTCGAAATCCTTTATGTGGTCCCTAAACTGCGTAAGCTCCGTAGGACACACAAAGGTAAAATCCAACGGATAAAAAAACAACACCACATACTTGCCCGCATAGTCCGAAAGCTGTACCTCTCGGATCTTGCCCCCATCTAAAAGAGCATTGGTCTTAAAAAAAGGTGCCCTCTGTCCTATCATATGCATAAAATAGCCTCCGCTTAAAAATTAACACATCAAGCTCTAAAACCCCTTCCGCACCCCAAAAAGCGCGGTTTCATTCTATTTTGATTCCTATAAAACTTACAACACACCTGCACAAATTACGCGTCTATTGACGTCATGCAGCACTATGTCTTAGCTTGTGCCCCATTCACGTATTTAAGGCCCCATTCACCTGCTTAAGGAGATCTACAATGCTGATGTTAAAGCTCAAACTTGTTCTTTTGGCCGCCCTGATGCTTTGCCCTATGTCTTGGGCCTCAGCCAAGACACTAACAGACGCTGCCGCTGTCGGTGCCGCAAAAGGTAATGCTACGGATGCGCATTTTACTCAAAACCCTTACCACACCCCAAGCAAATGCGAAAAATTCTTAACAGCTCGAGCCGATCAGGTTGCTAGGTGGAGCCTTAGAAGAGAGATTATCAAACGGGCCGCTGTTATCACTAAGGCCGACAAAAAATATAAATCCGCAGCGCGAGCTCTAGACGCCAAAAAAGCCGCCTGGCAGCAGATTCAGTGGGTCGATACCTATCTGGCCAGCGATTTGCCAGCAGAGCAAAAGAGATTTTTTGTCAAAACCCTTGTGGCCTACATAGCGCCTAAAATTTCTAGCACTGCCTACTACGATGTAGTATCGCACACCGCTTTGTCGCATGTGGCGGCGGGGGGCTACACGAACATGCTCTTGCAAAGCCTTTTTGTAAACAAAAACAACCAAGCCAAAAAATGGTTTGTTACCAACGAGGGCGTGCAGTTTTTAGCAGAACTCATCACACAAAAATACTACTCTGACCCCCAAGGGCCAAGTGCAGTAAGAGAGCTGTTGCGCGTGGCATTTCAGCACAAAGACATACACTACACAGATACCTCGATGGAAATAATAAGCTCCGCACTAACCAATATAACCCGGCCACAAATTAAAGGCCGCACCAAGGCCGACGAGGTGTTAGATACTCTGGATGTGTTGGCGGACTCGCCTTCAGTAACGGCGGCGTTTGCAACAGCCAGCATATTAAACCAAACTATTGACACCCTTTATGAGCTGCGCGTGCCACAAAAAGAAGAGGCCGGCCCAGCCCCCATGGAATTAGCTGTAAAAACCATGGCCAACAGCCCTTATTTGGAAAAATTTTTGCAAGACACTGTTATGTCCCATTTGCAAGAGCAGACTAATAACCCTGCAACAACTAAGGCCAAAAAAGAGCGCTACAAAAAGCTCATATCCTACATCGACTACCTACAAGACGAGCTAAGCCGCCACCCTGAGAAAATGGTCGTAAAAAATCCACCTATTGTCTCATGGGGCGAAGTATCAGGCTCCGTCAGCGCAGAGACTGAACAAACCGAACAAAGTCCCTAAGACTGTGGATGGAAGAGAGGTCTTTTTGGATGGACTGCTCCCACAAGGCCCTTGCGAGCGCCAAAGCCTCGTGGCGCAAGGCCGTGGGCGAGTCCCCCACTCCAGCCGCGTGCGAGGCATAGAAATCCCACAGCTTCCTAAAGGCCTTACTTGCCGCGGGAGTGTTAGCCTTATTAGACTGCAGCATAAAAGGCTTAAAACCAAAACTCCTTAAAGCCCGCGCCAGCGCCTCGGCTCCCTCTAGATCGCTTTTGTTAACAATCACATGCGGCGCTACCTCTAGCACGCCCGCCTTTAGCAGCTGCACCTCATCCCCCGCACCAGGCGCTAACACCAAAGACCACACATCCACCAAGTGCCCCAGGTCTATATCCGATTGCCCCACGCCTACTGTCTCGACCACCATATAGTCAAATCCACCCTCCTTGCTTTGGCAGTTAAACAAACTCATCGCCCGTAGCATAAAGCCCACCCGCACACCAAGGCCACCGCTACCACCCCGCGCGCCCACCGAACGCACAAAGTGTTCGCGCCTAGTCTGGCTCTGGTCCACTCCACCAAACAAACGGATACGATCGCCCAATACCGCGCCCCGGCTCAAAGGGCTCGAAGGATCCACCAACAGCGCGCCCACAGGCCCCGGCGCTGCCAGAAGCAAGCCTCCCACGAGGCTGCTTTTACCGACACCCGGCGCCCCCGTAATACCAATACGTAGCGCAGGCCTCGCGCCCTTAAACAAAGGCGTAAGCTTTACCAAATCACTAAGAGGGCAGTTTTCTACAAAGCTAAGCAAGCGCGCTAAATCGCGCTCGCCACCCCTTTGCACAGCCTCCAAAGACCAATCAGACACTACTGCACAGGTACCCTATAAAGCCGCAAACCCGTGAGCGGATATAAAAAATCCTTTTTAAAAATTACAGCCAATGCCGGAAACAACACAAACCCACCACACAGCACCAACACCGACCTCCACAAAACCAAAAACGCATAATACCAGCGCTGCGACACCGCAGGCGAACCCATACGCAAGCCCACCGCCCACTCGCCTAGTGTGCAAGAGAAAAAACTCCTCCCCACCAGCATATAAACCTTCAAAATTGCAAGCACTACAAAAAAAGCCAAAAACTGTGCCGTAATATTACTCTGCAAAGCCCCCAAAAGCACACCCAGGTTCACGCGCGTAAACACAATCAAAACCGACAAAAAGCCCGCGCTCATCGAACACACCAAAGCAGCATCCAACACAATACTCAGCACACTAACTGGGCATAGCTCGGCTTGTTGAGAACGCACAGCAGGGCTCACTACAGCTGCCGAGCGGCTCGTGCCTTTATTGCTAAGCTCAGCTTCTTTAGAGCGCATAGCCACGCCATTACGAACACGACGTGCGGCGGCTGCGCGGCCTGGCCTATGCGTGCGCGCAGCATCAGCGCCTGCAGTTGCGTGGGCTCCGCTATAGGCCCCTCTCCCTTGCGCGCCAAAACCGGCCCGCTTAGAGGAGGGCGCAGCAGGTGAGGCCACGCGCGGCTTATCAGGAGATGTAAACACCGCCCCACTCCCCTTGGGACTGGGTGCAAAACCTGGCCCCGCATTGGGCCTTGGGCTTGTTCGCTGAGCAGGAGCCGGTGACTCTAATACAGAAGCATCAAAAGACCCCAGACCTTTTGCAGGATCCTCTAGCAGCTCGTCCTCGCTAGGATCGTACAGCTCTGCAATATCTCCCAGGGCAAAGTTTAGCTCTTGAGATGGCGCTTGGGGTGATGCTGGCGCAAAACCCATACGCTCCACAGGAGCAATACGCTGATGAAAACCCAGCCCAGAACTTAAAACCTCAAACGGCTTGGATTGAGCCACGGACGCATCGTCCCCAGTGCCTTCGAACAGTATTTCTTCTTCGTTAATTTTTTCCATGTGTCTCCAGTGCTTAAGCTAGTCTGGCCGCTGCGGTCCTACGGCCCTTCGCTACAGGCGCGTAGTAGCTTCATAGGTCGCAAAATTCTCTGTAAGGCGCTTGGCACCCTGATGGCCGCCCCGTTGGGGCTATCAGTGTGCCGCCGCTTAGCTTCAGAGAATTTTACTAGCGCTCTGACTTGCCATACTCGTATCTTAGAATGCTCACCAGAGTCAGACAAGCCGTTTCCACCCTAAGTACCTGTTCGCCCAGGCTAATGGCTTTAATGCCTGCGCGTGCAAAAATATCTTTCTCCCTTTGCGACCACCCGCCCTCACCACCCACCCAAATATGCACAGCCTGAGTGCCGGTGGATTTTTCTGCCTGCAAATAAGGCCGCAAACCATGGGTCATGCCATGCTCGCAAGCAAAAAGCATCAGCCCATCATGGCGCACGCGGGCTAAGCTAGTCTCAAAGCTCGTGCAGGTTTCTAAGTGCATAGGCTGCGCACGACCCGTTTGTGCCATGGACATGTGCATGATTTTTTGCCACCGGCTCGGCCTCGCACCCAGTTTGCCAGAGCTTTTTACAAACGCATTATCAGAAAACATCGGGTGCAAACTATGCACGCCCAGCTCCACACTGCGCGCCACAAGGCTATCCATTACAGAAAAGCGCGGCACACAAATATGCAAATGCAAAAACGGCCGCCCTAAGGTTGGAGCAGGCCTTTGGCTTAACACCTTGCACTCGGCCCATTTGCGCGCAAGGTGTGTGATTTCTACCAGCAAAATCCCCTCAAAGGCTCCCAAAACCTCAAAGCGCGATCCCACGCCTTGACGGCACACTCCACAAATGTGCTTAAAACACTCCCCATCTAACCTCAGCTCCCCTTGCTGCACTTTGGACTTTACCCAATAACGACGCAAAGCTAATGCTCCAAACCCAAAAAAAGTTTTGCACAGTCATGGTGCAATGGGCTTTGCACAAATCTGGCGAGTTCCTGTAGGCCCGTAGGAGACGTCACGTTAATCTCTATTAAATAGTCTCCCAAAAAATCCACCCCCACAAAAAACGCCCCACGCTTTAAAAACTCCTCACCCAAAGCCCGGCATATCTGCTCTTGGCGCTGAGTCAAAAAACCAAGCGACGCTGTGCCCCCTTGATCTAGGTTGTTAAGTTTTTTGCCCTCTGCTGCGCGCCTTAAAACCCCTACGGGCTTGGGCTCCCTTTGCGCAAGGGCACCAAAAGTGAAGCTGCCATTTAAAAACAGCACCCTCAAGTCGCCCGATGTAGACTCGGGTACGTATTTTTGCAAAAGCACAAAGTGACTAAAATTGTGCGAGCCAGTAGATAGCTGCTTTGAATAATCTTTATCAACAGACAAAAACTCAATCCCTATGCCCCCTCTGCCATCTAAAGGCTTTAGCACCACATGCTGATGCTCTTGCACAAAAGCTTCCAGCGCGGAGCGCTCTTTTGCCACAAGAGTCGGAGGACTAAACTGCGCAAAGTACAATGCGGCGAGTTTTTCGTTCCAGTCCCTTAAAACCTGAGGCGAGTTTATAACTTGCACGTGGGGCGGCAAAAAATCGAGCAACAAAGTGACATAAAAATACCTGCGGTCAAAAGGCGGATTCGTGCGCACAAGCACACACTGCATGTCTTCTAAACACATAAGGAGCGGCGTGCCCAAAACGTAGTGTTTGTTTTTGTCAAACTCCACCGGCTGCACCTTAGCCCACACACGGTTATGCCGCAGCTCTAAGTGGTTAGGGTCAATATAAAAAACCCTTGCCCCTAGTTCATACGCACCCAAAAGCAAAAAATAGCTGGTGTCTTTTGAGTAGTTCACCCCATGGGGAGGATCCATAATACAAGCAATACGCATGGCGTTTTTGTAGTATCACAAATTAGAGCGCATAGACTAGCCAAAACACCTCTTGCTTTTTGCTTGCCTGGCGCGCCTTTAGGCGCTCAACCAGACTGCGCTTTAGGCAAGAGGTGTTTTGGCTAGTCTTTAATTTATGGTGGAGACGGCGGGAATCGAACCCGCGTCCGCAAACCTTTCCAAACAAGGCCAAGCTACATGCTTAGTTTGTAAAAAATAGTGCGCAGCGCCCGTTACAAACACCAAGCATCGCCACACACTGCAGCCTAAAGTTTAAAGCGCAAGCACGGACCACAAACGCACCAGCACCCGATCTAGCTAAAATGACACCCCTATAAAAGTTCCGCTAGCGAAAACTCCAGAGGCGTTGCTGCACTAATAAATTAGGCAGCAAGAGCTACATGATTGTCGCCAATCAAAAAATGCCCATTTTTAACGAGGTCCCTGGGCGCCCCGGCATGCTCCTTGCTCGGTCAACATCCGCGTCGAAGCCTTGACGTCCCCAAAGCCTCAAAGAAAATCTTATACCCAGCGCAATAACCAAAAATTGTATCCTAATATCGGCAAAAAAATCAAGCCCCCACCGGCCCCGTATTGCCTTTGTGTTTCTTTTATGGAGCATTTACTATGAATGCACCCCCAAAGTAGGGCCTAACAGCAGGGCAAGCCCAACGGGCCGGCCTGGCAAGAACCACACACACACTACGCGGTCTAGATGAAACTTGTGAGCACAGCTAAAAGCAAAAGCCTCTGGTGGGATTCTGTACGCCGCTTGCAAGCCAACAAAGCCGCCATGCTGTCGCTGGCTTTTGTGCTGTTTGTGTGCATAGTAGCAGTGCTGGCTCCTTGGGTGGCGCCTCATAGCTTTCATAAGCAAAATATGGACAAAATACTGCTCCCAGCAGGTAAGAACGCGGCGCATGTTTTTGGTACCGACAGCCTGGGGCGCGATGTGCTCTCGCGCGTGATCTACGGAGCCCGCATCTCAATGGCTGTGGGAGTTTTGGCTGCGCTGATTTCCTTCCTCTTAGGCACCCTTTACGGAGGGATATCCGGGTGGGTGGGCGGCAAAGTCGATGCCCTTATGATGCGCATTGTAGATAGCCTGTTTGCGATACCCACTTTAGTGCTTTTGATTTTAGTCAAAATGACCTTTGACTCTTTCGAGCTATTTAGCAACCCCGAACTCAATGCCGTACTGAGCGTGCTTATGGCCCTTAGTGTGTTTGGGTGGCTCATGCTCGCGCGGGTAGTGCGAGGACAGGTTATGCAAATCAAACAAGAGGTCTATATAGAGGCCTCCAAGGCCCTAGGAGTGGGAAGCCTTAGCATACTAGCAAGGCATGTGTTTCCGAATATGTTAGGGCCCGTAATTGTATTGCTGACAGTGCAGATCCCGTCCAACACCCTGTTTGAGAGCTTTTTAAGCTTTATAGGCCTGGGCCTACAACCACCTTACAGCAGCTGGGGAGTGCTGGCCCGCGGAGCGTGGGAGGCTTTTCCTGTATACCCACACCTTATGGCCCTGTCCCCTGGGGTGTGGTTTTTTCTCACCATGCTAGCGTTTAATTTTTTAGGAGACGGGCTGCGTGACGCCTTCGATCCCAAAGCATAAACACACTGCAATTACCCCCTAGCAACCCTCGCCCTTAATAACTACCCATTAGGCCCGTCTGCCTAAAATGTCCCACTGGCAGGCGCCTAAGGGTGCCGGATCCCAGTGGGACCAATAACCAGAGGAGACGGGTTAAGGGATGCTTTTGATCCGAAAGCATAAAAGCGTGTGATTCGCTTATACCAATTGTGTGATTTGTGCGGTGAGGGTTTGCATTTTTCTAAAATTCGGCAAGCTAGAAGTGTCCATTTGGCTCATAGCAAACACGGCGCCTAGTAGCTTTTGCTCCTCTTTCATACGGCAAATCGACACACACTTGGGCCTGTTGTTAATGCCCCAGCTTTTTAAAAAAACCTCAAAATACCGGCTGTTCACCAATGGCCCATGGTAATCTTGGTCGCGGTAGATTAAATGGAAAGGGCTCGGCTGGCTCATATCTACAGACATTTGTTCAATAGGCCTTTGGGGCTTTAACATAGAAGGCCAACGGGCTGGCACCAGCTCAGCACCCTTACCGGCTCGAAACAAAATATACGGCCCGTAAGATACTAGGATTTGTTTTTCGTAAGCCTCTAAATTCTGCGTAGGGGCTGCAGGCTTAACTGTTGGCACCTCAGACTCAGTGAGTTCCTTGTCCGCCGGCAAGGCAGATTTACTCGCACCTGTGCTCTTATTTGCCATGGGGCCGCCTCCTGCTCCTTTATGTATCGGCACTATGGGCCTGCACGCTATAAGCAAGGGGGGCAAAAAATACCCCCTCCGCTCACGAGGCGCTGAGGCCTTTTGTGTATACATAAAAAAAGCTAATGACAGACATGGCCCAGGCAGCCTCTACGCTGCTCAAATCCCCTTTGTGCCCCTCACAGCAAAAAGCTGACCCGCATTGCAATGCGTCAGTCCTAACTAGCAGGGCTTGTACAGGGCTTAAACTGTAAGTGAGACCAAGGCGCTGACTGCCATTTTGTACGATTAACGCGGGGTTTTTGGGGGTACGTAAGAAGGGGGAACAGCCAAGGTGGTGACTTTGAGGCTGCTGTGTTGTTTTGGTGCGGCTCTGTTTGTTGGGGGTAATAGGCTTTTAGCAGGCCCGTTGCCTTGGCCACCCGTGCCATGGGACATACGCTCCTGCCTCAAGCAAACTCAAACCCAAAGGACTGCCCCATCACCCAAGCCCGAGGAGCCTTCTTTTACAGCGGAAGACGAAGCCTTGGCCTGTCATAATAAAAACGCCCAAGCCTGCTACCACATGGCTTTGTCGTATTGGAAGCTGCAGCGCCCCTCTAAGGCCTTGCTTTATTTTGAACGTTCCTGCCTCCTCAAAAACTCTCAAGCCTGCCTAATGGCAGGTCAATACCACGAAATGCAGGACCAATTTTTGGTAGCGCGCATATGGTATGAAAAATCCTGCGATTTAAATAACGCCCTTGGCTGCGCAAAGGTCGGCCAGAACCTTTGGATGCATGCGCACTTTTTGCAGGCGCGCCAGATGTTTTATAAAAGCGTACAGGAAAAAGCTTTATGCAGCGCACAGCCTATTTTATGCTTAAATCTAATAGCGTCCTTTTGGAACATTGCTGGCTTTATGCACGCGACCGATAATCCCGAGCTCAGCACTGTGGCTACAGAAATTGCCCGCATGTTTTATCAGTACACTTGCACCAAGGGGGAAGATTGAAAATTTTTAGTTGGAGTTTGGTTTTGCTACTACTGCTTTTTGGCGGATCCGTGTGGGCTAAACCCGCTCCCTACCAGGGCGGGTGGGCTTACTGGGGAGATTTTACGCCGGTATCGAATGCCCAGGCCGTGAGTTACAGTTTTCATCCGCGTGTTTCTGCGGTGGCAAGTGTGCACGGGTTTAAATACTTGGGCAATTACAGGGATTACAACTTGGGGGCTAGCGTGGTTTTATTGAAAATGCGGCCTGCTAACGGGGCTATTGATGTGCGATTTAATGCCTTTGGAGGCTGGTATCACCGCGAGCCTGCCTTGGCTTATGTGCGCCATTGGGACTGGGGAGTGGAGCCGCCTGAAAGCCCCACAAAAACAAAGGCAGAGCAAGACAAGCCCTCACTCAATGAAGGCTTTGGCGCAAACCCCCATGGCTTTGTGTGGAGGGCGCAACTAGAGACCGACTGGCAATCGCCACGCGCCTACACGGCCTTAAGAGGCGAGGTGTTTACCGTAACCGGCGACACTCGGCGCTACTATGGCTTAACAGGGCGTGTGGGTTTAGCGCCTTATGTGGGTGGTCAGGACTCCTTGCACAGTTGGCTAGTGCTGCAGTTCAGGCACTGGAACCACTGGGGCCAGCCCTTGAGCCTGACTCCTATGTTAAGATTTTTGTACCGCAACATTTTGTGGGAGGTGGGTGCCAATCTCAAGGGGCGGTTTTTTCTAAGTTTGAATGTACATTATTAGAGTGCGTAAGCATAAAAGTGGACTTTTTCACTTTGGGCTATAAGTGTAGCCCCTTGGCCGCCTTCTAAGGAGAGTATGCCAAGAGGGCGAACGGCAGCCCCAAAGTGAAAAGGGAAACTGGATAGCAGTCTACGGCCCTGCAGGTTAGGTCTAAGCCCGTACCCGCAAGAGCGATTTTAGATAAATTGAGGAAAGCACAGTCGCCTGCGACCGGGTTTTATTGATCGCGAAAAAACTAGGCGTGACCTAACCTGCCAGATTAACTTAACGCTATGGACACTTTTTGCATGAAGCGCAGCCTCTTAGTGCTTTTAAAGAAAGTCTGGGCGCCATGGGCTTAAAGATCGCCCATCGCTACAGGCTCATAGATTCCTTATAGGCCGGAAAATGCCCTGAGGGACGCTTGTCCCTATCGCGGACACCCCCTAAAGGGGGTTGCGCTAGAGACTGCACTTTATCCAGCGCGTGAGGGTGCCCTAATTTGCGTAACAAGGGTACACAAACTTGTAAGAGCCGGGGTCGATGAAGTCATCGAAGTACACAGAGGAACCCTCTAACTTATACCCAGAGCTCAAATCCTGCCATACACCTGAAGCATTACGGCGCCTAACAGTTAGCAGGCGCTGACGCGTGTTTTTAGGATCAGCAGGCACACAGTCTAGCTCTACCTCACGCATTTGCCGTAAAACCCTAGCCCCCATATCCGACAGGATAGAAGTATAATCTGCACTGCAAATAGAACCCGCAATACCATTAGTGGCCTTGGTAAGCTCCATATACCTTTCGCCCCGCTCATCGTCGCCGCCGGTGGAGCATTTTTTCTCACCAGGCAAATGAATAATAGAGTTCCACACGAAGTTCTTTTTAGGCCAATGTTGGTCTACCATTTTAAGCAAATCTATGCCCGTGTCTTGCTTGTGACCATGGTCATCTTCGTCAGAGATCATCAAAACCGCCATATGCGCATCGCCCCGTATGAACTCTTTTACATGCTCATCATCACGCTGAGTACCAGTAAGCTTGCGCTGCAGCAGTCTAATAGTAGCCCCTATACCAAACTCCTTATTGTTGCCACTGGTGCCCACACGTTTTAAGGCTTTTTCTAAGTACAGCTGCGCCTGATTGGATGGCATAGATGCGTCTAAAAACCATAAGCCCTCTCTTCGGTCGATTGGCATAAGCTTACCTTGAGCACCACGCTCGCGGTTTCTAATATCTGTCGTAGTAATACCAATATGGTAGTCGGTCTCCTTTACGATACTCAGAAAATCAGATATTCGGCTCGCTAAATGGCGCTGCTCTTTAGACATGCTTTGCGAGTTGTCTACTACAATCAACACATCCACCTTGCGGTTGGCATCTACCTCAACATTGGTCAAGGCCTCTTGCACCTTGCGGTATACTTGCCAAGTTTTCTCAATCGATGCCACATTACCCGCCTTGTCCGCTACCTCTACACGAAACTTCAGCTCGCCATCGCTGTCGTTAAATATTTTTGTATCTATACCTGACTGACAAGAGGTCAAACGCCCCGAAACATAGCACTTAAGGCTAGAGGGCTCCACTCCCGCACCCGGGTCACTGGTTTCTATTTTTATAACAGCAAACTCACCCTTGGTGCCTTCTTGAGGAACCTCTACACTAAGCAAAGGCGCAGTAGTGTCCACCACCCAGCCATGCTCTATTACTTCGCTCACATTACCCACATGGTCTTGAGCCACCACCTCAAACTTATACTTGCCCTGGGCTAAGTTGGCGTACTCCATGCCGCTTTTGCAGTTTTGGTCCTCTCGCACAACACTGCCATCCATTAACAATTTACAAGTGTAAAGTGCCACATCAGAGCTGTTAGACCTAAATTCAAAATAGCCCC
This sequence comes from Bdellovibrionales bacterium, assembly GCA_965116155.1. Lineage (GTDB taxonomy): Bacteria > Bdellovibrionota > Bdellovibrionia > Bdellovibrionales > UBA1609. The sequence goes on from OZ220488.1 coordinate 645,563, forward strand.
TTTGCTGTGATGTTACTTTCAGAGGTGCCTTAGTTAAAGTAACAACAGGAGGCACAGCGTCTATTTTGAGAGAAAACTCCATCTCCTCAGACACATTGCCCACTTTGTCTTTAGCTTTTACCCAAAAAGACTGCTTGCCATCTACTTTTTGCATAAACACGTACGGGCTGTTACATTTTTCAAAGCTACCATGGCCTAGCTTACAGTAAATTGCCTCAACACCTGCTAGGTTATCTTGAGCCTCAAAGTAAATATTATGCTTGCCGGGCGCCACAATTTGGTTAGGATTTTTAGAGCTAAATGCCACCGTAGGCGCTGTAGTGTCGCGTACAAAACTGTAGGCTATTGCTGCAGATTCATTGCCTGCAATATCCTTAGCTTTAACCTTTACACTGTAAGTGCCTTCTTGGGTTCCAGACAAAACAAAGTCCGAAGCACAAGCTTTAAACTCTGACACCGCAGGCAGCTGGCACAGCAGCTGGTCTACACCCGAAACATCATCTGTTACGTGCACACTAAACTTAGCCTCTTGGTGCGCACCTATAACTTTGGCTGGCTTTGCAGAAAACTGCAACTTAGGCGGCGTGTTATCTAAGGTCCACTGGTACTCTGCCACATTAGATAGGTTGCCCACCTTATCTACAGCTCTAACCTGAAACCTATAAGAGCCAGGGGCGAGCTGCTTATAAATTAGTCCAGACTCACAGGTAGCAAAACGTGCATTTTGCTTTGTACTGCTTATTAAGCGGCATTCGTACTTTTTTAAATCATGCGCATCACCAACAGACACAAATTCTAATACCGCATTAGGCAGCCTAGAAAACTCTTTCGGCGTTCTTGTAATGCGCACCTCAGGTGCAATGGTGTCTACTTCCCAAGTATAACTTACTGCTTGCGAAGTATTGCCCACACGGTCTTTGGCTTTTACAAAAAGTGTTTTTACGCCACCCGTTTGCTCCTCACCAGAAAATGGAAAATGACACACCTTAAAGCTGCTCGCACCCGGTGCACGGCAATAGATCTCATGCACACCTGAAAGACTGTCCTCCACATTAAAGTGAACCTGATGCTCACCTGCAGCTACGATCTTACGGATGTTGAGCTTTTCGTCAAAAGTCACAACAGGTGGCGTAGCGTCTATGCTAAAACTGTGCGACAACAAACCTGACACATTGCCCGCGCGGTCTCGCACCTTGATTCCCAAGCTATGATAACCCTCAACTTTGCTAGGATACTCAAAGGCCTTAGAACAGGGCACGAAATTCGCGTCTTCTCCAAAGCGGCACAAAATTTCGTCCACACCCGATCCGGCATCATTGACTGCTAGCTCATAACCTGTAGGGTCGTTAACTCCTACAAAGGCGAGTGGTTTTTTCTTAAACACAGCCACGGGGGGAGTGTTGTCCATATTCCATTCATGCACTGCAACAGAGCTCTCATTTCCTACAACATCAAAAGCTTTTACCTCAAAGCGATAGTCGCCTTCTGAAAGGTTGCGGTATACAAAACCCGTTACGCAATCCCTAAAAGGACTTTCCATACGTTTGTTGCGAAACAACCTACACTCGTACCGAGCAATCGATCGATCTGCACCATCGGATCCGTCAAACGAAAACTCCGCCACCCGCGACTTAGACCAAGATAACGGTGCATTTGTTATACGTACAGCAGGTGGAGTAACATCCACCTCCCAAGAGTAGCTTTTTTCAGCTGATATATTACCTACTAGGTCTTCTGCTTTTACAAAAAGCTCTTGCACCCCACTGTGGTTTTGAGTGTGTATCAGAGGGCTGTCACATTCTGAAAAATTCACCTCATCACTAGTGCGGCAGTAGATTTTTTTAACTCCCGCGCCTCCTAGGTCATCTGCATTAAAAAACACCTTATACGCGCCGCCAGGAACAATATCGCGCCCTGAAGTACTAGGGCCACGAGACTTATTGCCAAACACAACTTGCGGCGGTGTGGCATCTACATAAAAAGCATGCTCTATGACAGAAGACTCATTACCCACACCATCTACTAGCTTTAACTTAAGCAACTGACGGCCCTCGCCGCCTTTAGGGTAAACAAACTGATCCTCACAAGGAACAAAGCCCTCTTCGGTAGAAAACTGACACAGCACCTGCTGCACACCCGACATATTGTCTGCCGTATACACTTGAAACACAGCGTTGGTGTCAGGGCCAATGTAAGGGGCAGGCTTTTTCAAAAACCTAGCCGTAGGGGGCGTCATGTCGATCATCCACCTTTGCGCAGATGGCATAGACCTATTACCCACGCGGTCTACTGCACGAACTTCAAAGGCATAGTACCCTTGGCTTAGGTTCTTGCTCACAAATCCAGAGCTGCATTTTTTAAATGTGCTGCTGCGCTTTTTACGCTCGTCCTCTATCACGCGGCACTCGTAAAAAGCTACAGGGTGGGGGCCGTCTGCGCCTTCAAATTCAAATTTAGCCCACTTAGTTTTTTCTTGTTTTTTGGGACCTTGGGTAATGCGCACTGTGGGTAAAATATTATCTACTTCCCAAATGAATTTTTGAGACTCCCCTATGTTTTCTAATTTGTCTACAGCTTTAACCCAAAGCTCTTGCTCGCCGCTAGATAAATCTACAAGCTTTAACGGAGACTCACACTCTTTATAATTTTTGCTATCTCTAGAGCACAGGTAACCCTTTACACCGGCACCGACATCCTCAGCGCTAAAATATATGCGAGCCTCGGTTTCGCCTGTTAAGGCATCTACGCTGCGTGATAAATCGAAAGACAAAGACGGTCCGTACCCATCTACAAACCAATTGTGCGATATTGTACGCGATTCATTGCCTGCGCGATCGTAAGCTTTTACAAAAACCTCCTGCCGACCCAAAGGTAAAGACGTATACTCAAACACATTTTGGCAGGGAACAAAATCACCTGATTTACCCAAGCGGCACATAATGCGCGTAACACCCGACAAGGCATCCTCGACCTTTACTCTAAATCTAGAGCTAGCACTTTTGCCTACATAGGGTAAGGGTTTTTCGTCCCAAGTTAAAATTGGAGGCGACTGATCTACTGACCAGATATAATCGGCCTCAGAAAAGTTCTTAGCAAAGTCCCAAGCACGCACCCTGAGTGTATGCTTGCCCTCTGATATATTGCGGATCAAGTGCAAGTCTTTATCGCAAGATACAAACGTAGTGTCATCCAAACTGCATTCGTATTTTTCTACACCAGTTACAGTATCAGATGCTTCAAAGGCAAAGGCTGCATGTTGCTCGCGCGATACGACTAAAGGCTTTTTTACAATAGAAATCACAGGGGCTGTGTAATCTACATGCCATTGGTAAGATGTTGCCTCAGATACATTGCCCGCTTTGTCTTGCAGGCGTACTTTTATGGTGCGCTTGCCTTCTGGCAAGTTAACCAGCTCTTCTAAGCCCTTGGAACAGTCTCTAAAAGACCCGTTGTCCAATACGCACTCAGCGGCCGCAACGCCAGACAAGTTGTCAAAAAACGACATTTTAATAGTGGCCTTGTCTTCCGATGTAACCCAATTAGAGTTGTTTAAAAAACGCGCCTCAGGAGCAATATCATCATGCAAAATAGTGTCGTTTACACAGGCTTTTTTCTTTTCAAATGCGGATCTTTTTTTGCTAGTATTTTCTGCCAAAGACGAACAACCTTGGCCTCTGGCCGGTGTGCCAAACTGCACATAAACAAAGGATTCTGTGTTAAGGCCTTTTAAATCCCAACGGCGGGTTTTTACATAAGGCTCCCAAATTCCTTCGTCACAATTAGGCGATGCGCTTATTAGCATACATTTAGACAGACCACCTTCTATCTCTAGCTCTACACTTTTGTCTCTTGTGTATTCATCACCTCCATTTATGATGACACTCTTTTTTCTAAAAGCTATGGAGTCAGAACCTTCTGTAAAAGAAGTATCACTGCAGCCAATAGAAAAAAGCCCCAAAGACAACAACAATAATACGTACCCTACTTGCTTGCACATAAGAATAAAAACCCTCTTTGGTTTGAAGTGTTAAGCCTATCTAAGGATTTTGATCGGAAAGCACGTGCAACTAACAACACGCCATTAAGTCCAGTACTATCTAAAACCCAACATAGGTACAGCAAAACAACAGACTAGCCAAAACACCTGGAGTATGTAGCGCAGCCTGATGGCGCACCTTTGGTGCACAAGGCAAGCGGAATAACACAGGTGTTTTGGCGGTCTATGCAGCTATCTATGGCCCTGCCAATCGAGTGAAAGCGGCGCACCTGAGATGAGGCCTAAGTAGGCTAAGGAAAATAACCACGCCTGCAACCGGGTGTTCTTAATTAAGATAAATTGAGCGAACTCGATTGGCCAAACTGTCGTTACGGCATCAAGGTGTTGAGTAAGCAAAACAACAGACTAGCCAAAACACCTGGAGTATGTAGCGCAAACACCATGGGCCTATGCCTTGACTTAAGATAGGGCTGGTTGATAGATTGCCGCTTGTGTTTGCTCTTGGTTTTGTATTTTTATTTTGTGCATTGGTGGTAGGCCCGGCACAAGGCAACCCCAGTAATCTTGAGGTATGTAAATCTATGCTCAAACCCCAAACCCCCAAAGCCGCGCGAAAGGCCTTTAGTTTAGAAAAACACGGTCACCAAAGGCAAGACCACTACTATTGGATGCGCGAACGCGACAGTGCTCAGGTACTAAAAGCCATTGAGGCAGAAAACACCTACTTTGAACAAGCTTTCAACAAGACGACAAAAGCCCTGCAAGAGGAGCTTTTTTCAGAGTTAAAATCCCTAGAGGCCGAAAAAAGTTTTAGCACCCCACAAAAGGTAGGCAGTTATTGGTATTATGCACTGTCATTAAAACAGCAAGACTACCCCCAGTACTTTCGTATACCTCATAGTGAGGGCAGCACACCCCAAACTCCATTTTTATTGGATGACAAAGGTGATAGCCTGCATCAAAAATTGGGCTCTTTGGTACTGGATGCTAATGCCCTTGCTAAGGAGAGTGAGTTTTTTGAACTAGGATCCCTTTCGCCATCACCTTGTGGGCGTTATTTGGCCTATTCCGTTGATACCACAGGGCGCAGATTGTATCGTGTTTTTGTAAAAGACCTCATTCATAACACAGTTAAAGCCTTAGGCAGTGTCACAAACTCTAACGGCAGCTTGGTTTGGGGCGAAAATGTAGCGTCACACTTTCTTTATACCCTAACGCAAGACCCTAAAACCCTGCGCTCTAACACCTTACTGAGGGTGGATCCTTTAAAGGATGTGTCTGAGGTTTTGTATTTTGAAAAAAAAGAGCAATTCTCTTTAGGCATGGGCAAAGACAGCTCTCGCAAGTATATATTCTTACACTCTCATCAAAGCGAGAGCAGCGAGGTGCGGTTTTTAAACGCTAACGAGCCTTTAGCTGAGCTGAATTTATTTGCTCCTGCTAAACCTGGGGTGATTTATAATATTGCAAGTGCCGGTGCGCACAATGGGTTTTATGTTCTTACCAATGAAGATAGTGCTAACTTTAAAATTATGTTCGCGCCCAAAGAGACGGCTAAAGATCCTAAAAGCTGGCGCACCATAGTGCCCCATGATCCTAATGTGTATGTGTCATACCTTAATAGCACACGGGATTTTTTGCTTTTTAAAACCCGCACCAAGGGCATAGAGGACCTTACTGTTTTAGATATTAAAAATCCTGACAAAACCTTTGCTATACGGGACCGGCATGCTGATAACGCTGATAACAAAGGGGTTAGAAATAACCCCTCTCCTAATGCAGCTGTGCCGGCTCAATTTTACTCTGCTGGAGTTTTGGATTTTAATGCCAATATCATTAAGTACGGCACTAGCACGTTTAATGATGTGCCTGAGGTGTGGGAGACGCGGATTTTGGATGCGCTTTTTTCAAACCAAGCCTCCCCGCTAGATAAGCGCCTTGTTAATAAGTTGCAGCTGGGGCGTGACCACACGGCAAAAAATTATGTAACACGCCGTTTGCATGTAGAAGCACGTGATGGCACTAAAGTGCCGGTGAGCTTAATTTATAAACAGGGCACGGCTTTAAAAGACGCCCCCACCTTACTTTATGCCTATGGGTCTTATGGCATTAGCATTGATCCGGATTTTGATTTCTATAATCTGCCGCTTTTAGATAGAGGTTTTGTGTATGCGATTGCCCATGTACGGGGGGGCAGTTTTTTGGGCAGACCCTGGTATGAAAATGGCAAAATGCTAAACAAAAAAAATACCTTTTATGATTTTATAGATGTGGCTCAGTATATAAAGGCCCACATCACCCAAGGGGGCGCGCTATTTGGAAGCGGTCGCAGTGCGGGGGGCTTACTTATGGGGGCTGTGGCTAATATGGCACCTGTGGGTTTGTTTAAGGCCCTTTATGCGGGGGTGCCTTTTGTAGATGCTCTTACTACTATGCTAGACGACAGCATACCCTTAACCACCTTGGAGTACGAAGAGTGGGGAAATCCTAATGAGAAGGAGTTTTACGATTATATTTTGTCTTATTCTCCTTTAGACAACGTGCATGCACGGCGGTACCCAGATGTTTTTGCTGAAACGGGTTTTCATGACTCGCAGGTGCAATACTGGGAGCCTTTAAAGTGGGTGTCTAAATTGCGGCATGTGGCTTTAGGGCCTAAGCGCTTTTTGCTGCATACAGAAATGCATGCAGGGCATGACGGAGGGTCTGGCCGCACCAATGCCCTTCGCACCCAAGCCCGCATGCTTAGCTATTTTATAAATTTAGAGCGCTAGCTGCGTAAGCATTAGAGCGCTAGCGCTCTAATCGTATATCTTCTTAATTCGCTTTAGGAGGGCAGCGTTTTCGTTTCTACCAGCTGCATGAATCGACACCCTATGGGCCACTTCTTGAAGCAGTGGCAGCGTAGCGTTTAACCCGTGGGTCGCAGGGGAGCTTTCTATAATGGCTAAAGCAGCATAGGGTGTTTCGGCATCTAAAACTTCGCTCAACATCAAATGCACAAAACCCAAAGCCCGTAGTGCATAAGCTTTGTCGTACGGGAAGCCCCATAGGGGAATTTTTTTTGTATGGCATGCTGCAATTAACACCTCGCTCAAAAAACCCTGTAACCCACGAGTGGCAATATGCAACCTAGGCTTAAAGGCTCCACTAAAAGAATCCACCCTAGGCGCCATGCGTTTGCTGGCCTGAGAAGCCAGTTGGTAGATGATTGTTTCAAAAACTTTTGTAGCACTAGGGTGTAAAAACCACTCCCTCGCTTGATAGGGGTGCGCACTAAAAGGCGTTAGTTCTAAAAACAAATAACGCAGCGTTTCAATAGTGTAGTCCTTGCTGATCATAAACTCTGCAAAGTCCATGACCAAAAAAGCCTCATCCACGTGTTTATGAGACACCTTGGTAATAAGATCCTCTACTAGAGTGTCGTGTGTGTCTTTTTCTTGCACATCAGGATGTGCCAATAATGCACTTAAAAAGCCAAAACGCTCAAAATGCACGGCTTCAAAGGCGTCCTCTTGCACAATGGCAGTGTTGAGGTCTTTTATTTGCCCGTCTTTAACCATAAGGGCTATGATACCGTCTGCTATGGCGCTAGGGAGAGCACCATTTTTTGCAATCAGATCTGATAAAATTGTTACACGCTGAGACCGGCTAGCGTTTTTAAATTGGTCTAGCACCAGAGCCCTTGAGCTGAGCTCAACAAAAATAGCTCCCGTCTGATCGGCCTTAACCAAAGACCCTGGCAGAGCTCCTACAAAAAACACCGCAACAAAAAAAAGTACCATCCTTACACCCCTGGTAATAAAAACAAACAAAAAATGTCCCAAAAATAGCACCTTTTGTGCTGTCAACAGCCTTATGTGCAATTGGTGTGCCAATACGACAGTCTGGTCGCCTTGGGTCTATCGAACACCCAAGGCTACAGGCGCATAGATCCCTTATAGGCCGCAAAATAACCTTGAGGCTGCCGTTTGTCCTCTTGGCTAACGCCTCTTGCAGAGGCTGCCAAGGGACTGCACTTGAGCTCAAGGTTATTTTACTAGCGCTCTAATCTACAGTGAAAAAAATACTAATCAGAGGACTAACAAAATTCTCTAGGATTAGGCGCTCAAAACACTGATAGCTCCTTATAAAATTGGGTGCACCTAATGTCCAAAGCCCCTAAGAGGGGCAAAGGGGCCAAAAGGGCCTTTTTTGCAGGCTTTTGTGAGGCTTTTTTTGTGCTAAAATGCTGCACGTTGCTATCGTGGGGGCTTTTGTTGGCAGAGAGTTTGTGGACTATTATGGGTGCGGACTACGCAGCCTGTAGGAGTTGTTAGTTTATGCGGCGTTTAGTATTTAGCTGTCTAGTGCACAAAAATGCCTCAGGCAAGACCGGCAGGACCACTTGTCTACCTGATGGCCCGCGCCCAAGGGCGCTATCAGCTAGACTGCATCGGGCTGAGGGCATTGTTGTTGGCACTTTTATGCTTACGCTTAGTCGTTTGGCTTTTGCTTACTGCATGCTTTTTTTGTGCGGGCTGCTTGCTTGTGCTTGTAATGCGCATGCCAAAAACTGGTGGCAAGAACATATAGACTGGACCAACACAAAAACTCCCGAAGGTTTTTACGACCACGGCGCTGTGGGGTTGAGGTTTTTTTCGCACTTTTTGCCGCCTAAGAGGTCTTATATTTCACAAAACATAGTGTACCTGGATGCCTTTTATGGGTGGGGCTACTGGGGTAAGGCGTGGTCGCTTAAGGGAGGAGCACGCGTGGTGGCTCCTTTTGCTCAAACTTTTAAGCGGACATCTTTAGATAAATTGGGCGACCTTAAAATGGACCGCCACTTTGTTTTGGATGAACTGTTTTTAGAGTACGCATTTTCTCCCTCATGGTCTGTAGCCTTAGGAAGGCGGCTTAATGCGTGGTCTAAGTTAGACCGGCACTGGGCCTTGGGTTTGTGGGAGCCCTGGTTTAGGTGGAACCCCTTTAAGCCTCAACCTATGGGTTTGCCGGGAGTGTGGGTGCTCAGTAAGGGGCAAAACTTTGCACTGCAAGCCTATGCTAGCCCCATGCTTTTGCCTGAGCAAGGCGCGCAAATGAGCAACTACAATGGGCAAGTGCTAAGCTCTAATCCATGGGCTGACTCATATAACTATCCCATAGATTACGGGCAAGGTTTAAGGCCTGTGCATTACCGTATAGAGCTGCCCCGTTGGTCGGCGCTGGTGTTTCCCAAAACCCTATACTACGCCATGAGGTTTAAGGCACAAAGCGAGCATGGCTTTTGGGGCAGTCTGTCTTATGCGTATAAACCACAAAACAAATGGGGCTTGGCTTACTTTACGCGCATTTTTGGCACAGCGCCTGAGGAGCCAGGCAGAGAGGACCAAGAGGAGCGCCCACCCGATACGGAACCAGACCCCAGGCCCAAGCCACTAAGGCCCGCTGTGCCCATTAGAGTGAAGCCCGTGGTGTTAGAGCACCGCCTCTCGACAGCAGAGCTAGGTTATAAGGGCGACTCATTGAACGTGTGGGGTTCTGCCTCTTGGGAGCATGCTATGGCCCCCAAGTTTAGCCACCCCGAGTGGAGCACAGAGCTTAGCCCAGAGGCTTATAAATTGCTCTGGGGTGCCTATGCCTCTTATGGTTTTAAGCACCCTTTGGGCGATGCCTTAGACGTACGCCAGCACTTGGCCGTTTCATACTTGGGAAGCAAGCTCTACTCTACCCATGAGGCGGATTTAGCCAAGGGAATCAAGGGCTTTGGTCTGAATCCCTTTTTAAACACAGATACCTTGGGCGCAGAGTGGAGCGTGGAGTTTGTGCATAAAGACCAACGGGTTTTTAGGTACATGTTGGAGTATTACTACTCGTTAGGTGATACAGGGCAAATGCTAGGTGCAGAGCTAGGGCTTTGGTTGCGCCCACATTTGTACACTTCTTTTGGTGTGCGCATTTTTGGTTTTGTTGAGGATGTTGCTTGGGCGGGGTTTTTATCTAAAAACCGCGGAAAAGACTTTGTGCACTTAGGGGTGAGCTATGTCTTTTAAAAACGCGCTAAGCGCTTTGGTGTGCGCATGCTGTTTGTGCATGAATTTAAGCTGTAGCCGGCACCAATGGTTTGGCGGGCATGCTGCTGACCCCCAGAGCATGGACGTGGCCTATGGCTTAGACTGTTTTAAGCACCTGCCAAACAATGTGCGCCGCATGTTTATGGGGCAACTTTCGGACCCGCAGGTGGCAGAGGCTTTTAACTGTGTGCGCACAAGTGTGAAGGGCTTTTTGCGGCATGTGAAACCTTCTAACCCTAAGGGGTATGCCCTGGAGGATGTGTATGGAGTTTTAAGGAGGCATTTTCCAAAAATTCCAGAGTCCGACTACTGGATGCTAGAGGATTTTTTTCGTTTAAAAAAGACCCTCGTTGCAGGCAGTAGCCAGTTTTTGTCTTTTGAAGAGGCCAACAAAATGCTCCAACTATTAGATAGCGTGCAAGAAGGAGCTTTAGAGCTAAACCAGCATAAGTGCGTGTATGTGTTTGGTTCAGCGCCCGGTTGCAGCACTGCTGGTGCCTTGCAGTTAGAGCGCGCCCGCGTGGCTTTGTTTGCAGCTCTAAACCGCATGGGTGCGTATTTGCAAAAGCATATGGAGCCTGGAGAGCAGATGGATGTGTTTGCTTTGCCTTTAAGTTACGGGATGTTCGATGCGTCTTTGCTTGCATCAGGCCCCCATAGCTTGACCTACGGCCTAAACCCTAAACAGGCGCGGGACAAGGTTTTTGCCGAAGCGCGCGCATGGCAGGCCAAAAATACTGGTGCATCAGCGCTAAAGGATCATACTACTCAGGAGCCTCTTTTGCTGGGTGAAATGCGGGTGTTTAGTGAGCGCTGGCGTATGGGTATTCAAAATTGGATGCGCTTGGTTATGGCGCTTAAGTCTTTCGCCGTGGGCAGTGTGGGGTCTGAGGTGTCGGGCGATCAGATGCCTATTTTTTTAAAAAGCCTGGGAGAGTGGTTTTGGTTAGGTGTGAGCTTTTACCATGGAGTGGGGCGAGAGCCCGCTTTGGGTGTTGCGGAGCATTTGGACCACTTAAACGCGTGGGTGTTGCAACTATTGCACCAGTGGGAGCTAGCTATTAAAAGACAAGCCAGAGTTGCACCTGGTGCCCATATAACCTCACTCGAAAAAGCTGCACTGGAAAAAGACGCCTATGTATCTTACCAGCAAATAGCGGCTGTGCTAGAGGGGGTGGAGGACTTGCTAGGGACCTTGCCTTACTCGATCGGAGCCACCTCTGCCATGGATGTGGGAGTGTTTTTGCTAGAAAACATGTTCCGCCAAAAAGACACCCTACGCACAATCGAACGCGGCCAAGGGGGCGGACTGCACTTGCAGTCGGGAGTCCGGTTGCGCCATGTGCAGGGCTTAAAAAGCGAGTGGCACGCTTGGTACGAAAGGCAGAAGTTTATTAATTCTAAGCGCAAACAGCACAGTGCATCGGTGCAAATGAGTGATCTCAATGGTGTGCCTGGCCTTGTGACTTTAGGGCAGCTGCGCACTTATGTGGCCAAATCTCCAGTGCACGTAGGCGGAGGTGGAGCTTTGGCTCAGTTGGATTTTGCACGCTCTCGTGTAGAATTATCCAAAGAGCATGCCAACTTTGACCCAGACGATTGGACACGTAAAAATCTGTTTTACACTTTAACACGCTTAGTGATGCGCAGTGTGGGTCAACCTAGAAGCATGCCCGATGATGGAGCTAATGATGGGGCTGATGATAGGGGGGGCGAAAACCTGCTCGACCCTTTGCCTCCGGATAGAAGCGTAACGGCTGCGGTGGACACTTGGGTGCTCAGCCGATCGGCGGTGCAGCATTTTTATAACAACATTTACGCTGTGGGTGTAGATATAGGTTTTATGGACGAAGGAGCATGCCCTTCTGGGGGGCGTGTGTTTGAGGAGATTAGAACATTAAGCCTGTCTGGGGGCAGAGGGGATGGGGCCAGTGTGGTGCAGGTGGCGGATTGGTTGCTGCTTTTGTACTCGGGCCTAGCCTTGGGAGCGCGTTTGCATGAAGATATGCAAGCGCATGCACAACAAAGGGGCTTGATGACTCAGGGAGCGCATATGCTGGGGGTGGACAGAGCCGTGGCCCAGGAGTATTTGAAGCGCTATTTGGAGGCGTATTTTTATGGATTCCCTGGCCTGTTGGGGTATATGAGGCACTTGAGGTCTGAGGGGCGCGCAGAGGATTTTGTTTCGGCCATGATAGAGTTAGGCGTAGAGGATGCTGAGGATAACGAGGGCTGTGCTGAGGGCAGCGTGTGCCGCGGCACTTTGTCGTATATGTCTATGGTACTGCACTACCTTGAAGTAGCCTTTATGCAGTTTGGCAAAGCAGATGCGCAGGTGCTTAGTGCCAAGGATGCTTGGGATTTATTTGATAGCCGTTATGAGGCGATGATTCTATATGAGGGTCAAAAAAGGTTCCGCCAAATGCGCGAGAAGCACAAGGGAGACAAGCGGCGTGCTGATGAGATTATAGATGGCGAAATTCCGCTGGAGGATATAACAGCCGAAGAATCCAGCAGCTGGGGAGACTGGGTGGTTAGGCTACCGATTTCGGTGGTGTTGAAAATGTTTGGAGAGTTTGACTCTTTGTGGGCGCAGTTGTTGTTTCAGCGTTTTATGGTTAAGGGTGATATGCCTGGGGTGTTTGGTTGGATTGCTTTATACACTAAGCGCATATGGGGCTTTAAGAGGGCGTATGATTTTTCGGTGGATCGGGCTTTTGTGGTGAAACTGATAGGTAATGTTAAGCACTCCTCGGCCAATGGCTCGGAGCGCCGTGAGCGCCCTCCTGGCTGGTTGCCCAAATTCCAGTGCACGTTATAAATTACAGACTAGCCAAAACACCTTAGTATGAAGCGCAGCCTGGTAAAGCACCGAAAGGTGCACCAGGCCAGCGGAATAACAGGTGTTTTGGCGGTCTATGCAGCTATCTATGGCCCTGCGGCTTGGGGCGATCTCTAAGCCCGAAGCCGCGACACTGTCGCCAAAGCCCCGTGAGCCCGGGCAAACACAAATTAGAGCGCTAGTAAAATTCTCTAAGGTAGAATGCGTAAGCATAAAAGTGCCAACAAAAAAGCGTGAGCATAAAAGTGTTAGTGAGGGTGCCATGGCCGGAGAGCGCAGCCGATAGAGCACTTTCATGTGCGCAAGGCAAGCGGTCCATGCCAGGGCGCCCTCACGTGCTGGATAGCTTCTGGCTTCAGCCTTACGCAGTCTATCTGATAGCGTCGGTAGCTATCTAGTTTTCCCTTGAAATTTTGGGGCTCTCCGCTTACCACCTGCTTAGCACCCCATAAAGGGGCGCAGGTGGCTTCGCTATCCGCCCAAGATTTCAAGGGGCCACTTTTATGCTTACGCACCTTGGGCGCGGGCCATCTACGAGAGTGTGTACGCTTTGGACCTACAGATCGTCCAAAGCTATCGGCGCGTTGAGGGCTGTCTAGCGCGCAAAAACACTTTAAATGGGAGCCTCGCTTGCCACCTTGGCTGGCGCCCCTTGCAGGGGCTGCCAATGTGTCTGCGTCTCTGATCAAAGTGTTTTTGCTGGCGCTTTTATCCTTACGGGACAAGTGGGCCTGCCTGAAGCATTTTTGTGCACTAGACAGCTAAAGGCATCTATGATGCCTGTTGGACTTCCCCAGATTTTGCTAGCGCTTTAATTTGGCGTAAAAAAGTGCCTTTAACGAAAGCCTAGCAGATGGTATACAGGGAGTGTCCATGGGAGAGGTGGGTGAGTGGCTGAAACCAACTGATTGCTAATTAGTCGTGCGGGGCAACCTGTACCGAGGGTTCGAATCCCTCCCTCTCCGCCAACCCAGTTAAAGACTAGCCCAAACACCTTGAGCATGTAGTGCAGCCACCTTGGCAGCCCCTGCAGGGGCGTCAGCCAAAGTGGCAAACGGAAGGTTATCAAGGTGTTTTTGCCGGCGCTTTTATGCTTACAGCGTAAGCATCCGACAACATGGCAGGATGCCGATTGAAAAAATACACTCCCTTCATCATGTCAGTAAGCAACGGGTACGGGACTTAGGTGAGGTATTTACACCCGAAAAATGCGTTACAAAAATGCTACATCTTGTGCCAAAAGCGCTCTGGCAGGATGAGGGGGTCATTTTTTTCGAGCCCACATGCGGCACAGGCAACTTTGTCACCGCCATAGCGCAAAAAAGGCTAGAGCACTTATTTTTAAAAGCTAAGACCTCAGGTAGCCCCAAGCCCTGCTACTACGCCATAGCGCACACCATAAACAGCTTATGGGCCATAGATGTCGACAAAAACAACATTAAAACCTGCCAAAAAAGAACCTGGCAATTGGTGCACGACTTTTGCCATGCCCACCCCTCACCAAAAAAATCCACCACAAAAGAGCGCGCACACTTTTGGGCCCATGTACTTTGCTGCATAAAATGGCAAATACACCAGAATGAATTTTTTTATGCCTTAAAAAAGGCACCCAGCGCCACTATAAAATGCAGCTTTGCAAATGTTTTAGCAAGACCTTTAAATTTTAAAAACTCTTGGGCTGCGCATTTTAAAAAACTACAAGCCCAAAATATTGTATCTTTAGATTTTGAAAAAGCTTTAAAGCATATAAACAAAGCCCGCAGCCAAAAAGAGAGCAACAAAAACGGCTCCCTGCTGCAAGCTTTATAAATAACAACCAGGGTGTTTAAATGTTAAATTATATAAAAACCACTCAGCCAAGGCGGGTTATTGCCATAGGCAATCCACCTTATCAAGAGGAAGACCCAGGGTTTGGCAGGAGCGCCAAGCCTATATACAATAAAGTAGTAGAGGCTTTGCTGGATGCAAGTGTTATAAGCCAAGTGCTTGTTGTTATACCTGCTAGGTGGTTCTCTGGCGGCAAGGGCTTAGATAAATTTCGTGCTAAAATCACACACAGCAATAAGGTGCGGGAAATTTGTTATTTTGAGCGCTCTAAGGCGGTATTTCCTACTGTTGAAATAAGTGGTGGCGTATGCTTTTTGTATTATGACAAAAAATTTTGCGGCTTGGCTCAAATTAAGAATCAAAAAAAGCGCAGCCTATTTGCACTAGATAAGTACGATATTATCGTGCCCCACAAAGAAGCATTGCCGATTTTAGAAAAAGTGTTATCAAGGCATAAGGGTAAGTTTTTAGATCAAGTTGTGTGGGCCAGAAACCCTTTTGGAATAGAGTGCCATTTTTTTAAAAAAAACCCAAGGCCAAAAAAAGGCAGTGTCGCATGCCTGGCTTATAGAAAAGCTGTGCACCATATAGCACAAGAGTTAGTATTAAAAAATCAAAATAAAATTCCCAAATTTAAAGTGGCTTTTCCTAATGCTGTAGGCAATAGCTCTGTTAAGACCCTGCCTAGGCCTGCGCAGTTTTTTATTGTAAAGCCAGGGCAGATAACGACAGAAACCTACAGCATAGCGGGTAGTTTTAATACTAAAAAAGAGGCTGAGAATTTTTTATATTTTTTGCAAAGTTATTTGGCGCGTTTTTTATTAGGGTTAAGAAAGCCCACTCACCACACGAGCAAAAAAAGCTTCCTCTGGGTGCCTTTTATGTCTACAAAAATGAAGTGGACCGACGAAAAGCTGTTTAAACATTTTGGCATTCTAAAAAAAGAGCAATCCTACATCATAAATCAAGTTCACCAGTGGACCCCCTAAGCAACAGGCACATGTACTGCCTGCAAAATGAGGGCTATCATGGCGATGGGGTTGACTTCTTTCATTACTCTTGGTAGAAAGGCTCTCGATGACAACTTTTTTGCATTGGTTTGGTGTGATGCTTTTGGTTTTTGTAAGCCCGCTTGGTGGTATGAGCCGGCTAGTCTATGCAAGGACCCTAAGCCTCCAACAGCAAGTAGCCCTTGAGGTGCTAAAAGATTGTGTGGGCCTTTTAAAACAAGGGCACAGTATACCCGCACAACATATGCGACCACTAAAACGCTGGCATAAACAGCAAAAAAATCTAAAAAAACGACAAGTGCATACAATAATAAGCCACACGGAACATTTATCTTACTTAAAAGTATCGCGGTCTGAAATAGAAAGCATGGTGTCGCATGCTGACGAGGACTTGAGCGAAGCATTTATCAAAGATGCGCCTGTTTTTGCGTATAAAGTGCCCTTTGATGTATCGGCACTGCCTCAATTTATTCGAGACAACCTAGGCACAGTGGATAGTGCGTCTTATGACGCCAGTTATTTTATTATTTTACAGTTTAATGGCGAAACAGCGGATTTTTATCCTGTTAGCGCTGCGGTTTTTCTAGCAAATTATGCCACCGTCACCCCTGAACAAGTGGCTGAACGCAACGCACATTTATACGAAAACCTTACTGGCTTTGATGGCTTCAACCAACTGCTGGATCAGAAAGATCAAAAGCTATTGGCCATAAGCAAAACTAAAGCCACCCAAATGATTAGGCTCTCCAAACTGGGCTTTGCCACTAGCACAACTGTAGAAATCGATGCTCCTTGGGGAGGCACCCAAACCAAAACCGAAGGAAAAGATGGTTTTGTAGTGTTAGACCAGAGCCCGTATCTTGTTAACGCCGATTCATCTGGCTTGCCAATTGGGTACCGACCAAAAGACTAAGACTTCCTGGGACGTTTTTGTGCACTACCGTACGCAACAAGCACATTGTGCCAGGCAGGGTGTACTTTAGAGCCTCAAATTATCCGGCACAAATATTGTTTTCCCAGGAAGCTTAAGTTTGCTTGCACAGTAAATCAAATCTACATCAGCAGTAACCAGCATGTTTAGTTTTGAATTTTTGAAAAAATTTAAAATCATAGCATCAGATGCCCCTAGACCAAATTTTTCAACCAGGTGTACCATATTCCCCCAATTTAGATCTTCGTTGAAAAAAGGATGCTCCCCATTACGAGCCATAGATGGCGGATAGTTTAGATGCCAGAGGTCCACTGTACGACGCCACGTGTCTTGTATTCTGCCAACAAGATAGTCTGAACAAAACTTTAACCACATATCCACCCCATTGACTCTGTACTGAGACAAAAGTTTGCGAAAGCCTTTAATTTTTTGATCTGATAACTTAAAGAGTTTTTCATTTTCATGCGCTGCACGAAATTGTGTGCGCAAAGACTTAAGTTTTAAAGTCACTTGAGGGTGCAGGTTGTCGTTGGCATCTTCTAGAAGATCAATCAGAGACTCTGGAATTACAACCCTACGATGAAGTTCAATAAATTCTGATCTAACGTTTATATTCGTATAAACTGGGATTTTTGAGTCTGAAAAAATATTAAATATTTTTTCAGACTCATCATTAAATTTGTCGAGCGGGTAACTTAATGAAAACAAAATGTTGGTGTCCACCAAACACCCTGTATTGTTACTATGTTTTATAAAACTCGGAGCATCACCAAACCTCAAAATTTGCGCCATATTTAAAGCGTATTTTGTCTGGTAGGAGCAGCAGTTTTGTCTCTTTCTGGCACCTCCTGGGTGCCAGATGGATTTTGCCTAAGTCCATCAATTAGTTCTTTTGAAGCTCTCCTTTTTTTATGCTTCATATAGACTGCCTTTATTTTTGCTGCCCCACCTGGCACTGGAGTTTTTGGCTTAACCTCATTCATGGATTGCCTCCTTTTATGCAAAAACATTGTACCACGACTTGAGCATGCTGCAAGTTATTAGAAATAAAAGCTTTTTTGCTCAATGTTTGGGGCTTCGACGGGAGTGTCGCGGCTTTGGACCTAGGACATCCAAAGCCGCAGGGCCATAGAAGCTTCATAGGTCGGAAAATGCCATGTGGGACGCTTATCTTCCTGGTGAACACCACTTTCAGGGGTTGCCAGAAAGATGCGCTTAATCCCATGGCATTTTCCTAGCACTCTGATGCTTACGCACTTATAGGTCGGAAAATGCCATGTGGGACGCTTATCTCTAGCGCGGTCGCCCCCACAAGGGGGGCTGCGCTAGAGATGGCGCTTAGTCCCAGAGAATTTTGCTAACGCTCTAACTTATGGTGCGCCAAAGAGGACTCGAACCTCCACGTCCTAACGGACAATAGGCCCTCAACCTATCCTGTCTACCAGTTCCAGCATTGGCGCGTGCATAACATGCTAGCATGTTTTAACACAATCTGATCGCCTTGGCGCTTCATACAAGAGGTGTCCATGGCTTTAAGCCCATCTGGCAGGTCAGGTCACGCCTGAGTTTTGCGCGATTAATAAAGCCCGGACGCAGGCGGCATTGTTTTCCTCAATTTACCTACAATTGCACTTGCGAATACGGGCTTAGACCTAACCTGCAGGGCCATAGATGCCTTATAGGCCGCAAAACAAACTTGGGCCTTTCGTTTGTCCCAAGGGCAGACATTTCTCATCTAACCCTGGGACTGCACTTACTGGCCAAGTTTGTTTTGCTAGCGCTCTAATTAACCAACTTTTTATAGGAGCTGGCGCGCAAGAGAGATACAAGCTCTTTTTCAGTGTCCATCTCAATGCGAACCATCCAACCCTTTTTGTAAGGATCATCATTAATGGCAGCCGCATCCGCCACCAACGACTCATTAGCCTCCAACACCACACCCGACACCGGGGAACATAAATCACTCACCGCCTTAACACTCTCCAAAATCCCCAAAACACCGCCCTGCAACACCTTTTGCCCCGGATCAGGCAGCTCCACATACACAATGTCCCCCATTTGATCCTGCGCATAATCTGTAATACCCACCGTGACCAAATTTTCATCCACATAAGCCCACTCATGGTCCTTAGTGTAATAATTTGCGTCCGGAACCAAAAACTCACGCCCTTTCATCTCAACGCTCTCCCTTTTTTAAATACACGGGGCCTTTTTCTAAACACCTACCGACACACCCTACAAGCCACCCCTCACAAAAGGCGGCACCACCACACGCGCCCTAACCCACTTGCCACCACGCATGCCAATATAACAAGATTCTCCCACCTCGCCTACCACATACCCCAAACCCACCCCACGCGATAACACCGGCGAATACCCCCCACTACTAATTTGACCACACTCTGACTCGCCAGAAGAGCTCTTTGCAATGGAAGCACCGCGCCTTAAAGGCCGGGCCTCGCTCAGCTCCACCCCAATCAGCCGCGCATGCAGCTCAGCACCAGCCTGCGCATGCCCTTTTGCCGCCTCACAGCCCACAAAACTGCGCCCATGGCTCTTAATGGCCCAACCCAAACCCGCAGCTAGTGGGCTCATATCTTCCCGCAACTCCGCCCCATGCAAAGGGTAGCCCATCTCAAGCCTTAAAGAGTCCCGCGCCGCTAAACCCACCCATAGCATACCTCGCGCGCGCCCCACTTGCCACAAGCGCTCAGCAAACTCGCACAGCTGCCCTGCGGGTACAAAAATCTCATACCCCAACTCGCCCGTATAGCCTGTACGCGCCCAAATCACACCCCCTGGTGCGCGCCATACGCCAAACCTTAGCACCTCTTGCAGCTGGGTCCAATCATCCGCCAAAAAATCCCGCGCCACCTCTACAGACTTAGGCCCTTGCAAAGCCAGTAAACCCCAAGCGTCGCTTTCGTCCTCTAAACTCACTCCCGGCCCCAAGTGCTGCCTAAAGTGCTCTAGCACATTATGAGTATTCGCCGCATTAACACAAAGCAAATAATCCTGCGTAGGCTCCAAACAGTACAAAATACAGTCGTCCACCACCCCGCCTTGGCTGTTTAAAACCAAGGTGTACTGGGACTTGTTTTTTGCCAAGCGCCGTGGATCGTTCGCAAGCAAGGCGTTTAAAAAAATAAGCGCCCCCTTGCCCCTAATACGCAATTCACCCATGTGCGACACATCAAAAAGCCCCACGCCTTTACGCACGGCCATATGCTCTTTTAAAGCTCCCTCAAACTCCATAGGCATATGCCAAGCCGCAAACTCTCCCCACTTGCGCACCCCAACAGAGCGGTCTAGCCAAGCACCTAAAAGCGTCTTCACGTATTAGCCTGTTTGATTGGCTGGATTGGCGTACAGTTTTGAGGAGCAGTGTTTTGAAAAAGCTCTGTGCCCATAGCATGGCTATAAACGCGCCACAAACTAGGACAGTGGCTTTTAACATCCACCTCAAACCTTAAGGCATTATATATTTGCGGCACCAAAAACATATCCGCCGCCGTAAGCACGCCAAATACATACTCTCCCTTTGATCCTGCCAAACTGCATGCCTTTTGCTCTAAAACTGTAAGGCCTTTTTTTATAAAGTGCGCCCCCCAAGGTTTGGGGTCTTTAATGCTGTACTGGGTTTTTAAAAAATTCAGCACCCCAAAGTTTTGCAAAGGTTGCACGCCCGAGTTAATAATCTCTAAAAACTCCACCACCCGCGTGTCACCCATACTCAAAGAAGGCTCCGGCGCTAAAGACTCCAAATACAAAAAAATTGCCACCGATTGACTCAAATACTCGCCCTGTGGCAAGCGCAACACCGGCACCTGGTGCATGGGGCTTAAAGCCACAAAGGGCTCCTCATGCTGCTCCCCCTCCAACAAATGCACAGGGCGCGTTTTGTACGGAATATTTTTAAACTCTAAAGCCAAACGCACGCGCCAAGAGCAAGAGGACCTAAAATAGCTATGCAGCTCCATTTTATTTTCTGTTTTTGCCATAAAGCTGCCCAAAGGCCTTTAGTACACTGGCGCGCGAGCTATCAACCGAAACCGTGTCGAACCATTTGTGCGTTTTGGCAAACTCATCATAAGCTGGGTTACTAGCCTGACCCCAAGTCGCCACAGTAATATAAGCCCCATGCTGCAAGCCGGGGTAAAGTTTTTCTAAAACCTGCACCGCCCGCGCGTTGTCGCCACCAGAGTTGCCAGCGTCCCCAATGGATACAAAATACCGATTCCATTTGTTCTTGGGGTAACGTTTTTCTAAAATCTCGTGACTTAACTTAAAGCCCTCTGAATCTACCGTGCCCCCACCGGGGTGGCGGTTCCAAAAATCTTTTTCTTCATACTCCTCAGCATTATGATCATGGCCCACATACACCACCTCTAAATTACCCTTGTACACAAACTTCATCAAAGTGACCAAAGTGCGCACAAAAGACTTCGCCCATTTTTTGGCCTCATACATACTGCCCGACATATCTTGATCCACCACCAAAACCGCCCTAAAAAGTGGCAAAGGCTCTTCGACATAGGTGCGGGTCACCTCGCGCTCTGGTGGCAGCTCCGCCAAACCCTGCTCCACCATTTGCATAAAGGCCTCGTTTTGTTCTTGAGGAGTAAGATCGGTGAACTTTTTGTTAGGATTTTTAGCCGCCCACACCCCCATACCACTTTGAATGGCTTCTTCCGTGGTTTTGTTCATAACCAAGTCCGCACCTGAGCGGTGCCTAAAGCCCGCCTTTAAAAGCTCGGTCTCATTACTGCCTTCTTGCAAATCCCGTTGGTTAGGCAACTCAAAATACTCGCTTAAAATTTGCCCATACAAATTATTGGGCACCACCACATCCGTAGGTTTAGGGCGCGCACCACCTCCAGGGCTACCCTCATCACCCCCCTCGCCTTCTTTAGGTTCACCCTCTTCACCTTCACCTTCACCTTCACCCTCATCGTCCGCATCTCCTTCGCCTTCGCCCTCACCCCCTCCACCACTGCCCTTGCCGGAGCGTCTAAAAAATATATCCCCCGGCTCGTAATCCCCTTGCCCAATATCTACATAGTCGTCCAAATAAAACGGCAGCTCCTCTGGCACCCCAATGGTAGGGTCATTATCGGCAGGCGACACTCCCACAAAAGGCTCACCCTCTACAGCATCTGCAGGATCAACACGAGCCCACTCATGCACACGGCGTGGGCTTAGAGGTATAAGGGATTTTTTTTTGCGCTTTTGTACCACGCTTTTATCGAGCCTAAACGAAGGCAGCAGTGGCAAAGCCGGCACCGCAAAACCACCTTTAACATGCCGTGGAGGCTTTGCGCCCTTTTGGCCGCTCATTGCTGCATGCATGGCTCGCAGTACCCGCTCTTTCATCAGGCGCTGCAATCTTAACACCGCCTCATGCATGCCAGGGTCTGGATCTTGAAGATTCAGCAGGTCCACCAATGTGGGCTCTAAGTGACTATCTATATGTTGCGCCAAAAGCTTAAGCGAGTAAGCAAGGTTGTGAGGCTCCTCCCAAGCTCCCAGCTCTAAACGCACATCGTCCATATAGTTTTGCACGGATTTTTGTAAAGCTTTCTTCCAAACCGCAGCCACACTCGTGTGCAGCGCCTTAAAGGCTTCATCTTCAAGGCCTTTAAGACCTCTGGCAAAAGGCCTGTAATGGGACAAAAACGCCTCCATTTTAGATTTTGTAACACCATACTGCTCCCATGACTCTAACAGCCTTGGCTCTACTTTAACTTTGCCCGTGGTGCTGACAGTAATTTCCATAGGCCACACACCTATAAGGCTCATAAGTGGCAGCAAAGCTTCGGCATCTATATCGATGTCTTCCTTGATACTAGACAGAGTTTTTCCCAAGCCGGGTGTGAGAGAGCTAGGGCCCGGGAACAAGCCCCTATGAAAGACCGTTGTTGGAGCAAAGCGATCCGACCAATGAGGCTCACGCTTTTTAGGAACCCAACTAGGAGCTTTGCCACCAGGCCCACTCTTAGCCAAAAACTTAAGCACCTGGCTTAACATGCGATTAGAAAGCTGATCCGCTGTTACAATACTGCGCAAGCTCACGCTTTTAGCTTGCAGCTGAGTCAGTATGTACAAAACCTGCACCGCGCTTTTAAGCTCTAAGGGGATTTTGTCAAAATCCTTATGCTCATACAGTGCGGTGTCTTGTTTATAGTTTAGGTCTAATAGGTATATTGATGGGCGCTTAAGGTGGCGCATAGCAAATCTGCGCAAAATTTGCCGCCTAATGCGACTAGGAGAATTAGACAACACCTTATACGGCACAGGAGGCGCTAGCATTGCAGCCATACCCAAACTGTCAATTAGCCTTTGTATCACTGCATCTGGCACCTCGTCCTCTAAAGCCACGCGGCTAAGATTAAGTCTATGTTTTTTAATCCACTCATCGTCTAAGCCGAGTTTTAAAAACTCGGCATCATTATGGGTGCGGATAATTTGAGTCGCATACTCCACAAAAGCCCTATCTCGGTCTAAAAAAGACTCCATTGATTTAATCTCGGGCCGTTTTTGAAACTTGTTATAAATGTTTACCCAAGCCTCTGTACCCACCCAGTACACATTACCCAAATACCTCTCTGCTAAAGTGGGAGCAAAAAGGCCAGGCTTATTGTTAAACACCAGCTCGCCTTCTGAAGGGCCGCGAACCTTCATCTCCAACTGAGAGAGCTTTATAGTGTTGTCTATGCTTTTTACTGACTCGTCGCTCCTAGCACGCTCTAAAAGCATTTGCGAAAAAGTCGCCCACCCCTCGTTAATAACCTGGGTCTGAAAAAAAACCGGCGAAAACTGCGCTTGCTCTTCTGTTAGCTCCAGCAAACGCTTTTGCCACTCTGGCGCTTGGGGAGGCATGTTGATCTTTAAAGCCGTTAAAATACTCGGTGTAGGCTTAGGAGGGTTGCGCAGCACCTTGGACGATACCTGAAACAATCCCCCACTAGAGGTGAGCTTTTGCTCTATCAGCCCCAGGTCCCCCAACTCCTCAGGGCTTGTAAGCTTAGCATTGGGCGTAGGGGTCAAGAGCTTAGCACTATCCATGCGCCCCCCTGTTAGATCCACCAAGTCTTTAACAGAAAACAAATACCTATAGTACAGACCGGGCAGCTTTTCGCCGTACTCGTCATAGGTTTTTTGCAAAAACTCCGCCAGCTCGCGCCGCACCGCCATGCGGTCCACTCCTAATGCATGGCCGCGGCCCAAAGCGTTTAAAGACTCCTCGCTCATATGGTTGTGGCCCATTACATGGTCGGCTATGTTTTGAAGCTCCTTACGCGGCAGTCCGCTGTGATAAAAACTGCGGCAATAAGGACAACCCGGCTCTACAAATTCCATAACACCTGGGCGCCTATTAGATAAAATCATAAGCCCGTCCAACCAGTGCGGAGCCGACGAGCCCCCAGACGCCACAAGGTCCGTTAGCGCATCGTGCGGCATAATAAAAAACTGCTGGTCCGGAACCGAATAACCCAGCTTCTGGGCCATAAGCACCGAGTTTGTAAAATCCTCCACCACCTGGGCCCCAATATCCGCACTACCAAAATGTGTGTAAAAACGCAGCTGAGCACGCAAGCGGTCTTGCAATCCTTGAGCCTTGTCTAGCTCGGCCTTTTTGGTGCTTTTATTTGAAGCCTGCTTAGAGCCATGCTGCTTTTTAGTGCTTAAAATGTTTTGGCATTTTTTGGCTGTTGCTTTTTTAGGTGGCGCAGCCATAGCACTTACAGCCAAACACAGGCCTAAAAAGCCAAGCACCAAACTCACGCCAGGAATTACTAGCCGGCCTTTTTCTTGCTGAGCATATCTATGCATTTGTTATTAAACCTACTGTTTAAGTCTGTTAATTTTTTCTCCTTAGCCACATCTGTCTCTAATGAGTCCAAATGCGCAGACAGGGTCTCACTCGAAATCGGCCGCATAATAGAGCTGCTGTCAAAAAACAAAAAGTTATTAAGCCCTTTATTGTTAACATAGTCCACACTCTGCAAAACAAAGCTAAGCCTTTTTTGCAAAAACTCCATCACGTCCCCCCAATCCAGGCTCAAAATCGAGTGGTCTAGCACCAGCAAGTACATGCGTATCCAATCGTAATAGCTCATGTCTGTCACATTTTGTGTATTGCGCACCTCTTCTAATAACTCGCCATAAAGATCTCGTATGTATTTTGCAAATAAACTCTGCAAAATTTGACCAATATCAGAGCTTAAAACATCCAACTTAAACCCATCGGCACTCACCACCTGCACCCAGTTCTCGTAGTTTGTTAGGTTGTTGTTTTTAAAATTAGAGTACCCTTCTGCCCCCAGGCGCCGGGCGATCTCTTTTTTAAGGGCATTGCGAATTTCTTGATAATACTCGCAGTTAACCACCTTGCGGTTGTAGCGGTTATTAGCTTGCCCGCCCTCGTCCACTTCACCCATTAAGGTCCCATACACTGAAGTGGAAGATTTAAACTCACAAACCTCTGGCAGTTTTTTGCCTACACCATGGGTCTTTGACAAATACTCGGCAAAATCCTCCTTTGAAAAATCAAACCCCAAGCCAAAATGCGAAGGCATAACATTTAAACTATCTAAAGGCATATACGGAAAAGATTTAAAATGATCCAAAAAAGCCTCTTTGGCTAAAAGCAAATCGCTTTGACTGCTGCTATTTAGGCGAAAGCTATCCCAAAAATTAATCAACACCCGCATTCGAAAAGACGCCGCAATAGACTCTATAAAATAGATCTTAGCATCTACAGATTGGTCAAAACTCACCACTGCTGCATTGGATACAAAAAAATCCCTCATAGAGACCAGATTCGTGACTTGCGGCCTGCGGACCCTGCGGTCAAATGCAGAGCCAGCAGAGCCCAAAAGATCTGCCGGCTCATCCACCACAGTGCTCTGGGGCTTTACAATCACCAGGCCTGAATCTTTACCCGCATGCTCCTCAATATGCTTTGACATAACACTAGAAGCCTCTGACAAAAACCCCCTAGCGTCATTGCCTTTGAACCTTTTTTTAAGCCCATCTACAACATGGGGGCTTACCAAAACAAACTGCCCTGTTTGAAAGGCGTTTTTAGCCACATCTAAAAGCTTGCTCGATAAAGATAGCGACAAAGCATCCTCACTAAAAGACTCTAAGCTTATCAGCGCGCCAAATCGACTTAAAAAAGAAGACTCTATATTAGACGTTTTTGTAGACAGCGTAGCTAGTATGCGCCGCTCATCTATTAACAACCTAGAGTTGCCTTTGTATCTTTTTAGCAAGTTTTCCTCTTGGGTGTAGTTCATAGTAAGGCCTAAAACGAGATTCCTAACCGGCACCCAGTACTCTTTTGCCTCTTCACCCCTTTTATTTGCACCAAAATTATCTACTGTAAAAACAGACCCCGCGTTTATCATGCCATTTTCAGATCCTATAATGGCCCTTATGACTTTCATCAAAACATCCCGCACATCTCCTGGCACAATGTGTACGTCATCAAAAAACAAAAATGCACGGCTTGCGTTTTTAGATAAAACAAAAAAATGAAACATATGCCTCAAAAGATCCTCGAGGTTTTTTTTGTTTTTTAAATGCTCCGACTTTATAAAAAACATATTAGCATCTGCGTTGCCACTTTTTTCAAAGTCTTCTTCTTTATTCACAATGTTAAGATTAAAATTATAGGGCTTTAAATTTAAAACATCCGCCAGGGCTTTTATAAGGTGCGTTTTTCCTGTTCCTGTTTCACCATGCAAAATAAACGACGCCGGCACCGCTCTGCCAGCAGAAACCGAGCTTAATTGATCTAAAATAAGCCTGCGCAGTTTTTGCAACACACTTAAGTTGCCCAAATAGCCACCCTTGATCTGCATATCTTGAAAAAAACTATCACTAGCTACCTTGTGCAAAAAGTCTGCCTCTGGCAAGTGCTCTAATTTTAGCGGAATGTTAAAATTTTGGCTTAAAATTTTATCCACAGCTGTAACGTTAAAAACCCGCTCCTGCAAAACGTAGTCGTCTGTGTGCAACATTTTTTGCAAACCCAAAACCACCTTGTTCATTGATACCCACTCTGACACATTAGACTCTTTGCTAAGGTTGTGCACCTTGCTCACTAAATACTTTAACAGCTGCTGTTTTGCAGTTTCTTCGCTCCAGGTGCCTGAGCTCCTGTGAAGACCCTTGGCCTCAAATCTTAGCCCTAGCCTTTTGATCTCTGGCAAATTAAAAACAGATTCCGCCCACATGACTTGAGCATTATAATCAGGGTCGTCTAAGTTTATGACTTCAAAATGATTCATTAAACCATATCGTGTCTCACTTGGTATGTCTTTTTGAATCTCCTCCCAGTGGCTTTCGCTCATTAAAATTAGCTGTGAGTAAGGGCGTTTGTTTTTAAACTCTGACAGGTTTTCCCAACTCACTGCTGCACCCTGAGTGGCAAGATAGTACATAACATGCGGCAACTGATGCTCTACACCAACTTTAGACACACCAAACACATCGTCCTTGCCATCCTCTAAGTCGATTTCCTCTGTAAGGTTATATTCATTTAGCTCGTGCTTGCCGAGCACATCATCATCTTTAACTCCAGCTTCGTCTGAGTCTTTGTACTCTACCCTGGAGGCATTTTTTATAAAATCTGAGTCCACGTAAAGAATGCTGTTTTTAGATTTTTCTATTTGCTCTTCAATATCAAACAAAACCCTCCTAAGGTGCGCCTGTCCGTACCGGCTCTTAAAGGCAAACTCTTTTACATGGCCGTTAGATATTTCAAAAGGCCTTTGATCAGCAAATTCGCTAAATAAAAACAGATCCAGGCCCGAGTCTAGAAGGCTAAATTTTTTGCCAACCCTTTTTGATAAGCCGACAGATTGGATGATTTTTTTTGTGTGCGAGTAGATATTATCTGGCGTGACTAGGATTACCTTTTTTTGTGTGCTTACTAACTCATCTAAGAGCTCTGGCACTTGAGGAAAAAGCATCTCTACAATACCGGATTTAAGATTTTTTTCTAAATCCTTAGCCTTGATACCTTCTTTAACAAGCAAAAAATGCTTGGCCTTGTCACCTAGCTCATCACTGCTTTTTTTTCTATAATTATTTGCACCCACGCCATTTAGGTAGTCGTCGTATCTTATAAAAAAAGACCTCGGCAAATTGCGCTTAGTGCTGCTCTCTAAGTTGCCATCAAACGCCAAAGAGCGCGCTACCGCAAACACATCACTTTCATCACCACGGGCAGCAACATAAAACACCCTGTGCGCCTCGCCCAGCTTTTTGTTCTCTACAAATAGCCGGTCGCGTATTTGTGAGTAATCCACTAGCTCCTCTGAAAGGGGCTGTAAACCCATAAATTTAAACTCAGACCCATCGTTTAGGTTTGCCAAATGGTAGTTAACGGCTATAACAGATTGCGGCAGGTCTGGGCCTTCTTGGTTTTTATCAAAGCCCAAAATAACACTAACACTCAAGCCATGCTTTTGCTCATCTTTTTGAGACTCATGCATTTTATTTTGCACAACAAGTACGTAGTTTAAATTTTTTGAGTTAACTTTATATTTTGAAAATTCCCCTGAGTCCTCTGAGTTAAGCAATTTTACAAAATTCACATCCGGGCGCAGGGGGTCTGCTTTATTTTCTGTATAAAGCATCAAAAATAAAGAAAAATCCTCTGTTTTAAAATCAAGATCCAATGCGTTCTTGCGCTGATCTAAAGCCAAAACACCTACGGTTAGCTCTTTTTCTACTTTAGTGGAGTCTTTTTTTATTGTTTGAGCCATTGTTTCTCTAAACAAAAAGGGCGTTTGCCATATCGCTTTTTTGTGATCCTTTGACACATGAAAATTGTCGAAATCCTTACTATCTATTAGATTGCCTGTTAGTTTTTTCCTAAGCTCAAACACGCCCGATGGCAGGGGGTCTTTTTTATTTGCAAATTCACGCGGCACCGATAGGTATATGCCTGTTTCTGGAGTATCCTGCTCCACTTGCTTGTCGCTAAATGTATTAAGAAGCGAGTCATGAAAGGCATCGAGCAAAAAGTTGCCTTTTGATATATAGTCCTCAAATAATTCCTCTTGCTCCTTAGCGAGGTTTTTTTTATATACAACACTCGAAAAATGCTCCCTATAAGATAGCATGTCCTCTACATGTGTTATTGCAATGGGCAAACTGTGCCAATGCAAAGTGCCACGTTCTTCAAAAACATCGTTCATAGCCTCTGCAGTGCTGCCGATATTAACCAGAGGCCAGGACCAGGTTTTTTTGTCATAGTACTTTTTTGCCTCATCACCTTCTAAAGGAATAGGGTTAAAAACCAAGCCTGTCTCTGAGATATCCCATACGTTTTTTTCTAATTGCGCAGATGTCATAAAAAATGGGCTTAACAAAAAAGACCGATCCACAATAAAGCGCCCGCGCTCTTTTTTTAAAAAATACACCCTCGTACCAGTAAAGGCCTGCATTTTATTTTGTATCGACACAAACAGCACGCCCAAGCAGTCCTCTTGACCATAGATCCACCTTGAGAGCGCATTGTTGCACCCAAAGCGCAAGTAAGCGCCTAGTTTTTTGATGCCACGCTTAGCAATGAGGGACTCGTTTTTTTCCAAAAGCTCTTCTTCAACAGAAGGCCCATCGTCTTCGTCATGCCCGTAAGACAAAGACTCAGGCAATAACACAAGCTTTTGTAGCTCGATAGGCTCCTGACCCAAGCTCTCGTGGTACACCTGCAAAGACTCATCCGTTACAAACAAAAAAGCAGGCTCAGTAGCATGGCCCACTGACCTATGGGGATGAGACGTAGATGCACGTTGGTCATTTAAATCCCCTACTAAGTACTCACCCTCTTCGCTCTGCGCTAATACCCCACGCATGCCAAACAGGTGCGCCTTATTAAGGCTTGCAAGGGAATACGTAATAGGAGGGCGCAAGCTTATACGAAAGCTTTCATCTGATAAAGTGTATGATTGCTGCAAAGTATGGCCCAAAACCCTATCCCTGCCAAAAACCTTAACCGGTATATCCACTTGCCCCAAGGCAAGAACTTTATTTTCTGTAAAAGAGTAATAAGCCAAAGGCTCGTGCTCTAGAGTTTGAATGGTTTCGAAATACTCCTCATCGCCCAATTGCAATAGCTCTTGGACATCAAAAACCTCGGGCTCCCAGTTTTTAAAAATATTTTTATGGCGCTCTAAAATTTCGCTCCTTTTGTAGTTGATAAGGCTTTGGCTCCAAACCATAGGCGATGCAGCAAAACGCGCTATTCCATTGCTGCCCCAACCCACTCCACGAAACACCAGATCGTTAAGGTGCTTTTTTTTATAAAAGCTATAATCTATTACCACCATAGGGTTGTGGCTGCTTAAGGTGTAGGCAGAGCCTTTGGCGTCGCCTGATTTAAGAATAAATCCAAATGTCACTCCACCACCTAGGGGGAAGTTTTTTAGCTTCACCGAAACTAAAACCATCTGGTGTGGACTGCTTATGACACCATTTGTGAGGTTGTGCTCTGAGGTCCAAACGCTAATGTCATCCACACCCTCAATAAGAGGCATATCAAACGAGTGTTTGCCAGCCGGATCATATAGCGGGTTCTCACCCCGCCCTAAAACCATAAAACTCTTGGGACGGCTTTGCTGTGACTCCACACCAATTAACAAGAGCTGGCCATCTAAAACAAATAAAGACTCATGCCCACCCGTGACCTGAGTGATACCCAGCTGCTCCACCACGGTCCCCTTAACCCTGCCAGAACTTAACGCACCAGGAAAGGCCAACCCCCAGCGGCCACTTTTGCCACGCCTAACATAAATTCCAGGCTTTGTCCTTTTAGCCCCTTCCCCAAAAACCACCTTATAAGGACTGCCCACTTCATGGATGGAGCTAATAACCTGGCTTTGTGCGCCCCAAACGCGCCCCGGCGCCAAGTGACCAGCAGCCATACACAATGCAGCCGCCCAAAAGCAGGGCACGGAAAGTTTTATGGGTCTGACACGACAAGCCTTCACGACAGGGCATGGGACCAAAATCACCCCAATAAGACAAGCTCTAGTGGTGAATTAACGCTTAGCGTTAAAAACCTACTAAGCTGCGTAATTTTTGGCGCAAGGGCGTGAGCTCCTTACGCGCCTTTTGAGCCCCCAATTTAAGGGCACGGTGTATTTGCTCTGGCTCTTGCATTAGGTTGTCGTAGCGGGTTTTTTGTTTTTCAAAATAAGAAAAAATTTTGTTCCCCAATATTTTTTTTACTTCTCCCCAGCCTATGCCCTTAGCATAACGCTGCCCAAGCTCTTGCACCTCTTTTGCTGAGGCAAAGGCCTTGTACATATGCATCAGGTGGGATGTTTCAGGGTCTTTGGGGGCCTCTGGAGCGGTGGAGTCGGTTTGAATTTTGTTAACCCGTTTTTGCAAAGGGTTTTTATCTAAAAAAAGCGGTATATGGTTATTGTAGCTTTTGCTCATTTTGCGCCCGTCCAGGCCACTTAAGCTGTGGGGGCTTTTGATGGCTTGAGGAATGGTGAGCAGCTGTGTTTTGTAAGCAGAATTAAATTTTTGAGCAATATCACGGCAATATTCCAGGTGCTGGCTTTGGTCCTCTCCCACAGGCACATGGGTGGCACTAAATAACAGTATGTCAGCCGCCATAAGCACAGGGTACGAAAACAGCCCCATACCCACCCCAGCATCGGGGTCTGAGCCCGCTTGCAGTGCCGCTTTATAAGCATGGGCCCGGTTCATAAGCCCCTTAGGGGTAAAACAAGCCAGTATCCAGTAGAGCTCAAAAACCTCAGGCACATCCGACTGCCTGTATAGGATGCATTGATCAGGGTCCAAGCCACAGGCCATCCAAGTAGCGGCAGCCTGCAAACTGTTTTGCCGCATTTTGTTTCCATCATGCACATGGGTCAAAGCATGGGCGTCGGCAATAAACAAAAAGGCTTTTTGGGATTTTTTTACCAAAGACAAACTCGGCCGGATGGCACCCACATAGTTGCCCAAATGGAACTGCCCTGTGGGTTTTATGCCGGTTAAGACCTTGGCCGTAAGGTGGGAGCCTTGCATGGGGAAGTTCTAACACGCACGCGCCTCAAGCGACTAGGCCTTAGTCAGATATAAACAAAACATACACCCCGCCCGATAGTCCAAAGTACCTGGCTAAGCCAATAAAGGCTTTAAAGGGACTAAAGGAGTGCTGCAAAAAATCCTACAAAAACAAGCACTTATAAGGAGTGTGGGTTTTGGGAGAAGCCCGGATTTTATAGAGCGCAAGAGGCTTTGGCTCACTTTGGTTCGCAACTTGCAGGGTGTTTTAGGGAAGGAACTTAAAAAAGGGGTGCAAAAGTGAGTTTAGACAAACGTTATTGTCCGAAGTGCCACAACGAACTAGATGCTCAACGTGTAGAGCGTGGGGTTTTTATTTGTTCTGTTTGTGGCTATAGCCCAAGCGCACAAAAAACAGCAGACAAAAAAACCACCCGGGACTTAATTGCCATGTTTGTGGCTTTGTCTATTTTGGCCTTTGGAGGCTTTGTACACCTTATTAACTGGAACGCTCACGCTGTGGCTATTGTGCCTTTGAAAATCAAGCAATGGACCGGCACAGCTAGCGCAAATGAGCTTAAGCAGATTGTGAGCATATGCAAGCACCAATCTAAGGCCTATTGTGTTTTAAAAGCCCAGCACCAGCTTATAAAACAGCAACCTAATAATGTTAAAGCCTTAGGAGAATACGCCAGAAGCCTTTATCAGATGAAACAAGACACCCAGGCTCTAAAGGTGTTTAGCTTGTACTTTAACAAGGGCGGAAAATCGGTAAAAAGCATGTACGAGTTTGCCCAAACCTTAAAGCGCAACAATCAGCTTGTAATGGCCAAAGAGTACTACGAGCGGGCTTTGTCTTCTAAGCCAGATGTGGTGCAAGTAACGGTCACCAAGGCCTATGTGGACTTGTTGCTTAAAATGCCAGACCTTAAAGGAGCTTATGCGTTAATCAAAAAAACCCGCCAAGGGGGCGCGCATATGGCCCACTTTATGGAAGCTGAGTTCCACGAGATAAAGCAAAAGCTTTAAGCGCAAGCCATTACAGACTAGCCAAAACACCTTAACATGCAGTGCAGCCCACCTGATAGCCCCTAAGGGCGTGCATCAGGTGGGCAAACG
Source organism: Bdellovibrionales bacterium (assembly GCA_965116155.1). GTDB lineage: Bacteria > Bdellovibrionota > Bdellovibrionia > Bdellovibrionales > UBA1609. The sequence continues at coordinate 678,387 of OZ220488.1, forward strand.
GAAGGTTATCAAGGTGTTTTGGCGGTCTATAAGGCTACCATCGCAGCCGCACCCCTTCAGGGTGCTGGCTCTCGCCTCGAGCGCTTAATCCCAGAGTTTTGGACTAACGCTTTAATTGGCATGAACATAATGCCGGCCATGGCGTCTTCGATGCGCATAAAGGGGTTCCAAGGGTTGGCGCTGTCAGTCACCACAGCCTCCGGCAGGTTCAAAACCTGCAAACCTCTGCGCCCCTCCAAAGCCATCTGCCACACTAGGGCCGTTTTGCTAAATTTCTCCCCACTCCGGCCATCCATTTCCCAGCGCATATACTGCCGGCGCACCTTATTTGCCTCGCCCTCACCCAAAGCATAATACTTAGCACCTGCACGCTCTAGCACCTCTTGCGCATCTAAAGGCGCATCCACGCCCGTGGCAATAACACCCAAAAGCAGGTGCGCGTTTTGAATTTTACTAAGCGCCTCCAGCACGCGCTGGTCTTGGTCCGGCGTCGCCTTTGCCTTATGCAAGCCTTGAGACCCCTGAGGCGAATAAAGCACATCCCCACCTGTATCAATACCCACTATTGTGTCTACACCACCCTCCAAATTTATAACGGCCTGTATTTGCTTTAAAAGCCGACCGTCTTGTTTATCAATAACCAAATAAGTGGGGATTTTTGAGGCCGGCAGGTTTTCTACAAACCTACCCGAGCCTTTGCTCTCTGCAAGCACCTTATACACGCCCTTAACAACCTCCCCCCCATGGGGGCTGATGCTGCGTTCTTCACCCGTTACAAGGCTTGCACCCTGGGAGCTGGTTTTATCTGTTCGCACCGAAATCACAAAAGGCGTATCTTTACCCGCGTCTTTTAACAAAAGCCCCAACTGTGCCGCCTGCACCACGTCCGAACCCCCACCCATACCCACCAAGGCTACCTTTTTGCCAGGCAAAGAGCCCAAAGACTCCAAACGGCCAAACTGCGCACTGCGCACCAAAGAGCGCTGGGGCAAAATCAACACCTTTACCCCGTTTGCACCCACAGCCTCGAGCTGGTACCTACCACTTACAAGCCCCGCGGGCGCCTTAGCTGCCTCAGCTAGTGCGCTGAGCATCACGGTAAACACTCCACCACCCTCTTGCTGGGTGAGTAGTATCCGCGCTTGCTGGTACACCTCTGCCAAGGTCATCAGCCCAATAGTCAGCCCTTTTTGAAAGTAATCCCTCTGATTACGGGATTTAAAAAAGTTTATCAAATTGGCCAAAAATGCCGGTGCATAATACGGCAACACCGCCTGCTCATCTTCCTCTAAGCCGCTGATGTTAAGCTCTTTTATCAAAATGGCCTGAGCATTTTCCGGCAATGACTCAAAAATCTTTGCCGTGTTTTTTACCGTGTCCTGATCAGAAACGCGCAGCATACATAACAGCCGCACAATAGCTTTGTACTTAGGGTTGTTTGCCCACAGGTCCAGGCTCTCGCCCTTGGCTGCTAAAAAGTTATCATAAACCTCTGCTTCTGTTTTGCCCTTAACTAAACCCGCTAAAGCGGCTAGGGCCATTTTAAACCCCTCATACGTAGGGTTTGTCATAACGATAGAACCCTTATGCGTTACGTGGCCCGCTGCACCCCCAATATCGACCAAAGCATGCAACAGGTAAAAATCCAGCTCCTCTTTATCTAAAGGCTTCAAGCCCGTAAGACTTGCAGGGACATTTTCGGCCTGCAAAAACTGCCCTACATTAAACTTGGCTCCCAAGCCGCGCATCATGATGTGCCGGTTTGCACCGCTCAAACGCTGAAAACTAGGCGCTATTTCTGGCATGGTTTCTAAGGCTTTGAGCAAAATGCTGTCATGGTCCACGTCAACCAATCCCGAACGTTTTTGCACCTCGCTCACAACAGACCGCACCTTACCCAAGTCATTAATCGCCATATAAGCAATCATGGCATCTATGCGTTCAGGAGATAGTAGTATCTTTTTAGTGTACCGTGCCAAATGCTCAAAATTCTTTCTAGTTAATCGCACGGCCGCATTTTGTGGGGTAACAAAGGCCTTATAATTTCTCGTTAAAACCCACTTTAATAACAAAATACCCACCAAGCTGCGGTCGAGCTCGATATGCTTTTGCCCAAACAGCTGTTCGCTAAGCGATGCGCTGGGGGTAGCGCCACCCGCAGGCTGCAGCTCGGGAGTAGCGTCCACCGCGCCTGTAAGCCACGCAAGCTCCGGATACCTTGCAAGCAGCATGCGTGCGGATTCCAGGGGCTCCTTTGTATCCAAAAACTGACGCACAAACTCACTAGCACTAAGCAACTTGCCCTGTGCAGCACCCTCGGATGCAGAGGATAAAAGACTTTCACATGCCGCCCCCTCCTCCTCCAATGGCACCACCAATGGCTGAGTACCTAGAGCAACCCCACCCCAACCCAAATAGCACAAGGACAAACACAAAAAACCAAACTTAAGTACGAAATTTTTCATAATAGGCAAAGGCATTAACACATTTAAAAATCTATAGGCAAGGTGCTCTGACGGCAGCGTGGTCGCGGTTTTGGATCTAGGACATCCAAAGCCGCAGGGCCATAGAGGCCTCATAGACCCCTCAGAAGGACCTTGTATACCTCTGGGTCTTGCAATAATCGCCCATTGTATTGAATGCCTACAAGACATCGGCTGCCGCTTTTGGATTCTATCAATTTAATTAATAGCTCGTAAATTTGCATTTGGGGTGTAAACATTGTGGCCCGCATAGGGGCTTGAGGATCCAGATTATCAAAAACAAAGCCCAAATCTAGGCTTCTTAGGGCCAGGGCTTGAGCAACTTGGTGCTTGCTTTGGTTAGGGAAGTTTTTACTAAATACGTAGGTTTTTTGAGGAGCCGTGGCACAAGCCGTTAAAAACCAAACCCCTAAACAGAGCGCCCCACGCAGCATTTATACACCCCGCTTGTTGCTGAATAACTTTTGCTCCAAGCGCACAAAAAAGCCCTGGTACCATTTGGGGTCTTGTAGCATTTTAAGTCCTTGCCGTACCACTACCCGCACCTTAAACCGCCCACCCCCAACCGCGGCTGGTGTTATAATAACACTCAAGCTTGCGCGCCCCCTTTGGGCTGAAAGACTGTCTGCACTCTGCTGGGTTAAAACATAGCCGCGCTCTAATACCAGCTCGTACGCCGCATACATAACCGCCCTTAAGCTTGCCGCACGGAACACCTTAGACTGCTGCGTACGCAGCTTTAACTGGCTCTCTGGGTTGAGGGCGTATTTTTGTGTATGAACACAGCCAGCGACACAGCCTGTCAAAAAGCTCCCAACACCCAGCACACAAAACCACAACAATAAAATCCTTTGCCACATCGTATTACCTCTGGTCCAAAACATAAGGATGCGCGGTTAAAAACTGCGACTTAGAAATAGACGCAAAAAAGCTCTGGTATATTTGGGGCGTTAAAATGTGCTCCAGCTTTGTAATATCACCCGCAGTGTTAACCACTATGCGGTATGCCGCCAAGCGCGCCAAATGGGCCCCCTTAAGTACAGGGTGCTTGTACACAAATAGGTTCACTTTAATGCTTTGCTCTTTATCAAAATGCTGCACGGTGGCTCGCCCGGAGAGCACCGTCATTAAAACACTCACCGCTACCGCCCCTGCTGCTTGTGGCGCATGCACGGCAGTGACTTCTTTAGAACCAATCGCAACCCCAAAGGGCTGAGTGTGTAAAAACAGATTCTCTGACAAAATATACCCCTCGTCCAACAAGGCCTCCCTTGCTACATTAAACAGCATTTGGGGATCCGAATTTTTAAACACACGGGTCTGAATTGCCCTTAGTTTGCTTGTATCAGCGCTCAACATAAAGCGCTGCACATGCTGCGGGGCCGTAACACAAGCCGCCCCCGCACACGCTAGCATAAGGCTCAATGCAAGCCTTAACACCACTAGAACCTCGTGCTATGGTACGAAACGTTGCGCACCTTTTTTTGAGCATCAAAATAAATAATCACCGTCAAAGTGCGCTGCGAGCTTTCTTGCGACGCCGTACTCGAGCCACCGCCTACTAAAAAGAAAAAACCCCCCGCAGAAGAGGAGCGCTGCACATGGGAAGAGCTGATTTTGTCATAAGTCCATACCTCTAAGCCCTGATCATCAGTAGAAACAATATTAGGCGAGCCCAAGGCCTCCATAACCTTAGCACCCGACAGGCCTGGCTTTATATGAGCCTGCACAGAACCCACTGTAAGACGCTTTTCTGGCACCTGCGCAACATGCTGGGGAGTAGCACAAGCCACCAAGGCCAACGCCCCTAACACTAAACCTACTATATACGTGTTTGTATTTTTAAACATTTGCCCCCCTTAACTTAAAAACGGAAAATTATTTTTAGTTGTTGTTATCATTAGTTTTGGACAGTTGCTGTTGCATGCGCCCCTTGTTTAAACCGCACGCTCTTTAGGCAAGGGGTGCAAATTATAGCGACTAGCCATAACGTAAGCATAGGCCCCACAGTCCGCTATTACCAAGGTATCCCCATCTTGCAACACTGGCAAGGCCACGCCTCTTGCCAATACATCACTCGACTCACAAATGGGCCCCACCACATCGTAGACCTCTTTTGTAACGTTAGGAGTTGTGCTGGCTTTTGCTGCGGAGGGCTTTTTTATAGCAAAGATCCTATGCTGAGCCCCATAAAGGGCTGGGCGCAAAAAGTGGTGCATGCCCGTATTTAAAATAGCAAAGTTTTTGTGCGGTGTGCGTTTAATATACTCCACCCGCGCAAGCAGTACACCAAAGCGCCCCACTATTATGCGACCGGGCTCAAATGCCACCCTAGAGCCAAAAGCTTTGCAAGCCTTTGTTAAACAACTGCCAAAACTCGCAATGCGCTCCTCGTCTCCCAAGCCACTTGAGTAATCCATACCCAAGCCTCCACCCAGGTTTAAAACTTTTAAATCAAAGCCCCTTGCAACACACTCTTTAAATACACCTTGCGACTTAAGGCAGCTTTCTACAAAAGGCTCCATATCGAGTATCTGCGATCCAATATGCGCACTGATTCCATAAAAACGCACTAACGATGACTGCTGCTTTAAAATGTCTAGCACTTCTGGCAGTTGTTTTTTATCTACACCAAATTTGTGCTCCCTAAAGCCCGTACTAATATGCGGATGAGTTTTGGCACTCACATCAGGGTTGATACGAAGCCCTACCTTTTGCGGCTGAGGCAGCCTCAAAGCTTTAGCCAAATCTACCAAACGCAATAGCTCTGGCACGGATTCTACATTGATCTGGCCTACCCCCAAGCGCATAGATTCCCTAAGCTCGCGCGCACTTTTGCCCACACCCGAAAACACCGTCTGCTGGGGAGCAAAGCCGCACTCCAGTGCCCGCTCCAGCTCACCAACGGACACAACATCGGCCCCCATACCCGCGCCCTGCAAAGTCTGCAAAACCTCTCTGTTACTATTAGCCTTAACCGCGTAGTGCACATCGCTACGGGGTGGCAAATGAGACTGAAACAAGCGCGCCCTTTCTGCCATAGCCTCTAGATCGTACAAGTAAGTCGGCACCTCTGGGTGCATAAACGCCTCCAGTGGGCGCGAGCCTTTGGAGTTTTTTAAAACTAAGCGCTCTTGTTGATCCAGTACAAACACGGCAAAAAATTTTAACGCTTTGGTAAAGGGAGTTGTTGCTCGATAAATTCTCTGTGCAGAGCCCGTGCCGCTTGCTTTAAACACTTGCGATCCATCACGACGCTGATTTTAATGTCAGATGTCGTCACCAAATGCACGTCTACTGACTCTTGTTTCAAAATTTGAAAAAAACGCGCCGCTACCCCAGCGTGGTGCTTCATACCCATACCCACTGCCGAAAGCTTAGCCACGTCCTGAACCAACTCCACTTGGGTGGGCGGCTTTACAAAAGACTCCACCACTTGCTGCACTTGGGCTGAGTCAGTAGCCTCCACAGAAAACGCCAGCCTCTGGCCCTGGGGAGTGTGCGTTTGGGTGATGATATCCACCACCAAAGACTGCTCAGCCAGAGCTGCAAACAGATCCGCCAGCACCTCTACCCCTAAGGGCAAAGGATGCAGCTTAATAATGTGCGTGTACTCTTCAAAACTAATAGCCGTTATTACTGGGCTCTCAATTAGCCCTTTATCTGCCATAACCAAAGTGCCAGGCTCCTTTGTAAAAGTAGATCTTAAATGAATGTTAACCCCATATTTAGCAGCAACCTCTACACACCTATAATGTAAAACCCTCGAACCCAAAAAGGCCATCTCCATCATCTCGCTCATGCCGATTTTTTTTATTGGCCTTGCCAAAGGCACCACGCTGGGGTTGCTGGTGTAAACCGCTGCGACATCTGTGTAAATTTCGCAAAGCTCAGCACCTAGGGCCACACTTAAAGCCACCGCCGTAGTATCGGAACCTCCGCGCCCCAAGGTGGTCAAATCGCCCTCGCCGCTCACACCTTGAAAACCCGCCACCACAGGCACAGCGCCTTGATCTAGCGCGACCCAAATTTTTGAAGTGTCTATGGATTTGATTCTAGCCCTGGCACTTTGCCCATCGGTGCGTATGCCCAGCTGATAAGCCAAAAGCGGCACCGCCCTAACACCCAGGCGCTCAAAGGCCATGGCAAGCAATGCAACCGACACCTGCTCACCTGTGGCCAAAAGCATATCATAGGCCCGGCCCTTATGAGCGCTGTTAACAGCCGCACCGAGAGACAAAAGACGGTCTGTTTCACCCGCCTGAGCCGACACCACTACAATAGGCCTTGGAGCCCCAGGCAGCTGGCTGTCATTATAAACACGCTTAGCCACTCGGTGCATGTGGTCTAAGCTACCCACACTCGTGCCGCCAAACTTTTTGACCACCACTTTTGGGGGTTGAACAGGGTAGGGCATGTCGGGCAGGCCTTTGTTTGCAGTTTCTATTTTAAATATCTATTAAAAACACCTTGAAAACTTTTTTTCCAAGACGAGCCCAAACGCAAACCCACACTAAGAGAAAAACGCACGTCATTCTGAAACGGAGCCCGTGGATTGCGGGCTAGGCTCGCTCTTATGTTGCTTTCAGAAAAACTCAAATAATGCATCTCTCCCATTAACAAAAAATGCGGCTGGGGCATAAACCTTAAGCTAAGGGCCTGTGCCTTATAAGCCTGGTCAAAAAAAGTGGCCTCCCCACCCAAAAATACCTTCTTATGTGGAGTCAAAGCAAAGCCTAACATTCCACCCCATTGAGAGCCTTTTAAAACATAAGAAGGAGCATTCTCCTGATACACTACCTCCGAAAAAATTCTTAGCAACTCACGCATCTGCAAACTTCCATGCAACTTAAAACGCCGCTCGGCTAACTGCTCCCCTCTCGACTCCCAGCTATAGCCTCGCGCTCTCGCGCTTGCCAAATGCTGATTAGGCTTGTGCAAAAAGGATCCCCCAAAATCCACACTCTCTTTTATTTTTTTGTTGACTAAAACAAACACCGCCGCCCCTCCCTTAGGGCTCCAATCAGCATCAAAGCCTGTGCGTGCACTATAGAATCCCCCTTCGGCAGATTCTAACAAAGCCAGCTCCACATTATCTACGCCAGGAACAAAATCCCCTATATCCGCTCTCACTCCCAAAGCTCCAAACTCATACTGCGATACAAAATAAGGCGTGGGTAAAAACATTGTCACCGTACCGCCTTCACCCAAGGGGAAGTCTTGCTTGCCTAAGCGCACAACAAATTTCTTGCCACTATCCAAGGGCTTTTCCCAATCTACAAAGGCTCTAAAAATTAAGTTCCCAGAATCAAATCCCTGCCACCTGTTGTCATAGTGCTCCCAAAAACTGTGCACACGGAACATGGTTTCAACACTTAACCCCTTAGCTACAGGTTGACGGTACTGCATATTGCTCATCATGGGCGAAAAAACATCGGTAGAGCTTTTGCTCGCGCCAAGAACAGTGCCAAAAACTTCCACATCAATAGACGGAAGCTTGCTCCGCGCGCCATCCTGCTTTAGTGTATCCGCTACAGATCCTTTGGTCCCTTTTTGATTAGAGGTATCGCTAGCTGCCATGCAAATAGCCATGCAAATATGTAGGCCAATAAAGACATAAAAAAATATTTGAACAATAAACACTCAAAAATCCATTGTGCGGCAAAGGTGAGGCTTTATTTTGCTCAAGCACACGCTTGCGTTTTTATGTTGCTTTCCTACAATAAGCAAGCCTTTAAGCTTAGATAGATACTCCCTTGCCACCTGCCTTAGATCGGACTCTTCCACTCCAATAAGAGCCTCTAGGTGCTCTTGGGTTGCAATATGGCGCCCTCTAAAAAGCTGGCTTGCGCCCAGGTAGCTTGCGCGCTCTTCCCAGTTTTTAAAATTTATACTAAAACTTTTAATGAGCTGTTTTTTATAAAATTGGCAACTTTGTGTGTTGATGTGGGTTTTTAGTTTTTCTACCTCGCCCACAACTCCCTCACAAAGCTCTTTAAGCCTTGGGGCAGAAAAGTCTGCATACACAAACCACATACCTTGGGACGAAAAACTAAGCACGTCGCTATAAATGCTATAAGCTAAACCTTTTTGCTCTCTAATACTTTGATACAAAACCGATGTCATACCACCACCTAGCAGAGTGTTAAGCAGTTGCACACAGGCCATTTTGTGGATGTCTTTTTTGTTAAAAATCAAACCCGGCCCTTGCCACATAAACAACGCATGGGACTGAGTGGCAGGTTTTGCCACAGCTTTTACAAAAGCACTAGTTGTAACGGGGTTTAGTTTTTTAAATCTAAACTTAGGGGCGCTTTTTTGTACAATGAGTTTGCGTTTTTTGCGCACTAAAGACAGCAGCCTTTTGTGCCTCAAGCCTCCCACAGCGCAAAGAACCATATTTTGTGGCACGTAGTGTTTTTTATAAAAAGCTTTTATGTCGCTGATACTAATATTTGTAACTGAGGCCTTGCTGCCTAAAACATCTTTGCCCAAAGGGCTTTTGGAGCAGTATTTTTTTACCCCCATATCAAAAATCAGCTCGTCAAAGCTCTCATTATTAGAGGCAATCTCCTGCAGCACCACCTTACGCTCTTGCTCGATATCTAACTTACTAAGCCTTGCATCAAACACCATAGAAAGCAGCACATCCACTCCTACGGCTATGTCTGTGTTTAACATATGCACATAAAATCCGGTGTGCTCTTTATCTGTAAAAGCGTTAATCTCCCCTCCTTGAGCCTCGACCTTGGCCACAAGATCATAAGCAGAATACGGCCCGGCACCTTTAAAAAGCATATGCTCCAAAAAATGCCCCATCCCCCCCTTGCCAGGAGGGTCAAAGCAAGAGCCAACGCGCACATAAACCCCCAGGCAAGTGCTCGGCTCACCTGCATGGTGTTCAGTGCACACTTTAAGCCCTGCGCACTGTGACTGCTTATAAGACACCCCTTTCAAAAGGCCCTTTGCAAGGCCTAATGGGGATTTCAAAACAGACTGCTTCAAGGGCGCATACATAGACTATTAGCTGTTTATACTGTCTCGTTATGCAGCGCAAGCACCGTATTATTAGCTTCGGTTCCTAGACCTTAGTACCAAGGTTCAGCACCAAGGTTCAGCTCCTAAAGGCTCTAAGCCGAATTTTTCTCTAGATGCTAAAGCGGATGTTTTTATTTTTTCGGGTGCTTTTACTTGCTCTGGGTTTTGCCATGGCCTCAGCAGCGCAAGCCTGGAGCCCCATGACTATTTACGGCACCGATGACCGCATGGATTTTTACGAGCTAAAAAAGAAAAAACACATCAAAAACACGAGCGGCGTGGCCCTTATGATAGAGGGGCGCGATATGATACCTGACAACCAAAACCACGGCGACATGATAGGTATTAGTTTTGAGTACGGCCCGGCTTTTAATCTGTGCCCTAACACCCGGTTTTACAGCCAAAAGTTCCTAGGTTACTGCACGGCTTTTAAAGTTGGGCCGAAAACCATGGCCACAGCAGCCCACTGCGTGCCTATAGACTCTGAGATGTTTGGTGGATGCTCTCATATTAATTTTGTATTTGATTACAAAGTTACAAAAAAATCAGGGGGCGCTTCGAACCGTTTTGCTTACGACAATGTCTACTCATGCGAAAGAGTATTAGCGCTTGATCGAGGCCATGACCAAGACTATGCTCTGATACAGGTGGACCGTGTCATTAAAGACCGCCCCTCGCTCGCGCTAAGGCCTAATGACTCTATCAAAGTAAGAGAAGAGCTGTATATAGTAGGCCATCCTTCGGGCTTGCCTATGAAACTTAGCGACAACGCCAAAGTGCGCAGTACGAGAAAGAGCTTTTTCAAAGCCAATATCGATAGCTTTAGAGCCAACTCGGGCTCGCCTGTATTTAGTGCTAAAACCCACGAGGTGGTTGGCATACTGACTGGTGGAGACAAAGATTTTTCATACAACTCTGACGAAGGCTGCATGCAACAATTTACTTGTCCTGATAACGGCTGCAGCGGAGAAATTGTCGTCAAAAGCTCGCAATTGTTACCGTATTTAAACCCAAATTAGAGCGCTAGCACTCTGATGCTTACGCAGCTAGTTTTTGCTCTTCAATGCAGGTGAGTATTTCGAGATCTTGCCACAAAATATTAGCAACGAGCTTGTTTTTTTCTTTCAGCAATTGGCTCATAGCCTCAGACTGCTCCGGCGTAGGAGGCGGCACTGGCGGCTTTTGCTCGTATATTTTTTTGTCTAGCCTTTGAATATTTTGGATCAGCTTTTGGCGCTTTTCAAAAAACTCACGCACGTTTACAAATTTTTTCATTTTAAAGTTTTCAATAGCCTCAAAGTTGAGGTCGTAAAAACTGCGCAAGCACTTGTTACGCTCCCCCACCAAGCTCAAACACACAAAAGTATTACTGCCACCACTCACGCTATTATTCTAACCCTAAAACCCACGAAAAGGGCGAAACTTTAAGCCAATTGCCCACACCCCCAGGCAAGCACTAGACCCGAGTCCAATTACACCGCCACAGGAGCTGGTATAGAGGCCTGGTGACGGTAATCCAGCACTTTAATGTCCTGGTATTTAAAATCCAAAATATTTTTTACATCCGGGCTCAGCCACAGCCTAGGCAACGCGCCAGGCTTGCGCTGCAGTTGCGTGCGGGCCTGCTCTATATGATTAAGATACAAGTGCACATCCCCAAAACTGTGCACAAACTCTTTGGGCACAAAGCCACACACATGGGCCACCATATGGGTCAGCAAGGTGTAGCTGGCAATATTAAAAGGCACGCCTAAAAAAATGTCTGCACTGCGCTGATACAACTGGCACGAAAGCTCTAGCGGCCCCTTGCCTGCGCCGCGGCTAACATAAAACTGAAAAAACGCATGGCACGGAGGCAAAGCCATTTGGTCCACCTGACCCGGGTTATAAGCCACCACCAAGTGGCGCCTAGAGAAGGGGTCTTTTTTTAGCCCCTCAATCAGCTGGGATATTTGATCTATCGTTTTGCCGTTATCGCAAGACCAACGCCTCCACTGCGCCCCGTAAATGGGCCCTAGATCTCCCGTTTTGGGGTCGGCCCATGCGTTCCAAATGCGCACGCCGTTTTTTTGTAAATACTGCACATTGGTGTCGCCCGACAAAAACCACAACAGCTCATGCACCACCGATGGCACATGCACCTTTTTTGTAGTTAGGCACGGCCAAACGCCTCCTTTTAAGCTTAATCGCAGCTGCTTACCAAAAAGCCCATACGTGCCCACACCGGTGCGGTCTTGGCGTTTTTCGCCCGTGTGCAAAATTTCACTCAAAAGCCCCAAATAAGCCCGCATACTACCCCCCCCTTAAAGCGCTAGCCACATGCTCTGGGCAAAGCGCGTAAGCATAAAAGTGTTAGTGAGGGTGCCATGGCCGGAGAGCGCCGCCGATTGTGCACCTTCAGGTGCACAAGGCAAGCGGTCCATGCCAGGGTGCCCTCACGTGCTGGATAAAGCGCAGTCTCCAGTGTAGCCCCTTTTTAAAGGGGCGAACACGCTGGAGACAAGCGTCCCACAGAGCATGGGGCGGCCTATACAGCATCTATGACCCTGCGGACTTGGGCGATAATGCAAGCTATCCAGTTCTCCCTTGAAATCCTGGGGCTTTTCGCTTGCCACCTGCAATCCCCGCAAAGGGGAGCAGGTGGCTTCGCTATCCGCCCAAAATTTCAAGGGGCCACTTCTATGCTTACGCACTTTAGGCCCAAGGCCGCGATACTCCCATCAAAGCTCCGCACGTTAAGTAGCCACCAACTTAAAGCGCTAGCCCAAGGCGCCCAGACTTACTTTACCTACGAGGCCTAGCTTTTGAAGCAAGGTGCAAGTAAAGTGGTCTCTATTATGGAAACACAAAAACCCATCCCTGTGGAGCAACTCGGCCGGGCGCACCCGCACAAGCGCACACTACAAGTGGGGCTTTTGCTTTTTTGCACCCTTTTTTGCCTTTTGCCCATAAAAGGCACCCAGGCTGCCGAAGTGCTGCGCCGCATAGAGTTTCGCGGTGCAACAGGTGATTTGGGGCCAGAGTTTTTGCGGGGGCACATAAAAAGCGCAGCCGGCCAAGCTTACAGCCCTAAAGTGGTGCGTGAAGATGTGACGGCTTTGTTTGCAACGGGTTTTTTTAGCAACATTCAGGTGCGGTTTCGTAAAGGCGTGCTTGTATATGAGCTTAGTTCCCGAAACGCCATTACAAAGATTGTTTTCAAAGGCAACTATAAAATCAAGCATAAAGACTTGATAGAAAAAGCAGAGCTCGAAGGCCTAGACAAAGTCGACAGTGCGCGCATCAAAAACGCCCGCCAAAAAATCAAACAAGCCTATATTAAAAAAGGCTTTTTGCTTGCCAGTGTGCGCCATAGCTTGGTGCCTGTCAAAAAAACACCCAGTAGTTTTAGGTTGGTGTTTTATATAAAAGAAGGCAAGCGCGCCTATGTGGAGAGGTTGGAGTTTTTTGGCAACAAAAACCTTCCATCAAAGCTGTTTACAAAATTTATGGCCACTAAAAAGCGCGGAGCGCTGAGTTTTTTGTCACAGTCCGGCTTGTATGACCCTGAGGTTTTGGCTCAAGACCACGAGCGTTTGAAGTTTTTGTATATGGAAGAGGGCTATTTGAACGCCCAGGTGCGCGAGCCTCAGGTGTTTATTACGCCTGACAAGAGTCAGGTGCATATCAGTGTGCACATCACCGAGGGCGAGCAGTACGAGGTGGGCAATATGAGCTATGCCAGTGATGCGTTATTTGCACCTTCTGATTTGCGCGAGGGAGCTTTGGTCGAAACGGGGGATGTGTTTAGTTACTCGTTGTTTCAAGAAGAAATCAAAAGGCTCGAAGCCAAATACGGAGACAAGGGACACGCTTTTGTAAATGTGATCCCCCAAACCCGCATTAATGAGCGCCTTAAGCAAGTGGAGGTGCGTTTTGAGTTTGAGCGAGGGGATAAGGTTTTTGTCAGGCGCGTACTTATTAGCGGTAACGACAAAACCCGCGACAACGTAATACGCCGCGAGATCAAGGTGCCAGAGGGCAGCCTATATAACGAAACTTTAACCCAGCAGTCTTTAGCCAGCATCAGGAGCTTGGGGTTTTTTGAAGAGGTCACGCTTAACCGCTTACCGGTGCCGGGCGACCCTACTGGCGTAAACTTAGAGTTTAAAGTGAAGGAGCGCTCTACAGGCAGTGGAACTGTTGGTTTGGGCTATAGCGGATTTGCAGGTTTTAGCTTGAATGGGTCTTTAAACCAGCGGAATTTTCTAGGCAAAGGGCAATTTTTAGAACTATCAGCAAACTTTGGTAAAGACCAAAGCTTGTGGAGCGTGAACTTTTACGAGCCCAGCTGGAAAGACTTGAAGTGGTCTTATGGCTTTGAGGCTTATAGACGCAAGCAGCGTTTGGCGGATTATGACGAGGTGCAATGGGGAGGAGGTTTTAGGGTGGGTTACCCCTTGGGGCCTTATTTGCGCGCGCTTGTGGGCTATACAGTGGAGCACACCGCTATTGAGCTTTCAAAGGACTTAGAGGAAGAGTTCGATGCTACTGGCAAGGCCTTTTACCCTTATGAAAGCATAGAAGGCCGGGCCAACATTTTAAGTGCCAGTTTAGATTACACCCGCTTAAACGACGCGCTGTTACCCACCAAGGGCTGGGCGGCGCATTTAGGCACGCGCTACGCTGGCTTGGGCGGGCCCCTTAAGTATACCAGTGTGGATATGAGCCTCAGGTGGTATAAGCCTTTGTTTTGGAAGCTAGTACTGCGCAACCGCTTGCGGGCATCTTGGCTTCGTGGATTAAATGGACAGGTGGCGCCGTTTAACCAAAGGTACCACCTGGGAGGGCCTACCAGTTTGCGGGGCTACGACTGGTTTAGTGTAGGCACCATGCGCTGTGCTTACAGGCAAACTTGGGGCGAAGGCGTGGAGCCTGACCCGGCTTGTCCGCCTAGTCGCGGAGGGGCAGTGGGGGTGCAAAGGGTTTATGGAGGTTTGACGCAGGTGCTGGGCAATTGGGAGCTCGAGAGGCCTTTGATTGAGAGCGGTGCTTTTACGGGGTTGGTATTTTTTGATATGGGTCAAGCTCGGGACAGTTTTGCCGAAAGCTTTAAAAACCTGCGCTACAATGGAGGCGTAGGAGTGCGGTGGCGCACGCCTTTGGGGCTTTTGCATTTTTCAGTGGGGTGGCCCTTGTTTGACTCTACTGCCCGAGGCGCCCAGACGCACTTTTATATAGGAGAGGTTTTTTAAAGCAATTTAGAGCGCTAGCCCAAAATTCTGGGACTAAGCGCTCGAGGCGAGAGCAGCACCCTGAAAGGGTGCGGCTGCGATGGTAGCGAAGGGCCCCACAGGGGCACGAAGCGTCCACGCTCACTTAAGCAAGTTTAATTCTCTTGATTTTACTCTAAGCCCAAGGCGACCACACTTCCGTCAAAGCCCCTTGCTCCTTATAAAGCACATGTAATAGGATGGGTTCGAGTGCGGAGAGATTGTGCCAGCGTGTGGCTGGCCTGAAATACTACCTGAAATACTACTAAAGGGGCTAAAATGTTAATTAAAAATTCTGCTGCTACTGCTGCTGTTTTGTGTTTGCTGATGACTTTACCCGGTGCTTGGAGCGTAGCTAAGGCCGCTGACACTAAGCAGGCGGTTTCTATGGGATGGGTGGATACCGACGAGGTGATGAAAAAAACTAAAATCGGCAGCCATTTTATGAAACGCATGGAGGCCGACAGGAAGGCCTTTTTTAAAAAAAACAAATCCGAAGAAGATAAGCTTAAAAAAGAGTTCGACAACTTTGAAAAACGCAAGCTCGTTATGTCAGAAGAAGAGCGGCGAAAAAAACAAGAAGCCCTGCAGTTGCGTTTGATCGAGGTGCGTGAGGCGCAGCAGCAAAGGCTTTTAACTTTCGAAAAAAAGCACGCCGACCTGCAAAAGCCTTTGTTAGACAAAATTGAAAAAGTCATGGCCGAAGTCGCCAAAAAGCAAAACTATGACTTTATTATAGGCAAAAAGGCTTTGCTCTATGGTGCACGCTCTACCAACATTACAAGCGATGTCATTAAGGCCGTAAACAAAAAACACAAACGCTAGAGGCAACCGCGCGTGAAGCTGTCTCAGGATGCCCTTAATCGCTTGATTGCGTGTGCGCATTACTATGCGCAGCAGATGATTTTTACAGCCAATGCTCGCCCCTTAGACAAAGGCGAGCCCAAGGTGGGGGGGCATGCTTCGGCCTCTAGCAGCGCGCTGCACATTATGGCGGCCTTGCATCTATTTGTAAAATCCGGCCACGACATTGTAGCTAACAAGCCCCATGCTTCGCCCATGGACCATAGCTTAAATTATATGCTGTCTTTGTTGTTAGACAAAAACCTAAACCCTTTGCCAGAAGAGGTGCAACAAAAGGCCATGGGCGGGCTAAGGGCCTATGGCGAGTTGGGGGAGGTGTTTCAATCTTACCACTCACACTATGACGCGGATCATTTTAATTTTTTACCTTCTGGCACGGTAGGCATACCAGCTGTTGCGGCGGGTTATTTGGCCTTGGCTTATAGGTTTGCCAAGGCCCAGGGTTACAAGGTGCCCGGGGGCCATTTTTGGTGTGTGTTGGGGGATGCCGAGTTTCGTGAGGGCAGTCTGTTAGAGGCGGCGCCTGACTTAGCCGAGCGAGGCTTAGGAGAGCTAACTTGGATTGTAGATTACAACCGGCAGTCTTTAGATGGACACCGCACGCCTGGCGCAAGTGTGCGTGACAGTGTGCGTATTGCACAAACCATGCAGGCTAATGGTTGGCATGTGGTGGATCTGCAGCATGGCCCTTTGCGCAAAAAGGCTTTCGCATCAAAAGGAGGCGCAGGGTTTAAAAATTGGCTTGAAGCTTTGCCGGATTACGAGCTACAGGTATTGCTTAATGCTGAACCAAAAAAAATAACCTCCTATTTAAAAAAGCACTGGTTCCCGCGTGAAAAAGCTTTGGAGCCCTTTGTAAAAGCTCATAGTGCCGAGCAGGTAAAAGAGCTGCTGTTAGATTTTGCGGGGCATGATATTAAAACGCTAAACCAGGCGTTTTTAAATTTGCGCAATAAAAAACTTGGCAAGCCTTCTTGCGTTATAGCCCATACTCTTAAGGGGTGGGGCTTAGATATGAAAGCAGCGTCCGGCAACCACTCTATGTTGCCTAAGGCGGCGGAAATCGCGCGTCTTAAGGTTGCGGCAGGTTTTAAAAAAAACGCCCCTCCTTTTGTACGCATGCCCTGGACCAGTCCTGAGGGGCAGTTTTTAAAAGCCCGAGGCGCGCACTTGTTAAAGGATTTTCGCGAGCAAAACAAACTGCGGCAACAAAACCTTAAAAAAACCACGCCCCCTTTAGAGCTTACAAGCTTGGGCATACCTTTAAAGTTTGCCGTTTATCCGCATACCCAGTGGATGCTGGGGCAATGTATAGGCAAGTTGGCGCGCTTGGCAGACTCTAATAATGAGCAGGCTTGGCAGCGCAACCTTTGCGTTATGGCTCCTGACGTGGGCACCAGTACCAACTTAAGCATGGCAATGGATGCGAGGGTTTTGGGGCCTGAAAGCGAAAGGGATTTTTACAAAGAGCTCGGTGTTATGGATCCTAAAAACCCCAACCTCTTAGCAAGCCAAAGCAATAAGCGCCGTTTTTTGAGGTTTGACATCACCGAAGCCAACTCGACCAGTTGTTTGGGAGCTTTTGGCCAAATGCGCCGTCACTTGGGCGCGGCGTTGCTGCCCGTTATGACGGTGTATGATTTTTTTATTAAGCGCGCCTTGGACCAGTACTTTTACAATTTGTATTGGGGGTCGAGTTTTATTTTAGTGGGTACACCGAGTGGGGTGAGCTTATCTGCTGAAGGTGCGCAGCACTGTTGGAAGAGTGATTTGCAGATTCCTAACCAAATTGTGTGGGAGCCTTTTTATTGCCAAGAGCTAGATTGGATTTTATGCGAAAGCATACGGCTACTACTAAGTGGGCAAGATCAAGAGCGCTCGGGGGTGCTTTTACGCGCCACCACACAGGGCGCAGACCAAAAAGAGTTTTTGACTTTTTTAAAGCAGCAAAAAGTTTATAAAAAAAACCCGCCCGCCCTTTTGGCTCTTAAGGGAGAAGGAGGCACCCAAGAGGGTGTAGACGAATCGCAGGTAGAGCCTAAGCCTCAAGCACAGATTTTGCAAAATGTGCGCCAGCATGTTTTGAAAGGGGGGTATTTTTTGCGGTGCTTTGCCGGCTATGCGCACTATAGGCCGGGCGAAAATGTGGTGCATATTTTAGCTATGGGGGCCTTATGCACTGAGGCTTTAAAGGCCTCTAAGGCTTTGTTTAAAAAAGGGGTCTACGCCAATGTGCTGGTCGTAACGAGCCCTAGTTTGCTGTGTGGCAACTTGGGAGCAAAAACAAACTACGCGCATCTTTGCCAAAACTTGGGACTAACCGGGGATTGGCATGCTGTGCGCGGTAAGTCGCAAAGTTGGGCTGAGGCTCAAAGCGTTGTGGGTGGCCGCGTGCCTGTTGTGAGTGTGCATGATGGAGAGCCGGGCCTGCTAGATAATGTGGGTTCTATTTTGGGAGTGAAGCAGGTGGCTTTGGCGGTACGGCGGCACTCGGTATGTGGCCGCGCGCACGAGGTGTACCGTTACCATGGCTTGGATGCCCATGCCATAGAAGCCGCCGCCTGGTCTGTACTCGAACGCACTGCCAGCGAAAAACTAAAGCAAGGTTAGAGTGCTAGCCCAAAATTCTGGGATAATGGACTTCCCCAAATTTCATGGACACTTTTTATCGCTTGAGCGAAGGTGTAGGTGAGGTTAGGAGGAGGTTTAGATGGCGATTGTTAGGAAGCAGTATTCTGATGAGTTTAAGCGTAATGCGGTGGATTTATCATCTCAGATGGGTACGATGAATGCGGCTAAGGATTTGGGTATTCCGAGTTCTACTTTGGTGTCGTGGAGGAGGTGGCTTAGGGTTTCTGGGAAAAAGGCTACTAGTCTTAAGCCTGTACGAGATCGGGGGGCTCAGAAGCGGTCTTATGAGGCTCTGGAAAAGGAAAACAAGCGCATTAAAAAGGAAAATGGTTATTTAAGAGAGGTGAATGCGGTTTTAAAAAAAAGTGCGGCCATTTTGTTAGGGGATCAGATGAGAGGTTCTTGATGATGCAGTCTTTGAGTGGCCGTGTGCCTGTGAGTTTTTTGTGTCAGGCTTTTTCAGTGAGTAGGAGTGCGTATTATCTTTGGAAGCAAAAGAGGTCTGTAGTCTCAAAGAGGCAAGGTGTTTGTGAAGCAATTAGGGCGGCTTTTTTAAAAAGCAAGCGTCTGTATGGTTCGCCTAGAATTTACGCAGATTTGAAAGGGACCCCTCATGAGGTAAGCCTGAACACGGTGGCAAAATATATGAATAAAATGAGGCTATTAGCTCGCATAAGAAAGAGGCGTCAGCTATACAATCAGAGCCCTGATAGTTCTCTTAGTTCTGTTGCGCCGAGAGTGTTTAAAACGGAAAAAAAGGCCTGCTTTCCTGCAAGGCCCGGCGAGGTGCTAGCAGGTGATATAACGTATTTACCTTTAAGTACCGGCTTTATGTATTTGGCTGTGGTTATGGATCTTTGCACAAGAGAAGTCATCGGCTGGTCTCTAGGCAAAAGCCAACAGACCAGCCTTGCCTTGAGCGCTTTAGTACAAGCTATTAAAACAATCAAAAAGCCTGAAACCAAGATTATTTTCCATTCTGACCGAGGCCCGCAGTACCTGAGCGCCGCTTATCAGCACTTTTTACAGCTTCAAAAGATCGTCCCGAGTATGTCCAGACGAGGCAATTGTTACGATAACGCTTTTGTTGAATCGTGGTTTGCGAGCTTTAAAAAAGAATGCCTCTATCGCAGCTCATATGAAAATGAGAAGGATTTAAGGCAATTAGCCTTCCAATATATTGAAATTTGGTACAATAGAAAAAGGAAACACTCAGCACTTGATTACAAAACCCCATACGAGTATAAAATGTGCTTCGGCTGAACGATAAAAAGTGTCAAGTTATTTTGGGGAATTCCATGTAGCCTTGTGCGATCTCTAAGCACAAGGCGTCCACACTCTCGTCAAAGCCCCGTGCATTGAGTAAATTTTACAAATTTCCTTTCCTTTCCTTTCCTTTCCTTTCCTTTCCTTTCCTTTCCTTTCCTGTACAATAATTTTGATTGTTGTATTAAAAACCCACAACTTTAGGAGAAAGAAAATGAAACACCTACGTTTTGTATGGCTCGTGCTGCTTTTGGCATTAGTTTTAGAGCCAAGTTTTGCTATAAATTTTGGTATTGGTGCCAAAGCAAAAAAAGAACGCCGCGAAAAGGCTTTGATAGATGCAGCATTTTGGGGCAAGGTCGATGTTGTAAAAGCTTTGCTCGCGCATGAAGATATTGATGTCAATGCAAAAAACAAAAACGGCAAGACCGCCTTGATATGGGCAGCAATTTTGGACAAGGTCGATGTTGTAAAAGCTTTGCTCGCGCATGAAGATATTTATGTCAATGCAGAAGACAAAAACGGCAACACCGCCTTGATGTGGGCAGCGCGTGAGAGCAAGGTTGATTTTGTAAAAGCTCTGCTCGCGCACGAAGATATTGATGTCAATGCAGAAGAAAAAAACGGCAACACCGCCTTGATATGGGCAGCGCGTGAGAGCAAGGTTGATTTTGTAAAAGCTCTGCTCGCGCACGAAGATATTGATGTCAATGCAGAAGAAAAAAACGGCAACACCGCCTTGATATGGGCAGCATATAAGGGCAAGGTCGATGTTGTAAAAGCTTTGCTCGCGCACGAAGATATTGATGTCAAGGCAAAAGACGAAGACGGCAACACCGCCTTGATATGGGCAGCGCATGAGAGCAAGGTTGATTTTGTAAAAGCTCTGCTCGCGCACGAAGATATTGATGTCAATGCAAAAAACCAAAGCGGCAACACCGCCTTGATATGGGCAGCATATAAGGGCGAGGTCGATGTTGTAAAAGCTTTGCTCGCGCACGAAGATATTGATGTCAATGCAAAAAACCAAAGCGGCAACACCGCCTTGATATGGGCAGCATATAAGGGCAAGGTCGATGTTGTAAAAGCTTTGCTCGCGCACGAAGATATTGATGTCAATGCAAAAGACAAAAACGGCAACACTGCCTTAGATCATTCAGGGGGCTATGTTAGGAATGGTATAAAGATTAAAAAGCTTTTAAAGCAGTATAAGGCTGATCATTGCAAAAGAATTTTAGAAGGTTGACGCTGGACTACGTTTTAACTGCCTGCGTAAGCTGTATAGGTCGTAAAAACTCTTTAAGGCTTTCGTTTCGCCCCCTTACCTGCACTAGTCACGACTAGAGTAGTGTTTTTACCCTTTCTTCAAGTTCTGAAAACGTGGCAGCTTCGCGCACTACACCTGCCAGCTCTTTACTGCTCCCAAAAGCACTTGAGACTAAAACCATAACCATAAAGGCAATAGCAAAAATGTAGCCAACACGGATTATCAACTTTGGTAGCGTAATGGTTTTTCTTCCCCCCATAACAGCCCCTTTTTAAGCCTTTTTGTTTTAGCTAAAAAATGCCCTAAAAGTGCGCGGGCTTAGGTTTTTAGTTTTGCAATCTCGTCTTGAGAAAGGCCTGTTACTTTCATAACAAAAGCAGCATCAGCCCCCTCTTTAAGCATATTCATCGCCACTGCCACACGCTCCTCGGCACGGCCTTTCTTTAAGCCTGTGTTCAGGCCCTCTATACGGCCTTTCTCTAGGCCCTCAGCGCGTCCTTGCTTGCGGCCTGCTTCTTTCCAAGGGTTACCCATATTTTGCTCCCAAGTTTCAAGATACTCCTTGCTTGCCGCGCCACTTGACTTTAACATACTCATCACCTCCTCATGGTCTATCCCACAAACGCTCGAAACATAAGTTACCACATGCTGCATCAGGTTTGTACTATCATTGTCATCCAAATGACTAAAAATTTGCCTAAAAAATTCACACCTGTCTTTTCCTGCCATATCACCAAACTGTTGCACCTTTAAAAGCGAATACAAAATAGAATATAACGCACCCTTATTAGGCCATAAAGACACGTCCAAACACCCAAGATCAAGAACGTGAAAATTAAGCATAATGCACTCGATTCTCTCAAGGCCAACATCGCATATCATACTACCAAGACCTTGCTTGCTCTCTTTTTGCCAGGAGCCCAGACCATGATAAAAAATGCAGTTTAAAATAACAAATTGCTTCTTGCTAGCTAAACCAACATGCTTTATCGCCACTCCATAATCAGCCATTTGCTTATATGTCTTTTTAGGGTCACGCTGATGCTTGTGTTCTAGCAAAATATAAATTGGCCTGGCGTTTTTAAGCTGGCCCCGCAATAATAAATCCGCCTCTTTGCCTATAGTAGGCAAAGAGGCGTCCTGTCTCACTAGCTCCGTAACATCCAACACATCTTGCACCTCTTTAGGTAGCCAAAACTTTAAAAGCGCCTTCGTATAATTCATATCCTTAAAGCAACTGCGAAAAAAACGATCATGCGTGTTGGTATAGTGCGTGTTTAAACTTGCTTTTATTTCTGGTACCATAACTTTGCTCGTACATCCTTTTTTTCTACGCTGCAAACAACCCTAATACCCAAGGGCGATATTGGGTTGTAGTTTTTTAGCCAAATCAAACCCACAAAATACTATGTATGGTATGCGCACATGTGTAAAGCCACAGCGCGGCGTGCAAAGTGTTTTTGCGCGCTAGACAGCTGGCGTAAGCATAAAAGTGGACCTTTTCACTTTGGGGCTGTCGTTTGCCCTCTTGGCATACGCCCTCTATGAGGGCGCTGCCAAGGGACTGCACTTATAGCTAGCCCAAAATGTAAAGCTCAAAAATGACGAAAAATGGGGGGGGCGCCGAGCCTGTAGCCTTGTACGATTTTTAGGCACAAGGCGACCAGACTTGCTTAAGTGAGTGTGGACGCTGCGTGCCCCTTTGGGACCCTTCGCTATTAGTGCATTGATAGCTGTCTAGTGCACAAAAACACTTTGAATATCAGAGCTTCTCTTGCCTCAACCGATAAGCATTCTTGCAGAATACTTATCAGGAGGCTGCGTCTATCCAGCACGTGAGGGTATCCTAGCTTAGGCCGCTTGCCTGACGCACCTAAGGGTGCGTCCACAGGCTACGCTCTCTGGCCAGGATAACCTCACTAACACTTTTATGCTTACGCCCAATTAAAGCGCTAGTAAAAACTCTTTAAGTAGTAAGTGAAGCCCCCTTGGCCTCCGTAGGGGGTGTCGGGTAAGGGGGCGAAACGAAAGCCTTAAAGAGTTTTTACGACCTATACAGCTTACGCAGGCAATTAAAACGTAGTCCAGCGTCAACCTTCTAAAATTCTTTTGCAATGATCAGCCTTATACTGCTTTAAAAGCTTTTTAATCTTTATACCATTCCTAACATGGCCCCCTGAATAATCTAAGGCAGTGTTGCCGTCTTCGTCTTTTGCCTTGACATTAATATCTTCGTGCGCGAGCAAAGCTTTTACAACATCGACCTCGCCCTTATATGCTGCCCATATCAAGGCGGTGTTGCTGTCTTTGCCTCTTGCATTGACATTAATATCTTCGTGCGCGAGCAGAGCTTTTACAACATCAACCTTGCCCTCATATGCTGCCCATATCAAGGCGGTCTTGCCGTTTTTGTCTTCTGCATTGACATTAATATCTTCGTGCGCGAGCAAAGCTTTTACAGCATCGACCTTGTCCAAAATTGCTGCCCATATCAAGGCGGTCTTGCCGTTTTTGTTTTTTGCATTGACATCAATATCTTCGTGCGCGAGCAGAGCTTTTACAACATCGACCTTGCCCTCAAATGCTGCCCATATCAAGGCGGTGTTGCCTTTTTTGTTTTTTGCATTGACATCAATATCTTCGTGCGCGAGCAAAGCTTTTACAGCATCGACCTTGCCCCAAAATGCTGCATCTATCAAAGCCTTTTCGCGGCGTTCTTTTTTTGCTTTGGCACCAATACCAAAATTTATAGCAAAACTTGGCTCTAAAACTAATGCCAAAAGCAGCACGAGCCATACAAAACGTAGGTGTTTCATTTTCTTTCTCCTAAAGTTGTGGGGTTTTAATACAACAATCAAAATTATTGTACAGGAAAGGAAAGGAAAGGAAAGGAAAGGAAAGGAAAGGAAATTTGTAAAATTTACTCAACGTGCGGAGCTTTGACGAAAGTGTGGACGCTGCGGGCCTTTGGCCCTCCTGTCTAGTTCCCCTTTTCACTTTGGGGCGCCCGCTAGCTTCACATTGGTTTTCAACTGGCCTCCCCAGCCCCCTTTAAAGGGGCGCCTATCTAACAATCTGTTTTGCTGGTTTTTAAAAGGTGCTCCCTTAGTGCTGCGTGTTCTGGGGCGCTAAGGTTGGGGTCACGGCGCACAAGCTCCGCCGCCGCTTCGCGCGCCTTAGATAACCACTTTGCATCGCGCACAAGATTAGCCATGCGGAACCGCTCAAACCCAGACTGCTTAACACCCATAACCTGACCAGGGCCGCGTATTTCTAAATCCTTTTCCGCCACATCGAAGCCACTTGCATGCTTTTCTAAAACACTTAAACGCTTCAGGGCCTCAGCACTAGCATGCCGCAGCATAAGCACACAATAAGATTGGCTCACCCCCCTACCCACACGCCCTCGCATCTGATGCAGCTGCGACAAGCCAAAACGCTCCGCATGCTCAATCAGCATAACCGTAGCATTAGGCACATCCACCCCCACCTCTATAACCGTCGTTGAAACCAAAACACGAATTTGGTTTTTGGCAAAAGCCTCCACTGTGCTGCGCTTTTCATCACTCGGCATGCGCCCATGCAGCAGCCCCACAGTAAACTCAGGGAAATGCTTTTTATACCTCTCGTACTCGGTAGTGGCATTTTTGAGATCCACACGCTCACTCTCTTCCACCAAAGGGCAAACCACATACACCTGCCTTTGCGCTTGCAGTTGCTTTAGCAAAAAATCCATCACACTGGCGCGAGATTTTTCTCTTGCAACACGGGTGATGACTTTTTTGCGACCAGGAGGGATCTCGTCCACAACACTAATATCCAAATCCCCATGCAGCCCAAGGCTTAATGTACGGGGTATGGGCGTCGCCGTCATAACCAAAAAATGCGGCGCCCCACCTTTTTTAAGCCGCAAACGCTGATGCACTCCAAAACGATGCTGCTCGTCTACAATAACAAGGCCCAGGTTTTTAAACTGCACACTGTCTTCTAGCGCCGCATGGGTGCCAATTAAAAACTGCACCCTCCCATTAGACAGATCTTGCAAAATCGCGGCCTTTTGAGCCTTTGTGTGCTTGCCCAAAATGCACCCCACCTCTATACCCTGCGGCACTAGCCACTTTTTAGCGTTTTGCCAATGCTGTACAGCCAAAATCTCTGTCGGCGCCATTAAAACACTTTGGTAGTTTGACGCACATACAGCCCCAGCACTTAAAAACGCCAGCACCGTTTTGCCACACCCCACATCCCCTTGCACCAAGCGATGCATAGGGTGCGAGCGCGCGAGGTCTTTTTGAATCTCACCTAAAACCCTTTTTTGCGCCGTAGTCAAAGTAAAGGGCAGCGCACGCTGGGCGCGCTCTAAAAATTCGCTGGTTTTTGTAAACTGAGGCGCGCGGTGTTTTTGGATTTCATGCTTGTTTAAAGCATGCTTTAATCCAAGACAAAAAAAATCCTCAAAAATAATACGCCTTTGTGCTGGGGTGTTGAAATTTAAATACTGCTCCGCCTTGGTATGGCAAGGTTTATGCAGTTCATGCAAACATTGCTCTAAAGGAGGCAGGTTGTATTTTTGCAAAAGCCACTCTGGTACATAGTCTTTAGGAGGCACGAGTTTTTCTAAGGCTGCCAATATAATACTTTGCCACTTAGAGGACTTTAGCCCTCCTGTGCTCGAGTATAAAGGCGTGAGCTCTACTTTACCCACATCATGCTTAGAGGGAGTGGATTTTGTCAGCACATGCATCGCAGGGTGCACAAACTCCATCCCCCCACCTTGCGCCTGCATAAGCTCCCCTTCTATACGCACCAACGACCCAGGGCGGAACATATTAAAATACCCCCTAAAAGGCGCCCTAAAAAACCTAGCCCCAAAGCTTTGGTTAGAATCCATTAGAGTAACTACTGTCATTCTGCCCCTAAAGCTCACCCCCCTAATATGCGCCAACAAAGACACCACCCTACCACACAGCTCAGGGCTTAAATGCTCCACTTGGTGCACGCTAATATACAGCCTTGGGTAATGGTGCAGCAGATCTTCGACCTGATGAAAGCCAAGACTTTTTAGCTTATCACCCAAGCGCGGGCCGACACCCTTTACATAAAAAACAGGAGTATCCGCATACAAACAATGCTGCTTCTTTGCCATTTAGAGTGCTAGTTGCGTAAGCATCAGAGTGCTAGTAAAATTCTCTGAAGTTAAGCGGCGGCACACTGATAGCCCCAACGGGGCGGCCATCAGGGTGCCAAGCGTCTTACAGAGAATTTTGCGACCTATATGCGTAAGCATAAAAGCGCCAGTAAAAATGTCTTCAGCCATACGCAGTCCAGCTGATAGCGCCTCTAGGCGCGGGCCATCAGATGGACAAGTGGTCCTGCCTGAAGCATTTTTGCGCGCTAGACAGCTAAGGGATCTACGCGCCTGTAGCGAAGGGCCAAAGGCCCGTAGCGACCACTCTCCCGTCAAAGTTTTATGCATTGAATAAACCATAACTAGAGTGCTAACACGGCGTAAAGCATCTGCACGCCCACGCCAAACACCACAACAAAAAAAGCCCCCGCGCAAAGCACACCTAAAGTGCCAAGGCCACCATGGCGTAACACTGCAAGCGCCGGTGCACCGGGCTCAGGTTGCTCGTACATATACATACACACAATAGGACGCAGATAATAGTAAACCCCCACCACACTGCCTATAATCGCCCAAAACACCAACCAGAACATTCCCTGCCCCATAGCCGCCGTTAGTACCAAAAACTTAGCCCAAAAACCCACCAACGGCGGCACGCCTGCTAAACTTAGCAGCAGCAGACCAAAAGCTCCTGCTACCCAAGGTTTTGAATACGCCAAGGCTTTTAAGTCTGCAACCCGAGGCTCAAACCCCCACTCATTTTGCAAATACGCCACCACTCCAAAGGCCCCCATCGACATAACAGCATACACAAACACATAAAACACCAAGGTCGATGTACCCACAAAAACACTGCCACCACCAACGCCCGCTGCTGCCACCACACCCACTAAAGCATAACCCGCATGGGCAATGCTCGAGTAAGCCAGCACCCTTTTAAGCGACTGCTGCAAGCATGCCATAATATTGCCGCCCAAAATGCTAAGCACCGCCACCCACTGCAGCATAGAAACCAGTACATGCGCTTTTTCATGGCTCAGTACCCCGGTTAAAATAAGTCTTAAAAAAGCTACAAAAACCACTAGCTTAACACCTGCAGACATAAAAGCCGTTAGCGGCGTGGGTGCCCCCTGATACACATCAGGCACCCAAGACGCAAAAGGCACCAAACCCACCTTAAACGCCAAACCCACCCCCATAAGCAGCACACCCACAAGCACAAGACGGCTGTAATTCAACATACTCCACAAGGCCCCATCCGAGAGCTCACTAAGCAGCGTTGTGCCCAAAACCCCATGCACAAAACTCAAGCCATACAAAAAAATCGCCGATGCCACACTGCCTAAAACAAAATACTTAAACGCCTCTGGTGTAGCTGCGCGTCCATGGCCCACGGCCATTAGCATATAAAGGCACAAAGACATAAGCTCAATGCCTATAAACATCACAATTAAATCATTGGCCCAAGCGACCTGCAGCATGCCAAGCCCTGCACCCATAAGTAAAAACAGGCTCTCGCTATACCGGGGGCCTTTAAAATCTGCACTATCCCGCCACAAAAACAAAGCCATAAAAAGCATTAAGCATAGCGTAACGCATGCACTGGCAGAAAAAGCATCAAACACCAAAGCTTTGCTAAATAAAAACACCTTCGCGCCGCTGCCGCCCATAACCCGCGGCCACAGGGCGCACATAAAAACTCCCATAGCTAAAACCCAAGGCGCGCACAAAAAAGTACTTACACTAACGGAAGGCTCTTGGTTGTTTTTAAAAAGTTTAAACCCAATCGGCAAAACCGCAGCACAAAGTAAAAACAAAAACGGCTGCACATAGATCAGATCTTGCACACTCACAAAAGCCTGCGTGTTATCTATAGCCTGTTGCATACTACTTAATACCCAACGAGTATTGGTGTAGGTTTTTTGCTAAATGCTCCACCGACACCTGCGACCACTGTAAAAAATGCCCCGGCTTAATCCCCATCCAAAAAATGAGCACCACAATAGGAGCAAAAGCAAGTAACTGGCGCCCAGAAAAATCCCACGCCCCCCCCTTGCAAGATTTTACTAAATCACTTTGCGGGCCAAAAAACACACGCCCAGCCATCCACAAAGTATAACCAGCGCCCAGCACCACCCCCAGTACTGCTACCGTGCCAAAAACAGGATCCGCTTTAAAAGCCCCTAGCAGAATGAAAAACTCCCCCACAAAGCCCCCCGTTAAGGGCACTGCTATACTAGAAAACGCCACCACAAAAAACACCACACTAAAGCGCGGCAGCTTTTCAGCCAGCCCTCCATAAGAGCTAATCGTGCGAGTGTGGGTGAGGTTGTACAAATATCCCACTAGCAAAAAAAGCGCCCCCGTAGAAAGGCCATGGTTAAGCATCTGGTATAACCCCCCATGCAGCCCTAGGGTATTAAAACTAAAAACCCCCAAGCACACATAGCCCATATGCGAAACCGACGAATACGCCACCAGCTTTTTAATATCCCCCTGCACCATGGCCACACTGGCTCCATACACAATCGCCACAACCGCTCCCGCACATAAAAGCCACGACCAATGCATGCTAGCCTCAGGAAACACCGGCAACACCAGCCGCAAAAAACCATAGCCCCCCATTTTTAATAACACTCCTGCCAGTATCACCGAGCCCGCCGTAGGAGCCTCCACATGGGCCGCCGGCAGCCAAGTATGCAGCGGAAACAGCGGCAACTTAATGCCAAAAGCCAAAACCATACACCAAAAAAGCACATTCTGCGTGCTCAAACCCAGCCCTCCAACAAAGGGCAGATCCACTCGATAAAAATCTAAAAAACTAGCACTCAGCTCCCCCGTTTGCGCACCCACTAAAAACATAAGCGCCACAAAGCTTGCCAGCAAAAACACCGACCCCGCCATAGTGTAAATAAAAAACTTCACCGCTGCATAAAGCTTATTGCCGCCTCCCCACACACCGATCAAAAAATACACCGGCACAACCGAGGCTTCGAAAAACACAAAAAACAAAACGGCATCCCAGGCTAAAAACGTACCGAGCATAGCGCCCTGTAGTACAAATACCAAAACCAAAAAAGGCTTAAGGCGCTTTTGCACGCTCCCCATAACCGAAACCAAAGTCACCGGAAGCAAAAAGCTCGTCATAAGTACCAGCCAAAACGAGATCCCATCGACTCCCACAAAATACCCCACCCCCAGCGAAGGCACCCAAGGCCAACGCTCTACCAGCTGTAGATTAGAATCTGTAGGGTCGAATAAAAAAAACAGCCCCAAACTGTAGGCAAACACTCCTACGGCGCCTGTCAGCGCCACAGGCCAAAGCCATTTGGCTTTGCTTGCGCCTAGCCCTGCCGCAAACAGCAAAGGCAAAAATATAAGCCCACTTAAATACATATTGCTCCTACAAAAACACCAAAAACAAACCCAAGGCCAAGGCCACACTTATATACGTGGCATAGTGCTGCACGCGGCCGTTTTGCAGTTTTTTTATCGCCCTACCTGCAGACAACACAAAGGCTCCCAAGCCATCTACCAACCGATCTATACAGCCCACATCCAAATGCACCCACAAGGCACGCGATAGATCCAAAAACCCCTGCACCACATAACGCCCATAGCACCAATCCCAAAAAAGCCCTTTAGTACTCGCTGTATAAAGCGGCCTAACCCATGGCATTTGCACAAAGTGTTTTATATTTTGCGGCCGCTTTAAATAACAGCTCCGCGCCCCCAAAAGCACCATAAACACCAAAGCCACGCTTAAAAACATAAGCACAAGCTCCGCAGTATGCGATGCCGTGAGTTCTTTATTGCTTAACGCGGCCCCCAACCACTGGTGCAACAAATGAGGCATATGCCCCATGTACTCGCCCAACACATGGGGCACACCCAAAAAACCTCCCCCCACCGCAAGCAAGCCCAGTACCATAAGCGGCACATGCTCTAATAATGTGGGCTTGTGTATTTGCACGCTGTCCTCCAAGCGGCTCTTACCCCAAAACACAAAGCACATAAGGCGCGTCATATAAAACGCCGTCAACCCCGCCCCCACTAGCCCCAAAAACCACAACCCCTTAGACCCACTGGCCCAAGCACTAAAAAGAATCTCGTCCTTACTAAAAAAACCCGCCAAACCCGGCGCGCCAATAATAGCAAGCCAACCCACAAAAAAGCACCCATACACCCCAGGTAGCGCTTTGCTAAGCCCCCCCATGCGACGGATGTCTTGCTCACCTGATAGCGCATGGATCACACTGCCCGCACCCAAAAACATAAGCGCCTTAAAAAACGCATGCGTCATCAGGTGGAACACACCCGCACCAAAAGCGCCCACACCACAAGCCAAAAACATATACCCTAACTGCGACATCGTAGAGTACGCCAAGATCTTTTTAATATCCCACTGGGTCAAAGCTATAAAAGCACCCACTAACATCGTTACAGCTCCTACAATTGCCACCACATCCATCACCCATGGCAATTGCATGTACATAAAGCTTAAGCGCGCCAGCATATACACTCCGGCCGTTACCATTGTAGCCGCATGGATCAAAGCCGAAACCGGAGTAGGGCCTGCCATAGCATCCGGCAACCACACAAACAAAGGCAACTGCGCCGACTTGCCCGTTGCTCCCATAAACAAAAGCAACCCCGCCCACGCAAGCCATTGCCAGTTCTCGCTTGAAACGCCGCCTGTTATTAAAGACTTAAGGCTTACAAAATCCAAAACCCCAAGACTCAAAAACACCAAAAACACACCCAGCAAAAAACAAGCATCCCCCACCCGGTTTACCAAAAAAGCCTTAAGCCCCGCCGCTGCCTTTGCTCTATCACTAAACCAAAAGCCAATCAGCAAATACGAGCACAGGCCCACGCCCTCCCAACCCACAAACATAAGCAGCAAGTTGTCGGCCAAAACTAAAAGCAGCATATTAAATACAAACAGATTCAAATAGGCAAAGTACTTAGACGGGCGCTTATCCAGCTTCATATAAGCGCAACTAAACACGTGGATCAAAAAACCCACTCCCGTAATAACAAGGCTCATAAGGGCGCTTAGTGGGTCCCACAAAAAACCCATACCCACCGACAAGCCGCCTTGCTGCACCCAGCTAAAGGCCTCCCATACGTAGGGGCGCGTGCCTTGGAACACCGTCAGCAACACCGCCGCAACAAAGCTCACCCCCACACTCAAGCTGCCCACGCTGCCTGGCACTGCGATACCCGCCCTGCGCCAACTCCATGCATTGATCCCCGCCCCTAACAAGGGGCTTAATAACAACACCAATAGCAGCGCTTCTAACATGGTCTTAACACCTATTTAGGTCTTTGGGGCCTGCAAACAAATTCAGCTCCAGGCTTTCAAATTGGCGAAACAGTTTTACCACTATGGCCAACCCCACGCCGGCTTCTGCAGCCGCGAGGGTCATAATAAAAAACACCATCACCTGCCCTTCGAGATGTTTTGTAAAATACGAAAACGCCAAAAAGCTCACATTAACCCCATTAAGCATAAGCTCCACACACATAAGCATCACAATGGCATTGGGCCTTAAAATCACCCCCCCCAGCCCTAAACAAAATAAAACCGCAGATAGATACAAAAAATGCTCTAAACCGATAGGTGTCATTAGCTTTTACCTGCTTCTGATTTTAAGCCCCCGCGGCTGACTGCCACCACACCCACTGCCACAAACAGCAGCAGCGCTCCCAAAGCCTCAAAGGCAAACACATACTGCGTAAACAGCATATAAGCCAGGTCGGCAATGCTTTGCATTTGCGCCTTAGCTCCCTGTAGCTCGGGCAAAACTGTATCCACTAGCAGGCGCGAACTCACAATCCCTGCTAAAAAAACACCCAGCACCCAGGCTACACTGATGACTTTTAAAACATTCATAGCCTTGCTAGAGGCTAATAAGTTTTTAGGCGTCTTAAGATCAAACAGCATCAGCACCATAACAAACAACACCGTAACCGCACCGGCATACACGGCTATTTGCATGGCTCCAATAAAATACGCCTGCAGCATAAAATACATAAAGGCCAGCGCCACCATGGTAGCAGCTAAAAACAGCGCAGCAAAAACCAGGTTGCGGCAAAAAACCACCCCCAAAGCTCCCATAACAACAAAAGCCGCCACCAAGTAAAACATTAAAGGACTAATTACTGCTTCCACCTGAAGTGCCTTTTTACTTTAATAAACCGCATACACCCACACCGCCGTTACCGCCGTATTGCCCAAAGCCCAAGGCAACATAGTACGCCAGCCGAGGTTCATGAGTTGATCGTACCTAAAGCGGGGTATGGTCCAACGCACCCATATAAACACCCACAAAAAAACCAGCACCTTCAACATAAAAACCCCATGCAACACTAAGGCCATCAGCACCTGCGACAGGTTAAATCCCAAACCCCACGCGCTCTGCCACCAGGCGCTTATATCCTTAGCGCTAAGCTCCCAACCAAACCAATGCCCCGGATCATAACCCCCAAAATACACCACCACCACCAAGGCCGATGCCACCAGCATGTGCCCGTATTCTCCTATATAAAACATCAACATCTTAAGCCCACCGTACTCTGTGTGGTAACCCGCCACCAGCTCGGCCTCGGCCTCTGGCAAATCAAACGGAGTGCGGTTGCACTCGGCAAATAGCGCCACAAACAGCAGCACAAAACCCAAGGGTTGATAAAAAATTCCCCAATTGGGCAAAGGCAAACTCAGCGCATTGCCCCACATCGCAAAAGCCAGAGGGCCTTGTTGCGCCTGAATAATATCATCAAAATGAAAGCTCCCATAGATAATCAAAGCCCCCACCAGCGAAAGCCCCAAGGCCAGCTCGTAAGACACCATCTGGGCCGACGCCCTTAAAGCCCCCAGCAGCGAGTACTTGTTGTGCGACGACCATCCCGCCATTAAAAGAGCATAAGCCCCCAGGGACGACACCCCCAACACAAACACCACCCCCACACCCAGTTTAAAACTCTGCGGCTCAATAAGGTACGGGCCAAAACTATGCCCCAACCAATCAAAAGCCTCTATATAAAAGGGCGCACTTAAGGGTATCGAAGCAAAAGCCAAGGCCCCAGGAACCAAGGCCACAACAGGCGCAGCGTAAAATAACCAACTAAGGCCCTGTGGAGGGGCGAACTCTTGCTTAAACAAAAACTTTACCGCATCCGCCAAAAGCTGCACCAAACCCAAGGGGCCCACACGGTTAGGGCCAAAGCGACCCTGGATAAAAGCCGATCCCCTGCGTTCGACCCACACAAGCAAAGGCACCAGCTGCACCATGAGCAAAAAAATCACACACGCCTTAGCTAGGCTCACAAGCACAAACAGAGTATCAGACAACTAGTTAACCTCTTTTTTTTAATCCCAAGTGAGGGCTTTAGATTTAATCTCCCACAGCAACCCAAAGGCAAAAATTAACACAAAAAAACCCATCACACCCAGCATATAAAGCCCATGGCCTTGACGCACAAAATCCATAAACACCGCCGCCCAAGGGTACATAAAGATAATCTCAATATCGAATAAAATAAACAAAATCGCCGTCAAATAAAACCCCACGTGCGCGCGGGCGTTGATATTCCCTTGCCCGACCACTCCGCACTCATAGGGCTCTTTTTGCGCTTCTGGCCCCTCTAGCTTGGGCCCTAAGGCAGCGCTCACACCTACAAGCACCATGCCAAACACCACAACAAACACCAACACAAAAAACAGCATCGCCAAAGCCATACGCGCGGCCTCCCGCTAAGCATTATACCCGCACCCTTAACAAAGTGTCTGTAACAAAACCAAAAGCTTTGCCTAAAAAGGCGGCGTAATATTCTTACACCTTTGATGTTTGGCTCTCTTTTTACTAAATGCTCTGGTGTGGCAGAGTGTGAGCACATTATTTTTGATGGGTTAGATTTTACTCCCGTCCTGGGGAAAGCTCCGCGCGCAATGGGTCTTTGGGGCGCAGGGCAAATGGAGCATCTTGCACCTTTGTGGGCCTTTGCGCCGCCTGAATTGGAGCATATGCCCCACCTGGTGGTTGTGGAGTCTTATGAAGCCGCGCAAAAAATCTTAGGCACCCTTAGGGCTTTGCGCCCACAGATGTGGGCGGGATTTTTATCGGCGCCTGAGCGCAGTGCTTACGGATCCTCAGTTTATGGCCCCACTGTTTATAGCCAGACGCGGGCTTCGGCTTTAACAAGGGCCCAAAACATACGCTGGCTTTATATGGCTTTGCAAAACCGGGGCGGGGTGTTTTTATGCACTAAAGAGAGCTTGAGCCAACAGCATATGCCGCGCGCGCTTTTAAAGGCGCAAAATTTTCGCCTGAATGAATCCTTGCCGCAAGACTTGCCAAAGTTTTTTGAAAGCCTTGGTTACACAGCCACGCCTCTGGTAGAAGACCCCGGCACTTATGCCATACGCGGCGGTGTGGTGGATGTGTTTAGCCCTTTGGCGTTGCAGCCTTTTCGGCTAGAACTCGCCGGGCACAAAATAACTGCTATTCGGCAATTTGATTGCATCACCCAAAACAGCCTTGGACCTGCTAAAAGCCTTAGCCTTTTGCCTATGCTAGAGGCGCCCCCAAGCACCCCACTGCAAGATTTTTTTGCCACGGAGCCACTTTGCTGGAGCCGCGACACCCATCCCTGCACCCAGCACATGCCCCACAGCTCCACTGTAGAGCTGCTGGGGTGCTTTAAGCCGGCCGAAACATCTAGTAGTAGGGATCTTTTGCATTTTGATTGCCAAGCATTAAATAGCAGTATATTAAGCGGCCACTCATTAAAGACAACCGAAAAAAACTTTCGCCACAAGCTGAATTTATGGCAAAAGCACGGCCTTGGTGTTTTTATTTTTGCGCCCCTTAAAAGCCACCAAGAGCGTTTGGCGCATATTTTAAATCCGCTTAATATTCCCTTTCGCTTATTAAATGCAGATTCCAGTTTGCAAGAAATACCCCGCGCGCAGCTCCAGGGTGAGGCAGTGCATATTATACCCCGCGCTTTGCCAGAGAGCTTGTATGTTAAAAGCGCAGGGCTCGTGCTTTTAAATGCCAGCACTGCTCTGCCCGCACACACTGTGGCTCCTATTAAGGTTGCAGGCAAAAAAATACTCGCCCACAGCTTAAGCTTTGCCGATGCTGCACCAGGCGAGCTAGTGGTACACAGGCAGCATGGCATAGGGGTGTTTGAAGGGCTTAAGGTTTTAAAAGTCCACGGCATAGAGGCCGAGTATATTGTTTTGCGTTACAAAAACGACGACCGTCTCTATGTGCCCATTTACACGCTTAGCCTAGTGCAAAAATACACCCTTAGCCAAAACCACAATATGGTAGATACCCTAGGTGGTGCCGCGTGGATGCGCGCCCAAGTGCGCATCAAAAGCAAGCTGCGCGATATAGCAGCCGAGCTGTTAAAGCTCTATGCACAGCGCTCGCAAATAAAAAGGCCACCCTTGGTGCTAGACAAAGCCGCGTATAAAGATTTTTGTGCCAAGTTTCCTCACGAGCCCACCCTTGATCAAGTACAAGCCATACAAGACATTCAAAAAGACTTCGCATCCCCCAACCCTTCAGACAGACTCATTTGTGGAGATGTGGGCTTTGGTAAAACAGAAGTCGCCATGCGCGCATGCTTTCAGGCGGTAAAAAACAAAAAACAAATCGCCCTTATAGCGCCTACTACTATTTTAAGCTTTCAGCATTTAGAAAGCTTTAAAGCGAGGTTTCCTAAACTCACAGTACATGCCCTTAACCGCTTTGTGCCAAAAAAAGACCAAAAGCAAATTTTACAAAAGCTCGCACGCGGTGACGTGCATATTATTATTGGCACCCACAGACTTTTGGGGTCCGATATAAAATTTAACAACCTAGGGCTCTTGATTATAGATGAAGAACAAAAATTTGGCGTGCGCCATAAAGAAAAAATCAAACACCTAAAACTTGGTGTAGACACCTTAAGCTTATCTGCCACGCCTATACCGAGGACGCTTAATTTTTCACTCATTGGTTTAAGGGATTTTAGCCTTATTAGTACGCCTCCTAAAAATAGGCTGCCCATACAAAGTTTTGTAAGTCGCTTTAATACGGATTCCATAAGGCGCGCCACTATGAGCGAAATCGCGCGCCAAGGGCAGGTGTTTTTTTTGCATAGCCGCGTTGCAGACATAGAGGCACTAGCTGAAACCCTGCGCGAAGCCCTGCCACAAAGCGTGCGCATAGGAGTAGCCCATGGGCAAATGCCAGAGCGCATGCTGGAGCGCAGTATGCTCGATTTTTGGCAAAAAAAAACCGACCTCCTTATTTGCACAACCATTATTGAATCGGGCTTAGATATACCCAATGCTAATACTATGTTTATTAACAATGCCCATGCTTTTGGCTTGGGGCAGCTCTACCAACTGCGAGGGCGCATAGGCCGCAGCCACCATAGAGGGTATTGTTTTTTGTTAACGGACACTAAAAAACTTAGCCCAGCGGCCAGCGCGCGGCTTAAAGTGATTTGCGATAACAACGCGCTTGGCAGCGGCATAAAAGTAGCTCAGTACGATTTGGAGCTGCGAGGTAGTGGCAATATCTTGGGCGAAGACCAGCACGGTCATACCCAAACCCTGGGCTACGAGCTCTATACCGAGCTGTTACAAGAGGCCATTGCAGAGCACAAAAATAAAAAACTAGATAAACTCATAGAGCCTGACATACAACTGCCTATACCGGCCCTGTTGCCCCATAAGTATATGCCTGATATCAGGCTGCGTTTGCAGTACTACAAAAAACTCAGCACAACACATGGGGAAGAAGAGTTTGAAGCCATAGAGCACGAGCTGCAAGACCGCTTTGGCCCCTTGCCTCAAGAGGTACTAAATTTTTTAGGCGTTATGCGCATAAGGCAGCTTTGTCAGAAATTAAAAATCACAAAACTTATGGCCAGCACGGCACAAAGGCAGGCGGGTGCAACATGGCTGAGTTTAGATGTAGACCCTGGCACCACTTTAGATACATCTAAAGTTGTGCATTTGGTAAAAACACAAACCCAGTATCGTATTAGCGCCAAGGGGTGGCTACAAATAAAACTCCCCCACCTCACATGGCCGATAGTATATGAGGCAGTTCAAGATCTAGAGAAAAAACTATAGCGCCACGGGATCGCCAGAATCTGTCTTTAGCTCCTTTACTACATGCTCTAAAAAGTTAACAAAGCCAATCAGCGCCTGAGACTGTGTTTGGTTATTACAGAACCTGGCGCCCAAGCGCGCGCGGCCGGACTCTTTTTTTATGTGCTCCACTTGAGCTGAAAAACCAAAGTACGTTTTGTGGTTCACGTAAATGCGCAAATTTATGGTTTCGTTTGCATGGAATACGCCATTTTCTAGCCCCATATCAAACGCCAGACCCGTTTTAGAGATATCGTGCAGCACCACATTAACCAAACCCTTTTGAGGCACCACAACAGCTGCGCCTACAAAGCCCTCTAATACAGTACGCCTTGCTTCGCGCCGCTCGTTTTCGATTTGCTTGCGCCTGGTATGAGTCAAATCAAAAGGCTGCTGAGTGTCTAAATCTGCACCCGCTTTGGTAACAGGCTTTTGCTTGTCATGACGCTTGCGCCTTAGCCTTTGCGTAATATCAATTATATTGCTATATTTATCGGGCATTGCCCCCCCTTAGTTATGACGATTGAGATATGCAAAGCCAAGCATCACTACGATCAAGCATATCTCTACCTTCAAGCGTGCCGCCTGTTCTTTTCAGCTCTTTGCTTTGGTTAATAGAGATATTGTAAAAATCATCTCGGTCGTCGCCTGTTGCGTCATCTTTTATCCAGTAGCCACGCTTTGTGCATTTGTCACACATAGTCACCCCTTCCGTGGCACATTTTGCGTTGTCCTCTATGGTAACGCCAGGTTTGAAGGTTAGACTCCCGTAATTTCCCCCAAAGTCTCCCCAGGCGACAGCGTTCCAACCCATAAGCGCTACTTTCCCATCCAGAAGTTCGTAGAGAAAATAATGCGACCCCTGGTAACATTGTCCCACCTTGCACCAGGTGTCATCGCTGTTAGATTTCATATAAGCCACCCCGTGCGTATACTCCTCCATACCCAACAATGGTCCCGCGTACATCTGACCAGGTATGGGCCCACACCCCACACGCATTCCCCTCATAGGAAAATCCTCATCCATGCCGCATAATCCTCTGTGCGCTTCTGCAAAACCAAAGGCAAAGGGGTAGGGAGGAGAAAGTTTAAACCCTATTATCGGAAGCGTGCCTGTGTACACCTTCCACTCCGAATAAAACAGCTCCATACCGGTGTAAACCTGCAGCATGGTGGCATCTGCGCGGGCTTTTTCTGCTCGAGCCACAGCCCTGTTGTATTGTGCAATGCCTATTGTGGCCAATATACCAATAATACTCACCGTAACCATGAGCTCTATAAGGCTAAACCCCTTAAAGGACGGCTTATGGGGTTTGAGCCCTAGGTTTTTTATAAACACCAACATACGAGGATATAACCCCCACTCATTTATATGCTACCACGCACACGGTGCCCTTAAGCCTCATCGCCTTACGATAGCCCAGTCGGGTGTGCCATTTTGAGACAATTAGAATGCGTAAGCAATTGAGCAAATAACAAGTTACAGCGTGCAGCGGCTTAGACCCAGGCCATGGGCGCTTAAAGTGAGCACAGGAGGACCTTGCCAGCGCTTAAACTCAGAAGCCCTAAGCAATTTAAACACTCGCTCCTCTAGCTCGCCTTGTGCCTTTTGCCCGAGGAGCAACTTTTTTAAAATAGGATCTAAAACATCGTACTCAGGCAAAGTGTCTGTGTCTTTTTGGTTGGGCCTCAGCTCTGCTGTAGGAGGGCGGGTGATGATTTCTTGTGGCACCAGACCCTGTTTGTGTAGCCATTTGGCCACTTGGTAGACCTGCGTTTTAAACAAATCTCCAATC
This sequence comes from Bdellovibrionales bacterium, assembly GCA_965116155.1. Lineage (GTDB taxonomy): Bacteria > Bdellovibrionota > Bdellovibrionia > Bdellovibrionales > UBA1609. The sequence goes on from OZ220488.1 coordinate 717,273, forward strand.
ACACACACCGCCCCTGCAGAGTCTCCATACAGCGTGCTATAACCTACACCAAGTTCGCTTTTGTTAGAGGTGTTAAGCAGCAGGCTGTGCTCCTCGTTGGCTATTGTCATAAGGTACAGCATACGGAGACGCGACTGCAGGTTCTCCTGGCTTACAGAATTTAGCTTCTTGGGCCGCAGCTTGGACAGCGCACTTAAGGTATGCTCGTACAAGTCAGTCACAGGCAAAATGTGGAGCTTGAGGTTTAAGCTATGGCAAAGCTGCCGAGCGAGGGCAAGGCTTTGCTCGGCACTATAAGGTCCTGGCAAGGCACAAGCAGTAACATTGCTCGCGCCCAAGGCATGGGTGGCAATATTAGCCACAACGGCCGAGTCTACGCCTCCACTTACGCCAAGGTGGGCTTTGCTAAAGCCGGCGTGTTTTGCAAAGTGCCTCAAGCCCATACAAAGAGCTTTAAATTGGGTCGCGGCTGTAATGGAAGGAGGAGTTGCGGGTTTGGTTTTACGCACAGAGGGCACAGGGCTTAGATCTTGTACTATGGTGTCGGACTCAAAGCCTTTAGCAAGAGCCAATAACTGACCCTTGGAGCTTAGCACAAAGCTATGGCCGTCAAAAATGACCTCGCCCTGGCCCGATGCAGCGTTGGCGTAATAGATAGGAGCATCAAAAAACAAAGCCGCCTTTTGAGCGGCGCGCATTCTTTGTTGGGGCTTGTCTTCTTCCAGTGGCGAGGCGTTTATGCTTAACACTGCGTCGATTTCTTGAGGGTTAAAATCGGTTTTGGCAAACATGCGCTTTAGGTGCGATAAGTGTGCAGTATGCCCCCAGAGATCTTCGCATACGCATACCCAAAAAGTTTTAGACTTAAAATGCCAAACATTAGGCGGCAGCAAAGGGGCTGCTTGTATATGCCTATTTTCGTAAAAAAGCCCGTGCACGGGTAGGAGTTTTTTGTCAAAAAATCTTAGGGGTTTATCTTTTTGCAAAATACAGGCCGAGTTGAGGTATTTTTTTTGATAAGGAGGATGTGATGTGGGATTGGCGCGCAAAACACCCATAATGGCGGCTATATTATCCGGCATGGAGCATAGCAGTGTTTGCAGGTGCGCTTGCTCTTGCCGAAACATCTCAGGGTGCGTAAGGGCGTCCAAAACGTTGTAGCCTATAAGGCAAAGCTCTGGCAGTAGCACTAGGTCGCAACCTTGGGCGTGGGCGTTTTGTATTTGCGACAAACACTGCTGGGTGTTATGCGCAAAATCAAACAAAAGAGGCTGGGTCTGCCCAATCGCAATCTTCATAATAAGAAAACTGTAACGCAAATTAGCGCCTTAGCAAAACAACTTTAAGCACCCACCCATAGTTTGTAGAGGCCCACGCACTTCGCTACAGGCTCATATGCTTACGCATTAGTCCTTTAATTGTGTTTACATGCATAGAGTTGCGGGCTTCGATTAAGAAGCCAATACGGGTTTCGCCCAAACCTAAGCCAGGATCCAGCCTGTCATGCTGTACCTCTAAAATATTCGCCCCCCCTGACGAAATCAGACCCGCCAAACGCTCCAGCTCACCAGGTCTATCACCCACCACAACCTCTATGCGCGCCATGCGGCCCCTTGATAACATACCACGGTTGATAATTTTGGGCACCGAGTTCAGGTCCACATTGCCGCCGCTTAAAACCAAACACAGCCTCTTGCCCAAATCCCACAGCTTAGCCTTTTGCGCCTTGTGAGCCGCCGCCAAACACACAGCCCCAGAACCCTCGACCAGGGTTTTTGTACGCTCCAACAAAAACACCATAGCCTCTGCAATTTCGTCCTCACTCACACAAACAATATCATCCACCAAAGGCGCAATATAATTCTGATGCATATAAGCACTCGCTTGTTTAACTGCTATGCCATCTGCTAGCGAAATATAACGCGGCTGGTGCTGTGTTTGTTTTCCATGAAACAAGGCCCACATACCAGGCGCCTCCTTGGCCACAGCACCGTAGATTTTTATTTGGGGATTTTTTGCCTTTAAAGCGGTTGCTACTCCCGCCATTAAACCCCCGCCTCCAATGGGCACCACAACAGCATCTAAACTTGGCACCTGCTGCACAAGCTCCAAACCCAACGTACCTTGGCCTGCAATAATAAGCTCGTCCTCAAAAGGATGCACGAACATGTAGTTTTTCTCTTTTGCCAATTTTTTGGCATGCGCCAGAGCTTCGTCAAAAAACTTCCCCACCCGCAAGACCTCTCCACCATATTGGCGCGTCGCCTCCGACTTAACCAGTGCCGCCCCCTCGGGCATAACCACATGGGCCTTAGAACCCACATAAGTAGCACTAAATGCCAAACCCTGAGCATGGTTGCCAGCACTGCACGCCACCACCTGCCGCTTAATAGCCTCTTGTTTGCACACTAACATTTTGTTCAAAGACCCTCTCACCTTAAAGCTGCCTGTTAGTTGCTGGTTTTCAAACTTTAAAAACGTCTCACACCGCAAAAGCATACTCGCCGAACGCGAATGCCCACAAGGCGTACATTGCACCACCTGCTCAATACGCTCCTTAGCCTTAAGCACATCCTCTATAGTGACTCGTTTAGACACCTATTTTTTATCCTTTTTTGCAGATTGTTTTTCTTTTTCAAGCAATTTGTCTCGCAATTGGCGGTGATAGTTTATTGCAAACCTGTGAGCCTCATCTCGCAAGTTTAATAAAAGCTCCATGCCTTTTTTAAATTTTATAGGATTTTTCCTGCCTGGAATAAAAAACCGGTCCTCCGATTTTTCAGATCCACTATCCTCATGGCTGCGCGCTTTAGCCACAGCTGCTAGGCCCAGTTTATCACTCAGTCCTAGTTCTTCTACAATCCTTTCTGCAGTACGCAACTGCCCCTTGCCGCCATCTACTAAAATCAAATCCGGCAAAGGGTCCTTGTGAGCCTTAGACAGCCTCCTTGCCAAAACCTCAGCCATTGAAGCGTAGTCATCATTTTGGTCAACAGTTTTAATTTTGTACTTCCTGTAAAGAGATTTATCCAGATCGTTTCTATACGACACAGACCGCGAACCCACAATAAATTTGCCACACAAATGCGAAATATCATAGCATTCTATTTTTTCAGGCAATTTAAATAGGTGGAGCTTTTTTTGAATCAGCTCCAGATTCCCCTCTGTACTGCCCTCACTGTGGCGCAGCAGATAAATTTGCAGATTTTTTTTGGCTTCCACATGCGCCTTTGCTAAAAGCGCCTTGCCAACTTTGTCATGTGCATACACAAACTCACACTCACGCTTTTGCCGCGCCTTAAACACACGGTTTAAAAGATTAAACACATGCTTTCCCAAATCCATAGGAAGCAGTATTTTATCTGGCACCAAGTGCCGCATATAATGCTGATTCAAAAAAGACGCAAACATATCTTTTGCGTCCTCTAGCTCTTCTTTTATAAAGTGCGAAAACCTCCCCACCACCCTACCTCCACGTATATGCAAGCTGCCCAACATAGAGCTGTTGTCAAGCGAGACATAGGAAAAAACATCGCACGTCTGAAACAGCTTTTCTTGGCTCACATCTACCAAAGGGGCGCTGGACAGAATTTTTTCAAACGACTCGATGCGGTCTCTTAAACTTGCAGCACGCTCGTACTTTAGCTCTTTAGATGCATTTAGCATCTCTCTTTTTAATCCGCCTATTACTTGGCCATTTTGCCCACGTAAAACAGCCAAAGATCTATCAATTTGTTTTTTGTATTTTTTAATACTAACCAAATTAACACAAGGCGCTGTGCAATAACCCATTTGGTACGTAAGACAGGGTCTTTTGCGAGCCTTCATAAAAGCATCTGTACAGTCTCTTACTTTGTAGGTTTTGTGCAAAAATTCTAAAGTTTTCCTAACCGCCCAACTGCTGGTATAAGGACCAAAATAAAAAGCCCCGTCTGACTGCACGCTTCTACAAAATTCAAATCGTGGGTATTGGTGTTTAATGTCACATCTAATATAAGGATACGACTTGTCGTCTTTAAGTTTTACATTGTACTTGGGCTTATGCTTTTTAATAAGCGTAGCTTCAAGCAAAAAAGCCTCAACCTCACTCGGTACCTGCTTGTAATCTATGCCTGATAGTCTATGTAGCAGAATTTGGTTTTTAACATTTTTTAACAAACTTTTTGTAAAATAGCTTTTTACCCTTGATCTTAAGCACTTGGCCTTGCCTATGTAAATAATTTTTCCACCTGCGTCTTTCATAAAATATACCCCTGGCTCGCGCGGCATGGAGGATGCAATTTTAGAAAAATCACTAGCTTTTTCTAGTAGATTGGTTTTCATTTTTCAGGCTGCAATGTTTGCAACTCTTCTAGCTCAAGGTGTTTTATTTGATCACGCAAACGGGCGGCTTTTTCAAACTCTAAGTTTTTGGCTAGTTTTTTCATTTTTGCTTTCAGCTGTGTTATTTGTTTGCGCATTTTTTTACTGCTTCCACCAGCAGTTTTGATAATTTCTGATACCGTTTTGGTTTTTGTTTTAGCACCTGGGTCATCCAAAGTGCTTTCGTAAACCTCCCTTAGGTTGGCGCTGGCTTTTTTAATAATGCTTTTTGGCCTTAGCCCATGCTTTTTGTTAAAATCATGCTGTATTTTTCGCCTTCTTGCGGTTTCTTTTATAGCCACATCCATAGAGGGCGTCACGGTATCTGCATACAAAATGGCCTTGCCTCTTTTGTGCCTTGCCACGCGGCCTATAGTTTGTATCAAGGAGCGCGCTGATCTTAAAAATCCCTCTTTATCGGCATCTGTAATAGCCACCAAAGACACCTCTGGCAAGTCTAGGCCCTCCCTTAGCAAGTTGATACCCACCAATACATCAAACACCCCTTGGCGAAAATTTTGAATAATCTCAGTACGCTCTATTGTGTGCACATCACTATGCAAGTACTTTACCTTAATATTTAAAGACTCCAAGTACTCACTCAAAGACTCGGCAGATTTTTTTGTCAGTGTTGTAACTAGGATGCGCTCTTTTTTAGCAATGCATTTTTTAGCTTCTGCCAAAATGTCTTTGATTTGGTTTTTTATAGGCCTCACCTCTACCTTAGGGTCTAAAAGCCCTGTAGGCCGAATTACCTGCTCGACTCTTTTGCTTGCTTTTTGAAATTCGTAATCTCCTGGTGTGGCCGATACATAAACCACTTGGTCTACTAGTTTTTCAAACTCATCAAAACTTAAAGGCCTATTATCAAATGCAGAGGGCAGCCTAAATCCGTGTTCTATGAGGTGCTTTTTACGCATCCAATTGCCTTTATACATGGCTCTTAACTGTGGCACACTAATGTGGCTCTCATCGATAAAGGTTAAAAATTGCTGCGGAAAATACTCTAACAAAGTGGGCGGAGGCTCGCCTTCGGCCCTGCGGGTTAAGTGGCGAGAGTAGTTTTCAATACCAGGGCAAAAACCCATTTCAGATATTAGCTCCAAATCCCTTTGCGTTATTTGCTTTATGCGCTCTGCCTCTTGCAGGAACACTTTTTTCTCATAATGCTTTACCCTTTGCTCTAGCTCTGTTCTGATGCTTTTTACAGCCGCAGCTTGCGCCGCATCACCCGCTACATAATGGCTAGCAGGGTAAAGCACTGCGCTCTCAACAGGCTCTATGAGACGTGGTTTTAAAGGGTCCATATAACCTATGGATTCTACAAAGTTGCCAAAAAATTCTACCCTTAGCACTTTGTCCTCTTCATACGGGGGGTGAACATCTACAATATCGCCCCTTACCCTAAAGGTGCCTCGATGAAAATCCACATCTCTCCTGCGGTACTGAATTTTTACCAAGTCCATCAAAAACTGGTCCCTTACCAGCTCTTGATTGGGCTTAATTTTAATGGTCATTTTTTCGTACTCTTCTGATGCACCAATACCGTAAATGCATGAAACAGACGCTACAATAATAACATCGTTATTCTCAAACAAAGCCCTTGTTGCCGAATGGCGCATGCGATCTATTTGGTCATTAACCTGAGACTCTTTTTCTATATATAAACCCCTAGAAGGTATATAGGCCTCAGGCTGATAGTAATCATAGTAAGAAACAAAAAACTCCACTGCATTTTTTGGAAAAAGCTCTTTAAACTCTGCATAAAGCTGCGCAGCCAAAGTTTTGTTAGGGGCCAAAACCAGTGCCGGCATTTGGAGCCTTTGTATGACATGGGCCATAGAAAAAGTCTTTCCACTTCCCGTAATGCCTAAAAACACCTGGTGCCTGTTGCCGGATTTAATATTCCGTACCAAGGCATCTATGGCCTTAGGTTGATCACCAGCAGGTTTATAAGAAGACTCTAACTGAAACATCACAAAGCCTCATCCAGCCCAAAAGCGCTTTTGTCTAACTCCCAATAACTACCACCTGACCCCAGGTCTTGCACCGCAATGCCTAATTTTAAAAGCTGGTTCCTTACATCATCTGCAAGGGTGTAGTTTTTTTCAGCCCGCGCCTTGGATCGCGCCTCTACCAAGCGATCTACGTCTTTTATTTGTATGTTTTTATCTTGCAAAAAACTTTGCTGCAAATTACGCAAAAACTCTAATGGATCCTCTTGAAAAAGCGCCATACTGTGGCCGTGCGTTTTAAGCCACTGCCAATACTGCGCAGCAAGTGCGGCCTCTTTTTCACCCCACAAAATGTGCCCCCCCTGGCGCACCTTTTTATTAAACTCTGCCACGCCCTCAAAAAAATACGCAAACGCCTTAGACGTATTAAAATCATCTAAAAGCGCATCTTGAATTTTGCTGTTTAAATTTTTAAAAAAACCAAACTCCATGGCTTTTCCAGCTGCACGGCCAGTTGCAAGAGGGTGCTTTTGTGTCATTTTTTGGGCCAAAGCTAAGCTAGAATAAAATTTAAATAATGCTTGCTTGGCTAGTAATATTTTATTTTTAGAAAAATCAATCGGGCTTCTATAATGGTGTGACAATATCATATACTTTAAAAGCTCACCCCCATGCTGCTTAATAAAAGCACGCCCCTTAAGGGTGTTGCCTAAAGATTTAGACATTTTGGCATCTTCAAAATTAAGCATATTGTTATGCATCCAAAAATTCACAAACCTACTTCCCGAGCAGCACTCGCTTTGGGCTTTTTCGTTTTCATGGTGCGGAAAACAAAGGTCAATGCCTCCGCCATGGATATCGAGCCTGTCCCCCAAGAGCTCTTTTGACATAACCGAGCACTCTATATGCCAACCTGGCCTCCCCTCACCCCAAGGCGAAGGCCACGAAGGCTCATCGGGTTTAGAGAGCTTCCATAAAGCAAAATCGCATGCGTGCTTTTTTTGGCTGTCTTCTTTAATTCTATAACCTACCTGCATTTCATCTATGCTTTTGTTACTAAGCTCGCCGTATTTAGAAAAACTTTTTACATCGAAATACACCCCAAAGTCTGTAACATACGCATGCCCTTTTAGTTGCAGTTTTTTAATAAAATCCACCATGTGTGTAATATAGTCCGAACACCTCGGGGTGTGTGTGGGAGGGGTCAAGCCTAAAGCAGCGTAGTCTTTTTCGAACTCGTTAATGTATTTTTCGGTTAATTCTTGCCAGTGTATTTTTAGATCGCGTGCACGGTTAATAATTTTATCGTCTACATCTGTATAGTTGTACACATAGTTAACACTGTACCCAAGGTGTATAAAAAAATTGCGCACAAAATTAAAAAAAATAGCCCCCCTGTAGTTACCTATGTGCAAAAAATCATAAACCGTAGGGCCGCACACGTACATGCCTACATGGCGCGCCTTAATGGGAATAAACATTTTTTTGTTTTTAGTTTTAGTGTCAAAGATTTTTTGCATTTTCTAGGGCCTTTTTTGCTCTTTTGTAAAGCTCTGCTGTGCTTATACATTGCACTAAACATTTAAGGTCCACCCCCTCAGCGCGCCCGCACACAGCGACCCGTATTGGCATAAACAAAGCTGCGCCCTTAAGTTTGTGCTCGCGCTTTAGGGCGCTTAAAATGTCTTTAAACTCTTCTTCTGTCATGTATTTGGGCAGGCTCTGGTCATTATCTTGATCTGATGCTTTGTATGGCAAGGATTTTAACCAACTTTTTAAAAGCTCTATAGATGCAGTGGGTTTTAAAGCCTCTTTAGCCTTAGTGTCTAAATCTTGCGGCCGGTTAAGGAGCGCAAAAAGCTCCCCTGCCTCTTTTAAGGTGCTAAGCCTTGATGCAAATAGGGTTAAAGCTTTTTGCCAGGGTTTTATTTTGTATAAACCTTTTTCAGGGTTTAGCTGCTTAATCCTTTGCCATAGGTCTTGCTGTTGCTCTTTGCTGCCTAGTGCAAAGGCTTTTAAATGCTGCGAATTAATGTAGAGGAGTTTGTCTATATCAAAAACCGCTGGTGCCGCGTTAAAGTTTTTATAAGAAAACACCTGTTGCATTTCTTTAATAGAAAATATTTCCTTACCCCCAGGGTGGCTCCAACCTAAAAGAGCCAAGTAGTTTTGCATTGCCTCCTTACATATGCCCATTTTGATATATTGCTCTACACTCACTGCTCCGTCGCGTTTGGAGAGCTTTTTTTTGTCTGGCCCCAGAATGAGCGAAACATGCAAAAACCGAGGCCCTTGCCAACCCAAAGTCTCATACAGCATCAATTGCCTTAGGGTGTTCATTAAGTGCTCCTCTGAGCGCAGTACATGGCTTATTTTCATAAGGTGGTCATCTATAACACAGCTAAAATTATACACCGGCATGCCACAAGAACGCAGCAGCACAAAGTCGCCCACGGTATCAGAGCTAAGCTTGATATCTCCTCGCACTAAATCTTGAAACTGGTAGAGTTTTTTTTGAGAGTTTTTAAACCTAATACTAGCTGGCTCATGCGCAAGCTTTGCCAAAGCTTTTTCCAAAGGCCAGTCACGATAGGGCGATACTGACACTGTGCCCGGTTTTGTAGTTTTTTCTACCTCTTTTAAGAAGCAGTAATACGCCTTGCCTGATTGCAATAGCTTATTGGCGTAATCTTTATAAAGCGCAAGCCTTTTGCTTTGCTCGTACGGACCATAGGGGCCCGTATCAGATGAGCCTGCAGCGCCATTAGACACGCGTGGGCCTTCATCCGGGTGCAGGCCCAGCCAAGCTAAAGAGTTTAGTTGCGCATTTAAGTGCTGCTTGCAAGAACGGGCTGTGTCGGTATCTTCCACACGCAACACAAATTGTCCCTTATTCGCACGAGCCAAAACGTAGGCAAATAATGCCGTGCGCGCACCACCTACGTGCAAAGCCCCCGTAGGGCTGGGAGCGAATCTTGTCCTAAAAATACACTGTTTTTTATCCACACCCATCAAGTTCCTCTCTAACCCCTTTTAACCGCACACTCCCCCTATACAAAAACTACCCTATAAGAGCTACCCGTTTTTACAGTTGATTATACGGGGTTTTTCTGATAGAAATTGACCCTCGTGGGAGTGGGTTATAAGAACCGCCCCCTGGTATATTTTACTGTTACGGCGCTGCTGCTTTTGCTGTTGTTTTAGCCGCAGAGGCAGCCGCAACAACAAGCAGCTGGTAGAAAACAAACAGCCAGGCTAATACTTTTAAAAGCAGGTGGCGCATTATGCCAACAAAAAAAACAGCCCCCCAAAAAAACAAAGCCCCCAGGAAGAGTGCCACTAAAACCGCTACCACACCCAAGGCCAAAAGGGCTAAAGCGGCTAAAAAAACCACTAAAACAGGGCTCAAAAAAAACACCGCCACAAAGCTCACTGCTAAAAGCAGTAAAAAGGCCTCAGCAAAGCGCCGCGTTAAAAAGCCTACCACAGCATCTGGCGCTGCAAGTGTAACCGCCTTGCCTGTGCGCAGGCATGTAACGGGAGCTATTAAGAAACCTGGCATTCCCGGCAGGGGGCACTCTATTAGAGAGAGCGCTCTGCTTGAGGGCAAGGATCATACATTTAAGGTGGGGGATAATGCGTTTTACCCTGGGCATGGGGTGGGGCGTGTGAGTGCGGTTGAGACCAAGGAAATCTGTGGGTATAAGCAGCAGTTTTATATTATTGATATTTTAAAGACTAACACGCGCGTCATGGTGCCTATAAACAATGTTAAAACTGTTGGGTTGAGGCCGATTATATCGGAAACAGAAGCAGAGAAGGTTTTGGACATTTTGCGCACTAAGAGCGACAAAATCGACCACCAAACCTGGAACCGCCGGTACCGGGATTATATGGAAAAAATCAAAACCGGCTCTGTGTATGAGATTGCCAAGGTTTTAAGGGATTTGTATTTTCTGCGGGTAGAAAAGGAGCTAAGCTTTGGCGAGCGCAAAATGCTCGACACCGCTCGTGGCATGCTGTTCAAAGAGCTAAGCCTTTCGAAAAGCCCCCAAGAGCTCCGCGAGCACAAAGGCGCCCGCGCCATCTTTTTTACAGATTAGAGCAAATTTAGAGTGCTAATAAAATTCTCTGGGACAAAGCGGCGCTCCTGGAACAGCCCACCATAGGGAGGTGGCTAGCGCTCTAATTTGTGTCCATAAGTGGTCCTGTATACTGACAAGTGTCGTACAAGACGGGTAAGATCGGAAGCTGCCACAAAGACTTAACAGAAGATACCGAATACTCCGCAGCAATGGCCGCATGCCCTTCTTTAAGCAAGCAATTCACCCGAGCGTGTTGGCCCTTTTGCCTAAATGTAACCCGATCTTTAGCTACGATGACTTTAAAAGCCCCATGGCAAGGCAGGTAAGCCTTTGCCTGCTCCATAGGACCCGAGTCACCCTTAACAGTTTTAACTCCATAGACGCGCCCCTTTTTATTAAAAAAGTAACTCCCTCCCGCAATGGCAACAAGAGCCCCAAGAGGCCAAATACCCACTCCAAACGGCGAGGGGTTCTTTTGACGTATCAGCACTACAAACTCTAACAAAAACCCGACCGGAAACGCAGCCATCGAGCCCCAACCCCACCGGCTTAAGCTTTTGCGCTCATCCAGGGCTTGCTGTTCGCAGGTCATAAGGTAGTCTTCCATAGCACGAAAAAGCTGCTGGCCCTCGCCTGCCAAGGCCGAGCCGCTAGGCACAGACCAAGCCGACGTGCCTCCCAAACACAACGCCAACACAACAAGCAAGTTTGTTCATATGTCACTTCTCCTGCAAAAGGTTTACTCGATTAGTCCCAGAAAATTTAATGCTTACGCGTGGCGGCTCATGAACTCAATTGATTCTTGAGCAAGGCGGGGCCAGAAACTACTGCGCAAAGCAGCAGCCGAGGCACCCGATTTTTACTCTTTTAAAAAGCCTCACGACCTATTAGTACAGCTCAGCTGAATGTGTTGCCACACTTACACCTGCTGCCTATCAACCTCGTAGTCTACAAGGGGTCTTCAGAATCCGTAGATTAGGGAAAACTTATCTCGTGGCCGGCTTCCCACTTAGATGCTTTCAGCGGTTATCCGTTCCGAACATAGCTACTCTGCAATGCCGCTGGCGCGACAACAGAAACACCAGAGGTTCGTCCATCCCGGTCCTCTCGTACTAAGGACAGCTCCACTCAGTTTTCCTACGCCCACAGAAGATAAGGACCAAACTGTCTCACGACGTTCTGAACCCAGCTCGCGTACCACTTTAATCGGCGAACAGCCGAACCCTTGGGACCTGCTCCAGCCCCAGGATGTGATGAGCCGACATCGAGGTGCCAAACACCCTCGTCGATATGGACTCTTGGAGGGTATCAGCCTGTTATCCCCGGAGTACCTTTTATCCGTTAAGCGATGGCCCTCCCACACAGGACCACCGGATCACTTTGACCTGCTTTCGCACCTGCTCGACTTGTAGGTCTCGCAGTCAAGCTCCCTTATGCCAATGCACTCGACGCCTGGTTTCCAATCAGGCTGAGGGAACCTTCGCACGCCTCCGTTACTTTTTAGGAGGCGACCGCCCCAGTCAAACTCCCCACCAGACAATGTCCCTCGCCCAGTTTCATGGGCGTAGGTTAGAACTCAAAAATCTTCAGGGTGGTATTTCAAGGACGACTCCACACAGGCTGACGCCTATGCTTCAAAGTCTCCCACCTATCCTACACAAAACATCTCTAAGGTCACTGCCAAGCTAGAGTAAAGGTTCACGGGGTCTTTCCGTCTTTCTGCGGGTACTCGGCATTTGCACCGAGAATTCAATTTCGCTAGGCACCTAGTTGAGACACCGGAGAAGTCGTTACGCCATTCGTGCAGGTCGGAACTTACCCGACAAGGAATTTCGCTACCTTAGGACCGTTATAGTTACGGCCGCCGTTTACTGGGGCTTCAATTCAAGGCTTCGCCGAAGCTAACCTCTCCTATTAACCTTCCAGCACCGGGCAGGCGTCAGGCTGTATACTTCGTCTTGAGACTTTGCACAGCCCTGTGTTTTTGGTAAACAGTCGCTACTCCCGCTTTGCTGCGGCCCCCAAGCGCTAAAAAGCGTTGCACACGCCCAGGGGCACACCTTATTCCGAAGTTACGGTGTTAAGTTGCCGAGTTCCTTAACTAGGTTTAACCCAATCGCCTTAGAATGCTCATCCCACTCACCTGAGTTGGTTTAGGGTACGGGCTCTCTTGAAAACACGCCGAAGCTTTTCTTGGAATCATAGGTCCGGACACTTGTGGAGCTCCAAAGAGCCCCTCGCATTCACGCCTAGGTGTTAATATGAGACGGATTTGCCTATCTCACCACTTACACGCTTACACCGGAATCCAATAACCGGCTGCCCTGCCTTAATTCGTCACTCCTGCGCTATAAAACAAAAGAGGTAAGGGAATATTAACCCTTTGTCCATCGACTACGCCTCTTGGCCTCGCCTTAGGACCCGACTAACCCTGGGACGATTAACGTGGCCCAGGAACCCTTGAGTTTACGGCGGGCAGGTTTTTCACCTGCCTTAAACGCTACTTATGTCAGCATGATCACTTGTGGTTCGTCCAGCCCTCCTTGTCGGTAGGCCTTCGTCCTAAGCCACAACGCTCCTCTACCGAAGACAGCAAAAAACGCTGCCTTCCCACAGCTTCGGTAAAACACTTAAGCCCCGTTGTATCTTCCGCGCGAAACCACTAGACTAGTGAGCTATTACGCTTTCTTTAAAGGATTGCTGCTTCTAAGCCAACCTCCTAGTTGTCCGAGTAGCCTCACAACGTTTTCCACTTAGTGTTTATTTGGGGACCTTAGCTGGTGGTCTGGGCTCTTTCCCTTTCGACTACGGACCTTATCACCCGCAGTCTGCCTGCCAGGGTACATATCAATGGTATTCGGAGTTTGGCTGGGTTTGGTAATCCGGTAAGGACCCCTAGCCCAATCAGTGCTCTACCTCCACGATACAATGGCCTGACGCTATACCTAAATATATTTCGAGGAGAACCAGCTATCACCCAGTTTGATTAGCCTTTCACTCCTATTCACAGCTCATCCAAGAGTTTTTCAACACTCAATGGTTCGGACCTCCACGCAGTGTTACCCACGCTTCATCCTGGCCATAAATAGATCACCGGGATTCGGGTCTAATACTGCATACTCAACTCGCCCTGTTCAGACTCGCTTTCGCTACGGCTACACCTAACGGCTTAACCTTGCATGCAACACTAACTCGCTGACTCATTATGCAAAAGGTACGCGGTCACACTGGTTAAAAAACCATAGTGCTCCCACTGCTTGTAAGCTTAGGGTTTCAGGTTCTATTTCACTCCCCTCCCGGGGTTCTTTTCACCTTTCCCTCACGGTACTCGTTCGCTATCGGTCTCCAAGTGATATTTAGCCTTAGACAGTGGTCTGCCCAGATTCCCAAGGGATAACACGTGTCCCATGGTACTCGGGATACCAAACAAAAAGTCGGCCTAGTTTTCGCTCACGGGGCTGTCACCCTCTTTGGCGGCCTTTCCCAAGGCCTTAAACTAACAGAGCCGTTTTGTAACTTTTTGGGGCCATGCCGGTAGCCCCATGTTTGGTCCCACAACACTCCGTAAAAAACGGCCAGCACCTTTAACATTTACGGAGTTTAGGCTGATCCCCTTTCGCTCGCCGCTACTGAGGGAATCTCATTCGATTTCTATTCCTGAGGGTACTAAGATGTTTCAATTCCCCTCGTGTGCTTTTGCAAGCTATGTATTCACTTGCAAATGCCAGATCAACTGGCGGGTTGCCCCATTCGGAAATCTCCGGGTCAAAGTGTGTTTGCCACTAACCGAAGCTTATCGCAGCTTACCACGTCCTTCATAGCATCTTGGAGCCAAGGCATCCACCCTAAGCCCTTACACGCTTTAAAAAGAGTTTAACCTTGCTAAGAATCAATTGAATTCAGTACATCTACCGCCACATATAAAAACACATCTGCTTGCGCTTAAAAACACGCAAAACAAACGCGACAAAAAAACAGTAGAAAAAAACAAATTGATTCGCAAATAAATCAAATTGCCAATATTTAATTTTCAAATAGCTCCCAGGTTTGCATGGGGCAAAAAGTTATCAAAACCCCCCGCGCCACACAAAAAACCTGTGCCCGCAAAGCACCATGATGGATTTATAAAATTCCCACCAACTTGGCAAGTTAAAAGTGTATTTTTTGGGGTGCGGGGCATAATTTTGTCTCAGATTTTCTCAGGCCAAGCACTGTGGCTGCTACGTGCATGGTGGCCTCTCTGAGATTCGAACTCAGACGGGGTTGCCCCCACTGGATTTTGAGTCCAGCGCGTCTACCAGTTCCGCCAAGAGGCCCCTTTTGTACGGCCAAGTGCAGTATTAGCATTTTGCCCTCATAAACACAAAGCCCCAAAAAGGCACCAAACGCAGGCACGTGACATACTTTGGAGACTTAAAAACACTTTGACTGCCACCACCAGGCCAATAGAATATTGTTGTTAAGGTTATGGCGCTGCCATGGCTCCTATCTAGTAGATATAGATAGATGTAGATGCAGATGGAGCAGGGCACCACTTTGTAGCTTAAGGGAGGTCTCGCAAATGGACTTAGAACAAAAAGTCATTAACATTGTGCAGCAGCAGCTCAATATTGCCCCTGAAAAAATCAAAGCCAAGTCTTCCTTTTTAAACGACCTCAATGCCGACAGCCTCGATATCGTAGAGCTTATTATGGCTATGGAGGAGGAATTTGAGCTGGATATTCCCGACGCTGAGGCCGAGGCCCTTAAAACGGTAGAAGATGTCGTTAAGTATCTGAAGTCCAAGGGAGTCTCTTGACTGCATCGCTCAAAGCGCCCACTGTGCCCTCAGCAGCCAACCCGCCCAGAGTTGCCGTAACAGGCTTAGGCCTGGTAACGCCTTTGGGGGTGGGGGCAAAAAAAAGCTGGCATCACGCCCTCAAGGGGCAGTCGGGCATCGACAAGATTAAAATCTTTGACGCATCTGATCTTAGCTCGCGCATTGCGGGCGAGGTGACAGACTTTAACCCAGAGGATTTCATACCCGCGAGGGATATTAAAAAAATGGACCGCTTTTCGCAGTTCTCTTTGGCTGCAGCTAAAATGGCGGTGCAAGATTCAGGCATAGAGTTTAACGCCGCCAACCAAGGCCACAGCGGCTGCTTGTTGGGCGTAGGCATAGGGGGTTTTGAAACCATCGAGCAGCAAATGGGGGTACTGAGCGCCAAGGGGCCCCGCAGGGTATCGCCTTTTTTTATACCCAAGGCTATTAGTAACATTGCGCCAGGGCATATCACTATGGAGTGGGGGCTAAGGGGAGCCAATTTTAGTCTGGCATCTGCCTGCGCTTCGGGTGGGCATGCAATTGGCGAGGCCTATTGGTACATTAAAAACCGCCGGGCGCGCATTATGTTAGCGGGCGGCGTAGAGGGTGCAGTTTGCAGGGCCAGTGTGGCGGGCTTTGCTTCTATGAAAGCTCTTTCTACACGCAACGATGCACCTATCGAAGCTTCGCGCCCCTGGGACCGTGAGCGGGATGGTTTTGTTATTGCTGATGGCTGTGGCATGCTTTTGCTAGAAGACTTAGCCCATGCTAAAGCGCGCGGGGCACGCATATACGCTGAGCTCAGTGGGTATGGCGCTACGTCGGACGCCTACCACATCACCCACCCCCACCCCGATGGCTTAGGAGCCTTGGGAGCTATGGAACAGGCCCTTAGTTGCGCACGCCTTGAGCCAGAGCAAATAAGCTATATCAACGCCCATGGCACCAGTACGCCCTTGGGGGATGAGATCGAAGCCGGAGCGATTTGCAAGCTATTTAAAGCTGCAGCAAAGGGGCTGTGGGTTTCTAGCACCAAAAGCATGACCGGGCATACCTTGGGTGCTGCAGGAGCCATAGAGGCGGCGTTTAGTGTTATGTCTTTGCATACAGCGGCAGTGCCTCCCACTATAAACCTCCATAACCCCTCGCAGGATTACCCGTTAGATTTTATCGCCCACAAGGCGCGCGAAAAAAAGCTTAAACATGTAATGAGCAACTCCTTTGGTTTTGGCGGCACCAATACGGCCTTGGTGTTTAGCTCCGTAGACTAAATGCAACACTCACACTGGCAGGGTATAGAATTTGTAGCTTTTGATTTGGAAACCACGGGCCGCTACCCTGTGGGTTTTGAAATTTGTGAAATCGGTGGCGTGCGCTGGCGACGGGGACGCATTGTAGATAAATTTAGCAGCCTTGTGCGCCACTATGACCCTATGGACCCTGTCGCGCAAAGCATACATGGCATAAGCGCGCAAGAGCTCGCGCAAGCGCCCGAGCCTCAGCAGGTGCTAAAACAATGGAGCAAATTTACGCGTGGTGCAACGCTTGTGGCGCACCATGCTCCTTTTGATATGGGCTTTTTGTGTTTTGCTATGCAAAAGCACGGCTACACCTTACCAGAGCAGCCGGTGCTTTGTACGAGTCTTATAACGCGCCAGTGGGTCCGTGCAAAAAAGCACACCCTCAGCCATTTGGCTACACACTTTGGTATCGAGCATGCAAGGCTCCACCGTGCTTACGAAGACGCCCGTGTGTGTATGCAAGTTTTAGAAAAAACCCTCACCACGCTGGGTCCTGAGATCCATTTACAAAACATTCAAAAACAAAAACTCTTGTGGAAAGATTTTGGATGGGAGAGATTTTTATCTATTAATCCGGAGCATTTTCCGCAACTGCGTTTGGCACTAGAGCAAAAACAAAGCTGCAGCATTCAGTATATGGGGGGCAGCAAGCCTGGTGAGTGGCGTACCATTAGGCCCATAGGGCTTGTTATGCGCCCACCGGATGACGATTTTGTTGTAGCAGAAGTTCCTGGCACACAAAACAAACGCTACCTGCTCAATAAGATTAGCGCAATAAATTAGAGCGCTAGCAGAATTTTCTGGGACTAAGCGGCGGCGGTAGAGCAGCCTCCGTAAGGAGGCGGCCGCGATAGCGCCAAGCGTCCCGCAGAAAATTCTGCGGCCTATAAGGCTACTATGAGCCTGTAGCCTTGGGTGTTCGATAGACCCAAGGCTACCACACTGTCGTCAAAGCCCCGTGCGTTGAGTAAACACATATTAGAGCGCTAGCAGAATTTTCTGGGACTAAGCGGCGGCACCCTGATGGCAGCCTCTTACAGAGGCTATCAGTGTGCCGCCGCTCTCCTCAGAGAATTTTGCTAGCACTCTAACTTGCTATAACTTTCCATCGGCGGTGTCGGGGAAGTCACTCGCCACCAAAGCAAAAGGCACGCGGTTTCTAAAATGCTCACCCTTACCCTTAGGCACACGGAAAGCCTTTACAAAAATCTCCGCCCCAAACACCGGCTCCTGCAAAGTGATCTGCTCAATATTGTTGATGCTAGACTCACTCTCCAAAATACGCCCACTCGGCAAGCGCACATATAGATCTAAGTCGTTCACCAAAGCCCTGGCCGCCGAAGGCGCACCCGGAGCATCCGTGTAAACCAATGTCACCTTACGCACCTGCATGTCCTTAACCACATACTGTAAACGCTCCCCATGCTTAATGCCCTCTTGGTTGTCATAAACCCTCAAGCGGTCACTATTGGTAGCATTGCCCAGGTTAACCAAACCATAACCCTGCTGGTTGTTAGGCGCACGCTTGTACATCTCTTGACCCAAACCAAAACCAAACTGCCCCGGAAACAAATCATCCGCCGAGTTCAGCAACACCGCCTTAACCAAAGCCCCCGAAGGCCGCTCGTAAACCTCCTTCAAAGACTGCCTAATCACCGCAGCAGCACCTGCCACCAAAGGCGTCGCCATACTCGTACCGCCCGCATAACAGTAATCCGGATTGTAATGCCCCCATAAAGGCCGCGCCCGCTCATGCTTAGAGCAAGTACTTACAATGTTAGTCCCAGGCGCCACCACATCAGGCTTAATACGACCATCCGCAGTAGGACCACGCGAACTAAAAGCCGCAATACCACGAGAGTTGTTAGAATAAGTGTCCGAAGCCAAAGGGTCTTGAGGAAAGTTGTTGCTCTTTAGTTTTTTCTGCCTGCCCCCTTGCAGCAAGTAGTTCTCCGATGCCCCCACAGCCACAATGTTTTTCGCCCCAGCAGGAGAAGACACAGAACTCAAATCCACCCTGCCATCACGGTTGTTGTCACGACCCGAATTACCAGCCGCAAACAGAATCAAAAAGTCCGGATGGTTCCACATAAACTCATCCGCCTGCGACTCGTACACCGAATACGAACCCAAACGCCGCGTAGAACCCCAAGAGTTCGTGTGCACCCGTGCGCCCTTTTCATAAGCCTCTTTAAAAAGGTCGTTCAAATTCGTAGGCACACTCAAACCCCAACCCGAACGGCTCGCAATGCTCTGAACATGAAGACCCGCCTCATAAGCTCCCCCGCGCAAAGCTTTGTCTAAAGACAACTCTCCACGACCCAAAACAGAACCCGCCACATGGGTACCATGGCCATTGCGGTCCGCCCAGTCCGCTGCCGAACCCATAACCGTACCACTTAACAAAGCACCCACAAAATCCGTGTGCGGCTCCTCTAACAAACCACGGTCCATGCCCGTATCGGCCACGCTCACAATCTGCCCCAAGCCCGTAAAGCCACGGTTCCAAGCGACATCGAATTTTAAAATCTTAGTCCCCGACTCAAAACCGGTTAAAGGTAGCGGCGTCTTAGCACCATCCGCAACACTAGAGTAAGTAGAACCATCAGCCCCTTCAGGCTCGTAGATAAAACTCTCAGGCTCTGCATAAGGGTACACATACTCCACGTCCGGTATAGAAGCGATATCCAACAAAGCCCGCTCCCGCGCAAGCCCACTAATATCCACATGCAACCTTTGCCCCTTGTCGGCCGAGCCCGTCATCATAAACCCTGCACCCGACAAATGCTGCTGCACCTTGTAGCTAGAATGCTCCGAAAACAAAAGCATCACGACTTCTGTTGTGTCTTCATACGAAAACTCTGGGCTAATTTTAAACTCCGGCAAATAAGGCAGCACCGCCCGCACACGCGGATTTATTTGAGGAAAATGACTAATGTCTGTCTCTGCAGCCACTAACACCGCGTTGTCCGGTATGTACCGCACTACCCTAAAGGTGTTTCGGTTTAAAAAAAGCTGGTCCTGCTCCTCTAAGCCCTTTGCAAACTGCACCACAAAATAGGGGTTCGGATACTCCTCCAGCGAACCACTCGCAGCACCCTGCACATACTCCAAAGGGTCAATATCCCCAACTTTTAATCTAAGCACATTCCCCGCGACCGCAGGCGCTGCCATGGCCACTGCCAAGCATACACCCAATAAAAGATTAAGCCCCCGCATCAAAGCCCCCCTTGTTTAAAACCCCTCTAACTAAAATTAGGCACCGCGCCATATGGGGAGGTCAAAAGACCAAAATCGAGCCCGACCATAAATGGATGTGTTGCGTTATAAAAAAAGCCAAAAGCCCCAGATAAGCCCTTTAGAGGGCCAGGGTGGCCAAATTTAAATGTTTGAACATAAATTTAATTTATGACTCAATGCGGTGGGAGGTATTAAAAGGCGTAAGCATAAAAGTGTTAGTGTAGGGTGCCCTGGCCGGAGAGCGCAGCCGAGTGAGCACTTTCATGTGCGCAAGGCAAGCGGTCCATGCCAGGGCGCCCTCACGTGCTGGATAGCTTCTGGCTTCAGCCCTACGCAGTCCAGCTGATAGCGCTGCTAGGCGCGGGCCATCTACGAGAGTGTGTACGCTTTGGGCCTATTGATCGCCCAAAGCTACCGGCGCGTTGATAGCTGTCTAGCGCGCAAAAACACTTTGAATGGGAGCCTCGCTTGCCACCTTGGCTGGCGCCCCTTGCAGGGGCTGCCAACGTGTCTGCGTCTCTGATCAAAGTGTTTTTGCTGGCGCTTTTATCCTTACGGGACAAGTGGTCCTGCCTGAAGCATTTTTGCGCGCTAGACAGCTACGGCTTTTACGGCCCTGTAGCCTTGGGCGATCTTTAAGCCCAAGGCGACCAGACTTGCTTAAATTAATTTTTACCTTCAAGCACCCCTAAGAGCTTGCAAACAGGCCTTTGATCGAGCCAAGCAGGCGATCTAAAAAGCGCCTGTAGCTTGCAGGGCTAATATCTTTAACAAAGGCGCTCACACAAGAAGCTATGGGCACACCATGGGGCGGGGCCCATATGTTCAGACCAATACCGATCACCAAGTGGTGCTGATCGCCTTGGGTGCAGTACTCAACCAATATGCCGCCTATTTTTTTGTCTCCTGCATAAAGGTCGTTAGGAGCTTTAGACCAAAACTCCACTCCGGGCCACGCATGCTTTGCTGCTGTACATAGCTCTTTGCCCACTAGGGTAGACATATCTTCGCGCGGAGCATCTTTAGCCATGCCCCCCCACGAGCATAGCAGAGCCGCCCCTTTGGGCGGACTCACCCACACATTGCCCCCGCGGCCCTTGCCCGCCTCCTGCGTGCCCGCCACATACAGCTTTAAGCTCGAAAAACTAAAAGCCTCCCCCATAGCCAGGGTGTTGGTACTAGCGGTTTCGTCCAAAAACACCGCCTCTAACTCCGGCTGCGCCGCGTGCCATGCTTTTGTTAGCTCATACACACAAAACATGCCTTAGGCCTTTTTACTAAGCGGAATCGCAGACATGCGCAGGTCTTTTTCGTGCTCTTTTAATAGTGCGTTTAAACGGCGCTCAATCAAGCGCTCGGCTAGCTCGGGCACCACCTTCCATACTACCTCTTCAATGGCTTTTTGCGCCTGCTGCTCGATAATCTTTTGCGCCTCAGGCCCTCCTGCTACCGCCGCCGCCATGCCCATTTGCTTTTGCAGCCCCTCGTCCATGCTACCGCCAATGGCAGCAAATTCTTTCTCCTCGGCCGTTTCGTTTGGCGCTGCGTTTGATGTCTCACTTGGCGCCTCAGGAGGAGCGCTATTTTCTACAGGCTCTTGCAAATTAAAGTCGTCCAAGCTCTTAGGCTCCCAACCCGAGTCATCTAAAGAGCGCTCCTCTTGCTCCGCTTTTGCCAGCGCTTGCTCCAAATCCGCATCACTCAGACTTGCACTGTCAGGAGGCAAAAAATCCTCCTCTTCACCCGCAAATTCATCCGCCAAGGCCTCCTCATCCTCAGGAGGCCTTACAGAAAGCTCATCAAACTCCTCCTCCGGCTGCTGATCTGGCGGCTGCTGCTCCGCAGGCTCGGCCTCAGCTTCAGCCACAAGCTCCGCCTCCTCTGAGGCATTCGAAGGAGGCATAGGGGATGCGTTGGGCTCTGCTGCAGGAGGTTCTGGCCATTCTGCTGCCTCTGAGGCAGCCCCTGCCCCTGAAACAGCATCCGGCGGCTCTGACTCTGGCGCAGCCTCCACAACATTTGCACTATTGGTAGGCCCTGCCACTGTGGATGCCTGCTGCACCTCATCCACAGGCTCCGGCTCTAGCCTTAGCGAACTAGCACTCGCCACGCTTTGAGAGGGCGGATCTGGTGCAGGCTCTTGTACGGGCCCCTCGGCGGATTGCGGCGGCACTGCAGGCCGTGGTTGGGGCTGCTGTTGAGATTGGGGCCCTGCAGAGGCGGGCTCTGATACAGACGGCGGCGCAACTGCTGATGTGGGAGCAGACTGAGGCTGGGATTGCTGAGGTTGAGCCTCGTCCCATTGGCTGTGGCCTGCGGCCTCTGGTGCTCCGCCCCAAATGCTCAAATCCTCCGCACCCTCTGGCGCAGGATCTTCCCCCATGCTTTGGGCTATGCTCTCTTGGGGGCTATCTGGTGAGGGGGAAGGAGTGTTGTCCTCTACACCAAAAAAGCTCTCTGAGACCTCTAAAGGCTCTTTGGGTGCTGCTTGGTTTTTTGTCGAATCTTGCAAGGGCCCCACCCATTTGCTTAGTTCTTTTGTATCTAAGGGTTTGGGCAAAAAACCCTTAGCCCCGGCGCGTACAAACAAAGCCCTTTGGTCTTCGCCAAAGGCCACAAACTCGCTGTACGTGATCACGATAGGCACTTTGCCAAAGCCCGCATCGTGCCACTCACGCATAAAGGCCCTTGCGCCCTGCTCCAGGTTCTCCTGGCGCGGAAACAGCAAGGCGTCCACAAAAGCCACACTCGGCCAGCGCTCCTTTGCTGCCAGCAGTAGCTCATCCAGTGTGGCCACCACGAAGCACTCAAAGCCGCGGCCCAAAGCTTGCTGAAAGCTCCGCCCAATATCGGGAGCTTTGTCCCCCACCAACACACAAGCCACCGCCATAAAACCAGTTGACAACACTTTGTACTGATTTTGCAAGACGTGCACTCCAGGCACAAATATGTTAGTCCTCATAGGGTGGAAGATGAGACGCTAGAAGTACTGCTTTATCCGCATGAAAAATTGCGCGCCGTATCTCTACCCGTGCCCGCGGTTACGCCAGCGCTGCAGCGCTTTGCCGCGCAGATGCTTAAAACCATGTACCACTACAACGGCATTGGCCTTAGTGCCCCGCAGGTGGGCCAGAATATACGCTATTTTTGCACCGACACCCGCGTGCCAGAGCACAATGCGCGCTACGACATTGAAGACCAAAGCCCCTTAGAGCGCAAGGTGCCACAACCGCTGCACATTTTTAACCCCGTCATTTTGAATCGCTCTAAAAAACAAAGCTTCCGCGAAGGCTGCTTGAGCATACCGGGGTATTTGGGAGAAATAACCCGCCCTGCCCACATAGAGGTAAAGGGGCTAGACTTAAACGGCAACACCATACAGTTTGAAACCGACGGCCTGCTTGCGGTCTGTATACAGCACGAGCTAGACCATCTGGACGGGGTGCTGTTTTTAGATCACCTGCCTCAAGCAGAGGCCCAACATATCAAGCACCAGATCCAAACCCAAGGCTACCCCCAACAGGCACACGAGCCGCCAGAAACCCCGGCAAAAGCTCCAGCAGAAACCTAGCCCCCGCCATGGCTGCGACACTTGCGACACCCATTAAGATCCTGTTTTTAGGCTCGCCGCTTGTAGCACTAAATAGCCTCATGCGCTTGCAGCAGTCTGCCTTATACCAAGTGGAGGGGGTGGTGTGCTCGGCAGCGCCTGGCACCGAGGTGCGACAATACTGCCGCACCCAGCCCATTAAATTGTACGAGCCCTGCGTGCTAAAAAATCTTACAAAACTCCCTAAAGCAGACGGAGCCATTGTTGTGGCCTTTGGCCACCTGCTGCGGCAAGAAGTGCTGGATTTTTTTAACAACAAAATCCTCAACGTGCATTTTAGTTTATTGCCGTGCCTTAGGGGAGCCGCGCCCGTTGAGCGCGCCTTGATGCAAGGGCTTTTGCAAACGGGAGTCAGTCTGCAGCAACTGCAACTTCAGCTCGATAGTGGGCCTGTAATAGGCAGCAAGGCACTTGCGCTAACAAAAAACACTACAGCTAAGGAGGTTTTTACAAAGCTCACCCAAATGGGAACGGAGCTTTTATTAGACGAAGGAGTGCGTTTTTTTCGTGGCAAACTCTTGGGAAAAAAACAAAACCACGCCCAGGCCACCTATGCACCTAAAATACAAAAACACGAGCACCAAATACACTGGCACAAACCCGCTAGCACCATACACAACCAAGTGCGCGCCCTCACGGCACGCGGGGGTGCGTTTTTTATACACAAAAACAAAAGGTTTAAAGTTTTTGCGACTCTGCCCAGTAAGATGCCCAGCGAGGCATCTAACGAGGTATCTGGCGCCTATCCACAAACACCAGGCCAAGTATTAGAGTCTAAGGCGCAGCTGGTTGTAGCATGTGCCAAGAACACAAAAATCCAGATTCTAAAAATACAAAAAGAAGGCAAAAAAGCCTTAACCGCTAAAGAGTTTTTAAAAGCCAGCCCCTTTGCCAAGGGCGAAAGCTTAAAAGGAGACAGCTTAGCAAAAGAAGGCTG
Organism: Bdellovibrionales bacterium; assembly: GCA_965116155.1. Classification (GTDB taxonomy): domain Bacteria; phylum Bdellovibrionota; class Bdellovibrionia; order Bdellovibrionales; family UBA1609. The sequence goes on from OZ220488.1 coordinate 741,567, forward strand.
TTTAGCATGAGACACATTATTGCCCCAAGCTTACTAAGCGCCAACTTTGCCTGCCTTGCAAAAGAGCTTAAAGAGCTTAAAAAAAGCGGCACGCAGTGGGTGCACTTTGATGTTATGGACGCCCATTTTGTGCCAAACTTAAGCATGGGGCCTTTAGTGCTTAAAAGCCTTAGCGCACTAGGGATGGAGTTTATATTCGACACCCATCTTATGGTAAAGGAGCCTGAAAAACTTTTAGAAAGTTTTATTAACGCGGGAGCTTCACGCATTAGCGTGCATGTGGAGGCGCAAGTCGATGTGCCGTATGTAAAAAATTTCTTATCTAAGCACAACGTGCCTCTGGGTTTAGCAGTAAAACCCCAAACCCCAATTGAGCAGGTTTTTCCCCTGGCCGAACACATAGACCTTGTGCTTATTATGACTGTCGAACCTGGGCGTGGGGGGCAGGATTTTTTGCACAACCAAACAAACAAAATTACAAAGTTGCGCAAGTATGTAACAGAGCAAAACTTAAACTTGGTCATACAAGTAGACGGTGGTATTAAACCCGCAACAGCCCCTTTGTGCAAAGAAGCCGATGTGTTGGTTGCGGGGAGTTTTATTTTTTCTAACCCCACCCAATCGCCCAAGGGTGTCTATTACGAGGCCATACAAAGCCTTAGCAAGGCATTAAGTTACTAGGAGAAACACACCACCGTGGGAGAACGCATTGTTTTTGTTGACGGGCACTCCCTAAGCCTAGGGCAGGTGTACCAAGTGGCCTCCTACGGCTACGTAGCGGCGATCGATACGGCCGCTATTTCGTCCATGCAAGAGTCTCGCAACATGCTGCTAAAAAAAATGTCTCACGGCACTGCCATGCCAGGCATTAACACCAGCCAAGGCAAGCCGGAGCCTTTGTCTAAGCCCGATATTTTGCGCCTGCAAAAAAATCTAGTCCGCTCCCACTGCTGCGGCATAGGAGAGCCTTTAAATCGAAGCGCCGTACGCGCCACTATGATCTTAAAAGCCAACGCTCTTTGCTCGGGACTGTCTGGTGCGCGTATTGAAGTTATGGAAAAACTGATAGAGTTTTTAAACGGCAATATCTACCCCTTTATTCCCTCCCGAGGCAGCCTGGGTGTTGCAGGAGATGTTGTCCCGTTGGCTCACTTAGCCCTATGCCTTATGGGCGAGGGGAGGGTATTTTATCGCCACGATTGGCACGCAACAGCCAATGTACTGGCTCACAAAAACATCACCCCCCTAGAGCTTGAAGCCAAAGAGGCACAGGCTCTTATGAGCGGCTGCCAAGCCATGGCAGGCTCTGGCACCATCAGCTTGTGCACCCTGATAGAAAACTCTAAGCTACTTGATGGAGCTGCTGCCATGTCTACAGAAGCCATGCAGGCGTCTCGGCGCAACTTTGATCCCCTTGCGGCTCAGTACCGCCCGCACCCAGGGCATAAAGAAACCTGCGAAAACATGCTCCGCATTATGGGCAAGAGCTCTCCCTTAGGCGACAGCCACAAGCACTGCGACAAAACCCAAGACCCCTACTGTGTGCGCTGCGTGCCCAGTGTGCATGGCGTGTTTAAAAATGTTATCACCCAGTGCATTCATAGCCTGCAAACAGAAGCCAACTCCTGCACCGATAGCATGTTAGTGTTTGCAGAGCGAGACCTTGTGCTCCCTTGCAACAACTTCCACGGCAGCCCCATAACCCAAGCCCTGGATAGCCTTGCTATGGCACTGGTTAATGTTTGCTCTATGGCGGAGCGCCGTATAGCGCAACTGCTTGACCCCCAAACCACCGGATTGCCGGCTTTTTTAGCTCAGCCCAACGGCGTAGACTCTGGGCTCGCCCAAATACAGGCCACGGCTGCAAGTTTAGTGAGCGAAAACCAAGCCCTTGCATGCGCGACTTTTGCCGGCACAGCTCTAACCGAACAAGCCGACCACATTAGCCCCGGGCTGCAAGCAGCGCTTAAGCTTGAAAAAATATGCCAAAATTTTAAATGCATACTCGCCATAGAGCTGCTCTGCGCCCACCAAGCCCTGGGGTTTTTAAAACCCCTCAAGCCCGCAGCAGGAGTATTGGCTTTAGATAATTTTTTAGAAGACATCGCCCCCTGTGCCACAAAAGGCCGCGTATTTGCAGAAGACATTCAGCTGGTTACAAAAATTATAGAAGACAACCACATGCTGCGCTGCCTAGAAGACACCACCGGCCCCTTAGAAGCCTACGCACCCCTTCCCTTATGATTTAGTTTTTAGCAACTCGAGAGCCTCTTTGAGAGTAACAGACTCTGGATCTTTGCCCTTTGGCAGGCTCACGTTTTTGCGCCCCCGGTTGATGTACAAACCAAAACGCCCATCGTAAATACAGACCTTTTGCTTGTTAGACAGGCCTAGATCTTTAATCAACTTGCGCCCCACGCGGCCCCGCGTAGCTTTAGGTTGGCTCATAAGCTCCAACGCCAACTTGAGGTCTACATCCAGTACCTCTACATCCTTAGGCACTGAGCGGTACTCTCCTGCCCGCTCCACATAAGGGCCAAAACGCCCTATGCCCACCTTTACTGCTTGCTTGGTTTGGGGGCATTGGCCCAGGTCCTTGGGCAGTTCCAATAAAGCCAAGGCTTTGTCTAAGCTTACGTTCTCTAAAGCCCAGCCCGCAGGTAACGACACCCTTTTGGGCTTATGCCCCTCGGCTGCATCGCCCAGTTGCACATAAGGTCCATAAGGACCATTTAAAGCATACACCCGCTCTTTAGTGTGTGGGCACTCACCCAAAGCATCCACACCGGCTAGCTTTTGGTCAATTAGCTTGTGAGCATCCTGGGGCTGCATATCCGCAGGGGCCTGATTAAACTGCAGGCTTGCGCACTCCACTCCCTCGCCCGCTGCAGCCTTGCGGCACACATAAGCCCCATAGCGCCCCACTCTAAAATCCAAACCCTCAAAACCACTCAGGCTTATGCTGCGTGATTTGTCAGGCTCTACGCTTTTTTCCTTAGACTCCACCTGAGCCAGCAGGCCTTTTTTGCCTTTATAGATTTGCGTTAAATACTGCACCCAATCCAGCTCGCCACGGGCGATTTGGTCTAAGCTTTCTTCCATGCCCGAAGTAAAATCCAAATCCACATAGTCCGAAAAATGCTGCGCCAAAAGCCGGTGCACCACCAAGGCCGTAAAACTAGGCACCAACTGGTTGGCATTTTTATGCACATAACCCCGGTCTTGAATGGTAGAAATAATAGAAGCATAAGTCGAAGGCCGCCCCACGCCGGCCTGCTCTAGGCTCTGCACTAAAGAAGCCTCGGTTAAACGCGCCGGAGGCTGCGATACGTGCTCCTTAGCCTCAAAAGAGCGCATCTTAAGCGTGTCGCCCTTAGTAAGCTGCGGCAAAAGGGCCTCTTTGTCGCTTAAAAAGTCATCCCCATAAAGCCTAAAAAAACCATCAAACACCACCCTTTGCCCCCGCAGCACAAATACCGCATCATTCTTGGCTACATGGAACTGCACACTGGAAAGCTCCAGCTTGGCGTCTGGCATTTGCGAGGCCAAAGCCCGCTTCCAAATCAGGTCGTACAGCTTAAACTCCATTGCCTGCAGCCCTAGCTCTTGGGGCGATGCAAAGCTCTGCCCCGCAGGCCTTATGGCCTCATGCGCCTCCTGCGCCGCCTTGGCTTTTTTGGCCTTGTAATTGCGCGCCGCCGCGGGCACGTACTCTTTGCCAAAGCGTTTTTGCACAAAAGCCCTCGCGGCCGATACCGCCTCTTGGGACATCTGCACCGAGTCCGTACGCATATAGGTGATATACCCCTGCTCGTACAGTTTTTGAGCCACTCGCATACACTCTTTAGCGCTTAAACCCAGTTTGCGATTAGCCTCTTGCTGCAAGCTAGACGTAATAAAAGGCGGCTTGGGCGAACGGCTTTGAGTGCGGCTGGTTAGATCATGCACCCGCCACTCGGGCTCTAAGTTTTTAGCAATGCTCTCAGCTTGGTCGATTTTAAGATGTAAAAACTGCCCGCGCTTATCCTTTAGCAGGCCCGACCCATCTGTAGCCAGCTCTGAGCCTTTGGCGATTTTTTGCCCCTTAAATTGCGTCATATGCGCTGTTAAGGGCGCGCCAGATTTTGCAGTTACAAGCTCCGCTGCCAAACTAGCGTAGGGGGTTTTTACAAAACGCAACCTCTCGTGCTCACGCTCACAGACCAATCGCAAAGCTACAGACTGCACCCTGCCAGCTGAGAGGCCATAGGCGACCTTTTTCCACAAAAAAGGCGAAAGCGTAAAACCCACCAGACGATCCAAAATGCGCCGCGCCTCTTGGGCCGAAACCAAATCGCGGTCGATACTGCGCGTATTGTGCAGGGCGTTTTTTATGGCTTGCGATGTGATCTCGTGAAACACCATGCGCTTAACCGGCACCTTGGGCTTGAGCAGCTCTAATAAGTGCCAGCTGATGCTCTCACCTTCACGGTCTTCATCCGTCGCCAAAATCAGCTCACTGGCAGTGGCGAGCTTTTTTTTAAGCGCGCTGACCACTTTGGCCTTTGTGCGCGGCACGCAATAAATGGGGCGGAATTTATTTTCTACATCCACCCCCAGTCTGGCCCACTTGTGCACTTTGTACTTGGCCGGAATATCCTTAACGCTCTGAGGCAGGTCTCGCACATGCCCCATACAGCTCTCTACCACATAGCCCGGGCCCAAAAAACGCCGCATAGTGCGCGCCTTGGTGGGCGACTCCACCACCACCAGCTGCTTGGCTCCCGATAGGTCCGCGTGTGCCTTGGCACTCGGACGCTTGGAGGTCTTTTTCTTTCTACCCGCCATAACTGCCCCAGGGTAAACCCAGCCTCCGATTCAAATCAATAGCCCAGCTATAGAGGCGGTTAAAAAAGCGGCCAGCGAGCCACCAATGACCGCCCGCACCCCCAATTGGGCCATAGGGCGGCACTGATTGGGGGCCAAAGGGCGCATGCCCTCAACCTGTATGGCAATGGAGCTAAAGTTAGCAAACCCACACAAGGCATACGACAGCACCACCACGCTGTGATCGCTCAAAAGGTGCATCACCTTGGTGAGCTCCAAATAAGCCACAAACTCGTTTATGATCATCTTTTGCCCCAGCAACGACCCCGCCACGAGAGCCTCGCTCCATGGCACTCCAAGCAGCAGCGCCACAGGGCAAAACACCCAGCCCACCACCACGGACAGACTCAGCACAGGCTCGGAGGAGCCAAGCATTTTTGGCACCAAGGCACCGCCCCACTCATTAAAACCTATCATCACCCCAAGATGCGCCAGGCCAGCATCACATACCGCAATAAGGGCCATAGCAGCAATGAGCATAGCACCCACGTTGAGGGCCATTTGCAGGCCCTCGTACGAGCCCTGGGTGGCAGCGTGGATCCAGTTTGTAGTGCCCAGATTGGTGGTCTTGGGAACAGCGTTAAGACTTTCGGGCTTTTGGTCCTCGGGGTATAAAATTTTAGCCACCATAATGGCCGCAGGGGCCGACATAACAGAGGCCGTGAGCAAATGCCCCGCAATATCAGGCACGCGCTCCACCAACCATCCCACATAGGCCATCATAACGCCACCTGCCACCGTGGCCATGCCTCCCACCATAATGCATAGCAGCTCTGATGGGGTCATGTTTTTTAAAAACACCCTAGCCGCTAAAAAGCCCTCAATTTGCCCCACAAAAACATTCGCCGCCACACTGGCCGACTCCGCCCCACTGGCGCCAAGGGTCTTGTGCATCACCCATGCCATGAGCCGCACCACTTGCTGCATCACATTAAAATGGTAAAGCAGGCTCATAAGGGCCGAAAAAAATATAATAGCCGGCAGCACCTGAAAAGCGAAGCTAAACCCGTACTTTTGCACATTGGCAAAGTCGCCAAACACAAATTCTGCCCCTTGGGCAGAAAAACCCAAAAAACTAATAAGCGCATCATTGGCCCATAAAAACAAAAACTTCAGCGGCCCCTGAAAACCCCAACGGGGAGCTCCTAAAATCAAAAGCCCCAGCACCAACTGCAGGCCCAACCCCCAGAACAAAGCACGCCAAGAAAAGCGCGCCCTATCTCGCGAGAGCAACCAAGCCAAAAACACAAAAGCAAACAGGCCAGCTAGTTTTATTGCTACTTCCAACACACAAGCTCCTTTACTAAGGGACCGCCCACACATACAATGCCTAAATTAGGAGTGCCTAAATTAGGAGGCGAGGGTGAAAGTTTTTATTGGCCTTGTGCTTTGCGCTGTGGTGGTATTTTTTAAGCTGGTCCCTTTGGGGCCTAATTTTAGCCCCCTTCTGGCACTGGGGCTGTGGAGCTGCGTAGGGGCTTCGTCGCGCGGCAGGGCCTTGTTTTATGTGCCGTTTTTTCTGCTGGGCGCATTACTAGGCGATTACCTGGGGCACGGCTTTTACCAAGGGGCTTGGGGGGTATACATTAGCTTGGGCTTAGTGTTGCTTTTGGGCCTGGGCCTGCAGGCAGATAACCCCAGCACCAAGGCGCTTGCTGCAGTGTGGAGCTTGGGGTCCTTTGGTGCCGCTGGGGTGTTTTTTTTGAGCTCTAATTTTTTTGTGTGGCTTAGCTCGGGCATGTATCCTCTTACCGGTGGGGGTTTGTTGCAGTGTTACCTTGCAGGAGTGCCGTTTTTTAGGAACTCTCTTTTTAGCACTTTGATTGGTGGCGCTTTGTTGTGGGGAGCTTTACTCTGGAGTGGGCGCTTTGGCGCGCACCGCCGTGGCGTGTTGCTGCAAGCTAAAAAGGCCGCCACAAGAGTGGCACATTGAGCCAAAAGGGCTGCTTGGTGCTATTGCGGCACGGCCAGAGCCTGTGGAACCAATCCAACAGATTTACCGGCTGGCAGGATGTGGAGCTTAGCCCTTGCGGCATAAAAGAGGCACAAAAAGCCGGGCTCAGGTTAAAGCAGCATGCGTTGCACTTTGATATCTGCTACTGCTCGGCGCTTAAACGCGCAAAAGACACCCTCAGCATTGTGCTCCAAAGCCTAGGAGGCGAAAAGCCCGCCTGTCATTACAGCTTTAAGCTAAACGAGCGCCACTACGGCGCGCTGCAGGGCATGGACAAAGACGAAGCCCGCGCCCGGTACGGCAAAGAACAGATTTTTAAGTGGCGCCGGCACTTTGATGCCACTCCGCCCCCCGCTGTGGGAGCGGAGAGCCCCGCGCCCCATGAGCCTGTGGTTGAGTCTTTAAGGGACTGTTACAACAGGTGCGTGCCTTATTTTGTGCAGCACGTACAGCCTGAAGTGCAAAGGGGTAAAAACGTGCTCGTTGTGGCCCACGGCAACAGCTTGCGCGCTATAGTGAAGTTTATAGAAAAAATCTGCGACCAAAAAATCTGCGAGCTCGAAATCCCCACGGGAGTCCCAATTAGAGCGCTAGGAAAATGCCCTGGGACAAAGCGCAGTCTCTAGCGCAACCCCCTTTAGGGGGTGTCCGCGATAGAGACAAGCGTCCCGCAGGGCATTTTCCGACCTATAAGGCTTCTACGACCCTGCAAATGAGGTCTAAGTGCGTACCTGAAATGAGGATACTCTAGATCGTCGTGACTGAAGTATGTTCTCCGGCTTCCGGCTGGCGCGTACTCATGCCACATTAGGGTTTTAATACTGTATCTTAACGAGCTCTACATTTTTACGCCTTGCTCAGACGCACCAGAGTCAGCCGGAGAACATACTTCAGCACAAAGGGCTAACACGCAGAACCTTTAGAAGGTTCATATTCCGTGCACTATAGAGCCTCTTGTTTTGCAGGGTTTTTCATACTAAACACCATAAACCCTGCAAATACAGAACCCACAATATCAACAAAATTAACAATAATTACAGATGGTTATATGATACTTCAGCGTCGACTAATTCGCGCCGGAGGACTGCCGGGGCGGGCCATATGCAGGCAGCAGATTAATTTCATCATCTTCTGTAATGGTCTGCCCGTCAATAGCAATTGGGTACATCATGCTAGAAGAGTTGTGGTCGTTGTGCTCTTCGCCTACGGCATGTCCAAACTCATGTTCTATGAGGGGCGCCCTTCATCACTCAAACAAAGCATGAACGAGAGAGCTTCCATATAACTCCAATCGTATGGGGTAGTGGTACAACAACAGTCCGCACCACGGTCTATTTTTATAGTAGCTGGCAAAAAGTCACACACGTAGTACCGTCCTCCATAGAGTGCCAAGTCACATCCGCCCACTAGCGTAATTACAGATCAAACAAAACTGCATAAGCACGCACATAAGCATAAAAATACTTTTCACGCTGCGTTGTGGCTGTACATATGTATGCGTATTGTGCATAGTGCTTGAGAATGAAAAATTGGAGCCTTTTCATGGGCATTGGGGACAGAACAGCAGGGAATGTGTTATGGACCCGTATCTTTTTAAAGCACAACAAAAAGAATATGGAAAATAAATTATGGCACCAGAAAGAAAAGCAAGCTTAAACACCCACTACACCAACACGCATGATCGGTTCTTTAGGAGCTGTTTTTCTCATGTTGCGTATGCCAGGGCGCTGTTTCAGGTTTGGCTTCCCGAGCAGATGCAGGCGATGTTAAATTTTGAGGCGATAGAGAACAAGGAGTCATCTTTGCCATCCATAGCGAAGGAGTCGGATCTTTTATTTTCTGCAGGCTCTAAAGGCAAAAGAGAAATCTGCATTCTTTTGGAGCACAAGCATCAAAGGCATCTTAGAAACACATACAGGCAGATGGCAGATTATAGGGTAGCGATAAAGCATTCTGCATTATCTCGCAATGAGAGGCCTGTTATTGTGAATTGCATTTTTTACCACGGGCGACAAGTGTGGGAAAAGCAGCAAAAGCAAGGCATATATAGGGTCACTTACGATGCCGGCATTGATGGCATTGAGTCTTTGTTGCTTCATTTTCATGTGCTCGATCTAGGGCGCATGGATGAGTCTTTATGGCCTTCTAAAGGCGCGCTGCACTCTATTTTGTATGCGCTATTAAAGGTGCCACAGCTGGGCGATAGGGTGCGTACGGAGGGGCAGGAATTTTTTAGGCACTTTCTCTATCACCTGGACCGGGAGGATACTATTAATCTTTTGCCAAGTGTTGTATCCTACATTGCAGATGTTAGTAATTTGAACTACAACGAGGTCTTGAATATGGCAAAATCGAGCGAAGCAAAAAATTTAAACTTTCTCGAAAACTGGGAAAAAATTATGGGCAACCCTTGGAAAGAGGACGGCCGCAAACAGGGCCTAGAGAAAGGCCTCAAACAAGGCCGTGTAGAGGGTTTAGAAACGGGCCTGAAAAAAGGCCTAGAGAAAGGCCGTGCAGAGGAGCGTGTGGCCGTGGCGGTGAATATGCTGAAGGAGGGATTTTCTATCCCCATAATTGTCAAAGCCACTGGCCTTTCTGCAAATGAAATTGCGGCGCTCAAGAAGGGCTAGTTGTTCTTTGCCACTCGCAGATACTCTGCGAGTGGCCTTCCACTAAAAAGTTCACTAAAAACTGTCCAATTTATAGAGGGTTGACCCGCAAGGCGCACAATGTGTTATAGGGCGGTTTAGATGCTGGAGAAATTATGGCCAGTCAGCTCATGAAACTGGTGCTTTTGTTAAAGCACGGAGCCGACATCACCATCAAAGACAGTTCTAATCGCATGGCTATTTCGTATATGAATGAAGCTGCTGTAATTCACACCCGCGCAGCTTTGCCCTTTATTTCACAAGAACATCAAAAGCTTGCCATACGCATCTGCGAGCACCTACTAACGCACTAGCTGCATAAAGCCTTCTATTTTGTGGAGCGCTCCAATAAAAGCTCTACTGTGTCTTTGATGCTCTGCTTCTGCTGTTACCATGAGGACTGTCATTTTCAGTTCGGAGTGAAGGGCATTAATACTAATGCCGTCTCTGGATAGTGTGGATGCACCAGTTGCCCTAACTGTTTTAAATAGAAACACACACAGCTTTTAAGCTGTTTCGTAAAAAGTGTATACATTTTAAGCAAGTGTGTGCCACCCTTTCAATGGGTTCTAATGGATTGCCAGCATCACGGCGGCATAATGGGCGGTCTTTTTTTTGCATGTCCCTTTGAATAGGTATGCAAAAAGAACCGAGAGCATGAAAAAAAACTGTCTAATATTCGCAGCCCTAGTACTCTTTTGTGACGCTGCATGGGCAGGCTTGAGTGTGCCAACGCCCATGGACCCTAACCTAGTTCGTTACATAAAAGAGAACGGATTAGTTTTCTTTGTAGGAGAATCTGTACCAAACAAGTATCACGCAGACATAAAAAAGGCCGCTGCAGCATGGAACCAACATTTGCCAGAATATGCCCATATACGACTTGCATTTTCAGAACAAGAGTGGAAGAACGAGGCAAGAAACTCCCACCTTCGACAACACCCAGACAGTGACGGAACAGAGAGCTTCTTTTCAGGCTTTTTACGCAAGTTCGGATTTTATAACTCCCACGCTGCAATCGAACGCACTATAAAGCAACGCAATGCTGTTCTCGTTCACACGCGCAATGTAAACTTCATATCCTTTGTATCAGAAATTCCAAGCTTAAGGGAGCATTACCTATTTCAGCGGCTTAAAGGTTGGAATCCACTGGGAGCTACATTGTTGATGGGCACGCCTGAGAGTGGCATGCCTGGCATGAAAAATGCGTACACTTCTATAGACATCCACATTATCGATTTGCTACGCAATTTTTGTGCTAGCCAAGAACAAGAAAAATGCGGCCCCGAGGGCATAAGCTTTTTTGATGTAATGGTGCATGAATTTGGACATGCCCTTGGTTTTGACCACAACCTAACCAACAAAAAAGATGCTATGTGGCCCAAAAATACCAAGGAGGCCATTCACATAACCGCCGATACGATCCAGCCCCTTCATGAGTCATTTCCCCGTCAGAACACCACTGGGTCACCCCGTGCACGTTAGCAGATTAGAGCGCTAATAGGCGATTAGTATGTTGTTGCTGTTGACGTCTTTGATGCGCAAAGTGTGCTCAAAGGGACCTGCGAGATGTGCAGAGCCCTCAACCTTCCAATAATCGCGACTGATGCCGCGCCCGTTTTTAAGAGGCAAAACCTTTTTAAAACCTCCCACCTGAGCCTTAGCGGCCTCACTGAAGCGCTTTGCACTTAAGGCTCGCAGCTTGCGGGCCCTTTGGGTGCGCAGTCTTTCCGGCAAAGCTTTAAACTTATAAGCCCAGGTCTTAGCTCGAGGACTGTACGGGAACACATGCAGCTCTGTCCAAGGCAGCGCGCTTAAAGTATTATACGTGTCCTCAAACTCCTTAACCCCCTCCTCTATAAAGCCCGCAATCACATCCATACCCACAAAGGCATGCGGCATAATCTTATTAAGAGTCTCTAAAGCCTTTATCACCTCTTTTTGGGTGTACTTACGCTTCATAGCTTTTAAAACCCTGGAATTAGCGCTTTGCAAACTTACATGCACATGGGGGCACATATTAGGATGCTCAAAACATTCCAAAAGTTCAGCAGTCAGCTCAATGGGCTCCAAGCTTGAAAGCCGCAACCGAGGCACACCTGTCGCTAAAAGCCTTCGCACTAAGTGTGGCAGGGTTTTGCCATTATGCTCATAGTCTCCTATGTGCACACCCGTTAGCACCACCTCTTGCACTCCCTGTTCGCATAGATACTTTATGTGCCGCTCTAAATCCTTAACTCCCAGGCTGCGGCTTTTGCCTCTGGCAAAGGGTATTACACAAAAACTACAAAAACTGTTGCAACCGTCTTGTATTTTTACAAATTGACGGGTGTAACCTTGTTTAAGGCTGTGCGTGGTATCGAGGCGTTGGTGTTTAAATATACTGCCCCTATGCACACGCGCTAGGCTTTTTTCTCCCTTTAGGCATTGCTGCATAAGGCTAGGCAGAAGATGCTTGTGAGAATTTCCAATAATTAAATCTATACCCGCGTCCTTAAAAGCCTCTACATCTACTTGTGCTGCGCAACCTGTTACCACAAGGCGTGCCTTAGGGTGACGGCGTTTAAAGTGCCTGCCCACTCGCAAGGCTTCATACACAGCGTGCTGCGTGACAGCGCAGGTGTTTAGCACACAAAAATGCGTGCCCCTATCGGGCGATGGCGCAGAAGAAAGGCTTTTTAAAACAAAGCCTGCCTTTTGTATTTGCTGCTCCAAAAGCCCGGTGTCGTATGTGTTAAGCTTGCACCCCAAGGTGCGTACCTCAAAGCTGCCCCAGTGTGCCAGATCTTCCAATGCCGTGCATCCTTATTAAAAGAGCCCCATTGTGCGTTAGTGCTGTAAAAGCTCTGTGCACTCGGCAAGGGTCTCGGTAAAGGCGAGGTGTGCACTTTGTTTGGTTGTGATATTTTTTTTGATATCTGTTAAGAGTTTGTGTGCTTTGGTATTGTTTTGCAGCAATTGCGCCAAATGTGGGGTATTGCTGATACTGTTTAAGGCTTCTTGCATTTTCGATCGGAACCAAGGTTGACCAGGCACATTAATGGTCTCAAGAATTTTTATTAGGTTTTTAGTAGTCTTAACTTTGCTCTGAAAAACAGAAGGATTTTTTGCAAAAACTCCCAAAAAAAACAAAGCCGCATCTGGAGTACTTAATTGGTCTAAGGCTTGTGCTACAAAACCATGTGCCTCATTTATATAGCTTTGATCATAAGTAGGGGGCACGTGCGGCACAGTCGTTTTGTTATAAGCCGTACTTAGCAAGTCTTCTAAAATCACAAACTTACCAGGAGCCAGAGGTGTGGGGCCCTGGGTTAAGTATATTACTAATAAATGGTAGGTTGTAGAAGATATCACGCCTCCTTGCTGCAATCTTTTAATAGCCGAAAAAGCCACATCATCTATAGAAAAATACGGCACCAAGGGCTTCAGGATAGAAAAAAAATCCTTCTCAGGCACATAGGCTAGAGCATGCATAAGTTCAGGTGCAGAGTGTGCGAAGCTTTTTCCTAAATCCGGGTGGGCCATAAAAAGCTCTAACAAAGTGTAGGGGGTATGTGCATGTATTGCGTATTCACCGCTATTGTTGTTTTCTGCCAAGAGGTGAGGATCGCGCAGAAGCTCGGCAATAATTTGCTCGACTGTAAAATCTTTGGATAAAGATGCGATGTTTTCCATCATTTGCTCAAGAGGCGCGCCATCTCGTACAAAGCTTCCTAAAAGTTTTAACTGTTTTTTTAAAGAGAGCTTTGTGGTTGTTGGCTCAGAAAGTGCTTTTTTTAAATAAGGCTCAACAAGTGATACACGTGTTGCGCCAGACGCCGCCTTTACCTCCTCCTCTGTAAAGAACCCATGGGCGTTAATGCCTATAACCTCCATAGTGTCTGCATTAAACACTGGCCCTCCCGACATGCCGCCCATGCTAATGGGCGGATGGGCAGAAAAATAGCGGTCCGTAACATTCGTAATGGTAGAAGGCTGAGAAACCTGCAAAGGGTGGCGCGCAGCATGCCCCATTCCCAGTATGGAGGCGCCAAACTGTGCTGCGGATTTTTGCAGCACAAGAGGCTTTCGCCCTTTTACAGGTCGGTCTAATCTTATAAGGGCATAATCCGCAAACAGCTGAAACCCAACGCTACTGAGTTTATTAAACTCCTTAACCAGGATTTCCTTGCAGGCGTAAACTTCATGCGGCAAGTATTTAGGGTGCTGGCCTTTTGCAGATGTTCTGTAGTTAAAAACAACATTTAAGTCTTCACATGATTGCAAGGACCTAAAGCCCTCTACACAGTGGCCGGCTGTTACGACAAGATCCGGACCCACCAAAAACCCACTGCAAAAACCTTGGGCATGACTTTTAGGGCCCAAGCCCCTTGCGTATTGTATGAAATAAGCCACGCTGAGCCCCGCCTGCTCAATTGCTGGATCTTTTATGTCATTTATGTCTCTAAGCGTAGCGCTGAGCTCTTCAGCCGCAGCAGGTTTTGATACAAGCAACACTAAAAAAACAAACGCCACAAAAAGCCGCATTTTTGCACTCCTTAAATCGATACCAACACGTGCACCCTATGCTTCGTATCAAAATTGATACAATCTTGCAACGTAACGGCGGGCTCCCTTAAGTTAGGGTGCTAGCCACATGCTTCCGGCTGGCGAGTGTTTATACCATGTTAGAGCTGCGATAATAGCGCCGCTTAGTCCCAGAGAATTGTACTAGCACTCTAACTTGCAGCGGAGTGTTGATGCAAATACGCCAGCACCAGGTCGTAGTCGGATTTTTTCATGCGACAAAAACCAAACCCCACACCCTTAGAGGCGTCGCGCGCAGGCTCAACTTGTTTGAGCTCCAGCTTTATGGGAGGTATCGATGCACTTTGCAACATGGCTGAGACAGTGCTTTCAAAGTTCAAGGTTAGGCTAGAAGCAAAAACACTAATACCCCCTGCGCTGATGTCTTGCACCTGAGCCCTGCGTCCATCGTTAAATATTAGCACCCCATTCAAAGGCACCCTGAGGCTGTTTCGGTGCTCCACAAAGCTCTTAGTATCACCTGAGCCGCTTTTTGTACCCAAGGCCCCATCTTGCTCGGCAGACTCCCAAGAAGACGACGCCTCTTTCCAAACGCTCTTGCCATCTGGCGCTGCTGCTGTTTGAGTCTGCTCCTCAGCACCCCCCATGCCGTGATCAGGCTCGCTTTCGAGCACCTTTGTGATTTGGGTATCCTCTAGTCCGGCTCTTTTTTCGGCCCTCTTTTCAGCTCTTTCTTCCCTTTTTTCGACCTCTTTTTGGGCCTCGGCCCCTTTTTTGGCAAAGGCAGAGCTGTCTATCTTGCGCATCATAATGAGCTCTTGCCAATCTGACGCACTTAGCCATTTATCGAGATAAGGCCCCCATACTATGAGGTTTTTGTCTTGGTTTTTTTCTATATATTTTTGTACGGCTTGGGTGCTAAATGGCCCCCAGACGTTTTTTTCTACGTAGACAAACCAACGGTCCATAGTGCCTTACGTATCGGTTGAGGCTGCACATGGCTTTAAGTTAAGGTATGGCGCGAGGCTTTAGCTTCGTGCGGCATTATGCCGAACCAAAGTATAGGCATCGAAGCACAAACGTTGGTGCTTTGACGAGAGTCTGGTCGCGATAGGCCTAGAGATCGCCTATCGCTACAGGCTCGTAGATAGCTGTCTAGCGCGCAAAAATGCTTCAGGCAGGAGGCACTTATCCCAGAGCATGGGGCTAGTGCTTTAATGGGAGTTGCTATGAGTGTTGGTATGAAGCTGGGCCTACGATTGGCGCAGCAAATGAAAATCACGCCCCAGATGCAGCAGTCTATAAAAATGCTGCAAATGAACCGCGTTGAGCTAGAGGCGGAAATTAGAAAAGAGCTAGAAGAAAACCCCGTACTAGAGGAACACGACGCGCCCTTAGCAGAAGCCAGCACAGCCCAGGCAGAAAAAAAAGACCCCGTGAGCCATGGCAAAGAAAATGCTGCTGAGAACTACAACGCCTGGGAGGGTGGAGGTGGCAGTGGCTTGGGCAGCGGCTTGGTGGCAACAGAGGGGGCGCACAAGTCTAAAAAAAGCGCTTCACCGATTGATGCCCCTCAGTACGACAATATAGCAAGTCCCTCGCGCAGCCTTAAAGAGCACCTGCTGTGGCAGATTGGGCTCAGTCGTTACTCTACAAGAGAGCGCCAGCTGTTAGAATTACTGGTAGACTATGTGGACGAAAACGCCTGGCTCGTGGTTCCCTTAGAAAAAATCGCAACCGAAGCGGGCATAAAAACCTCGGCCCAAGAGCTAGAAAAAGTGCTGCCCCTTTTGTGGCGTTTAGAGCCCGTTGGGGTAGGAGCCAGGTCTCTTAAAGAGTGTCTTTTATTGCAGGCAAAAGACATGGAAGAAGACACCAAAGATATGCGCCTGCTTATTGCGGAGCACTTGGATCTGTTAAAAAACCAAGACTACCAAGGGCTGGCTCAAAAAATGCACCTCTCGATCGAAGAGGTAAAAGATCTGTGCCAAATTATACGCTCTATGGATCCTAAACCAGGCCGCGCTTTTGCTAAAAGTGCTGTGCAGTACCAGGTGCCGGATGTTTATATAAAAAAAGTAGGTAGCGATATTGTGGTAAGCCTTAACAACAGTGGGTTGCCGAATTTAAAAGTTTCCAGCTATTACGACAAAGTGTTAAAGCAAACTAAAAATAAAGACACACTGTATATAAAAGAAAAAATGAAAAACGCCCTCTGGTTGGTAAAGTCTTTGCGCAGCCGCCAGCAGTCTATTTACAAAGTGGCCCAGTGTTTGGCGCGCCACCAGGTGGAATTTTTAGAAAAAGGACCCAAGCACATTAAACCCTTGGGCCTAAAAGAGGTGGCTGAGGAGGTTGGGCTGCACGCATCTAGTGTGTCGCGCGTTACGTCTAACAAATACGTGCACACGCCGTATGGGATTTTTAGTTTTAAAACCTTTTTTAGCTTGGGTATTGCTACGGCCAGTGGCGAAAAACTCTCCACCCAAGCGGTGCGTTTGAAAATAAAAAAACTCATCGCCAGCGAGCCCGCGCGCAAGCCTATATCCGATCAGAGCATTGCGGATATTTTGCGCAAACAGGGTTTGGATCTTTCGCGCCGTACGGTGGCTAAATACCGCGCCGCTATGGACATCGCCTCATCCGCTCAAAGAAAAAGAAAGGTTGTTTAATTTTTGCAGTTGACAAAGCTCTTGGGCAGCTTGGCCCACACTTTTATAGGGTAACCCGCAATTTCTTCTGCTTTGCTGGGGCTCTTTTCATAACCCGCTTTCTTTAATAAAAAGGCCTCTAGGTTGTCTGTAAAGTGCTTTTCATCAAAACCTTCAGAGGTATACTGAGGTTCATAGTTAGCAATAAAGCCCTCTTGTATAGTCTGTGCAAGTGTAGGCCCCGCATTATAAGCTATTACGGCACGATAAAAAGCCAAGCGGCTGCCTGTGGCAGTTTGGTTTGCACCACTGTTGTTGGCCAGAGTTTTGTTTTTAGCAGCTTGCTCAGATTCCGCTTTTCTTTGGGCTTCGCAAAAACCTGTAGTGTGCTTTAGAACCCGGGTCTTAGCGTAGAGCATAGAGTACACCATGCAGCTTACAGGGTTCTGAGTGAGTGTGCACTCTTGCTCCTTGGGTACGTAGAACTCGTCTTCAGGTGCTGTTATTGGTTGAAAATGCTGCTCCACTTTTTTGCACTGGGGGTTATTGACGTCCAGCCGCGCAAGTGGACCATTCTTTCGATTGAGGTCTTTAATTGGAGCCGCAGTTAGTTGGCCCATGCAAGTGGCGCTGTTTAAGTGCCCTGTAGACCTTGCCATATTGTTAAAGCCTGACTCATGGGCAAAAACAGAAAACAGCACCTTGCGGTCTCGCTCCTTTAACCCCATACAATCGCTAATGTTATGAAACACCGAGGCCACAACGCCAGCGTACTCATCTAATACAGGGCCCTCACACTTTTTTGCAGATGCTTTAAAGAGCACATTGGTTTGGTTTCTGGTTTTGCCTTTGCAAAGGCGGTGCCTCGTTGCATACTCATGGTAGTTCTCTTCTATCACTGTTTTAAAGAGCGCCAAGGGTGGGGTTTGGCTTTCAAGATGAGCTTTTTTAGCGCTTTTTTTAAGTTCTTTCAGCTCATCGTATTTGCTAAGGGCGTTTCGAGCCTGGGCTTTGCCGGCACGCTTTAAGTATGCCTGCAGGCGGGGGTCCCATTGGCCTATGCGCAAAAACTGCAACACGGGAGTAATTTGATTATGAAAACTCTCTAAGGAAGACCAATTACCTAAAAATCTCTTCTGCTGACAGGCAGAGCAAACCTTAAGCCCCGCGTCTAGGGCTTGGGCTTCTTCTACATCGGTTAGCCGGTTAGGGCTGTGCTCCTTTAATAAGTTTTGAGGCATTATCTCCAGTGATTCTGCGCAACTGGGTCGGCGCTTCGTCTCAAGCTCGTTTAGCCTTAATAGAGGGCCACGGAATTTTAGTAGATCTTCACGTGATACTTGGCCCTCAGCCCGCAAAGGCGCCGCAGACCATGCCACAGCCATGACCAAAGCCCCCAGCAAACCCCATAAAGCACGCATAGGGGCATTTTAACACAAATGCCACTTAAGCAATTGCTCTGGCGCTACGAGGTGCTCTTTTTCAGCCAAAAGCAACCAAAAGCCCAGGTGGGGGCTTTTGGCCAAGGCCTCATGCTCTGCAGGCGTCGCCCCACTTACGAGGCTGCGCCTAAAATCAAAATACCCCACAAAATGCCTTTGCTCAAAATTAGACATATTAAGATGCTGCTGCATGAGCTCTTTTAGCCACAAAGAGTTTTGCGCCTCGGCTTTAGAAGCAAAAAAAGCCTCACCCCCTTTTAACGCGGCCCGCGCTGCTAAAAAGGCCATTAAAAAAGCGCCAAAAAGATCATGGGGCTGAGTAAAAAAATGCCACTTAAAGTCGTGCAGTGTTTGGGTAAAAACTTTCTGGCTGGTGGGCTCTTGCAAGATCGGCAATAGCGGCGCGCACAAAAAAGGCATCAGCCCCAAATCAAAAGAGCTTAAAAAAGGCTGCGCCGGGTCCGAAAGGCGCAAAAATTTTAAAATCTCCTCACGCACACGGGGGCGCAAGGCTTTTTGCAGCAATTGTTGCGAGCTGAAAATTCCCAAACGCAGCTGAGGCTCTAGAGCAAAACGCACCATATGGGCTAAGCGAATGGCGCGCAGCATGCGTACGGAGTCTTCTGCAAGCCTTTCATGCACTGGGCCTATGGATCGCACCACGCCCAGGCGCATGTCTTTTTCGCCCTCTGTGTAGTCTACCAATCTGTTAGCAAAGGGGTCATAAAACAGGGCGTTCACGCTAAAGTCGCGCCGGGTGGCGTCCTCTTTTTGGGTGCCGTAGGTGTTTTCGCTCAAATGCCCTTTGACAAACTTTTTGGCCTCATCCGCACGGGCCTTGCGCCTAAAAGTGCTTACCTCAAACTGCTTGGGGCCGCGCTGCGCGAGAACCAAACGAAACCTTTTGCCAATAATATACGCCCGAGGGATGGCGCGCTTAATTTGCTGAGGCGAGGCATTGGTGACAATGTCAAAATCTTTGGGCCTCCCGCCCAGCAGCAAGTCCCGCACGCAGCCTCCCACCACATAGGCCTCATAGCCCTGGTGTTGCAGCTTTTGTATAATTTCGAGCGCCGCCCTATCGATACACTTAGGAGACAAACAAGGGGCACTGGGTTCGTTGGGGGGTTTTTTGGTCACGACCTTCTCATTTTTAAGCCCACCCCCCCCTTGCAAGCAAGCAAGGGCGCTCACAACCCCTAACAGCGGGCCAGCTCGAGCAATAAGCGTGCTGCCAGCCGCAGCTCCCAGGCCTGAGGGTGCGTCAGAGCCGATGGCGCTACCTCGCACAGGTCAAATCCGAGGCAGGTTTTGGATTTTTGAAAGGCTCTTATTAAAAACAAAAGCTCATTAAAGCTTAAACCCCCTCCTACAGGGGTGCCAGTGCTAGGGCAAAGTGCTGGATGTAGCGCGTCAATATCCAAGCTGATGTAAACCCTCTGAGGCAATGTGGATAGAATTTTGTCCACAATGCGCGCCCAAGGAGTACCGTGGTGCATTTGATCATGCGTGTCATCGTCAAAAAAGCACTCTATGCTGGGGTGCTGCTTTATGCGCTCAAACTCTTCTTGGCAGTAGTCGCGCACTCCCACTTGCACCAGCTTATGCGGAGGGTGAGGGTTTTGAAACAGCGCCCTATACATAATGCTGGCATGCGAATACTCCAGACCTTGGTAGCGCTCGCGCAGGTCTGCATGCGCGTCTATATGCAAAATGCCCCACTCTTTTTGAATCCGGTGCATGTTTTTACTTATGGCCATGATTAAACCTAAGGCCGCCGAGTGGTCGCCGCCTAAAACTCCTACCCCTTGGTTTTGGGATAAAGTGCTCTGGCTGAGCTCTTGTAGTGCTTTATGCATTTGGGCGCTTTTTTGGTTGAGCACTTTAAGGGGCGCGTGGTTTTGTTCCTCAAACTCCGCTTTGCAAGCCGCCGCATCAGGGCCCTCCATCTTAGCGCCCCAGGTGCTCCAGCTGTTTACAATCTGTTGCCACAGGTGCGCGCACTCTTTGGTGATGCTATGGCAGCGTTTAACAAAGGGGTGCTCTAGCGAAAGCATAGAGCAATCGGGCGCCGCGCCCTTAGTGTGGTGGTAGGTGTCGATATCGGCACTGTGCTGTAGCACCTGCTTAGGGCCGTAGTGTGCTAAGCTGGGTGCAGAGCTCCCCAGGCTCCAGGGGACAGGCAGCACCACTTTTTGGGTGCGCGCAGGGCTGATCCCCCATAAATTTTGCTGCTTGTGCATAGGGTGTATAGCTTATGGCTTGGGTGGCTTAAGGTGGCGCTTGCCTAAAGTTACTATTAAAACCGTGGGGGTAAAATAGCGCAAGGCGCGCCCCACGAGGCATCCTAGCAAAAAAGGCGTTACAGGCAAAGCCATCATACCCGTACCAAATGCTGCGCCTTTAAGCGGCATAGGAGTCAAAGCCCCTACAAAGCCTACGGCGAGGCTGACGACTAGGGGACCAGATTGCAAAAACTTCGATAAAGCTTGCTTTATATCGGCTTGTGCTTCGACAAAGCTCTGCCCCACCTCAGGCCATAGCTCCATGAGCATGGTAGAGGCCCATGCGCCTATGGCGCAGGCCACAGCGGCCCCTGCAACAGAGCACAGCGTGCACAAGGCGGCCAAAAAAAATCCGCGCGCCCTCTGAGCAAGTACGAGCCACACAAGCAAAGGGTCTATAGGTAAGGGAAAAATAATAGACTCTAAAAAACTCAGCACGCCCAAAACCCAAGCCCCGTAAGGGTGGCGCCCCCAGCGCATCATCCAGGCGTACAGTGCTTGCCAGCTGTTTTGTGGGGGAGGTGTTTGGGATGGTGCGTCCATGGAAACCCTTTTGCACGCGCGAGGTGTTAAAGATTGTGGCTTTAGTGTACGCTTTTTTTATGTTCTATGCAAAGGAGTGGGTGAGATGGTTGTTATAGAGGGTGGCATAAAAAGAGCCCGCGCGTTGCGGCAAGGAGCTGCATGTTTCGCTGTTGTCGTTGTCGCTGTGCTGGCCGTGTTTTTTGCGGGTTTTTTAGGAGCTTGTACGCCAAAGGCACCACAGCAAAGTGCGCAGCAAGGGGCTGGTACTGGGGGGCAGATTTTTTACGATGTGTTTAGCACCGAGCCTGCAAGTTTGCACCCTATTAGCTCGAACGATGTGTACTCAAGGCAAATACAGGCCAAAGTGCTTGATACCCTGATGGTACAAAATCCAGACACCTACGAGTGGGAGCCGGCTGTAGCTGAGCGCTTTGAAGAGAGTGAGGCTGCAGGGGGGCAGATAGCGTATACGTTTTATTTACGCAAAGGGGTGGTGTTCCACGATGGCAAGCCTGTTGGGGCGGAAGATATAAAATTTAGCTTTGATGCCATTAAAGACCCTGCCTTTAAGGGTTTTGCGTTGATGCCTTATTACGAGAACATTGCCTCGGCCACTGTGGTAGATGCGCACACAGTGCGTTTTGATACCAAAGAGAAATACTTTAACAACTTTAATGTGTTAGCAGGTTTGTATGTGTTGCCCCAGCACTATTATGGGGACCCTAAAAAAAAGCTCAACAAAACCTTGCTGGGTAGTGGGCCGTATAAGTTAGGCGAATATAAAAAAGGGCAGCATATTAGGCTGGACAAAAACGAGGCCTGGTGGGGTTTTAAGGATGAGGCCTTTGCGGATTACCACAAAATGGGAGCGCTGTTTTATAGGTTTATTAAGTCTGCAACGGTGCAGTTAGAGTCTTTAAAAAAGGGGCGTATTGATTTTATGGCCTTGAGGCCGGAGGATTTTGTGCAAAAGGCCAGCGGGCCCATGTGGGAGCAGGGCCCTAAGGGCGAGGGGCCAAGCTTAGTAAAAGTGCAGGCTCAAAATCTAACCCCTAAGAGCTATGGCTTTGTGGGTTGGAACTTTAAAAGGCCTTTGTTTCAAGACCGCAAAACCAGAGTGGCTTTGGCGCATCTTATGAACCGCGAGATGATGAACAAAAAGTTCCGGTTCGGGATGTCTTTATTGGCCACGGGCCCTTGGTACCGGCAGTCGCCCTACGCGAATCCTAGTGTTAAACCTTTGGGCTTTGACCCTGTAAAAGCTAAAAAGCTTTTAAAACAATCGGGCTGGCAAGATACCAACAAAAACGGCATCCTAGATAAAATGCTGGGAGACAAAAGGAAGGAGTTTAGTTTTACTTTAATTTTTTCTAACAAGGATACTGAAAAATACTACACCACTTATCAGCAGGATTTAAAAAAAGCCGGCATCGATATGCGGCTTAAGCTTTTGGATTGGAACACCTTTATTAAGTTGTTGGACGACCAAAAGTTTGACGCGGTGTCTTTGGGCTGGGGGGCTGGTAGTGTAGATAACGATCCCAAGCAGATATGGCACACTGAGAGCGCCCAAAAGGGGGGTAGTAATTTTATCTCGTACTCTAACCCTGAGGTGGATGCTTTAATCGACAAGGGGCGAGCGGAGCTAGACAGAAAAAAGCGCATAGATATTTACAGGAAAATTTATAAAAAAATCGCCTTCGATGCTCCTTATGCGTGGATGTTTGTTAATCGGTATGATCTTTACGCGCATACGGGGCGTGTGCAAAAAAAGCGCGACACCTACCGCTACGCCATCGGCAAAGATTTTTGGAGATTAACAAATTAGAGCGCTAGCTGCGCAAGCATAAAAGTGCCAACAATACACCCGTGAACCTTAAAGTACAGCCATCTTGGCAGAGCATGAGTACCAAGGTGGCAAACGTAGGCTTCACGGGTGTATTGTGCACTAGACAGCTATCTATGGCCCTGCAAATGAGGTCTAAGTGCGTACCTGAAGTGAAAACTTTCTGAGCCAAGGAAAATAATCATGCCTGCGACCAGGCATGCTTAAATCGAATGAGTGAAACGTGACCTCATTTGCCACATTATCGTGAAAAGCACTCTGATGCTTACGCAATTAACGTTTTAGTAGCTTGCTTAGCCCCCTTGGGGCGTCTTTTTGTGTGCGCTGTATGTGGATAAGCTGCTCTTTTGCTAAGCTGAATTTGGGATTAATTTTAAGCGCCTGCTTTAAAAGCATAATAGCCTCGTTATTGCGCCCCTTAATAGACGACATCAGACCACGCATGCAGAAAAACTCGGCACTCTTTCTTTGGTCTTGAGGTATGCGTTTTTGTAGCTGTGTCATGCTTTGCACCAGGTTTTGCACATTTTGACCAGGCTTCGTGCCTATTAAAAGGTTGGCTATAATTAAATACGTTGTAGAATGCGGAACTTCCTCGCTATTGGAAGCAGTAAAAAAATAATGCAAAGAGCCTTTGTACTTTTTTTGCTTAAGCTGGATCAGGCCTTTTTTCATTGCCTCTTCTGGAGTCAAAGTGGTTTGGCTACCGGCTTTTAGTTTAGCTATATAATCCTCTAGCTTTTCTTGGGTTTTAATATTTTGATACGCCGAGTTGATCATAGAAAAAATCGCACTGCTAAGTTCTATGATTTTTTGTGGAGCTTTTTTTGGAAAAGCATCCGGATGGTAAATATGCGTTAACTCATTGTGGGCCACCTCTACATCTCTTAAGCGCACACGGTCCATATTGAGCCCTAAAATTTGAATGTAGTTTTTCTTTTTTAAAGAGCTAAGAGTGTTTTGCAATTTTTGCGCCAATAGCTCAAAAGAAGAATCTTCGCTTTTCCCAGAGTCTAGCACCAGAACATTTTGTATGAGCAGAAAGTGCAAAAACATTAACGCCCGCGAGTATGTGCTGGGATTTTTAAATCCATCTAAAACCTGTTGCATACTACGAGGCTCTATGCCAGGGTCTGCTAAAGGCAAAAAGCTCTGCATCCCGCTCGCTATAGGCAGCATCATAAGAGGCTTGAGCCGCTCGGCGCTGTTTTTGTGCGGCAAGACTTTAAAATTAGCAACAAAAAAATATTTGTCCTTCAAAACAGCTGTAGATACATGCTGCTGCACCCATGTAGCGATAAGAGCCGAAAGCTCTGCAGGGTCTATAAGGCTGCGGGGAGTACTTTTGGCCTCTTGAGCACTGATAGTAATTTTAACCGGCAGGTTTTGCATGGTGTTTTTAATACGGTTTTTAGCTTGGCGCGCTAGCATAAGCGGCGTATGGTGCGGACTGATGTAAAAACGCTTTACTAAA
Organism: Bdellovibrionales bacterium; assembly: GCA_965116155.1. Classification (GTDB taxonomy): domain Bacteria; phylum Bdellovibrionota; class Bdellovibrionia; order Bdellovibrionales; family UBA1609. Next base: position 765,785 of record OZ220488.1, read on the forward strand.
AACTCGCCCAGTTTTTCCGTGGGGGGTTTGTCTTTTAGGGCTTTGTCGATTTCTTCGCCCGTAAGCAAGCCCTCTTGTACAAAGAGCTGCCCGGCGTATGTTTGGTCGTCCGTGCAAGCGGAGTGCACTATATGTCCCTTGTGGTACTGCAGGCGAGTGACCTTGCCCTCCAGTGTGCTAATGCTAAGGGACCCCGTAAAATCACTCAAAGACAGCTGCGAGTAAATTTGCGGCAAATCATAAGCCTGAGCCTTGCTTTGCTGTTTGAGAGTGTGCAGGGTGCTAGATTGGCTGTTTTTTGTCAGCGTCTCCATTAAGGGCGTGAGGCGCAAAACGCTGCCCTGCAGAAGGTGCGATTTAATAATTTCATTCAAATCCAACAACTTGTAAGGCTTGGCCAAAAAGCTTTTGGTGCTGGATTTTTTTGTGGCGTACTTAATGTAGTCTGTTGAGGTAAAAACACCGCTAGTGAGTATCAAAGAGGGGGCGGGGGTGTTTTGTTTTTTAGCCGCCGCCTGAACCTGCTCGACCAGCTCTAGGCCCCCTATATCGGGCAGCATAATGTCCGTTATAACGACATGAAAGTTGTAAGGGTCTAGATTGCGCAGCAGGCCCGAGCCGAGTTTAAAAAACTTGACCATATAGCCTTCGTTTGAAAGAAAATTAACCACTGCCTCTGCAAGCTCTTCATCATCGTCTACAAAAGCAACTTGAGGGGTGGTATACATAGGGTTAAAATCGGCTTTTTTGCATCAGCATAACAGGGCCGGCTAGGAGGTATTACTGTGAACCAAGAGAATAAAGTTTTAAACCCCGAGACCAAAGAGAGCTTTGAGCAACTTTTGGGCACCAAAGGAGAGGTGCTGGTGGATTTTTGGGCGCCTTGGTGTGGCCCCTGTGTGGCTCTGGCGCCTAAGCTTCAGACTTTGGCCGAGGAGTTTAGCAACCTAAGGGTATTAAAGGTTGATGTGGACCAGTTGCCTCAGGTGGCGGCTCAGTATGGGGTGAAAAGCTTGCCTACTTTGATGCGCTTTAAAGACGGGCAAGCTGGCCCTAGCCTTATGGGCAACCACAGCCTAGACAAACTAAAAGGCTTCTTAAAAGAAGCCTTTTAGTTTGTCTAGGCTGTGGTTGGACACTGTTATTTGGCCCCACTGGTATCCGGACCCTCTGGGCCCTGCCAGTGGGACATGGTGAGACGAAAATGTGGGGGTAAGCATAAAAGAGAAGCCTTTTAGTTTGTCTAGGCTGTGGTTAGATACTGTTATTGGGTCCCACTGGTATCCGGACCCTCTGGGCCCTGCCAGTGGGACATGGTGAGACGAAAATGTGGGAGTAAGCATAAAAGAGAAGCCTTTTAGTTTGTCTAGGCTGTGGTTGGATACTGTTATTGGGCCCGTAAGGATAAAAGCGCCAGCAAAAATACTTTGATCAGAAGTGCAGCCACCTCCCTCGCAGACGCCTCTTACAGAGGCTGCTCTGGAGCTGGCTCTTATTGCCCAATTTTATTTTGCTAGCGCTCTAATAAATTCTTATCAATAAGCTGCTGCAAGGAGGCGCGGATGCGCAGATGCTGGACGCGGGTTTGGGCGTATTGCCTGGCTTTTCGGGCGCGGCCTTGAGCGCGCTTTTTTGTAGCGCGCTGGTGCTGGGTTTTTAGGCGCCTGCGCTCCCTTGTGCGGGCCTCCATAAGGGTACGGGTTTTTTTGAAGGCTTTTTGTTTTTGTTTTTGAAGCCTTTGGTGCTTTAGCCGGCTGCGCGCTTGCTTTTGCGCCTGCTGGCGCTTAATGCGCGTGCGGGCTTGAGCGCGCTTAAGCCTTTGGTAGAAGTCTTGCTTTTGTACCTGCACCAGATGCGCGGCCTCTTTTAGGCCCATAGCTTGGCTGGTTGGTGCCAGACCTAGGGCGATAGCTAAGGCAATACAAATACCAATACAAAAATTAAAAAGGCTGTGTTTTTTGAGCATAATGTTGTAACTTACTTTACGGCACTTGAGGGGGGAGTTTTTATCAAAATAGGCTTTCGGTATGGAATATATTTTTGAAATACTGCTTTTTACAGGTAAGGCGCTGGTGGTGTTTTTGTGCTTGGCGGGTTTGCTAGGGGCCTTGGGCCAGGCGCGGCAAAAGCTTAAGCGCGAAGATGGCGAGCTTTTAGAGGTAGAGTGCATTAACGACAAAATATCCCACAACAAAGAGGCCATCTTGTGCCTGGCTGAGGACAAAAAAAGCCACAAAAAGCATTTAAAGGAGCAGAAAAAAAAGAGCAAAAAACCCTCTCCCGGTTCGAAAAAACGGGTTTTTGTGCTGGAGTTTGAAGGCGACATGAAGGCCTCGCAGGTGGAGCAGCTGCGTAATGAGGTATCGGCTGTTGTAGGTGTAGCAAGGCCCGACAAAGACGAGGTGGTGTTAAAGCTAGAAAGCCCCGGCGGCATGGTGCATGCCTATGGTTTAGCTGCAGCACAGGTGGCGCGGCTTCGTGAAAAAAGCATTTGCGTTACGGTGTGTGTGGACAAAATTGCAGCCAGCGGAGGCTATATGATGGCCTGCTTGGGGAATAAAATTTTGGCCAGCCCCTTTGCTGTTGTAGGCTCCATAGGCGTGGTGGCTCAGGTGCCTAATTTGCACCAAGTGCTTAAAAAGCATGGCGTGGAGTATAAAGAAGTCACAGCGGGCGAATACAAACGCACGGTTTCGCTTTTTGGCGAAATCACGCCTAAAGGCATGGAGCATTTTGAATCGCGCATTCAAGACACCCACGAGTTGTTTAAGGATTTTGTAAAAAAATACCGCCCCGGTGTGGATATCAAAAATGTAGGCACTGGGGACTATTGGTATGGGCTGAGGGCAAAAAAGCTGGGCCTTGTGGATGAACTTAAAACCAGCGACGCTTATATTTTAGACCTAGTATCAGACTCGAAGGTGTACCAGATAAAAACCCACCACAAAAAAAGCCTATCTGAAAAGCTGGCTGAAAGCCTCAGCTCTAAAGTGCAAAAGGTTATCGAAGGCGCTAGTAACCGTATTTTAGGTGCGTAAGCATAAAGGTGGCCATAAAATCTGGGGAAGTCCAGTGCTGCGCTTCATGCTCCAGGTGTCCATGGCGTTTAAGTTAATCTGGCAGCTTAGGTCACGCCTGGTTTTTTAGCGATCAATAAAGCCCGGCCGCAGGCGACATTACTTTCCTCAATTTATATAAATAGCTCTTGCGGATACGGGCTTAGACCTAACCTGCAGGGCCATAAATAGCTGCATAGACCGCCGCAACACCCGGGTTATTCCGCTTGCACCTCTGATGGTCGCACCTAAAGGTGCTATCAGAAGTGCTGCGCTTCATGCTCCAGGTGTTGCGGCGGTCTGTAATTAATATTAAAAAAACCCCTGCCTGACTTTGTTTTCGGTAAGGGTTTGGGCGCGCACATAGTCAAGCAAGGTATGAGGAGCTCCCGCTTTGTGGCCTAAGCCAGACATGCCAAAACCACCAAAAGGATGCCGCCCCACAATGGCTCCCGTGATTTCGCGGTTAATATAAAGATTGCCCACCACAAGCTCTTTGCGCGCACGCTTAATATTGTGCGGGCTGCGCGAATACAAACCCCCAGTAAGGCCGTACTCACTTTGATGGAACACTTTAAAAGCTTCATCCATATCCTCAACCTTTATAACAGCCAGTACCGGCGCAAAAAGCTCCTTTTGCGCCAGCTCAGAGCCAGGATCCACAGGCCCAAAAACCGTAGGCGGCACAAAATACCCCCCCTCCACCCAAGCCCCCTGCCACAACAAAGGCTCTTGGCACTGCTGCAAAAAATCCCGCACCCCTAAAAAAGCCTGCCGGTCTATCAAAGGGCCCATATGAAACGCCGGGTCCACGCTAGGCCCCTGCACAAAAGACTCCAAGGCCTCTAACAAACGCTTTACAAAAACCTCATAAACCGCCTTATGCAAAATCAACCGCGAGCAGGCCGAACACTTTTGTCCCTGAAAACCAAAAGCCGAATACAGCACGCCTTTTAAGGCTTCGTCCAAATCCGCGTCGCTATCTACAATAATAGCGTTTTTGCCTCCCATCTCTACAACCAAAGCCTTAGGTGGTGTGCTCGTGATAGCGCGCTTCATAATGTTTACCCCCACCTCGCGCGAGCCTGTGAAACTAATAACATCCGCATGCGACACCAAGTGCGCGCCCACCACCTCGCCCCGTCCCCACACAAACTGCGCCGCCTCTTGCGGAAAACCCGCCTCGTACAAATATTTGCGCAAATAAAAAGCCGTAATACTGCTTTGCTCTGCAGGCTTCGCCACCACCACATTGCCCGTCACCAAGCTCGCCCCTAACATGCCTGTTAAAATAGCCAGAGGAAAATTCCACGGCGCTACCACAACCCCCACTCCATGGGGCCTATAAACCAAAACATTCTCCTCGCCCGGAACTTTTACCAACTCCCCTGGCTTATGCAGAGCTTCAGCCTGCTGAGCGTAGTAGTAACAAAAATCCACTGCCTCACACACTTCGGCATCTGCATTGTGCCACCCCTTACCCACCTCTAAAACCTGTAAAGCCATCAGCTCAAAGCGATGCTCTAACAACAAATCCCCTAAACGCCTTAAAAGCTTAGCCCTATGAACAAAGCCCAACCCATACCACTCAGACCTAAAGCCACGCACTTTATCTAAAGTCGCTTGAGCCTCTTGCACTCCTCCAAACTCCACATGCCCCAGCACCTCGCTCGAACGCGAAGGATTGAGCCTAGTGTAAACCTCTTGAGCAGGGTCTAAGTGCGGCGCCTTAACAGGCTCTAGAGCCTTTAGCCCATAAAAAAGCCCCTTTTCAAACCCCGCTAAAGCCTTTTGCATACGCGCGCGGTCTTCTGCAACACCCCAATCTATTAAAGGTGTATTAGTAAAACGGGATGGGGTGTAAGTTTTTACAGGTGGCACAGACACCTGCGCCAAAGAAGGCTTCAGAGGAGGCGCCAAGAGCTGCTGCAAGTCTTTTTTACCCTCAAAGCGCGCTTGCACAAAACCCATTTGCGAGGTGTTTTCTAATAAACGCCGCACCAAATAAGCCATGCCCGGTATGGCTTCGCCCATGGTAACGTACTCACGCACCGGATACCCCTGGCCCACCAGGCATTTTTTAAGCGATTGGGCCATGCCAAACAAAACCTGAAACTCCAAATGATTTTTAGAGTTATAAAACTCCGCCGCAGCTTGCGCCACCGCAACAGAGCGCACATTGTGCGAAGCCACCGCCACGCGCATAAGCCCTTTGCCAGAAAGCGCCAGCGCAACACAGCGCTCAAAGTTATGATCGGTTTGGGATTTTTGCAAAAACACAGGCGAAGGCCAATTTTGCTGCTCAGCCCACATGCTTTCGTAATCCCAATAAGCTCCCTTAACCAAACGCAACTTAAACGGCACACCTCTTTGTTGCGCAAGATGCATAAGCTCCTTTAGATCGGACAGAGACTTTTTTAAATACGCCTGCAGTACCACACCCCAATGGGGGTAAGTTTTAAACTCTGGCTCTTGCACAATTTGCGAAAAAACCTGCAGCGTTATTTTTTGATGAAAAAACCGCTCCGCATCTATATTAACCCCCACCCCCAAGTGCATGGCTTGCTGTAATATGGGCCGCAAACGCTCTTTTAGAGTTTGCACGCTGTGATCAAAGGCGGCCTCACTAATATGCGAGTACAAAGCACTCAGCTTAACCGAAACCTCTAGTACTGGCTCCATTGAGGTATTGGCCTGGGGACTGGGCCTCCAGGTTTTTGCGCTCTTACTTAGCACCTGCATCAGGCTAATGTAAGCCTCTTTATTAGCGCGGGCTTTTGTTTCACTCAAAGTGGCTTCGTCTAAAATATCCACCGTCGATAGCACGCCTTGCTTCCATAGGGCGTGAACCACTTTTGCAATCTGCTCTGGCTCTTGACCCGATATAAAAATTTTAGACATATTTTGCATTTGGGCCGACACCGCCTTCGACATAAGACGCGGGCTAAGGTGCCCCAAAGCCGAACCTAGTTTTAAAAGCTTAGGCAACTCGCCCTGGGGGTTTTGAAAGTACTCATTAACATGCTGGCTGATGTCTTTAAAATCTTTTAGGCTGGCAAAAACATCCACAAACCGAAACATCTGCAACTTAAACCCATGATCCTTAGTGCAAAGTTTTAGCATCTGCGAGTACCACCAGTTTTTGTGCCAAAATTTTTCGTCGCTATTAGCGCGCTGCATAGACTCCCAGCAACGGGCACCATGCCACTGCACCCGGGGCTCTAGAGACTTTAAAATCTGGTCGTCCGGAACAAAAGCCTGCATCGCGCGGAAGGGCTCCTTATTTTGTATTCTCAAACACCAAAGCTATGCTACATATACACCATGCGAATCGGAGTGCCCAAAGAGATCAAGAACAAAGAGCATCGTGTGGGTCTGACTCATATATGCGCCAAAAGCCTCGTAGAAAAAGGCCACCACGTTGTGGTAGAAACCCAGGCCGGAGCCGCGTGTGGGATCGACGACTCCATGTATCAAGCAGCCGGCGCCACTGTGCTCCCCAAGGCTGCCCTGGTGTGGCAAGAAGCCGAGCTGATTATTAAAGTCAAAGAGCCCATGCCGCAGGAGTTTGTTTTTTTAACCCCTGGGCAAATTGTGTACACCTTTTTGCATTTGGCCGCAGAGCCCCAACTAACGAAAGCTCTTTTAGACCAGCAAGTCACAGGCGTTGCTTATGAAACCGTACAAACGGCAGACAATACCCTACCGCTGCTTACCCCCATGAGCGAGGTTGCGGGGCGCATGGCAACGCAGGTGGGGGCATTTTTGCTGCAAAAAAGCGAGCAAGGCAAGGGCATACTTTTAGGCGGTGCCACAGGGGTGCGTCCAGCAGTGGTGAGTATTATCGGCGCCGGAGTGGCGGGTACGCATGCTGCCAAAATGGCCCTTGGCTTGGGAGCGCAGGTGAACCTGCTCGATATTAGGCGCGAGCGTTTGAGCTACTTGGCCGACACCTTATCGGGCAAGGTGCAGTTGCTGTATTCTAATGCAGCCAATATTGCGCACTGCGTAAAAAATTCGGATCTCCTCATAGGGGCGGTGCTTTTGACAGGCCAAAAGGCTCCTTGCCTGGTCAGCCGCAAGCTTGTGGGCCGCATGGAAGCAGGCTCGGTGGTGGTAGATGTGTGCGTAGACCAAGGGGGGTGTGTAGAAAGCTGCAGGCCCACAACACATGAGGCGCCCACGTATACGGTTGATGGGGTAGTGCATTATTGCGTGACCAATATGCCCGGCGCTGTGCCGCGTACATCTACCTATGCTTTAACTCAAGAGACTTTGGCTTATGCGCATAAGATCGCCGACCGGGGTATAGAAAAGGCCTGCCTGGAGTGCGAGCCTCTAAAAAAGGGCCTTAACACCTACAAGGGTCGCCTTACTAACAAAGAGGTCGCCACCTCTTTGGGGCTAGACTACACCGACACTAGCACGTTATTAGCATAACAGCATCTTAAAAGGACAAAAGCGCCCAAACACTCTGATGGCCGCCCCTTTGGGGCTATCAGTGTGCCGCCGCTTAGCTTCAGAGAATTTTACTAGCGCTCTAATATGGAGTTACTCAATGCGCGGAACTTTGACAAAAACTTGGTCGCTTCGGGCCTACAGCCCTTCGCTACAGGCCCATAGTAGCCTTATAGGCCGGAAAATGCCATGTGGGACGCTTATCTTCCTGATGGCCGCACCAAAAGACGCTATCAGGAAGATGCGCTTAATCCCAGAATTTTGGGCTAGCACTCTAATTTGGAGTTGTTTTTGCAGCGTATGAAACTAAGGCAGAGTTTTTACATTTTGTGTCTGTGCCTATTTGTGGGACTGGGGCTTTGCGCCTGCGGCAGAGACCTAAGCCCACAAAAAGCCTGCGGATTTAACATAAGCACCAACCAAAGGCTCAGGGTGAGCTGGAAAAGCCAAGGAGTAACCATGCACGTGCATTCTTCTGTAGACTCCCGGTTTCACGAAGAAATACGCGACGCAGCCCGCACTTGGAACGAGGTGCTAAAAACCAGCTACATACGCATTGTTATGGGCGAAACCGGGTGGAACGAGCCCTCTTCGCCCTCTCAAGATGGCAGGTCCACTATACACTCTTTAACCAGCTGGAATGAGGATAAAAGCGCCCAGCAGGCTGTTACGACCTCCTACTGGAGGGGGTCTAGCATTTTTGAGGCCGATATCAGCCTCAACGACAAGGATTTTGACTTTTTTGTGTCCGATGAGTCCGGGCGCCGCAAAGTGCACCTACTGAGCCTGATGATCCACGAGATGGGCCATGTGCTGGGCCTGGTGCATAACGACAGCTCTAGCAGCGTTATGCGGCCCTATTTGGAATCAAACACCCAAAGGGTGTCTTTAGGAGAGGATGACATTAATGCCATTTATTGTGAGTATGTGCCCAATAAATATGGCTCTAGTGTTCAAGCCAGCCGCGCACAAAATACAAACGGGTTTGTAAAAACTCTTATGCGCATTTTAGGCAGGCCCTGAGGGTTGTGATGGGTTTTAAAGTGAGTGTAATTTTTGCCACCCCACTAGGTATCAGGATTTAAGAGGTTTAGGTTGCTTAAAAGCGGACAAAATATGAAAAAATGCACCCCCAAACAGCTTAGCCGCATGTGCCTAGCGCAGCCTCCCAGTGCAGAGCTTATGGCTAAACCTGCTGCCCTTAAAAGGCTTAAAAAAACTAAGCCCCAACGCGTCTCTAATCCTGTTCAGGCACTGCGAGACTCCCTGCGTGACCTGGGCATGCTGCGTGTCGAGCTCGAATACCTAAACAACGAGCTACAGTCCATTGTGAAAGATTAAAACCTTGCGCCTATGTGAATCCTGTGGATAAAATTTTTTCGGGGGATAAGTTGCTGCTCTGCGCCTGAGCCAAGCTTGGATCCTGCATGGGTAACCACTGCCCAGGCAGATGCAGCCAGGCGGCAGCTTTAAAAACCAACTTCCAGTAAGTTGGATAACACAAGGGGGGGCCAGGTAGTTTGGGGCTTTCTGGGGGACGGGTAAAAGATTGCCATGTCAGGCCCGCGGCTTTGCCTGCGGGGGCTTTAGATGGTGACGCCCTGCGTGAAGGAAACCCCTTGGCGCGAGGGCTTTACGATGCCATGCTCAGAATCCGTGGGGCTGGCGATATTCCAGAAAAAGACTTCAAACAGTACGCAACCTGGCGCGAGCCCACCTTGACCCAGGCTGAAGAGATTTGGAAGCGCCGCGACACCATGGGCAATGTGTTTGTAAGCTTTGTAAAGTCTTGCGCCATGCCTCAAGCCACTGAGCCCACAACTGCATCCACAGAGGCGCGGCAGTTTTTTTATGTAGCGGTCACTTTGGAGGACCAAAAGTCTCTTTCGCATCCGTTGCTGTTTTCGTTTCCAACAACGGATACCAATTTGCTAGACCGCTACCGCCAGGGCGAGTTCATTGAAAGCGAAGACGTGGTTCAAGAGTCCAGCCACTAGTATGGATTTTTTGAAACGTACCCGGCGGAGCCAACCCGTATCAGCAGAACGGGTAATTAAAAACCTCTTTTCTAAAAACCCTGAGGTTCGCACCCCTTTTGACAAAAGGGCTTTTTGTTTGCGCCTTTTTGCTGCATGGCCTCACATAGTGGGAGAGCATTTTGGCAAGCGCTGTGCACCTGTGGATCTTACCAATACCTATAGCACGCTTAATGCGCCTACATGGCGCTTGGTGCTGTGGGTGAACAGTTCTGCCCAAGCACAGGAGCTGTTTTTTGTAAAGCATAGCATCAAAGACAAGGTGAATACTTTTTTAAAAACCTCTGGCAGCCCTCGTTTGGTGCAGGGGCTGGGATTTACTCAAAACCCGTCTCATTTAAAAGGCATTAAAGACCTGTGCGCGCAGTCGCGTCAGTTTTTAGACCTTACAACAAGCGAGGTGTAATCTTGGTTGTGCAAAAAGATTACCGCGATTTTTTATTAGCACAACCTCCTGCAACTGCGGCTTTAGTTTTAACCGACCCACCTTATAGCATTAGTAGAAAAACGGGTTTTTCTAGCGTTAAAAACGGGGTGAAGCGCTTTGCGGTTTCTATGGACTTTGGCCACTGGGACCACAAGCCCATAGACCTTACAGCTTTGGCTAAGGGTGCTTTTCGCAGCCTTCGCCCAGGGGGTACGGCCATTATATGGTATGATATCTGGAAGCTCAGCCACGTCCATCAGGCTTTGCAGGATGCGGGGTTTAAAATGCTGCGCCTTATTTTGTGGCACAAAACCAACCCCGTGCCTCTTAACTCGCGGGCGTTTTATTTGAGCAACTCCCGAGAGGCCGCCGTTGTGGGCGTAAAAAAGGGCGGGCCTGTTTTTGATAGCCTTTATGACAGTGGCGACTATTTTTTGCCTATTCCAAGGCATGGCGGCAAACGGCTACACCCTACTCAAAAGCCTTTAAAACTGTTTGAAAAACTTGTGCTCAAGCACACAAAGCCGGGCGACTTGGTTTTGGACCCCTTTGCAGGCAGCGGCACCACCTTGATTGCAGCCCTCAAGTACTCCAGGCGCGCTTTGGCTGCCGACATCGACCCCCACTACGTGCAGGTTGCAAAAAAACGCATAAGCACAAAGTGCGTAAGCGGAATAACAAGGTGTCCATAGCGTTAAGACAGTCTGGCAGGTCAGGTCACGCCTAAGTTTATTGCAACTAATAAAGTCCGGCTGCAGGCGACAGTATTACCCTCGATCTACATAAATTGCACTTGCGAGTACGGGCTTAGACCTAACCTGCAGGGTCGTAGATCTCTTATAAGCCGCCACATGCTCTGTGGGGCGCTTATCTCCCTGATGGCCGCACCAAAGGTGCTATCAGGTAGACTGCGCTTAGCCCAGAGCATGTGGCTAGCGTTCTAATAACCCTTTATTTACTTTTACGGCGTATTGTTTACGTTTGCTGCGGAAAAAGGCACTTTGCAGGCGACTGCGTTTTTGAAAGTATACGCTCTGGCGCAGCTTGTCTTGATTGGCCTCCTTAAAGCTGCGCTTGCCGATGAACTTCACAATATGAAACCCATTGCGGGTCTCCACAATGCCCTTAATTTGCCCCGGTTGCATGCTTTTGATGAAGGCATAAAAATTCGGCAGCAGATCTCCCGCCGACATATAACCTAGATCCCCCCCATTCAAGCGTCCGGTAGGGTCGTCCGTATACTGACGCACCAGTTGCTCAAAGTCTCGATCACTTTTGGTCACCTCGGCATAGATCTCTTGAGCACGCGCCCGGGCTGCAGCCTTTTTTGTGGCATTATTGCGCGGGTACTGCACCAGTATGTGGCGCACGCGCACCTCAGGATTGCGAGCGTAGTAGGCTTTCATCTCCCTTGCAGAGACTTTAATGTTTTTAAATTTTTCTGTGCTAAAAACATGCTTCTCCATATAAGCCTTAAACAGCAACTGCCTTGCTGCCTCCTTGTACTCATACGATGTGTGTACATTGGCTTTTTTAGCCTCCTGCACGCCTACTTCGAAATTGATAAGATCACGCAAAAACTTTGCCCTAGAGGGTGGATTGAGGGTCTCTTTTTGTATGATAGAGTATTTTTTATTAAAATCTTCGTCTGTTAAGGTGTAGTCACCAATAGTGGCCAGAGTGGCAGCCCAAGTGTTTGCCGTTATTAAGCCAAGCACCATAAAACATAAAACAGACCTAAACATGGACCCCCCAGTGGTTTTATTCTGAGTGTACCTTTTCTGGCTGGGGCAGTAAAGGTACACTTTTAATCGTATGTATCGAAGCTTGCTGCCTTTGTGTTTGTGGGTGCTGCCTGTTTGTGCTTGGGGTCTGCCAGAAGCAGACTTAATTAAAATATACGCCATTCTAGAAAACCCCCAAGGCTTTTACGCGCGCCACCACATGAAGGGCAGCTATGTTAAAAAATTGGCCTACACACAGTTTGCCCAGCACAAGGGCCGGCATGGAAGCTTGCTATTGGTGCCTGGCCACCAGGAGTCTTCTATGGATTGGGTGGAGTGGGCATATGATATGGCCCGGGCGGGTTTTGCTCCTATCTATGTACTAGACCACAGCGGGCAGGGCTTTAGTGATCGTCCTTTAAAGGACCCTAACCTGACCCATGTGGAGAGCTTTAACACCTATGTGGAGGACTTGCGCAATTGGGTGCAACATATCAAGTCCTCCCACTTGGTATCAGACAGATTGTTGTTGGTGTCTAACTCTTTAGGTGGCTTAATAACGGCGCATTATTTTTCGGCTTACCCTAAGGAGGCGCGGGTGTTTCAAAAAAGTGTCTGGTTGGCTCCGTTTTTTAAATTGCCTCCCAACGTGCGGCACCGGTGGATTAAAATAAAAACCAGTATTTTTTGCCTTTTAGGGCAATGCAAGCGCTTTGCGTATCGGCTGCTACCTTTTGGGCGCAAAAGCTTTGCCAGTAACCCTTATACACAAAGCCGCAAAAGATTCACCTTGAACGTGGATATTAACACCCGGTTTCCGGAGTCTGAAACCAAAGGGCCCTCCCTAAGGTGGGTGCACAGTGTTTTGGGCGCTGTACAAAAGGTGCACAGGTTTAAAAGCATGCCGCCCGTGCCTTCGTTAATGCTGTGGGCGGAGCACGACTCCGTAGTGCATGGAGTGGCAACCGAAGCCCTGTGCTTGAGGTGGAAGCGCTCGCCTTGCACCTCTGCCAAAGTTCTAGGAGCGCGGCATGGGTTGGCGTTTGAGCAAGACCCCCAACGCACAGCTGTGCTTAAGGCTGCGGTGGAGTTTTTGAAAAAAAACTAAGCCACTTGTCTTTGGATTTTTTTTGCTTTAGCAATTGCAGGTGCGGCTCGTACTCTTGAGGCAAGAGCGGCTCGTCCTGTGCGGACTCTATTACAACCCAAGCCTGTGGGGTGAGGATTTGTGCTGATCTACCAGCAATCGCTTGCATAATGGGATGGGCGAGCTTTTTTTTAAAAGGCGGATCGATCAGCACAATATCAAAAGCATGGGGCCAGGTTTTTATAAATTTGAAGGCGTCCATTTTTTTGCATAGCCCTTGTGGTTTTAGGATGCCTAGTTTTTGAATATTTTGCTCCACCACCTGGGTGTGTGTATCTACAAATACCGTCTGTTTAGCTCCCCAAGAAAGCGCTTCTAGTCCAAGGCTGCCCGTGCCGGCAAAAAGATCTAAAACGATGCTATTTGCATTCAAGTAAGGTCTCAAACTGTTAAAGAGGCTTTCCTTGGTGTAATCGGTCATAGGGCGTATGCCTTTTTTTTGAAAAGGCACAAGCCTGTGCCCTTTAAACTGGCCGGAAATTATGCGCATGGGGAGGATTCCTTTTTTTGGTTTTTTAAAGCTATACATACTGTGGGTTAAGCGCGCAACATGGAGGAAGATATACAAAAGGGGGCAGGCTGCATGGGGACTCCAGGGCGCTTTGATCGCAAGGTGGTGCTAGATACCAACGTCATACTATTTGATGCTTTGGCAGTGAACCACTTTAAAAAAGCCGACATCTACATACCCTTTGCAGTGATTGAGGAGATCGACAAATTTAAAAAAGACCCTGGCGGCGTGGGGCGCAATGCGCGGCACTTCAGCCGCTTTATGGATGTGTTGCGTGCAAAGGGCTCGCTAGCGGATGGGATTTTTTTAGAGCGCAGTGGGTCTTATGTGTATGTATCGCCCGATAACAACCTGCAATCGCGGGCTGAGGCCTCAAGTTTAATAGCGGACAATTTGATTTTAAGCAAAGCCCTGTACTTGCAAACGGAGTTTCGTAAAGCTCAAGTAGAACTGGTGACTCAAGACATTAACCTTAGAATCAAGGCCGATGTCATGGGTATTAAGGCCTTAGACTACGCGCCCCATGCAACCCATGCCGAGAAGGACGAAAACTACACCGGCATTGTAGAGGTGCTGCTTTCGCCAGAACAGATTAACGGTTTCTACGAAAACAAACACCTGCACTTGCCTGATAGTGTGCCTGTGCCCACAGCTAATCAGTATGTATGGATGAAGGATTCTTCTAATCCTGAACACAGTGCATTGGGGCGTTTTGATGAGGCAAAGTCTGTGGTATTGCCTCTTATTACTCCAGTGCAAAACACTTGGGGAGTGCACCCGCGCAACATTGAGCAGCACTTTGCTTTAGACGCTCTACTTAATGATAGAATTTTATTTGTATCTTTAGTGGGCAAAGCGGGCACTGGGAAAACGCTTTTGGCTCTCGCTGCGGGTTTGACCTGCACTTTAGATGATGCCAAATACCAAAGGCTGCTTATTAGTCGGCCGATATTTCCTATGGGGCGCGATATAGGCTATTTGCCTGGGGATGTGGAGCAAAAGTTAAACCCCTGGATGCAGCCTATTTTTGACAGCATTGAGTTTTTAATGGGTTCCGACAAAAAAGCGGCCGGTAGAGCGCAGGAGCTGGTGAGGCAAGGCATGGTAAATATTGAGCCTTTGACTTACATACGGGGGCGCAGCATACCAAGGCAGTTTTTAATTGTAGACGAGGCGCAAAACTTAACTCCGCACGAAATTAAAACCATTGTCACCCGCGCGGGGCAGGGAACTAAAGTGGTGCTAACGGGAGATTATTATCAAATTGATAACCCTTATGTGGACTTTGCCAGCAGCGGGCTCACATATGCTGTAGACCGATTTCGGGGCCAAACTATTGCAGCCCATGTGTGCTTGCAAAAAGGTGAGCGCAGCCCCTTGGCGGAACTTGCTGCAAATTTGTTGTAAAGTTAGAGTGCTAATAAAATTCTCTGGGACAAAGCGGCGGCACACTGATAGCCTCTGTTAAGAGGCGGCCATCAGGGTGCCAAGCGTCCCACAGAGAATTTTATGGGCTATACGGCTTTTACGGCCCTGTAGCCTTGGGTGTTTGATAGACCCAAGGCGACCAGACTTTCGTCAAAGCCCCGTGCGCTCAGGTAAACACAAGTTAAAGGACTAATAAAATTCTCTAAGATATGCTAGACCAAACATTGGTGCAGCATTGGTATTTTGTAATGGCATTTTTAGCGTCGGCCGTGTTGTTTGGCTTGGGCTTTAGGGCAGTGCGTAGTAGTGTCATAGCCCCTCACCCAGGCCCAGTGCTGCAAGCAGCAGGACAAGTGTGCGGCCTTAAGTGCTTTGAAAAATACCTCACCCTCTCAGCCCAAGGGGTTAGCAGCACCAGCCTTGCTATACAAAAACAACAACATCTTATCAAACGAAAGGCGCTATTTCTGTTTACAAAATCTGCACTTATAAAAAACTGGGCCCAAAAACACGGTGTTTTTGTACGCAAAGAAGAACTCGACACCAGGTCTAACGCCATTATCCAGCAGCATCCTAGTGTTTTTAGTTTTCAAGAAAGCCTAAGCCAAGCAGGAATCACGCTAGAAGCCTGGAAAGAGTTTCTTACAACCTCCCTATTAGAGCAAAAGCTCCTTACACACCTAGAGCACCAAAACCCTTTTAAGCCCACGCCCCAACGGGTGGAGCGTTTTTATCAAAAACACCTGCCACAATTTACAACATCTGAGCGTGTAGGAGTGCAGCACATTTTTCTACAAGACCAAACCCAGGCCTATAGCTTGCATGCTAAGCTTAAGCAAAATCCAACGCAGTTTAAGCGCTTGGGCGCGCTTTGCACGCGGCAAAAACACTGCCGCACAGAAACACTTTGGGTCACAAAGGGTGTGCTAAAAGTGTTTGACCAAGCCTTTGGACAAAAAAAACACTGGATCAGCCCCGTAGTAGAAGACGCCCATGGGTTTCATATTGTGCGCCGCATAGGACACAAGCCCACGCAAGGCCTCAGCCTCGCACAAGCCCGACCCAGCATACTTAGGCAACTAAAGCACCAGCATCAGTCCACAGCCCTTCGCAACTGGCTCAAACTACAGACCAGCCAGTAGCAGCGCTCTAAATTTGGCGCTTACTCAATATTTGATGCTTTGACGGAAGTCTGGTCGCGATAGGCCTAAAAATCGCCTATCGCTACAGGCTCATAGATTCCTTATAGGCCGCCCAATACTCTGTGGGACGCTTGCTCCTGTCACGGCCGCCTCCTAAAAGGAGGCTGTTCCAGGAGCGAGCGCTTAGTCCCAGAGTATTGGGCTAGCGCTCTAATCTACCGATCCAATAGAGGACCTCTATAAATACCGCCCCAAGCACCCAGGGCCTTGGTCCAGCATGTTCACACGAATAAAGGACTACCAGAGCCCCCAATGGACACTAAAAACAAAAAACCTAAGCCCCACACTACCGGCACCAGCCCACAACCAGGCGAACTGTGGGAGGTCAAAAAAGCCACCGGCGCGCGTGCCAAAAAACCCCTCACCACCCAAGAGCTCATCCGCCTCCTTAGCACCTCAAAACTTAAGCCCCAAGACCAATACCGACCCGCACACGCTAGCGGCGCCCCATGGGAGCCTCTTAGCTCTTTTTCAAAAAAGCACTACTCCCTCTTTTTAGACGACTTGCTCGACGAAAAAACCAAAGTAAGCCCCCAAGACCTCTCTCTCCTCAGCGCCCATAGAGCGGCCCCCGTGGGATCATCCGCACCCCCTAGGCAAGATCTCGCTTCGCCTAGTGCTAAGCCAGCACCACCCACTCCAAAACCAACCCCAACCGCAGAGCCTGCCTCTGCCACTCATAGAGCGACCCCCATAGATTCAGACACGCCTCCAAAGCAAGAGCCCCCTGCACCTGATGCAAAACCAGCACCTCCTGCACCCACAGCTAGGCCTACACCTCCCGCCCAAAAAGACAAAGCAACGCACACAGCGACAAATGCCACACACCACACAGGCACGCCCTCACAAAGCACTCCCCACAGCACACCTAAGCAAAAAACCCACTCACAATTTAGCATTCCTCCAGACAGCCAATCTGCCGCCACAACACCCAGCAGTTTCACAAAACCTGCCACCACCAAGCTGCGCCTGGACCAACATGCCTCTGACGCACCCCCATCCCAGTCCACCACTTCACCTGCTCCACATTTAGCACCTCCTTCAACACCTACCGCCACCCCCTCAGCATCCACTGCACAATCTAATGCCACTAAAGCCTCGAGTCTGCCTAAAGATGAAATCAGCCTAGAGTCAGAAGAACTCAGCAACCCCTTCAAAGACACCACCAAGCCGCACCCTGAACAAGAGGCCCGCGAAGAAGAGCACGCCACACAAATGGCGTCGTTAGAAGACTTTGCCTCTATTGCTTCAAGCTTTAAGCAGCACCCCAAAAAAAATACCTCCCCCACCCTAGCTCCTAAAACCAACTCCCACCATGCGGCTAATACAACTGCTAGCAAAAACACACCTCCACAAGATGAAGTGTCCACGCACGTGTCTATAGGTGCTGAAAATGAAGACGAGCACGATGAAAGCGAGGCCGATGAAAACGCCACACAAATTGTAACAGCAGAAGAAATGGCGCGCCTCATGCAAAGCGGAGCCAAAAATACACTCCTTCCAGAAAACAACCCCCCAAACCAACACCCAGGCCAACAAGAACCACAAAATCCCCAAACCGAGCACACCCACACAAGGCCTGGCTTTCAAAAGCCCCAGCCTCAACCCTCTAAAGCCCACGGTCCTAAAGTCCACAGCCACAAAACAAATAGCACCCAATCGTCACTTAACAGTGTAGCGCCTCCCTCAAAAAACAAATCAGCAAATACATCAGCAAACAAAACCATAAGCTTCATTGCAGGAAAAACCCATAGCACTAGCACATCACAATCCACCCACGCACGCCCAAAAACACGACCAAAAACACAGCCAGAAACACGGCAAACAACCCCCCCCCTCCGCCCCCGTGTTAGCGCGGCGGCTTTGTCTTTTTTACTAAAAAAAACCAAAAGCCTTTTGCCTCGCCACAAGAACACCTCAAAAACCATTCGCCCAAAAAATAAAAAAACTGAGCCCAAAAAACCAATCCTCAAAAAAACTAACCGACAAACCACCACCAGAAAAACCACCAGACAAACCATAAAACTCATAAACCACAAAAAGCCCCGAGCTCCAAAACCCAATAACGCTGTTTTGTTTTTGTTGATTGCAGTAGCTGCTCCCTTGGTATGGATGGCTTTTAACTCTTCTAAACCCATAACAAAACGAGGCCCATCTCAAGCGCCACAACAACAAGCCCCACAAAACGCCATAAAACACGAGCCAGCACTAGTACGCTTTGTGCCACCAAATTTTGATATGCACTATGCGGCTAAAAGTTTTTCTAAAAAAGAGGCCCAAGAAAAACTCGCCCAAGCTCAAGCTTTGTACAGAGCAGGCGGCTATGTATCTTACCAAAAAGCACAGCAAATACTCGGCCCTATAGCTTTTGGCAACAGTGCACAGTCTAGTGCTGCAGCTGTGCAAATGTGCTTGGTGCGCTTTGAACTTAAAAAATTTGCCATTAAAAAAACCGAGCCAGGCAAAATTTTTGCGCCCTTAGTAAGTGCGGCTTGGGGCAAAACAGACAACGTGAAAAATGCACAAATATGCCATGTGCTAAACCTGTGGGACAAAAAGCAAATACTAAAAGCTACGCAGTTTTTAGGCAGCATGCTAGACAAACCAAATATTGCTCCACAAAGAAAATCCGTGCTGCTCTATATAAAGGCGCATTTTTTGTGGAAGCAAGGTCTTTTGCAAAAGGCTTTAAGCTATGCTGAGCAAGCTCATCAGATCACGCCAAACTGGTTTGGGGCCCGTTTTTTTAGTGCAAAGTTAATGGCTGAAAAACAAAACTATAAAAACGCCCACACAGAGCTCGGCAAACTGCTTTTAAAATACCCTCAAAACGGGCAGCTAAAAACCTTTGTGCAAATTTTAAAACAAAGCCTATCTATAGAAAAAATAGAGCAAACTTTAAAAACTTCCGCCCTAGAGCGCATAACCAGAGCCTATTTGCACCATGTTTTGTCAGAAAAACTGCGCCCCAAAAACCCAAGCGCCAGCATTGTGCATGCCGAAAGTGCCTTTGACCTGTTGCCACACAATCCAATCTATTACGAAAAAGCTAAAGCACTTTCCAATGCCCTTAAACCTCAGCCGCACAGCCATTACTTGCTACTTAAAGCCTTGAAAGAACCTCCTCTTTATAAAAAATCGTGGCGCTTTTTTGTACAATCAATAAAAACAAACCCCAATAACTTAGCCGCCGCCCTCCTTTACGCCCAAAGCCTTTGGCGGGCAGGATTTCATATTGAATCTATTAAAGCTCTTAAAAGCCTTAGCTCGCCAGATGCCTATGTGCACAATATCAAATACCTCGCCCACAGTTTTGATTTTAAAAACGCTCAAATAGCTCTTAATGGCTTTAAAGCGCGCTTTCCTAAAAGCCCCAAGCTGCCTTATGCCAAGGCATGGGTGTATCTAAAAAGCCTTGAGCTTAACAAAGCCGTCATGTCCGCTAAAGAGGCTATAAACCTCTACCCTGTGGAGGAGGATTTTTATATCTTGCTTGCACGCATTTTAATAAAACAAAAAAACAAAGAGTCCCTAACATACGCTCAAAAAGCCATAGATATTAACCCCCTTAATATAGAGGCCCATTTGGCTTTTTCTAATGCCTTGTTTTTAAGCAGCAAAAAGCGCGCCTTAGATTACTTGGACCAACTAGAAAAAAAGTCCCCCAGTGCACCAGAGGTAAAGCTTTTAAAGGCACGCTTGCTGTTAAAAGCCAAACAAGTCCGCAAAAGCCAAGACTTACTAAAAAAAGCCCTGCGCGCACATGCTAGGCACCCTTTGGTTTATGATATTCGCATTTTGCGCGCAAAGGTGGCTCAAAAATCGCAAAGCCTTTCACTTGCTAAAAAAAGCCTTACTCTAGCCATTAAAATGCGGCCCACAAGGTGGGAGGCCTTTTTTGAACTGGGCCAAGTGCATTTGCTTAGCAGGGCTTTTACCAAGGCCTTTGGGAGTTTTAAAAAAGTCCAAACCATAAACCCTTTGCACCCTTTAATTTATTACTATATGGGGCGTGCAGAATTAGGCCGAGGCAACACACAAGAGGCCCTAAAGCTGGCTGATAAGGAGCAAGAAAAAAACCCCAAACGCCCTGAACCCTATGAACTAAAGGCACAAGCCTATATGCAGTCTGAAAACTGGACCAAATGCATTTGGCAATCACAAAAACTGCTGGATTTTTACCCCAAAAAAGACCACATCTCTCTAAGGTTAGCCATTTGCTTGCAAGAGGATGGAAACGAACGCGAAGCGCTTAATATAATAGAAGGCATCATTGCAAAAAGTCCCCAAAAGCCACTGGCCTATAAATACAGGGGGCAGTATATGGAGCGCGCTGGGCGCAAATCTGAGGCCTATCAAGCTTATTATAAGTATTTGTCTTTGTTCCCCAATGCTCCTGATAAAAAGCAGGTGCGCTCTCGTATGAATAAGTTGTAAAATATCTTTGAGAGTTACTCAATGTTTAGCACTTTGACAAAAACATGGTCGCTACGGGCCTTTGGCCCTTCGCTACAGGCGCGCAGTAGCCTTTTTAGCTGTCTAGCGCGCAAAAATGCTTCAGGCAGGACCACTTGTCCATCTGATGGCCCGCGCCTAGCAGCGCTATCAGCTGGACTGCGTATGGCTGAAGACATTTTTGCTGGCGCTTTTATGCTTACGCTTATAGGCCGCCCAAAATTCTGCGGGACGCTTGGGCGCAAGCATAAAAGTGGACCCATTACACCTTGGGTGGGTAGTGCAGTCACCTGCATCCCTTTAAGGGATGCTAAGCAGGTGACAAACGAAAAACCCCAAGGTGTAATGGGGGAACTAGACAGCTATCAACGCGCCAATAGCTTTGGGCGCTCGATAGGCACAAAGCGGTCAAACTCTCTTAACCGGGAGCCGCCGCTTTATCCCAGAATTTTGGACTAGCGCTCTAACCTAACGCATTAGGAGGCACCCTTGAAGCAACGGTCCATTTGGCTAGAAGTGCTGCTTTTTATTGTCGCCGTGGCCAGTGCGTTGTTTGTAGGCCTCAGCTTGGCCCTTGTGGCCCGGGAGTTCTACAGCATGAACAGCCTGGGCATGTTTTTGTTTATATCCTGTGTGAGCACACTGTTTTTAAGATTTTCTCGCAATTGGGGCCTGCTGGCTTTTGTGACTTTTGACTGCATATATGTTCTACTGGCATACTTTGTGGCCATATACATTAACATTGCCCCTAGGCTGTAGCTGGCGTAAGCATAAAAGTGGACCCTTTGCACCTTGGGTGGTATCCTTGGCTTTGGCGTGAGTCTGGTAGCGATAGGCTTAGAGATCGCCTATCGTTACAGGCGCGTAGTAGCCTTATAGGTCGGACAATGCCATGTGGGACGCTTATCTCCCCGATGGCCGCCCCTTTGGGGCTATCAGGGAGATGCGCTTAATCCCATGGCATTGTCCTAGCGCTCTGATGCTTGCGCACTTTAACAAAAACATGGCCGCTACGGGCCTTTGGCCCTTCGCTGCAGGCGCGTAGTAGCCTTATAGGCCGCCCAAAATTCTGCGGGACGCTTGGCACCCTGATGGCCGCATCTAAAGAGATGCTATCAGGATGCCGCCGCTTTATCCCAGAACTTTGGGCTAGCACTCTAACTTTCTTTATGATTGATATAAAAAAACTAAGTTGCCCAGAGTTTTTTAAAAGCTACCAAGAGGATCTAAAAAACCGCGGCTTCGACACCTTATTACTGCACAGCCTAGTGCGCCTTAATGAGGACCGCAGGTCTGTGCAAAAACAGCTCGATGACCTGCGTGCTTTGCAAAAAAAATCCGGCACTAAAATTGCTGAGTTAAAAAAACAACAACAAGATGCATCGAGCTTAGTAAGCTCTATGAAAGAGGTGTCGCTCAAGGTAAAGTCTCTTGGAGTGCGCTTAGACGAGGCAGAGCAGCAGCATACCAAGCTGCTCAGTGTTTTGCCCAACGCCTGCGCGCCTGATGTGCCTGTTGGCACCCATGAGGACGACAACCAAATCTTAAGCCATTGGGGTGAGCCTACGGTATTTGAAGGCTTTGTGCCAAGGGATCACTTTAGCCTGGGTGAAGACTTGGGGATTTTGGATTTTAAGCGCGCCAGCAAGGTAAGTGGTGCGCGTTTTGTTTTTTTGCGCGGCGCCGGCTCGCGTTTAGAGCGAGCGCTGATTCAATTTATGATGGATTACCATACCCAGCACCATGGGTACGAGGAGCTAATACCGCCTTTTATTGTAAATAACCGCTCTTTATTCGGCACGGGACAGTTTCCAAAATTTTACGATGATGTGTTCCATGTAGAAAAGTCTGCCAGTGTCGAAGCCAACCGCAGCGGCAAGGCACAAACCTACCACCTGGTACCAACGGCTGAGGTTCCGGTGACGAACTTTTTTGCTGACGAAGTTTTACCTGCGTCTCGCTTGCCGGTTAAGTTTGTAGCGTACTCCCCATGTTTTAGATCAGAGGCTGGCAGTTACGGCAAAGACACCCAAGGCATTTTAAGACAGCACCAATTTAATAAGGTGGAGCTCGTGAGTTTTGTACTGCCCGAGCAGGCAGCAGCAGCCCATGAAGAGCTAACAGGGCATGCAGAAAAAATTCTGCAACTGCTTAAGCTGCCCTACCGCAAGGTGAGCCTTTGCACCCAAGACATCGGCTTTGGAGCCTATAAATGCTACGACCTGGAGGTTTGGCTTCCGGGCCAAAAGGCCTATAGAGAAATCAGCTCTTGCTCTAATTTTGGAGATTTTCAAGCCCGGCGCGCTGGGATTCGCTTTAAACCTCAAGCTGCCAAAAAGCCCCAATTTGTTCACACCTTAAATGGCTCTGGCCTTGCTGTAGGGCGCAGCTTGCTGGCTATTTTAGAAAACTATCAACAAATAGACGGCAGCATAAAAGTGCCTGACGTTCTGCTACCCTATATGCGACAAGATAGAATCACAAAGCCATGATTGGGGGGCCCTAATGGCAATTGCTGAAACGCAGTCTACAACGCCTAAGCTTGTGGGCATTGGGGATCTTTTGCAAAGGTCGAGCGAATACCTTTTGCCCCGCGAGTGTGCTTGGATTAAAGAGGCCTATGTTTTTGCCGAAAAAGCTCATCGTGGGCAAAAGCGCCACAGTGGCGAAGACTACATATACCACCCTATTAATGTGGCTCATATTTTGGCTGGCGTGCGTCTGGATGCTCCGACCCTGGTTACTGCTTTGCTGCATGACACGGTGGAAGACACCGCGATTAGCTTAGATGATATAGAGACCCATTTTACTAAAGAGGTGCGTGACTTGGTCGATGGGGTGACTAAGCTGTCAAAAATTAACTTCCGCCAAACCCATGCCAGGCAAGGTGAGAACATCCGTAAAATGATTGTTGCTATGGGCAAAGACGTGCGGGTGGTTTTGGTAAAAATGGCAGACCGTTTGCACAATATGCGCACCCTAAGTAGCCTTAGCCGCGAGCGCCAGTTGCGTGTGGCACAAGAAACCTTGGATATCTACGCTCCTTTGTCGGAGCGTTTGGGAATGTGTAGCCTAACAGTAGAGCTAGAGGATTTGGGCTTCAAGTACACGGTGCCCCATGCTTATTATGCCTTGGCTGATAAAATTAAAAGCACAAAAAGCGAGCGCGAGGCCTATATTGTTAATGTCAAAAAAATGCTCTCTCAAGCTCTAGATCAGCAGTGTGATTTTCAATGTGAGGTTAGCGGCCGCCCGAAGCATTTGTACTCGATATTTAAAAAAATGGAGAGCCGTCAGCTGGATTTCGAACAAATTCGAGATATTTTGGCTTTTAGGGTGAATATAGAAAAAATCCCACAATGCTATATGGTGCTGGGGGTGCTGCATGCTTTATGGCAACCCGTGCCGGGGCGCTTTAAGGACTTTATAGCCATGCCCAAAAACAATAACTACCAAAGTCTACATACCACTTTGGTGGGGCCATCGGGCAAACAGATCGAAGTGCAAATACGCACCCACGCTATGCATATAGAGGCCGAATGGGGTGTGGCTTCGCATTGGAAGTATAAATCTGCAGATCAACAAAAAATTAAACTCGTAGATATCAGCCGCTACCGTTGGTTAAAAGACATGGTCAGCCAACATCAGCAGGTGCCTTCATCGGATGAGTTTTTAGAAAACATCAAAGAAGACCTCACGCAGAGTGATATTTATGTTTTAACTCCTAAGGGTGATGTAAAAGAGTTCCCCCTAGGTGCAACGCCTGTGGATTTTGCTTTTTCAATCCATACGGATATTGGGGTAAAACTTACTGCAGCAAGGGTCAATGGGTCTATTGTGCCTCTAAGCCGCAAGTTGCAAAGTGGCGATACGGTAGAAGTTATAACATCACCCAACCAGCAGCCTTCGCGGGATTGGCTCAATTTTGTAGTTACCGCTAGGGCTAAGAGCAAAATACGCAGCTTTATACGGCTTACACGCAGAAAACGTGCCGCAAGCTTAGGCTTAGAGATGCTACGTGTTAGCATGCCCCGCTTGGGTGTGAGCATGGAAAAAGCCTTTAAAGGCACGGGGTTTGAAAAGTTTTTAAAAGAGCAGGGCTGCGCTAGTAAAGAAGAGCTCTATGTAAAGGTAGGATTTGGTTTGCTTGCGGTAAAGCAAGTGGCAGAGGCTCTGGGCCAACCTGCTATCAGCAAGAGCACTTTGCTACAAAAAGCGGTACGCAGATGGGGGTTTAGAAAAAAACGCCCTGCAGATTCTTTGATCCAAGTAGATGGCTTGGAGGATGTATTGGTGCATTTTGCGCATTGTTGCAGCCCTATACCAGGTGATTCTGTGGTGGGTTATGTGCTGCGTGAAAAAGGCGTCTCTATACATAGGAGCAATTGTGCCAAAGCCTTTAATATGGACCCTGATCGCATGGTGGATGTAGACTGGCGCAAAAACGCTACAGGCGAGCGGGTGGTAAAGCTGCAGGTGTTGGCTTTAGATATTAAGGGATTACTGCAAAAAATGACCGAAGTCTTTAACTCGCAGGGTATTAACATTAAAAACGCACAAATCCGCACCACGCGAGACAAAAAGGCTCTGTGTGTGTTTGAGGTGTGGATTCAAAATACCCAAGAGCTCAACCGCACACTTGCTCTGCTCGAGCGTATCAAAGGCGTACTAAGGGCTACTCGCACTTAAAGAACAGGTGCTTGTCGGGTGTGCCAGAGACAGCAGTGTCGCCAGTGCCCGAAAGTGCGGTGAGCGTGTTGTTAGAGTCCACCGTAAGACGCACTCCAAAGCATCTGTCATCTAACTTAGTGCCAGACACAGGGCAAGTGCTCGGTGTGACTTTCTTAGAAACCGCAGCCTCGGCAAATGTCGTAGCACTTAACACTACCATTTTAAGCGTTTTACTACTGTCCTCACACTTGATCTTGCTTGTTTTGCCCGTAAGACTAAGCCGCTTTTCTAAACCACCCAGCCTGTCCCAAGAAAACCCGTCAATCAAGTACGTAAGCTCTGTGGCCGCATTGTTGCTGTCATACAAATAATCGTTCCCCTTACCACCATACAGCACCTGAACATTAGCATGGTACGAATGCAGCTCGTCTGCCTTATCCGTAAAACCCCACAACCTTGTGTGCTCGTTAGGGTCTACAATCCAAGGCGTAACCCAATAACCATCCTCCCCCTTGGTTTTGTCTTTAGCATGAATCCGCAAACGGGTATAATGACGCACATTCTCCGCCACTTTATGCGGCACACTAGAAGACCACGTCACCTTCTCCTCACCGGTACCTGTGCACCAATCGTCCCCTTGCACATCCCCTGAAGGCGCATCACCCACATTACCCGTCTTTTGACAGTGCGTATACTCCCTCCTAATTTGATCGTCCGATGTATATGGCGGATTAAAAATATACAGCCTAGCATATTTTGCAAAACCTATAGGGTTATCTCTAACGGAGGCATCAAGACTTGTAACAACAGGGACTTTAGTCGCACGCCTTGCCTCAAGCCCAGCTTTGTTTGTACACAAATTATTTAAAACCAATCCATCTGTAAAATGTGTAGAGGTGGTTCTAAACTTACACTCACAGGCTGTTCCGTCATCAGCTGTCACCTTCTTTCTACCACAACGCTCGGTAGCGTCCGGACACAAATTAATCGCTTTGTTGTCTTTATCCACAGTAAATAATTTAGGACTGTTATATGTTCTATGTGCTGTGTACTGGTTACATGCAAGAAGCTTGTAAGTTCCGCTTGGCGCTGTTGTAACCGGCATAACTACAGACAAATGATCCTTCCACGATAAATCATCCTCTGCCTTGGCCGGCGCTAGAGCATAAGTGTAAGAATATCCCGTATCCACACCGGTTAACGTATAGGTGAATGTATCGCCGGACTTAGTAACAGACGCCGCCGCTACATAACCCGCCTTAGCCCACATAGCACCATGGGTCACGGGCTTTCTTAAAATATGCACACCCGCTAACTTACGCTCCAAATTAGGCGTGGCTTCTACACTCACTTCGTCACAACTGTCTAACTCACCCGCATTAGACGCCAAATGGTACATGCTATTTGCTGCCGCATCATCACACTCCCACGTAAACACCAAACTCCCTACGGCCGTGCCGGGTTTCACCTTTGCCTCAGCAAAGGGCGCCGCCAGTGCAGGACCCTGAGCAAGAGTCGACACCTGACACACATCATTAGAATCAACAAACCCCGCGGTGTCTTGCGTAGCGGTCACTGTGGCTTTACACGTACAGCTTGCACCAACTGTACCCGTTGCCGTTTTATGCCCACACACATCTGCTTTGTTGTGGCATTCATTAGATGCAACTAAGCCCGGCACCTCTTGCGTAGCACCAGCCGTAGCTTTACACGTACAATCTGCGTTATCAGTTGCTACGTGGGTTTTTGTGCCGCAAACATTGTTTGCCACACACATGCCTGAATCAATAACACCCGCGGCATCAGTGGCATCTGCAACCGCGAGCTTACACGCGCAGCTCGCGCCATTGGTACCCGTTTGGGGCTTTTGACCACATACCACTTCGCTCAATGTGCATTTGCCTGCAGCAACCACACCTTTTTTGGTTGCGCCGCTCTCAGTACAAGCACACGCATCACCGTCATCTAAGCCAGCAGGAGCAGCCTTCTCACCACACACCTCACTAGGCGTATCGTCCCCATCATCACCATCGTCGCCGTCGTCGCCGTCGTCACCGTCATCACCGTCATCTCCGTCATTGTTGTCGCCATCATCATCATTATTGTTGCTGTTAGCCGTGTCTTTTTGAACATTATCTTCTTCATCATCGCCACCACTATTAACACCTAAGCCAAAAAAATCATCTGCCTCATCATCCGTGCCCCAGTGCACAGCTATAAATAACAGCCCATTACCCTGGGCCTTGCCACCTGAGGTGGTTTCATCCACTGTCACGTCACCTACTGCACCAAAGGCTAAAATCGCTCCTACGTCTGCGGCTTCTGTCTCGTCATCATCGTTTTTAAGTACTACAGATTGTTTGCCAAGCTTTTTAGAGGCTTTTAAAGCTTCTGAATCGATAGAAAAAAACAGCAACTCCCCCGCGGTTATAGGCACTTGGTCGCTTTTGCCGCCATTGTCGCTCAGCTCGTATAGGTAAATTTTGTCGTCAGATAAAAGCAAAAAGCCCTCATCCACGCTATCAGGCAGGTCTGTGCTGGAATCCGCACACTCAATATCAAGCTCTTTGTCTTTGCCTTTTACTTGGTATTCAAGCTCAAAGGTCTCGCCGTCTGCTGGGCAATCGTCTGTATCAAAATCTACGTCGGATACAGTTTGAGATTTGCGAACCTGGCTGACTGTCACGCCATGCAGTGCAGCCAAAAAAGGTATTAAATCGTACTCTTCATCACTATCTGGAACCACCAGAGTGCCGTAGTCTTTTAGCACGGTAGCCTTGAGGTCAAAGCCAACACTTGCAGGAATGGCCGTATCATCCGAGCAGGCTACCACCATACCGGCACAAACCAAGACTACACAAAAAACTACAGCAAGCGCCTTGATCGACCGCCCTTTGTGTATGGATCCCATGCCTTTAGAATCGGTGTCTACTAAGTCCATGCTGCTATGAGGGCCATACATGCTTCATATTAAAACAAGGTATAAGTGACTGATTGCTCCAAAAACACCTTGTAAAACAAAACCGGCTCAATCTACCGAAAAAGAATATAACGGAGGGCCAGTGCGGTGCAAAAGACCAATTTATTCGCCTTGGGGGTTTTTGCTCTTAGTGGCCTAATGGGGTTTATGCTGGGTGTGGCATCGGGCTGTAGCTCTGAAGACCGCGGCACCGAGCAGGCCAGCCGCAACTCTGATCTCATCCATGCTGCGTACAATAACGATATTACGTCCATAAAAGCCCTGCTAAGGGAGCAGGCGGATATTGATGCACCAGACAGCGATGGCAATACCTCTCTTATGATTGCCGTTAAGCGCGGGCATATAGATTCGGTACGCTTACTGCTAGAACGAAACGCTAATGTGAACTACAACAACAAAGCAGGCCAAAGTGGGCTTATGCTCGCTATGCGCCAAGGACAAAGCTCTATAGGGCGAATGCTGATTGAGGCAGGCGCGTTAATGAATACCCAAGATACCGAAGGGCAAAGCACTCTGCACTATGCGACTCTCAGTGGCAATCAGGACAGCCTTGCTTTAATTGTAAACCGAGAACAGGGTTTAATAAACCACCAGGACCATATGGGTAACACAGCATTGATGTTGGCGGCTTTGCATGGTTATGAGCTTTTGGTCAAAACCCTCCTGCAAAGTGGTGCGGACACGGGTATTAGAAACTCATTAAACCAAACGGCCCTCAGCCTTGCCCAAGAAAATGGCCATAATCGAGTTATTTATTTATTAGAGCGCTAGTTGCGTAAGCATTAGAGCGCTAGTAAAATTCTCTGAGGTAGAGCGGCGCTCCTGGCGTAGCCTCCCATAGGGAGGCGTCTGCGACAGGAGCAAGCGTCCTACAGAGAATTTTGCGGCCTATAAGGGATCTATGAGCCTGTAGCGATAGGCGGTCTCTAAGACTATCGCGACCAGACTATCGTCAAAGCCCGTTCATTTGATGACCTTGACGGAGTACCCCGCTCGGCCGCCAACGATGCATCCGCTGGGGACGGGGCCAGGTGCATTAATATCAGTGCGGTAACAGCGGCCAAATGCACCTCCATCGATACTAAAGTCACCAGACTTTTTAAGCGGATGCGCCCACCCCGTTAACAGCGCGCTCAGATTTTTTACAAAAAAATGCACCTCCCCTACACTGCTAGGCGCTCGCACACCACTAGGCAAAGGCGCAAAACTCTGCGCCACACGCATTTGATCACGCACCCCAAAGTTAGCATCCTGCCACACCAAATCCTCCTCATTGGGCCAAGGCTCGCCCTCCGGCAAAGGAGGGTGATAACCCACATCATGAGGCACCACAAACTCGGCCTCCAAACCCAAAGCCTCACGCGCTTGAGGAGCGCGCAAGCTCTTCGTAAACAGCCCAGCATTAGCAAACACAGAGTAGTGCATAATGTCCCACAAATTAGGACGCACTGCCTGCAGCTCGTAAACGCGCATAATGCGCGGCGTGCCCTGCGCATGGCCCAGCCTCCTGGATGCCGCCTGCTGGGGAGCAGGCCGCGGCCATACCATAGCATCGAGCTCTCGGCCCTTCTGCCCCCAGCCGTCTATTAGTGCAAAGTAATCCCTATGATACGCCTTAGGTGGCAGCAAAGGTGGGCGCGCCTTATAGGCCAAAAGCTGATCCCTTAAAAAAACCCTCTGCGCATAGCCCAAACCTTTGGGCGGCAAATTAGGAGGCGCCGAATAAGCCACTGGCGCCTGAGGGCTAGGTTTAGGTCGAAGCATTGGACCCACCCGTCCACCAAAAGCCTTAGCCCGCGCGCGGGCTTTTAGGTGCACGCTTTTGCCCAAACCAAATAGCTGCCGAACTTTAGTACTAGCTTCCACCTCAACATAAATAACAGGCTGCGGCTTTTTGGCCACATTAACCACCACCAAAGGGTGCAAAACACGCTTTATATCTGCAGGATTATAACCCGACACCTTTTGCACGTTTTTAGGCACAGGGTCAAAAAATAAAGACCTTATAACCGAATTGTCGCAGGTATTATTGTAATCGTAATACAGCATATGGACGAAGCTTTTTTCAAAACTAAAAACCTGCTCCACATTTTGTGCTTCTTCTACACTGCTCGTAACCTTAAAGCTGCCCTCGCCTTTTTTAAAGGCCTGCGTGTTAGAGTAGGTGAGGTTTTTTTGAAAAGTATTTTCCATACCCTCAAATACGCTTTCGCCTTTTAAATCTACAAAACCCCCACCCTCTGCCTCAATGGGGCGCATAAGATTGCGTGCCAAAACCTTTATCAGCTGCACACGCTGGCGCTGCTGCCACAAATAAGATAAAAACACGCTCGCTCCATAGCTCCAATTAAGCGCCCCGTAGTTTGCGCAAGTTAGGTGAAAACCCTCTAGCACAACCTGCGCCATCTCAAACGTACCAAACCAATCTGGCGCAATACGCCGCAGGTTTTCTCGCTTAGGCAAGGGAGGCAATGTGTTGGAGCTGGTAAGATGACAAATCCGATCAGAATCATCAAAAGCTCCTCCCTGGCTACGCCAAACTTGCCCCTCTAAAGCACACAAAATGGGTATGCCTTGAGGGCTTGCCTCGCTAGGAAGTGTGCGCGCACTTGTCACAGAGCCTAAGGCATTGTAACGCCATGAAAAAAGCTTCCACGCTTGGCGGATCTGGTAATTTTGATGGCTAATGGCATTTAGCACACGGGCCTGCTTGGCTGCTCCATAGTAGGCGGCAAGGTCTACGGCATTTTGCAAATTGATTTTGTCGTGCACGACAAGGCCAATGTTGATCCCCATGCTAAAAAGCACAAATAAAACACTAAAAATAAGAGCCACAAAAATGGATATTTGCCCACGGTTTGGGTATGCTAATAGAGTTGATGCTGCTAAAAGAGGGGGCTCAGGCTGTTGCATACTACACATGTTAACGCGAAAGCACTTTTTTTAACCAGGGCACTTAAGGCCGCCATTGGGAGCTTGGTCTTGTGTTGTGTGCCGTCCGTACTATGGGGTGTACCCGAGACAAGCCCTTCGCAAGGGATGCTGGACCAGCAGCCCTACCATGTGGTGTCAGAGCATTACTTTGAGCTGCTCCATGCAGCGCGCCCCGTAGGCTTTGCAGTGGAGCAGTATTTGTTTCATCCTCAAAAAAAAGAGTACGTGTCTATTTCTATTAGTTATTCTAGCACCAGGGGCCAAGAGCATATGGAGAGCCTAGAGGCCCATGCCACACATGAAATGCACCCTATTGCTTATAATTATAGCTTTAGCGTGCATAAAAACAAAAAACTACAAAGCAAGCGGAGCATAAAAGCGCGTGTTAAGGCCAAAAAAGTTCTCCATGCAAAAGAGACTGTTGTGGATCAAAGCCTGCGCGAGCAGCGCACGAGCAAGCGTGTCCCACTAGAAGAGGGGGTGTTTTTTTCTAGCTTTTTAGCTCCTATGCTAATGTTTAAGTCTCCCCCACTGCCCGAGGGAGTTAAAAAGAAAAACCTTAAATTCAAAGCCATTGCAGAAGAAAACATGCAAATATCCCCTGGACACTTGCAGCTAAGGCGTGCAAAGGGCAAAAACTTTGCCCTAAAGGTGCACTTTGGGGGCAGAAAATTTAAAACCAAACTCGCCCCAACAGGAGCTTTGCTATCTAGCTTTGTCCCTGGGCCGAAGGTGCAGCTACAATTTACACCGGTTAAGGTTTTTAAAAAAAACTGGGGGGCCAAAGTAAAGCCTCTACTCATACGCGAAAAATTACAAAACCACCTGTTTTACCAGTACGCCCAAGCTTTAAGGCCCAACCATGGCGTACAAAAACATTAGGCTTAAAGACTTAGGGCAGTTGATTTTTATGCCCTTAAAGGGGACGGAGCTGCTGGCGAGTGAAAAAAAATTCATCCTAAAGCACGACATAGGTGGCGTGAGCCTTTTTGCGCGCAATCTTAAACACCCGCAGCAAATTTTGCGCCTTTGCACCCAGGTGCGCGACTTGGGAAAGCAACAAACACACAAACAACCCCTTTTTATAGGCATCGATATGGAAGGCGGCAGGGTCAACAGGCTCCCTCGTCCCTTTACCCATTGGCCCCCTATGCGGCTTTTGGCAACACACCCGCGCGCCACATATGTGGCCCATGGTCTAGGCCAGCTTATGGGAGAAGAGCTACACGCGCTGGGCATTAACCTTAACTACGCTCCTTGTGCCGATGTGGACACTTACGCTCAAAATCCTGTAATAGGAGACCGCGCTTTTGACCAAGACCCTGCTAAGGTGGGGCGCTTGGCTCGGGCTGTAGCAAAGGGTTTGCAGAGCGCAGGCATTGTGCCATGCGCTAAGCACTTTCCCGGCCATGGCAATACCAGGCTCGACAGCCATTGGGACTTGCCTGTAGAAAGCACACGCATGGCTTTGCTCAAAAAACGCGAGCTCAAAGCCTTTGCAGCGCTTATGCAAGATGTGCACTTTTTTATGACTGCTCATATTGTTTTTAAACACTGCGACCCCAAGTGGCCGGCCAGTTTGTCGCGTTTTTTTATAGATGAGCTAAGAAAAATGTCCCCAAACGAAAAGCTGGTTATAACCGATGATCTTGGCATGGGCGCACTTACAAAGTGGCCCTTAGAAGAACGCAGTGTACAGGCCTTACGTGCAGGTTCGGATGTGTTGCTGTTTTGTAATGATTTCTCAGCTCCCCTAACCGCCCTAAAAGCCATCAAAGACGCCACTAAAAAAGGCACCCTCAGCCCCAGCACCTTGCTCCAAAAAAGAGAGCGCCTTTTAGACTTTAAAACCCAACACTTAAGCTACCCGAAGCTATCTTATAGCCGTTGGAAAGGCGCGAGGGCCATTAAAAACAGTCTGCGCTCTTATGAGTGGGTGCAGAGGGTTTTTTACTCTTGCTAAGAGTGGCCAAAAATTCTTCTGCTGCTGCAGTGTCAGGGCTCTTTGGGTTGGGCGGTAAAAAGTGCACTGGGCTCGCATTAAGCACGCGCTGCTCGCTTTTGCCAAAATACATAAGCGCCTCAGGGTGGTAGCTCAGGGGCGCTGTGGGAGGCAAGGGCCCATGGGCTGAAAAATCCACTGCTTCACCCAAAGACTTTTTAATCTGCCCTTTAAGCCAGTGTAGGTTTTTTTGTAAAAAATCAACACTCGGCTCCGGCTGAGTGATAAAACTGAGCCACAAAGACTCTTTGCGCTCCAAGTCCCACTGCCCTAGAGCCAGTTTGGTGTCTTTTTTTTGGCTCTGTAAACACCAAAAAAACGCAACCCTTTAGGGGCGGCGGAAGCCGCGACTGGCGTAGGGCGCAAGCCCTGGCAGTGCACCTGCAAAAAACCCAAAGTCTTAGGAGAACGCGCGCTAAGGCAAGGCAAGAGCTCGGTGGAGTAGATTTTAAGCCCTCCTCCCTGGGTGTGCAGCACATTATAGGCGTAAAAATTCTGCCCGCTCTCAGGCTCAATCACAAAGAGAGATTTGTCTATCAAACGCACACTTTGCACCAAGCATTTGTGCTGTACGCCACTAAAGGCCTTGCGCGCCTGCTCAAGCAGCGCCTTCCACTCCCAATAAGACGCAGGGCAACCGTGCAAAGAGCTTAAAAAATCAAAATCTTGGGGCAGTGCGTTTAGAAAATCTTTCCTACTGACTTCACGTGAGCGTAGCCAGTAGGTTGGGGAGTTGGCTTTTGGCCCGAGAGGGTGTAGCAAGCTGGTGTGCAAAGGGTGTTGAAGAGAGCCCGTATTGTGCAACCATAGAACTGTTGAGCCACTCGATACGAGCTTTTGGGCTATGAGAGCAGCTTTAAGCCCCGGGCCTATGATGGCGTAATCATAAATGGGGGAGGGCGTCGTGTGCTTCATGGCGAATACAAGTATAAGGATTTTGGTGTTTAAATGTCAGTAGAAGGCAGGGTTTTTTTTGGCGCGTTCTAGAGTTTTAGTCAGTGTTATTGTGCCTACTTTTAACCGCTCAGAGCTTTTAAAAAGAGCCTTGCGCTCTGTGCAGCGGCAAAGCTTTACCCAATGGGAGTGCTTAGTGGTAGACGACGCCTCTACCGATGGCACGGGAGGTTGGGTGCTGGGCCAACTAAAGGCTCAAGATAGTAGGTTTTCGTATATGCGCTTAGGCAGCAGGGCGCGTGGAGTAAGCTATGCCCGCAATACAGGTTGGCGCCACACTAAGGGGGAGTGGGTGGCGTTTTTAGACTCTGACGATGAATGGGCGGTGGAAAAGCTAGAAAAACAACTAAACCTCTTAGAGCAAAGCGGCCACAAAATCTGCCACGCTAACGAGCTGTGGCTACGCAATGGGTTAAAGCTAGCGCAAAAGAAAAAACACACCAAATACGGTGGGGAGATTTTTTTAAAGTGCCTGCCTCTTTGTTGCATGAGTCCTTCGGCCGTTATGTTACACCGCACGTTGTTCCCTCAAGGGGAGGTGTTTAGGGAAGACTTTCCGGTTTGCGAGGACTACGAGCTATGGCTGCGCCTTGCAGCTAAGTACCAAGTGGCGCTAGTGCCAGACGAGCTGGTAATAAAACATGGCGGGCACTGTGATCAGCTCTCCATGCGCTACAAGGCCATGGATTATTGGAGGGTCAAAGCCCTGGCAGAGCACCTGCACAATGAGGAGCTAAACGACCATAGGCGCATGGAAGTAGCTAAAATGATGTGCCAAAAAGCCAAAATCCTGCTTAAAGGCTATAAAAAGCACAACAACCTGCACACAGTGCCGCAGGTAGAGTCTTGGTTAAGAGCTGCTAAAAAAGAGCTCGAGGCACTAAAAAGCCAAGCAATCCCTGTGCCCCCTAAGGTGATCGCGCAAAACGCCACCCTAACAAAAGCGCATAGGCATATCACCCATGTCCTCCCAACATAAACTTGTCTGCTAGATGGCTTTGTATGGCAGGAGCTGTGCGCCCGTCGAAATAACTTTTTGCAAAGGGCATGATGTTTTCATAAGACATACTGAAGAGCTTTTTTCTAAACTCACCAGCATCGTGATAACCCTTAGAGTACCAAGAGGCGGCTTTTTTGATGTGCAGTGACCTAACCGGCTCGCGGGTTTTGTGTTTTTCTAGCTCTTCCCACAAAATCTCTAGCGCACTAAGGGGATTTTTTGCACATGGAGCCACACTATGAGCACTTTGAAAAATCCACGGATCCTTCAAGGCCCCTCTGCCGATCATAACTCCCAATAGTCCAGGCAGTCTTTGCGCTGCATCCTCACCAGTTAAGATGTCACCATTACCTATTAAAGGCAAAGGACTACGCGCGGCCACTTGCCTAATATAGTCCCAATCCGCCAATCCCTTATACTGCTGCGCGCGGGTACGCCCATGCACACTGATCCATGCAAGCCCCTCATCGTAAGCCAACTGCGCCACCTGCAAGGTGTTGCGGCTATGCTCACACCATCCCGTGCGCACTTTTACACTTAGTGGAATTTGCAGGGTTTTTTTTAGTGCCCGAAACAGTTTTTGCAAAAACAGCAAATCCTTAAGCCCCGCAGAGCCGGCGCCTTTTTTTACCACCTTCGGCACGGGGCACCCGAGGTTAATATCTACAAAGTCTGCCCCCTTTTGCTCGCACACACTAGCTGCGTATTGCATATCTTCAATACTAGAACCAAAAATTTGTATCCCAACCGGGTGCTGGTCTGCTGTAAAGCGCATAAGCTCTTGGGTCCTAGCATTTTGGTGCCGAATGCCCGATGCCGAAACCAGCTCCGTGCACAATAGCCCACAACCCATGCGGCGCATATAAGACCTAAACGCACTGCCCGTTATGCCCGCCATAGGCGCCAGCACGAAAGGATGTTTTTTTAGAAATTCTAGCAAATGCGGCTTTAGCATTGCACAGCCCTATTCTCCCAAGGGGCTAACAATGTTGAGCCTATCTTGAGGCAAAGGCACCATGTTTAAAAGCCTTTTGTTAGCGTGCGCCTGCACAAAAATGCTGTACTTTTTGTACGGCAATAGCGGCAACGTTAAAGGCGCATAACCTACGGGTGTGCTATTTACCACAACCTGCTTCCAGGTGCGCCCGCCAATATTAAGCCATGCAAAATCTTGCGCCTGGTGGCGTAAGCTTGCAGCAGGCCCCACTAAACACAAACACAAAATCGGGGCAATAAAACGCCACTGCCGCAACCAAAACCCCAGGGCACGCCAATAGGGCACACTCAGTGGCGCGTCTCCATGCAGAGGCTCTGTGAGCTCGGTTTGTGTTTGACAGGACTTAACAGCGCGAGCAAGAGACGCCTGAGCCAAAGGAGATGCAGGTATAGAAACCAGACGCCTTTTTGCAGGCTTGGAGCTGAGCCAATTTTTTTTATAAATCTCTGGCAAAGGCTGCAGAAGCTCCTCGGCTATGCGCCCCAAACTAAAAAGATCACTCTGGTGCCCCATAGCAAATGCCTGGTCGCTATCGCACTGCAAAAGCTCCGGCGCCGCAAATCGAGGCGTAGCCAATTTAAGGCTTTTGTTGGTTATACCAAAATCAATCAGCCGCACCTCGCCTTGGGAGGTGAGCATAATATTACGTGGGCTCAAATCACCATGAAAGAGCTGGATTTTTCGCAAATCATTCAGCCCCTCTTGCACTTGGCGCAAAATTTCATGCCCCCAAGCCGCTTTACTGTTAGGGTAGCGCTCAAGAAGCTCTGCCAGAGTCACCCCTCTAATATACTCTACCACCATGGTAGGGCGGCCTTCTATACACTCGAAACCTAGCACACGAGCACAATATAAAGAGCGCAAATTTTGCAACAAGCTCTTATTGCTGCTAAACCACGTTGCTAGGTTGCCCATGGGTTTAAAAATTTTCAGCACCACTTCGGTGCGCAAAGCGCTGTTAGGATCGTACCGATAAGCCCGGCACACCTTGGCATAAGGGCTTTGGGATAGAGTTTGCTTTAAAACATAGCGCGGCCTTTGGCCACTTAGTGCTCGGCGGCGCTTTAATTTATGCAAAACATCACTAAAGCCACGCAAAATTGGCATTTTAAAACTGTAACCCCTCAGAAAAAGCTTTTAAAAAAGGACTAAACATAACATACATATAGGCCGGCAACTGCAGCAGCATAACAGGTATTAGCATTTTGTAGGGCAGGGTTTTTAAAAAATACTGCACCTGCTCTAAGCTTACGTCTTTGATGTCTTTTTCTAAAACCTGCAAAGGCTCCAAAATGGGCTCGCCCTTTAAGCCTCTTAAGGCCAATTGAAAAAAACAAGCCCTCTGAAAGCTACAATGTTTAAAAAACGCAGCCTCTGGATCCTTGTGCTGAGAGGCATAAACCAAAATCTGCTGCAACTGTTTGCCCAAATCCCCTCCCACACTCGCCACAATGGAGTGCAAACTACTACGCACAGGCACATTTTGAGAAAGAGAGCATCTTAACTCCAAGCAAGCCTGGTATAAAGGCGCTACAGATTCCATTTAAACGACCTCCCCAAAGCCCATACCCAAACAACACCTAACACAAATACTGCCGTAGCCACACATATGCCCAAGTATTGGTTATGCCATCCATAAAGTTTAACAGAGGCTACAACAATGCTAACAAAAAGCACCGACATCACTCCCATTTGCACATAAACGTATGCAGTGATGCTCCGCGAACGGCGCTTAAAACCTTCAAGAGACTGAATGGATTCCAAAAAAATCTGTGCTTTTTCAATACCTTGGTATGAGGAGCTATCAATTTCTTTAAACACCTGCAAAACCTTGGCAGGAAAGCCATTACTGGGGCTGAATGTTAGGTCTTGTTTGTATATAACGGCCTGCAAAATGTGCTCGATTTTGTTTCTAAAATAGGGCTCGTGAAGCAGCATAATACGCTTGGCTGCGGGACGAAAACCCACCCCCATTTTTAGCTCTAAAATCAGCTGCGACAAAAAGGCTCCAAAGTGAGTTTTGAAGCTTTGCTCTCGCCATCTTGTTATGGCAAGTTTTGAGAGGAGAAACAGCACATTTGGAAGCTGTAAAATTAAAAAAATCCCCAGCTGTTTTTGAGGCTGTAAAAGACCTGCCAAAATCACCCATAAAACATAAGCCACAATCAGCTTGCGTAGGGTTTTAGGGGCTAACAAAAAGCTCTGTTTAAAGTGCTGCAGAATTTTATAAAAAACTGCAGCAGAAACCACGCATTGAAAAATCCAAAAACTATAAAACATATCTTAAACTCGGCCCGTAAAAGTTCATTTTGATCAAAGCTTTGCTAAAAGCTTGTGTTTTTTTATTGACGCGGCAAAAAGGCAAAGTAAAATTTTTTATAGGACGTCAAAAACGAACCTTAAGGGGAGGTACTAGAAAATGGCAAGAAAGACGACAACAAAAAAACGCACAACCAAGCGCAAGGTGGCGCGCAAAAAAAAGGTAACCAAAAGGAAGGTTACTAGAAGAAAAACCACTAAAAAAGCAGCCAAGCGCACAACCAAGCGTCGCACGGTGAGAAAAACCAAAAGAAAGGTAGCTAAAAAAACCACTAAAAAAAGAGCTACCAAAAGAAAGGTCGCAAAAAAGACCAAAAGAAAAACCACCAAGCGTAAAACAGCTAAGCGCAAAACCGCTAAAGCAGGCGCTAGAAAGACCAAGCGTAAAGTTACGCGGCGCGCCAAACCAAAGGCCAGAAAAGCGCCTACAAGACGCCGTAGCACGAAAAAATAAGCTAAACATTCTGTTTACAAGGGCCCGGGCGTCAAACCCCGGGTTTTTTTTGGTGATTTTATGCCTCTGTTTTCTGCCTTTATATTGGGAGTGATTCAGGGGCTAACGGAGTTTCTGCCTGTTTCGAGCTCAGGGCATTTGGTTTTGGGCCAGTGGCTTTTGGGTGTAGCGGAGCATGACCTGCTGTTTGATCTTGCAGCCCATGTGGGCACTTTGTTGGCAATTGTCACTGTGTATAAGGAGCGCTTTTGCACCATGCTGTGTGGTGTATTTTGCTCTATCAAGCAAAAACGCATGCTTGAGGGGGGGCAGTTTTTTTTGTGGGTGCTTGTTGCGAGCTTGCCTACTGCTGCTGTTGGTTTGTGGCTGGAGCCGTATTTTGCGGCTTTGTTTTCGAGCCTCCTAGCAGTGGGAGTGGGGTTTTTATTTACGGGCACTTTAATTGGGTGCACGATGCGCTTAAAGCCGCGCGCGCAGCCCCAAGCGATGCAAGGGGGGGGATTAAGTTACTTAAGGGCATTTTTGATTGGTGTGGCCCAGTCGGTGGCCATTGCTCCTGGTGTAAGCCGCTCAGGCACTACTATTGCGACGGCTTTGCTGTTGGGGGTGAATAAAGAGAGGGCGGGTTTTTTTAGCTTTAGCATTTGTGTGCCGGCTATTTTAGGGGGCGCAGCGCTAAAGCTCTTGCTTGTGCCGGAGTGGAGTATAGATGTGATAGGGCCTTTGCTGGTGGGTGCTTTAACGGCTTATGTGTTTGGACTGTTAGGGTTGAGGCTAGTGTTGCACTTTGTCTTAAGTGATCGATTTGGTTATTTTAGCTTCTACCTTTGGCCTTTGGGTGTTGGCACTATCGTGGCAGGCTTTCTATTGCACTAAGACAGCGCGTGAGGGCATCCTGGCTTAGACCGCTTGCCTGGCGCACCTAAAGGTGCGTCCATAGGCTGCGCTCTCTGGCCAGGATGCCCTCACTAACACTTTTATGCTTACGCACTTTATCCCAGAATTTTAGGCTAGCGCTCTAACTTGGCGGACCCGGCAGGACTCGAACCTGCAACCCTCTGCTTAGAAGGCAGATGCTCTATCCGGTTGAGCTACGGGTCCTGCTGCTCCTACTCTGACTTGGGCAAAGCACTAAGTGCCACCACTCCTACCAAAGCCGCTACACTTGAAGCCACCAAAATACTCAGCTTGGCCACATCCTCTTGCGCGCTAACACCCCCCAAAGCCAAATGCCCTATCAAAAGAGCCATAGTAAAACCTATACCCGCCAGCACGCCCAAAATGGCAATATGCAGCCAGCTTACACCCCTAGGCAAGGCCGCCCATCCCATACGCACCGCAAAAAATCCAAATCCCAGCACTCCCAAAGGTTTACCCACTACCAGGCCCAGCATAATACCATTGGCCACAGGGCTACTAAACAGCACCTGCAGCCCCAGGCCCTCAAGCAACACCCCCGAGTTTACAAAGGCAAACACCGGCATAATTACAAAATTTACCCATGGGTGCAGAACATGCATAGCGCTTTCTAAAGGCCCTTGCTCTGTGTCTTTTCCGCGCGCCTTTAGGGGAGTTAAAAAGCCTAAGACCACACCCGCAACCGTCGCATGGACCCCACTCTTAAACACACAAAACCACAGCACCAAACCCGATATAATCAAAAACCACCTGGGGCTTGCTAAGCGCGGCACTAGGGCGTAAATCGTACCCACCAAAGCCGCAGCACACAGCAAGTAATTAACCGCAAGCTCTTTGGTATAAACCAAAGCAATAACACTAACCGCCCCCAGGTCATCCACAATAGCAACCGCTAGCAGCAACACCTTTAAAGATGCCGGCACCCGTTTAGAAAATAAACTCAGCACCGCCACAGCAAAGGCAATGTCAGTGGCCATCGGCACGCCCCATGCATGGGCCTCAGGTGTGCCCGCATTGAGCATCCAGTAAAAAGCAGCCGGCACCACCATACCCCCCATGGCAGCCCATATGGGCAAGGCGGCTTTTTGCCTAGAGGCCAGCTCCCCTACCAATAGCTCATGCTTAATCTCAAGACCCACCACATAAAAAAACACCACCATCAGCCCGTCGTTTACCCAGTGCTGCAAGCCCTTAATCAACTCCCATCCGCCAAAGCTTACACCCAAGGGAATGTGGATAAAGTGTTTATATGTTTCGTAACCCCCGAGGTTGACCCAAAGCAAAGCCGCCAAGCAGGCTACAAAAAGCACCACCCCACTTGCAGCCTCGGTGCGCCAAAACCTCTCTATGAGAGAGAGTATGTGTTTTATCGGGTTAAGCATCTTTTTTTATCCTGCATTGAGTTTGTCCTCCAAAGTCTCTAAGGCCCAAAGGCATGCCGACTGCTGCACATCCACACGCTTGCCTTTAAAAGTTTTAACAAAGCTGTACTCCTTTACACTTGCCTCATTAGCGCTGCAAAGTCCTAAGCAAACCGTGCCCACCTGATACGGCTCATTAGCGCTCGGCCCTTTAGGCCCTGCCCACCCTGTAACCCCCAACCCCCAATCGGCATGCATTTTAACCCGCACTCCCCTTGCCATGGCCACTGCCACTTCAGGTGATACCACCGAATGCTCCTTTATCAGCCGCAGCTCCACACCCAAGAGCTCGTGTTTGCTTTGTTCGGTATAGCTCACTATGCCTCCGGCAAAATAAGCACTAGCCCCGGGTTGCGTACTAAAAGCGTAGCTGAGCAAGCCGCCCGTGCAGCTTTCGGCTATGCCCAGTGTTTTGCCCGCGCCTCTGTTGCCCGCGCCTCTGTTGCCCGCGCCTCTGTTGCCCGCGCCTTTAAGCAAAAGCTGTAACCGCCTGACACAGCTTGTTATTTGCTGAGTGAGTAGCCGCATTACAAAATATATCGCATGGAGTGAGTTTTTTTAAAACCCAACATGACTCGGTGCTTTTTTGAAAGACACACCCTTGCCTTAGGAGTTAGGCTGGCGGGGCTTTAATTTGTTAAACATATAAAGGGGTTTTTATGAGTGCTATGAGTCCAAAATCGGAGTCTTCTGCAAAGCCTAAATCGGTAGGTTCGGAAAAATCTAAAGCCTTGGGTTTGGCTGTGCTAAATATTGAAAAACAATTTGGCAAGGGCAGCATTATGCGCCTAGGCAGTGGAGCGCGTAATGAGGAGGTGCCTGTTATTAGCACAGGGGCCTTGAGTTTGGATTTGGCTCTTGGGATCGGGGGCTTGCCGCGGGGGCGTGTGGTAGAGATATACGGCCCTGAGAGTTCGGGCAAAACCACTATGGCGCTTTCAACGGTGGCACAGGCTCAAAAAATGGGCGGCACGGTGGCCTTTGTGGATGCAGAGCATGCTTTGGATATTGGCTATGCGCGCAAGTTGGGCTGCAAGCCTGAGGATATGCTGGTGTCACAGCCCGACACAGGTGAGCAGGCTTTAGAAATTGCAGAGACCTTGGTGCGCTCGGGTGCGGTGGATGTTTTGGTGGTGGATTCCGTAGCGGCCTTGGTGCCGCGGGCAGAGATCGAGGGTGAGATGGGAGACTCCCATATGGGCTTGCAGGCCCGTTTGATGTCGCAGGCTCTGCGCAAATTAACGGGTATAATTAACCGATCTAATACGCTGTTAATTTTTATCAACCAGATCCGCATGAAAATTGGGGTAATGTTTGGCAACCCTGAGGTCACAACGGGTGGTAATGCGTTAAAGTTTTACTCGTCGGTGCGTTTGGATGTGCGGCGTGCTGGGGCTATTAAAAACGGGGACGAGATCATAGGCAACCGCACGGTGGTGAAGGTGGTTAAAAACAAAATGGCACCACCTTTTGCCAGGGCGGAGTTTGATTTAATGTATGGTACGGGCATTAGTGCTGAGGGCGATGTGTTGGATCTGGCTGTGCGGGATGGTTTGGTGGAGAAATCCGGCTCTTGGTATTCTATTAAGGACGAGCGCATTGGTCAGGGGCGCGAAAAGGCCAAAGACCATTTGGCTAAAAACCCCAAACTATGTGCTTCGCTAAGGGCGCAGCTGCTTAAACGCGGCAAGGCGCCTTCAGGGAGCGTCAATTAGAGCCTTGGAGTCTTGTGGGGTGATAGAGAGTGTCGGGTTTAGAGGCTACTAGCAGGGCTCCTGCTGATGCGTGCAATTTTGTAGGAGGCAAGGCCGTACGGGGTAGTGGCTCCGATAATTGCCGCCTGTACTCCCCTTATACGGGAGAGCCTGCTGGGGAGGCTTATGTTTTAGACAGCGCGCAAATACAAAAGGCTGTGTCTGTTGCGGCTGAAGCTCAGTCCCATTGGGGCGCCTTAACCTTTAAAGAGCGTAGCCATGTGCTGTGGAAGTGGCATGGGGTATTGCAGCAACGCCGCACAGAGGTGGCGCGCTGTGTATCGCATGAGAGCGGCAAGCTTTTGAGCGAAGCTTTGGCCGAGGTAGACAAGGGCATTGAGGTGTTGGAGTTTGCTTTGGGGGTGCAGAACTTTTTGCCCACGCAAAGCGTTGAGGTGTCGCGTGGAGTGTGGTGCCAGAGCTTTATAGAGCCTATTGGGGTGGGGATGGGGATTACGCCTTTTAACTTCCCTTTTATGGTGCCAATGTGGATGATCCCTTTGGCTTTGGTTATGGGCAATAGTTTTGTGCTGAAGCCTTCGCCTTTGGCGGCGCGGACCCCTTGGCATTTGGCGCAAAGCTTGGCGGATGCAGGTTTGCCGGATGGGGTGTTTGGCGTGGTGCATGGTGGGGCGGGTGTGGTGCAGGCTTTGGCTCAGCATGCGCAAGTGGGTGCAGTGGCTTTTGTGGGCTCTACGGATGTTGCGCGGCGGGTGTATGCCTTGGCCACGGGGCACTCTAAAAGGGCATTGGCTTTGGGTGGGGCAAAGAACCCAATTATTTTAATG
Organism: Bdellovibrionales bacterium; assembly: GCA_965116155.1. Lineage (GTDB taxonomy): Bacteria > Bdellovibrionota > Bdellovibrionia > Bdellovibrionales > UBA1609. Next base: position 809,421 of record OZ220488.1, read on the forward strand.
CCTGATGCTGCGCCTGATGCTGCGGAGCAGATTGTGGCGTCTTTTACGGGTTGTGCAGGGCAAAGGTGTATGGCGGCGAGTGTGCTTTTGGCTGTGGGGGATGATGCTGAAGCCATGGTGGAGCAGGTGGTGCAAAAGGCCCGCAACTTAAAGCTGGGGCAAGACATGGGGGCCATGGTAAGCTTAGAGGCCAAAAAGCGCGCGCAAAAAAACATTGCCCTCGCACTACAAGAAGGAGCGCAGTGCCGTTTGAGCGCACGCGAGTGTTGCCAAGGGCACTTAAAGCCCGAGTGGGCTAAGGGGTATTGGTTGGGGCCGACGGTTTTAGATTATGTAAAGCCTGGCAGTGTGGCGCTGGGGCGGGAATTTTTTGCGCCGGTTTTAAGCGTGGTGCGATGCTCCACTTTAGACGAAGCCTTAGATGTGGTTGGAGCATTGCCTTATGGCAACGCGGTGAGTGTGTTTACTCAAAGCGGAGCTGTAGCTAGGCGTGTTGCGCAGCGTGCGCGGGCAGGTATGGTGGGGGTTAATATAGGAGTGCCGGTGCCGCGTGAGCCTTTTGGCTTTGGGGGTTATGGGGAGTCGAAGTTTGGTGCGGGTGATATTACGGGTGCGGATGGCGTGCGTTTTTGGTCGCGCCAAAAAAAGCTCACTAGTAAGTGGTCTACTAGTGGAGGAGCTGCTAACTGGATGTCTTAGGGCGTGTACTCGGCAAATTGGTTGGTTTTGGGGTTGTAGGAGTAGACATTTAGGTAGGGGTTGAGCTGGTTGTCAAAGCTGGGCACGATTATTTCAAGCACTTGGTCGTTGTTGAGGTCTTTTAGCGCGAGGTTGCTGGCTTGACCGTGTATATGGAAGTAACCGTCGCGGCTTTGTGGTAGCAGGATACGTCCCATAATAGGGTACCCGGTGTAGGTGGTGGAGCCGTAGATTTCTATAAAAATACCGTGGGCGCTGCGCACTTTTACTATGCGGGCTTGTAGTTCTGGGCTAAGTACGCTGCCTGTTGCTATGGCAAGCACCTGGCGCTCTTGGTTCTGCACCAGTTGGCGCAGCTGGGTGCGCAAGGGGGAGCTAAAGCCTACAAGAAGCATGGACAAAAACCCCACCCACAGCATGAGGGGCCAGGGCTTGTGCCAAGCCTGTAGAATTTTGGGGGCCTGAGCGCTTAAGTGCTGGGCCTTGGGCTGCCTGGTCTTTGGTTTATCTAGACTCACCTAAGGTCTATCGACCAGCCTAAAGTGCCTCCTTACACTTGTAGTGTAAGGAGACACTTTAGGCTTTACAGACTAGACAAAATACCTTGAGCATGAAGCGCATCCCCCCTGATAGCCCCCTTTAGGGGCGGCCATCAGGGGGCAAGCGGAATAACACAGGTATTTTGGCGGTCTATGCAGCTATCTATGGCCCTGCAAATGGGGTCTAAGTGCGTACTTGAAGTGAGGATATTCTAGATTAAGGCAAATAATCACGCCTGCGGCCGAGCGTGCTTGATTAAGTTGAATTGAGCACACTCGATTTGCCACATGTCTGCTACAAGCTCCGTGCATTGAGTAAACACCTATGATATCCTTTCCCAAGAAAATCATTCAAAAAGTCACGAAAGGCATGGGGGATTTGTAGTATGGGGTTGATTGTTCGCATTGCCTTGTTGGGGGTTGCTTTTGTTGCAGTGTGTTCGCTGATTTTTCTGCTTAAAACCCAGCGCATGCCGCATGATTTGCAGGAGGTTATAGACTTTGGTCTAAGTGGGGGGCAGCTGAGTGTTCTGTGCCCTACGCGGGTTATGTCTATCACTGTGCCTCGCAAAATGGGAGCGCGTTTTTTTCTGCGTAATTTAAAATGGCGTGTTGAAAAAAACCAAACCAGCCACCCCGTGGATCAGGTGGGTATGGAAAAGTGGCTCAGCCGCTACTGCAGCTTAAAACCACAAGATAAAGATCTCAACGTAGCGGAGCAAAGCAGAACCCAAAAGTCTTACACTCCGGTGCTGCAAATGCGTTTTGTAGATTCCCAGTACAACAACACTTTGTCGTTACACAACTCGCGCCCCGACCACTTTACGTGGGGGAATGACAGGTTTTTTGTTTCTCCCGCCATGGGTCAACTCGTAAAAGAGCTAGAAGCCCAATTAGAGCGCTAGTAAAATTCTCTGAGGTAGAGCGACGGCACACTGATAGCCCCAACGGGGCGGTCATCAGGGTGCCAAGCTTGTAGCAGAGAATTTTGCGGCCTATAAGGCTTCTATGACCCTGCGGGCTTGGGTGTTCTCTAGACCCAAGGCCGCGATACTCCCGTCAAAGCCAAGGGGCATTTGGACGGCCCCGCAAGTGCGCTAATCAATTGTAACAACCTGTTCGTATTCCGCAATAACACGCCCGTCCGCCATGGTGGTTACATCACACGCCCATTTGCCTGGCGACATCTTTGCCTCAACCTCATTCATGCGTTTTATTTCCGAAGGGTCTATTGTTGCATGCACTTTTCCATTGGCACGCATCGTAATTAGTGAATCAACATAAAAAACAGCCTCATTCTTAGGTCCGTGCTCGAAACTAGGTCCGTCCTCCAGCTGGCACTCAAAGGTGGTATGGAACTCTTTGGGCTCTGTATCAGAACAAGCTCCCAAAGCAAGCACCAAACTCAGAACCATTGCCGTTAGACTTAGGCTTTTACAAGATCGCATCCTTATGCCTCCTTTGTTATTCTTTAAAAACAAAATCCCCAGCCTCTTTTATAACTTCAAAGATGTAGAGCCAGAGGGTGAGTGTAAAGTTTTTAGAGTGTTAGCAGCACAAGCTTTATTAGAGCGCAGTCACATTTGGCAGCCCCTGCAAAGGGGCGCCCAAGCCAAGGTTGACAAGCGGCTATAAGCTTGTGCTGCGGCCTATAAGGCTTTTATGGCCCTGCAAATGGGGTCTAAGTGCGTACCTGAATGAAGATACTCTAGATCTAGGCAAATATTGTCGCCTGTGTCAGGGCTTACTCGAAGTGAGTGGATGAAACGTGACCTCATTTGCCACACTCCCGTCAAAGGCTCGTACGATGGGCAAACACAAATTAGAGCGCTGGTAAAATGCCCTGGGGCAATTGACCTTCCCTTAAAAAGGGACTACACTGGAGACTGCGCTTTATCCAGCACGTGAGGGCACCCTGGCTAGTCGCTCGCCTGGCGCACCTCCAGGTGCACTCCCAGGCTACGCTTCTTGGCCATGGCGCCCTCACTAACACTTTTATGCTTACGCACTTTGCTTCAGAGAATTTTACTAGCACTCTGATGCTTACGCCACTTTTAGTGGCATTTTGCTTTCAAGAGATACGATAATTTTTAATAGCAGCTCAATAGAAATGCTGTTTTCTCCCAAGTTTGAGATTCTGGTAATTCTGGCTCGAGAGGTTCCCGTTTTACGGGCAATGTCTGTATGGGTGAGGCTAGACCTATTAATGGCATGTGCTGCTTTAACATACAGTTCGGACTTAAGTTGCATTACCACAGCATCCCCTTCATCAAGGCCCAAATCTTTAGCGAGTTTTTTTGCATTTTTGTGCATCTAGCAACCTCTCAAGTCTTTTTTTTGCTACATTAATTTCCTTTAGCGGTGTTTTTTGTGTTTTCTTTTTAAAGGCATGGGGTATCAAAATTTTACCTTTGTTAAAAAGCATATAAAAAACCCTATAAGCACCAGAAGAGTCTTTAGCCCTAAGCTCAAAAGCTGATAAGTGAACCTGCCTAAATGCTTTTGCTTGTGGCAGACCCAAAGCCTCTCCTTTTTGTAACACCATTAAAAGGGTTCCAATTTCTCTCCTAATATCATGGGAAAAGCCGCGAACCACCTTTTTTGCTGCTTTGTCCCAGACAATTTCCTTCACACACTGGCATTGTGCTAAAAATAGCACACATAGTCAAGAGCAAAGTGGCAAGATCCGAAGAAGGCCCGTAGCGACCAAATTGCCGTGTAAATACTACAAAATCCCTTCCCTTCCCCATTTAGAGTGCTAGCCCAAAATTCTGGGATAAAGCGGCGGCGCACTAGGTTAAGTGAGTTTGGACGCTTTGGGGTTAGAGAGCCCCCAAAGCTATCGGCGCGTTGATAGCTGTCTAGCGCGCAAAAACACTTTGATCAGAGCAGACACATTGGCAGCCCCTGCAAGGGGCGTCAGCCAAGGTGGCAAGCGAGGTTCTCACTCAAAGTGTTTTTGCTGGCGCTTTTATCCTTACGGGCCAAGCGTCCCACAGAATTTTGGGCGGCCTATAAGGCACAAACGTGTAAATACTACAAAATCCCTTCCCTTCCCTTCCCTTCCCTTCCCTTTTATATTGAAGGCTCGGAGTTTGTTTATTTTTTAACTAAAACAACAGGAGGGTACTTAGTATGAAACTTTTAACATTAATTCCATTATTGCTGCTTGGCATAGGTTCTGGCGCCATAGCCCAGGTGAAAGTGGCGAAACACAAACAAGCAGAAAGCCAGTCCGCCCACAAAATAGCCAAGCCGGAACACAGTGAGAGTGTCACAGATTTTTTTCTGCATGCAATACACGACCTAACCACAAACGATACTCCTGCTATGGAAGCAAAGAAGGTGAAGGTGCTAGTAGATCTAATCAAATCTAGCCGAAAAGTGGGTTTAAACATAAACTCCAAAGCGTTAATAGATGATAGTACGCCTCTCGGCCAAACAGCCCTAATGCGTGTTGCAGATGCATTCTGTGCATACGGAGCAAAAGAGAGCAGAAGAACCCCTCAGCAGCCTTATATGGAAATGCCTGAATGGTTTAGCGATGCGCCTGAATACGCCACGTCTGAAAGAGGCGACTATTCTTCGCAAGGTTGGCGTTGGCCTAAAATAGATGCAATAAGCACCGTGTTATACTATCTGCTGAATCACCCAGACACTGATGTAAATGCCCAAGACGAGCACGGGCGAACCGTGTTACATTATGCTGTAGATTACGCTGATGTCGATATGGTGCGCTTGCTTATGCAAAGGCCAAGCATCAACACGCACCTAAAAGACCAAGATGGAAAAAGCGCTTTATTTTATGCCATCACTGGCCAACACAAAAGTAAACGCGCTCTTGAAGTGCTGAGCCTTATGGCAGGAGGACAGGCCGCATGCAGAGGATGCTAGAGGATTCTAGGCGGGCCCCAGACGGGGCTTTGACGAGAGTATTGCAGCCTTGGGTTTAGAGAACACCCAAGTCCGCAGGGCCGGATACCAGGCGGGCCAAATAACAGCCGCATAGCGTAAGCACAGGGGTTCATCCATTGCGCCTACAGCGCAAAGAGCACGCACTCTGGTTTGATATAATGCCTGCCTGGCAGGCCCGCAGGGCCGGATACCAGGCGGGCCAAATAACAGCCGCATAGCGTAAGCACAAGGGTTCATCCATTGCGCCTACAGCGCAATGGATGAACCCTTGTGCTTACGCATGGCGTTGGTAGCTGTCCTTCACATGCGTCAATGAACGGGTCGAAGGCACAGGGCGACGCCTTAAAGTGCCGATCTTGCGGATGCGCTCTTCTGCTAAACTGGCAGCCACTTCGCTTGTGGGGAGGTTTTTCTCCCTCGCCACAGTAAAAACCTGCTGCAAATTTTCGTATATTTGCGTGGTTTTCTCAAAGGCCCTCTCTGAAGAATAACCCTCCAGCTCCACAAATACATTCATCAATCCACCTGCGTTGATCATATAATCCGGGGCATACAAAATGCCTTTTTCAAAAAGTTCCCTACCATGCCGCAGCTCTTTGAGCTGGTTGTTGGCAGCACCGGCTACAATTTTGCAAGACAGCTTCGGCAAGCTCTCGTCGTTTATTACAAAACCTAAAGCACAAGGAGCAAACACATCGCACTCTGCCTGCGCAATTTTATCCGGCTCCAATACCTTGAGGTTGTACTTTTCAGACAAATACTTGCTGCGCGCAGGCTGAATGTCCGACACCACAATACTAGCCCCTTCTTTAATCAAAAAATCCACCAAGTGCGACCCCACCTGACCACAACCCTGCACAGCCACGCGCACACCTTGAAGATCGGAGGCTTTTAGTTTTTCCCTCGCAGCAGCTTTGATTCCCATTAAAACCCCATGGGCCGTGTGTGAACTTGGATCCCCACTACCACCAAAAATTTCAGGTATACCCACCACGTGGGCGGTTTCCATAAAAATATACTCCATATCCTGCACGGTTGTGCCGACATCCTCCGCCGTAATGTAAGTCCCGTGCAAAGAATTAACAAACACCCCAAAGGCGCGGAACATTTCTTCTGTCTTGTGCTTGGGGTCGCCAATAATAACCGCCTTGCCACCACCCAAATTAAGCCCCGAAGCCGCAGCCTTGTATGTCATGCCTCGCGAAAGTTGCAACACATCCATCAGGGCCTCTTCTTCTGTCTTATAGTTCCACATGCGCACCCCACCCAAAGCTGGGCCCAAACGCGTGCTGTGTATAGCCACTATGGCCTTTAAGCCGACATCTTGATTGCAACAAAAAAGCACCTGCTCATGGTCCCCGTATTTTTGGATAGATTTAAAAATTGTCATCTCGCACCTCTCTTTTTAAGATAAAAAGCCCCCAAAACTTTTGCCCGCATTAAACACTAAAGGTATCTGCATCAAGAAAAAACACCAACCACCCGCTGCTCAAATGCTACAACCCACGGCAGCCGGCCCACAAGCCAACACCAAAACCAGCCAATACCAAAACCAGTCAGCCTAATGGACACAACATTCTAAACACTTCCAGAGCGAACTGACAACGCTCACAAAATGCCAAATAAAAACACCTACATAATGAATCCCCAAATCTGCAAAGGAGCTTGCTTTTACTACGGGTCCAGGATAAAGCATTAAGTCATGGCGAGTCCCAAGAGTAAGATTTCGCGCTCCAAGCGCGGCATGCGCCGTTCGCATGCTGCCTTGTGGCACACATGGCCTACCAGCTGCCCACACTGCAAGTCTCTTATGTTGCCGCACCGGGTTTGCCCCCATTGCGGCCACTATAAAGGCAAACCAGTACTGCAGATGTCTTAAAATAGGGCGCGGATTGTTAAATAGGGGGTGGCAATATGTGGGCTGTGCTGTTTTCTGGGCAAGGGGCGCAGTATCCTGGCATGGGTCAAGCTTTGTACCAAAACTTCGCGCTTGTGCGTGAGCTGTTTGAGCAGGCCTCTGACACCTTAAGTGTGGATTTTTGCAAGCTTTGCTTCGATAGCTCTGCCGAGGAGCTGGCTCTTACAGAAAACACCCAAGTCAGCTTGCTCGTGGTAGGAGTAAGCGCCTTTAGGGTGTGTACGGAGCAGCTGGGGCTAAAGACAAACCAATGCATAGGCTTTGCAGGGCATTCGGTGGGCGAGTACGCCGCCCTGGTGGCTGCGGGAGCTTTGGATTTTGAGCATGCCCTAAGCTGCACCCGCATGCGTGGGCGTTTTATGCAACAGGCCTCCCCTGTTGGCCACGGAGGCATGGCAGCGCTTATTGGCCCCAAAAACATATCAAGAGACATACATAAAACAGCGCTTGAGATCTGCAAACAAGCGCAAAAAAAACTTAATAAGCGGCCCTTAGAGGTGGCGAACCTTAACTCCCCCAATCAGTGCGTTATAAGCGGGCTGCAAAGCCTGATAGCGGAGGCCAAAAGCCTTGCCCCTGCTATGCGGCTCAGGTTTGTGCCCCTTAAAGTGAGTGCGCCTTTTCATTGCTCCCTTATGCAGGTGGCAGAGGATCAAATGCGCGGTCTTTTAGAGCAAACACCTTTCAAAAACGCAGCGCCAGGCCCGGTGGTGCAAAATCTTAACGCCCAAGCGGTGACAAAGGCGCAAGAATTAAGACAAAATCTCGTGCAACAGATCACGCGCACGGTAATGTGGACGGATAGCATTATGCGGCTTAAAAAAATGGGCGCCACGCACTTTGTGGAGTGTGGTGATGCGCGCACTTTGCAGTCTTTAAATAAGCAAATCGTACCAGATAGTGCAACATTTACTACACGCAGCAAAGAGGATTGGAGCAGTTTAGAAAAACTTTTCCAAAAAAGCGTGGCATGAAAAATTTAAACAACAAACACATTTTTATTACAGGTGGCAGCAGTGGTATAGGCGCGGCCTCAGCAAGCTTGCTTGCAAAGTACGGCGCTCGGGTGGGGGTGGGTTTTTGCGCGAGCGAAGTCAAGGCAAAGCAATTGGTTACCAGCCTAGAGGGCGAGGGGCATTTTGTGCAATCTATTGATGTTAGTTGCGAGCAAAGTGTACGCGCAGCCTTTGCTGCGGTGTTAGAGCAATTTAATGGCCGTTTAGATGGGCTGGTAAACAGTGCCGGTTGTACGGTGGATAAAGTGTTTTTGCGTATAAGCAGGGAGGATTTTTTTAAAGTCCTTAACACCAATTTGTATGGAAGTTTTTTGTGTGCACAAGCCGCTATAAAAGCCATGCTCAAAGCGCGGTCTGGGAGCGTGGTTAATGTTTCAAGCATAGTGGGCAAGCTCGGCAATGCGGGGCAGGCCAATTATGCTGCCAGCAAGGGAGGAGTGGAGTCTTTGACCCTGTCTTTGGCTCAAGAAGTAGGCCGCCGCAACATACGGGTTAATTGCGTAAGGCCGGGTTTTATTGAAACCCCTATGACAGAAAAACTAAGCCCTGAAATTAAAAAACTCGCTGCTGATAAAAGTTGCCTTAAACGTTTGGGCACAAGCTTAGAGGTAGCAGAGGCGGTGTGCTTTTTGCTAAGCGATGCGGCCTCTTATATTACAGGCACCAACCTTAACGTATGCGGCGGCCGCCTGCTGTAAACACACTATAACCCTCTAGCAGTTTATTGTGTCTACATTCGCCCTGGATGGCGTTGTTCGGTTCGGCGGCCCCCCGTTTTACATAATGCCTGCCTGGCAGAGCCGGATACCAGGCGGGCCAAATAACAGCCGCAACAAACAGCCCGATAGAAGTTTATTTTTTTAGTATTTTGTTTGCCCTTAAAAAAGAATCAATCTCATTAAAGGCAGCCTCCAGAGTAGTAGAAAGCATGCAATCCTTTTCGAGAACGGAAAAAGGCACTGCCCATTCTGATGGTGGCGCATGCAATGTGTTTGGTATTTTGTGCGTACCCCTGTACTCAAAAATTCGACTAGTGGCTTCTTGTAGTTTTTGGGGTTTTAGTTTTTTAGTCCGCACAAGTAAGATCATGTCTATAAAATCTTTCGCCCTGGAATTAACCTGGCCTTTGTGTGGAAAAGTATAGGCATGGAGTTTTTCTGCAAAGTGTTGCTCAATAGACAAGGCGGGGATACTTTTTGTATGAAGTTTTGCAAATCCTAGCCAATCTTCACCCTTAATGTGTTCAAGTGGCTCGATCAAGATATTATCAAACCCAACATCCAGATGAAAACGAACAAAAAGCCGGCCGCCTACTATTGCCGTAACAGGAAATCGCGCCCCTCCATAAACAGGGCCCTCTAGATCCATAATGGAATCTTCAATTTGAAACATAAAAAAATCTTTTAAATCAATGGAAGCAAACGAACGTAAAGTTTTTAAAGTCATAGCATTTTGCGTGGCTACATCATTAGAAAAAAGCTTTTCATCTCTAACTGCTATATCAATATCTTTTGTCGATCTTGGGTTTTTCATACGCAACTCCATTGCGTAACCCCCTTTTAACACCCATGGAGTGGGTTTTTTTGAAAAAAGCCTTATTAAAAAACGGTCAAACGCCACTTGACGACGGAGCCTCTGTATATCCAAGCCTTCTTTTTTAGACCTTGCTTTCAGTCTAGCAGAGATAGCTGCAAGCAAGGCCTCTGCTGTTTGGTATTTTTTATCTTGCATTCAACATGGTCTTTTTAATTTTTTTTTCTTCTTTTGGAGGAAGCATGCCTTTTTTAAGAGCTTCTTGAAAAATTTGTTTTATTTGGTAGCGCTCCATGCACTTTGTTTCTATTAAATCCAAAATAGTGCGAGTAGGGGTTGTGACAGCAAACCCTCTAATAGCGCGCGTTTCGCTTGTTTTTAAATTAGCCTTGTGCAAGACAAGAACTTTTGGAATGGGGTTAAAACGGCGAAAACCCCCAGGAACACTCATGTGCAATCGATAGGGCATTAAGTCACTCAACTCATAAATACGCAAGGCTGTTTCATGGGAATACACCCCTTGTGGGTTTTCCTTTCTGTCCCGTGACCAAAGATACCAAAGAACAAGTTGAGCATCTTCATCGTCTTGTGGAAAATACGGCAACCTAAAAACGCCTCTCATTTCTCTGATCCAATTTTTACATCGCACATGGTAGGAATGATGTTTTTGACTATAGCCTGCTTTTGCTGCCTGTTTTGCTGTAAAGTAACCCTGCTGCTGATGGGCAACCCTATAAAGGTTTTCCTTAGCAGCTGTAGAGTCTATTTTTAACATAATTACCTCAATAGTTGAGTTAATTATACATTATTTAGAAGGTTAAAGCAACTTGGACAGTTAAAAACTGTAAAAAGGGCATTGTTGCGGCTCGTCAAAAAAATGCATTTTTCTCCTTCTCCTTCTCCTTCTCCTTCTCCTTCTCCTTCTCCTTCTCCTTCTCCTTCTCCTTCTCCTTCTCCTTCTCCTTCTCCTTCTCCTTCTCCTTCTCCTTCTCCTTCTCCTTCTCCTTCTCCTTCTCCTTCTCCTTCTCCTTGTATTAAGCTATGTGCATTCACACTCGTAACATTAACAAGCCTTTAAGGAGGAAGCATTATGAGAGCGGTTTTTTTGTTAGCTTTTTTGGTAGTAGCGTATGGAGGCAGCGTGTGGGCAGGTTCCATCACTTGCCCCGATGGTCAAAAGGATTTTTATGTCGCCGCGCGCGATGGCAATGTGGCATTGGTAAAGAACTTGCTTAAATGCGACAACGTTGACATCAACGCCACTGTAAATAATAGAACAGCGCTCCTTGCTGCAGCGCTGAAAAGGCATGCATCCGTAATAGAAGTGCTAATTGCACACCCAGGCATTGAGTTTGGCAGTGCCATACACCGGTCCATACATTATCACGCCTTTAATGGACCAGACAATTGGCGCGACAATAGAGCTTTATGGACTTTGCTTAATTCCGAAAAAGCCAATTTAGAAGAAGCTTTTAATAACAGAACCCCTTTGTTTATTGCGTCTCAATTCGCTCTGGATGGCGTTGTTCGGTTCCTGCTCCGACAAGGTGTTAATCCCAATTACACTAGCAAGTATGGCACAGCCTTGCACGCTGCCCTAGGCGAAAGGGCCATAAGGCACAATAACGTACTCCCAACCGTAAAACTGCTTATTGCGGCAGGTGTTGACGTTAATGCCGTTAATGGCACTGGGCAAACCGCTTTGCACGAAGTGTCTGCACTTTTTCAGAATGACATCGTGCCTCGCGCGGATATTGTGGACATCCTAATTAAAAGTGGCGCTTCAATCAATGCTATGGATAACTTCGGCAAAACCCCTTTGGACACAGCCATTGGGTTGCATGATGACGCTGTAGTGGCTGCCTTGCAAAAACACGGCGCCTTAACAGGCGATGAGGTGGTTAGACGCCGCCAGTAACACTTTCGTTAAAGCCTCGTGCGGGGAAGAACTCATCTATTGCGCTGTAGGCGCAATGGATGAACCCCTGCGCTGACGCCAGCTGTATCGTTGGCGACTGGGTGGTTTGGAGCTATGGGTTTGAGCGCTGGCCTGAATGGGCCGAGGGATGGCAGCAGTACAATACTGCACCCGCGGCATCATGCGCCTGTTAGGCGGCGCTACAGTCCTTTGCAAGCACTGCTGCGAACCCAAGAGCATTTGGTTTTTTTGCAAAATGCGCATCCATTTGCAAAAATTAGCATCGTGCTTAAATGCACTAGCAGCCTCATAAGCCTTGCGCCATGTTTTTTGTGCATTAATAATAGCATCCGGATGCCCCAAGCGTAGATCTTTTACCGCGGTTTTTATTGACCCCATAAGGCTTTGGTAAAATGCATCTGTATTAAGATCTAAAAAGTGGCTCTCTAAACTTTTTATGTAATAAAAAAAATCCGACGGCTTAAAAAATTGGGCAAATTTTTCTTTTTTTAACTCCGGCCCCTTAAATACCCAGCCCTTACATAAAGGAGCTTGGCCTAGTTTAGAAAATCTTCCAAGCTCTACTTGAGGCACACAAAACCTAAACACCACATGCCCCAACCCAGGGACAAAAATCCTCTGCCAAGCTCTAGTACTTAGGTCTAAATTGTGATCATAAACCAACACCCCAACAGGCACGCCCGCATGCACGTGGCCTTTTACCACAAAGGCCAAGGGCGACATCAGCTCGACCTTTAACCCTTGGCTATTGCCTCCTAAAAACAGCGCATGTCCTGGTGGGTGAGGTATAAACACACTGTCACTAAACTGATAGTGGCGGCTTTTTTTATGCGCATAGTTTTGCATCAAGTTGCGTATTTCTTGAGCGCTATCTAAATGGAGCCAAGTTGCTGGCAGCCATTGGCACACGCGTGATCTATTAAGAGGCGCTGGAAGCTGATTTTGTATTTCTAAAAAATCCTGCGTTAAGCCTTCAATAAGTTGGCTTTGCTCTCGCTGCCAAAATTCAAACCCCATAGCCAAAGCATAAAAGTGCTGCAAGTGCTGCACACCAAAACTATGTCCTACGCAAAAGTACTGCAGATAAGACACCAAGGCTTGGCGCCATGGCGTAGGCCTTAGGTCAAGCAAGTATTGGCTAACTTGTTTTAGACTGAGCATCGCTACAATAATAATAAAAGCACACACTTGAAAGTGGCTAATAAATTAACCCCTCGACTGGCTTAAAGCCTCGACCGATTTATAGCTAAGCACGCCACAAAAGGAGACCTAAACTTGCGCAAACTTAAAAACCCCCGACTAAAACCCTTACAAGACCAAGGCCCCGAACGCTCTGGGTGGTGGAGCAAAAAAAACAACCCCCAACACAGTGCGCCCCATGCAGCGCCTACGGCTCGCACCCCTTCTCCACACCCACAAGGGGTCAGTTACAATGCCACTCCCTACCAAGCGCCTCAGGGCACACCCACGCCTCCTTACACAGCCACTCGCCCTGCAGAGCATGCCGCGCGCCGAGCAGCGCCTACTGCCGCACCTTATCCTCCACAAAGTTTAAATTTTGTGGATCACAGCGCAGAAGTACTTAGTCTTTTAAAAAAGGTGGCACAAAAACAGTCTCACCTGGAGCAAGAGCTGAAGTTTATTAAGAACTATTTAGAGAACCTCTGAACTTGTACCGTGTGGAGCTTTGGCGACAGTCTGGACGCGATAGGCCTAGAGATCGCCTATCGCTACAGGACCATAGTAGCTTCATAGGTCGCCCCATGCTCTGTGGGGCACTTGTCTCCAGCGTCGCCGCCCCTTAAACAGGGGCTACACTGGAGACTGCGCTTTGCCCAGAGCATGGGGCTAGCGCTTTGATGCTTACGCACTTATAGGCCGCAAAATAACCTTAGAGGCCTTGTTTGCCCTCTTGGCTTGCCCCCTGCGGGGGCTGCCAAAGGGCTGCACTTGCCACCTAAGGTTATTTTGTCGACGCTGAAGTATCATATAACCATTTGTAATTATTGTTAATTTTGTTGATATTGGGGGTTCTGTATTTGCAGGGTTTATGGTGTTTGGTATGAAAAACCCTGCAAAATAAGCGGCCCTCTAGTGCACGGAATATTAACCTTGCAGAGGTTTTGCGTGTTAGCCCCTTGTGCTGAAGTATGTTCTCCGGCTGACTCTGGCGCGTCTGAGTAAGGCGTAAAAATGTAGAGCTCGTTAATATACAGTATTAAAACCCTAATGTGGCATGAGTACGCGCCAGCCGGAAGCCGGAGAACATACTTCAGTCACGACTATTTTGCTAGCACTCTAACTTTCTTCCCACCAAACTACATGGGGGCGAGACTTGGGCATAGGCGCAGGTGAGAGCTCTGGCGGTTTCTTATCTCCGGACCCCTCTTGAGACGTATTGCCGGCCTTTAACCGTTGCTCTACATCTAAAAGCTTAGCAAAATGGCGTAGCAAAGCCGCAGGGTCTTGCACAACGGCTTCTATTTCTGAAACCGATTTTCCATAGGTGCCCGTAGACACTATACGAAACGTACTGGCACCAGCAAAACTTAAAAACTCCTCCACATCCTCCAAGGTGCTTGTATTAACGCCTTGGTTTTCTAAAAAGCTAAAAAAATCCGACTTATTGTTAAACACCCCAGCACCCTCGGAGCGTAAAGTCTCTAGCTGCTCTATGACACTGTCTGTAATTTGAGGGCTTAGGGATTTTAAAATCTCGTTCTTTGCCATGCTAATGTTAATCTCAGTGCCACTAAAAATACTAATATGAGGCTGTAACAAAGCAAGCAGCCCCGGCCCCATGCCATGCACCATTAACAACTCGTCTAAAGAGCGAAAGTTTCTATTGGGTGGAATATTCTCCGCTTGCACCTCGGAGTAATAAGACGACTCCGTTCCGCCATTGCGCGACACGTCGTCTGCATCCACCCAATCTGCTATATGGTTAATAAGCTCCTGCATATCCGAGCGCTGAGTGGTATCTGGCAAATTGCCAGAGTCTTTAAAGTTTTCCAATAATTGCAAAAGCTGCTTCTGAGCCACACGAGCCAAGGCCTGAAACTCACTGCCAAGGCTGCTCATATTAATTTTAGCGCTTTCGTTTTCTATGGTTAACAAATACTGCCCCTTACCCATAATGCTGGCATTTATCGCCTCGGCAACATCATCGCGCGCCCGCACACTAGTAGGGTCTAAAGCCACAGGCGGCCACGCAAAAGGCAGATTCCATAAAGTATCCAGCACCTCCACACCTTGCTCCGATGACGCACCCAGCTTGCTTTTATAAATGTGCACAGACTTTTGATAAAGCAAAATGCGCAGCAGCCCTAGCCTCGCTCCCGCACGCGCAGCATACTGAGCTTTTAGTTTCGATAACTTGTGGTGCGCACTCACGTACTCCACCTGAGAGTCGTAAGATACCTCCATAGCTAAAAAAAGCAATACGGTGCTCAAAAACAAAGCCATCAAAAGCGCTACGCCTTTTTGGGATTTAAGCATATTTTCTGCCGGCTTGTTGTGGAGTTTATTGTGCAGCACCACCACCTCCCTCAGGCCCAGAAGGAGGCGCGCCTGACAATGTTTGCTCTCCCTGCCCCGATGCTCCAAGATTTTGCGTACCACCAAAAGCCAATTTAGGCTCAGGGGGGGCAAACTTTATTTGCACAACCTTGTTAAAACGGATTAGGCTTTTTTGCTGTGGATTCACGCTTGCAGAAAAAGGCGCAATGCTGAGTTGTATCTGCACCGCTTGCGGAAACAGCCCCTTGGTTCTTTGGTCCTCACTGGTGCTGTCCCAGTTTTCTATCCACTCCGACTGCTCCCCTGGAACCAAATAACGCAGGCTAAACTCTTCTACCCCTCCCAATAAAGGCCGCGCCGTGCCGCCTTGTTCTAGCTCTGCATCTATCACAGGGCCCGTGCGGCGCCACAAGCACTTAGCATGCTCTTTGCAGCGCTTTATAAAAAAGCCCACCTCTGCTTGGCGCGATGCAAACTCGCCAACATTAAAACGCCGCACATAACTTAAAGAAGTAAAATGCACACTATCGGCACCGCCCTTAAAATGCGTCACCCTTTCGGGCAAGGTTTTAACCGGATAATCCTCCCGCCGCGGCAGCTGAACCTGTTGTGCAAGTGCCCCTTGTGGACCTCCCCCTACCTTTGGTGGCGTGTTAGGTTTATTGGGTGCGCCGTTTTTTTTAGGAGGTGGCTTGCTTTTGGCTTTTTTTTGAGCCTCTTTCAAATCACGCGCATAGCGCGCCTTTTGAGCCGCGTTGTAAATGCGTGTATCGGTATCCCAGTGGTTAAAAGCCAAGGATATATCACGCGCCATAATCTCCAAAGCATCTTGAGCTTGGGCGCTATAGTCCATTTTGGCCTGCATTTTCACCTTAGAGCGCGTGGCCCTTTGCAGGCTTTCAACACTAAACACAGCCATAAAAGACAAAATACTAAGTGCTATCAAAAGCTCTAATAAGCTAAACCCCTGCGCACGCGCGTGCCTCCGCACAGCCCCCCCTAAAGTTTTAGAGCCAGGGGTTTGCTGCGCTGCAGTGTGTTTAAAGAGAGCAAAATGGCTTAGCATGCTGCATACCTGTGGGTCTTTTTGTATAGTACTATAAAATGTGGCCGTTTTGCAGAAGGGACACGGTTTGATTTGCTGAGCGCACGGGACTTTGACAATAATATGGTCGCTACAGGCCCTTGGCCCTTCGCTACAGGCTCATAGTAGCTTCATAGGTCGCCACATGCTCTGCGGAGCACTTGTCTCCAGCGTGGTCGCCCCTTTAAAAAGAGGCTACACTGGAGACTGCGCTTTGCCCAGAGCATGTGGCTAGCGCTTTGATGCTTACGCACATAGGTCGCCACATGCTCTGCGGAGCACTTGTCTCCAGCGTGGTCGCCCCTTTAAAAAGAGGCTACACTGGAGACTGCGCTTTGCCCAGAGCATGTGGCTAGCGCTTTGATGCTTACGCACATAGGTCGCCACATGCTCTGCGGAGCACTTGTCTCCAGCGTGGTCGCCCCTTTAAAAAGAGGCTACACTGGAGACTGCGCTTTGTCCCAGGGCATTTTCCTAGCACTCTAACTTACAGGAGGTTTTTTATGACAGGTGTAAACAGAGCTACCATTGTGGGGCGTTTGGGCAATGACCCTGAGGTTAAAACCACGCCCTCAGGGCAACAGG
This sequence comes from Bdellovibrionales bacterium, assembly GCA_965116155.1. Classification (GTDB taxonomy): domain Bacteria; phylum Bdellovibrionota; class Bdellovibrionia; order Bdellovibrionales; family UBA1609. The sequence goes on from OZ220488.1 coordinate 826,168, forward strand.
TGGCCAACTTTAGTGTCGCGACGAGCGAGTCGTGGAAAGGTGGCGACGGAGGCCGCCAGGAGCGCACCGAGTGGCACCGTATTGTGGTATGGGGCAAGTTGGCCGAGCTGTGTGGCAAGTATCTCACCAAAGGCCGACAGGTGTATCTAGAGGGTCGTATACAAACTCGATCGTGGGAAGACAAGCAAGGCCAAAAGCGCTACACCACAGAGATCGTAGCCCGTGAGGTGCAGTTTTTGTCTTCTGCCAACAGCGCGCAGCACACGAGCTCTCACAGTGCAGAGGACTCTGCCGGAGCCTCAAGCGCGCAGCCAAGCAACCATCAGTTTGGGTCGGAGTCGTCTTTTGACTCTACAGAAGAATTGCCCTTCTGATTTGTGCTTACGTCAGCTGTCTAGCGCGCAATATTACCTTGAAGCCTACGTTTGCCACCTTGGCTAACGCCCTGTGGGCTGCCCAGGTGGCTGCACTTTAGGGTTCAAGGGTAACATTGCTGGCGCTTTTGAGCTTACGCCAATCAAAATGGCGTCGTGGTAAGTCCAGTCGTTAGCCTTCAAGCTGAGCTTATGCAGCTGCCATAAGGGGACGGCTGTGGAGGTGTGCGGGTCTGTGCGCAGGTCGGCCACGGCATGCATACTGAGGCTTTCTGTAATTTTATGCCAGTGCACCTGAAAGTTAAGCCGCATATGCGTAGCATGCACCAGCTGCGAGCGCATATGCGAAAACTCTATCTTGCCCCCAGCTGCCTCTTGAGCAGAAAGAGGCTCTAGCAGGTACTCTTTTACCCGGGCTTTTACAAGCTCTTGTGCACGTATATGCAGAGCCTCTGGCACGGTGGCTTGCACGCTGGCGAGCCTATAACTAAGCACCAATGCTGCTAGCAGCATGGCTACGGCTATTAAGGGAGTTATGTCGCGATTCGGCATGGCGTATGGCAGCTTTTGTCGTACACTTGTTACTAACAATGTACGAGTCACAACTGGATACTTCAAGTGCTGATTTTTTGCAAAACACCCGCTACATGCAACAGCTTGTGCAAGAGCTTAAAGAGCGTCTTAAACAGAGCCGCAAGGAGCGCTCGCCACGGGCCATACAAAAGCACCGCGACAGAAACAAAATGTTCGTCTACGAGCGGGTTGAGGCCTTAAAAGACCCAGGGACGGAGTTTATGGAGTTTTCGCCCTTGTGCGCCCAGGGGGTGTATGATTTCCCCGCACCGGGCGCGGGTGTCGTAACGGGTATCCTGCAGATCGAGGGCCGCGAGTGCGTGCTGGTGGCCAATGATGCCACTGTAAAAGGCGGCACCTACTTGCCTCTTAGTGTCAAAAAGCACCTGCGCGCTCAGGAGGTGGCTATGGAGAACCACCTGCCCTGTGTGTATCTGGTGGATAGTGGCGGGGCTTTTTTGCCTATGCAAAGCGAGGTGTTTCCGGACCGGGAGCATTTTGGGCGCATTTTTTATAACCAAGCGCGTATGTCGGCCATGGGTTTGGAGCAGCTATCGGCCGTTATGGGCAGCTGCACGGCTGGCGGGGCCTATGTGCCCGCTATGAGTTGCGAGAACATCATTGTACAAAACCAGGGGCATGTGTTTTTAGGGGGGCCGCCTCTGGTTAAAGCTGCAACGGGGGAAGATATTAGCGCCGAAGCCCTTGGGGGAGCGCAGGTGCATTGCCACTCCAGTGGAGTAACAGACCACATGGCTCAAGACGATGCCCATGCGCTGGCTCTTATACGTGAGATACTATCGCGCAAGGCGGGTGTAAAAAAATGGGGGGACGAAAAACACCCTGTGCGCGCGCCTGCCTTTGATCCTAAAGAGCTTTATGGCATTGTGCCCCAAAATCCTGCACGCTCTTATGATGTGCGCGAAATTATTTTGCGCCTGGTGGATGAGGGGAGCTTTTTTGAGTTTAAGGCCGCATATGGCAGCAGTTTGGTTACGGCCTTTGCGCGCATATGGGGGCAGAGCGTGGGAGTGCTGGCGAACCAAGGGGTGCTGTTTAGTGATAGCGCGCTTAAGGCTGCGCACTTTATAGAATACTGCGATGCGCACTGTATGCCGTTGGTGTTTTTGCATAATATTACGGGCTTTATGGTGGGCAAGGATGCCGAAAAGGGCGGCATCGCAAAAGATGGAGCCAAAATGGTAACCGCCGTTGCATGCGCGCGTGTGCCTAAGTTTAGTGTGGTTATTGGGGGCTCTTACGGAGCGGGTAATTATGGCATGTGCGGTCGGGCGTATAGCCCGCGGCAACTTTGGATGTGGCCCAATGCGCGTATTGCTGTTATGGGGGGCGAAGCGGCAGAAAAAGTATTAAGCCGTGTAGGTGCAGGTACGAGTGCGGATGTTTTAAAAAATTACCAAAAGCAAAGCTGCGCGTATTTTTCTACCGCCCATTTGTGGGATGACGGGGTGATCGACCCATTGGATACGCGCAAGTTTTTAGCTCTGGGCTTAGAGGCTAGCCGCAATGCCCCTATGCCCGAGCGCATGGCCAAGGTATTTCGTATGTAGTGTTTTGGGGAGTTTGTTTGGCCTTTTTGTTTTGTAAGTTTAACCTAGTCGTGACTGAAGTATGTTCTCCGGCTTCCGGCTGGCGAGCGCTCATCCCATGTTAGGACATTTATAATGTATCTTACAGGCACTACATTTTTGCGTATTACCCAGACAAGCCAGAGTCAGCCGGAGAACATACTTCAGCACAAGGGGCTGACACGCAGAACCTCTAGAAGGTTCATATTCCGTGCACTAGAGAACCCCTCATTTTGCAGGATTTTCCATCTAAAATACCCAAAACCCTGCAAATACAGAACCCACAATATCAACAAATTTAACAATAACTACAGGTGGTTAGACAATACTTCAGCGTCGACTAACCTAAGGGTGCACTATGCAGCATATTGAGTACGAGCAAAAATCCACTGGTATTTTAAGGCTGAGTCTCAACCGGCCTCAAAAGCGCAACGCTATTAATGCCGAAATGCTAGAAGAGCTGTCGCGTTTTTTTTGTGTAAAAGCCCAAGCCCCTGAGGTGCGGGCCATTTTGCTAGTGGGAGCAGGGGAGGTTTTTTGTGCGGGGGCTGATTTAGATTATATGCGCGAGCAGGGGCGGGTAAGTTACGAGCAAAACATGCAAAGTGCGCAAAAGCTGTACGATTTATTTTTGAGCGTGTACTTATGCCCCGTGCCGGTGGTGTGCAAAATGCACAGCGCAGCCATGGGGGGTGGGCTAGGCTTAGCGGCAGCGAGTGACGTAAGTGTTGCAACCTTAGACACCAAAATGGCGTTTTCAGAGGTGCATTTGGGTTTGCTGCCTGCTGTTATTAGCCCTTTTGTGTGCGCTAAAATGCAAGCCGGCTGGGCTCAGGAGCTTTTAACAAGCGGGCGCAGTTTTACCGCTAAAGAGGCCTTAGCGGGAGGCTTGGTGAACTTTATAGGGCGCGAGCTAGAGGTGAATGCCTATTTAAAAAAACTGCTCTCATCTTACACTGCGGCTGCGCCTCAGAGCGTCAGGCAGACCAAGGCTTTGACACGGGAGTTAAACTTACAAAGCGCCTCCCAAGATCCGCTTAAAGAGCGGGTGTGCCAAGCTATTGCACAAAAGCGCAGCAGTGCCGAGGCCCGCGAGCGCATAGGGGCATTTTTTAGCAGAATCAAGGTCGACGCTAAGTGAGCGAAGGATTTAACAGGCTGGCTATTGCCAATAGGGGCGAAGTTGCAGTGCGCATTATTAACGCCTGTAAAGAGCTCGGTATAAGCACGGTGCTTTTAGCGGCGGACTTTGACAAACACACCCTAGCGCATAGAATGGCAGATCAAGTTTATAGTTTAGGCTCCAGCACTAAACTTGCAGATACGTATTTAAATATAGAAAAAAACATTGCCGGCGCTCTTAAAATGGGTGCTCAGGCTCTGCATCCTGGGTTTGGTTTTTTGTCTGAAAACGCACACTTTGCCCGCAAGTGCCGCAGCAGGGGCTTAGTGTTTGTGGGCCCTTCGGTGTCTAATATTGAAACTTTTGGAGACAAAGTTTTGGCCCGCAAGTTTGCTAGTAGTGCGGGCGGCGCGGTGCCGCAAGCCTTTACAGGCACAAGCACAAGCAGTATCGAGCAGTACCAGCATGCGGCTAAAGAGCTGGGCTTTCCGGTGATGTTAAAACTTGCAGCAGGTGGCGGGGGGAGGGGTTTAAAGATAGCGCATAGTGCTCAAGAGCTGCCCGAGGCTTTGCGGGCGGCGCGTGCTGAGGGCATGGCGGCTTTTGGTAGCAGCAAGGTTTTTATGGAAAAATTTTTGCCCCATGCTAAGCACATAGAGGTACAAGTGTTTGGCATTAGCCACAAGGGCAAGTTTGCTCACACTGTGGTGTTGGGGGAGCGGGATTGTTCGGTGCAGTTTAGGCATCAAAAGTTAATCGAAATGTCGCCTTCGCCTGTTTTATCATTGGCGCTGCGAGCGCAGGTGTGTCAGCAGGCTTTGCGTATTATGCAAAAGGCTCAGTACTTGGGAGCGGGCACGGTGGAGTTTTTATTTTGTGGGGGGGAGTTTTATTTTTTAGAAGTTAACACCCGCTTGCAGGTGGAACATGGGGTAACGGAACTAACGCATGGGGTGGATTTAGTAAAGGCACAAATACTAGAGGCTCAAGGCCGGGGTGGGGAGGTTTTAGAAACCTGGCGCAGTATGGGTATTAAGGCAGATAGTGCACAGAACCAGCCTAGGGGTTTTGCGATAGAATGCCGGGTGTGTGCACAAAATCCCGTAAGTCTTTTGCCCAGTGCGGGGAATGGCAAAATACTTTGCATGCGTTGGCCCCTAGGCGCGGGGCGTAGGTTTGATAGTGGCTTTGAGGCAGGGGATCGTGTGTCGCCCTTTTGTGATCCCATGTTCGCAAAGGTTTTGGTTTGGGGGGAGACTTTTGCTGTGTCGCATGCACGCATGCTAAGTACTTTGAGTGATTCTGTGGTGTTGGGGGTAGAGACCAATATGCCTTTATTGCAAAAAATTTTGCTGCACCCGGATTTTATGCAGCATAAAGAGCACACGCAGTTTATAAAAGAGCACGGTAAGGCGCTTAAATCGGCCCTCAAACAAGAAAGCTTTGCAGACAAAACTCCCCCCGAGCTCACGAAGTGGGCGCACGCGGTGCGCCAGAAACTGCAGCCCGCAAATACGCGGCCTTCTCAAAAACCCAACCCCTTTGTAATTTGTTAAAGAGAGAGGAACACCCTGCACTCATATAGCAGCAACGGCAGGCAAGGGAACGCCCACTTTTTTGCAAAATGCCTTGGTATCTTTAAGGTTTTCGGCACGTCTGTAAGAATCCGTATTGAGTTGCTCAAAGGCAAAATATTTAGGGCAAACAAGGCGAAGCGTGAGCTCGTACATATTCTCTAAACACTGCTTGTGGTTATAAAACTTGTCGTTTTTCTCTTTCAGCTCCATACTTACTAGCGGGCCCCCTAACCCTGGAAAAAATTGATACCTATTGGCATAGAACTCATTAGGTAAACTTTTACTGGCGCGAGGATTATAGAGCTCTACGAGCCTGGTGCTAAAAATCAGCGCCATATTACCCCGTAGCTGGGTGAAAAAATTAATAATAGAATTAAGCGACCTTTGGGCACAAACATCACCAGCAAAAAACAAAAACACCGAAAAAGCCTGATACGATGCTACGAGGTGGATCAGATCAACGGGTAATAAGGTAGTCAATTTAGAATAAAATTCTTTAGACCCAGGCGCATTAGGGTCTTGCATATATTGCTTATACGCTTCTGATAAGTGCGCCTCCATAAACTTTACGGCAGCGTCTCCGCCTTCTTTAGAAAACATACTCAGAAAATCCAGAGCCAAATCATTGTTTGGCCACTCATGAGCCAACCCATATAGCACTAACATGGCGCGTTCTGTATAGATGCCTTGCATGCTTGATATAGCTTCAAAAACAGCCTTAGCCTTGGGGTTGCTTTGCCAAGCCTTTTTTGCCTTTTTTTTGGCTCTTTTACTTAAATTTAAATGTTCAAACTGTGTGCCGGCGATTGCCTCAGAATATGTCGTTGTACCTAAGCCGAAAATTACTAAAAAAAGTAAACCTAATACCCGCATCACCAACCCCCTTTGCACTACTGCCCACCATTACATACCAAGAAAATCAAAAATGCAAACCTCTAGTGCACGGAATATGAACCTTCTAGAGGTTCTGCGTGTCAGCCCCTTGTGCTGAAGTATGTTCTCCGGCTGACTCTGGCTTGTCTGGGTAATACGCAAAAATGTAGTGCCTGTAAGATACATTATAAAAGTCCTAACATGGAATGAGCGCTCGCCAGCCGGAAGTGCGTAAGCATAAAAGTGTTAGTGAGGGTGCCCTGGCCAGAGAGCGCAGCCTGCTGACACACCTTTAGGTGTGCAAGGCAAGCGGCCTAAGCTAGGGCACCCTCACGTGCTGGATAGCTTTTCCCCGAAGAATATACTTCAGTCACGACTAGCTATTGTTTTTTGATTTTTTTGTATTTTGCAGCCACTTTGTAGCTGCCTGTTTTTTTGGGGCCTACAAATATTACCAGTTTATTGTTTTTTAAAGCTGTAAGGTTGCGATTAAGGGTTCTTAGCGCCATGCCGTGCTCTTTAACAAAAGTTGCTTTGTCAAAGTTGCCATTTTCTATATGGTTTAATATTGTTAAAAACTCTTTTGCTTTTTTTCTAGTTACGCACAGCTCTGCGCTCAGTTTTTCATCCCTATCAACGCTTTGTTTTTTTGCTGTTTTTTTGATCGCACGCACTGGCCTGTATAGGGTTACACTTGTAAAGGATGTAAAATCAAACCCTATAGGTTTTAGACCCGCTCTTTCTACAGCCTTTTTCATTTTTTGTATTCCGGTGCCCATTTTTTCTATGTATTTAGCCCGCAGCATTAACTCTGCAACAAGTGGGTTTCTGGGAAAGCTCCTTTTTCCAAAGTCTGCTTTTTTTAGCTCTTTTGGCAAAGGACCAAAGTTGCATATTTCTACCCGATTTGAAAAAATCTCAACCGTTGTAGGGGGAGAGCCTGGCGAGTAATTTCTGTGAGTGACAGCATTAACCAAAGCCTCCCGCAAGGCATTTTCTGGTATTTCTAGCACCTCTTGCCTTAGTAAGCTGCCTTTAGGAAAGCGGTACTCTAGTTGTAGGCGCTGTGTTAAAAACCCCATAGCAGATTCGACATTATGTATAATGTCTTGGTTGTATCTTTTTCTATCTACTACGGTAGAGCTTTTGTCGGGCCCACTAAACACAGCACACGACAGCTCAGCCTGCGGCAAAAGAGATTTTAAGTTTTTTGAAAAAAACAAAACCCCAGTGTTTTTAAAGGCAATTTTTCTGGCTTTTCTTTGCACTACCTCTAGATTCTCTAAAAGCTGCAAATAGTTCCTCTTACTATACTCTACGCCAGTTCTGTCCATAAAAGAGAAGAGCTTTTCTTTATCAAAATGCACCTTAGGGTCAAAGTTTTTATGTATTTGGCGGTCAAACTTGAACAGCTCTTCTTCTGACATAAATTGCCAAACCCCATCCCGGCTGAGCTTTTGTGACGACGCTCCCAACCTAATATAAAAACCAGAAGAACATTTATGAGGTTTGTTTTTGCCCTCTGGGACATCAACTATTAAAATCTTCTCCTTATGCAGCGCTTTAAAAGAAACAAAAATTTTGGGGTCACAATTTTTGGCAATATCTTGTATGGCATTTTTGAGACTGCTCGTTATTGTTACGCCCTTGATACGGCCGCTGTCTGTAACGCCAATATAAATACGCCCTCCGGAAGCATTGGCAAAGGCTACAATTTCTTTATCCAAGCCCTTGCTTGCCGACTCTTTAAACTCTACCCTTGCGCCCTCCCCTTGAGACAGCAGGTATTTTAAATGTTTTAGCGACCTTGTCACTACTTGCCCTCTCGAATAAGCAACAAATTGTTTATCATAACCCCTTTGGGGGCTCGTTATTCTAGTGCTCAAAAAAAATTTATTGTGCCATTTATTGTGCCATTTATTGTGCCATTTATTGTGCCATTTTTAAAGCACAAAAGCGCACCTTGCAGTCGCGGAGCGTATGCCAGTCACAATGTGCTAATACAAAGTATGAGCTAGTTGTGACTGAAGTATGTTCTCCGGCTTCTGGCTGTCGCGTACTCACGCCACATTAGGGTTTTAATACTATATCTTAACGAGCATTACATTTTTGCGCCTTACTCAGACGCGCCAGAGTCAGCCGGAGAACATACTTCAGCACAAGGGGCTAACACGCAAAACCTCTAGAAGGTTCATATTCCGTGCACTAGAGAACCCCTCATTTTGCAGGGTTTTGGCGTAAGCATAAAAGTGCCAACAAAAATGTCCTCAGCCCTACGCAGTCTATCTGATAGCGCCCTTGGGCGCGGGCCATCAGGTAGACAAGTGGGCTTGCCTGAGGCATTTTTGTGCACTAGACAGCTTCATCTAAAACACCATAATCCCTGCAAAAACAGAACCCCAAATATCAACAAATTTAACAATAATTACAAATGGTTAGATGATACTTCAGCGTCGATGAGCTAAAAAAACCAAACCCCAATTTAAGCTTAATGGACAATGACCCTAAGGGCATGCAGTGCAGCACCTCTTAAATCGGTGTCCTCACAGCATGCTGGGCAAAGCAAGCTTGGGCTAGTCTTTTATATACAAATAATAGGCAGGCTGGGGAAGCCAGTGTCTATGTCTGGAAAAGGCCACCGCTTAGGGTACCCACAGGTCACAATGTACCTTATGCCGCTTTTATATTTTGAGCTTTTTTATAACCACGGTCCAAGGCACGTTGCCCTATTAAGTCTCTGCACCAACGCTTGCGATACACCACCCGAGGGTAACTGAGCTTTTCGTACACACTTTGTTCCCACAGGTCTCTTGCTTGCGGATCTTCCAGCGAAGGCTCTTGCTTAAAAAATTCATAATCCATCTTGCCGGCCTCTTGTATGCAGGCTGCTATGCCCTTAGGCCTGGAGCCCACAATAGCCACCCCCAAAAAGTAACGCAAATTCACATCATCTACTTGCTTGAGTTCGCCCGAACGCCGAGCATCGTCCATAGCATCCAAAACATTCAAAACGCCAATAACGCGCTCATAAACCAGAACTTTTAAAATGTTCAACACCTCAGGCTGGTTCGCCCACTGCGGGTGCAGCTTAAGATATTTTATTGCCTTGCGACTACGGATATAGCGGCGCTTTTTAATGCCATCAATAACCATCCTGGCGTCAGGATTGCTATGCCAGTCAGCCTTCGCCTGATGAGACCAAACAGCCCCAAGCCCAACACCCAAAACCATACACAAACAAACTAAACCACGCATCACGCCCCCCTTAGTACCCAAAAACGCACACCAACACACGAACAGCATATAAGCCAACCCATCGCTCCCGCAAGTGGCGTAACTACCCGTGTCAAAAAAATAAAAACAAAGGCGTAAAAGAGACGTATATGTTTTTTCATAACTTCACTGCAAACACGTCGCAACAGTCTGATTTTGCGTCGTTTTTATTTATGTCCGGCAACAGGTGCGAGTCTATCGAGAGCAACATGATCACCCTTTACTACGCTATGGCCAATTACAGTCTGAAAGCTTCTCGGGTGCGCAGCACTTTAGATAAAATTTTGACACTTGCAGAAGAGAACAAGCCTAAAGAAGTCACTGCACAAAGATCAGATTTTCTGGCATGGGTCAGTGGATCAAGAAGCTACGCCATCGTATCCCACTATTTATCACACAAAAAAATGCAGAAACTAAAAACAAACAGTCCTGTAGTAAAGTATGACAAATTTTATAATCACGAGCAATGCATGCAGCGCTTAGAGACACGCAGGTGGGATTACTTTTTTGTAAAATACCTGAGGTGGTAAAAGCGCAAACAACAACGTAGCCGCTACACACTGCCGTCAAAGACGGCAGTGTGTAATGCTTTGCTCAGATGTGGTCAATGTGAGTGCAGGTTTCAGGTAGGATGCGCCAGGTTTTAAGGTTTTGCCAATCTACATCTCCTTCTGATACAAAATTTTGCTCTAACTGCGCCTTAAGGGCGAGGGCCTCCTTATCGCCTTGTGGACTGGGGCTTGTTAAACAACGCACCTCCACAGGCGCTGCAGTTGCAGGGTCATCATAAGAAAAAGACACCACACCATCGCCATACATCGCGCTAAGCCGCTTACCACAAACTAAATTGCCAACGGCCGGCGCCACAACAAAAAAGCCAACAGCCATGCCGGTTAATGGAATAGCTGCTATACTCAAAACAACAGCAGGCACTCCAACTATTGGTGTTGCTCTTCTTGTTGCTCTTAACAGGGCGGTAAAATATAATTCGTATGCTCGGATTTTGGGTGCAATATATATACTTAACGCAGCAAGAAGCACACCTATCTCTGTCGCATGAAAAAAATCAAAGCGTGAGTGGCAGTCTTCAAATATGCTTTCCTGGCTCTTCCTGGTGCTGGGGTTGTCAGACGTTGCCCACGTAGACTGGGCATTAAAACCAAATCCACCTAGCGCCAAACACCCACACAAAACAAGCCTTACTACAATGGCAGTTACCTCATTTTTCATAACAACGTTACTCCTTTTGTCTTTGACGACACAAAAAAACCTAGTGCCCTTATAAAAGGCAAGGCAAGCAGTTTTGTAGTATTTATACGGGAGTGTGGTAAATCGAGTCCGCTCAGTTCATCTTAATCAACTTAATCAACGTACGGGGTGTTTGCGATAATCTGGACGCCTTGGACTTAGAGATCGCCTATCGCTACAGGCTCATAGATGCTTCATAGGTCGCAACATTTTCTGCGGGACACTTGGCGATCAAGATGTCCTTGGCGTTAAAGGTCATCTGGCAGGTCAGGTCACGCCTAGGCATCTAGTGACCAATCAAGCCCGGTTGCAGGCGGCATTACTTTCCTCAGTTTACATAAATAGCACTTGCGAGTACGGGCTTAGACCTAACCTGCAGGGCCGACAAATAGCTGCATAGACCGCCCGCGCAACCTTGGGGCCTCCGCTCACCACCTGCTGAGTACCTCCTAAAGAGGTGCAGGTGGCTACGCTATCTGCCCAAGGTTGCGCGGGCTAGTCTTTAAATTACTCTACAATTTCGGTGACGACGCCAGCACCAACGGTACGGCCACCCTCGCGAATGGCAAAGCGCAACTCTTTGTCCATCGCCACAGGAGTAATAAGCTCCACACTCATCTCGACACGGTCGCCCGGCATAACCATCTCCACACCCTCTTTAAGCTCCGCTACACCCGTCACGTCCGTAGTCCGAAAATAAAACTGAGGCCTGTAACCCTTGAAAAAAGGCGTATGCCGACCCCCTTCCTCCTTAGTCAAAATATACGCCTCGCACTTGAACTTTTTGTGCGGAGTAATAGTGCCTGGCTTGGCCAACACCTGCCCCCGCTCGACGTCCTCTTTTTTAGTACCCCGCAACAAACAACCCGCGTTGTCACCCGCCTTACCTTCGTCTAACAACTTACGAAACATCTCTATGCCCGTAACCGTGGTCTTTTGGGTGTCCCTAATGCCCACAATCTCTACCTCTTCACCAGACTTAACCACACCCCGCTCAATACGGCCCGTTACCACCGTGCCCCGGCCCGAAATCGAAAACACATCCTCAATAGGCATCAAAAAGCTTTTTTCAATATCCCGCTTGGGCTCCGCAATGTGCTTATCACAAGCCTCCATAAGCTGCATAATCGCACCAGCACCCTGATCGCCCGCGTCGCCCTCCAAAGCCTTAAGCGCCGAACCCTTAATAATAGGAGTATCATCCCCAGGGAACTCGTACTTGTTCAAAAGCTCCCGGATCTCCATCTCCACAAGCTCCAAAAGCTCCGGATCATCCACCTGATCCACCTTGTTCATAAAAACCACAATCGCCGGCACACCCACCTGGCGCGACAACAAAATATGCTCCCGCGTCTGAGGCATAGGCCCATCTGCAGCCGAAACCACCAAAATTGCCCCGTCCATCTGGGCCGCACCGGTGATCATGTTTTTTACATAGTCCGCGTGCCCAGGGCAGTCCACATGCGCGTAGTGCCTTTTATCTGTCTCGTACTCAATATGCGCCGTAGAAATCGTAATGCCCCGCTCTTTTTCCTCAGGAGCTTTGTCAATTTCATCAAACTTAGTCGCGTCCTTGCCCTGCTTCTCGCTCAATACCCTAGAAATAGCCGCCGTTAAGGTGGTCTTGCCATGGTCCACATGCCCAATTGTGCCAATGTTTACATGGGGCTTACTACGATCGAATTTTTCCTTGCTCATCACACCCTCGCTCTCTTTAGAGACAAACTTTTAAAAACCAAACCTACAGGGCCCAGATCAAAACCCAAACCCCACACAAAAAGCTCCCCCATCTATACAAACAAAGCCCGGCATGTTCAAGAAAATTCCGCACGCCCAGCACGCCAAGGACACAAAAATCTAAACAAGTATCTTCTTGCCCAAAAATCGGTGCAAGCGCTCGATTTTTTCCGCCTGCGGCATCTGCCGCTTAACAAGCAGCAAGGCCTCTTGCTTAGTCAGCCCACGCTCTTTGAGCCTCAGTATCTGCTCACGGCGCGAAACACAAAGCAAAATAATCCCATCAAAGCACCCCTCTAGCCCGTTTTCAAACAGCAACGGCACCTCATAAAAAGCTCTCCTATGCCCGCGCCTTGCAAAGCGCTCCCTATGCCGCGCGCTACTGGCACGCACCTCAAGGTGAAGCTGCCACAAAAAATCCCGCGCCGCGCTCGACGAGCGCACCTGCCACAGCATAGCACGCAGCCTTTTTTTGTCCCCTGCACTTAACACAAAAGGCCGCGCATAAGGGTCCACATCCGGCAGCATACGGCGCAACAAAGCCCTTACTTTAACACTTTGGCGCATGCACCTTTTAGCCAGCTGATCCGCTTGCAGCACCGCGTACCCACGCTGCCGCAAAAGACCCAGCAAACGGCTTTTGCCAGAAGCCACACCGCCCGTAACACCCCACCACTCCATAGCGCGCTGCCTGTTGCCCCGCAGAGCGTCAAGGGGTGCCAAAGGCATTTTGTTTGCGTTTTTTTTTCGCCTTAGCCATACGGCGCCTCTCAGCACGGCTCATGGTGCCCTGAGCAGACTCTTCTAAGCGCCCTTCTTCTAATGCCTCAGCTTCTCTTGTGCGCACCTCGCGCGCTGCTGAGGGGCTAATTTGAATTTTTAGCAGCTTTTCCACAACCTCGGCACGAATGCTTTTTTGAAAATGCTCAAACAGATTAAAGCCCTCTTTTTTGTACTCTATTAAAGGATCCTTTTGCGCATAGCCTCGCAAACTTACGCCCTCTCTTAAGCGCTCCATATTTTCCAAATGCTCGCGCCAGCGGGAGTCGATGGTCTCTAAAAGCACCATTTTTTGTAGCACTCCAAAGCCTCCGTCGCTGCCTCCGCCTTTGGCCCAGTTCGCGCCCGACTCAGCCACCGCTTGATCGATGCGCGCCTTTTGAGAGTCAAACGCTCGCTTTACCTCATGCGCCACCTGCTGGTTAAGCTCCGCAGTATCCACCGGCAAGCTCCTACCCCCATCGCCCTCCCAATGCAGATCCAAACCAAACTGCCTACCCAAAGCCACCGACAAGGATTCCAAATCCCACTCTGTAGCCTTAGTGCCTTCGGGCACGTAGGTATCTAAACAATCCGATGTCACGTCCCCCAGCATCTCTAGCAGCATTTTGTCTAAAGACTGTGACTCTAAAATCTCGTGCCTCATGCTGTAAATCGCCTGGCGCTGCTGATTCATGACATCGTCGTACTCGGTCACGCTTTTGCGCGCGTCAAAATTGTGCCCCTCCACCTTGCGCTGCGAATTTTCAATAGTGCGATTCACCATGCCGGCCTCTAAAGGCTGGTCGTCTGGTATATTAAATAGCTTCAAGTTCATCAGTTTTTGCACACGCTCGCCGTTAAAAATGCGCATCAGGTTGTCGTCCAAAGAAATAAAAAACACCGATTCCCCAGGATCCCCTTGCCGCCCCGACCTGCCCCGAAGCTGATTGTCAATACGGCGCGACTCGTGCCGCTCGGTGCCTACAATGCTCAAGCCGCCCAGGCTTACCACCTGCTCGCGCTCCTTTGCACAAGTAGCACGCCATTTTTCTAACACCGCCTCGTATTCTGCTCCCTCGGCCTTGCCGCCGCACTCTTTTTTAGCCAGCATTTCACTATTGCCACCCAAAACAATATCCGTACCCCGCCCCGCCATATTGGTGGCAATGGTCACCGATTTATACCTACCCGCCTGAGCCACAATCTCTGCCTCGCGCTCGTGGTGCTTGGCGTTTAAAACATTGTGCGGCACTGCATGGGCTTTTAACACCTGCGATAGCTCTTCAGATTTTTCAATGCTAATCGTCCCTACCAAAACGGGTTGCCCTTTTTCGTAGCGCTCTTTTACATACAGGGCGATGGCCTCTAGTTTGGCTTTTTGGTTTTTGTACACAAGGTCGTTTTTGTCGTTTCTAATAACAGGCTTGTTGGTTGGAATCACCGACACATCTAAGCCGTAGATTTTTCTAAACTCCATCGCTTCCGTATCAGCCGTGCCCGTCATGCCGGAGAGCTTTTTATACATACGAAAGTAGTTTTGAAAACTAATAGTAGCCAGTGTTTGGTTTTCGCTACGCACCTTAAGGCCCTCTTTGGCCTCTATGGCCTGGTGCAAACCATCGCTCCATCTACGCCCCGGCATAAGCCGGCCCGTAAATTCGTCCACAATCACCACCTCGCCCTGCTTGACCATGTAGTCCACATCGATCTGAAACAAGTGGTGCGCCCGCAGGGCCTGATAAATAAAATGTATCAGCTCAATGCTTTGAGGCTCAAACAAGTTTGGCACCCCTAACAGCTGCTCCGCCTGATGGTTTCCCGCATCCGTAAGAGAGACTTGTTTGTGTTTTTCGTCTAGCTCGAAGTGCACGTTTTTCTTAAACGCTCCCACAACGCGGTCAATCTGCGTATAAAGGTGTGTGGATTTTTGCGACGATCCCGAAATAATCAAAGGCGTGCGCGACTCGTCTATTAAAATGGAGTCGCACTCATCCACAATGCCAAAGTGATACCCCCGTTGCACCAGGTCCTCAGAACGGTGCTTCATGTTGTCGCGTAAATAATCAAACCCCAGCTCGTTATTGGTGCAATAAGTAACATCCGCCCCATAAGCCCGCTTGCGCTCTTGGTCGTCCATGCCATGCAAAATCGCCCCGGTGTTAAGACCCAAAAAACTGTACACCCGACCCATCCATTGGCTGTCACGTTGAGCCAAGTAGTCGTTCACCGTAACCAAATGCGCGCCCTTGCCCCTTAGCCCATGCAAATACAACGGCAAGGTCGCAACCAAAGTTTTGCCTTCGCCGGTTTTCATTTCGGCAATGCGCCCCCTATGCAACACAATGCCTCCTATAATCTGCACATCGTAATGACGCATCGATAAGGTCCTAACTGCAGCCTCGCGGCACAAAGCAAAAGCCCGGCAAAGCAGGCTGTCTAAAGGAGCGCCATTTGCGAGCTCTTGCCTCAGGCTTTGGGTATGCTGCGCAAAGTCCTTGTCTTGCAAAGCACGCATTTGAGGCTCTAAAGCGTTTACCTGCTCTAGCAAGGGGCGCAGGCTTTTCATCTCGCGATCGTGCTTGGTGCCAAAAATTGCAGCCGCTAGCCTGTTAAACAAAACTCTCACTCCTTTCTAGAGACCCTACACCATGGGCCACCACTATCGCCGCGGCATTTGCCAGATTAAAACACCTTATCGCCCCTTTAAAGGGTATGCAAAGCCTGTTCTGGTGCGGCAGGGCTTTCCACACGGCCTCAGGCAGCCCCTGAGTTTCACCTCCAAAAAGCAAATAATCCCCAGGAGCAAATTTTATCTCGTAATAAGGGCGCCGAGCCTTGCTAGAAAGCAAAAACACCCGCCCACGCCGGGCCTTAATGCTGCTCCACAGCATATCCCAATTGCCATGCTGCAACAACTTTAACCTGTGCCAATAATCTAGGCCCGCGCGTTTTAAATACTTGTCTTCCATACTAAAGCCCAAAGGGCCCACCAGGTGCAAAGTGCACTCAAAGCCCACGCATGTGCGCCCTACATTGCCCGTGTTGTTGGGGATTTCTGGCCTTACCAGCACTACATTAAACACCCGTCTGCTCCCTTATATAACTGCCCAAAAGCCAGTCTTGCTCTAAGGGGCTAAGGTCCGCTAGTGTCAAGCCGAGAGCTTTTTTTTGGCGCATGCATTTTTCAAAACTAATCGCCGCCGCAACAGATACGTTAAAGCTCTGGCATAAACCTCGCACCTCTAGCTTAAACGCATCGCAACCCAGATCGAGCATGGCTTGGCTGGCGCCACGGTGTTCGTTGCCAAACACCAAGGCCACGGGTGTAGACAAATCACACTCTTCTAGAGTTTTGCTCGCCATGACATCCGCCACGTAAATACGATACCCCCGGAGCTTTAAAAACTCTACCGCCTGCTCGGGCGCTTCAAAAACACTTAACTTAAGCCACCTCAATGCGCCCTTATTCACGCGGTTGGGTTTTTTATTGTTTTTTTGCGCTCTGCCCACAATTCCAAAATTTAAAAACCCATACAGCTCTGCTGTGCGCATAACAGCATTTGTATTGCCAGGATCTGAGACTCCATCTAAAATCGGCATCACCTGCTTAGAGCGCAGCTTTACAATACTGCGCAAACGCTGCAAACGTTGTGGAGTTAAGCGCGACTGCAAGCACGCAAGATCATGATCCGCAAGGTTATGCTCTGTTTTAAAATCCAAACCTTTAGGCCACAAGGTGTTTGCGATACTTACTTGCATTAACCCACCCCTACCCACTCGTTAGATTAGCCCATTTGTTAAAATGTTTTTGCAAAAAATTGGGCAAAGCAAAACTGCCCCTATGCACTTGAGGGGTGTAGTATTTTAGATCAAAAGGCATAGGCTCAGGAGGGGAGTAATCTTTTAAAGGGTGCAAACTATTAGAGGCGTACAAAAAGCTCCAAACCCCTGGGTAGGTTAAGTTATGAAAATTATAAAACCCCCGCCACTTAAATAATGTTGAAAAAATGCTAAGCATTTTGGTTTGCATACTAAGCTCGTAGTGAGAGCTTTCGCCTTGAGCTACAACAATGCCACCTGGTGCTAAAAGGGTTTTGATGTTTTGGTAAAACTCTGCACCAAACAAGGGCGTAGCTGGGCCAATAGGGTCTGTGCTGTCCACGAGCACGACATCAAACAGCTGCTCTTGTTTTGGTCTTTGCGCTTTAGCTTTTGCAAACTCTACGGCATCTTGCACCACAAGCTCCACCTTGGGGTCTTTATAAGCCTCCGCAGTTTGAGGGATATGCTGCTTGCAGGCCTCTACCACAACGCTGTCGATTTCTACAACCAGGCACTTTTGCACTTGAGAGTGTTTTATTACCTCGCGCGCTGTGCCGCCATCGCCCCCACCTACAACCAGCACCCTTTTGGCATTGGGATTTAAAAACAAAGGCACATGGGCGAGCATTTCGTGATAAATAAATTCGTCCCTTTCTGACACCATAACGATATCATCGTTGAGCAGCATTTTACCAAAGCCCTTAGTCTGTACGACACTCACTTTTTGATAAGAACTTTTATGCTCAAACAAACTCTGCTCTACCTTGTAGCAGGTTTTTAAAATGCCTTTGGTTTCTTCACTAACCCACATAGTGTTAGTCTCCTTTTTTAAGCAGTGTAACAATTTTTTTGCAATCTAATTTTAAGGGTTTTAACGGGGTTTTGGCAGGAGCGTAAAAGTGCATCCACTGTACATCAAACCCGCAAGACAGCTTTTTGTAAAAAGTGTTTTTTAAGTTAAACCCCTTAAATTGCCTCAAAGGCATCGGGGATGGTATTTTTTGGTTTCTCTGGTTGTTTCTCTGGTTGTTTTTTGGGGTAGGCTTAAACGTCACAAAATCAAAAGACCCAGGGTTAAACAAAGCTAAAAGCCTCAACCACTCGGATTGGGTTTTAATAAATACATTGGTCTCAAAGCTCACATAAGGGCAGTAAAGGTCCGGTGTAATATGCAGCGTATAATACCATCTGCCCTTAAGGGCGTTTAAAGAAAAACCCGCCGGATTAAAGATGTGCTCGTGCACCTGGTGCGCACCTATATACTTTGCAAAAAAAGCTTTTAACTGCTTAACCATTTGCTTATAGCGGCTCGTGGTGCTTACCATTTTTAACCCGTACATTAAAAGCTCAAAAGTGCGGTCCTTAGCATCAAAGGGGAATTTTTTGTTAAGGTGGTACAAAAACAAGTGGTGCTCACTCGTGGGGCCAAACTGCCACGCAGAGCCTGAGGCGCCGGCAAACAGTCTGTCTATTTGAGCCGCATCCTCGTAGAATAGGCTTTTTTGCCGGTATGGGAAGTACTCGTTTTTTCTCTCATACATAAGGCCCTTAATATTAGATACGCCAATTTTTTTTACCACGCCTTTTACCAAGGGCACCATTTTGGTGCGACCGCAAATAATAACCAGCAAACGGCTCGGCCACACAAACAAGCTCGACTCCGAAAGCAAATAGGCCTGAGCCTCAGGCTGCGCCAGTGTGCTTAATATCTTCGCCCCCGCAAGCGCTACTAGGTCTTTAACAGAGGCCTGGGGTAAAAGCGCGCACAAATTGGTGCCGGGCATGGTGGTGATTTCTAGTTTTTTTTCTGCACCTTCAAAAAGCATAAAACGCCGCCCTTTTTTGGCCCAAATTAAAGCGCTAGTAAAAACTCTTTAAGCAGTAAGTGAAGCCCCCTTGGCCCCCGTAGTGGGTGTCAGGTAAGGGGGCGAAACGAAAGCCTTAAAGAGTTTTTGCGACCTATACAGCTTACGCACTTCGCTACAGGCTCATAGTAGCTTCATAGGTCGGAAAATGCCATGTGGGACGCTTATCTTCCTGATGGTCGCCCCTTACAGGGGCTATCAGGAAGATGCGCTTAATCCCATGGCATTTTCCTAGCACTCTGATGCTTACGCCAAGCCGGCATAAAAAGGCAAAAAGTGTAATTTCGTTAGGGGCTGGGGGGTATAAGGTGGTATGAGTATGTAAAGCACAGCGCTTTAAGGGGCGGGGTGCTTAGCGCGCGGAGCTTTGACGTGAGTGTCGCGGCCTTGGGCCTAGAGTGCGTAAGCATAAAAGTGGCCCCTTGAAATTTTGGGCGGATAGCGAAGCCACCTGCTCCCCTTTACGGGGTGTTAAGCAGGTGGCAAGCGAAAAGCCCCAGGATTTCAAGGGAGAACTGGATAGCTTGCATTAACGCCCAAAGCCGCAGGGCCGCCTCCCTCTGGGAGGCTGTGCCAGGAGCGCCGCTTTATCCCAGAGTATTGGGCTAGCACTTTAATATGTTAATAGAAAAACTGCGCCAAAGCCTTAAGTATATTCGGTCGAAAACCCAAATCACGCCCCGGGTGGGAGTTGTGCTCGGCAGTGGTTTTGCAGGCTTTGCGGACCAGGTGCGCGTAGAAAGCGTGATAAATTGCAAAGACGTACCCTATATGCCGGTACCTCGGGTGGAGTCGCATGTAGCAGAGCTAGCAGTGGGGCATGTGGGCGACACTCCCGTGGCTGTTTTGCGTGGCAGAGTGCATTTTTACGAGGGCTACTCTATGCCTGAGGTCACCTACGCAGCGCGGCTTTTGTGTTTTTGGGGAGCCAAAAAGCTTCTGCTCACCAATGCGGCAGGTGGGGTAGAGCCTACCATGGCGCCGGGGGATTTTATGCTGTTAACGGATCATATCAACTATATGGGCACCAACCCTTTAATTGGGCCTAATGAGGCCGAGCTGGGGCCGAGGTTTGTAGATGTGAGTGCGCTTTATAGCCGGGCGCTGCGTGAGGGCTTTGCTAAAATTTTGCGCAAGCACAACATTCGGCACCATCAGGGAGTGTACTGTGCGTATATGGGCCCATCGTATGAAACTGCTGCCGAAATACAGGCCTTTAAACGCTTAGGAGCGAGTGCCGTTGGCATGAGCACCGCCCCTGAGGCTTTAGTGGGAGCGCATATGGGGGCTGAGGTTTGTGGGATTTCGTGCATTTCTAACCCAGCAACAGGCACGGCGGCACCTGGCGAGAGTATCAACCATGAGGAAGTTTTTGAAAAATGCAAAACCGCCTGCAAGGCACTGCACCCTGTGATGGGTGAATTTGTAAAAAGCTTATGAGTGTTTTTGATAAAATTATTGCAAAAGAGATCCCCGCTAAGATTGTTTTTGAGGACGACACTGCTTTGGCCTTTTGGGATATTGCGCCCCAGGCACCGGTGCATATTTTGGTAATACCCAAGGCGCCGGTGGTTTCTATGGCGCATTTGGAGAGCCTGGGTGAAAAAAAGCAGCACATCTTGGGGCACCTGATGCTGGTGGCGGCTCAAGTAGCTGCGGAGCAAAATTTGCAAGGCTACCGCCTGGTGGTTAATACGGGGGACGAAGGTGGGCAAACGGTGGACCATTTGCATATCCACATATTGGGTGGGCGCAAAATGACCTGGCCTCCTGGCTAGGGCGCGCTGCCAAGCATAGGAAAGCATACAGGCTACAAGCATAACAGACACGAGGGGTAAAGCCATGTGTAAAGCCATATTGAGAAACATAAAAAAAGCTTTTTACATTGTGCTGTGGACGCTGGGTTGTGCTTGGCCTGGAGGGCTTTGGGCGCAGCAGGGTGCGGGTGCGCCGTCTGGTATGGATCTTACGCAACTTTTGCAGAGCAGCTTAACAGCGCATGCCCTGGCGGTGTCGGCGCAAGAGTGGCGCGGATCTGCGCTGTATCCTAAGAGCTGGTTACATTTTTATGCGCCTCACGAGCTGTGTGCGGCACTGCAACAATTAAGCTGGGTGGATTTTAATGTTTTTTTTCCTATTTTAGAGCAAAGCACAGGTCTGCATGGGGGTGGGTGTTTGGAGCAGCTATTGAAAGCCCATGTAAACAGGGTGCCTATAGGGCATAAGCACCAGGAGTCAGTCTTAGCACCTAGCCAAGCGCTGCCTATTGATGAGGCGGATTTTTCTTATGTTAGTGGTTATGACTTACCCCCTGGGGAGGTGGTGCTGAGTTTTGATGATGGGCCGCACCCTTATATTACGCCCCGTGTGCTGGAGGTTTTGGCCCGGCACAATGTGAGGGCGCATTTTTTTGTTATTGGCGAGCGCGCAGCGCGGTATCAAAATATTACGAGCCAGATCCATAAGAAGCATGTTTTGGGCTCGCATACCTGGTCGCACCCCAATCTTACGCGTATGGGCTTAAAGCAGGCCAAGCACGAAATTTGCAAAGGCATTGAGCCTTTGGTTACGGCTGTGGGCCGCGCAAGGCCTTTTTTTAGGTTCCCCTATGGAGCTTTTAGTGCCGATTTACGCTCTGTTGTGTGGAGTATAGGAGCGCAGAATATGTTTTGGAATATTGACTCTTTAGATTGGAAGATCAAAAACCCTGAGGATTTATTTGAGCACATTTGGTCACAGGTTGTAACACAAAACCGGGGCATAATACTGCTGCATGATATCCACCCTCAGAGCTTGGCGGTTTTGCCGCGGCTTTTAGAAAAGCTTGCCGCTCACAACTTTAAGACCCGGTTTTATCAAAACATGTGGCCCGACTTTAGCGCCTTACCTACTGGATGTTAGTTTTGCGCGAGTGGTAGAAACTAGGGCCGGGGGCATACAATATATACCATGCCCAACACAGCACTTAGCACACATGAATCCCATGGCGTTTTAAAAGGCGCTAAATTTACTAAGTTTAGCTTGCTAGAGCAATTGCGCACCAAGCCGCATTTGTCGCACCTAGTGCCAGAGTATTTAAAAATCGCACAGCACCTAAAAATAGTGCACCCTCTAACAGTGGGCCCAGAGGTTGAGCCAGAGGTTGAAAAGCTCATAAAAGCCCAAGCGCCTTGTATTTTGCGATCGTCTTTAAAGCAAGAGGGCAATAAACTTTTGCACCCTGGAAAAAGTTTAAGCCTTATGGATATTTACAGCGTGCCACACTACAAAAGCGCGCTAAAACAAGTTCTGTCCCAAAAAAACTTAGACCAAATCATTTTGCAAAAACAAATACAAAACCACCAGCATATGGTGATGGTTTGTTTTAACAAGAAGTTTTATTTTGAAAGCTCTGGCACTAAAGCACAAAGTTTTTATACAGACTTAAAAACCACAAAAGGCACTTTAAAAATATCGGCCCACATATTAGATGTGTTTTTACAAATTGCGCGCGCTATAAATTGCCAGAATTTTATTTGTGAGCTAGGGGTTAAGGGCGAGCGGGTTTTTATTTACCAACTTAACCCCATAGCAAGCACGCACCCTGCGCGTGGATTTTTAAAACATTTTGAAAAAAAAAATCCCCCCGCGCTTAAACTGGTATCAAAACATGACAACACCAACACCACGCCGGGGGTTTATATTGCCCCACAGGGCGCAGGTTTTGTGCCGCTACTTGCACCTGTGGGCCTTTGTGTGTTGCGCAGGGTTTTAAAGTGGCTGTTAAAACACGAGAACCAAAAAAACAGCAGGTTATTAAAAAAATTAGCCTTTTATAATAACTTAGCGCTGCTGTATTATTTTAAAAGTTTTCTAAAAACACACAAGGGGGCTACGTTTTTTGATTTTTATACGCAGGCTCAAAAAAACACGCGCAAGCCTCAAAGCCAACACTTTAAGTACGCGGCCATTTTGGGGGGGGGAAGTTTTGTGCCCAAACATCCTACTCTTAGTGGCCGGATTTTTTATGGCACAGGTAAAAAAGACTTCACCATAGGCAAAGCGGCTTTTGTCGTGCCCTCTATGGACCCTAAAAAAATCCACGCTTTGCCTCCTAATAGCTTGGTTTTAGGGGCCGCGGCGCATATTTTAGGGCATGGGTTTTTGGCAGCGGTAGAAAAGGATCTTTGCGTTGTAACCAACCTCACCCATGCAGAGCTCGATAGCTTTAAACCTGAACAAAACATAAGGGTGCATTTTGCTCGCAAAACCATCACCAAGATTTAAAGTTTATGCCTTGCCTGTGTTGCAAGACAACTACGTGTGGATCATCCACCATAAAGGGCTCTGTGTGGTGGTGGACCCTTCAGTGGGTGAGAGTGTGGCGGTGTTTTTAAAAAAACGAAACCTCACACCGCACTACATACTTAACACCCACCACCATATGGACCACATTGGAGGCAATGCGCTTTTAAGGCAGCTGTTTCCAAAGGTAGAAGTTATAGCCCCTGCTATGGATTTGCACCGCATCCCCACTGCCACGCGCGGTGTGGCAGATGGCGAACAGCTTGTGCTGGGTGATGGTGCTTTAAGAGCGCAGGTTATTTATACCCCCGGCCACACGAGTGGGCATGTGGCTTATTATTTTGATGGGGCTTTATTTTGTGGGGACACTTTGTTTTCCCTAGGTTGCGGCAGAGTGTTTGAGGGCACACATGCCCAGATGTGGGAGTCTTTAAAAAAGCTAACTAAACTGCCACCTGACACTCTTATTTACTGCGGGCACGAGTACAGCCTGGCTAATGCTGAGTTTGCCTTAAGCCTTATGCCCCGGCATTGGGGATTAGTAGAAAAAAAAGCCTGGCTCGTAAAGCGCCTTAAGCAAAATTTGCCCACCTTGCCCACAACACTGGCAACAGAGTTGGAGCTGAATTTGTTTTTGCGCCCACACTGCCCTAAGCTGCGCGCCGCGCTTAAATTAGATCCCGCACTGCCCGATGCTGAGGTGTTTTCAAAACTGCGCCAGTTAAAAGATACGTAAGCATAACTACAAACGGTTAGGCAATGCTTCAGGTGGTCCATAGCGTTAAGGCAATCTGGCATGTCAGGTCACGCCTGGGTTTATCGCGATCAATAAGTCCCGGGCGCAGGCGGCATTATTTACCTTAACTTACACAAATCGCACTTGCGAGTACGGGCTTAGACCTAACCTGCAGGGCCGTAAAAGCCTTATAGGCCGGAAAATAAAATTAAGCCTGTCGTTTGTCCCCAGGGCTGTTGCTTCTTTCAGAAGCTGCCCTTGGGACTGCACTATTGCTTAATTTTATTTTCCTAGCGCTCTAATTAATATTCGCTTCAAGTAGGTATTGTCCTGCACCCAAGGGAGCGCAGTTAGCGTCTTGCAGTTTAAGCCTGCTTTCAAATGCTGCACTAAAGCCTGCCGTCCAACTTAAACCCCTGCCTCCCCCTATAAGGGTGGGGCTTAAAAAACACAGCAGCTTTTGGCCTATGCCTTGCTGCAAAAATGCGCTTAAAGTATGGGCGCCGCCCTCAACCAGCACGCTGCATATGCCCTTTTGGTAAAGCGCGTGCTGCAGAAAACCCAAATCCAATACGCCCCCTGCACCCTGGCTGTAACTCCGACAGGGTATTATGTTGCCATACGCACACGAGGGCGGCGGCGTAGTGTTTTGCTTACATATCCAAAAAATGTCTTTTGCCTTGTGGTGTTTAAAAATGGGCAAATCGAGTGTAGGGAGTTTTTTAAACGTCTTAAGATCGGGGTCTAGTATGAGGATTTTTTTGGTTTTTTTAGGCACGCTTAAACCAAAGCGGATATTAAGCTGCGGACGGTCTTGCCATAGGGTCTTTCGACCCACCAGCACGGCATCGTAAATCCGCCTTAGCTTGTGGGCGTGTTTAAGTGCTAAAGGAGCGCTAAGGGTCTCCCTTGCTGTGGCATGTTTTGTGCCTAAAAAGCCATCCCAACTGCTGGCCACCTTTAAGGCTATAAAGGCTTTTTGCTGCAGCATGTTGTAATTAAAAACTTCGTTCAGCTTTTTAAGCCCTGGAGCCTGTAGCTGCACAACTTTAATGCCAGCATTTTTTAAAACCTCTAAGCCCTTGCCTTGCACCAGAGGGTTGGGGTCTTTGGCTCCGTAGAGCACGCGCTTTATGGGCAATTTGGCTATTTTGTGCGCACAAGAGGGAGTGCGACCCACGTGGGCGCATGGCTCTAGGGTCACTACCATAGTGGCGCCTGTGAGGTCTGCCCCTGTGGGGAGCTGGTCTAATGCCGCTGCCTCGGCATGGGGCAAGCCTGCGGCCTTGTGGTAAGCCTCAGACAGCAGCGTGCCATGTTTTGATAGCAACACGCAGCCCACGGCGGGATTGGGCGACACGTGCCCTAGGCCCTTTTGCGCAAGTGCCACGGCACGGGCCATGGCACTTTTGTCAGACATTATTTTGGGATCTTGTAGCAACAGGGTTTAGTGAAAAAACCTGCCCGGTCTGATTTTAACGTTAATACTTGTGCTCCAATTGGCAGGCACATTATAGCCAAAGGTGCTGCCACTTACAGCCGATAGCAAGCCATCAAACAGCCCATCCGTGAAGCCGGTAAAGTTGTCTACAAATCTAAATTTAGGCCCTACCGATAAGCCACCAAAAAGCTTCAAGTCCGCGCCGCCTAAAATTTGGTACGCCCAAGAGGACTGCTGGTCTGAGCTTACAACGCGGTTGCCGATGTTGATTGCTTCCCCCGGCGCAGCGTTGGGTACGGTTTTTTTAAGCTTGGCAAAGTCAAACACAGCGGTGTCCGAAGACCTCCCCACACCCATACCCACATAGGCGTTTAAACGCATGAAGACTTTTTTATCTACATAAACGTTTACAAAGTAGCGCTTTGAGTCGAACTCTTTTGTAGAGTTGAACAGTACGGCGTCAATTTGCGCTGGTGTTAGAGAGTCTAGCACCAATTGGCCAACGGGGGTGTTTTTGTCTGCGTTGGGCTCTACGTTAGCACGCATGAATTCCCCTTCTAAACGCACGGGGCCCAAACGGGTACCTACCTGAAACGCCTGGCTTGCGCCCACATTTTTAACCTTATTAAGCGACCAAATGTAGTCACCACCAAAATAAAAGCTCCCCAAATAGTCCCCAGCCTGAGCAAAGGGCGCTGACAAAAATACAAACAAACACATTAAAAACTTCTTCACAAACAATCCTCCTTGCTACTGCCGTTCGAGCACGGCCCCTAAACAGCAAGAGCCGCAACCGCACTTATGCCCCATATCTACCTTTATTAGCAAACAAAAATCTCTTAACATGGGGCGTTAATTGACTGGGTCGTCCGAAAACAAGTCAAAGAGGCTTTGACGACAGTGTGGTCGCGATAGGCTTAGAGGCGTAAGCATAAAAGTGTTAGTGGCAGTACCTTAACCAGAAAACGCAGACCCTTGGTTGCCTCCAAAGGAGGCATGCAAAAGGGTCAAGTGACGAAGTTAAGGTGCTGTCACGCGCTGGATAAGAGACCGCCCAATACTCTGTGGGACGCTTGCTCCTGTCACGGCCGCCTCCCTTTGGGAGCCTGTTCCAGGAGCGCCGCTTATCCCAGAGTATTGGGCTAGCGCTCTAATTGTGCGAAGCCGTGGTTTTTTTGGTCTAGAAGCTGTCCACTGAACTTGAGCCCTGCGTGCATGCGCAAAGGCTGCTCTAAATACGGCCTAACGGCAGAGCTTATGCTCAGAACTCCGTTTTGAAACAAAAACTTCAACTCAAACTGCAAGCGCAGCAGCTCCAGGTTGCTGGATGTCTGAGCCTCATGCAAAGCATTACCCAACAGCCTGTAAAGCTCTACGCCCCCACAACCTCCATGCACCCCAAAGACTTTATACACAGTGTTTACAAAGTACAGCCCTAAGCTTAAACGATCGTAACAAGAACGCAGCGCAGAGAAGTCTCTCACCACACGGGCCTCGCGCAAAAAAGGCCACGCCTCAGAATGAGGTTTTTTTTGAGGCAATGACCACACTGCTGCCACACAATGCGTGGGCTCTAAAGCCCCAGCGCCGAATCTTTTACGGCTCTTTTTTGCCCCCATGGCCTTAAGAGTTACAGCAGTACCTTTTGCATCTAAGGCCCAAAGCAGCAGATGCCCTTCAGCAAAAACCCGACGCCTTAAAATAAGTAAATTACCCTGCATGGGTTAATTAAAACGCGCACACCCTGGTTGGTAGCCACCACGGCAAGCTCTTTTAAACGCCGCAAGCGCAACCGACGTGCGGCCCCGCCCACGCTCTAAATCGCCCCAATACACACAGTCTACATAGCTATCGTAGTTACGGCACAGATCTTTAAACATAAGCGCCGCCTGCCCTACATTGCCCTGTTTTTGGTACAACATAGCCGCCTGCGAACAACCCACCACAGCACCCATATCGCACGACTTATTAAACCAATCCAAAGCTTCCAGCACACCCAGCTGCTTAGCCACAAAGCCCGCCCTATAACACGCCCCAGCCACTTGTCCATTGCAAGCGCGCCCAAACATTTCAAGCGCCAAATCTGGCATGCCTTGGAATTTATAAATTTGCCCCAAAAGCACACAGGCCGAAAGCTTGTTCCGGCAAGCCCTTTTGGCAAAACCCAACGCCTGTTGCCACTGCTTTTGCCTTACCAGCTCCTTAGCCATCGAATCACAACTCGCCCACACACCATGCCGACAAGCCTCCCGCCACAACCGGCGTGCCTCAACCATGTCGCCAAAACGTTTAGCCGATATGGCCGCGTTATGGCACGCAGCCTTCCAACCCGCACGGCAGGTGATTTTAAACATCGCATGCGCTCGAGTATGCTCCCCATACTCCATAGCCAGATACCCGCCCTTGTTGCAGTTATCGTAACGCCCCCTAAGACAGCTTTGATACAGACTTTCAAGCTCAGGATTAAACTCCGCCTTGGGCACCATCGCCCACACACTACTGCCACAAACGAGGGCTACTACTAATACCACACAAGTGCTGATTTTTTTGAACATAAGAACCTCCTTAATAAATTTAGAGTGTTAGCAAAATTCTCTGGGATAAGCGGCGGCGCGAGAGCAGCACCCTGAAAGGGTGCGCCCGCGATAGCACCAAGCGTCCCACAGAAAATTTTGCGGCCTATAAGGCTACTACGCGTCTGTAGCGAAGGGCCGTAGGCCCAAAGCGACCATACTCCCGTCAAAGCCCCGCGCATTGAGTAAACACATATGTAAAGCGCTAGCCACCCTTAACGATAGTGTCGCGGCTTTGGGCTTAGAGATCGCCCAAAGCCGCAGGGTCATAGAGGCCTTATAGGTCGGAAAATGCCATGTGGGACGCTTATCTTCCTGATGGCCGCACCTTTAGGTGCTATCAGAAAGATGCGCTTAATCCCATGGCATTTTCCTAGCGCTCTAATGCTTACGCATGCTTACGCACATTCCCTTTTGCCCATCCGACACAGCTCTGCGCAAGAGGGTTTGTGACCACCATCACACGCTCGCGTGTAATGCTCAACGGCACGGTCCTTATTGCCGCGCAATTCTTCTAGTTGCCCCCAAAACCAACAGCCCAAAACATATCCCCCACGGCAGGCTCTTTTAAAAGCCGTAGACGCAGCCGAAAACCGCCCGCGCGATTGCTCAAGTTTACCCAAATGCACGCAGTCTCTGTGTATTTCATAGTTGCGGCATAGGTCCCTAAACATTGGGGCGGCTTTTTCTAGGTTGCCTCGTTTGTGATAAAGCACCGCCGCTTGCGAACAACCCCCTGCCGTGCCCAGGTCACACGACCTTTGAAACAGATCCAAAGCCCTATCATCCGATAGGCCAAGCTTTACTGCCAGCCTCCCCGCTTCATAACAAGACCGCACCACCTGATCGTTACAAGCACGCTCAAAAACCTGAAAAGCCTTCTCGTACTCCCGTTTAAACTTATAAATACGCCCCAACAGCAAACAGGCCGAAGCCTTATAACGGCAGGCCTTTTTAGACAAAGGTATCGCTTTATCCCACTCGCGCTCGCGCACCCACTGCTGCGCTAACGAGGCACAAGACTCCCACACCCTGTGGTCGCAAGCCTCGCGCCAAAGTTTTTTAGCCTCCCCTGCGTCACCCATACGACTAGCCGATATGGCCGCGTTATGGCACGCAGCCTTCCAACCCGCACGGCAGGTGATTTTAAACATCTTATGCGCACGCGTATGATCCCCATACTCCATAGCAAGGTACCCGCCCTTGTTGCAGTCCGCATAACGCCCCCTAAGACAGCTTTCGTATAGCTTTTGCAGCTCCGGGTCGACTTTTTCTGCCGTCCACCCGAACTCACCCAAGCCCCAAAGTGCCACTACTAATACCACACAAGAAATAAATTTGTTTAACATAGTTGCTCCTTTTTAATGTAAAGCGCTAGCCACCCTTAACGAGAGTGTCGCGGCTTCGGGCCTAAAGATCGCCCAAAGCTACCGGCGCGTTGATAGCTGTCTAGCGCGCTTTAATAAGGCACGCACACGCCTCGACCACGCTCCTCTTCGTAAGACGATGTGTACTCACCCTCAAACGAGCCCATCAGCTGCCCCTCACTAAAAAAACCCTCCTCTAACAAAACACTCGCCGTCTCTTGAGTGGGTGTTAAAAAATCAGCCCCCACGCGTTTGTAAACTGTGTTTACTCGGTAAGTAACATCACGCACCCCAGAGTAGTAGCGCAACACCGGCCGGCACTCACGCACCACGCGCACGCACCAGCTGCGCCCCCTGCGCCCCCAACAAGGATAAGGCTGACGCACCCAATAACACTCTGTGTGTGTAGCCGTATAAGTGCAGGCTCTCGCCTCGGTGCGCCAAGCGCCGTGGGTGAGCTTGTTTTCTAACCATTCGCCTTTGATATCAAAAGGCAGCGCTGTTGTGGCGCTTTCTAAGTAAAAACCTTCGTCCGCACGGTCTATACCCGCAGGCAAAGGCAGGCTAAATTTGATCTCTTTTGCACCTGGCTCGAGCCTAAGACGAAATCTGGCCTTGTTTTCGCTTACCTCTAAATGTGCATCATAAGTGCCCGAGCTGAGTGGCTTTAAGTTGCGCTCGAATTTACGCACCAGCCTTTTGCATCTTTTGCTAAGCTGCTCCTGCTGTTTGCATGCGGCCAGCAGTTTAAGGTCGCGCGAAGACAACCCCCTTGGCACCTGAATGCCCTCTATTAAATCCAGCGTGCCCTTGTAGGTCTCTTTACACCCCAGTGTCCCGAGCAGGACAAATGCACACATAGAGAAAACACCAACACCTCTTAAAGCCCCCATAAACACACCCCCTTACTACCAACGACGATAGGACAAAAAACACAGTCCAGCAAGTAGCTTTAAAGGACTAATTAAATTCTCTGGTGCGTAAGCATTAGAGTGCTAGAAAAATAAAATTGGGCAATAAGAGCCAGCTCCAGAGCAGCCTCGTGAGCTATCTAGTTCTCCCTTGAAATCCTGGGGCTTTTCGCTTGCCACCCGCTTAGCACCCCATAAAGGGGAGCAGGTGGCTACACTACCCGCCCAAGATTTCAAGGGGCCACTTTTATGCTTACGCATGAAAGAGGCGTCTGCGAGGGAGATGGCGCATTGCCCAATTTTATTTTTCGGCCTATAAGGCATCTATGGCCCTGTGGGCTGCCAAGATGGCTGCACTCTAAGGTTCAAGGCAATATTGCTGGCGCTTTTATGCTCACGCATTGTACAAGCTTTGAATCTCTCGCAGCAGTTTTTCCTCTTTGGCTTTTAGTTTGTGCGGAAAGCTCACCTCGATTTCAAGCATTAAATCACCCCGCGCAGAGCTCTTAATGCCTTTAGGTAGGCCTTGGTTTTTGATTAGAATTTTGTCTCGCTCTTGCGAGCACTGGGGCACTTGGACGTCTATATTTTGCCCCAACGTGGGTACAGAGACCTTAGCCCCCAACAAAGCTTGCAAATAAGTGATGCAGAGCTTTTTATGCAAATCGGCCCCATCTCTTTTAAAGTCGCCAGACTCTATAACCTCTATGGCTATATAAAGGTCTCCATAGGGTCCGCCATTTAAGCCGGCGTCGCCCTTTTGGCGCATACGGAGCCTGTGGCCCGTTGCCACTCCAGGGGGGATATCCACACTGAGATTTTGTTTGTCTGGCATGCGTCCTTTGCCACCACAGCTGCGGCAGGGGTGTTCTATAGTACTACCCGTGCCGTGGCAGCGCCCGCAGGTGCTTTGTATGGCAAAAAATCCGCTTTGCTTTAGCACCTGGCCCGAGCCATGGCACTCGGGGCACTGCATGGGCCGCGTGCCAGGCTGTGCGCCTGTGCCTTGACAGGTGGTGCAGTTGATCTCGCGCTCGTAGCGCAGGGTTTTAGAAGCGCCGGTGAGCACCGATTTTAAATCCAGCCGCATGTGGTACTCGAGGTGGTTGCCTTGGCTGGGCTGAGGCCCTTGAGAGCGCCTGTGGCGCCGCGAGCCCTGATTGAACATATCGCCAAAAATGTCCCCAAAAGCGCTAAAAATATCCTCCGCACCGCGGAATTGGACATTCTCAAACCCACCACCTTGCTCAAAGGCTGCAGAACCAAAGCGGTCGTACTCAGCGCGTTTTTTTTTGTTGCCTAGAATCTCATAGGCCTGGGCGGCTTGTTTGAATTTTTCCTCGGCCTCTTTGTTGCCGGGGTTCTTATCAGGATGGTAGAGCAGGGCTTTTTCGCGGTATGCGCGCTTGATTTCGCTCTCTGAGGCCTGGGGAGACACCCCCAGGGTTTTGTAATAATCCATTCTGCCTCGCCTTACCGCATCTAGAAGTATGTGCTAGAAAATACGAAAGTCAAGGCACCACTAGAGCCCCACTAGAACCTAGAACGCTTGCACCGCGCAGTAAAGCAGTGCTACAAGTGGGGGCGTATGGCAAATCATGCTTCTGCAGCTAAAAGGGCCCGGCAATCTCTAAAGCGCCACTCTAGGCAGCGCTCCTTGCGCCGTGCAGCGGGCACAGTAGATAAACAGCTGCAAAAGCTCATAAAAGCGGGCGATCTTAAACGCGCGGCCACCTTGTTGCCAGAGTTCGTCAGCAAGGCCTATAGGGCCGTTAAAAAAGGCGCCCTGCATAAGTCGCGCGCAGCCCGCAGAGTGGGCTTGCTATCAAAGCGTCTTCATAATGCCACGGCCTCTACCGCAAAAACCGCCGCCAAAGCTTAACCCAGTGCAATTTGTGAATTTTATAGACGCAAAGGCTCTTGCGGGCCCTCTGCCTGCTGTTTGCTTGTTTGAGGGGGAAGAGGTTTTTTTACAAAAACAGGCCTTGGATTTTTGTGTAAAAAAAGTTTGGGGCCCAGCTAAGGGTAAGGTTGCCGAAAGGCCTTGGGGCTTAGAGGTGTGCTTTGCTGATGAGCTAAGTAGCGAGCACCTAGCGCGCCTTTTTGCGCCTGCGGGTTTGTTTGGCGAGCGCCTTGTGGTGGTTAAAAATTTGCATCTCTTGCCTGTAAAGCTGCAAGAGCCTTTTTTAAAATCTCTGCCGCATGCCACGCGCGGCCTGCGGGTGGTGCTAATGGGTAAAAAGCTAGACGCCCGCACCAAATTTACCAAAGCACTTAAAAAGCACATTAAAGTCACAAAGGGCTGGCAGGTGCCGTGCAAGCCTTTAGCGCCTTATGAGGTAAAAGGGTGGCTCACACAGCGCACAAAGGCGCATGGCATTGTGTTAGAGCCTGGGGCTTTAGAGATGCTAGAGCAACTGCTGCCTCCTTGCCGCCAGCAAATAGAGTACGAGCTATTAAAACTTTCTACTAAAAAGCTCACTATTAAAGATACGCAAAATCTTAACACCTACAAAGCTGCTGGGGTGTTTGAGTTTACAAAGTCTTTGGGGCAAAAGCGGTTTTACTTAGCGCTTAAGCAGCTGCAGCATTTGGTGGCCCAAGGGGAACATGAGCTAGCGCTTTTGGCCTTGGCCGCGCGGCATATTCGGCTGCTTGTGGCGGCAAAGCAGGGTGAGGAGCTTACTAAGGTGTCGCCTTATTTTAGGGGCGAGTATCAGAGCCAGGCGCAAAAATGGACCCTATGGGAGCTTAAGCATGCCATGCAGGGCCTTTTGGAGCTAGACGCGCAGCTAAAGCGCCCCGTTCTCCCTTTAAAGCTCTACTGCGAAGCCTTTTTATTAAAATTAAGCGCGTTAAAAACGTAGTAAATGCGTTGAAAATCAAAACAGATAAAAAAGCCCTCCCTTTTTTAGGCGTAAAAAAGGGAGGAGCCTTGTATGGCTTGCTCTAAATTTAGAACCAATCCATAGGTCTGATGGTTACACTAATGCCAGCCGTCCAGTTGCTAGGAGAGTTAACTGTGAAAACCTCACCAGTCCCTCTTTTAGGATTAATGTCGGACGTGTAACGGAATTTAGGCCCTACAGAAAAACCCTTACCCAAATGCACGTTGGTGCCGGCTAAAACCTGGTAGGTCCAATTAGGCTGGCGGCCATGGTTGCGAATGTCTTGGTTTGCCGTATTGTTCAACTGTGGTACGAGAATGGCAGCGTCCTCCGGATCAATGTCAAGGGCGTCTCCAAAAATAGCAAGGTCTATAATAGGAAGCCCATAAGTGCGCCCCGCACCAAATCCGGCGTAGGCCGTAACGTGTTTTGCAATGTCTTTATCAAAATAGAGATTAACCATATACCGTTTGGCGTCGTACTCTCTTAATATGTTTTTGGCGTATTTTTCTAATTCGGTAAAAAATTCTTCGGGCGAGTCGTACTCTTGACCCCTTAAACCTGAGGTGTCGGCAGCTTTGTTGGCTGGGGTGAGATTAAGGCGCATGTATTCTCCCTCTACACGAAAATGCTTTGAGAGCCGCGTTCCTATTTGCAAGGCATAACTTAAACCAACATTTTCGACCTTGTTAATCGGGTGCAAATACTCGCCGCCTATATAAAATTTGGATTGTTCATCCGCTGCTTGTGCAAGAGGAGCTGCACACACCAAAAGAGCTAAAACACATAACTTCCTCATAAAACCTCCTTAATAAAAATGTCTAATGTGGAATTATTGAAAATAAACAAAGCCTATAGGCTGCGATCCTACAACCTCCAAGCCATCTCCATGCCAAGCCGTGTAAAACTTGCATGCGCATTACCCAGAAAAGCCAGAGTCAGCCAAAGAACATACTTGGCGGCTTCCCCCTAAATTGGTGCATTTTTGAGCTTTACAGATGCTTTAGTATTTTTTGCTTATGCTGCTTGGGGTTAAGAGCGACAGAGGAGTCCCACTGATGCAAAAGCTGCCCCCCGCGCATAACAATATGGTACGGAACCGCAGGCAGCTTTATGCTTTTTAAGTGCTTATTAGCAAAAGGCGAATAAAGCGACGCAACACTAGGCGCATGGAGCTTTTGTAACTGCTTGGCCTCTTTTACTATGTCTGGCACATGGCCAAAATATTGGTTGTCCAAGTGCACCAGCAGCATCTTAACCGATTTAAACTTGCGGCTTTTAGACCATTTTTCAAAAATCCCCAACTCCGCGATGCAAGGCTCACACCACTTCGCCCAAAAGCTCACATACACCAAATCCGCCGCACCACCAGACGCCTTTTTGTACAAAAACTCCAACGCCTGAGGGCTAAATATACGGCTCTGGGGTTGCCGCTCCTCAAGCTGGCTTTGCTTTTGGCCTTGTTGCTGGGTTTGTTGCCGGGTCTTGGGAGAGCTCTTGCCTTTTGCCCGCTCGTGCAAAAGCGCAAAACACGCCACCACACACACAAGCCCCGCTAAAGCCCACAGTCTTAAAACACCACGAAAGCCCAAAGCCCGCATGCTTAATTGGTTTGCCATCTCGCCCCTTTTGCCCCCTACTATCAGCGCAATCCAGTGAGCTGGCTTTTTAATGCCTGCTCTAACTTAGACCGCACCACGCCACCCATTAACCTTGCGCGCCAGCTGAGCAAACTCACCTCAACGCGCAGCTTACTCTCACAGCATAACACCTGCGCCCTAAAGTCAGAAGCCTCTAAAAGAAAACCTCCACCTTTTAACTCTTGCAAGCTCTCACCCAAATGCGGCACCAAGGCCTTAAGCGGCTCACTATTTAGCAGGCAAGCTTTAACCTGCTCCTGCAAGGCCGCGCCTTTGTAGCTTTTAGACTCCAGCTCGATTGTAAATTGCTTCACTGGTTGCTCGGAGCTCCACTCAAACGATCATCAAGACGGGCACCCGCTCATTAAACAAGACGCCGATGTGGTTTTTGGAAAAGCCAACACATCTCTTAAGTTATCCTCACCACAAAGCAGCATGACCAACCTATCAAAACCCCAAGCAATACCCCCATGCGGAGGCGCACCATAAGACAGCGCCTCTAAAAAAAATCCAAACTGGCTCTGTATTGCTGTGGCGCTCAAACCCAAAATCTCAAACACCGCCCGCTGCACCTCAGGCCGATACACACGCAAGCTGCCCCCTGCTACCTCAAAGCCGTTGCATGTAAGGTCGTAAGCCTGCGCACCCAAGGCCAAAAGCGCCTGCCGAGTGGCACCTTGGTGCTCCAACACATGCGGCTCGTCTTGCTCTTGCGGCGCCGTAAAGGGGTGGTGCACCGCCATGAACCGCTCCACACCCTCTGGATCTTCACCCCACTCTAACAATGGAAAACCATCCACCCACGCAAAGCTAAAGTCCTTTGCACCAAAGCTCAGCCAAGACTCCTTGCAAGACTCCTGGATAAAAAATTGCCTCAGCTCCCCTAAGGCTTTTTGCACCTGCCACCCTTGAGACGTGCCACCCAGCAAAAACACCACCCCACCCTTAGGAGCCTGGGCCACATCTACAAACAAGGCCTCCAAAGCGCTCTGGGAGAGCCCCTTTATGCTGGTGTTCCAGGTGTCCGGCGCATCAGGCGCATTTGCAAGCCACGCCACCGAAGGCGGCTCTGCATCTGGTGCCATCGCCGCAGCGCGCGATTTTAACCCAGCCGCCCACTTGTTTAGTTTCGACTTAGAAACCCCGCCCCACCAAGGCACACCCAACGCCCATACGCCGCTTTGGGGCCCAGCTTTTGAAGGCGTGCCATCTTGAGCAAAACGCGCAAAAGGAGCAAAGCTAGCGCCTGGGCCTTTAGCAAAAAAATCCGCCACCCGCTGCAAGCGCCAAGGCACACGCAGGTCCGGCTTATCTGTACCGTAGCCCTCCATGGCTTCCTTGTAACTTAAGCGTACGAACGGAGATAAATCCACACCCAAACAAGCCCGCCAAAGATTTTTAGCCAAAGCTTCAGACAGGGCCATTATATCCTCCGCCCGAACAAAGCTCATTTCGATATCAATTTGCGTAAATTCTGGCTGGCGGTCGGTTCTGAGGTCTTCGTCCCTAAAGCAACGCGCCAACTGAAAATACCTATCCGTACCCCCCACCATTAAAAGCTGTTTTAAAAGCTGCGGACTCTGAGGCAAAGCGTAAAAGCAGCCCTTATGCACCCGTGAAGGCACCTTGTAATCCCTAGCGCCCTCGGGAGTGGATTTATACAAAACAGGAGTCTCTACCTCGCAAAAGCCCTGCCCCGACAAAAAACCACGCACCTCCTGCAAAGCCCGGTGGCGCATGCGCAGGTTGCGCTGCATACGCTCCGCACGTAAATCCAAATACCGGTACTTGAGCCTCGCCTCCTCGCCCACTTGCGACTTTATGCTACCCACCGGTATGGGTGGGGTCTTACTAGCACTTAGCACCCTTAGGCCCTGGGCCAAAACCTCCACCGCACCTGTGGGCATTTTTTTGTTCTGCTGCCCCGCTGGGCGCTCACGCACCAGGCCCATAAGTTCTACCGCGCTCTCGCGGCTTAGTGCGCGGCCTTTATTAACTAGATCCTGCCCCAGCATCACTTGCACCACACCGGTGCAGTCGCGCAGGGTGACAAAAACCATGCCCCCCATCTCGCGCACATGCTGCACCCAAGCCTTAAGGCAAACCTCCTTGCCTACATCGCCCAGCCCCAAGTCTCCACACATGTGCGTACGCGCACGCCATTTAGCCAGAGCTTGCTCCATGCTTTACCTCAATGCTTTACCTCAATAGGGCCCTATTAAGTTCACAATGTCATTAAATAGCGCAAAGGCCATAAGACCCACCAATAGCACCACCCCAACCTGCTGTGCCCGTTGCATATTCTGCACGCTTAAGGGCGAGCCCTTTACAAACTCTATAAAAAAATACACCAAATGCCCCCCGTCTAAAACAGGCACCGGCAGCAGATTGAGCAAAAACAAATTAATAGAAATAATGGCCATCATTTTTAAAAACTGCCTTATGCCCGCCACAAAAGACTGCTTAGCCACTACCCCTATGGAGATAACACCCCCAATGTTATCCGCTGTCACCCGGCCTTGGATCAGCCGCCAAAAGCTGATCGCAATAATCCCCGTCCACTCCCACGACTGCCGCGCGCCATACGCCAGAGCATTAAGGCCCGTTTCGCGCCGCTCAACCATAAGGGGCTCCATATCAAAAATTGCAGGCACAATGCCTATGGTGTAGCGCCGCTCCGAACGCCCCGTGGACCGCATGGTTTTGGTCATCTCAGGCAAAATAGAAAGCCTTAAAGGCTCGGTACCTCTTAAAACCAACAGCTCTACAGACTTAGCCCCCTGCTGGTTAAAAGAGTGGCTCACTCCCTTTAAGACCCCTTGCCAGTTTTTAAGCTCTTGCCCATTAAGCGCCAGCAGCAGATCCCCAAACTGCAGACCCGCCCGCTGAGCAGGAGAACGGGGGGCAATTTGGTACAAAAACAGCTCCTGAGGCCTTAAGGCCAAGCTCTCCACTCCCTGCCAAGACTCTATGCGCACTGTGCGGGTAGGGCGCGTATCCCCTGCTGCAAAACGCCCCCTGGTCCATTGGGTGTGGTCTGCTAAAATTTCAAGCCTTGCCTCCTTACCCAAAGGCAAAGCCTTTAGGGCCGCCATAAGGTCTGTAAATGTTGGCACAAGGCTGGAGTTAACCCGCACCACGTACTCTAGCGCGCGCATGTGGCCCACAAGAGCGCTCTCACGCAGGTCCATAGCCAAAATGGGAGGGCGCGAAGACGCACTCAGCCCCTCCACCACGCCGACCTTGGTTTTGGCAGAAAAAATAAACGGGTTCTCCCCTAGCTCGGGACGCACCACTAAGCGCTGGGGTGTTTCTTGCGCTTCTGCCGCCGTTGAGCCTAGAGTTTTTTTGCGCATTACTGCAAACTCTAAGCCTTTGCCATGCGCAGCCTCTACCTGCGCCGCCACTTGTGACCAATAGCGCACCGGCCGCCCCCCTACCTGCACGATATGGTCGTGGGTTCTAAAGCCCGCCTCAAAAGCTTTGGTATTAGGCGCAATATAACCCAAATGCGTGCCGGGTACTTTGAATCCCATGGCGCCTAAGAGCGCAAAAATCCAAGCCGCAAAAAGCAGGTTCATCAAAGGGCCCGCTAGCACAATGCTCACGCGTTTCCATAAAGGCTGGTGCAAAAAAGCACAGCCCCTTTCAGAGGCCTTAACCTTAGTGCTAGGGTCATCGCCAAACATTTTGACATAACCCCCCAAAGGCACTAGCGACACACAGTACACCGTACCCCGGTGCACGCATTTTAAAATCTTAGGCCCAAAGCCCAAGCTAAAGGTCTCAACCCGCACCCCACACCACTTAGCTACAGCAAAGTGGCCTAGCTCGTGCACAAAAACCAGCAAACCTAAAAGGGCACAAAAAGCTCCTACAAAAACCACGGCCTCGTATAAAAAACCCAGCACTGCTTCCACAAAAATCCTCTACAAATCCGTGCACATAATGTGCACGGCATAAACATAAGGCGCTAGCATATAAAGAGAGTCCAAACGGTCTAAGACTCCTCCATGCCCAAAAACCAAAAAGCCCGTATCCTTCACCCCAGCATAGCGCTTTATCAAAGACATAAACAAGTCTCCCGTTTGCGAGCAAAGCCCTGCACCCAGAACCAAAACCGCCCCCTGCCACCACACAAGCTCCAGCCACCAGGCTCCCAAAACTCCCACCACCGCTATGCCCAAGACTGCCCCTAAATAGCCTTGCCAAGTTTTACTGGGCGAAACCCTGTGCATAGCAACACTGGTGCCCCATATGCGCCCCGCTGTATAGGCGCATATGTCTCCTGCAGAACACAAAAAAACCAGCAAACAAAACCACTCTAAACCCTTGGGCAAGGCCAGCAGCGCCAAAGCACAAGCCGGGAACACGCCGCAAAGTATTATACCCACAAGACCCAGGGCAATCAGATTAGTTTCGGCCTGCACGCTCCCTTGTGGGGAGGTTTCTTTTGGGGGAGGGGTTCGTAACGAGCCCAAGCTCCAAAGCGACAAACACATAAAAAGGCTAAGCACACTCCCAATGCCCACCCATTTAAACTCCATACTGCTACTGACCCAAAACAGCAGCACCACACCCGCCAAAACAAATAGCCCCCGCCAGAACCACGGCGCCCTAAAGGCTTTGTGAAGCATCTGCACAAACTCCACCAAACCCACAACAGCAAGCGCAAAGCCCAACACCCACAGGCCCTGTGTGCCCCACAAATAGGCGCTACCCACCACAAGAGCACAAAAAACTCCCGCCCCCAAAAACCTTTTAGCAAGTAGAGACACTGCGCGCCTCTTGCCCAGGCTGGCCAGGCTCCTTATCCGCCGATAATCCACCCCAGTGGCTTTTGAGGCTTGAGTTTTTATAGTGCTGCAAGGCTTTTATAAAATCCTCCTTGCTAAATTCTGGCCACATTTTAGGGCTGATATAAAGCTCGCTATAGGCCGCCGACCAAAGATAAAAATTAGACAGCCTCGCGCCACCCCCTGTGCGGATAATAAGCTCCGGCACCGGCAAAGGGGCTGAGTCCATAAAGCCACCCAGCAGGGCTTCATCGATAAAGCAGGGCAAGTCTTGCGCCGACCAACCCTGTTGCTGCGCATGTTGGGCTGCGCGCACGGCTGCACGCAGTATCTCTTGCCGCCCGCCATAGTTAATCGCCAACACCAGGCGCATGCCGTGGCAGTTGCGGGTAGCGTGTTGAGTTTTAACCAACACCTCCTGCACTTTTGGGGGCAGTGTGGAGGTGTCGCCCAAAATGCTCACCCGTACATTTTGCTCTTGCAATTTATCCATAGACTGGCTCAGCTCTGTTAGTATCAGTTGCATCAAAAAATTCACCTCAGTCTGCGGGCGGCGCCAGTTCTCTGTACTAAAAACAAACAGGCTCAAGCACTCTAGAGACTCTTTAACCGCGCACTCTATAATGCGCGCCGCAGCCCGCACGCCCTGCGCATGGCCATAGCTGCGTGGCATAGAACGCGCCGCAGCAAAGCGCCCGTTGCCGTCCATAATCACGCCCACATGCCTTGCTGCGGATGCTTTGAATGTCTTTGGATTCATAGTGTAAACTCTACTACCATGTGGCACCTATTAAAAGAGCCCGATTAAAAGGCCAGGCACAGCCTGTGGATCCAAAGCCGCGACATTGCCGTCAAAGCTATGTGCGTCGTGTTATAAAAACAAAAATTCTCTTCTCAAACGCAATTAAAGGACTAATCCAATATTCTGGGACAAAGTGCGTAAGCATAAAAGTGTTAGTGAGGGCACCCTGGCCAGAGAGCGCAGCCTATGGACGCGCCTTTAGGTGCGCCAGGCAAGCGGTCTGGACTTCCCCAAATTTCATGGACACTTTTTATCGCTTGAGCGAAGGTGTTGACCCTTCCTTAAAGTTTAGACAGATTTCAGAGTTAGTTTTGGCCTTACTCTGGCTCTGTTTTTCCCTAGAAAGCTGTTAATAAAGGCTTCTGGGGTAGAGTTACCGAGCGATGAGTGCGGCCTACATTTGTTATAGTCTTTTCTCCACGTTTCCACAATAGATCTAGCATCATCCAAGCTTGAAAAGCAATTTCCCCTAAGGCACTCGTCTCGCATTTTTCCATTAAAACTCTCTATAAATCCATTTTGACTCGGCTTTCCTGGCTCAATATAACTGAGCTCAACCTTATTCTCAAAGGCCCATTGATCAAAGTTTTTACTTGTAAACTCTGTCCCATTATCCACCCGTATAAACTCAGGCACAGGATAATAGCGCCTCTTGGAATTTAAAAAACCCACCAGCTTCCTTGAATCAATTGCGTAGTCAACAAAAGAACCTATGCATTTTCTCGAAAAAATATCCAATACATTCAGTATACGAATTTTCTTTCCATCGCGAAGCCTGTCTTGCATAAAGTCCATTGCCCAAACCTGATGAGGACGCTCCGCAAGTGGCAGAGTATGCCGTATATGCTTCGCCCTTTTCTTTTTGTTCTTTCTACGAAGCTGAAGCCCTGCCGAAACATAGTAACGATAAAGAGTATTCCTAGCCACCTTCACTCCCTCTCGCATTAAAAGCACGTGCAAACGCTCATAGCCAAATCTCGGCCGATCCCCAGAAAGCTCTATAAGACGCTTCATAATCACTTCCCTTTTAGACCTCTGCCTATGCCTCTTCTTATAATAAAAAGACGCCCTGTTGAGCCCTAAGACCTTGCAAACCCTTTTGACTGAAACTTTATACCTAGATATTAAAACTTTAGCCGCATTGGTACGAATGCAAGGTCTTAGAACTTTTTTTCAAGAACATCCTGCAGCATCTGCTTGTCTAAAGTCAGATTAGCAACAATTTTCTTCAACCTTGAATTCTCATCCCTCAAACTCCTTAGCTCTTTTATTTCACTCACATCCATACCAGAATAAAGCTTTTTCCAGCGATACAATGTAGTCTCTGTAACCTCAAGCCTCCTGCATAGATCTTTGCCCGAAATCCCGTTCTCCAATTGCTTCAAGGCACATATAATCTGACCATCACTAAACTTTCTGCCTCTTGCCATACATCCCTCCTAAAATACGAACCCACTAACATTATCAAGTCCAGATTTTTAAGAGAAGGTCAGTCTAAGCCAGGGTGTTCTCACGTGCTGGATAAAGCGGCGGCGCAAGAGCAGCACCCTGAAAGGGTGCGACCGCGATGGCGCCAAGCGTCCCGCAGAATATTGGATGGGCTATACGGCACCTATGATGCCTGTAGCGGAGGGCCAAAGGCCCGCAGCGACCAGGTTGCCGTCAAAGCTATGTGCGTCGTGTTATAAAAACAAAAATTCTCTTCTCTTCTCTTCTCTTCTCTTCTCTTCTCTTCTCTTCTCTTCTCTTCTCTTGTATAGAACTAAGGCACGTAGTTTTTTAATGAAAAGGAGGCAGTGCGATGAAAATTTTAAGTTTGGCGTTGTTATTTTTTATGGGTTTGGGGCTGAGCGTGTCTTATGGAGACACGGATTGGGGTGGAGGTACCGAAATCACGCCGCCTCTTGTGGATGCTATTTTAAAAGACGATCACGACCGGGCGCGCGCGCTCATTAACGACCTCAAGACGGACATCAACGCGGCTACCGAAAAAGGCATAACAGCCTTAATGGTAGCTACAAGGTCGAGCGAAAGTCTTGTAGAGCTCTTACTTTGGCGCTCCGATATTGATGTAAATGCCAAAGACGCAAGGGGCAGGACGGCTCTTATACACGCCATGGAGAGTTCTTTTGTTGAAGAAATACAACGCACAATTATAGAGATCTTGCTAGGGGCAGGCGCCGAGGTCAATGTAGTTTTTGAGAGCGACCAGCATGAAACAAGCACAACCCTTAGGCACGCTATATTGTATACTTATAAAGGAAATGTGCTACTTTTGATTAAAGCCGGTGCTGATGTCTCAGCCACCAACAAAAAAGGCGAAAACGCCCTTATGTTAGTTGCAGAGGAAGACATAGGTGATGATATGGGACAACTTTTGCTAGATAACGGCGCCGACGCTACCATTAACCACCAATCTGCTACAGGCGACACGGTTCTAATAAAAGCCATCCAAAACCACAGTATGGCTTTTGTAAAAATGCTGCTAGGGGTGGACGGTATTGATGTCAATCAGCACGGGGCCAATGGCATGACAGCTCTTATGTGGGCAGCAGAGCATGATATGACAAGAACGGCGGACGCTTTGCTAGCACATAAGGACATTGACATTAACGCCACGGACCACAGGAATAGAACAGCGTTTTATGTGGCAGAATATGCTGGCAGCGAGCGTGTTGCAAAGCTACTACGCGCCAAGTACTGGCAAGCACTCCACAACAAATGTGCCGCGCTTTTAAAAGGTTAGAGTGCTAGCTGCGTAAGCATCAGAGTGCTAGTAAAACAAACTTGGCCAGTAAGTGTAGTCCCAAGGGCAGATTAAGAAGCTGCTACCCTTGGGACAAACGGAAGGCCCAAGTTTGTTTTGCGACCTATATGCGTAAGCATAAAAGCGCCAGCAAAAATGTCTTCAGCCCTACGCAGTCCAGCTGATAGCGCCCCTGGGCGCGGGCCATCAGATGGACAAGTGGTCTTGACTGAAGCATTTTTGCGCGCTAGACAGCTGAAGCTTCTATGAGCCTGTAGCGATAGGCGTAAGCGAAGTAGTAGTAAGAAGCCTTTGGCTTCTTACTACTACTTCGCGTATTCGACCATGCGGGTATGCCGAATCACGCTAACCTTAATATCACCCGTAAAGCTTAGCTCGCGCTCGATTTTGTTTACGATATCCTGGCTCAGCACACTGGCCTGTGCGTCTGTAATGGTGCCGCTATCTACCAGCACGCGGATCTCTTTGCCCGCTTGCAAGGCAAATGTACGAACCACACCGTCGAAGCTGTTGCCCACAGCCTCCAAATCCGACAGGCGCCGGATGTAATTTTCTACCACAGATCTCTTGGTTCCAGGACGTGCTTCGCTAAAGTTATTAGCCGCCTGCACCAAATGCCCCAGTAGGCCTTGGTGATGGCTCCCAAAAGCCATGCCCCTTAAAACCTCAACCACTTTATCAGACTCGCCCCATTTTTTTAAAAACTTAGCCCCCGCATCAAAAGAGCTCCCCTCCACCCAATGCGGCACCCCAAGGCCAATATCATGCAACAAACCTGCCCGCCGCGCCAAAGACACGCTCGTGCCAATTTCGCCCGCTAACAAACCACTCACATAAGCCACCTCAACAGAGTGGCTCAAAACATTCTGCTCACCCACATGGCGAAACTTTAACTTGCCCAGCACCGAAAGCACCTCATGATGAAAACCACTCAGCCCCAAATCTACCACCACCTGCTCGGCCTCTTGCTTCAAGGTGCCCATAAGCTCTCGGCGCACCTTGTCTACTACCTCTTCTATACGAGCCGGGTGCACGCGGCCATCTAGCATCAAATGCTCCAAAGCCATATGCGCCACCTGACGCCTCAGAGGATCAAAGCTCGAAATAATCACCGTCTCAGGAGTTTCGTCCACAATAATATCCACTCCACAAGCCGACTCTAGAGAGCGTATATTGCGCCCCTCGCGGCCTATGATCTTGCCCTTCATCTCGTCGCTCGTTAGCTGCACCGCCTGGGTCGTACGCTCTGTTGCCACATCGCTCGCGTAGCGCGCAATGGTTTTAGCCCACACACTGCGCACACGGTCTTGGCTCTCTTTGCGCATTTTTTTCTCAAGCCGATACACGTCTTCTGCCACCTCAGACTTAGCCTGCTGCACGAGGCTGTTTTTAAGCTCCGACAAGGCCTCATCGCGCGACATATTGGCCACCAGCTCCAACTTTTGCTGGCACTCAAGGAGCTCTTTTTGCAAAAAGGACTGCTTTTTTTTAAGTTGCGACGAAAACTCCTCGCACTCCACCTGTTTGTGCTCCAGAGCCTTGCGCCTTTGTGCCACCTCCTCGATCTTCCTCTGCAACGACGCCTTTAACTGCTTCTGCTGCTTGAGCTGCTCTTGCTCTTTTTGATCCAATTGGGCCCTCGCTTTGCGGGCCTTTTGCTCCATCTGCCGCCTATGCCGCGACTCTTGCTCTTTAATACGCGATTCACTATCGCGCTTCATACGGCTCACCCGCCCATGGGCCCGACTCAAAATGCGCTCGGCCTCTCGCTTGGCTCCCCTACGCGCACGGGCGCCCAACATGCCCCCATAAAGCCGCAAGCCCCCTAGGACCACCACCACTCCCGCAGTAAAGCCCATTACTATAAATATCAAACTACTGGCATCCATCTCACCCTATCCTAAACCGTAAAACCTTTCAGGA
The DNA here is from genome assembly GCA_965116155.1 of Bdellovibrionales bacterium. GTDB lineage: Bacteria > Bdellovibrionota > Bdellovibrionia > Bdellovibrionales > UBA1609. Next base: position 871,112 of record OZ220488.1, read on the forward strand.
GTGCACAAGGCGTCCATGCGCACATCCCACTCACACAAAGGCAAGCTCTGCGCCGTTAGCTGCTCCTCAAAGGCTAAGCCTACCTTGTAACCCTCATAACCCTTTAAAAAACGATCATAATACCCATAGCCATAGCCCAGGCGCCCACCCTGTAGATCAAACACCACGCCCGGCACAAAAACCAGCCCCACATCCCCCACAAGCACCACCTGGCCACCTTGGGGCTCTTTGCAAAATCTACCCTCCACCACCTGCTGACCCCTACGCCAGCTGCGTAGCTCCATGGCTCTCGGCACCGCATGGGATGAGTCTGTTTCGTTGGAGTATGGCTCGTTGGAATGTGGCTTTAGGCACGGAAAACATGTTTTCCACTCACTGAGCAGCGGCGTCGTTAAAGCCGGCACAGGATCCAGCTCGTCCCCCATGCCCATATAACATGCCACATAGGCACTATGCTCCCAAGCACGCTCCCGAGCTGTGCGCATGGTCCGAGCCAAGGCCTCCGGCTGAGGGTGCACGCATGCTGCGCGTATGGCTTTGTAACGCTCTCTTATCGACTGCCGCTTAGCGGCCTGGGATGACGGCTCCAAAACCAAACACCTCGCAAATCCCCCGGGCCCAAAACAGGCCAAAAGGGAACAAAAAGCACATACGCACCCGCTTTGGACGCGCAGAACTATGTGTTGTGGTTTTTAGGGTTGGTCTTTTTAGATGCGCCATCGGGCGCAGCATTAACTGCAACGGGCTGGCGCAAGGCTCCTAAAGCTCCTGTAAGCTGCGCCTCTATGCACGCAAGCTCCCGCAGGCTCTCCTGCTTGTAACGCTTTAAGCTTTTTTTTAAAGCCAAGTTATCCTCAGCCAGTCTCAAAGCACTCAGCAAAACAGCGTGCTGAAACGACACCCCACGCACGGATCTGGCTTCTTCGATCTTGCTATTAACGCTTTGTGCCAAGGAATCCAACACACCAGCAGCATGCGCCGAGCGCAACGGCAGGCTCACGCCCCCGACCTTGAGTCTACGTACGCCCTCTTGAACACAAGCATTAGCCATAAAGCCTCTACCTTTACCCACCTAATTAAATGCTTCTAAAAAGACCCAAATAAAAACCACAGGCGCACCTAGAGCCACCGGCAACAAGCCCGCACATGAGGCTTTTGGGGTTTTTTATAAAAAACCTCAAACCTGCGCGAAGCCAAAAATACAAAACACCTTGCCAAAGACCCTTAGGGCACCAAAAACCACGGGCCAAATTAAACACAGCCCTGTTTGAATCCTAACAAGACCTCACAACATAAGCAAGAGCAGTTTAAGGGACTAGCTTCCCCAGTTGTAATGGCTGAATGCCTTGTTGGCGTCTGCCATGCGGTGGACGTCTTCTTTTTTCTTGATAGCGTTGCCTTTTTCGAAATAAGCGTCCTCTAGCTCACCGGCAAGCCTTAGGGCCATGGTTTTTTCATTGCGTTTGCGCGCAAAATCTATCAACCACGCCATAGCCAAGGTCATGCGGCGCCCAGGGCGCACATCTACCGGAACCTGATACGTCGCCCCACCCACACGGCGCGATCGAGCCTCTAGGGCCGGCTTGCAATTATCCAGAGCTTTTTTAAAGGCCTGTAGGGGTTGCTCTTTTTTGACCTTACGCCCCAGCTCATCCAAGGCCTGATACACAATGCGCTGGGCTAGGTTTTTTTTGCCGTCCAGCATCAGCTTGTTCACAAAACGCGCCAAGGTCACATCCTTATAGACAGGGTCCTGCAGCACCTCGCGCTTTAGTTGTGAACGCCTACGCGACATTCCAAAACCCCATGGCCATCATTTTTTAGCACCTTCCTTACCGCGCTTGGCTCCATAGTGCGAACGCCCTCTTTTGCGCTTCTCCACCCCATGGGTGTCCAAAACACCCCGCACTATGTGGTAACGCACACCGGGCAAATCCTTCACCCTGCCGCCCCGCACCAAAACCACCGAGTGCTCCTGCAAGTTATGCCCTATGCCTGGTATATAAGAGTTCACCTCAAAGCCATTAGACAGCCGCACACGGGCCACCTTACGCAAGGCCGAGTTGGGCTTTTTTGGGGTTTTCGTAAACACCCGTGTGCAAACCCCCCGCTTTTGCGGGCACCCTGCCAGCGCCGGTGACTTGGTCTTAGCCTTAGTCGCACTGCGCGAAGAGCGTATAAGCTGGTTAATGGTAGGCATACAGCAAAAAAATCCTATCCCAAAAGGCGGCGCGGGCAAGCCACGCCTTTAAAGCCAAAATCAACAGCGCCCAGGTTATATAAGCCTATCTGCTTCGTCAAGGCACAAATTAGAGCGCTAGCGTGCTGCATCCTGACAGGGTGAACTCAGGCTGGCCCTGTTCAAAAATGCCTCCACCGGTCTCTTCGTACAGGCATTGCAGCTGCATTTTGCTGCCATCGGGGTTTTGAAAGTTTTGCTTCAGCACCCCTTGGTGCACTTCGGCCTCGCCATCTGCGCAGAACACATTGAGATCCAAATATTTTACCAAACCCATACTGGCTAACACGCCGGCTGATGCCACGGCCATGCCGCTTAGCAAAACAGAGCTTCGCAAAAAACGCGACCGGTAAATCCAAATACCCGCAGCCGTTAAAGACCCAGCGGCGGTCCATTGGAATTTGTGTTTTTCAATCGGCAACAGCTGTACTGCTACGGCGCTGGCTGCTGTGGTGATAAGCATTACCTTTTTAGCAGAAAACGCCAGCCCCAACACTCCTGCCCCAGCACCAAAAGCCACATGCTGCGCCCACGGAGAACAGCTTTGCACCACCTCCTGGGCCACGGCTGTCACTAGGTCTGTGCCCTTGTCTTTGAGCTTAACGCCTTTTTCCTTCAGGTCGCGCGCTGTTTGGGTGGCCGTTTGTTTCACGCTCTCTACGGTTACGTCTTGCACGGCATTTGTTATTTTATCTAAAGCGCCTTTTTGAGCAGATTCTTCCGCAGCCCAAGATGCGCCGCTTAGCGGCATTCCACTTGCTAGTACTAGAGACAAAACTCCACGAAGCGCTTTATTTTTCATGCTCGTAACTCCTTATATGGGTAATTTGATATAAATATATGCGGGCGGCACACAGCGCCCCACTTTTATAATCTTAAGCCCTTATAAGGCAAATGCTGCTGGTGCTGAAATAAATACACTTGGCATGCTTCACTGTTTTGCGCTGACTGAGATAGACTGCATATTTAAATGGTGACATGGCCGAGGGGGTTAGGCAGCGGACTGCAAATCCGTTTACGGCGGTTCAAATCCGCCTGTCACCTCCAAAGTTAGAGTGCTAGCAGAATTTTCTGGGATAAAGCGGCAGCACCTGATAGCCTCTGCAAGAGGCGGCCATCAGGTGCCAAGCGCCCCACAGAAAATTCTGCGGCCTATAAGGCACAAACGTGTAAATACTACAAATTCCCTTCCCTTCCCTTCCCTTCCCTTCCCTTCCCTTCCCTTCCCCCTTATAAAGGATGTGTAGAGATTTGTATATTTTACGGGATAAAGGGAGGTTATTATGAGATTAGTATCATTAGTTTTTTGTTCCTTATTTTTATTTAGTACTACGCATATGGCAAGCGCCCAAACATCTTCAGGGCATGCACCTTTGCACGCTGGTGTTTTCGCTTATGGCATTTTCCCTTATGGTAGCCCTTTTGTAAACCATGTAAGAAAATGCTTTCCGGTTGCCGCTGCAGTTGGTTTGAGCATTTCAAGTGTATTCGCAGTATTGCGCATTATGTCACAGCCATCCAAGGCTCTTTCAACTGTGCTTTTTCTGCCTCTCCATGGGTTAGTAAATGCTATGTCGTTACAAATGCTTTCATCAATTTTGGTTTATCCCAGCTACGAAACATGCGAAGAACTAGTAAAAAAACTGGAGTCAATGGTTCCGTTTGTTAAGGAATTGAACGGAAAATTAACGGCCACTCTACAAAGCCCCAACGGTGAAGAAAAGCTACAAATGCAGTGCCTTGTAGATGAAGAAGCCTCTACAGATGCTTATGTTAATGTTTTAGAGGAAACCTGCACGTTCAAAACAATACCCCAAACTAGCACCTAATGTGTTTAAGACTTTATTTATTGTGAATCTCATGGCCTCAAAAGGCTAACAAAGGAGAATATAGTGAAAAATCAAATTATGGTATTTTTTGTGCTTTGTTTTTTATTTAGCACGACGCATGCCTCAGATGCCAAACAGCCCTATGGAAAAAGCTCGCGCTGCAGCTCAATTGCTTTTGATATAAAAGACCCTGTTTTAATAAAGGAAAGAAAAGGAAAGGGCATAATTTTTTACGTACACCCTTCTATAGGTGAGCGTTACCATGAGGATATAAAGCGCGCGGCAGATATGTGGAACCAACATTTACCACAAGACACCCAGGTGCACATGGCTTTTTCACTTGAAGAATGGAAAGCAATGAAAAAAGAAGTGTATGGATTTTTTTCTTTTTTTGCACAAAGTCCAAACACCGTGATTCAGTCTATTGAAGCGGATCCAGGCGCGTGGCATGACACTGTCAGAAATGCCACTCAAGGACATGCGTCATTTATTAAGCTAGTACTCACCCAAAAAATTGCACATCTTTTTTTACCAATAACATTCTCAATAAAGTCGATGGCATTTATCAACGATGCTGAGTTTGGTTTTTTTTCCGATCAAGACTCAAAAGAAAAAATATATGGAAGCTACTCCATGTATCGCACAGTAGCCAACATTATAGGAGAGGCTATGGGTTTGGGCTTCTCTGACAGTCACGAAAGTATTATGTACCCTGTCAGGCATACAGCAGGCAAACAATATGAGCGGCACGCTTTTACTGAGTCTGATATTCAATCCATTCGCTGCGCTTATGGCATGGCGCCTTCGGAGCATGTTGAGTTGCCAAAGTTAAAGAATGGTGGCTCTCGCCAAAGGTTAGAGAACGATAACCCTCCACAGTTAGAACATGGTAACCCGCCAAGGTTAGAAGACGATAGATCTTTTGTAGAACATGCAAAAAAATGCTTGCCGTTTACCGCAGCAGTTGGTTTGGGCGCTTCAAGTTTATCGACGTTAGCATATATTATGCTATCACCATCCAAGACTGTTAAGAGATTAGCTCTTCTGCCTATCGCTATGTTATCAAACGTTATGGCGTTACAAACGCTTTCGTCATTTTTGAAATATCCCAGCTACGAAACATGTGAAGAACTAGTAAAGGAACTGGAGTCAATGGTTCCGTTTGTTAAGGAATTGAACGGCAAATTAACGGCCACTCTGCAAAGCCCCAACGGTGAAGAAAAACTGCAAATGCAGTGCCTTGTAGATGAAGAAGCCTCTACAGATGCTTATGTTAATGTTTTAGAGGAAACCTGCACGTTCAAAACAATACCCCAAACTAACACCTAATGTGCATGAGAGCGCTAGCAAAGTTAGGGCTTTGAGCGAGAGAGAAGCAAAAGGGCCTGTGGGCACCAGCCCACAGTGTCCAGGATGTGTAGGCAGTGGACTTTGTGTTCGACCGCCTGCTCTCTGGTAAAGTGATTAAAATTTTGACCGTCGTGGATGAGAAGGGCAAGCATCTATGAATCTACAAAATACCCCATTGGGCTTAGTGGAAGTACAGAATCTTAAAACGAAAGGCCCAAGCTTGTTTTGCGACCTATGAAGCTACTATGGGCCTGTAGCCTTGACTGCGTAAGCATCAGAGCGCTAGTAAAATTCTCTGAAGAAGAGCGGCGGCATCCTGATAGCCTCTACAAGAGGCGACCATCAGGGTGCCAAGCGTCTTACAGAGAATTTTGCGACCTATGAAGCTACTATGGGCCTGTAGCCTTGACTGCTCGAGCCTCAAGGGTCACTCTTACCTCCATGGAAGTCAGAGACCCCATACATGGTGAGATTATTTTGCAAGCGCCTGAAGTGGCGCTGCTACAGCACCCTGTGTGCCAACGCCTGAGGTTTATAAAGCAGCTGGGGCTTTCAGAGTATAGCTTCCCCGGTGCCACCCATAGCCGCTACCTGCACAGCATAGGCACCTGCCATCTCGCAGAGCAGGCCTTTGATAACGTTTTTAAATCGTACCGATTTAAAAACCCCCAAACCCGCGCGCGGTGGCTAAGGTGCCTCAGAGCAGCCGCTATGCTACATGATGTTGGGCACGGGCCCCTAAGCCATACCATAGAAAGCGCCATGCCACTGCTAAAAGACTTAAAACTTAGCACCTACCAAAAGCACAAAAACTACAGCGTCTGCCCCAAACCGCGCAGCAACACGCGCGCCACCCATGAAGACTACAGCATTAAGTTCATCACAGACTCAAGCCTTACCCCTTTGTTGCGTGAGGTTTATGCTGATATGGACCCCCTGCATATTGCATGCCTTATCGATAGGAGCCTTTTTTGTGAGGACGATTTTTTCAAAGACAACGGCTGGGATTTTCAAATTCTGCTCTCACAAATTATTAGCTCTGAAATTGATGTGGACCGCATGGACTACCTCGCCCGCGATGCCTACTATTGCGGAGTTAAATACGGAGCTAACGAATCCGCCTGGGTGCTGCGTAACCTCACCCACCACGGCGTAGAAGATGCCATGCACCTGGCACTTAACAAAAAAGGCATCTACGCTTTTGACGACATGCTATTATCACGCCACCATATCCACTTGACGGTTTATTTTCACCATAAGTCCGTTATTTACGAGGAGCTGCTAGGCCGGTACCTAGCTTCGAAAGATTGCGACTTTGTCATACCCTCTCTTATAGAAGACTACATCCACTGCACAGACCAGAGCTTGTACCAAAACCTTATGCGGTCGCCCAATGCATGGGCCCAGCGCATTTCGAAACAAAAGCCCTTTGTTGTGGCATTTGAGATGCACACACAAAAACATGACGACACGGCCGAAACTTTGGCCCAAAATCTTCGGCAACAAGAAAACCTAGAAGTCATTTTAGCCAACTCCGAGCACCGCTTAAGCCGTTACCACCACACTCCCGAAGTGGAACACTCGACGCCACTATTTACCTTAGACGAATACCTTCCTCCCACGCTAAGAGCTTGCCCCATTGAGCAGTCTACAGAAATTTTTAAACGCTACCAGGACAAACTGCGCATAGAGCGCATTTATGTGGCTCCCGAGCATCTGGAAAGAGCAAGAGCTTTTGTTCAAAGTCGACTGAAAGAAACCCAAAACAAAGTTTTAAAAACCCACACACCCATCCAACATGAAAGCGTTAAGCTTTGAAAAGCTTCTCCACCACCTAAAGCAAGGCGGCCTAATACTTTACCCCACAGAAACCCTGTGGGGACTAGGTTGCGACGCGCTTAACCCACAAGCAGTAGAAAACTTGCGCCGCTTAAAAAACCGCCCACCCGCAAAAGCTATGAGCGTTTTAGTAAGCGGTATTAACGAAGGCGAGCGGTATTGCCATATCCCACAAGAGGCGCAAAATTTTTTGCACCTTGTGTGGCCTGGCCCTGTAGGGCTCGTGCTACCCTGCCACCATACAGATCTAGCAGAGTCGGTAGGCCAAGAGGGTTTTGTATGCCTGCGCTGCACCCCCAACCCATGGGTGCGAAAATTGCATCTTTATGCACAAGGACCCATTGTAAGCACCAGTGTTAATTCCAGTGGAGACAAAGCCATGGAAAACTTGGATGACATGCAAAATTTTTTGCCCTCAAGCGTAGCAATAGACCAAAGCCTGCTAAAGCACCCCATGCAAGAGCCCGCACTCTGGCCACGCGCGCACTCCAAAGGCAGCACACTCTTTAAATGGGTGGGCAGTAATGCCTCAAACCCCTTGCAACTTCTGCGTGAGGGTGATATATCAGGCTGGTGTTGATTGGATTTTTAATTAAACGGAGATAACAAGATGATTCGAGTAGCCCAACTGCATATGCCATTTATTGCCTTGGTGGCGCTGTTTTTTAGTGTGCTTTCTGTTAGCGGTGTAGCCTTAGCCGTACCAAGCGATAATACAGACATAGACGAACAGGGCAGAACTTCTCTAATGCGCGCCGTTATCAATCAAATCCCGCAAAGCAGGGTGGATACTTTGCTTAGGCATGCTGACACAGGTATTAATGCGGCAGACACAGATGGCCAGACAGCACTGATGCATGCGGTGCTTAGTGGCTCTAACAAGGCCTTGCGAGCTTTGGTGTCAACTCATACATTGGATGTTAATGCAGTGGACAATAAGGGTTGGACGGCGCTTATGTATGCGGTTCATGCAGGCGCTATAACCAAGATACATATTTTGCTTGAAGCAGCAGACATTGATATTAACATAAGGGACATGTACAAAAAGAATGTCCTGCGTAACCCTGTTAGTGCCTCAGCACGCACCAGCCCTGAAATACTGGCTCAAGTAGAAATTGCCAAGCTCTTAATTTGGCACCAAGCAAAATCTTGTAAAAAGTTGCTGGCCAATTAAAGACTAGCCCAATCACCTTGAGTTGCTAAGTGCAGCCTGCGTAAGCATAAAAGTGTTAGCCACATGCTCTGGGATTAAGCGCCATCTCTAGTGCAGCCCCTCTTGTGGGGGCGTCCGCGCTAGAGATAAGCGTCCCACAGAGCATGGGGCGGCCTAGATAGTAGGTCAAAGCCGTATAGGTCGCAATACAACCTTAAGCCTTTCGTTTGTCACCTTGGCTGACGCCTCTTTCAGTGGCTTACAAGGCGACAGCACTTTGGAGCTTAAGGTTGTATTGCTAGCGCTTTAAATTGCGGCAAACGGACAAGCCTCAAGGTGATTGGGCGGTCTATGCAGCTATTTATCTGCCCTGCAAATGGGGGTCTAAGTGCGTACCTGAAGTGAAAACTTTCTGGGCCAAGGAAAATAATCACGCCTGCAGCCAGGCATGCTTAAATCGAATGAGCAAAACGTAACCCCATTTGCCATACTCCCGCCAAAGCCTCGTGCATTGAGTAAACACAAATTAAAGTGCTAGTCCCCTTAACGGGTATATACTCTGTGGGCTCGGGCTGGTCGCAACTCATATCCCAAAAATCGTCAATCCACACAAGCACCTTGGCAGCACCACATGTTTGCCGATCGAGCGAGGCGCCCAGAATCGCCCACAGAGTATATACCCGTTAAGTGGACATACACATCTAAACCTCCTCCTAATCTCACTTACATGACCTTCACCTAAAAAATCTGGGGAAGTCCACTTTGATCAGAGCAGACACATTGGCAGCCCCTGCAAGGGGTGCCAGCCAAGGTGGCAAGCGAGGCTCCCATTCAAAGTGTTTTTGCGCGCTAGACAGCTATCAACGCGCCGATAGCTTTGGGGGCTCTCTAACCCCAAAGCGTCCAAACTCACTTAACCTAGTGCGCCGCCGCTTAATCCCAGGATATTGGGCTAACACTCTAATGCTTACGCACTAAAAATTATCATTAAAACTAACATCACCAGGGACGCTGACTTGGTAGGCCGATACACGGCGCTCGAAAAAATTCGCCAGCTCCTGCGTACCCTGAAGCTCCATAAACGAAAACGGGTTCCGCGCCTTATACAAAGGAGCAAACCCCAAACTCTGGAGCCTAACATCCGCAATATGCTTCAAATAAGTGTGCATATCCCGCTCACTTAAACCCGCCACCCCATGAGACAAAATATCCTGCGCAAACAGCATCTCAGAACCAATGGACTCCTCTAACATCTTTTGCACCCTAGACTCCATGTCGTTCGTCAACAAACGCGGCTCCTCAGCCCGCGCCGTACGGATCACCTCGTTAGCAAACTCTATATGCATGCTCTCATCCCTAAAAACCCAGTTTGTGCCAGACGCAAGACCATTAAGCAAACCCTTAGAGCGCAAATAATACACATAAGCAAAAGCCGCAAAAAAGAACATCCCCTCAATACAACTTGCAAAACAAATCAGGTTCATTAAAAACTTTTGCCGGTCTTCTAAAGTCTTCAGCTGGTCCATCTCATGGATAGAGTCCATCCACTTAAAACAAAAATCCGCCTTGTTTTTAATAGACGGAATGTTATCAATAGCCGCAAAAGCCTCCTCGCGCTCTTTAGGATGCGCAATGTAAGTATCAAGCAAAGTCAGATAAAACTGCACATGCAAAGCCTCCTCATACAACTGGCGCGACAAATACAAACGCGCCTCAGGCGAATTAATGTGCTTGTACAGATTCAGCACCAGATTGTTGCTCACAATAGAGTCCCCAGTAGCAAAAAACGCCACCAAGCGCTTTATTAAAAAATGCTCCGCAGGTTTGAGTTTTTCTTTTAAGTCCTTTAAGTCCGACTCTAAATCCACCTCGTCCACCGTCCAGGTGTTTTTAATGGCGTCTTTATACATCTCAAAAAACTGCGGATACTTCATAGGGCGCAAAGTTAAATCAAATCCTGGGTCCAGTATCATATCAAAAAACCTCCCACACGGTGTTTTGTAAATTCATTACCTATTGGTCATTAACTATTGGCAAGCGTCGCAGATCTCAGGGTTTTCTAGCGAGCATGCCTCCACGCCACCCGCAGCACCGCCTGCTGTGACCTGCGCAATACGCGTAGCAGGACGCGAGCGCAAATAATACGTAGTCTTCAGCCCCCGCTTCCATGCGTACATATACATACTAGAAAGCTTGCTAATAGTAGGCGATGCTATAAACAAATTCAAGGACTGACTCTGATCAATAAACGGCCCCCTTGAAGCCGCCATATCGATTAAGCTCTTTTGCGGAATATCCCACACAGTACGAAATAACCGCTTAATATCAGGCGGAATCTCTTTAATCTCCTCCAAACGCCCCTCGTGGCGCTTGATTTTATTAAGCATCGCGTCGTCCCAAAGGTTTAGCGCCCTTAAGCGCTGCACCAAATAACGGTTGACCTGTATAAACTCCCCCGACAAAGTTTCGCGCTTAAATAAATTCGAAACCTGAGGCTCTATGGCCTCGTACACCCCCGCTATAGAAGCAATGGTGGCCGTAGGAGCAATGGCAATTAAAAGCGAGTTGCGCACCCCGCGCTCTTTAATGCGCCTTCTGAGGCTCTCCCACTTTTGCAAATCTTCTGGCACGTGCTGCCACAGATCAAACTGCAACTGCCCCTGAGACAAACGGGTTTGAGCAAAGTTTTCATGCGCCCCCAACTGGCTCGCCAAATCGCACGAGGCACTAAGAGCATGGTAGTAGATATCCTCCGCAATACGAGCGCTGAGCTTTTGTGCCTCCGGTGCATCAAAAGGCAGCCCCAATTTAAAAAACACATCCTGCAAGCCCATAACCCCCAAACCCACAGGACGCCACTTGCAGTTGGATCTTTTTGCCGACTCGATGGGATAAAAATTCGCATCCACCACGCGGTCTAGGTACTTAACAGCAAGGCGCGTGCTGCGGGCAAGTTTTGCAAAATCAAATGCCGGTTTGTCGCCTTTGTACTTAAGATGCAGACTAAGATTAATAGAGGCCAAATTGCACACAGCACTTTCGCGGGCATTGGTGACTTCTAAAATTTCTGTACACAGATTAGACAAATGCACCGTGTTGCCAGAAACAAGGCTTTGGTTGCATTTGTTGTTAGCAGCATCTTTAAAGGTCATCCAACCATTGCCGGTTTGGGCAAGCGAGCGCATCATGCGCCCATAAAGGTCGCGGGCTTTAACCTGCTTAACACTCAGGCCCTGCGCCTCGGCCTCTTCGTAAGCTTTTTCAAACTCGTCGCCAAACAAATCCACAAAGTGAGGCACCTCTTTGGGGTCAAACAAGCTCCACATAGCATCTTGCTCCACGCGCTTCATAAAAAGATCCGGCACCCAGTTAGCGGTGTTAAGATTGTGGGTGCGTTGAGACTCGGAGCCGGTATTTTCGCGCAGCTCTAAAAAGCTTTCTATATCTGCATGCCAGCTCTCTAAGTACACGCAAGCCGCACCCTTGCGCCTGCCCCCTTGGTTAACCGCCGCAACCGAGGAGTCCAAAGTTTTCAGCCAAGGTATAATGCCGTTAGAATTACCATTAGTGCCCTTAATAAAAGACCCGCGCGAACGCACGCGAGAAAAACTCAGCCCTATGCCGCCTGCAAATTTAGACAGCAAAGCCACGTCTGTATATTTGTCGTAAATAGATTTGAGGCTGTCTTGGGGAGAGTCGAGCAGATAACAAGACGACATCTGTGGGCGCGGAGTACCCGAATTAAACAGCGTAGGCGATGAGGGCAAAAAGTTAAGCGACGCTATGGCTTCGTAAAGCTCTTTGGCCTCTTCGAAGTTTTTTGCCAAACCACACGCCACTCGCAAAAAAAAGTACTGCGGGTTTTCAATTAGCTTGCGCGAGTGGGGGCTCTTAAACAAGTAGCGATCACAAAGAGTTTTAAGGCCGAAGTATTCCAGGTGGCGCGTAAATTGGGGGTCGATAATAATATTAAGCGCCTCTTTGTGCTCTTTTACAAAGCTGAAACTTTTGCGCGACACCAGGCCCTGTTTGTGCGCTATTTGCACAGATTGGTAAAAATTAATCACACCCTGACTGGAGACTTCTTCTTCAATATAACGCGAAAGCAAACGGGCAGCGAGCTTGGAGTATTCAGGGGAATACACAATAAGCATAGCAGCCGTTTGGATACAGAGCTGATCCAGCTCCGCTGTAGTAGCACCATTATAGAGCCCATTAATGGCTTTGGTGGCGACCCGCATGGGATCTACATTTTTTAGTCCCGTAGCACACGCTGTGACCACGTTAACGATTTTGTTTACATTAACGGGCTCGAGACTGCCGTCTCGCTTTTTGACCTGCATTTGCATAGAAGCTTCCGTGCAGTGCTGCGGAAGATGGGCTGAGGCTTCTACACTGTGCTGAGAGGTTGTGGGTTGCGCATTGGTGTGGGTCTGCGCGTTTGGTTGCGTCTGCGTTATTTCTGGTTGCGTTATTTCTGGCATATGGCCACCCCCCTTAGTCTGTTAGAGCCTGGTCTGCTTAGAAAAAACCAACCATCCACCTAGGTGTTTCTGCTTAGATACAAGGCCCAAATTTAAGTGTCCACTTTTTTTAAAAGGCACGCAAGACAAGCTTTAGGCGCATCCTATTTGCCACACTGCCGTCACCAGCATAGCGCGCTGCTCTGAGCGCACCCTTAGGTGCATTGCCAGGCTACGCTGCATGCAAGAGGTGTCCATAGCGTTAAGCCCGTCTGGCAGCTTAGGTCACGCCTGGTTTTTTCGCGATCAATAAAGCCCGGCCGCAGGCGGCATTACTTTCCTCAATTTATATAAATCGCTCTTGCAGGTACGGGCTTAGACCTAACCTGCAGGGCCATAGATAGCTGCATAGACCGCCACAACACCTCTTGGTTTTGCACTTGCCTGGCGCACCCTTAGGTGCATTGCCAGGCTACGCTGCATGCAAGAGGTGTTGTGGCTAGTCTTTTAAGAGCAATGCATAACGGCGGCGCCTTGCTTGGCTTTGGTGAGCTGTTTGCGCTCGGTGATGATAATTAAAAACGGGTCCAAATCCCCACCCGACCAGGGGCCACTCCACTTGCCCGTTTTAGAGCAACCCGTGTAAATGTCGTCACAAGTGCGGTTGCCACACATATAGTCTATCAATTTCTTTTCTTCTCCCGTGTTGTGGAACGTAAAGTCCTCCCCCCCTGGGTTGCCGATAGCGTAAGCCGCAAAGCTGTTGGCTTTCACAACGGTTCCCAATGAGCTGTCTTCCAGGGTGCTAGTCCCAAAAAAACAATCCCCTGCTGTGCAGCCAAAGGGAGCATCGGCATCATCACCCGCATGATAATAAACACCCGTATTGTTTGCCGATGCATTAATGCCCTTGTACTCTCTCATGGGCGACGCGCCACAGCCTACTGGTTCACCATCCTCGGGTAGAGTGCCTTTCAGGTCGCCCACTCCCCCCCCCGGCCCTCTGCCTCCACAAAACGCAGCCTGACCCATTTCAAATCCTATAGCAAAGTGATAGGTCTCCGAACGCACCCAGCCTACAGCATCTAGCGCACCCGCAAAAGCCTCCCACTCCGTATGGAAAAGCTTTTGCGCCTTATAAAGAGACCCCAGCTCTACGCGGGCTTTGGATACCTGGGCCCTAGCGCTGTACTCCAAATACTGCGGTATCGCAATGGCTGCCAAAATACTTAAAATGGCAATAGTTACCATTAGCTCTATAAGAGTAAAACCCCACGATCTCATGTACGCTTTCATCTAAACCCCCTAGGATCTCCTGCCCTCAAGTGTACCTGCTCTGCAATTTAGAGCGCTAGCAAAATTTTCTGGGACAAAGTGCGTAAGCATAAAAGTGTTAGTGAGGGCACCATGGCCAGAGCATGTGGCTAGCACTCTGATGCTTGCGCATGGAGCTGCGGGTGGGACTCGAACCCACAACCTGCTGATTACAAATCAGCTGCTCTGCCAATTGAGCTACCTCAGCCTATATTTGGTATATACCCCAATTCACCCCCGCCCGCTACAACACAAGATCAGAGTGCTAGTAAAACAAACTTGGCCAGTAAGGGCGGTCCCAAGGGCAGCTTAAGAAGCTGCTACCCTTGGGACAAACGGAAGGCCCAAGTTTGTTTTGCGACCTATATGCGTAAGCATAAAAGCGCCAGCAAAAATGTCTTCAGCCCTACGCAGTCCAGCTGATAGCGCCCCTGGGCGCGGGCCATCAGATGGACAAGTGGTCTTGACTGAAGCATTTTTGCGCGCTAGACAGCTGAAGCATCTATGAGCCTGTAGCGAAGCGCGTAAGCATAAAAGCCTAGTCTGAGTATTTGAGCAATGAGTGCAGTCCTCCTGGGAGCATCCTGTAAGGATGAAACACCCAGGAGGACAAACGACAGACTCAAATGCTCAGGCGGGCTAGACAGAAGGGCCAAAGGCCCGAAGCGACCACACTCTCGTCAAAGCATCAAACATTGAGTAAACCTTTAGTTCAAAAAAGGCAGCAGCAACTTGAGGTCGTTGTTGGTCAAATACAAGCCCGCACCCACAAAGGCCGTGCGGCGCTTGGGGCTAGTTAAATGCGAACCTCCACCCACAAAATATACCCCCCTAAAAGGCTCAAACCTTAAAAACGCCCGCACCCTTGTGCCTGTGTCCGCACCAAACCCCAAAACCTCCACAGAGGCCCTAAGATTTTCAGGCACTATGTCCACATCCACCCCCACACCACCCGAGCTCTCCATTAACCCCCCACGCAAACTCAAGCGGTAAAAACTCTTGGCCACCAAAGCGTTAAACTTCAAACCCCCAAGCAGAGGCTCCCTATGAGAATGCGCCGGCAACTTACCCACAGTGGTGCCACTTACAACCGTCGTGTCATCCCGCTTATGCCCCGCTACCAAACCAAACTGATAATACCGATCCCGACCCGGTTGCAGTTTAAAGTTAAAAAAATGCCTCGCCCCAAAGCCCTCGCCCTCTATATTTTTCAAGCCCACCTGAGTGCGAAAATCCACATGGGTCTCCAAAGCATTGGTCGACGCCAGCAGGTTGTTCACTCCACTAGCCGCCTCCTCAAGCTCTCGGGCCAAAGTGTCGTCGTTCAATAAACGCGCTGCCGTCCCATCGCCCTCGTTAAGCTTACTCGCAATATCCTCCACACTGCGCAAAGCTTGATCTAAGTTTTCAACACTATCCGCAATTTGCGCAAAACTCTTTTTAAACGAAACATCCCCACCCTCAAAAGAACCTAGCAGCTCGTTAAGCTTAAGCACAAAACGGTCCACACCCGAAAGCACCCGCCCCACACGCCCACGGTTTTTTGCCACAGAATCCTTTAAACCCTCGGTCATCTGCTCTAAATTACGCACCACACGCACAACAGAAAAATCCACGCTCTCTGATTGCGAGGAATCCACCATGTCGGCCAAATTTTGAGTCAGGCGCTCTAAATTTAAAATAATGCGCCCTATGGGATGCTCATCGGTACCCCGCCCCTGAGTGGCCGAGCTCACCACATGGGTCAGGCCCTCCACCGCCTCTACCAGGGCCCCCATTTGATCCACCATGTCATCTATAGAACCCGGCTGAGCCGGACGCGCAATCTCAGACCCACTCGCTAAAAGCCCCTTGCCCGGTGTGCCTGGTATGACCTCTACATAACGATCGCCCAAAATGCCATCACTGCGGATCTCAACACGCCCATCCTCATAAACCTCGATGCCGCGATTTAAACGCAGCCTCAAGCGCGCTTTGCTGTTTTTAAGCTCAATGCTCTCAATAAAACCCGAGGCAATACCCGCCACGCTCACGCGGCCATTCACCAGCAAGCCTGCCGCATCCTCTAGCTCGAACCAATACACATTGCCCCGCGCAAGCCAACTGCCTCCCCCACCAATGGTAAAAGACATAAAGCCCACAATGCCCGTTACGGCAAGGGTCATAACACCCACCCTAAAAGCCGGCGTGAACATAAACAAAGAGCCCCTCCCGTACTGCCCATCCCATATTGCAGGACCAGACTAAAATCCTAGCCCATTTGTCAGCAACTGTCTGCTGTTGCCTAATGTTGCAGCTTGTTAAACCCTATAGTTAATGGCCTTTTGGAAAAAAATAAGCTCCCACCATCTTTTTGAGTGGGGAGTACTGTCTTTAGGCCTTATTTTAGGGAGCTGGTTCTTTGTTGCAGCATCCCCCAAGCTGCATCTGGTGCAAATGCTCATTTGGGGGCTGTTACTTAATGTGGCCCTGGCTTCTTTAAGGCCCAAAGCAATGCCCATAAAACCCCTTGCCCAAAGCCCTCCCCCTGCTGACACACCAAAACTCCAAAGCCTCCAAGCCACCCTCAGCCAATTGCAGCTAATCAGCACCCATCTTGAAGCACTGCAACCCACTAGGGCCCCTAACCCCAAAGCCTATGCCCAGGCTAAAACCGAGCTAGAGCGCTTAATAGAGCACCACAGGCAACAGGTTAGGCTTTTGAATAACCCTTTTTTAAATTTAGCCTTTGTGCCCTGTTTGCTAAAAAACCTCACCCTAGAGGCTCTTAGCGAATGGCGGGTGCACAGCCCCCAAGCCCCCCCGCCTAACTGTTGCATAAAAACACAAGGCCTCGTGCAAACGCAGTCCTCAAAGCTAAAGCGCTTACTTGTGCAAATGCTTAAAAGCACAAACAGCAACCACGCACTGGTATTGCACCTGTTTAAACACCAGCACCACGTGTGTTTAGAAATCACAGGGCTCTCTCAAATCCCCTGCACCAACACCGCCACACAGTATAGCCACACCCTCAACCAACTAGGAGGCGAGTTTAACTTGCTTAGCCATGGCGTACAGCTGCGGTTTTTAGAGCACATTCCCCTTGCGCCTAGCCCCATGCCTACGCCACACAGGCCTTTGCTGCCGCCTTTAGAGGAGCTAAGCAAGCAACTCACAGTCTAGTACGTATAGGAGTTTTTACTTTGCTGACTCATTTTATACACCAGTGCCACAACAAACACTCCCCCCAAGAGCTAGGGATTTTGTGGCGCGCATGTTTACAAAAGCTCTCGCTGAATCTACTAACTTTTGAGCTACGCTATGCGCCACCCAAACTTGGGCTCCACGTGCGTATTTGTGACACTAGCGCACAAGCTCCAAAGGGGCATTTTGTAGGTTTTCGCTTGCAGGTTGGCACAAAGGCCCAGGTGCATGCGCAGGCGCACGCGCAGCTAAAGCGCTTTTTACGCAGCTTGCAAAAACACCCTCACCATACCCAGCTCTATTTATGGCACACGCCCGCTCCCTTTGGCGAAGTGCTAGGGCATGGGTTTTTAGTACACAGCCAAAAAGCCTTACCCCTAGATGCACTAAACGACTCTTGGGAGCTTTTGCAATGGCGGCTAGAGCGCAGTGCATTTGTTTCCACCACCCCCTGTTACCACCGCCTTTGGGACACAAGAACGTTTGAAGAAAAGCTGGTTCAAGAAGTCTCGCGCTCAAGGCGCATCAAGCTCCCTACAGCGCTGGCAGTGTTTAAGCTAGCCTCTGCTAATGCCCAAACACGTGAGCAAGGGCTTTGCCTACACTTTTGTATGCGCCTTTTAGGGCAAATGGTTTTAGAACACTCACGATCGAGCGATATTGTGGGCTTTATTGACCCCATGCCGCCCACTAAGGAGCAAATACTAGGCATATGCTTGCCACACACACCACCTAAAGGCGCTTGCCTCAAGGCCGAGGCATTGCGCCGCATGCTAGGGCAAGAGCTTAAAAAGCTCCTGCCCCACTGGGACGCCTCTTCGGAAGCCTCTTGGGCAGCCTCTTGCCGGATAGAAGTAGGGCTAAGCTCTTACCCGCAGTTTTGCCAAGATGCAAAATCGCTCATCCATAGTGCCCTGGGACAAATAAAACGGTATAGCTAGTCGTGACTGAAGTATGTTCTCCGGCTGGCGAGCGCTCATTCCATGTTAGGACTTTTATAATGTATCTTACAGGCACTACATTTTTGCGTATTACCCAGACAAGCCAGAGTCAGCCGGAGAACATACTTCAGCACAAGGGGCTAACACGCAGAACCTCTAGAAGGTTCATATTCCGTGCACTAGAGAACCCCTTCATTTTGCAGGATTTTGGCGTAAGCATAAAAGCGCCAACAAAAATGTCCTCAGTCCTACGCAGTCTATCTGATAGCGCCCTTGGGCGCGGGCCATCAGGTAGACAAGTGGGCCTGCCTGAGGCATTTTTGTGCACTAGACAGCTTCACCTAAAACACCAAAAACCCTGCAAAAACAAAACCCCAAATATCAACAAAATTAACAATAATTACAGGCGCTTAGTTGATACTTCAGCGTCGACTGGCTAAACCCATGGCAGCACAGCTTGTGCGCAACTGGCACAACCTCAAACACAACTACCACTACTTAAAAACACTAGTGCCACAAGGCCGCTTTTTTTGCCCCATTATCAAAGCCGACGCCTACGGATGCGGCGCCCAGCACGCCGCCCAAGTGCTCACCCAAGCAGGCTGCACCCACATAGGTGTGGCCCACGTGACAGAAGCCAAACAGCTACGCACCAAGGCCAAAATACTCGTATTAAGCCCTCTTAGAAAAGCCGCGCTTAAAGAGTGTTTGGCTTGCAATTTTATACCAGCAATTAAGAACTTTGATGAGCTAGAGAGCCTGCAGCATTTAGGCATGCAAAATACACCCACCTCTGCGCGCCCAACCGCTATGCATATAGAGCTTGAGACAGGCTTAAACCGCACAGGCTTTCGCCTGAAAGAGCTTAAAGCCTTGTCACAAAAACTGCAGCACGCACCTCTTAGCCAGCAACTGCGTGTAGAGGGAGTGTTTACCCACTTTAGCTGCGGGGAGGATATTTTGCAGCCCGCAGGGCGTAGCTGGCGCCAAATCGCTTTGTTTAGAAGGGGTTTGGATTTTTTGCGCCAAAATCTACCCCCTTGCCACGCTCTGCAGCCGCATATATTTAACTCTGCGAGCCTGTTGTTGGCCTCTCGCTCCTCTCGCTCAATGCCCCAAAGCACAGCCTTATCCTCCTGGGGCGCACGCCCTGGGCTGGCCCTGTATGGAGTTGCGCCAAAAGGGGTGAAGCTCGAGCAAGGGCTCATTAAACCTGTCATGCAACTTAAAGCCCCTTTGTTGCAGTTGCAGTATGTCGAAAAAAACCAAGAGCTCTCGTATGGCGCACGCTGGCGGGCCAAGCAAAAAAGCCTTATCGGTTTTGTGGGTGCAGGCTATGCTGATGGAGTGCCTTGTGGAATAAAATCGCTCCGGTTTAGAGGCGTAAAGGCTTTGGTATGCGGGGAGGTGTGCATGGACTGCACTTTGGTGGACCTTAGCCACTTTACTCCCGCGCCTCATGTGGGTGAGGATATTGGTATTTTGTACGACGTAGCTCAAACTGCAAACGCCCTGCAAAAGAACCCACGCGAACTGCTGCTGGGCATGGGCCAAAGCGCTAGCACGCGCGTTACGCGCGTAGATATAGGCCACTCACAGCACATGCGAGACCCATTACCATGAACACTGCAGCCACCACTCCCGTTGAAGACAAAAACACCCGCCCCTACCGCCAATGGACTTGGTGGGAGTGGGTCCATCAAAACCTTTGCACACTGGGGGCGTATGCGCTTTTTTCTATTGAAGCCTGCTCTAAGGGCTTTAGTGCACCCAGAAGATGGGGCGAGCTGTGGTCGCATATGGAATTTATAGGCAACCGCTCGGTGTTTATTGTGCTGTTTACCGGCGCCTTTACGGGACTGGCTTTTACGTTTCAGATTTACCGTGGATTTAGTTTGATCAATGCCGCCAATCTTGTAGGCCCCACTGTGGGCTTAGGCATTGTGCGCGAGTTGGCTCCTGTGCTGGTGGGGCTGATTATTTCCGCCCGCGCAGGCGGCGCCATGGTGGCGCGCCTTGGTACCATGCGTGTAGGGGAGCAAATCGATGCCATTCAAGTTATGGGCATAGACCCTATTAACTACCTTATATCGCCACGCATTTTGGCCTCTGTTGTGTGCCTACCTCTTATGTGTGGTTTGTTTATTTTTGTTGCTATGGGCTGCGCTTATTGGCTTTGCACCCAAAGCCTTGGCTTAGACTCGGCCGTGTTTATGGACAAAATAGAATACTGGCTAGAGCTGCGTGACCTGCGAGAAGCTTTTGTAAAATCCGCCGTATTTGGTTTTGGCCTGAGCACCATCTGCACCTTTAGGGGCTTTTATGTAACCGGCGGCGCTAAAGGCGTGGGTGAAGCCACCAACACAGCCGTGGTGCAGAGTATGGTGTTTATTATTGTGTCTAATTATTTTATCTCTAACTGGCTGCTTATGCTCTTTGGAGCGTCTGGAAGGGGGTTTTAATGGTACCTGTGATCCGGGTGCACAATTTGCGCAAAACTTTTAACTCTGGCCACAGCTATGTGCTAGATGGGATCGATATCAGCATTAACCGCGGCAGCATCACGGCTATTATTGGTTTTTCTGGCACCGGCAAAAGCGTGCTGCTGCGGCATATTCTCTCTCTTGCCACCCCTACTTCAGGGGACATAGAAGTTTTTGGCCGCTCCCTATCGGCTATGTCTAACCAAGAGCGCATACACACCCTGTGCCAGTTTGGAGTGCTGTTTCAAAACGCCGCGCTTTTTGATGATATGAGCCTGATCGAAAATGTCATGTTCCCACTCAAAGAGCACGCCAAAACACTGTCGCTGAGACAAAAGCTTAAAAAAGCCTCGAGCCTGCTCATACACCTCGGCATAGATAGAGAGCATTTTCGCAAATTGCCCGGCCAGCTTTCGGGCGGACAACGCAAACGCGGAGGCCTAGCCCGCGCGCTGGCCCTAGACCCTTCGGTGCTGCTTTACGACGAACCCACAACCGGCCTTGACCCCATATTAACCGACGTAGTGCATGAGCTGATCTTAAACACCCACAAGGCCAGCAAGCACTCCACGACCGTTATTGTGTCTCACGATATGGACGCCATTTTGCACCTAGCCGACCACTGCATCATGCTCCATAGCGGCAAAGTGCTCCTACAAGGCACGCCAGAAACTTTTTTAAACTCCAAGCTCCCCCTGGTGCAGCGCTTTTTAACCAAGGCTAAAAAATCCCTATAACACCCGCCCTATAACACCCGTATGTGATGCTTAGCGCGCTCTTGATTGAGCCAAGTGTTTAGCGCTCCTACAAAGGCCTTTTGCCATAGCGCAGCCTGCAAAGATGCCTGCGCTTTTTGGAACTTCTCGCTAGGCTTTAATAGCTTAAGCTCCAACCAAACCAACTGGTGCGCCTTGGGTAGCTCTAGCTCTTGCCATCCGCCCGGCTTAAGTTTAAGCACCAGCTTACGCAAAGGGCCACTCAGTTGATCCAGCCTAAATTCCCCGAGCAGCCCACTAGCTGCAAAGCCCGGCTTTTTAGCATAAGACTCCGCAAGCTCCTTAAAGCTGCGCCTGTCTGCTTTTAAAAGCTCTTTGGCTTGCTCTAGCTCCTTTAAAGTTGCAGCAGATTTATCAGCCCACACATGCCACAACTTATAATAAAGCACCAATGGGTCGCTTTTGTGCTTGGTTTTATAAGCCGCTAACACCTCGCCACTTGAGACCCTCACACGAGGCACCACATGCCTTTGTATAAACTGCTTGCGGCTAAGGCTTTTTTGCAAAAAGCCCACATAGTCCTCTACACTTAAACCAAAGGGCCTAAGCTCGCGCTTAAGCTCTTGCTGCGAGCTGTTGTTTTGGCTAAGCAAACGCTGCATCTCTTGCTCGGCCTGAGTACGCGACACATGGGCGCCGCCTGCTACAGCAGCAGCATCCAGTACATGCTCGTTAATAATAAACTCTAACAAATTTTTGCGGCTTTTTTTTAAACTCTGCGCTGTCGTTAATTGCAACAGATTGTCGTCTAACATAAGACCCGAACCCAAACGTGCACGGTAAGAGTCTACATAGGTTTTAGTAATGGCTTGGCTATTAAAAACCGCCTCTACCCTCTCTACAATCTTGGCATAAGCAGCAGCACCCAAAACCACGCTTAACACCACGGCGCCTAACAATATGTGCGCGCATTTTTTTGCCTGTTGTTTCGTTGTGGTTTTCGCTGTTGCTTTCAATGGAGGTTTTCCTTTATAAACTCCAAAACATCTTGGTGGTGGTTTTTTGTACTCACTTTGCGCATAACAAGCTTAATGCGCCCGTCTTTGCCGATAACAAAAGTATGCCGTGCCACCGTGCCTATCATAGAAATCGCTCCATAAGTCTTAGAAACCGTTTTTTTAGAGTCCGACAGCAGGCTAAAGTTTAAATCTTTTTTGCTTACAAATTTTTGCAGGCTTTTAACAGGGTCTGCACTCACACCAAAAACCACCGTCTCGAACTTGGCAAAGTCTTGCCAGCTGTCTCGCACCGAGCAGGCCTGCACCGTGCAACCAGGTGTCATAGCCTTGGGGTAAAAATACAGTAGTACATTTTTTTCGCCCCTAAAGTTTTTAAGCCGCACGGGCTCATTGCGGTCGTTAAGCAAAGTAAAGTCCGGCGCCATTTGACCCGGAGCTAGCTCTTTGTTATCACCTGCCATCGGCCTAGCCTACCTCCAAAAAGCCCAAAAAACCACCCAATAACTTTTGGTACTCGTTTTGAATTTTATGCAACTCGGCCTGGGTACTAAATTCAAACCTCATAGTAATATGCGGCTCTGTGTGCGATAGGCGCACCAGAGCCCAGCCGCGCTCGTAAGTGACCCTCAAGCCATCTATCTCGTTAATATCCGTGTGCCTCGCTTGCTTTAGCACATGCTCTTTTACACGACCAATAATATGGGGCCTAAGCCTATCAGGCAAAGGCACACGGATCTCCTTAGTGCTAAAGCGCTGGGGCAAGTTTTTAAGCAAACCGCTTACACCCTTGCCGCCAGAGGATTTTACAATCTCTAACAGCCTCAAGCCCGCGTAAAGCCCGTCATCAAAACCGTAATTGCGGTCTGCAAAAAACACATGCCCACTTAACTCGCCACCTAAGGCCGCGCCCGTAGTGCGCACTTTGTCGCGCACGATACTGCAGCCCGTTGTCCACATCAGAGGCTTGCCGCCACATTGCTTAATAGTATCAAACAGGGTGTCTGAGCATTTGACATCTCCCACCACGGTTGCGCCGGGGTTTTGTTGCAAAACCTGCCGAGCGTAAATGCTCATAAGGTGATCGTTGGGCAAGGCGCGGCCTTGTTCGTCCACCACTCCAATGCGATCAGCGTCTCCATCGAAAGCAATACCCATAGCAGCGCCTTGCTTTAACACCTCTTGCATAAGGGATTGCAAATTTTCTGGCACACTGGGGTCAGGGTGATGGTTAGGGAAATCACCGTCGGGTTTTTCAAACATATACGTAGCCTCTACTTTTAAGGCATCGTACAAACTGCGCACCACCGAGCCCGCGGCTCCATTGCCACAATCCACCACCACAGGCACACCCGATAAATCGCCAAACTCTTTAACATAACGCTGCACGTATTGGGGCCTGATGTCTTTGTGAATCAACCGGCCCTCTTGCCTAGGCTGGGGGAAATCTTTTTGCAGAATAATTTGCTTTAACTTTTGCACCTGGCCGCCAAAGAGGCTCTTTTTATCCATAGAAACTTTAAAACCGTTATACTCCGGCGGGTTGTGCGAACCTGTTACCATAACGCCATCGGGAGCACCTGCAAGGTTAAAAGTTGCATAGTAATTAAGGGGCGATGTCACAAGACCCAAAAAGTAAGCATCGGCGCCGCTTTTTATAACACCCTGGGCCACAGCTTCGGCCAGAGGGCGACTGGTGTGGCGAGCATCAAAGCCTATGCAGATTTTAACGGGCCAGTCTGGCCCCCGGGTGTCTTGTATGGCTTTTACTACGGCCTGGCCCAGGGCAAAGGCAAAGTCCGTGTAGAACTCTTTATGCACCACCCCACGTATGTCGTACTTTCTAAAAATCTTTTCCGAAAACATATTATTAATAATGTACTCGGCACAGCCACACGCGTCAAAAAACAATGCCTTCTCTTTCCTTTCATTTTCCTTTAAAAAGGGGCCGTGCGCTTGGCTTTTTAAACAACATTTCTTGTGAGGAGGTACGTGATGAGAAAATTTTGCTTCACTGTATTGGTTTACGCTTTGGGGTTTGGGGTCACAGCGGCCATGGGGGAGTCAGGCGAGAGCCCCAGTGGCGAAAAGCATTGGAAAAAATCTCCCCTGGCACAAGAGATTGTACGCGCCTTAAAAAGCCGCTCAGACATAAATAGCACAGAGGCTTTAGCAGTGCTGTACCAGCACCCTGAGTGGGCCGAAGATGCCAGCATTTTAATAGCTTTGAAAACCTTAACCCTAGAGCGCCCTGACCCTATGATGCGCGACATGGTGGACATTGTATACTCGCAGTACCGAGGTGGAGACATCACAACAGAGCAGGCTGAGGGTTTGGCGGGTTTTCTATCTGCCACTGATTCCACTAACATAAAGTGCGCAGCAGGGATGCTGCAAACAGACATTGCAATTATTAAAAGTGCCGAAGAGTGGCATGCAGACGCAAGAGGCCGGTGGCAGGCTGCCGCGGGAAGAATATCTAACCTTGCAGAGGCTGAGCAGTATTATAAGGAAACAGGTAATGAAAAAGGTATCGAGTGCATACGTGCTCAGGCCTCCCATGGCTTGACTCGTGGCTACGTATCAGGAAACCCTGGCCAAACAGCAATGCTGCAGCTTATGGCGCGTGGCGCTACACACGTTGAGTTATTAGCATTGATACTTCAAATACAGAAAGACTGCGGATTTGACCTAGATGACGATGCAGCCCATGCCTCCTGCAAAAGTGGACGCTGGTTACGCCCTTGGAACATCTTGCCAGGCCCAGGCGACTTGAACTTCAACTTGCGCCACTTGCTTACAAAGCTGAGAACAGTCGCCCAATATTCGCAAGATTAAGTGCTGTTATTGGCCCGCCTGGTACCGGCCCTACGGGCCTGCCAGGCAGGCATTATGTAAAACGAAAATACGGGATCATTGCGCTGTAGGCGCAATGGATGAACCCTTGTGCTGTGGCTAGTCTTTATTTAGTAATTCAGCTTCTTTTTTGGAACCCAGTTGGTCGATACGTGCCACAAAGTCGCTCGTGATTTTTTGCACATCCTCTTGAGCCATTTTTTGAGCATCCTCACTGATCTCTTTGCTTTTTTGCTTCTGCTTTAAAAGCTCATTAACCTGGCGCCGCTCCCCACGCACCGCAACACGAGACTGCTCTAAAGTTTTGCGCAGCACCTTTACCAAATCCTGGCGCCGCTCGTCGCTTAACAGCGGCACCTTAAGCCTAATCACCCGGCCATCACTCTGCGGCGCCAAACCCAAATTGCTTCTTACAATACCCGCCTCAATAGGTTTAAGATTAGCCGCGTCCCAAGGGGAAATTAAAAAACTCCTTGCATCAGGACACGACACCGTGGCCACCTGGTTCAAAGGCACCAGCTGACCATAGCTCTCCACCCGGACGCTGCCTAACATATCCACATGCGCCACCCCAGCCCGCATCTTCTGCAAGCCCTCCTCCAGGCTCTGCACATGTTTTTCCATAGCACGCGATGTGCTCTTTTTAAGCTCCCCCATAAATTCCGCTACATCCATCACCCCTCCTTGCTCTTATTAATAGCCACCGTCCCATCGCCCTCTATATTGCCCACATACGTCCCCAGGTTCTCACCCCGCACCACCCGGTACAAGCTATCCCGCGCACTCAAATTAAAAGCCAAAATCGGCAGCTGGTTGTCCATACACATACTTACAGCGGTAGAATCCATCACCTGCAAGCCCCTCTGCAACACATCCATATAACTAATGCGCTTCAGTAGCCGCGCGCCCTTTTGACGCTTAGGATCCCCTGTATAAATTCCCTCAACCTGTGTGGCCTTTAATAAAACCTCAGCCTTGATCTCCAAAGCCCTCAAGGCCGCAGCAGTGTCTGTCGTAAAATACGGATTCCCCGTACCTGCCGCAAAAATCACCACGCGCTTTTTTTCTAAATGCCGCAAAGCCCGGCGCCTAATATAGGCCTCCCCAACTTCGATCATAGTCAAAGCCGTCTGCAGCCGTGTCTGAACCCCCTTGGCCTCCAAAGCCTCCTGCAAAGCCACGCCATTAATGCAAGTGGCCAGCATGCCCATATAATCCCCACTGGCCCTCTCTAAACAAAGCTCCTTTGCCTGCTTGCCTCTAAATATATTCCCCCCGCCCACCACGACACCCAAGCCCACGCCCTCACTATGAACGCGCTTAATGCCCGCTGCCACCGTCTCTAAAGTAGGCGCATGCACCCCAAAAGCCTCAGGGCCAGCCAAAGCCTCACCACTGATCTTAAGTAGCACACGCTTATATTTCACAAAAAACCCTTAAAGCGCTAGCCCCAAGATTTCAAGAGGCCACTTTTATGCTTACGCACTCTCGCCCAACTCCCAACGCACAAAACGGCGCACTACGATGTTCTCCCCCACACGCGCCACCATAGACTGCACATAAGACCGCACAGTCTGCGCAGGGTCTTTAACGTACTTTTGATCCATCAAACAAAGCTCTGAGGCCCATTTTTTAATCTGGCCCTCCACAATTTTATCCACAATTTCTGGCTTTTTACCTTTGTCTAAATTCTGCCCTTTGAGGATCTTTTTTTCCGCCTCCACACGCTCCTGAGGCATCTCACTCATCTCCACAAACTCCGGCCCCATAGCCGCAATATGCAAAGCCACATTCTGCACAAACTCCTTAAATTCCGGATTGCGTGCCACAAAATCTGTCTCCGAATTCACCTCCAGCATCACACCCACACGGCCCGAATGCACATACGAATGCACCACACCCTCGCTTGCCTCTCGCCCCATCTTTTTAACCGCCTTAGCCGCACCCTTGCGCTTTAACCAGTCTACAGCGCGCCCAAAATCCCCCTCGCTCGCCTCAAGAGCCCTCTTGCAGTCCATCATTGCTGCACCCGTCTTGTGCCGCAACTCCTTCACCGACTCCGCATCTACCCGCGCCTCAGCCATCGCTCACATACCTCCCAGCATCCGAATCATTCGTCTGTTTTTGCCGTGTCAACAACCGACACGGCCTCATCACTATTGGTCACGCGTTCTTCTAGCTCTTTTGCCATCTCCACCTCTTCTGCCAAGCCCGCTGCAACCAGTTTGCGCCCCTTGGGCGACACTTTTACAACCTCCACACCGCCTGTGGCTGTCTGCACCTTGGCACCCGTCGCCGCAGCCTTATCGGTTGCCCGTACTGCATCAGAGCCCTCCCGGCGCGCCACCTCGTCTTGCCGCAATTTCTCTTGCCACTGCTCCGCTCCCTTAACAAAAGCCTGCGCCACCATTTGAGAAAACAAGCGTATAGAGCGCGATGCGTCATCGTTCGAAGGTATGGGGTAGTCCACCAAATTAGGGTCTACGTTGGTATCTGCCAAGCCCACAACCGGCACACCCAAGCGCCTTGCCTCGAGCACTGCGATGCGCTCCTTAACCAGGTCTACTACAAACATAACCTGGGGCGGTTTTTTCATCTCTTTTATGCCGCCCAAAAAGCTCTCTAGACGCTCTTTGTCTTTAGCAATACGGGCGCGCTCTTTTTTAGAGTAAAGCGCCAATTGGCCTGTTTCTTCCATTTGATCGATTTTTTTAAGCCGGCTTATGCTTTGCTCGATGGTCTGGAAATTGGTCAGCATCCCCCCCAGCCATCTTTTGGTCACATAAAACTGTCCGCACAGCTGAGCCGCCTCGGTCACAGGCTCAACCGCCTGCTGCTTGGTCCCCACCATCACCATGCGCCCCCCAGAGGCCGCAACAGATTGCACAAACCGAGCCGCGCGCAGGGCATAGGCACAGGATTTTTGTAGGTTAATAATGTGTATGCCGCCCCGGTCTTCAAAAATATAAGGCCGCATACAAGGGTTCCAGCGGCTGGTTTGGTGCCCAAAATGGACCCCGGCTTCTAGCATATCCTTCACACCTACACGCACAGCAGTACATCCATTCTAAACACCTCTTAAAACTTGCAAGCCCACCCTGTGCCGCCTATACCAAAAAACAGCCAGAAAAAAACAACCGTAAAAAAACAGTCAGAGCCAAAAACAGCTAAATCCAAAAACACAAACGAGTCAAACAAAAAACCTACCCCTACCCCTCTAAACCCAAAGCATGTTACAACGAAAGCCCCAATGACAACACCCCCCCCAACAACATCTCCAGACATAACCGCACGCCTAAAGCGCCAAGCTGGCTTACAAAAAAAGCTGAGCAGCAAGGAGGCGTTAATAATTGCCGCCCACCCCGAGCTGGTGCGTAATAGCGACGTTAACCACCCGTACCGGCCAGATTCGAACATGCTGTACCTGGTTGGTATTGAGGAACCCAAGAGCCTGTTTGTTATGACCAACAGCCGGCGCTGCCTGTTTGTGCAAACGCGCGGCCCGGTGCAAGAGCTCTGGCAGGGCCCGCTATATGGAGTTAAAGGCGCACTAAAAAACTTTAAGCCCGATGAGTGTTTTGACATAAAAGAGCTCCCACACCAGCTAAGCCGCATACTAAAAGACAAAACCCATATCTACTACACCCCTACACGGGATACCGCCTTGCACAGTGCTGTTGCGAAAGCCCTACCACCCTCGCAAGAAGCGCATAGCACACAGGATGCAGGCGATCTTTTGCGCCCTATGCGCTTGGTAAAAGACTCCCACGAGCAAGAGCTCTTAGATAAGGCCTGCCGCATTAGCACTATGGCGCATACGGCTCTCATGCAATATGTTCGCCCTGGCATGAACGAGCGCGAGCTCCACGGCAAGCTGATATACGAATTTATGCGTCACGGCGCAGCCCGTGAGGCCTATGGGTCGATCGTGGCATCCGGTGCCAATGCCTGCGTGCTCCACTACACCCAAAATAACCAAATCCTTCAAGAGGACCAAATGCTGCTCGTAGATGCTGGTGCTGAGTACCAGTACTACGCGGGTGATATCACCCGATGCTACCCTGTGGGCAAATGTTTTTCTTCTGTACACAGGCACCTTTATGAGCGGGTGCTTAGCGTGCAAGGGCAAATTTTAAACCATGTGGCGCCGGGCATGTGTTTTGAAAAACTGCAAAGTCTAACCGCGCGGCTCTTAAGCGAGCTGATGATAGAAGAAAAACTCCTCACCACATCTTTAGACGAAGCCATAGAACAAGAGCTCTACAAAAAATACTACCCCCACGGTGTGGGGCATTGGTTAGGCCTTGATGTGCATGACGTGAGCCTGCCATCGAAAAAACAAACCCCTGCGCAAAAAAAAACCAACCTCAGGGGAGACAAAAGCACGCCCTTTGCGCCCGGCATGTGCCTTACTGTAGAGCCTGGGCTATATATACCTTTGCAGGATGAATCTGCTCCCGCAAACATGCGTGGCATTGGCATACGCATAGAGGACGACCTTTTGATTACAAAGCAAGGAGCACACAACCTCACCCATGATTGCCCCAAGGCACCTCAAGAGATAGAAAACCTGCGGGCAAAAGCATTTTGCTAGGGGCTTAATTTGTGCTTTACTATAAATAATATCTAAAATTAGGACACCTCGAAGTGGATTTTTTAAAAAAACTGATTTCTGGATTTTCTAACGAAATTGCTATCGATCTTGGCACAGCCAACACCTTGGTTTACGCACACGGACACGGGGTGATTTTAGACGAGCCCTCTGTGGTAGC
Source organism: Bdellovibrionales bacterium (assembly GCA_965116155.1). Classification (GTDB taxonomy): domain Bacteria; phylum Bdellovibrionota; class Bdellovibrionia; order Bdellovibrionales; family UBA1609. Next base: position 901,266 of record OZ220488.1, read on the forward strand.
GGTGCAAAAAAAAACCGGCCTCTCCCGGCACAAAGTTTTGGCCGTGGGCAAAGAGGCCAAAGAGATGCTGGGCCGTACACCGGGCAATATTGCGGCCATTCGTCCCATAAAAGACGGGGTGATATCGGACTTTGAAATCACCACTGCTATGCTGAAGTATTTTATTTCGCAAGCGGGGAACTTTCATAAAAGCTTCGTACGGCCCCGCATTATTATATGTGTGCCCTTTGGCGTGACGCAGGTGGAAAAAAAGGCCGTTAACGAGGCAGCCCATGCAGCCGGCGCACGCGAAGCACATCTGATAGAAGAGCCCATGGCCGCAGCCCTGGGTGCGGGCCTGCCCATACTGGAGCCTCGAGGCTCTATGGTTGTAGATATGGGCGGGGGCACAACAGGGGTAGCGGTTATTGCCTTAGGTGGCATTGTGTACTGCAAAAGCATTAAGGTGGGCGGGGATAAAATGGACGAAGCCATTATCCACTACACCCGGCGCAAGTTTAATTTGCTGATAGGAGAGCGCACGGCGGAGTCTATAAAGATCAACATCGGCAACGCGCTCATATCGAAACAAAACGAAAAAGTCATGGAAGTAAAAGGGCGAGACCTTTTAGCGGGAGCTCCCAAGGCTATTGAGCTCACTAGCTCGCAGGTCAATGCTGCGCTGGCCGACCCTTTAAGCAAGATTGCCGAGGCGGTTTCTATTGCTCTAGAAAAAACCCCCCCCGAGCTCGCCTCGGACATTGCTGAAAACGGCATTGTGCTTACAGGAGGCGGCGCGCTGGTGGCCAATATGGATGCCTTTTTGCGCGAGCATACGGGGCTGCCGATTTCCATGGCAGAAAAACCTCTTAGCTGTGTGGTATTTGGAGCCGGCAAGCTTCTAGAAAAACCCAGCCTACTCAAAAAACTACGTACGGAATAAGTTAGAGCGCTAGCGAAATTCTCTGGGATAAGCGGCGGCGCGAGAGCAGCACCCTGAAAGGGTGCGCCCGCGATGGTAGCCTTATAGGCCGCCACATGTTCTGTGGGGCACTTGTCTACCTGATGGTCGTCCCTTGCAGGGACTATCAGGCAGACTGCGCTTGGCCCAGAGCATGTGGCTAGCACTCTAATCCTTACGGACCAAGCGTCCCACAGAGAATTTCGCGGCCTATAAGGCTTCTATGGCCCTGCAGCTTAGATCTAAGCCCGTACACGCAAGTACGATTTATGTAAATTTAGAGGGGCAGTGCCGCCTGCGACCGGGCAAGCTTGGTCGCAGTAAACTTAGGCGTGATCTAAGCTGCCACACTCACTTAAGCAAATCTGGTCGCCTTGTGCCTAAAAATCGCACAAAGTGCGTAAGCATAAAAGTGCCCATGAAATTTGGGGAAGTCCACTGGCCAAGTTTGTTTTGCTAGCGCTCTGATGCTTGCGCTGTCTCCTCAGGCTCCACTGCCTTCTCCTCGGTCTCTTCTTCGGCTTCGGGGTCGGGCTCGGGGTCGGGCGCATCAAATACCGAGGCCGTATTTTCAGCCGCTGTAGCAGCTTCGGGCTCTATAACAATGCGCACCACAGACTCTGCCTCTTTGTCCCAACGCACGCGCAATTCATGCTCCCCTGCCTGCTTCAAAGGCTCTGTGATAGAGAGCTGCTTTTTGTCGAGCGCAAAGCCCAGCGCATCCAAGGCCTTTAGCACATCCTTCACGCCCACAGAGCCAAAGAGCTTGCCCTCCTTTGTGGCAGCGCGTTTAAAATGCAGCTCTTGACCGCTTAGTTTTTCTGCCTGGCTCTGGCGTAAGGTTTTGGCCTTTTTAGCTTTGGCATCTGCCACAAATTGCAAGTGCTTCAAATGCTGCTCGCCCTTAGCCCCCAGGGCTATTGCTAAGCCTTTGGGGAACAAATAATTGCGCGCATAGCCAGGCTTTACCTTTGCGTGCTCTCCCGCGCGGCCGAGGTTTCTAATATCTTGTTTTAAAAGCACATTTATTGGCATACCAAAACCCTTTGTGTTTACAGCGCCCTTTGTATTTACAGCCTAATGCCGCCTTTGCTCCCGCCTGGCCTTAAACTTAGCGTCACGCTCCTTCATGGCCTGAGCCGAGAGCTCTAGGGTTTTTTTAAAGCCCAGCATATGGTCCTCGAGGCTCTTTTTAGAAGACAGTTTTTGGTGATAAAATCTTAACACTTTTTCGTTTATGCGCAAGCTGCGCTCTAGCTCTTTTACGCAATCCGAGCCTGCCTCAAACATCAAGTGAAAATACAAACCGGTTTGCAGTTTTTTAATGGGGTTAGCGAGTCTTCTTTTGCCCCAGGTCTCTACGTAGCGCAGATCACCCCCGGCTTCTACCACCTGCACACGGTATTTTTGCAAAAGCTCCCTAGCCTCAGACTCCGTAAGGGTTGGGCGTAAGATAATAACGCCTTCATAAAACCTGAGGGGTTTTTCTACTTTAATTTCTATCATAGGGCTTCCGTTTGTTATTTTAAGGTTTTGTTATTTTGGGCCTTACACGTAGGCCTTACGCGCCGCGGGGCGTGCCACCGCGCCCCCAAAAAAACACAAAGCAGCAACACAACACAGCAGCACAACATAGGCAAGCTAGCACAGTACTGCAGAGCAAGACAAGCCACCCCGCCCATGCTTATACTACAAAGGCTATGCCGAGCCCCAAGCCTACGCCACCCCAACTGCTTATTGAAGTGCTCACAGGCCCTCAAAGTGGCCAAAGCCTTAGGCTTACACACAATTACATTATAGGACGTAGACGCAAGGGGTTTTTTCTAAAAGACCCCCGTATTTCGCAAAAGCATGCCCGGGTCGAGAGCACTCCGCAGGGCTGGTATCTGGTGGACCTTAACTCTTCTAATGGGGTGTGGCATAAGCGCAAAAAGGTCCAGCGCCTGAGGCTGGAGGCCCACACGCTGTTTAGCCTTGGCAGCACGCTGTTTACTACCAAGGTGGTGCCAGACCCTAAAAAGCTTTCCACCACCCCCGCGCCTCAGGCTGCGCAAAAATTAAGTCCCCCTTTCGGCCCCATGCCTTCCCAGGACCAACTGCGGCGCTATATTAACCAAGGCCTAGAGTGGATACAGCACGAAATTTTTAACCTGCAAGACGGCAACTTGGCACTCGAAGCCCTGCGCCCTCCTAGGACTTTGAGCTTTGAAAGCGGGCAGCAAAAGGGCTGCAAATGGCTTATTAGCTATGCTCCCAGGGTGGTAGGACGCAGTAGCCCAGACCTAGTCATCTGCGAGCCCTTAAGCCCCGATACATGTTTTGAGCTATTGCCGCATCCTAAAGGTGTGCTATTTAAAACCCAGCACCCTGAGCAGGTGCTGCTGAACCAAAAAAAGCAAAGCGAGCAGCTGCTTAAACGAGGCGACCGCATACAAATAGGAGCTTTCACCCACATTGTGGTGGAGTAATAAAATAAACATTGCCCATGCCAGAGCCTAAACCCCCAAAGCCTAAACCCACAGCCTTCAAAACCATACCCAGGCAAAATGGCCATTTTGAAAGTTTTGATAAAACCCGTATCTACTACGAGCTGCGGGGAGAAGGGGGGGATTATATTGTGCTGTTTCCGGGCATTGGCTCTCCTATTAACCACTGGGTGCACCAGGTGGAGTATTTTTCTAAAACGCACCGGGTGATTAGCTTTGACTACAGAGCGCACTTTAAAAGCTCCATACCCCAAGACCCGGCGCAAATTAGCATAGAGGCTATCTGCAAGGATGTGTATTTATTGCTGCAGGAGCTTCAGGTTCCCGCGGCGCAGCTCTGGGGGCACAGCTTTGGTGCACAGGTTGTTGCGCATTTTTTTGATACGTATGGCACGAAAAACGCATCTGAGCACTTTAATATAACCCACATAGTGTTTATAAATGGCTTTGTCTCTAACCCACTAGATCGCCTTGGCACGGGTTATATGGCCAAGGCGTTTGAGTTTATTAAGCAGGCGCATATGGCGGCGCCTAGCACCACCCAAAAGCTCTGGCACAAACTTACGGGTTTTAAACCTTTGGGCTTAGCCGTAACGGGGCTGGGTGGGGGATTTAATCTTATGCTTAGTCCTCTGAAGGATATTGAAATTTATCTTAAAGGCATAGCCCACATGGACTTGGACAGCTTTTTGGTGCTGTTTCAAAATATGCTCGATTGCGATAAGCGCCATGTATTACCTCAAATCGACAAACCCTGTTTGATTATTGGTGGAGCCCGGGACAGGGTGACGCCTCTTTCGTACCAAAGGGACATGCACAAAAAAATACCCGGTTCAAAGCTGTCGATTTTTCCCTACGCCACTCACTGCAGCCACATCGATTTTCCTGAATACACCAACTTGTGTGTTAAGAGTTTTTTACAGCGCTAATTAAAGCGCTAGGAAAATGCCATGGGACTAAGCGCATCTTCCTGATAGCCCTTGTGAGGGGCGGCCATCAGGAAGATAAGCGTCCCACATGGCATTTTCCGACCTATACGGCATCTACGGCCCTGCAGGTTAGGTCTAAGCCCGTACCCGCAAGTGCGGTTTATATAAACTGAGGAAAATAGCCACGCCTGCGTCCGGATTGAGTGAGTTGCAATCAACCTAGGCGTGACCTGACCTGCCAGATTGGCTTAACATCATGGATATCTTGGACGATCTCTAAGCCCAAGGCGACCAGACTGCCGCCAAAGCCTCGCGCGGCGTGTCATAAAAACCTAAGTTCCCTTCCCTTGTATCGTTTTTGTAGAGTGTATAAATGGATACAATTAAATTCACTTTAATGGGGGGACAAATGAAACATATCACGCAATTTGCTACGGGTTTGTTATGTTCGGTTTTGATGGGCCTTATGGGCACCGATGGGTTCGCGGCGAATCTAGTTGCTCAAGAGGTTGCGCCTGGTGTTCAAGCGTTGGGGGGCGAGACAGACTCTAAGCGCTTGAACCTTTTGCTGCAAAATGCAGTATCAAGGGGCGACATAGCCGAAGTAAAAAATTTGCTCAAACGAGGGGCCAACCCCGATGCATACGATAAGCACGGTGAGGCGCTTCTTCACAAAGCCGCCGAACACGACTTTTTTGAAATTGCGGAGGTTTTGCTTAAAGCTGGGGCAGATCCCAACATACAAGACAAAGCATGGAGCCACACACCCTTGCACGTGACGGCAAGCAACGGCTCTTTGCAGACTGCAAAGATCCTGCTCAGCATGGGTGCCAGCGTTCATATACGCGATGAATGGAACGGCACGCCCCTGCACAATGCCGCGAAGTTCAACACCATTGAGATTGCACGTATTTTGCTTAAAGCGGGCGCTAACCCCAGCGCAAAAGGTTATGGAGGCACAACGCCTCTGCATTATGCGGGGTTGGCCCCTGGTACGCGTGTTATGCAGCTCTTGCTCACGTATGTTGACTACGGTGTTGACCCTAATGCAAAAGATGACATAGGCGAAACACCCCTTCACTATGCGAGAGCTGCAGCAGCTGTGACAATGTTGCTTAGGGCTGGGGCCAAACCTAATGTTCGAAACCGAGAAGGCATAACGCCTCTTTATAGGGCAGTAGAGCAAGGGCGAGGAGTGGATGTGGTAAGGCTTTTGCTAGTAGCTGGCGCTGACCCTAATATACCGGACACACTAGAAGCTCACTGTGGGGGACACACGCCCCTTCACATGGCAACACAGCCTGAAATAGCAGCAGCTTTACTTTCTGCTGGCGCAAACATCCATGCGCGAAATGGTCACGGCCAAACGCCTCTTAACCGAAGGGCCAAGGGCGGCGCGACAGCTGTAGTGCAACTGCTGGTCGTAGCTGGCTCTGATCTCAATGCACAAAATGATGCAGGCCTCTCACCTCTAATGCGTGCGGCATGGGGCTGTTATCTAGAGGAAGATGGAGTTGAAGCGTTTAATGTACGCTTGCTGCTTGAAGCTGGCGCTGACCCCAACTTAAAAGACTCAAATGACTGGACGGCTCTTCACTCGGCTGCACGCCATTGCAACAGCAAAACTGTGGAAGCTCTACTCAAAGCCGGTGCTGACTCTAGTGTACGAGACAATCGTGGCAACACACCTCTTTACTATGCAGTAAACGAAAACTACCGCGACAGGGAAGCAGTTGTGCGTGTGCTTAAAAACTGGCAGGCCAAATAAAAAAGTGTACGCGCGAAGAGAACCAAAGTTTTTTGTATCGCTTGATTTTGATTACTGTACATCCAGCACCCCCTCGCAAACAGCATAAGTTGTTAGTGAGGGGCGCTCTTAGATTAAAGATACTCCCCACACTGCCAGTGTGGGGAGAGTGTGTGTATGATTTTATTGTTTTTTAGTTTTAGGGAAGTTGACCTCTACTTCTTCTTCGACGACAACTTCATCAGTCTCTGGAGCAGCTTCTTCTGCTACGTCCTCTGCTTCGTCTTCCTCTGCTACGTCTTCTTCCATAGCTATGATTTCAACATGCATTTCGGCTGCTTCTGCTTGTGTTGTAAATTGGTAGCCATGTTTTTTGCCTACTGATGCTTCACAAATCCACAAACCTTCAGGGAGGCTGACAAGCTTATCTACGCCAAAGGTGCGTTTGTCGTCACTTACCTTTACAGACAAGGCAGAGGATTTTTCCTCTTGTGATCCTATGAGGGTACTGCTTTCCGCCTGGCATTTAAGCTTCAGTTGCACAGTGCCGTTTGCATTTTCGATAGTAATCGTGTCGCCGGTTTTTAAATATTCTGGCAATACGGGGTTTTCGCTATCTAGGTCGATGGTGTAGTGGGTACTGGCTGCTTCGTTTTTGTCCTTATCCGAGCAAGCACCCAAAGAAAGCACAAGGCCCAGCATAGCCATAGTGGGCAAAAGGCTTTTAAAAAATTTCATTTGGCATCCCTCCTTATACGGGTTTTTGATTTTTAATTTTTTCCCCCTGCACGGCCATAAAAGCCTTATAGGCCGCCCAAAATTCTGCGGGACGCTTGCTCCTGTCGCGGCCGCCTCCCTATGAGAGGTTGCACCAGGAGCGCCGCTTTGTCCCAGAATTTTTAGGCTAGCGCTCTAATGCTTACACATTCTACATACAAAAAACCTCCACGCTATCCAGCGTGTAAAAATAACGCAAAACGGGCGGGCCGCCCGGGGCTGCACTAGAGATGGCGCTTAATCCCAGAGCATGTGGCTAACACTTTTATGTTACGCAGGCTGCACTCAAGAGCTCAAGGTGATTGGGCTAGTCTTTTAAAACAGCATATTAACGTAGGTGTAAACTTGGTGGGTGAGAGACTTGGCCCGGTAAGGCGCATGCAGGCTGTACCTGACAGACGCACTCACATTAGGCGTAAAATCCACATCCGCAGTAAAGTCCCACACCCGGCCCTTGCCCGGCATAGAATGCCCCGCCCTAGAAGGCCTGCGCCCATACATAAATGTCTGCACCCCTAGCTCGAGATTACTAAACTCCGTCGACGCCCCCAACTGCCAATACTGCAAACCATGGCCCCAACGTATAAAGCCCCCATAGCCCGCATTGCTATAAGTGTCGTAGAAAAAAGCATCGTAATACTCAGAGTCCCTATGATAACCCGCCCAGAATTTAAAATCCCGAGCCTTAGTGCCCATCATCACATCCAGCATATGAGAACCCCGTCCCCACAAGCCCGCGCCCGGAGTGGCATACACACCCGTAACATCGTAGTAAAAAACATCCGCATCCCCGCTCATAGTAGCCGCAAAGCGCAAGTTACTGCCCGATTTTCCATGGGGCACCACAGACACCATACGCCTCTTGCCGCGACGCACGTCCTTTTTGCCAGACTTGCGCACAGGCCTCCGTACAGCATCACCCGAACGCACAGGCGGCACAGGCAACCGAGTGCCCACGCGCACACCAGGCGCAGGAGTGTCAGGCTTGGTATCGGGGCTTTCTGGCTTTTCTGGCCCAGGTGCAGGCGCTGGCGCTGGCACAGGCTCCACCGGGCCCCCAATAGGCCGCTCCCCTCTTGACCCACGACGCCCCCCTCGGTGATGACGATGGTAGTGGTGCTGGAGCTTTTTAACCTTAAACCTCACCTGCATAGCTTGCACATTAAACTCTGGCATCCATTTGCTATCGCCCAATTTAATGTCCGCGTTCACCCCCACAATTTTTAAACCATGCAAGTGCTTGTAGGCAGCAGCATACTTTTTAACAGCTTTGGGTTTTTTAGAGTCTTTGGCGCTCTCGCCCTCCACTGGATCGGGTTTTTGATCGGGCTGCTTGGCGCCATCAGGTTGCTTGGCGCCATCAGGTTGCTTGGCATCAGGCTGCTTGCGATGGCGACAAGGACGATGACCATGGTGATGGCAGCGGTGATGACGATGATGGTGGTGATAGTGCGCCAAATGGCGGCGCCCTTTAGGCTTGCTGTCGCGCACATAATAAAATGCCGTGAGCCACATACCATCCCAAGGAGACGTGCTAAGGCTCATGCCATCAAAGGCGCGCGGCAAAAAATCCGCGCCCGAATCCGCAGATACATGCTTGCCGTTACCTAAGGTAAGCTCCTCACGGCCGATCACAAAACGGGTGGTGTCACTGATGTGCCATGCAGCTAAGGCCTCCGTCACAGCTAGCGATCCATACCACCTGCCCATACGGCCTTGAGGCATCGCGCCATACCGCCACGCATGCCCAGTGTCTGTGCGCCACAGATTGGACCACACGTTTTTGTGCACCAACTTAATGCGACCCACGAGCTCGTTTTGCTTAAAACGCGATGTCCAATAAAAGCCCGTCGTAAAACTAGGGGGCGTTTTTTGATCGGATACTTCGTTTAAATACTCAAAGGCCACTTCTGGCGAGTGCTCTATCTCTAACGCCCAAAGCGTCCCGCTCCCAAAAATGCCTCCCAAAAGCCAGGCCAAGCCCCAAAAAACAAAACCCCGTTTTAACACCTTTTTATCCCCCATAATTGCTTGTGATGGTTTCTTGTACGAATCTTTTGGTGGCGCCGACACCCCACCAGGTAGCAGCGACCCACTTTGACACCCCTCTTACCTACATAGTCCTATATACATTTATACATTACAGTGGGCCCGTCAAGTGCAGGGCAGCGCGCCCTTGCATTTTTGAGCCCTTGTAAAGTACAGTGGCAGCACTGGAGGCTTGTGCCACTAGTTTTGTGAGACCCTACATGCGATTTGACCAACTGCAGATCCACCCCCTGCTCCTTAAGGGTGTGGAAGATTGTGGATTTTCAGAATGCACCCCCGTGCAAAAAAACTGCATCCCCCTTGTGCGGCAGGGTAAAGACCTTTCTGGCCTGGCGCAAACGGGCACAGGCAAAACGGCTGCCTTTTTAACCCCCCTTATGGACCGGGTTCTGCTATCGAAAGAAAGCAACCAGCTCAAAAAAAGCCCCTCAAATAAGGAGCCTGTGCCTACACAAGGCACAAACGCCCCTAGCACCTTAGCGTTTGAGTCGTGGCGCGCGTCGCATTTTGTGCTTATTTTAGTCCCCACACGCGAGCTGGCGGAGCAGGTTTATACCAATGCCAAGCAGCTCAGCGCACATACAAAGCTTAGCTCGTGTGTCATTTATGGCGGCGTGGGTTACGAAGATCAAAAACAGGCCCTCAAACAGCATAGTGACTTTGTCATTGCCACACCTGGCCGCCTGATTGACCTGTATAAAGAGCATTGCCTCAACCTAAACTGCGTACGCGCCGTGGTGTTTGACGAAGCCGACCAAATGTTCGATCTCGGCTTTAGGGACGATATTTGCTTTATACTAGAACGCATCCCGCGCAAAAGGCAGCTCATTCTTTTAGGAGCCACGGCCAACTTTGAAACCCTCCGGGTGGCTTATGAATTTGGATCTAACCCCATAGAGATAGACCTTAGCACCGAAAGCCTTAAAACCGAAAACGTAGAGGACGACCTGTTCCATGTGGGGCATGAGGAAAAACCCAACTACTTGCTGTCGCTTATTAAAAAACACAAACCCCAGCAGGTGATAGTGTTTGCTAATTTTAAATATAGCATTGAGCGCCTGAGTCACTTTTTAAAAGCCAATAAAGTAGCCGCCATGGGGATTTCGAGCCTGTTGTCACAAGCGCAACGCCAAAAGGTTATGTCGAGCTTTAGGAAAAGCGAAACCCACTGCCAGGTGCTAGTAGCCACTGATGTGGCTGCACGAGGTTTAGACATCACAGGTGTAGACATGGTCATTAACTACGACTTGCCCGACGACCCTGCCAACTATGTGCACCGTATAGGGCGCACGGGGCGAGCGGGCAAGGTGGGCTGCGCGCACTCGCTGGTCAGCCACAAAGATGTGGACGCTTTAAAGCGCATTGAGAGCTACACCGACAAAAAAATCCCCTCCTGCTGGTTAGAGGATGATGAAATCATAACCGATATCAAGCCCCTGCGCTTTGAGAGCGCTAAACCCCGGCCCGTAAGTGCCAGCGGGCAAGACCGCCCTACACGCCGCGGCCCCAGGCGAACGCGCACATTTAGCAAAGACCACGAAGGCAGAGACAGCGAAAGACGCAGCCCAAGAGGCGGCACAAGAGGCGGGGCTAAAAACAGCTATCGCGGCAGCAGGGCCGCGCACGCAAGCACTGGTAGCGCGGCACGTCCTTATGGCTCGCGCAAAAGGCCTTACAAGAAGCACCAAGACAAACGGGCGCAGGATTTTAAACCTTCGCGCCGCGACAGATCTGCGCCCTCTTACAAACGCAGCCGATCGCAAAAGCCCGCTCAAGCTACGGGACTAAAGCGCGTAGTGCGTGGTATTAAAAAAATGCTGGGCCTGTAGTGATGTTTAATGCTGGGCCTTTAGAGCTGTTTTTGCTATTTGCCATTGTCCTTATTGTGTTGGGGCCAGATAAACTGCCTCAAGTGGCCCGCGCCCTTAGCCAAACCCTTAACCAGTGGCGTGATATTACTGCGCAGGTGCGAGGTTCGTTGCAAGAGCCTCCTACAACCCGATCTTTAGAGCCGGATTTAGACATAAAACCCAAAAATCCAAGCGCCTCTGCTACAAATAAAAAATCCCCCTAAATACCCGCAACCTGGGCACTCGTTTGTCGACACTGAAGTATTGTCTAATCTTTTATAATTATTGTTAAATTTGTTGATATTGTGGGTTCTGTATTTGCAGGGTTTATGGTGCTTTGAGTGAAGCTGTCTAGCGCGCAAAATTACCTTGCAGAGGCTCTACGTGTTAGCCCCTTGTGCTGAAGTATGTTCTCCGGCTGACTCTGGCGCGCTTTGAGTAAGGCGCAAAAATGTAGTACTCGTTAAGATACAGTATTAAAACCCTAATAGGGCATGAGTACGCGACAGCCGGAAGCCGGAGAACATACTTCAGTCACGACTAGTTTATGCAGCAAAATTTTTTCTCGCACATAGCAGAGCTACGCCGCAGGGTGCTTTATGTGGCGGGGTTTATTGCGTGTGGCATGGGCTTGGCCTTGGTGTTTAGTTCGGAGCTTTTGGAGTTTTGCACAGCGCCCTTAAGTGGATTTGTGAGCACGGCGTTGCAAGGGGGATTAATTTTTACGCACCCTATGGACAAATTTATAGCGCATATGCAGGTGGGTTTTTTTGGCGGCATGGTGCTGGTGTTTCCGGCGTGTTTGTTCCACGTGTGGGCTTTTGTTGCGCCTGGGCTGTATAAAAACGAAAAAAAAACCCTACTCGCTTTTGTGGGGCTTGGGGGGGTGCTGTTTTTACTAGGCGTGGGGTTTTGTTATATGTTGGCCTTCCCCATGGGGCTTAAGTTTTTAATGCAGTTTGGAGGTGTCGAGTACCAGCCTTTTATTAACCTAAAGGAGTATTTGCCCTTTTTTATACGTATACATCTTGCTTTTGGCGTAGCCTTTGAGCTCCCGCTTGCTGCGGGCTTGCTCAGTTTTGTTGGGGCCATTGATGATGCGTGGCTTAAGCAGCAGCGCTCTTACGCTATTGTGGGGTTAAGTGTGCTGGCCATGTTTATTACACCGCCTGATATTTTTAGTATGCTTTTTATGCTTGCGCCTTTGTTGATACTGTATGAGCTTAGCATTGTAGTGGCGCGGGTGTGTAAAAGCACAGTCGCTAAAAAGGAATAAAGGGGAGCGTATGTCTATTGTGGTGATCTGTGTGGGGGGATTGTTTTTTGCCGGGCATTTTTTAAATTGGTTTTTTGAAAAAACCCGCCTCCCAGATGTGTTAGTGCTCATGCTGGTGGGGTTTTTGTTGGGTCCTGAGGCTTTGGGTCTTGTGCAGGTACAGGACCTTGGGCAGGTGGGTCATATTGTGGCAACAATTACTCTTATTGTCATTTTGTACGCCTGTGGGTTGAACCTTAATATTAAAAAGCTCCTAGAGGCAGGCTCTGCGTCTTTAGCGCTATCGATTGTAAGCTTTTTGTTAATGGGAGCTGCAGGTTTTGTTTTGGCACGTTTTGTAGCTTTGCAAAGCTTTGAAACAGCTTTGTTATTTGGAGTGGGTATAGGCAGCACCTCGTCTGCCGTGGTGATTCCTATGGCTCAAGTGCTGCCTATTGGTCATAAGGCAAAAACCATACTCAGTCTGGAGTCTGCTTTTACAGATGTTTTATCGTTGGTGTTTTTTTTGGTTTTTTTAAAATCTTTTACTGCAGGCCATTTTGATGTGCAGCATTTAATCGGCCGCGTGGGCCCTGACAGCTTTAGGGCTGTTCTTTTGGGGCTGGGGGTGTCTTATGTATGGGCTGGGGCACAAAACCGGTTCGAAAAGCAGCTGCCGCCTGTGTTTTCTAATGAGTCCATGGCCATCATACTTTATGGCATCACAGACCTTATGCATCTATCTGGACCTTTAAGTATTTTGTCTTTTGGTTTTGGCTTGGCAAACTTAGGCACCATGCCGGGGTGGTTTAAAAAAATCGCCCCCTTTAGCCCCTGGGCGTTTCAAAAAAGCCACACCATGCTCGACAACATACTGCTCGCGCAGGTGTCTTTGATTTTGCGGAGTTTGTTTTTTTTGTACCTGGGTATTATTGTGCATTTTAAAGACCAGGTTGCTTTGGGCATGGCCATGGCCACGTGTGTGCTGATTTACATAACGCGCCTAGTGGCTTGTGTGCTGCTTTTTAATCCCAAAAACACTAGCCGGCAGGATGCTTTTACTATTGTCACCATGGGTCCAAGGGGTTTGGCTTGTGCCGTGTTGGCGCTTATGGCTTTGCAAAGCCCTTTGCCTGGTAAAGAATGGCTGCACAACAGCATGGTAGGGGTGGTGCCTTTGTCGATCCTCATTACAAGTGTCTTGATCTTTTTAGGATCCACAAAAATATTCGAAAAAATCGTAGTGCGCAGGTTGTTTCGTGGTTATAAATCAGAGTGCTAGGAAAATTCTCTGAGATAGAGCGGCGGCATCCTGATAGTCCCTGAAAGGGACGGCCATCAGGGTGTGTACGCTGCGTACCCCTTCGGGGCCCTTCGCTATCGGCGCGTTGATAGCTGTCTAGTGCACAATGCACCCGCGAAGACTGCGTTTGCCACCTTGGCAGCCCACAGGCGTTAGCCAAGGCGGCTGCACTTTCAGTTTCACGGGTGCATTGCTGGCACTTTTATGCTTGCGCACTTACTGCAAGAGGAAAGCGCCATGAAAGTAAGGGTCTCTCTGAACCCCTGCTACTTTTTCTTGCTTTTCCTCTTTTGCTTCCTCGGCTTCTTCAGCATCTTCCTCTACTGCGTCTTCTTCAGACACTGTGATTTCAACATGCATTTGGCCTTTTACGTGGGCTCCTACTATCCCGAAGCCATCTATCATCTCGGCTTCGCAAAGCCACAAGCCTTTAGGGAGCTCTACAAGTTTATCCACACCAAAAGTGCGTTTTTCGTCACTCACTTCGACCTTGACCTTAGAAGAAGATGCTTCATCTGCACCGTCCATTTCGCAGTTTTCAAGCTTAAGCGTTACGTCGCCGTCTTCTTCTGTGTTAATAGTAACCGTATCGCCTGTTTTTAAAAATTCTGGCAAAACGGGGCTTTCGCCATCTAGGTCGATAGTGTAGTGGGTACTGGCTGCTTCGTTTTTGTCCTTATCCGAGCAAGCACCCAAAGAAAACACAAGGCCCAGCATAGCCATAGTGGGCAAAAGGCTTTTAAAAAATTTCATTTGGCATCCCTCCTTATACGGGTTTTTAATTGTTAATTTTCCCCCCCTGCACGGCCACCTCCCTGTGGGAGATTGCACCAGGAGCGCCGCTTTGTCCCAGAATTCTAGGCTAGCGCTCTAATGCTTACGCATTCTACACACAAAAAAACTGCTAGAACGCATCTATGTAAAAGTGACAGGTGCTCGCAATTGGCATATGTGTTGATAAGCCTTCTAGGAGAATTTATGAATAAGCTAAACAAGTGCCAATTTTTTGTATGTTTGCTTTTTTCTTGTGCCCCATTTTTGTGGGCAGCGCAAGATGTGACCTTTGACAAAGGTTCTTTGCACTGGGCAGCCCAAGCGGGTGAATTAGATGCGCTCAACCAGAGCATCAAAAATGGCTCGAGCCCCAATTCTCTGGGTCCCATGGGGTTTGGAGCCTTGCACTGGGCAGCTCGCGAAGGGCATGCCGCAATAGTAAAAAGCCTTTTAGAGCATGGAGCTAACCCCGATCTAAAAGCCCTTGGCACCAGCTGGGTGCCTTTGTTTGAAGCTGCAGAAAGGGGACATATTTTGGTAGCGCACACCTTGCTCCAGGGTGGAGCGGACTTGCATGCCCTCAATGCCGAAGGCCAAGGCGCCTTACACATAGCCATTGCTAGCGCGCAGTCCGATATGGCCCTTGCACTATTAGACATGGGCGCATCACCCAACGCTCTAGACTCTACCCACCAGAGCCCTTTGTTTGCGGCAGCTCGAGCGGGCTTGGCGGATGTGTCAAAAGCGCTGTTAGATCGAGGTGTGGATCTAAATACACCTACTCTAGATGGCTGGACTCCTTTAATGGTAGCGGCTCGTGAGGGTTTTGCTCCTATCACCAGCATGCTACTAGAAGTGGGTGCAAAGCCGGGTCTTACGCGTGGCTATTACAAGCGCACACCTTTGCATTGGGCCTGTGCCGGCGGACACATTGATACGGTAAGAGAATTCTTAAAGCGCGGATTTTTTAAATTTGGCACTAAAGACCGCACAGGTGAAACGCCTTTGTCTTTGGCTGCATTTTCAGGCTCTTATTACTTAGTAGAACTGCTGGTACGCTATGGAGCCAAGCCTCAGTCTTGGCGAGATGCCGATGGCAACAGTCTTTTGCACAGACTGGCTATGGCAAGCACACATATGCTGCCAGGAGATAGCACAGCCAAAGATGCAGCTCGTGCTTTGGATGTGTTAATACGTGCGGGCTTAGATGTAGACGTTACCAATAACCTCTCGCAAACCCCTTTGTACAAGGCGGCCCGTTATGGCAATGTACTGGCCGTGCAGGCTTTAATCGATGCAGGAGCTAATCCCAACTGGGTGGATGATATTTCGAACACCGCTTTGTACGAAGCTGTGCATCGCGGGCATTTAGAAGTGGTGAAGATTTTAGTACAGGCTCCTGGCATTGATGTAAACGACTACGGAGCGGGGGGCATGGCGCCTCTGCATTTAGCAGCAGGCGAAGGCTTGACGGACATTGCAGCTGTTTTGCTAGAGGCCGGGGCAGACCCCACTAAGCTCAGCTCTCAAGATGGCAAACCCCCCATCTACTACGCCATAGAAAACCAACACCCCGACACAATTAGAGTGCTAGCAGAATTTTCTGGGACAAAGCGGCGCTATCATCGCAGCACCCTTTAGGGTGCGGCCGCGATGGTAGCAAGCGTCCCGCAGAAAATTCTGCGGCCTATAAGGGATCTATGGCCCTGTAGCGATAGGCGATCTCTAAGCCTATCGCGACCAGATTGCCGTCAAAGCCCTGTGCGCTCGGGTAAACACAATTAGAGTGCTAGCCAATTACAGACTAGCCACAACACCTTGAGCATGAAGCGGCGCTATTATCGCAGCCTTCTGGAAGAAGGCGTCCGCGATAATAGCAAGCGTAGCTGAGAATTTTGCGGCCTATAAGGCTATTATAAGCCCGTACCCGCCAGTGCAATTTATTTAAATTGAGAGCAATATTGTCGCCTGCGTCCGGGTTTTATTGATTGCGAAAAACCAAGGCGTGACCTGACCTGCCAGATTATCTTAAAAGCCATGGACACCTTTGACCCAGCCGCAGGTGTCGTACTTAATTTGCAGCACGCTATTGAGCTTATGAAAGTCTTCTGCCGTGCTCAGTGTATAGGAGTTAGGAAAGTAGAAGTCCGGCCCGTATTCTACTAAGCACCTAAGACCGCGCTGTTTCTCTGAGTTCCAAAAAACAATAGTGTCGCCCGTTATTGTTACTTTATGCATCTTCTCAAGACAGCTACTGTGCGGTATAGCAGCCGATACAAGGGCAGCCGCACTTAAAAATAAAACCAAAGCACCTGCTAACGCGAATTTGCCAGCGCCTACGCCCAATATCTTGTTATCAACCGCTGCAGCCGCTGCACCCACACCTGCACCTAAACCCGCACCGGTGGCTGATGCTCCTACCATCATGCCCGCCACACCCCCCCAGGCCTTGAGCGCTGTATGCCTCTGGCTTTCATCACACTGTGCCAGAGTTTCTTCAATGGCAATGTAATGGTGAGGCACAACAAGGCCCTCTCCCTTCGCTAGCGCGCTACCGAGAACCAGCGCTAAACATCCACAAAGCACTACTGGTTTTGCAATAATTGTCTGCACAGCCATTGTTTATCTCCTTTCTCTCATCAATCGCCCCACCGTCCACTAACACAGCGCCTCACTTTAGGAAAGTAAAAAATTTGCTTAGCTTTGCCAAAAGCAACACATCAGTCGCAACACATAGAAAAACCATTTACTTCAAAAAAGGGGGTATGTTACTGGTCAAGGGTCAACTAGGGGGCGCTAAAGGAGTTGGTTATGCACACAGTTATAAAACGCGCGCTTTGTGGATTTTTGGTTTTGGCCTTGGGGAGCGCATGGGCGAAAGGAGAAAGCCCTGAACACTCGCCCCACTACACCGCCATTGAAGAAATTATGCAGCAGTGTGACGAAGATGCAAAATACGCCCGATCTTTGCCCCTTTTAGGGCTCGGGGTGACTATTGCAGGTTTAGTGGCTCTGGTTACAGGCAAAAAAACGCCTTCGCTCATCGCAGGCACTATTCTTTCATCTGCTGGCTTTGCTTTCTCTATCATATCGGCTGCTGTTTATAGCTGTGGCAAAAAGTTTCAAGCACACATAATGGACGACACTATTGTTTTTTGGAATGAAGAAGAGAACCAAGCCATAAAATGCTTAGTAGAGTACGGACCGGGTTTTTACTTTAACGAAAAACCTATAGCCATGCGCTCCACTGAGAACTTTGAACAGCTCAACCTCGCCATAGACATCCAGTACAGCACCTGCCAAACCATCGAAAATTTCAGAAAATTCGAATTACCGTAAGAGCCTACTAAAGCAAGACTAGCGTCTGTTTGTGCGTCTAGATTGCCGCTGCATGCGGCGGCGAGAAGATCGCAAGGCCTTGCTAGCGCGGCTAAGCACCTTGGTCGCCGTAGCACCTGTACCCGCCGCTGCCACCTGACCAGCAGCATCCATCGCCACACCGTCCCCCGCAGCCCCGGTGTCGCCCTTAGCTCCATCAGCATCAGCCCCTGCTTGAGCCGCTTTTGAAACTTTAAGCTTTTTCTCAGGCGCCTGATAGTTAACCCACTCCACCAAAGCCATAGGCGCCTTGTCACCAGGGCGCGGACCCAACTTTAACGTACGAGTATAACCCCCAGGACGCTCGCTAAAATCCTTAGCCAACTTGTCCATAAGCGCACTCACAGCCAACTCGCCATAACCCTTTGACAAAAGCAAACGCCGCGCATGGATGGTGTCCTTGTTGTCACCCTTGTTGGCATTGGCATTTTTTTTAACACCCCGCTTAGCCTGAGTTACCGCCCGGTCTGCCACCCGCCTTAGCTCCAGCGCCTTCGCCAAAGTGGTGCACACCCGGCCCTTTTGCACCAAAGCACTCAGCATACCCGCAAACATCGCACGCCTGTGCGAAGGCTTGCGGCCAAAATTGTGCACGTCCATTTTGTGTCTCATACTCTATGCCCGCTTTATTCTATTCCACACTACCTGCGCCCATTGTATCCTTAGGAGCCTCTGCACCACCGCCGCCTTCAGGAGTCAAAACCTCCTCATGCACCACATCCTCCCTAGTAGCCCCTGCAGTCTCTACAGTCTCTCCTTGCTGTACTCCATCACTGCCATCACTACCTTCATCACCGCTCGCTGCTGCAGCAGCGGCATCTGCATCCGAAACACTCTGCCGCTGTTGCTCCCTAAGGCTATCTAGCTTGCGTGCCTGCTCGTCTGGATCCCAATCTGCAGGAGGCCAACCCTCGATATCCATACCCAAGCCCAAACCCATACCCACTAGTATGGCTTTGATCTCGTTCAAAGATTTACGGCCAAAGTTTTTGGTTTTAAGCATGTCAGACTCGCTGCGGCACACCAGCTCGCCAATAAATCTAATATTGGCGTTTTTAAGGCAATTAGCACTACGCACGCTTAGCTCCATATCCTCCACTGGCCTAAATAGGTTCTCGTTTAACACTGGGGCTGCTTTGGTTTGTTTTTCCTCAGCAGGCGCAATATCGGATTCATCAAAATTAACAAACACCTGCAGCTGCTCTTTTAAGATTTTACTACTTAAAGCCACCGCCTCCTCGGGGCGCAATGAGCCATCCGTCCAAACCTCTAAAGTCAAAGCGTCGTAATCCGTCCTCTGCCCCACTCGAGCGTCGAAAATGTTATAATTCACCCTACTCACAGGCGAATACAGAGAATCTAAAGCAATAAAACCCACAGGCAAAGACCCTCTTTGCTCCTCAGCCTCCACATAGCCCCTGCCATACGAAACAATCACCTCAGCCTCAAAGTTAGCATCCGCACCCAGGGTCGCAATATGCTGCTCAGGGTTCAGGATTTCAATGTTTTCATTAAGCTCAATATCAGCACCCTTTACCGCACCGGGGCCGGATTTTTTAATTTTTAACGTCTGCGGCTTAGCCACATACTGACGGAATTTTAGGTTTTTTAAATTCAGCACGATGTCCGTAACATCTTCCACCACACCCGACATAGTAGAAAACTCATGCAACACTCCCTCGATCTTCACAGCACTCACCGCGCTGCCCATCATCGAGCTCAAAAGAACCCTCCGCAGCGAGTTGCCCAAGGTCGTGCCAAAGCCCCGCTCTAAAGGCTTAGCAGTAAACTTGCCATAAGTGCCCGTTAAAGTGGCACGGTCTATGCCAAAATCCTTAGGAACGATAAGATCTTGCCAAAATTTGTAATAATGCTTCTGCATAATAACTCCCCGAAAATCCTCTAGCTTATAACCAATCTATTAAAGCCCAAGCCTCCTCAACCATGGAGGCCTCTAATATTGTATAGCGCCTCTTACACCCTACGCCTTTTAGGAGGCCTGCACCCATTATGCGGTATAGGGGTGACGTCCTTTAATAACGTCACCTTCAACCCCGCATGAGACACCGCTCTTAAGGCTGACTCCCTACCCGCGCCAGGGCCCTTTACAAAAATCTCCACCTGCCTAAGCCCATGCTCCATAGCCTTTTTACAAGCATCCTCCGCCGCCATCTGCGCCGCAAAAGGCGTCCCCTTACGGCTGCCTTTAAAACCTAACAAACCTGCAGAAGACCACGCCAAAGCCTGGCCCGACATATCGGTCATAGTGACAATCGTGTTGCCAAAACCGGCCTGCACATAACAACGCCCATGAGGCACGTTTTTTTTAACCCTGCCGGCCTTAGCCGATTTTTTAGACACCGCCAACTTTTAAACCGCCTTTTTCTTATTAGCTACCGTTTTTTTGCGCCCCTTACGCGTACGCGCATTTTGCCTTGTGCTCTGCCCCCGAACCGGCAAACCCCTTTTATGCCGCAAGCCCCTATAAGTGCCCAAATCCATATGGCGCTTGATGTCCAAGCTCACCTCGCGCCTAAGATCACCCTCTACTTTGAGGTTTTCTAAGATCTTTCTCAACCTCACCACCTGAGCATCGTTTAACTTATGCGTACGCAGGCCTGGTTCAATATCAGCCTCTTTGCATACCTGCTTAGCCTTAACCCTGCCCACGCCATAAATGTACGTCAGCGACACCTCAAGCCGTTTGTCTTTGGGGATATCCACCCCGGCCAGCCTTGCCATAAAACCTCTCTCCCCTCAACCCTGACGCTGCTTATGCTTAGGGTCTTCGCAAATTACCCTAATAACATTGCGCCTTTTGATAATTTTACACTTTGCACACATGCGCTTAACTGAAGCCCGCACTTTCATACAACACCAAGCCTCCTATTAAAAGAAAGAACTTCCCGAAACAAGCCAAGCTAACACCTCTTTTAAAACTGCGCAAGTTAAGCAGCTTCCAAAAGCCTTTTTACTTGTCTCCATACACTCAACACATCTCCAGAAGCCTCTACCACGGCCAAAAGCCCCTTGCGCTCGTAGTACTCTTTTAACACCAAGGTCCTCTCCTCATAAACCTTCACGCGGGTTCTAATAGCACTGGGCTGATCATCCGGCCGCCCTCTTAACCTTCCCTTGCAAGTGTCGCACAAACCCGCCGTAATGGGCGGGTGGGTTTTTATATGAAACACCCTCTCGCAACTCTCACACACCCGCCTGCCAGAAAGCCGCGCCTCCAACTCCTCGTAAGGCACCTGCAAGCAGAGCACCTTTTGCAAACGCAAGCCCTTAGCTGTCAACAAGCCCTCCAAAGCATCCGCTTGATCCACATTGCGCGGATAGCCATCCAACACAAAATCCTCGGCGCTCATTTTGCTCAAAGCCTCTCCCAACATAGCCGTTGTGACATCATCAGGCACCAGGCTGCCTGTATCTATATAGGACTGCGCCTGCTTGCCCAGGGCCGTGCCCTCCCTAATGTGCTCCCTAAACAACACCCCCGTGCTAATGTGCTCAAAGCCCAAATGCTGCACCATAAAAGCAGCCTGTGTGCCCTTGCCAGCACCGGGTGGACCAAAAAGCACCACCCCCTTACTTGCAACAGGCTGAGACTGAGCACCCTCAGCATTAGTCACAGCACCCGACCCCACACTCTTTACCTCCGCTTACGCGCTTGCGCTGCACGCCAAGCCGCCTAAAACCGCACGCGTCTGCGGATTTTCACATTCTTAAGGGAGCTGCTGTATCTAGCCGACAACATATGCGACTGTATCTGCTGCGAAGTATCCAAAGCCACCCCCACCAAAATCAATAAACTCGTACCACCAAAATAAAACGGCAACGCCAAATGGTCTCTTAGCAAGTTGGGCATAATACAAACCGCACTCAAATACACAGCACCACTCACCGTAAGGCGGTCCAGCACTTTTCGCAAATACTGCGCCGTCTGTGACCCCGCCCTTATACCCGGCACAAAGCCACCGCGCTTTTTCAGGTTATCTGCCACCTCTTCTGCATTGAAAACAATCTCTGTGTAGAAGAAACAAAAAAACACCACGAGCGATACAAAAATCACGTTATAAATCGAACCCGTAGGCATAAGCATATTTTGCAAGTTCATCATCCAAGGCGCATCTACAAACTGGGTCATAGTAGCCGGAAACATCAACAAGCTCGATGCAAAAATCGGTGGTATCACCCCCGCATAATTCACTTTAAGCGGCAGATGCGAACCCTGCTGCATAGCCGCTTGCTGCCCCATGCCCCGCATAGAATACTGTATGGGCACCCTGCGCTGCCCCACCTCCACAAACACAATCGCCCCTATCACCAGCACCATACCCAAAATCACCAGCATGGCTACAAAGGCCCTCATGTCACCAGACCCCACCATGCCCCACAAACTCGCCAGCCCCCCCGGCATACCCGCCGCAATACCAGCAAAAATAATCAAACTCGCTCCATTGCCCACTCCACGCTCGGTAATCTGCTCCCCTAACCACATCACCACCATAGCGCCTGCCGTCAGGGTTAGCACCGTAACCAACCTAAAGCTTAAAAACATACCACCAAAATTACGCACCACCACCAGGTCGCGCCCGTCCGTAGTGCTCTCACCCATCAACCAACTCGACATCGCATAGCCCTGCACCACAGCCAGCAACACCGTAGCATAACGCGTGTATTGGCTGATTTTGCGCCTTCCATGCTCGCCCTCTTTTTTTAACGAGTCCAAGTAAGGCACCACGGGCTGCAAGAGCTGAAAAATAATAGAAGCCGAAATATACGGCATAATGCCCAAGGCAAAAACCGAAAACCTCTCCAGCGCCCCTCCGGTAAAAGTGTTAAACAATCCAAAAATCCCACCACTTTGAGCCTGAAAAAACGCCAACACCGCACTGCCATCCACCCCCGGCGTGGGCACAGCCACTCCAGCACGGTACACCGCCATAATGCCCAAGGTAAAAAATATCTTGCGCTTCAAGTCTCCGGGCATTTGTAAATTAGCCGGAGTCTTCATAGGTACTGAACCTTGCCGCCCGCTTTTTGCACACAGTCCTGCGCTGCCTTGCTTGCCTTATGCACTTTAAACTCCAACGCAGCACCCAAGTCCGCAGACCCCAGCAGCTTAACCGGTTGTTTAAGCTTTTTAAGCAAACCCATGCGTTTAAGCTCTTCCGGACCCAACTTGCTAAGCTTTTGGGCTGCGTGTTTTTTTTGCCATCTTACAACCTGCTCCAAATTTACAATCTGAAAGCCCGGGCCCGCCCAATTGCGCGTAAAACCAAACTTAGGCATACGCAAAATAATAGGCGACTGCCCACCCTCAAAACCCCGCCTAATACCACCGCTTTTGCGCGCCTTTTGACCCTTATGCCCCTTGCCAGACGTGCCACCCTTGCCAGAAGAATCCCCCCGGCCGAGGCGCTTTTTTTTATGCACCGCGCCGCGGCGCGCGCGCAAATTTTCTAACAAACTCATACGCCCTCCCTTAACGCTTGTGCCTGTGGCTTTTGTGCTACCATTTCTACCTTAAGCAAATGCTGATTTTGAAAAATCTGCCCCCTTTGCGCCGGGTGGTCTTTTACCAGCTTTTGGGCCCCGCGTTTTTTTAAACCCAAAGCCTCTATGCTGCGACGCTGGCGCCAACTGGTGCCAATTAAGCTACGCACTAAAGTGAGCTTGATTAGCCTTGCGCTCCCCTGAGCTTTGGTTTTTGGTTGTGCTTTTTTCATCTCTCCAGCCTCTTAATGTCCAGCCTTTTATGCCGCTCAGCCTTTTTAGTCCGTTTAAGTTGGTTTACGAGCCTGTAGCTGTTGCTGGTGCAGGTGCTACTGCCGGCATGGGCTCTAAGCCACTGTTTACTAGTTGTTTTAAACCCTCTACCGTTGCACGCACTGCTGCACCCGGCGTGCGCGTGCCCACGCACTTGGTTAAAATGTCCTTCACCCCCACGGCCTCTAGCACCGCACGCACGGCACCACCCGCAATAACTCCCGTGCCCTGGTTGGCCGGCAGCATAACCACATGGGCTGCGCTAAACCTCCCTATAACCCGGTGCGGAATCGTACGCTCCTCGTGCAGTACCACATCGCATAGGTTTTTCTGCGCCTGTCGGCTGGCTTTACTAATAGCCTCAGGCACCTCGGCCGCCTTGCCCAGGCCAAAACCCACAGAGCCCTTGCCATTACCCACCACTACCAGGGCAGAAAAAGAAAACCTCCTCCCCCCCTTTACAACCTTGGCCACGCGGTTAATAGAAACCACGCGCTCTATAAAATCCGACTGCTGTTGTTGTCTTTTATCCAAAATATTTCATTCCCTTCGTGCTATCCTCGCCACACTTTATAAGCTTTTAAAACTTTAGCTTTTAAAACTTTAAACCTTTGGCCCTTGCTCCTTCTGCCACCGCCCGCACCCTACCGTGGTACGCATAACCCGCACGGTCAAATACCACCTTTTGCAGACTTAGCTTTTGCGCTTTAAGCGCTAGCTCCTGCCCCACCCTGTAGGCAAGGCTCACCTTTCTGCCCTCTTGCGGCGTGTCTGGCTTGGTGTCTGCTTTAGAATCTGCACTGCTCTTTGCACTGCTACCTGCTTGGGCGCCCACTTTGGGGAGCTTTAAGGTCGAAACCTGGGCCAGCACCTTGGCCTCGATGTCATCCACCAACTGAGCATAAATGTGCTTCAAGCTACGAAACACCACCAAGCGCGGACACGTATCTGAGCCTTGTATTTTTTTGCGTATGCGCATTTTGTTACGCATGCGCACTTTCAGCCTTTTGCTAGAATTTTTAATTAGCTTTAGCTTCATAAAAAACCTCTTAACCTCTTAGCCTTTTAATCTCACGGGCCTTACTTTTTACCCGCAGACTTGCCCGCTTTGCGGCGTATCTGCTCGTCACTATAACGCACACCCTTGCCCAAATAAGGCTCCGGTGGGCGAAAGCTCCTAATTTTTGCCGCAACCTCGCCTACCAAGGCTTTATCTGCACCCTTAATAATAACGCGCGTGTTTTTCTCCTCCACCGCAACCTCAATGCCCTCTGGCACCTGGAACACAATAGGATGCGAATAGCCCAAGTTCAATTCTAATTTTTTACCCGACAAACGCGCCCTATAACCCACCCCGTTGAGCTCAAGGCTTTTCGTCCACCCTTGTGCCAAACCCAGTACTGCATTTTGCGCCAAAGCCCTATAAAGGCCATGAAAGGCCCTGGTCGAAGCCTGCTCGTCTTGAGGCTCCAAGCTCAAAAGGTCGTCCTTAATCACAGCCCGCACACAAGGCTTTAGCTGAATCTGCAAACTTTGCCGAGCATTTTTAGCCACAAGCCTCTGCCCCAAACCCTCACGCTCCGGCTCTAGCACCTCCAGCACCACAGGCTTTTTAAAAGCCACCGGCATTTTACCTATACGCGATAAACCCATTCGCCCACACCTTTACCAAAGTTGAAACAAAAACTCCCCACCCAACTTAAGCCGCGCCGCCTGCACACCACTCATAACCCCTTGGTTTGTGCTCAAAACCGCTAAACCAAAGCCCGAGCGAACCTGGGGGATGTCTTTATAGCCTACGTACTTTCTTAAGCCCGGCCGACTCACACGCTGCAACTTAGTAATCACATGCCGCCCTTTTAAGTTGTAACGCAAATACACCCGCATAAAGGACTTGCGCCCTACGCTGGCCACCTTATACGCGCGCACATAGCCCCCCTCTTGCAAAATGTGCACTATGTTCTTTAAAAGGGCCGAACTCGAAACATCCACTTTTTCATGCCGGGCCATGCCCGCATTGCGTATGCGCGTTAAAAAATCACCCACTACGTCCATAAACACTCACCCAAAACCTAAAGCCTCCTGTTTAGCATTCTTAATTAAGCACCCTTTGCCGCCGCCTTTGGAGGACGTTTTTTAAACGGAAACCCCAAAGCCTCTAGCAAAGCAAACCCCTGGTCGTCGCTCGTGGCAGAGGTATGAATGCTAATGTTAAAGCCACGAATTTTTTGCACCTTGTCGTAGTCTATTTCAGCAAAAATAATCTGCTCCTTAACCCCTAAGTTATAATTGCCGCAACCATCAAATCCACTAGGCGGCAACCCACGAAAATCCCGCACACGAGGCAACGACAAATGCACCAAACGCTCCAAAAACGCCCACATACGCTCCCGCCTTAAAGTCACCATAGCCCCCAAAGGCATGCCCGCACGCAGCTTAAAGTTGGCAATAGCCTTTTTAGCTTTGGTCACCACTGCCTTTTGCCCCGCAATGGCACTTAGCTCCTGAGCCGCTACATTTAACACCTTAGGGTCCCGCACGGCCTCGCCAATGCATGTATTTAGCACCACCTTTGTAACACCAGGCACCTGAGCCCAAGTTTTAAGACCCAGCGACTTAAAAAGCCGCGGCTTAATTTGGTCGGTGTACTGCTTTTGCATCTCTACCACAACTACAGCACCTCCTGCGCTAAAGAAATAATGCGTATAAAGTTCCTAAACCTCAGCTCACGCGCCACAGGGCCAAAAATACGCGTGCCCAAAGGCTCTTGCTGGTTGTTAATTAACACCGCCGCATTTTCGTCAAATCTCAAATAACTCCCATCAGGTCGGCGTATCTTGGCCACCGTACGCACTATTACCGCCTTAACCACGTCACCCTTTTTTACCTTAGAGTTGGGCATAGCCTCTTTAACCGATGCCACCACCACATCACCCACCCCAGCATAACGTCTCTGCGAACCACCCAGCACCTTGATGCACTGCACCGTCTTTGCGCCCGAGTTATCCGTTACCTGCACCTTTGACTGAACCTGTATCAACTCTAATCACCTAAGAAGTGTGGTCTAAAATTTTAGCCACCTTCCACCTTTTTGTTTTGCTCATAGAACGGGTTTCAAATACCAAAACACTGTCGCCCACCTTGGCCTGGTTGTTTTCATCGTGCGCCACCAAAACACTATTGCGCTTAACGTATTTAGCATAACGCCTGTGCCGCACGCGTGAGGTCACTTGCACTTTGAGGCTTTTATGCATTTTATCGCCCACCACAACCCCTTGTTGCTCGTTGCGACGGCCACGCTTTTTGAGCGCCAGCCCCGTGCCGCTAGCTTGCTCGCCCGCTGGCTTTGTTGCCGGCCTTTTAGGCGGCTCTTTTGAAGGTGCCGGTGCCGCAGCATCTGCATTGGCTGGCTCTGCATTGGGGGGCGCCACTTTTGTGCCGCTTGCTGGGGAGGTGGTTAAATCTTTTTCTGCAATTTCCTCAAACACAAAAAAACTCCTTCTAAGCCGTACCCGTGGGGGCAGTTTTGGCAACGCCAGGGGCCGGGGCCTCAGTTTGTGGCGCAGGGTGCTGTGGCTGCACACCATACGCGCGCTGTGTTAAAGCCGTATTAAGCTGCGCCAAGCGCCGGCGCAGCTGGCGAATCTGCAGGGGGTTATTTAGCTGCCCCATAGAGTGTTTCATGCGCAGCTCAAATAGCTCGGCGTTCCACATGGTGCGCTTTTTTCTAAGCTCCGCCACGGCTAAGTCTTTAATTTGAGCAAACTTCATAACCACACCTACTTGACTGCACCCAAACCCTTAAGGCCTTAACCCGTGCGCGACACAAAGCGCGTGCTCACAGGCAATTTGCGCGCCGCCAACCTAAAAGCCTCACGCGCCTGGTCGCGCGACACGCCGTTCATTTCATACAAAAAACTCCCCGGCTTAGCATTGCACACCCAATACTCTGGCGCCCCCTTACCCTTACCCATACGCACCTCGGCCGGTTTTTTAGTAATGGGCACACTCGGGAACACCCGAATCCATAACTTGCCACCCCTTTTAACAGAGCGCGAAATCGCAATACGAGCCGCCTCTATCTGGCGCGAGGTCAACCGCGCCCTACCCGTTGCCACCAGGGCATAGTCCCCAAAGTTAAACCCCACACCACGCGCCATACCGCGCCCACTAGGGCGGTGCTGCCGGCGCCATTTGACCTTTTTAGGACTTAACACTTTGGGCCTCCTCTACCTCACGCGCGCTCAGCACATCCCCCTTATACACCCACACCTTAATCCCCACCACTCCATAAGTGGTAAAAGCCTCTGCCACTCCGTAGTCGATATTGGCGCGCAAAGTGTGCAGAGGGACCGATTTTTCATTATACCACTCTGTACGCGCAATCTCCGCGCCATCCAAGCGGCCGGAGATCATAATTTTAATACCCCTCACTCCACCCCGCACGCTCGCCGCGATAGCCTTTTTTAAAACCCTACGCCACGAAATACGCCGCTCAATTTGTGATGCAATATTTTGCGCCACCAGCTGAGCCTCTAAATCGGGCTTGCGTATCTCTTGTATGTGTACACTCACCTCGCTCTTAGTCAGCGCCTGCACCTCGGCCTTTAAAGCATCAATGCCCGCACCCTTTTTACCAATCACCACCCCAGGGCGCGCTGTAAAAATAATAACCTTTAGCTTTTTTGCCGCGCGCTCTATTTCGATCTTGGCCAGGCCAGAGTTTTTGAGCTTTTTCTTAAGAAAAGTCCGCAAACGGTAGTCCTCTTGCAGGTTCAAAACATACTGCGGCCCCTGGGCGTACCAGCGTGAATCCCACGAGCGTATAACGCCCAGCCTCAATCCAATGGGGTTAACCTTTTGACCCACTTAAGCACCACCTGTGTGTTTTATACGTGCTCGTTTTATGCATATTTGCTTTGCCTTCATTACTGCCGCTCCTCTAAAACCACCTGCAAGTGGCTGGTTTTTTTCCGCACCTGCGCTGCACGACCCCTAGCTCTAGGCATAAAGCGCTTATGGCTCGGCCCCTCATCCACACACACCGCACTAACATACAGTTGCTTGGTATCCATAACCTGCCTTTGCTCCGCACTGGCCACAGCAGAACGTATTAATTTAGTCAAAATGACCGCTGTTTTTTGTGGCATAAAGGCCAGCAGGTTTAACGCCTGCCCCACACTACGCCCACGCACCACATCGGCCACCAGACGCGCCTTTTGCGCCCCCACCTTAGCAAAGCTCAATTTTGCCCTAACTTTCAACTCTCAAAAACCCTTTACTTTTTAGCCTTGTTGCCAACATGCCCCTGAAAAGTACGCGTGCTAGCAAACTCGCCCAATTTATGCCCTACCATATTTTCCGTCACAAAAACCGGTATAAACTTACGCCCATTATGCACAGCAAAGGTCAAACCCACAGCATCAGGAGTAATGGTCGACCGGCGCGACCAGGTTTTGATTACCTTTTTGTCTCCCGTCGAAAGAGCACGGGCCAACTTAGCCGCCAAATGATGCTCTACATAAGGCCCTTTGCGTATTGATCTGGGCATATTTATTAACTCTCCTTAACCTACTTTATACACTTTATTTCGAACGCTTACGCGCCTTAAGCACCATAGCATCCGTACGTTTATTGTTGCGAGTACGCTTGCCCTTGCAGGCCTTGCCCCAAGGGGTTAAAGGGTGATTGCCCTTGCTGCGGCCTTCTCCACCACCCATAGGGTGGTCTACAGGATTACGGCAAGTGCCCCGCACATGAGGGCGCCGACCCAACCAGCGCGAACGCCCCGCTTTGCCTACTACGATGTTTTCTCGCTCCGACAAACCCACAGCACCCACCGTAGCCCGGCAGCGCGACAGCACTTTACGCACCTCTCCGCTCGGCAGCCTCAGCTGGCAATAGTCCTCAGCCTTGCCCACCAAAACCGCTGCCACTCCAGCCGTGCGCACCAGCTGCCCCCCTTTGCCCGGACGCAGCTCCACATTGTGCAACTGCACACCCGTAGGGATAAAGCTGAGCGGCAAAGTATGCCCCGGCTTGATATCGGCATCTTTACCACTTAACACCTGGTCGCCCACCGATAAGCCCTGGGGCGCTAAAATGTACGACTTCGCCCCATCGGCATAGTGCAACAGAGCGATTCTGCAGCTTCTGTTAGGGTCGTACTCAATAGCCGCCACACGCGCGGGCACATCGTCTTTTAACCTTTTAAAATCCACCAAGCGGTAACGCCTTTTATGCCCGCCCCCATGGTAACGCACCGATATGCGCCCCGTGTTCGATCGACCACCACGCCGCTTGATAGGAGCCGTTAAGGACTTCTCTGGCTTTTTGTGTTTGGTCAACTCAGCAAAATCAAAAGCCGTCATAAAACGGCGCCCGGCCGTTACGGGCTTTAAAGTTTTAGTGCCCATAATTATCCACCACCTTCAAAAACCGCAATACGCTCACCCGGCTTAAGCTGTACCAAGGCTTTTTTAAAATACCGCACCCGCCCACGCCCTTGAGCGGTCCTTTTGCCGTCTCTACGCCCCACCAACGTGCGCACCTTTTGCACCTTCACCCCAAAACCTCGCTCTACACTTTTTTTAATTAAAGGTTTAGTGGCCTTGAGCGCAACCTCAAACACGTACACATTTTGAGCCGATAGGGCGTTGTTTTTTTCCGTCACCAAAGGGCGGCGTATTAGATCTCCCAAAGCACTCATGATGCCGCCCCAAAGGCCTTTTGCAAACCATCTAAAGCCCTACGCGATAAAAACAAATTGTCGTGCTTTAACAACTTATACACATTCACCGCCGTCAAAGGCTCGTAACACACGCTTTTTAAATTGCGACTCGCGCGCCACATAAGCTCGTTGCGCTCTAGGTCTACCAAATACGCCTTAGTTAAGTTCCACTTTTGCAGCCTCTTTTGCAACTCCGCCGTCCGGCCTTGGGTGCTGCTTAGCTCCTCTAACACAAAGAGCCGCCCCTCTGCACGCAAATACGATACCGCAACCCTTAGGGCCAAGTTTTTAATTTTTTTGTTAATCTTGTACGCATAATTGCGCGGACGGGGAGGAAAAACCACTCCCCCTGACTCGTTTAAAGGAGAGCGCGAAGAACCCTGGCGTGCATTGCCTGTGCCCTTTTGACGAAAAGGCTTTTTGCCCCCGCCACTGACCTCGGCTTTGTTTTTGGCTCTATGCGTGCCACTACGCCCACAAGCCAAATGCCAGCGCACCACCTGGTGCAAAACATCCCGCCTTAGAGGCTGAGCAAAAACAAACTCACTTAGCTCTAGCTCGCCGATTTTAGATTTTTCCCAATTTAGTAGATCCGTCTTCATCACCCTAACACACTCAAATTTTTAACAGTTTTACCATAGTGTTACGCGCCCCAGGCACCGAACCCTTAACCAAAATGGCCCCCTGCTCCTTAAGCACACGCACCACCTCTACGTTACGTAATGTGCACGCCCTAAAACCAAAATGCCCCGGCATTTTGCGCCCTGGCATAATGCGCCCCGGCTCCTGGCAATTGCCCACCGAGCCCGGAGCCCGCCCAAAACCTGCGCCATGCGATGCCGGCCCGCCCCCAAAGCCCCAGCGCTTAACCGCACCCGCAAAGCCCCGCCCCTTAGAGCGCGCGCTCACGCTAAGCCTGTCGCCCGCTTTTAAAGAACCAATGCTCACCCTAGCGCCTAACTGCACGTCTTTTAACTCTGCAACAGGCACCTCGCGCACAAAACGCGCCCCATTTTTCAGCCCTGCCGCTTTAAGCTGCCCCAGCTCGGAACGGGTGGCTCTTTGTGCCCTCTTGCGCAAACCGAAAGCCACCTGCACAGCCGCCTTAGCTCCATCGCGGGCATTTTTAACCCCTGCCACCACCTGAGGCACAAAGCTTAAAACCGTAACCGGCACCACATGCCCCTGGTCGTTATACACACTGGTCATAGCCTGCTTAAAGGCAAATACGCCCGGCAGCTCACACTCCGGCACAGCGGGAGGAGCAGGCTTTGCCTTTTGCTTAGAGCCTGTACCCGAGCCCGATTTGCCGCTTGCACCAGTGCTTTGACCTGGACCTTGACTGGCGCCCTGGCCTGAGCCTTTAGCGCCCCGGGATGCAGTGGGTTCGGCCGGCGCTGTAGCCGGCGCCGATGGAGAGGGCGAGCCCTCTGCAGATGGCGGACTGTGGGGTGTTTTGTTTTCGCCTGTCACTTTGTCCGCCATCATTTTGCAACCTACTGTTTAACCTCTACATCCACACCGGCGGATAGATCCAGCTTCATCAGCTGGTCTATAGTTTGCGGCGTGGGCTCCAGAATATCCAAAAGCCTTTTGTGCGTGCGCACCTCAAACTGCTCACGGGATTTTTTGTCCACATGCGGCGACCTTAAAACCGTATAGCGGTTGATACGCGTTGGTAAAGGTATAGGGCCCGCCGTCAAAGCCCCTGTGCGCCTGGCGGTGTCAACAATCTCCCGTACCGAGCGATCGAGCACCTTGTGGTCGAACGACTTAAGCCTTATGCGTATTTTTTGACTCTGCATGCAGCACACAACTCCCAACACAACGAGCCAACAGCCAAGTGCGGGCGCTCGTGTAAAAACCCGACAAAAAATAGGTCTACCACCACACCCACCGCAGGGGCAAGTTGCTTTGCGCCCAAATTAAAGCGCTAGCAGAATTTTCTGGGACAAAGCGGCGCTATCATCGCAGCACCCTGTAGGGCGCGGCCATCAGGGTGCCAAACGTCCCGCAGAAAATTTTATGGGCTATGGCGTAAGCATAAAAGTGCCAACAAAAATGGCTTCAGCCTTACGCAGTCTCCCTGATAGCGCCTAAAGGCGCGGGCCATCAGGGAGACAAGTGGTCCTGCCTGAAGCATTTTTGTGCACTAGACAGCTAAAGGCATCTATGGCCCTGTAGCCTTGGACGGTCTTTAGGTCCAAGACGACCATACTCTCGCCAAAGCCCCGTGCATTGAGTAAAACCAAATTAGAGTGCTAGCAAAGAGTGCCCCTTGCCCGCCTTAACCTTGTTTGTTAGCATTTTGAGACTTTTTGAATTCGCCCAAGCTTTTAATGCCCTCTAGTATATCTATGGGGATCGGCAACACAATGGTGGTTTTGCCTTCGTTGCTGATCTCGTTCATAGCCTGTAAATAGGCTAACTGCATAGCAGAAGGCGACTCAGCCAGCTCGCGCGAAGCCGCAGCTAGCTTGCTCGACCGCTCCATCTCACCCTCAGCGGTAATTACCTTGGCCCTACGCTCCCGCTCCGCCTCGGCCTGCTTGGCCATGGCCCGTTGCATTGCAACAGGTAAATCAATGTGCTTGACCTCCACGCCTGTGATCTTAACCCCCCAGGCATCGGTTTGTTTGTCTAAAATGCTCTGCAAAGAGGTGTTGATTTTTTCGCGGTGCTGCAATAGGTCGTCCATAGCATACTGCCCCGCAACCGACCTTAAAGTGGTTTGGGCCAATTGGCTTGTGGCAAAATAGTAGTCCTCAATTTTACTAATAGCCGCCTCAGGGTTTACCACCCTAAAGTAGATCACCGCGTTCACCTTTAGGCTGACGTTGTCCAGGGTGATAACATCCTGCGAAGGTATATCCATCGTAATAACCCGCGTATCTACCGGGACCAGTTTTTCAAAAATCGGTATAACGTAGGTTAACCCCGGGCCTCGAAGACCCACTAAGCGTCCAAGCTGCAGCACCACCCCACGCTCCCACTCTTTGAGCACGCGCACCACCATGGGTACAAACACCACCAAGGCCACCACGATCCAGGTTATTAAAGTCAGCATATTAGCAATCTCCAGTGCGGTAATTTAATTTGTAACTCACGCTAACACCCGAGGTCAGAGTCGGCAACAACCTTTAGCTTTAAACCATCAAAACCCACCACCCGCACATAAGCCCCCTCAGCCAATAAACCCGACCCCATCGAGGTATCGCGCACAAAAGACCACAGCTCCCCTTTGTGCTCTAGCATACCCTCCCTACCACTTGGATCCAGCCGCACCACTTTGGCCCTTAAACCCACAAGCTCTTCAACAGGCATTGCAGCAGAGGGTAAAAAAATAGACCTATACACCCAGTAGCCCACCAAAGGCACTAGCAAAATCACCAGCACAAGGATCAACTTAAATATCAAGGGCTGCTTTAAAAGAAAATACACCAAGCTCGCCATTTGAAAAACAGACAACTCCACCTATTTACAGACCTTTTAATAATTCCCAAATACGTTTTTTAAACACCACCGCTCTAGGGCCTAAAAAATTATGTGCCCCAAATACCGCATGCACATTGGGCGGCCATGGCACGGCTTTACATTCCTCAAATTTACATTCCTCAAAACCAAAAGCCACAAACACGCTCTCGGATTGCAGCTTGCTATGGCGCATGAGTTCTTGGGGCGAGCTCAGCACTACAATCCTGTAACCCACCCAGGTCGAAAAAGCCACTCCTTCTTTCACACCCGCCCTTTGGTGTTGCAAAAACGCCACGCCCATCTTGTGCATTAAGTGCTGTATGGCCTGTTGCTGCTCACGCGCCTCGCATAAGCAAAAATACAAATGTTTTTGCGCATGTGCGAGCGCTTTAGCATGCCAAATTTGCCGCACCCCCAAGACCTGAGAACAGTATTCGTAAAGACCAGATTTCATCACTTCAAGCCCTTTACAAGAACAAGGCCCAGTAGATCGTGCATAGGTTTTTTGACACACTTTAAACACAACCTACAACCAACCCAACACAGCGCTAAATGAAAGTCAAAAAACACACCCACCATAAAAAACCCATACCCAAACCTTCGAAACTTAAAGCACTTACCCGATGCCACATATGCAAAAACGAACTGGAATTTGCACATATAACCCACTTTGAATTTAACACCGTAACCGAAGAGGCCTTTTGCTGCGTCTGCCACACCAGCGCCACCGAGCGCTGCCACAAGTTACACTAAATCTTTAACGCCAAAAGCAAAGGGCACAAGCTTACTAAAAGTGGTGCTGCGGCATTGTGTGTTTTCAGGATCACAAAAATAAAAAAGCGTCTCAGCTTTGCAGAACTCTCCTAAAAACTGCAAACACAAACCGCAACAAGAACCTGCACCTTTTGTTACGACTAGCACTTTTTTTAAAATGTGCGGAGCAGGGTGTTTAGTGTTAGAGAGCCAAGCACACACGGCGGCGCGCTCAGCGCAGATGGTGGCTCCGTAGCTGGCGTTTTCAATATTACAGCCTACAAAAACCTCACCCTGTGTGGTACATATAGAGGCACCCACCTTGAACTTACTATAAGGAGCGTAGGCCCTTGCCCGAGCATTTGCAGCCTCTTGCCATAGATGTCTAATATCAGCACCGCACCCAGCCATACACACACAGAGCCTAGCACGAAAAACCAAAATGTGCGCCATCTGAAAATCGCACTGGGGCTTAGCGGCATAAGGCTCGATCAAGCTGTGGCCCTTATGCCAGGGGTAACATCGCGCCACATGGCCTCAAAACTCATATCCCAAGGCCATGTTTTGCTAAATAACCAACCCACAAAGGCTTCGCAAAAAACCCAAACCCACCAAAGCTACCAAGTAATACTGCCACAAAAAGAACCCACAGAGCTAAAGCCTCTGAACCTGCCTCTGGATATAGTGTTTCAAGACCCCCACCTGGTTGTGGTTAACAAACCCGCCGGCCTGGTGGTGCACCCCGCAGCAGGGCATGCCCAAGACACCTTGGTGAACGCGTTATTATATTGTGGGGTGAATTTTTGCGCATTTCCCCGCAACGATGAATCCTATGCGCGCGCAGGCATCGTGCATAGGCTCGACAAAGACACCAGCGGCTTGCTTGTTGTGGCCAAAACTCCCCAAGCCCACAGCGAACTTTGTAAGCAGTTTAAAAATAAAAGCTGTAAGCGCCTTTATGGGGCTGTGGTGTACGGCTCTTGGCCTCACTGCCAAGGGCGCATTATAAGCAACCTAGCCCGGCACCCCGTAGAGCGAAAAAAATACCACGAGCTACCCACAACGCACGCACAGGGCAAAAAAGCCATCACCCATTACCGCCTGATCAGCCAAGCACGTGAGGGAATAAGCTTTTTAAAGTG
Organism: Bdellovibrionales bacterium; assembly: GCA_965116155.1. Lineage (GTDB taxonomy): Bacteria > Bdellovibrionota > Bdellovibrionia > Bdellovibrionales > UBA1609. The sequence goes on from OZ220488.1 coordinate 936,628, forward strand.
TCAGCTAGAAACCGGCCGAACCCACCAAATACGCGTGCACCTTAAGGGCCAAGGCTGTGGGGTGTTGGGCGACCCTATTTATACCCAAAGCCCCGTAAAGGAGCTAAAAAAATACCCCGAACTTTTGATAAAAATAAAAAATCTAAACCGCGTGGCCTTGCATGCGTATAGCCTTAGCTTTGAGCACCCTGTAACAAAGGATCCTATGCACTTTCAGTGTCCATGGCCAAAGGAGTTGGAGTTTTTAAAACAATATTTAAAAATAGAGCTGCCAGCAGGAACACTGTAATGCTTTTTAAGTGTCTCAAGTGGGGGGGGGTGTTTTTAATAAGTGGTTTTGTGGCTTTGGGGGGGAGTTTGTACTTTAAGCTCGGAGCATACAAAGAGGTCCGCTTGGCAGAGCAAATACACGGAGGGTTTTGGATGCTTTATGTTGAGCATCTGGGACCATACCACAAAATTGTGCCCAGTATTCTAAAGGTCGAAGAGTGGGCCAAAACACAGAGCAAAGACTGCTCTAGAACAGTTGGGGAATTTTTAGACAACCCCAGCCACGTACCCAGCGAAAGGCTCCGCAGCAATGTGGGCTGCGTGCTGGAGCAAGAGCCCCAAAACAAACTGCCAGCGGGGTTTTTAAAAAAACTCATCCCCCAGCAAAAATATTTAATAGCACAATTTGAAGGCGCTCCCAGCATAGGGCCTTTTGTGGTGTACCCGAAAATATCTAAAAGAATAAAGCAGCACGGCCTTAAGGCCTCAATGGATGGGGCCGTAATGGAGGTTTACCACCTGAAGGCCGACAACCAAATGCTCACAGAGTATCTTGTGCCTTTGGATTAGAGTGCTAGCTGCGTAAGCATCAGAGTGCTAGCAAGACCACTGGCATGCGACGCAGCCCCATTGGCAGCGCCTTTAGGCGCGTTAGCCAAGGAGGCAAGCAAGCCTCCAGTGGTCTTGCGACCTATGAAGCATCTATGGCCCTGTAGCGATAGGCGATCTCTAAGCCTATCGCGACCATACTCCCGTCAAAGCCCCGTACATTGAGTAAACACACAATTAGAGTGCTAGTAAAATTTTCTGGGACAAAGTGCGCAAGCACCTCATACATTGAGCAAATATAAACCTCCAGCCCGTACCCGCAAGTGCAATTTATATAAATTGAAGAAAGTAATGCCGCATGCGGCAGGACTTTATTGATCGCGATAAACCCAGGCGTGACCTAAGATGCCAGATTATCTTAAAACCAAGGCGACCCCCCCCCGTTTTTCGTCATTTTCGGCGGGTTTAAAGTTGAGGCAGCAAGGGGCCGATAGGGCATGCATGGAAACAGTACAGTGTAGCGGAAGACACAAAAAGAACTTTCTTTCTTTCTTTCTTTCTTTCTTTCTTTCTTTCTTTCTTTCTTTAAAGGGCTAGCACGATCGCCTTAGCAGCACAAGCAAATTTAGAGCGCTAGTCCAAAATTCTGGGACAAAGCGGCGGCGCAAGAGCAGCACCCTGAAAGGGTGCGGCCGCGATGGCGCCAAGCGTCCCACAGAATTTTGGGCGGCCTATAAGGAGTCTACGCACTGTAGCGGAGGGCCAAAGGCCCGAAGCGACCGCGCTTCCGTCAAAGCGTCAAACATTGAGTAGACACCAAGCTAGAGCGCTAGCCCAATAGCCTAACATAGATTGACCGCTATAGATCAAAAAAACAGGAGACCTACCATGAAAAACCCAACAATTACTTTATGCACAATATTTTTAAGCTTTGCTTTTGCAACAAATACCTTTGCCAATACACTTTCTAATAAGCTTGTAATTGCTGCAGACGACGGCGACCTAGCAAAGGTAAAACAACTTATTGCACAGGGAATGAGCCCAAACGCTCAGGATTCAAGTGATAAGTTTCGCGGCACAGCTCTGCACTGGGCAGCAGAAAAAGGCCACATAGACATAGTAAAGTACCTCTTAGAACAAGGCACCAAAGTCGATTCAAGAGACAAAGACGGCATGACACCCCTTATGTGGGTTGCAAATAATCCCGAGGGTAAAAAAATGATGCAGCTCTTGCTAGATAAAGGCGCTAATATCGACGCTCGTAGCAAAGACGGAACCACCTCCCTTATGCGCGCAGCAACTGCAGGTCAAACAGATGGGAAAACCTCAAGTTACCCTCCAGCAAATCTAGAAAATTTAGAATTGCTTCTAGCAAAAGGCGCTAACTACGAGATGAAAAACAACGATGACAAAACTGCCGAATATTTGAGCAATGGATATATGCTCAGGATCGCTAACCCAGCTACACATATATTTAGAAAATATGAAAAAAAACAAGGGCAAACGAGTACCCACAGGTGCCCAAAGTGCTCACATACGTTCCACTCTGGCGACAAAGAGCACCATGCCCCAAGCTCGCGCTCAGCACAGGGCGCAAAACGCGCGCATTAACTGCTAGAGGATTCTAGGCCCTTTGCCCCCCCGCAGGCAGCCCATAGTCCACGCCTACGGGGGCTCTTGCCCAGCGCTTTCAGGAAAGCATTTTCAAAACCACGCGACACTCGAAGCCCCCACTGTAGTGTGGGGCTATTTTTTTAGTTCCTTAATTTCGCCCTGAGTAAGTCCAGTTACTTTCATTATAAAAGCCACATCCGCCCCTTCATTCAGCATATTCACCGCTACCTCTACACGGCCTTTCTCTAGGCCTTTCTTTAAGCCTTTCTTTAGGCCCGTTTCTAAGCCCTCTGCGCGGCCCTGTTTGCGGCCGTCTTCTTTCCAGGGGTTGCCCATGTGTTTTTCCCAACTTTCAAAAAAGCTCAAGTCCTTTGCACCACTTGATTTCGCCATACCTAGCACCTCCTCGCGCGTTAAATTGTACACATCTGCAACGTATTGCACAACACTTGGCACAAGCTTGTTGGCCTCTTTTTTATCCAAATGACCAAGACATTTGCGAAAAAACTCCTGCCCCTGCCCCTTCTCCTTCACCTCATCACCTAGCTGTGGTACCTCTCGCAGCGCGTACATCATCGAATAAAACATACTCTTAGCTCCCCGGCCCCCTTTAAAGGGTGGACAGTTTTTATGTAACAATTGGGTTGTTTGACCCTTCCTTAAAGTTTAGACAGATTTCAGAGTTAGTTTTGGCCTTACTCTGGCTCTGTTTTTCCCTAGAAAGCTGTTAATAAAGGCTTCTGGGGTAGAGTTACCGAGCGATGAGTGCGGCCTACATTTGTTATAGTCTTTTCTCCACGTTTCCACAATAGATCTAGCATCATCCAAGCTTGAAAAGCAATTTCCCCTAAGGCACTCGTCTCGCATTTTTCCATTAAAACTCTCTATAAATCCATTTTGACTCGGCTTTCCTGGCTCAATATAACTGAGCTCAACCTTATTCTCAAAGGCCCATTGATCAAAGTTTTTACTTGTAAACTCTGTCCCATTATCCACCCGTATAAACTCAGGCACAGGATAATAGCGCCTCTTGGAATTTTGACCCTTCCTTAAAGTTTAGACAGATTTCAGAGTTAGTTTTGGCCTTACTCTGGCTCTGTTTTTCCCTAGAAAGCTGTTAATAAAGGCTTCTGGGGTAGAGTTACCGAGCGATGAGTGCGGCCTACATTTGTTATAGTCTTTTCTCCACGTTTCCACAATAGATCTAGCATCATCCAAGCTTGAAAAGCAATTTCCCCTAAGGCACTCGTCTCGCATTTTTCCATTAAAACTCTCTATAAATCCATTTTGACTCGGCTTTCCTGGCTCAATATAACTGAGCTCAACCTTATTCTCAAAGGCCCATTGATCAAAGTTTTTACTTGTAAACTCTGTCCCATTATCCACCCGTATAAACTCAGGCACAGGATAATAGCGCCTCTTGGAATTTAAAAAACCCACCAGCTTCCTTGAATCAATTGCGTAGTCAACAAAAGAACCTATGCATTTTCTCGAAAAAATATCCAATACATTCAGTATACGAATTTTCTTTCCATCGCGAAGCCTGTCTTGCATAAAGTCCATTGCCCAAACCTGATGAGGACGCTCCGCAAGTGGCAGAGTATGCCGTATATGCTTCGCCCTTTTCTTTTTGTTCTTTCTACGAAGCTGAAGCCCTGCCGAAACATAGTAACGATAAAGAGTATTCCTAGCCACCTTCACTCCCTCTCGCATTAAAAGCACGTGCAAACGCTCATAGCCAAATCTCGGCCGATCCCCAGAAAGCTCTATAAGACGCTTCATAATCACTTCCCTTTTAGACCTCTGCCTATGCCTCTTCTTATAATAAAAAGACGCCCTGTTGAGCCCTAAGACCTTGCAAACCCTTTTGACTGAAACTTTATACCTAGATATTAAAACTTTAGCCGCATTGGTACGAATGCAAGGTCTTAGAACTTTTTTTCAAGAACATCCTGCAGCATCTGCTTGTCTAAAGTCAGATTAGCAACAATTTTCTTCAACCTTGAATTCTCATCCCTCAAACTCCTTAGCTCTTTTATTTCACTCACATCCATACCAGAATAAAGCTTTTTCCAGCGATACAATGTAGTCTCTGTAACCTCAAGCCTCCTGCATAGATCTTTGCCCGAAATCCCGTTCTCCAATTGCTTCAAGGCACATATAATCTGACCATCACTAAACTTTCTGCCTCTTGCCATACATCCCTCCTAAAATACGAACCCACTAACATTATCAAGTCCAGATTTTTAAGAGAAGGTCAGTTGTGTGGGAGGTGTTTTATGGAGCGTAGGCGGTATTCTAAGGAGTTTGTGGGTTCTGTATTGAAGGATTTTAAGGAGACGGGTGATGTGGGTGCTGTGGCTGAGAAGTATTCAGTGTCTAGAGCAACGGTGTATCGTTTTAGGCGTGAGGCGAGGTATGCGCCTGAGATTAGCAAGGACAAGCGCATTAAGGTGCTTGGCAAAGAGTTAAAGCGCAAGAGTCAGGAGGTGGAGCTTCTGCGGGAGCTTTTAAAAAAAACTTACCAAGCCATGCCGATAAGTGCGAAGTCGCCCAAAAATATATAACCCAAGGGTGAGTGGGTTGTTGGGTTCTGAGTGCTTTGCATATCCCTAGATCTACGTATTACGCTTTTTTAAAGCCTAAGGTTGTGAAGAAAAAGGGTCGTACGTGTAGGGGGTTTAGCTTTGACAGCTTTGGCCGCAAGGTTTTGGATTCTGCTATTATCGATAAGCTTAAGCACTATCGCAAGGACCCTATGTTTTGTGTGGAGGGTGGGTCGAAAGCTTTGTCGCGTTATGTGCGTAGGGATTCTGCTATTATTGTGAATCATAAAAAGGTGTATCGTCTGTGTCGTGAAGAGGGGCTTTTGTTGCAAAGGTCTAAGAAGAAGAGCCACCAAGGGTCTGTGATGCGCAGTCAGAACCGGCGTGTGTCTGGTGAAAACAAGGTGTGGGAGTTTGATATTAAGCACGGCTGGCTCTATGGGGAGAGGAGGTCTTTTTTTATTTTGGCTTTTATTGATGTAGGCACTAGAGCCATCAAGGCGCACTATGTTGGTAGGAGCTGCAAGGCTGAGGATATGCAAAGAACTTTTAAGTTAGCGCTTGAAAGCTGCAAGGGTGATGATCTTAAGGGACTAGTCATACGGAGCGACAATGGGCCTCAGATGCGTTCTTATGCCTTTAGAAAGTTCGCATCCAGATGCCAGGTGGAGCACGAGTTTATACCCCCTAGGACACCCAATAAGAACGCCCATATTGAGGCGTTTTTTTCCATTTTAGATCGTCACCTAGAAAACACGTATCTGCTAAATTTAGCCGAAGCTTATGTGTGGGTGAATGATTTTGTTAATTTTTATAACAACCATCGTATTCATGGAAAACTCAAAATGACCCCAGCGGAGTTTAGTAAAAGGCGCGATCTGCATACTAGGCCCGAGTTCGTAGAGGCCATTTAGTGTGGCAAGGTTTTGTCGCCTCTTGCTAAGACATGCGCGTGGCCTTTGAGGACTTGAGAGGCAGTCCCCTTGACCTTCTGGCCCCCTAAAAAATTCACTAAAAACTGTCCAAATTTAGAGAGTTGACCCGGAGTTATCCCGCGCGTTTATGAGGGCGCAAAGAGACGTTGGTTGTAATATTAAGACATGTAAGGATTTCAATGAGTTTATCCACTGTCATATGCCCCACTTGCCCGCTAAAAATTTTAGAAACCCGATCATGGGTCAAGCCTGGCACCATTTTGGCTAATTGCCTTTGAGAAATTTTGCGCTTCACACATTCCAATTTTATGCGATCCGTAAGCTTAGCTTTTACTTCAATCAAATGAACATTCACACCTAACATTGCTGCAAAAGACTTCAAATCTGTTGTTTTTAACTCAGCCATTTCTTAAACCCTTAATTCTTTTAATTATAATTTTTTTGTCCTTCTGCAAAAGTTTTTGCGATTTTTTACGAAAAGCGTAAATAAAGGTCAACCTCCCCTTATGCCCTAAAAATGCAAACACACGCCAGCTACCGATGCGATCCCTACCTTTAAACTCTTGGATCTTTTCATTTTTACTCAAACTAAACGTCTTAAACTGTACTACTGGCAAACGCTCACCCGCCAAATAGCGACTAATAAGCAGAATCAAATCCTCCTTAGCCTCCTGGCTAAATGAACAAAGCTCCTTCTGGCATTGCGGCGTATAGCAAAACCTCTCCACAAACCCATATGTTAGTAAAAATACTAACATATGTCAACTGAGGGGGCATTTTCGGCGGGTTTAAAGTTGAGGCAGCAAGGGGCCGATAGGGCATGCATGGAAACAGTACAGTGTAGCAGTAGGCACAAAAAGAACTTTCTTTCTTTCTTTCTTTCTTTCTTTCTTTCTTTCTTTCTTTCTTTCTTTCTTTAAAGGGCTAGCACGATCGCCTTAAGCAGCACAAGCAAATTTCGTCTGGTAAATGGTAAATAAAAAACCAAGGCTTCTAAAATAATCTGGATTCCAAAAAAACACGCGCCCAATCAGATGACGAAAGACGGCAGTCTCCCTCTTCTTAGAGCTATAGGTTCAGGAGGTCGATTCGCTGACTTGGTTGTAGAATATTTGATAAAATCTGGAGCCGACGTCAACAAAGCTTCCTCAAAAGGGATGACACCCCTTATGCAAGCCGCACGATTCGGCACCCCTTACATAGTAGACAAATTGCTGGAAAATGGCGCTAACCCAATGACCCAGGATGCTAGGGGTAAAACAGCTATAGACTACTCACGAGCACGAGCCAAATACTGCACAAACCAGCACGATAAAATTGAAAGGAAAATAAACTCGTTCACACAAGCAGCTCCTGCAAAACAAGCTACAGGAACCCGCAGCGCTCAATAGCGCCACGCCGGTAGCGCTCTAATTTACGGAAGTGTCGCGGCTTTGGACCTAGGACATCCAAAGCCGCAGGGCCGTTAGCCAGCCCACTGCCATTAACTTTAATTTTAGGATGCTCCAACAAGAGCTTAACAATATCAGCATGCCCTTTAAAGGCCGCAATCTCAAGAGAGGTGCTGCTAGAGGGGTCGGTCATCAAACCCTTTTTGAGATGAGCATTGACATTTAGCGCGGGCCGCTTCAGTAAGACCTTTATCGTACTACTACGGCGGTCCCTTTAATTTAATTGCGTTTGGATGTGTACGCCCACTTAACTGGTATATACTCTGTGGGCGATTCTGGGCGCCTTGCTTGATCGGCAAACATGTGGTGCTACCAAGGTGCTTGTGTGGATTAACAGCTTTTGGGATATGAGTTACGCACCAGCCCGAGCACACAGAGTATATACCAGTTAAGTGGGCTAGCACCCTAAATTCGTGTTTACTCAATGTACGGGGCTTTGACGGGAGTATGGTCGCGATAGGCTTAGAGATCGCCTATCGCTACAGACTCATAGAAGCTTCATAGGCCGCAAAATTCTCTATAAGACGCTTGGCACCCTGATGGACGCCTCCTTGCAGAGGCTATCAGTGTGCCGCCGCTTAGCTTCAGGGAATTTTACTAGCACTCTGATGCTTACGCAGCTCTAATTTGGGGCTTCTTCACTGGCATCGCTATAACCAGCAGCCCCAACAGCACTAGGGGTTTTTGTTCTAGGATGAACCCTGTCATTATGTTAGCACCCGCTAAAAACAAAGCCACCTGGTACCAGACCCAAATGGCGTAGTTGCATGCGGTGTTTCTGGGCTGTGCGTATTCAAAGGGCCGCTCTTGCACGCCTCTTTGTGTGGCATTAGAGAGCTTAATTTCTGCTAAGTGCCTTATTTGGCTCAAGGCCTGGCGGGCCTTTGGGTGTGATGTGGCTTCAAGCCATTTGTAATAGTGCTCATAGGCCCAATGCAGATTGTTAAGCTTAAAACAACGCAGCAAAAACTCTCCATGCTTTTGATTGTTTTGAAAGCTGTATTGCAAAGACTCCCATTGTTTTTTAAGTTCCCTGGATTCAGTAGAAGGTGAAAGCAACAAGGCGCTGTATTTGGGTTTTTTGTGCAGCATAATCTGACACTTCCCGCAAGCAACAGAGCCCCCTTTATAAGGAGTTTGGCACTTGGGACACAAAAAGGCTTCCTTAAACAAGGGGAGCCACTTAAGGCCCGCATGCTGCATGGACAAGGGCGAACCAATGGCGTCGTTTTCTACTGGGATTTTGCGCAGACAAAATTTTTTGTTGCATCTCAAGCAAGAAAAAAAGCTGCTCAAAATACTATGCCTTGCCACCCAGCTCCCATACAAACTGCGGCAATAGGGGCAGCGCACACGCAGCCACCGAGACGCTTTGGGAATAGGCGCTTGGGTTTTAAGGGCAGTGCTGTGAGTGTGGGGTTTTGGCATTACAGCATTGACTTGTGGCTTGGGTTTGTTCCTACAATTTAGCATGCAATACAAATGGCCTGTATGCCAATATATGGTCTGGGCCTGCAACTGCTCCAGGGAGGAAGTATGCAAGTTTTAAACACCGGAATCGTAGAGTCAAAACGCCAAGGCATAGCCAAAGCGCTTTCACACGTGCTAGCCGACACCTATGTGCTTTACTTAAAGACCCACAAATACCACTGGAACGTTAAAGGGCCTTTGTTTCATAGTTTGCATGCTTTGTTTGAGGAGCATTACACGGCTCTGGCTCAGGCGGTGGATGAAATCGCAGAGCGTATCCGCGTTATGGGTGAAGAGTCTCCGGGATCTTTTGAGGAGTTTAGTAAGATCAGCGTATTAAAGGGTGACCCCGACCATGGGGTGTCGGCCGAACAAATGGTAACAAAGCTTTTGCACGATCACGAGCAAGTCGCACTCAGGGTGAAAGAGGTTCTTAAGTCATGCGAAGGCGCTAACGATGAAGGCACTGTAAGCCTTATGGGTTCGCGCTTGGAGTTTCATGAAAAAACCGCCTGGATGCTAAAAAGCTTAAGCATTAAAGATTAGCGTCTTTTTAGTTTGGGAGGAGCGTCTTCTTCTAGATCTTCTGCTGCGCCCTCAGGACGATCAATGTCGTCCGTAGGTATTGTGCCGCCCTTAGAGGCCCGCCTAAGCTTTGGCCGATTGGGGTCTTGTGCCTTTTGACGCGCTGTTGTTAAGTCTCTCAAGCGCTGCTGCACCTCTATAAACTCCGATGTCTGCACCACGTACTCTAAACGTTCGGGCAAAATCTGGTCGATGTTTTTTTGAGTGTGACGCAAACGCGACCCATGCGGAGGGTGGCTTTTAAAAAGTTTCGATAAAGTGCCAGGTTTGCGTTTTTCTGAAGCTTGCATTTTTTCAAAAAAATCCACAAACGCCGTAGGGTCATAGCCCGATGCAAACAAATACTGCAAACCCAACAGATCCGCCTCGGCCTCAAACTTGCGCGAAAATTTTAAAAACGTCATTGGTATCAAAAAACCCGCCGCCTGCGAAAGCCCATAACCCAACCATCCGCCTGTGAAAATATTAAGCGGTATCATACCTATATTAACTAGCTGCCCCCTAGTGGCCTGGCGCGTACCATGCCTAGCCGCCACATGGGCGATCTCGTGGGCCATAACAGAGGCCAGCTCTGACTCCGTATCAGCCCTTAGCATTAAACCCGAGTTGATATAAAAAAACCCTCCCGGCAAAGCAAAGGCATTCACACTGTCGTCGTGTATTAGCTTGATAGTAAATGGCACCTTGGCGTCAGAGTTGCGCGCTAGATTCTGCCCCACGCGGTTAACGTATTCGGCAATAACGGGGTCGTCTATAATTTTAACATTGCGCTCGATATCCGCAGCCAAGCGCTTACCAAGAGCGATCTCTTTTTCTAGAGAATAAAAATTAACCCCCCCAGCAACATCGCGCTCCCCTATAGCCTCGACATCCTTTTTAGAACCTGTTTGCGGCTTTTTCGCCTCCCCCGCAGCACCAAACGCCAAGGCCAAACACGCCAATAAAAATAAACCCAGCAGCCGTCTCATGTGTCCAGATTCTTTACACCTGTAAAGCTTGCTTGTTAAGCCTTTTTTTGCTCTTAGGCGCATTTGATAAGGCACAGGCCCAAAAAGGCCTTGCTTGCCCTGGCCCCGCATTTGCAACACATCCTATCAAAAGGACCCCTTATATGTGGGGTATAGGAATATTTATGATACCTGCACTTTTAAAAAAAACCCTACCCCTTGCTATATGCAGCCTAATGGGCTTGGCACTGGGTACTGTTGCGCAGGCCCGCAGCCAAATTGAGCTGGTAGAAGAGCTAAGCGGCATAGAGTTTGAAAACGAAATGGCCGTAAAAGAGCAAGCCGAACTCAAACAAGCCAATAAAGATGCTAAAAAAACCCTGCGCACTATTGAGAGCCAAAAGCTAAAACTAGAGGCCCAAACCGACACACTGCGATCGCAAAACCACCTTGCAGCACAAGAGCACCTTGAGCTAAACACCCGCCTCCAAAAAGCCAATCTCCAAGAACAAGCCGCCAAAAAACAACTCGCCCAGGCCAAACAAAAATCCCAGCAACAAAAGCATAAGCTTGCACTTATGACCGAGCAGCGCAAAAATTTTCAGCTACAAATGCAGCAAATTGCGCAACAAGTGGAGCATTTGCGCTCTGCTATTGCGGTAGAGGAACAACGGTACGGGTTTCTTATGCAGCGCAAAGCCAAATTGCAAGCGGCTTTAGACCGGCTCAAAAAAGCCAAAGCCAGATACAAGCGCGTGAGCGGGCGTATTTAGTCGTAACGCCATACGTTTTTTGATAGAGTAGGCGACACAAATTTAGGCTTCTGCAACAGCTCTATAATGTACTGATGCTGCAGCCTGAGGGCCTCTTTTATGTGCTTTGAACTTGTAATAAAATCCTCCGGTATAGCCTTGTGGTAGGGGGTTTTGATTTTTTTAATCACCGCCCCGTTTTTAAAAATGTGGCTCACAATGCATGCGCGCGCTACGCCCCAGTCTTCTGTTTGCACGTGGTAGCACTGGCCTCGGATATTTAAATCGGTGTTGTACCCCTTTAGCACGCCCGCTCCCCCATCCCGCGCACTCACTTGCCACTGCGGCGCGCTCCTTTACTAAATAGTATAAGGGCTCAGAGCATTAAGGGCAGCTTTAAATCCTACAGACACTATACCCATAATGATTTTAGGATTAAGGCTAAAGTGATCTGCAAAAAACATGTCATAATCCTGCGCGTGGGGGTGGATATACACATACTCTACCCCTTCGGGCTTGCCCAAATGGTGGTGTAGGAGTTTTTTAATATGTTGCATCTGTTGGGGCTTGAGCCCACCTTTTGCGGCGTAGTCCTCTAGCTCTTTTATAAATGCTTTGGTGTGACGGCGCCAAGAGCGGGCAGAGTTAATTTTGTGCTGAATGCCCTGACAAATCGCCTGGTTGATCACACTGGGCATGCCATGCTCATTTAAAGACCCTATAGACTCGTGCCGGCTATACGGCTGCATGGAATAGGAAGAAATAATTAGGTCCGCTCCCGCATCTGCCGCCACATGGGTGCTCAGGGTGTCGCGGATCTCGCCATCAAAAAAATACACCTCCTTACCCTGTTTGTTGGCAATAGAATAGGGCACAAACATAGGCGGCAAGCTGGTAGAGGCCGCCACCGCTTGGCTGATACTCGCGTAGTTGGCGTATTCTACCTCAGTGCCCTGAGGGTGTTGGCTTTGAATCGCTGCAGAAGGGCAAAACACCACGCGCTTGGGCTCGTCTAGCTCGGTGGTAACTACAAACAGCTGAGCGCCGAGTTTTTCAAAGCTATTATGCGGCTTACACACATGGGTGCGTATGTATTTTTCTAAATTTTTTGTGGAAAACACCCCCCCAATACGAAGGGCTTTTTTGACAAAGCCCTCTAAGCCCAAAGCTATGCCGGGGCTAGTGTCACCAGAGGCCGATTTTTGAAATAGCGCCCCGATGCTTTTACCTACATTGCTTAAACCGGTTGAAGGCATTTGCATGCTAAAAATATCCGAATACCCCAAAGGCGGCATGGGGGTGGTGCGCACATTAGGGCCATTAGTGGTAGGCCAAGGGGATATTCCCTGCCCTTGGCTATAGGCATGGATGATCGAAGCCACGCTATGGCCCGCGGCCAATGCTGCCGCCACAAAAGCCCCGGCGCTCGAGCCGACGTAGGTTTTTATGCAAGGAGATTTGTTATGAAAATAGGTATCTACCTCTTCTGCCGTGCCCCCTGCTAGGTGAAAACCCTTTTGGCGCAAGGCCAAGCAGACCCCTACATGGAAAGCCGCAGCCTTAACCCCTCCGCCGCTTAAAACCAGGGCGATGGATTTTTTTTTGCTTAAATCGGTTTTTGCTGCAGTTTTTGGGGCTTGCATAATAGGCGCATATGTAAATGGTAGGGAGAGCCGGGATCGAACCGACGACATCCACCTTGTAAGGGTGGCGCTCTACCAGCTGAGCTATCTCCCTAAAAATAAAGTACCTGTACCAGAAGCCGGTGCTTAGATCTCAGGTATAAGCGCATGGGAGCCGTTTTTGCAAGTTGTTGAGGGGTTTGTTGACCCCTTTGGTGGTTTGGTTGTTTTATGTGCTGTGCCGCGGCTCGTAGCTCAATTGGATAGAGTACGTGACTTCGAATCATGGGGTTGCAGGTTCGAGTCCTGCCGAGCCGGCCATACATGCATGGCATATATCCTGCGGCCTTGGGCTGGCGCGCTCCTGTACTCTATGGATTGCCCGTTTATCTTGCGCCTGGGCGCCACCGCATTTTTTTTCAATCAAGCAAGGCGCAGCAGAATCGGCCGCAGAACATATGCCATGCATAGGGGCTAATGAGCAAAATAGTGCCAAACGAATGCTTGGTGCACCAAAACAGCCTCTATGGCCCTGATAGGCAAGCAAAGGGCTGCACTTGTCAGACAATTTTATTTGGCTAGTCTTTAACTAACTGGAATAAGAACTCATATTTTAAGGCGCTAAGCTTAGCGAGTTGCTTCAGGCCACTAGCAGCCGCATGGCCGCCCTTTTTGTTTTCGTAGTACAGCACATTCTCGTGCCCATATTGCAGCATTTTGGCAGCCATTTTGCGCGCATGGCCCGGGTGCACACGGTCGTCTTTGGTGGAGGTATACAAAAAAAGAGCGGGGTATTTTTTTTGCGCAGCATGCTCGATGTTATGATACGGCGAATAAGACAGCAGATAGCCTCTTTCTTCCGCATTATCAGGGTCCCCATACTCGCCTATCCACGACGCACCTGCAAGCAGCTTCGAATATCGGATCATATCTAGCAGAGGCACTCCGGCAATAACCGCCTTAAAAAGCTCCGGCCTCTGAGTCATCACTGCTCCCATAAGCAACCCACCGTTACTGGCACCCTCAATAGCCAGCCTGTCCGCGGTGGTGGTTTTAGAAGCAATCAAATCTTCAGCCACAGCAATAAAATCCTCATACGCTTTGTGGCGGTTTGTTTTAAGCGCAGCCTTGTGCCACTCGGGACCAAACTCGCCACCTCCACGGATATTGGCCTCCACATAAAGGCCCCCTTTTGCAAGCCAGAGCTGCCCCAAAAGAGGGCTGTGTCCAGGTGTGAGTGAGTGCTGAAATCCACCATAGCCATATAACAAAGTAGGAGCTTTGCCCGATTGGATCTGAACTTTTTGACCTACCAAAAAATAAGGCACCCTCGTGCCGTCTTTACTGGTCGCCCATCTTTGCTCAGCTACCATTCCATGGCTCTCAAAATAGGGCTGCAAGGACTTAATTTTTGAGGATCTATTTTCGCGGCTGCTATAAAGGTACAAGGTGCTAGGGTGTAAAAAATCACTATTACTAACGACAAAATCCTCTGAGGATGCGCTAGATGCCTCAAGACTCCAGTGTGTGTATGCGGAAAACTCCACCATAGGACTGGCCGGTGTAAAGTTCGGCGCTAAAGCAGCTTGCGGGCCTGTTTTAGATTTTTTCGACTTGGGTGCTACTGCAAAACCCAAAGGCTTACTGCGAGATACTTGCACTTCAAAAATCCTGCCCCTGATATTTTCTAACACACCAATGAGCACCCGGTTTTTAGTCACCGCTATCTCTCTAACAGCAGATTTATTATTGGGGCTGTACAGGACCTGAATGTGGTTTTTTACATCTCCTTTAGCACCGTGGCTTAACGAAGGGTCCAGCGCCACAACAGAGCCAGGAGCAATAATCTTGTCACTGGCAGGCCATGGGTCTCGGACAAACATAATAAAAGCACCTTTAAACAGCCCATTGATACTAACCGTCCTTGGTATGGGCATTTTTTCAAGCTCTCCCTTTTTGTAGAGCCAATGTGTTCGATTGTTATGACCCTCACTCTGCACTACTAGGACAGCATGGTCGTGACCATGCCTTAATACGTAGGGAGAAATGAGAACGTCTGATTTGCCACCCTCAAAAACTACCTTTGCGTCTTTGAGGTTTTGCCCTCTTCGCCACAGCTTAACCACACGAGGGTAGCCAGAATCTGTAAGCGTGCCTTCACCAAAATCCGTTGCCACAAGGAGGCGGTTTTTATCTAGCCACGCTACCCGAGACTTAGCCTCATTAAAAAGGCGGAATCCATTTTTAACAAACTGTTTTTGTACAAGATCAAACTCTCGTATAACGACTGCATCTTTACCTCCACGAGAAAGATGCACCATAACACTGCCTAAAACCCGGCGCCAAACAAGAGCTGCCTTCAAAAACCCAGTCTTCTTGCTCTGCTTCAGCAAGGGCGTCCATATCTAAAATAGTTTCCCACTGAGGTGTGGGCTTTTTAAATTCTGTTATAGAGGTTATACGCCACAAGCCCCTTATGTGCTGGGCATCCTGCCAAAAATCCTCAACATAAGCGCCGCGCAAAGAAATACCCGGCAGTTTGTCTTTGTCATGAAAAATCTCAAGCGCTGCGGCTTTTGTCTGTTTAAAACGCTCGTTTTTTAGTTGGCGCAGGGTTTTTTTGTTTTGCCCCTTAACCCAAGAGAGTGCCCTTTTGCTCTCCACATTTTCGAGCCACAACAGGCAATCTTTGGAACCCGCAACCTTGTCCGCAGCGTATGTAACCGCAGAAAACGCACACAGCAAAAAAACAACCGCCTTAAAAACCATCACCCAATAACCTCCAGCTCGCGTAAGGGCCTAAGCCCAGGCGCTTCGTTTAGCAATTTAGTAACACAGAGTCTGGTCTAACAGAGCCTGTGCTAGATAGCACGCTGCAGCAAAAATTTCAAGGGTTACATATGGTTAGAGTGTTAGCCCAAAATCCTGGGATTAAGCGCTCGAGGCAAGAGCAGCACCCTGAAAGGGTGCGCTAGGAGCGCCTCTTAATCCCAGGATTTTGGGCTAACACTCTAATGCTTACGCAGGCAGGACCACTTGTCCATCTGATGACCCGCGCCTAAAGGCGCTATCAGCCGGACTGCGTAGGTCTGAAGTCATTTTTACTGGCGCTTTTATGCTTACGCACTTATGCTGGGAGATGGGCCAAAGGAGCCAATGGAGTTAAATCTGCAGATCAGCTAAAAGCTGAAAGGAGCAGGGTTTTTGTCTCGGTACCTTAAATGCGCGCTGCGGTGCTTGTTTGTATTTGCGCTTTTTATAGGCCTATCGCAATACCACAGCAATGCCCAAGAGGATAAAAGCCTAGCCCACCTCAACGTACTAGCCCAAGTGATCAGCCTGGTTAAAAAATACTACGTAAAGCCCGTATCGCTCACCCAGCTCATACAAGGCAGCATCAAGGGCGTGGTGCAGAGCCTAGACCCCCACAGCGAATGGCTGTCGAAGTCTATGTACCAAAAACTCAGCTCCCACACCCAAAGCGAATTTGGAGGCATAGGGATCAATATTGCCATACGCAATAAAAAACTCATCGTAGTAGCCCCACTAGAAGACTCTCCTGCAGCAAAAGCAGGCATTTTGGCAGGTGACGAAATTATCAGCATTGGCGGCGTATCGGTAGACGGATGGCGGATGTCTCAGGTAAGCGAAAAAATGCAAGGCCCCAAAGGCAAAAGCATTACCCTGGGAGTAGTGCGCGCAGGCTTAGACCACAACCTGCAAATCACCATTACCCGACAAATCATTAAAGCCAAAACCGTAAAGCACGTCAGCCTAGGTGAAGGCATTGAATACGTGCGCATTACAGGCTTTAGATCAAAAACTGGCTCCGAACTAAAGAGCCTTATGTTAAACCGCTTAGCCCCGCAAGATGTAAAAGGCATGGTACTGGACCTCCGCCAAAACCCCGGCGGCCTATTCGACCAAGCGGTGGTGGTGAGTGATTTTTTCTTAAAAAAAGGCGTCATCGTTAGCACGCGAGGACGCCGAGTAGAGGACCGCGAAGTCGTGCAAGCTAAAGACGACCGCTTTGAAAGCAACTACCCTATGGTGGTTTTGATTGACGAACACTCCGCAAGCGCAAGCGAAATCGTAGCAGGCGCCCTAAAGGACAACAAACGTGCCGTAGTAATGGGGCGCACAAGTTTTGGCAAAGGCAGCGTGCAGTCTGTGGTAGAACTACCAGATGGCTCGGCCCTAAAGCTGACTGTGGCACACTACTACACCCCCTCGGGCCAAAGCATACAAGGCAAAGGAGTTAAGCCCGATTTGCTGTTAGAAAAAATCCTGGCCGAAAACCAAGAAAAAAATACCCCCTCCCACGCATCTGATACAAAAGACACCATTAGACTCAGCCAAAAAAACAAAAAACTTTTGCAAAACACTACGCCCAATGCTAGCGTCAAGCCCCATAAGGAGCAGGCCGGGCCGAGAGAAGAACTGTTAAGAAATTTTGACATAAAACGCGCCTACAACCACTTGAAGCTTATTAGCAAAATTCAGAGCCCCTCTACCACTCAGCCCAGTGCCTCGACCCTATAATTGCATTGCACCTTAGGTTGGGGAGGTTTTTTTGAAAATCACAACCGTTACCAATAAAGACACCAAACCGGGCTACCATGTATTTAGAGCCCTTACCGAAACTGCGGACTTTAACAGCATCGCGCAGCTTGTGGAGCGGCAAGTGCAAAGAAAAACCAACATCCGAGGCTTTCGTCCTGGTAAAGTGCCTATTGAAGTAGTGCGCGAGCGCTGTGCGGAGCAAATTAACGAAGAAGTCTATAGACGACTCGTCAACCAAGCCCGTGATCAGATTATAAAAGAGAGCGACTGGGTCCTGGCTGGACAGCCCAAAGTATTAGATTTTCAAAAAAACCCAGACTCAGAAAAAGGCGTGCACTTTGATATTGCCTTCCCTTACATGCCTTCGCGCAAAAATATCGTGCACAGCGGACTAGATATCCGCTTGCCACAAAATACCGCAAAAAAAGGCGTTAAACCAGAAGACTGCCATAAGGTTTTAGCGGCCATGGGCTTTCATACACACGAGCCCTACCCAAAAAACCAAAAGCCCCAAAGCGGAGACTACGCCAACATCACACTAAACTACAAACACACCAAAACCAAATCCAAACAAAAGCGAGAAAAATACTGGCAGCATCCACTACCAAATAAAGGCACCCTAACACTAGGCGTGGATGCCGCAAAAAGCTGCCCAAGCCTCCCTCCATCACTAGCCCAATACTTAAGTGAGTGGATTTTAAAACAGCAAGTAGCCGGCTCTTGTCAGTTAGAACACAGCTGGCCCATGCCGGTGTCTATAGGCAAAACACAATGCGCCACAAGCACCAGCGTGCGCCTACAAGTGCTTGAACTGGGACGCAGGATCAAAATAGCAGACCTCAGTGTGGAGGAATTTAAAACCTCTAAAAATCCCTATACCGTGCAAATGATAAAAACCCTAACCTCACAAATAACCTCAAACCAAGAATACGCCCACGAAGCCGATTGCCTAATGCAAACCATGTTGGCCCTTTTAGACAAAAACCAAAACCTGCACGTACCAGACTCAAGCGTGCATGAGCGTATGCAGTCTGTATTAGAAGTGCTAAAAGAACTAGCAACAGGCAAACACGGCCACCCACCTCAAGGCAGCTGGCTGGCAAAACAAACCGACCTTACGACACCTAAAGCTATGGGGTTTTTATACAGCCTGTCAGAGTTTTTTGAGCGTAGCCTCCATATTATGAGCTGCGTACTGCAAAACTGGAACGACGAAAACATCCGCCACTCTAAGGCTACAAATCCCGATCAAGGGTACGCGACCGTATTGGCCAATAGTATTTATACGACTTTTGGTTTTCATCCTGCCAGCCCAGGAGAGTTTGCGCTGATGGAGCTCGTGCTAAATAAACTGCTGCGTGATTATAACAACAACAAAGCCTCAAATGGGACTCCTAAGCCCCTTAGAGATCTGAAAAGCTTTTTGATTGACCCACCGCGCAATCTGCTTGAACAATAGTAGCAAGCAGCCAAAGGGGGCGTGGCGGAATGTGTTTTCTTTCACTACTGGGGAAGTTCAGTCTTTTTGTGCTGTTTATTTTGCCTCAGGCTTTGGGAGATGCTTCGGCTAGGGATACTTTTCCGTGGCCGTGGGGTCAGACCTGTCCCTTGTACCCTGATCATATTCAAGGCAAATGGGCTGCTATGAGCCCTGGGGGCCGCGGCACCAAGGTGTATGCCTATTTTGAAATCCATGGGCAAAAGGTAGAAGAAAACCAAAATGTCGATTTGTGGCATATGCGCATTAGGCGCTTAGGCGCAGACTCGGAAAAGCTCGTGGCCCATGGTGTGGGATTTTGGTCCTCTAACGAGATGCACCTAGATGTGCCCCTTTGGGGACGTGGCAGACAGACCTGTAACTACACAGCCAGTTTGCACTCTTACTCTAGGCACTCACAACAAAAATGCACCGACCCCATGGCCTTTACAAAAGAGCACCAACAGCCTGTTATGCTGTTGTTTTTGGACCCCATGGATGAAGATTCTTGTATGCCGAAGCGTTTTTATTTAAAACGCAAATAACGCCCCTGGGGAGCAAATAAAAACTCCAAATAAAACTTGTGCCACCCTTCAGGCCAAAAATCTTGTGGCATTTTGTCGCCCCACTCTACCAAAATAAGCCCCTGCGGTTTTTGAAACAAATCGCACAAACCCGTAGCCTCAAACACCTGCACCATGGACGCACCAGCAGGCTCCAAACGAAACAAATCTAGATGATCCGCCTCTAGAGTGCCCGCACTGGGCGCAGGAGCGGGGTACTGGTACACATTATGCAAAGCAAAGGTGGGCGACGCAGGCTTATCGCCTCCCAAAACTTTTAATAGCTTTTTAACAAACGTGGTCTTGCCCACCCCCATAGGACCGCTCATTATAACTAGACTGCGCTGGGCAAGGTGATTTGCAAAGTCCGCCGCCCAGCCCTCAAGAAAAAACTCATCAGGCAAATGCACCACCTGCGTCATCAGGGTGCGGAGTGCCCCCTAAGCTTGCTATGCGCCTCTACTGCCGCCCGCGGCGCAAGGCATGACAAAAAATCCTTAATCCGTTCTATGGCTCTTAGCAGGTCTTGCTCTGGCACAATATAACTAAGCCGCACATAGCCCTCCATGCCAAACTCTTCTCCCGGCACAGCAGCCACCAACTGATCGCGCAACAGGTACTCGCAAAATTTTCCACTCGTTTCCACAAGTTCACCGGTTTTTAAGCTTTTGCCCAAGCACTTTTGAATGTTAATCCAAATGTAAAACGCTCCCTGCGGGGGATGAAAACTAAACTCCGGCACAGAACCCAAAAGCTCCACCACTAGGTCGCGCCTTTTGCGCAGCTCCACACGGGTGCGTGCAATATCGGCGCCACCTTGCTTAATGGCCACCAGTGTAGCGGCTTGCGAGACAGAGCTAGCGCAGCTCACTGACTGGCTTTGAAACTTGCTCATCGCCTGAACCAAAGGGCGCGGACCCAAAGCCCAACCCACACGCCAGCCGGTCATCGCGTACACCTTAGAGGCCCCATTTACCACCAGAACCTGACGCACAAGCTCAGGACAGGCCTGCAAAATATGCGGGCTCACCACTAAGCGGTCATCGAAAACCAACTGATTGTAAAGATCGTCGCTTACAACCAAAACCTCAGGGTGCTCTTTTAACACCGAACCCAAAGCCTTAAGCTCTGCAGCGGAGTAGAACAAACCCGTAGGGTTGCTGGGAGAATTTAAAATCAGCATCCGCGTGCGCGGGGTAATAGCCGCACGCAAAATGTCGGCCCGCAGTTTGAAGCCGTCTTTTTCGTAAGTCGCTACAGCCTTAACCATCCCTCCAGCCAATTGCACCTGCGAAGGGTAGCTCACCCAATAAGGCGCTGGCACGATCACCTCATCGCCTGGGTTAATAACCGATTGCATAGCGCTAAACAAAATCATTTTGCCACCAGTAGACACCGTGACATCTTGTTCGGAGTACTGCGTACCCAACTGCTGGTTAACATTTTGTGCAATGGCCTCACACAAAGACGGATCGCCCTTTGCAGGTGTGTAGCGGGTTAGGTTTTGCTCAATGGCCTCAATGCCTGCTCGCTTAGCCACTTGAAAGCTATCCCAATCCGGTTCGCCTAAACTTAAAGAGATCACATCCTCGCCGCGGCTTTTAAGCTCTTTTGTGCGGGCCCCTAAAAGCAACGTCGCAGAGGCTTTAAGCTGGTTAATGCGCTGTGAAATTTGTATGTCTTTTTGCGTGGCTTTTTGCATGGTGATTTTTAGTTCCTTAATAGTTTCTTAATGGTTCCTTAAATAAAGGGTTTGTAGCACATGGGATTAAAAATACTTAAAAACATAGCAGCAGCATCCAACATATGCAGTGGTTAGTGGGTGAAAGTTTACTTTTAGTGCGGTGATTTTGTAAAGCTAGGCGCATCCATTGCTGCAAGCGCCACACCGGTGCTTTCTTTAAGCGCTGCGGCCACCTCCTGCGGAACAAAAGGTTTTAAGTCTCCCCCGAGCCGGGCGAGCTCTTTAACCCAGCGCGAAGAAAGATGCGCATACTGCGGATGCGCCAAAACAAACAAACTCTCTAAAGCGCAGCCATGCCTATCGCTCAACTGCACGTTAGTAAAAGCCAGCTTGGACTCATGGTGCAAATCCCCAGGGCCCCTAAGGCCCCTTAAAAGCACATCGGCACCCACCTGCTGGGCGTAATCCACCAAAAGGCCAAAGCAAACCCCCACATGGAGGTTGTCTACGTGCCGCAAAACCTGTTGCACCAGCCTAAAGCGCGTCTTAAGCGGCAGGAGGTAGTTTTTGTCCTCAGAACTCGCTACCGCCACAAAAAATCTCTCAAACTTAGGTGCAAAACGTGTAATAAGATCCACGTGACCAAAAGTTAAAGGGTCAAAACTGCCGGCGTATAAGGCCTTCAAAATACACCTCGAAAAACAGGTTTTTATAAAAAAATCTTTTGCCTTGTATAACAAAATAAAGGCGATAGGTTAAGTCCAAAAACCTAAAACGCCATTTTTTGAGCAAAAGAGGGGGTTTGTATGACACAGCGCCAGCAGAGGGCTTGTTATTGCTACCCAGCACCTGGGGCAGCCTGTATCTAATACCCCTTTAGAGCGCTATTAGCGTATATATTTTTTACGAAACGGCGGCCAGAGCTGCGGGCTGGGTTAATGTATTGCGAAGGTTTGGGGGCTGAGGGTTATTCCAGAAGTTAAAGCTATGAAAGCAACATTTATACATATTGGCGTTTTGTGTGGGCTGGTTGCAGTATTTTTGCAGGGGCCCGTATGGGCGGGAGAGCCCAAAGGCCAAGGGCCTTTGGTATTGGAGGCGGCGCCCGACTCTGACTCGGGCCGGCTTACTGTAAAGGAGCGGCGCGATAAGGAGCGCTTGGGTGAAACATGGCAAATTAAGGACGGTGAGACCTTGCCGGCGGAGTATGAGGATGAAGCCGGAACAGATGGAGTGCACGATTTTGCTCCTAGGGGCAAGGGCGTTATTAGGATCGACACCCGTTTGGTTGTGGTAAACGCCAGCGTGCTAGACAGTATGGGGCGCGTTATTACGGGCTTGTCGCCGCGGCATTTTTCGTTAAAAGACGCCGGCAAGCCTAACGAAATTACACATTTTGCTCAGGTGGAGGCTCCGTTGAGCCTGGGCGTGGTGCTAGATATTTCGGGCAGTATGGAGTGGAAGATGGGCGCGGCCCGAGAGGCCGTGGCGAAGTTTTTAGGCACATCTAATAAGGAGGATGAGTTTTTTCTAGTAGGCTTTAGCTCGCGGCCTGTTTTGTATCAAAGCATGACCCGCGATTTAGAAAGCCTCAAGGCTAGGGGTATGTTTTTAGAGTCTGAGGGTATGACCAGCCTGTACGATGCTGTACACATGGCTGGACAGTATATGGACGAGAGCGCGCAAAATCCACGCAAGGTGCTGCTGATTATATCGGATGGTATAGATAACCATAGCCGGCACACCAGGAGAACAATCAAAAAAATGCTCCAAGAGATGGATATTCAAGTATACGCCATAGGTCTGCATGCGCATGAAACCTACGCCCCAGCAACCCCTTCTATCGCCATGCAAGGCCAAGGTGTTCCGTTTAGTGAAAGCCTAAAAGGCCAGGAAGACCTGCGTATTATATCGGAGGCCACAGGAGGCAGAGCCTTTGCTCTGGACAATATAAAAGACCTACCCGCTACGGCAGAAAGAATCAGCTCCGAAATACGCAACCAATTTGTTATAGGCTTTACACCCACCAAACTCAGCCCTAAAGAGCAGTCGCGAATGTCTAAAACCGGTAACGGGATCTTACGCAAATTAAAGCTCGTGCTTAAAAAAATTCCAGGTCTACCGTTCACAAAGCTCTACTACAACAACACCTACCACTATTCAGAGTAGGAGCTTAACGACACAGAAGGAGCGGAGCCTTGAGCTCCCCATAGAAAGGGTCGCATCAGGTGGACTGAATGTTGTATAATGGTGCCAAAGACGCCACTGCGGCAATTAAAGGGGGCAGTAATTGGCACGCGCTAATATGTGGATTGTTTTTGCAAGTGTTGTAAGTGGTGGTGTTTTTTTAGGGGGTGCGAAATGCGCCTGGTCTTTGCGGCCTGAGGCTTCGCGCAACCAAAACACCACCGAAAGCCGCAGTATAGAGCCCGTGCCTAGTGTAAGCCTTTACACACTTGGCAATAATTTGCACCGCAGCGCTTGTAAAGAAGCTGAGCCATGGACAGAGCTAGCACCTGAGCTCATAAATCAAATCAATCAACATAAATTTACCCCCCTGCATGCCACTGTACGCTGCGCTAATTTAGAAAAAACCCAAAAACTTTTAGAGCACAGAGCTGTGGCGCAACACGACGGACGCACATGCTGGACACAAATGTGGCTGCCTTGCATTTGGGATAATTTTTGGACCCAATCTACCAAAGGCGACACTCCTATGCATGCTTTGGCGTTACTTAAAGAGGCAGATACGGCAAAGCCTTTGTTGTTGCTTTTAAAAAAGCATGGCGGATCCCTGGATGCTCTGAATGCTAAAAAGCTTAGCCCCTTGGGGGTGGCCGCGCAGTACAACCACTGGCAAGTGGCAGAGCTGCTTGTAAATTCTGGGGCCGACCCGGCTGCAGGAGAGTTGCGCGGCTTGTGGCATAAGATGGGCCTTACTCCTTTGCATATTGCTGCACAAAAGGGGCATTACTCTTTGGCGCGTTTTTTAGTTACGCGCATAAACGGCGACAAAATCAATTTGCCAACGCCGGATACAGGAGACACGGCTTTGCACTTAGCTATGCAGCATGGCTATGTACACACTGTGCGCGCATTATTGCACCATGGGGGTGCTGCCATTAGACCTTCAGTTAAAGCCAAAAACTTCAAAGGCCAGGTGCCGATGGATTTTTTAAAAAACCTAAAGCCCGAAACCAAAAAACGCATGGAAATCACCATGAAGTACAGTGGGTTATTTAAAGATTAAATCAGAGCGCTAGGAAAATGCCCTGGGACAAAGTGCGTAAGCATAAAAGTGTTAGTGAGGACGCCCTGGCCAGAGAGCGCAGCCTGCTGACACACCTTTAGGTGTGCAAGGCAAGCGGTCTAAGCCAGGGTGCCCTCACGTGCTGGATAAAGTGCAGTCTCTAGCGCAACCCCCTTTAGGGGGTGTCCGCGATAGAGACAAGCGTCCCGCAGGGCCGTAGAAGCTTCATAGGTCGCAAAATTCTCTGTAAGACGCTTGGCACCCTGATGGCCGCCCCGTGGGGCTATCAGTGCGCCGACGCTTTGCTTCAGAGAATTTTACTAGCACTCTGATGCTTACGCAACTAGCACTCTAAAACTCCTTAGGCTCAAAGTTGGCGTCGTTTATGATGCTGGCACTAGATCCCGTAGCACGAATCACAAACAACCTGTTCCGCTTAGCAAACTTAATCGCATTCTCATTAGCCTTCAAATAAGCCACCGCACCATAAATGGATTTGTCCTTATAATTAGGAAACATCTCCTTAAACGACATAAGCTTACCAATAAAATATCCCACATCCTCCGGACTTAACGCACTCTTAACCTCCACCACCACAATCTTGGAAGCATTCTCCACCACAAGATCAAACTCATACTGTTGATCCCTGGTTTTCCCAATCTCTCTCGAACGCACCTCCTTAGCCTCTATACCCCACTCAAGTAACAATTTTTCCAAATCACCCGCTACAAGGCTTTCCACAAATTGGCCCCAACGATGGTCCTGTGTGCCTTTCACGCCATTAATCTGCCGATCCGTTTTTTCTATCTGCACAGCAAGCTCTTTAAACTTTTTATCCACCTCCGCACGGCTTTTTGCCATCTTCCTGTCGGTTTCTTTACGGCTTTTCGCCATTTGCTTTTCTGTTTCCGCACGGCTTTTTGCCATTTGCTTTTCTGTCCTCTCATGCGACTCTGCCAGGCGCTTGCTAATTCGATCCAGAGACTTAGACAAATTCTCAATAATACGATCCATACGATCCAAATCGCCAGTTAGTACCTTTTTTTCTGCCATCGCTTGACGCCCTCCTAACGAAGGAGAGTATCTACTTTTATTGCTTTTTTGTCTATAGAATTGCTATGGATTTCCCTTAGTGCACGGGGCTTTGACGTAAGTGCGGTCGCGATAGGCTTAGAGATCGCACAAGGCTACAGATTTGCAGGGCCATAGAGAGCTGTCTAGTGCACAAAAATGCCTCAGGCAGGACCACTTGTCCCGTAAGGATAAAAGCGCCAGCAAAAACACTTTGATCAGAGACGCAGACACATTGGCAGCCCCTGCAAAGGGCGCCAGCCAAGGTGGCAAGAGAGGTTCCCACTCAAGGTGTTTTTGCGCGCTAGACAGCTATCAACGCGCCGATAGCTTTGGACGATCTGTAGGTCCAAAGCGTACACACTCTCGTAGATGACCCGCTTCTCGCGGCGCTATCAGGTAAACGGCGTAGGGCTGAGGACAGAAGCTATCCAGCACGTGAGGGCGCCCTGGCATGGACCGCTTGCCTTGCGCACATGAAAGTGCTCTATCGGCTGCGCTCTCCGGCCAGGGCACCCTCACTAACACTTTTATGCTCGTGCTACTCGCACCTAAAGTACAAATGCTTGTCGGGAGCCCAAGAGTTGGATGACGTGGCTCCTGTTTCCTGTAATGCTGTGAGCGTGTTGTTAGAGTCGATAGTAAGACGCACTCCGAAACACTTGTCATCTAAGTTAGTACCCGCTACAGGGCAAGTACTCGGTGTGACCTTTTTCGACGCCGAAGCCTCAGCAAATGTCGTAGCATTAAGCACCACCATTTTAAGCGTTTTGCTACTGTCCTCACACTGGATCTTAGCCGTTTTGCCATCAGCATCGAGCCGCCTGTCTAAACCACCCAACCTGTCCCAAGAGAAAGAGTCAATCAAGTACGTAAGCGTCACAGCATCGTTGGTGTCGTCGTACAAATAATCATTGCCCTTACCACCATACAGCACCTTGGTTATAGCATGGGACGAATTCAATGTATCTGCTCCATCGGTATAGCCCCAAAGCTTTTTCGCAGACCCCTCGTCCATAAGCACCCAATTTGCCTGCCAGTAGCCGTCCTCGCCCTTTGCAACACCGTGCTTAGTATACCTTATGCGATGGTAGTACCTAATATTAACATCTGTCTCAAGCCTTGATGCAGACACGGCGCTTCGGGTTTCATTTGTACCCTTACACCAAGTGTCATCTAAAATATTTCCAGACGGGGTCTCATCTGCATTGGCACCGGTTTTTTTGCAAATCTGAATCTCACGCCCGTTGCGAGCTTCTCGCGTTTTAGCGTTACCTAAAAAAGGGTGCCATGCGTTTATTAAACCAAATCCAATAGGGTAGTAGATTTTAGGGTCACTAGATGAAATTAACCCCTCTCCGGCAACCCCCGCCCGGCTACTACCACCAATACGTTCTTCAATTAAAGCATCTGTAAGGGCCCGCATGTGCAACTTAGGAATTATGGCGCATTTATCATCAAGAATCACACCATCTTGCATATCACCTAAATTCCCTTTGCAACGGCAGTCCGCGTTGTCGTCCCCTTGCTGAGCTTTGTTGGCACAGGTCTCTGCTAAACGGGTACACAGCTTTATACTGCCTTGCCGCACAGAAAAGCTCTTGTCATCATTAAGATTTGCAGATTTACATGCTACAAGCTTAGTTGTGCCTGTCGCACCTGTCTCTTGAGACTCAGCCTCTGCAGCATGCGTGTTCCACGCTAAGTCATCCTCCGCTTTAGCAGGCGCCATAGCATAAGTGTAATGATGCTCCGTTGATACATTGCTTAAGGTGTACGAAAAGACTCCACCGCTTTTCGCCACATCCGCAGCAGCAATATAACCCGCCTTCTGCCACGTCACACCACCTAGCACCCTTTTCAAAATATGCACACCCGCCACTGTGCGCTCTGCTACAGGTGAAGTTTCTACGCTCACTTCATCACAACTGTCTAACTCACCCGCATTACTCGCTAAGTGGTACATGCTATCTGCTGCCGCCGCGTTGCACTCCCACGTAAACACCAAGCTCCCAGCCGTGGCACTAGCTTTTACCTTTGCCTTAGCAAAAGGAACCCCCAACGCAGGACCCTCAGCAAGAGGTGACACCACGCACATATTAGATTTAATAACACCATCGGTGTCTTGCGTAGCAGTCACTGTGGCTTTACAACTGCAACTTGCATCCTCCGCACCTGTTACTCTTTTATGCCCGCACACATCGGCTTTGTTGTGGCACACATCGGATGCAACCAATCCTGGTGTTTCTTGCGTAGCACCAGCCGTAGCTTTACACGTACAGTCTGCGTTATTAGTTGCTACGTGAGTTTTAGTGCCGCAAAGCTTATTCACCACACACATGCCTGAATCAATAACACCCGCAACATCGGTGGCGTCTGCAACGTTGATCTTGCACGTACAGCTTGCACCAGCCGTACCCGTTTGAGGTTTTTGACCACATACCGCTGTACTTAAAGTACATTTGCCTGCAGCAACCACACCTTTTTTAGTGGCACCACTTTGGGTGCAAGAGCATGCATCGCCTGCACTGGCACTGCTGCCTGCAGCTTTCTCACCACACACCTCACTAGGCGTATCGTCACCATCATCGCCATCATCACCATCGTCGCCGTCATTGTTGTCGTCATCATTGTCATCGTTGTTGTTACCGGACACGGGCTTTGTAATGTTGTCCTCTTCATCCTCACCTAAACCAAAAGCCTCATCAGCGTCGTCATCCCCGCCCCAGTGCACGGCTACAAACAAATACCCATCACCACTGGCTGCACCACCATCATCTGTAGACTTCACCGCTACATCTGCACCACCAAAAGCTAGCACTGCACCTACGTCTTCAGACTCCGTATCATCGTCTTCACCTTCAAAACGAACCGCTTGCTTGCCGAGCTTTTTTGTTTTATCTAAATCATCAGAGTCTATAAGAAAAAACAGCATATCCCTGTGTTGACTTCCACCTCGTCATCGTCACCGTCATTGTCGTCCAGCTCGTATAGGTAGATTTTTTCATCCGACAACGCGAGCAAACCTTTAGCCACTTTTTCAGGCAAATCTTCTGCAGAATCCGCACACTCTATATCAAGCGTGTGGTCTTTGTTATCTACTTGGTATTCTAACTCGTAGGTATCTGCAGGATCGTCTGGACAATCACCTGTACCAAACTCCACATCTGACTCACTTTGAGACATGCGGACCTTGGCTTCCGCCACACCATGCAGCGACGCTAAAAAGGGCTTAAGGTCGTAGTCAGTACCACCGCTCGGCACGACCAAGGTGTCGTGGTCTTTAAGCACTGCGGCCCTAAGGTCTTTCGACGCCGCCACGGTTACTGTTGTCTCATCACCACAGGCCCCCACCATAAAAGCACAAGCCAAAACCGTACAAAAAATAGCAACTAACTGCCTACTCACAAAACCCTCCATGGATAACATGACCCTACAGACACATCGGCTCAAACAGGCAAAAAGCTCAAGTGCGACCAAGGCTACAGGCTCATAGTAGCTTCATAGGTCGCAAAACAAACTTGAGCCTTCCGTTTGTCCCAAGGGTAGCAGCTTCTTAAGCTGCCCTTGGGACCGCCCTTACTGGCCAAGTTTGTTTTACTAGCGCTCTAAAGGGTGTATAACAGAAGCGCTGTAAGCCGGGTTCTGTAAAAGTTTTTGCAAAAAAACTTTTGGCAATTATTCATCTGGGCTCAAAATTACTCCCAAGCCTCAAGCAGTCTACCCGAAAACCTAGCCTGAGGGCACAGGCTTGGTGTTTAAAAAAACACGCCGTTTTCCTATTTGACCTTGCTCCACCCAGAGTTTAGCTGATTTCACTACAGCCAGTAGCCTAAGCCACTGCTGTACATGCTTTCTGTTCCACTGGTCCTCGGCTCACGCCGGAAGGCCGTTAGCCTTTGGGTTGCCCTAAGGAGCCCGGACTTTCCTCGCCAAACTCTCCTGTGCCACTCACGGTGGCGGAGCCTTTGTCGCAATTGCCCGCGCTTCTTGTTATACACCACTTAAGGGTGCTAGCATGGGCGGGTGTGTTTTGTAAAGCTAGTGAGCTTTATGAGGTTTTTTTGGAGGAGATTATGTGTGTAACAAAGGGGCCCATGTTAAGGGGTGTGTGGACATTGTGTCTTGTGCTCTTTGTGGGGCTGTGCAATTTGCAGTGCTCTGGCGAAGGCGCTCAGCTGATTGAGTTTTCTTTTATACCAGAAATACCCATTGTCATAGAAGAAAGCATAGAGGTTGTGCAACGCAACCCAGATGGCACACCCCGTGTCGATGAAGAGGGCAACACCATGGTGCGCACGGTGGCAGGTCCATGGGCCAGTGTGCGTTGGGTTATGCGCAGCAAAGCCGCGCGGGATATTGTGGTCTTAAATATGAGCGGCACTTTTTCTGCTGGGGCTGCAGCGGCAGAAGGAGACAGTGGCGGCGCTACTTGGACAGCCAATGCGGGCTTTGGTGAGCAGCCTCGTGCGCCAGGATCATCGTGTGACAAACCTGCAGCAGGCGCTGGGGAGGGTCGGGGCGAACACGCTTTGCCAGGTCGTGACACTAGTGACACCCGCAGCTTGGTAGCTGTTTTGGGGCCCGTTATTAATGGTGCTTGTGATGGCACTTATGTGGAGAGTGTGCCTTTTTATATTGAAGGGATTCCTGCCACTTCAGGCGGTGCAGCCGGAGGCAATGAGGGCGGCAATGACAGCGGCGAGGATGACCCGACACGTGCACGCAATTTTAGTGCTACTCGTCTTAGGGGGCATTGGGTGGGCTGGGTAGAAGGACCGGCCCAAGACCCTTTGCTGCATGGCGGGGACGCTGCACAGATTGCGGTTTGTGGGAGCGACCCTCTGACTCCTCCGGGTTCTGCATGTGCTATTGCTAACGCACTTACAGACGGGCAAAGAAGCGATTTTGCTGACTTGCGCGTTATGCCCATTAAGCGAGTCACCGGCCGCATCGAACTCGGATTCCAGTAGAGTTAGAGTGCTAGCGCTTTAATTTGGGTTTGCTCAACGCACAGGGCTTTGACGTAAGTGCGGTCGCTGCGTGCCTTTGGCCCTTCTTTCTAGCCCGCGCCTCGAGCATTTGAGTCAGTCGTTTAGATAATACTTCAGCGTCGACGATCTAGAATATCCTCACTTCAGGTACGCACTTAGACCCCATTTGCAGGGCCATAGAGAGCTGGCACTTTTATGCTCGCGCTACTCGCACCTAAAGTACAAATGCTTGTCGGGAGAGCCTGAGACGGCGTTGGAGCCAGTGCCGTCGATCTCCGTGAGCGCGCCACCAGAGCCAATAGTGATGCGCACACTTTTGCACTTGTCATCTAAATTGCCCGGAGAGGCAGGGCAAGCACTCGGCGCCACTTTGTCGTCAGCAGAGCTCGCCCCAAAAGAGTCCGTCGTAAGCACCACCATTTTAAGCGTTTTACTGCTGTCCTCACACTTGATCTTGGTTGTTTTGCCCTCAAGGCTGTGCCGCTTTTCTAAACCACCCAACCTGTCCCAAGAGAAAGCATCTATCAAATACGTAAGCTCTGTGGCGGCATTGTTTTTGTCAAACAAATAGTCATTACCCCTGCCACCGTACAAAAGTTTAGTAGCAGCAGCATCAGACATTATAGAATCTGCATCGTATGAAAACCCCCACGGCCTTGTATGAGGCGCAGGGTCATAAAACCATTTGCTCTTCCAAAAACCCTCATCCCCTTCTTGTGATCCTGCAATCTGTACTCTAACCCTATAGTAATAACGTACATCCTCAGCCGACTCTAATGGCGGGACGACTCCAGTAGATAAGTCAGGCCCTGTCTCATCCGAACCTGTGCACCAAGTTGCACCCGTTATGCCCGTTGGAGGAGTACCTGCACTGGCGCCCGTTTTTTTACACACCTCAAGCCTTGTCTGCTGCGAAACAAAAGGCTCCGGATTGGTTCCAAAACCTGGCCGCCAGATTACATCAAAATACCCCGGTTTGTATTTGTAATCACCCTCACTGCCTTCTCTTAGTGCATACCAGGCCGTGTTATCTCTTCCAATCTCACGCTCTATCTCATACTTAGTCACTCGGCGCACAGAAAAACCACCCACATGCCAGCATTTGTTACTTAACACCAGGCCTGCAGAAGCCTGGGCAGATGTGGGCCCTTTTTTACATGTACAGTCTGCGCCATTATCACCACTTTCTGCCTTGTGTCCGCATTGCTCCTCACGCATAACACATAGGGTGATGGATTTTGTTGAAGCATTCACAGCGAACTTTTTGTTCCGCTCTTCTGAGCCTGAACACGACGCTACATTAATTAGCGCTGCCGTACCCGTAGAGGAAGGCGTAGCCTCAGCGAGGTGGGTTTTCCATTCTAAGTCATCTGCCCCCTTGGCCGGCGCCACAGCATAAACATACTCCACACCCGTACCCACACCCGTTAAAGTGTAGGTAAATTTATCGCCCGACTTAGTAACAGACGCCGCCGCAATATAACCCGCCTTTACCCAATCAGCACCTGCTGTGGTGCCTTTTTTCAAAATATGCACACCCGCCAATGTGCGGTCCGCTTTAGGTGAAGACTCCACACTCACTTCATCGCAACTGTCTAGCTCACCATCGTCAGTCGCCAAATGGTACATGCTATCCGCAGCTGCAGCATTACACTCCCATTTAAAAACCAAGCTCCCAGATGTATCGCTAACCTGCACCTCAGCACTAGCAAAAGGCGCCGCTAGATCGGGAGCCGCCGACGCAAGGGTCGCAGCACTGTGGCACACATTAGAACTAATCGTGCCTGCCACCACAGCATTGCTCGTGTTAGTACACCGGCATGCTGTGCCGTCATCTGCTGTTTGGCCTTTTGTCCCACAGGCACCCACGATGCATTTGTTAGATGCAACAACGCCCGGTATGGTGCTTGCATCATCGGCCCCTTCTTTACAGGTGCAGGCTGTGCCGTCATCTGCTGTTTGGTCCTTATGCCCACACACAGGTGCCTTTTGATAACACACATTCGACACCACCAAACCGGCCCCTTCTTGCGCATCTCCTGCTGCCGCCTTACACGTACAGGCCGCATTATTATCTGCTGTATGAGTTTTTGTGCCACACAGATTACTCACCACACATATGTCCTCATCAATAACACCCGCTGAAGTGGTTGCATCTGCAACATTGACTTTACACGTACAGCTTGCACCAGCCGTACCCGTTTGAGGTTTTTGACCACACACCGCTGTACTAAAAGCGCATTTGCCCGCAGCATTAACCACGCCTTTTTTAGTGGCACCACTTTTGGTGCAAGAGCATGCATCGCCCGCACTGGCACTGCTGCCTGCCGCCTTCTCACCACACACCTCACTAGGCGTGCTGTCACCATCGTCATTATCATCATCGTTATCATCACCATCGTCGCCATCATCACCATCATCGCCATCATTATCGTCATCATCATCATTGGTGCCAGACACGAGCTTTGTGATGTTGTCTGTTTCGTTTTCACCTAAACCAAAAGCCTCATCGGCATCGTCACCCTCACCCCAATGCACGGCTATAAACAAGTATCCGTCGCCTTTAGCCTCACCACCTCCTCCATCTGGAGCCTTAACTTTTATGCCGCCTGTTGCACCAAAGGCTAGCACCGCACCTACGTCTTCGGATTCCGTATCGTCGTCATCATCCTCAAAACGAACCGCTTGCTTGCTGAGCTTTTTTGCCAGATTTAAGTCGTCAGAGGTAGGTATAAAAAACAACATCTCTCCAAGCGTGATGGCCACTTTGTCGCCTGATGCATCGTTGTCGTCCAGCTCGTACATGTAGATTTTGTCATCTGCCAACGAGAGCAAGCCTTCAGTTACTTTTGCAGGCAAGTCCTCTGCAGAATCCGCACACTCTATATCAAAAGCATAGTCTTTGGCGTTAACTTGGTATTCTAGCTCGTGGGTATCTGTAGCATCATCAGGACAATCGTCAGTATCAAACTCCACATCTGCCTCACTTTGAGACGTACGGACCTTGGCTTCCGCCACACCATGCAGCGACGCTAAAAAGGGCTTTAGGTCATACTCAGTACCATCACTCGGCACAACCAAGGTGTCGTGGTCTTTAAGCACTGCGACTCTAAGATCTTTCGATGCCACAAGGCTTTTAACTGCCTGTACGACGGTTTGCTTATCCTCTACACAAGCCCCTACCATAAAAGCGCATGCCAAGATTGTACAAAAAATAGCAATTAGCTGTTTGTTCACCACACCCTCCATGGATCACACGACCCTACAAAGGAGTCGGATGAAGCAGACAAAAAACTCAATGCGACCAAGGCTACAGGCTTGGCTGGCACCCTTGGTTTTGACGTAAGTATGGTCGCTGCGGGCCTTTGGCCCTTCTTTATGCTCACGCTTTTTTGCTGGCACTTTTATGCTCGCGCTACTCGCACCTAAAATACAAATGCTTGTCGGGGGTACCAGAGGCAGCAGTGTCACCGGTGCCAGAGAGTGCGGTAAGCGTGTTGTTAGAGTCGATAGTAAGGCGCACTCCAAAACACTTGTCATCTAAGCTAGTACCCGCTACAGGGCAAGTGCTCGGTGTGACTTTGTCAGAGACTGAAGTCTCAGCAAAAGTTTTAGCACTCAGCACTACCATTTTAAGCGTTTTACTACTGTCCTCACACTTGATCTTGCTTGTTTTACCTGTAAGACTTAAGCGTTTTTCTAAACCACCCAGCCTGTCCCAAGAAAACCCGTCAATTAAATACGTGAGCTCTGTTGCCGCGTTGGTTTTGTCGTTCAAATAATCATTGCCCTTACCACCATACAGCACCTTAGTGGTAGCATGAGACGCATGCAGTGTATCTGCCTCATCGGTAAAGCCCCAAAATCTTGTATGAGCATCAGGGTCCATCATCCAAGGCGTCAACCAATAGCCATCGTCTCCTTTGCTTTTGTTCTTCGCCTGAAGCCTCACCCGCACATGGTGGCGAATATTCTCTGCCACTGCAAAAGGCGTAGTCCTAGAATAAGTTACCCTCTCCTCTCCTGGCCCCTTACACCAATCATCCCCCTGCAAATCTCCAGAGGGCAGGTCACCCACATTGCCTGTTTTTTGGCAATGCTGATACGGACTTGTAAAAGCAAATTTATTGCCCGTATAAGAGTACGGCGGATTAAAGCTAACGTTCCATATTGAAAAACGCCACCAGCCTATAAGATTATTTTTAGCAATCGTGGGAAGACTAGCAAGAGATTTGTGCTCTTTTGTTACGCGAGTAACCTCAGGACCAGGTTTGTTTGTGCACAAATTGTTCAGCACATACCCATCTACAAAATTAGTAGAAATACTACGATACTTACACCTGCACGCCGTACCGTCATCTGCTGTCATGGCTTTAAGTCCGCATCTCTCGGTATCATGCGGGCACAGGTTGATGGTTTTTGTTGCGGCATGCGCAACAAATTTTTTAATATTTTTTTCTTTATTAACACTACACGCATATACGCTCGCAGTATCAGCTGCGCCTTTTTCAAGCGGCTGAGCCTCAGTCAAATGCTCCTTCCACGAAAAGTCATCCTCCCCTTTAGCCGGCGCCACAGCATACTGATAAGCATAACCTGTATCCACACCCGTTAAAGTATAGGTCAGCAAGTCGCCGCTTTTTGTCACACTGGCTGCCGCAATATAAGCAGCCTTTTGCCAAGTCACACCGCCTAGAACTTTTTTCAAAATATGCACACCCGCCAGCGTGCGATCTACTAAAGGTGCACTCTCAACACTCACTGCATCGCAACTATCTAGATCACCCGCATTAGAGGCCAAATGGTACAAGCTGTCTGCTGCAGCAGCATTGCATGACCAAGTAAGCACCAAACTCCCCACTGCTGCACCTGCTTTTACTTTAGCTCCAGCAAAAGGCGCCGCTAAAGCCGGTACCACCACATTATTTTCATCATTCCCATTATCTCCATTGTCGTCATTATCATCATTGTTGCTATTATCGCCGTCATCATTATTGCCGCCCATGTCCCCATTGTCGCCGTCATCGCCATCGTCTCCATCATCACCGTCGTCATTATCATCATTGTTATCATTGTTATCGCTGTTGTCGTCGCCGTCATCGTTATCATCACCATCATTGTCATCGTTGTTGTTACCGGATGCTGGCTTTGTTATGTTGTCCTCTTCATCTTCACCTAAACCAAAAGCCTCATCAGCGTCGTCATCCGTACCCCAGTGCACGGCTACAAACAAATACCCATCGCCCGTTGCAGCACCACCATCATCTGTAGACTTCACCGCTACATCTTCACCACCAAAAGCCAGCACCGCACCTACGTCTTCAGACTCCGTATCATCGTCTTCACCTTCAAAACGAACCGCTTGCTTGCCGAGCTTTTTTGTTTTATCTAAATCATCAGAGTCTATAAGAAAAAACAGCATATCCCCAAGCGTAATTGCCACCTCATCATCGTCACCGTCATTATCATCCAACTCGTATAGGTAGATTTTTTCATCCGACAACGCGAGCAAACCTTTAGCCACTTTTTCAGGCAAATCTTCTGCAGAATCCGCACACTCTATATCAAGCGTGTGGTCTTTGGCGTTAACCTGATACTCTAACTCGTAGGTCTCTGTAGCATCGTTAGGGCAGTCTTCAGCATCAAACTCCACACCTGACTCATTTTGAGACATGCGGACCTTGGCTTCCGCCACACCATGCAGCGACGCTAAAAAGGGCTTAAGGTCGTAGTCAGTACCACCATCTTCATCACCACTTGGCACGACCAAGGTGTCGTGGTCTTTAAGAACCGCGGCCCTAAGGCCCTTGGACACCGCACTAAGGTCCTTAGACGCCGCCACGGTTACTGTTGTCTCATCACCACAAGCTCCCACCATAAAAGTGTAAGCCACAACCACAAAAAATATTGCAAGTAGCTGTTTGTTCACATAGCCTCCTTGGACCTAAAAGGCCCCAGCGGAGACATCGGATAAAGCGCTGCCCGACTAAAGGTGTGTCAGCAGACTGCGTTCTACCCAGAGCATATGGCTAGCGCTCTAACTTTAAAAAATCCCGCAGGCCCTCTTGCATGCGTGGCGAAAAAGCGGGAGCATTTTCTGCAGTCTGGGTACCCGATTGACTAAATGTCACGCGGGGCACATTTATGGCCACGCGTCCGTTTACCCCCATACGGTGGCTTTTCATAGAAAGCGCTCTGTACAGGTTTAACCTTTTTTGCACCAAGGTCTTACCTACCAAGCTGGGACTCAAATCACCTGTGTGCAAAATGTGCTCTATTAAAGCCTGTGCACTAAGATCTGGAAACTTCGATAACAGCACAGCAGCTACACCACTGACATAAGCTGTGCCTTGAGACGTGCCAGTAAGCAAGCCATAGCTACTGCCTGGTAATGTGGAGTATATATCATGCCCAGGAGCTGCGATATCTACAGTGCTTTTGCCATAATTGCTGCTGCTGAGCACTTTTTCTCTGCGGTCCACTGCAGTGACCGATACGATGTTGTCTAAGTCGTAGTCTGCAGGATAGTAGTGGTGTTGCACATGGTCGGTGTTAGAGCTTTCGTTGCCTGCTGCTGCTACAAATAGCACGCCCTTGCCTTTTCTGCCCGTGCGGGCTGCAGCGATGGCTCGTTTTTCATCGCGGCTAGCTTCTTTACCACCCGCAGAGTAGTTAATAATATGCGCACCCATCAGAGTGGCATAGCGTATGGCATTGATAGTGTGCTGCAAGTTGCTATTGTTGCTTGATGTGGGGTCGTAATACTTTAACACCATAAGTCGTACCTTAGGCGCTATCCCCACAATACCAATGTTGTTGCCACCCTCGGCACCTATGATACCAGCAATATGAGTGCCGTGCCCGTGGTAATCTGCAATGTTATTGTTGTTGCGCACGAAGTTCCAACCATGCACATCGTCCACATAACCATTTTGGTCATCGTCTATGCCGTTGGTGGCTTTGTTGCGCCCGAGGCTGTCGGTACCACTCTCGCCAGGGTTGCGCCAAAGGTTGTTTTTAAGGTCCGGGTGCCGCGTGTCGATTCCAGTATCGATAATAGCCACCACTACAGAATGCGGGCCTTGGCTAGAGTGCTTAGACCAAGCCTTTTGAGACTCAATCATCCCAAGCCCCCACTGCTTATGCAGGTACTCGTCGGCAAATATTCCGACCTCGCCCTTTTTGATATTTTTTTTGCTCTGGCGCCCCAGCTCCAAGGCGCGAGACTTTAATGCAGATGAGTGCTGCGACGGAGCATCATAGAAGCCAGGATCCGGTCTCAGACCCAAACCCAAAGCCATAGCGCCCACAGCGCACACCACCAAAACCCCAACAATTAGCCTACCTTTTTTTTGTGCCATAACCTCAAACACAGGCAAATACGGGGCCTGCCAGATATGGCACATAACCAATATGGCTAAGTATTGAATTTTGCTTTGTTTTTTTGGTTATCGGATTTTAAAGGGTCAGGTTTTTCGTGGTCATTTTATAAGACAGTTGTTAATATTCTAAACACTGTGTCGGTGTTGTTTTGGATAGTAGTAATGGCTGCAATTAAGTCGCTCGGGGGCTGGTGTGTGACCTACACCAAGCATGCCCACAGCGCGCAGGTGTTAAGGTTTTGTGTGGGTTTCGGAGGCGGGCTGCTTTTGGTAGTGCTTTTGAAGCATTTTTTGCCCGAGGTTTTTTCGCTCGGCATTAATAACCAGGCGCTAACTTTGTCCGTGCTTTTGGGCGTGGCTTTGGTGGTGGCGGCAGATCGCTTGTTGGCCCAGCATTTGATGCCTTTAGGCACATCACCTGCCTGTGGCCACACCCATAGTCAGCACGGAGACTTTGGAGCTGCTGCGGGTTGTGTTTCGGTAGGTTGCGTTATGGTGTGTGCTTTTTTTGATGGGCTGGAGATTCCGGTAGCTTTTCAGCTGGGCAAGTTTGCTGGTTGGGGGGCTTGGTGGGGGCTGTTGTTGCACAGCGTGCCCGAGGGAATTTTGGCAGCCAGCTTGGCTTTGCAAAGCAATTGGGACACTAACAGCCAAGATCCTAAAAAAGCCATGGCAAAGCGTTTGTGGCGAGCCCGGCTGTGCTCTTTAGCCGTAGGAGGAGCTTTGCTTTTGGGAGGCGTCACCAGCTTGCTATTGGGTGCCATTGTGGAGTTTAAAAACTTTTTGCCCCTTGCAACGGGAGTGCTGATGTACACAATTTTTGGGCACTTACTACCCGCGGCCTTAAAAACCCGCACCGGCATCAGCGGCCTTATCCTGAGTGCTTTGATCGGCAGCGCACTTTAGGTTGGTCGATACTGAGGTGCTATCTAGAAGAACAACATGCTTCAGTCACGACTAGGTGTCTTGCAGCATCTTCAGCAACTCAGGGCTCGCCTTGAAAAAGGGGAGCTTTTTGGGGGACACACACACACTGTCGCCCGTACGGGGGTTGCGCCCGGTGTAGGCCTTGTACTCTCTTAAGGTCCAAGCGCCAAAGCCTCTAATCTCTACCCGTCTGCCCTCTTGCAGGGCTGACGTGATGCTATCAAATACACAGCTCAAAACCGCGGTGGCTTCCTCATGGGTCAGCGCAGCAGCATGTGCCAGCTTTTGAACCAAATGCGCACGCGTTGACGGCATAAACCCCACACCCCCACCAGTTCTGTTAACGCGCTACACTATAGGAGCACGCTGAAGGGCCCTAATACGCAGCTCCAAGGGAGGATGGGTTGCAAAAAGCGAAACCCGTCTCGTACGAGACGATATCTTAAGCGCTGCTACTCCCTCCCACTCAGAACTCCGCGAACCTAGCTCTTGCCTTGGCCCCTCTACAAGCTCTTGCAAAGCCGTCAAGGCCGCTAGCATTTTCGACTTGCCTGCTAAGCGCGCGCCACCGCTGTCAGCCCGGTACTCACGCCAACGCGAAAACGCATTCACCACCAAAGAGCCCAAAATACTAAGCGCAATCTGCACGACAAAAGAAACCACAAAATACATTATGGGCGAAAAATTTCCCTCACGGTCGCGCGCCACCGCATTGGCGATAAGACGCGACAAAAACAAAGCAATCGTGTTGATCACCCCTTGCAGCAAGGTCATGGTCACCATATCTCCATTGGCAATATGGGCCACCTCGTGCGCTAGGACTCCCTCTACCTCTTCGGGGCTCATTTTTTCGAGCAAGCCCGTAGACACCGCCACGAGGGAGTTGCTACGTGAAGGCCCTGTAGCAAAAGCGTTGGGGTCGGGGCTGTCGTAAACTCCTACTTCTGGCATCTTACTCAAACCTGCCTTGCGAGCAAATTGGTGCACTTGGCGCACAAGAGCCGCATGGGGGCCGCGAGAGTCCACGAGCCTAACGCCCATAAACTTTTTAGCCATCCATTTAGAAAGCAACAGTGAAATAAAAGCCCCACCCATACCAAACAGCGCAGCAAAGGCCAGCAGCAGCCCATTGCCACCTAGCACCTGATCCAAGGGGTAAAACAGATTGATCACCCCCCAAGTAATCGAAAGGGTGGTGATTACCAAAATATTAACTAACAGAAAAAAGAACCATCTTTTAAACATTGTCATAAGCTACTACCCAAGGCTCCTAAGCAAAACGGTTTAAGGACAACGCTTATTCTAACGCGCGAGCGCAAAAATGCCAACAAGAACACTTTGGGCACGTGGCAACGCCCGCCTGCCCCCCTGAACGAGGGGGCTCCAGTTGGAATTTGACATGTAGCATAAATTTTGGTTATAGCTTTGCTGGTGAATCTTCAGCAGCTTTCTACATTCTGCAAGGTGCTAAGCGAGGGCAGTATGACCGCTGCTGCGGAGCGCCTGTATTTAACACAGCCGGCGGTGAGCCACCAGATACGTCTTTTAGAGGAGGAGCTGGGCGTGCCCCTGCTGGTGCGCGGGGTGCGCAAAGTGCGGCCTTCGGTGCAAGGACAGCTGCTGCATGACTATGCCAAGCGCATTTTGCACCTGACTCAGCAGGCTGAGATATCCTTGCAATCGATGTCGCAGCAGATGAGCGGCGATCTGAGGGTGGGCACGACGAATTCTTTTGGTCTGCATTACATCAGTCCCGTGGTGGGGCTTTTTTTGAGAAACAACGCCAAGCTTTGTTTACATTTATCTTATGGTACTACCAATGAAATTATTGCCAACATGCGCAAAGGCGTTCTGGATGTCGTGGTGTTGCCGGACCTCAAAACAGAGTTCGGCCTGAGCTTAGA
Source organism: Bdellovibrionales bacterium (assembly GCA_965116155.1). Classification (GTDB taxonomy): domain Bacteria; phylum Bdellovibrionota; class Bdellovibrionia; order Bdellovibrionales; family UBA1609. The sequence goes on from OZ220488.1 coordinate 977,184, forward strand.
TAAATACAGCTCGCGCTTTATGTTTGAAGACGAAATGTGGCTCGTGGGCTCCTCTAAGGACATTACCATGCCCGATCATATTGAAGGGCTCAAAAATTTGTTCTCTCGACCTGTCGCGTCTCTCATACAGTCGTATCCGAGCTTTCACCGCTTGCTTGAGAGCGAGCTGCGCCGTCACCCTGCTAATGCGGATAAGAGACCGGTTTTTGAGACCGACAATGTGGGTACGTTAAAGCGTGTGATTGAGTCCGGCCTGGGGTGGGGCTTTGTGCCTGCCCACTCGGTGCGTAAACAGGTGCGCACGCGGCGCCTGACCCGTGTGTCTGTGGACGATCTTAAATACAGTGTGAACATCAACCTGTACTGGCTTAAAAACGACGACGTCAGCCAAAAGGCCGACACTTTTTACCGCGCTGTGCACCAACAAACCCTAGGTTAGGTGCGTAAGCATCAGAACGTTAGTTAGCAGCGGCCTCTCACACCTCTAGGCACGGGAGATGCGCTTTGTGCCTGTGCATGGTAGGTTCTCCCTCGGAGAGGTGGCTGAGCGGTTGAAAGCACCGGTCTTGAAAACCGGCGGGCCTTTGCGGGCCTCGAGGGTTCGAATCCCTCCCTCTCCGCCAAGTTAGAGTGCTAGCTGCGTAAGCATCAGAGCGCTAGTAAAATTCTCTGAGGTAGAGTGGCGGCACACTGATAGCCCCAACGGGGCGGCCATCAGGGTGCCAAGCTTGTATCAGAGAATTTTGCGGCCTATGAAGCTTCTACGAGCCTGTGGCCTTGGGTGCTCTCTAGGCCCAAGGCGACCAGATTGCCGCAAAAGGGATGGAGCACGTAAGTGTAAATTAAGGAGAGGTTATGAAAAAACAACTCACCTGGGTCGCTTTGGGAACACTGACCTGCGTAGCGGTGTACTGGGGCTTTTGGCACACGACACGCTCTTGGCAGGAGGCGGAGTATTTTTTAGACCCTGCGCAAGAACGAGGGCTGGCAGCACAAAGCGCCACCCACATTAAAAAGCATTCAAAAAGTGCGGCCAGCGTAGATAATTTATCTAAAGGGCTCAGTTGGGTGCGCACCAGGCCAGGCTACCTAGGGGTACGCTTAAAGCATCCGGTACTAGAAGTAGCCGGTGGGCAAAAAGCTTATGCCTGCGATGTATACACTTCTATAAGCTTAGAGTTTTTGTCTGAAGGGGTTTATGTATCGGGAGACCCCTCTAAAATGACGGCCAAAGGACCTTGCAAAAGCACTAAAGACAACCAACATATCGAAACCCTGTGGCTGCCGTTGGGAGAGGTGTTTAAAAAACCGCGCCGAGACCTCGCCAATTATGTGTCTGCAGGAGAAAAAACCACCGTCTCCCTAAGCAACATAGGCCATACCTGGCCCAAGTCCTGGGTGCTAAGTGGGGTGGAGTTTTTACGCAACCCCACCCCGGGGCCACGCAAACCCACAGACACCATGAGTAACGCAAAACCCATCCGCATTGGCTTAAAAGGCCTGCGCAACCCTCAAGGCCTAGCCCCTGTGTTTCAATACGATTAGAGCGCTAGGAAAATGCCCTGGGACTAAGCGCAGTCTCTAGCGCAGCCCCCTTTAGGGGGTGTCCGCGATAGAGACAAGCGTCCCACAGAATTTTGGGCTAGCACTCTAATTCAAATACAGTTCGCGGCTAATGCGATACAGCAAACTAAGCTCCTCCATGCCGTCGCTTCGCAGCTCTTCGGGTCGGTCTGTAAAGTCTTCGCGTTTAATAATATGCTTGGTAATATGCACTTCTACTGTGGCAGGAAGGCTCTCAGGAGGTAATTTTATAATTTGTATTCTAATATAATACGGCCATACGAGGTGCTGGCTTTCTAAACGGCTATAAAATTTAAAACTCTCAGGCGAATGGCGGTTGAGTTCGGTTACTATATCGCCTGTATCTATGTCGCCGTTTTTTATAGTGTAACCCTGCGTGGCTTTGCGCATGGCAAACCACACGCTTTTGTAGTCTGACACAAATTGCTTTTTATATGTCTTGGGCCGTATGGATTGTGGCAACGATACACAGCCCAAGGACAAAAAAACAATACACCCCAAAAAAATGCAGCCCTTTTTGTTCATAGTATTTACTCAAGCTCTAATTTTTTTTGTTGATCCCACCAGGCTAACCAAATGCGCTGTCGCTCCTTTAGGCCAATATGGTTGTGGGGTTTTCTTAAGTAACCCGGCGCCCGTACACTAGAAAACACCCCGCGGGGGGTGATGTTTTCTAAAGCCGTAACAGCAGGTTTGTGCAATCGTACATCTTTGTCTGTTAGCATTTTTATAAAGCGCGCGGTGTCTTGAGAGCTTGCCACGACACCTAGAGCTTGGGCGATGTTTTTACGCACCCAAAGGCTCTGACCGTTTTTAAAATTTTCACTCGCATAGAGTTTTTCCCATAAAATGGGTCGGGCTTTTTTAGATTTTAGCTGCATAAGACTTTTGGCTGCCGCAGCTCGTACTACTAGTGCAGCGTCGTCTAATAATTTTATACACAGGTCTTCACTCCAAGGCTTGGGCCCATAGGCCAGGGCTATAGCTGCTGAATTGCGCAAAAACCACTCGCTGCTTTGTGTGGCCTGTTGGATTAACCCCATGGATTTTTGCGGAAAGCTACGCCCCGCTATGGTTAAGGCGCGCCAGCGTTGATTGATATTCCACTCGGATGAAAAGACCATTTGTTCTAACAAGGGCAACACATCTGGGCCGCGTTTTTTGATAATACGCAAACGGTCTTCTAAAGGCAGGCTTAGACTTGCAGCAAGTGCGTTTAAGTCTTTAGAGTCTGACTGTGTTAACGTGCTTTTAGGCACGGCATTTACAGGTGCCCCACTCCCTATAAAAATACTAAAAAATACAGCTATAAAACAAAAACGCATGGTCTTGACCCCCCATTATTGCAAGATTTGAAACTCTCTTTTTCATTCTGAGCCACGCACGAACTCAAGTCACCGCAGCGGCTAGTCTATGGACGTGCTTGCTTTAGTAGAAAAATTTGTAGTACAGCTGTTGTGTATAGTGGCGGGGTAGCTCAGCTGGTTAGAGCAGTGGAATCATAATCCACGTGTCGGGGGTTCAAGTCCCTCCCTCGCTACCAATTCAGCCTGCAGGGCTGTTCGTAGGCTAAAAACTCAGCGTCCTCTAACAAAGGTCCGTACTTTTGTAGTGAGTTTAAATACTGCTGCATGAGCATGTTTTTTTTGCGCTCTATTTTTTTTTGGATATTTGGGTCTGCTGTGCGGCAGAGCTGTTTTTCTAATTGTGCCATCCCGCGCCATAGGTCTAGCTGCTGGGTGTGGATTTTTTGCTTAAGCTCTGGTTCACTTAATGGCTCTAAAGCCACAAGGGCGTTAGCACTAGGCTCTTGAGGCGGCTGTGAACTAAGCGCCTGCTGCAGCATGGGGTATAGCAAGGGCCAGTGGTTATAGAGCATGTGGCTTGTTTCGTACACGGCACCCACGCCTAGCAATAAGCCCGAACTCAAATACAAAACCCGCGCCGTGGTTTGTATTGGCAGGTAGATTTGCTCACGCTTAATATGGGCCTCTATGCTAGAGGCTAATTTTTGTTTAAATCTTTCTGCTCCATGGAAAGTTAAAAGCGCGGCCTTATTGTTTTGAAGCTGTATTTGGCTCGCTCGCCATGCCCAATGGGTAAAGCCCGCAAAACGTGCTGCCAAGCCTTTTTGCGGAGGCTCTGGCATATGAGCTGCAAAAGACTTGTCCGATAGGTGCATGGTTTCTAACCTGTAAGCCAAAACATGCAGATGCAAAATCAGCTCCGCCTGATGTTGAGCTAGCTTTTTAATGGCATCTCTCATCCCCGCCTCTTGGCCGTGGTAGTGCCGCGCCACACTAGCGCGCAAACCCACAACAAAGGGAGCTTCTAAAAGCGCTTGCGCCAACTTCCATGTAAAGTGGTGCAAGGTGTTATCCAATGTGTCACAAGTTGGCACCCGCAAAAACAAGTCACTAGAGCCTTTGCCTCGCGTGATATCCCACTGATTATATGGGGCGTAGGGGTGCTGGCACTCTTCTGGCTCTACTAGCTCCAACGCAACTTGGGCATAGTACCGATCTAAAAGCGCTGTGCTGATTGCAAAGTACCGGCTATTAAAGCGCGCATCTAGCAGTTGTGCTAGCGTGTGCAAGTCATAAGCTCTTTCCCCATGGCGCGCTTTGGCTGGAGCCAACAGCAAAATCCCAGGGCCTGCATTTTTTGAGGATTTTAAAAGCGCACCACAAGGCTCGCTCGCATAGCTGCTAGCAGCAAAAACAACCACCAGCACCCAATATGCTACGAAGCTCAAACAAGAACCCCATGGATCCACTTTGTGCTGCTCCTTATTCATATGAACAAAAAATAGACGCCCTCTTTGTTGCCAAAAGCCACTAAATACCCTACCAGGGGGCATTATACAGAACCTTAATTGGCATGGGGATTGCATGCAAATGTTGCACTGTGGCACGTTGTTGCGCCGTGTCATATTAGAAGGAAATTGGCTTATGTCTGTCTTTAAAAAAAACCTCAAAAAGTCGCTTAAAAGGGTACCGTTTTTAAAAAAGCGGCCTTCTGCCAGAAAGCTTTGTTTGGAATTTTTACGCTATACGAGTTTTGCGGGGTTTATGTTTTGTTGTTTATCGGTTGCTTTGTATTTTCAAAAAAACGCTGTACAAAAAATAGAGCTAAGTGCTGCTTATGTATTGCATGCGCCGTATCCGCCTTTTAAGCAGATTATCGCCCGTATCAAGTGGCCTACGCCGCAGATTTTGTGCCAAAATTATCACTTGCCTCAAGAGTTTGATGGTTGTGTTAGGAACACCCATGTGCAGCAGTATGCTATGATTCTTATGAACGAGCGTGATTGCATTATGCAGCTGCGGCTTACGGGTTTGCAGCATAATGACGAGCTGGAGAAAAACCTTTGCATCTTGCAAAAACTACAAAACGTCAAATCACCTCGTATCGAAAAAACCATCACTGTCGCCCCACACTCTCCGCGCCCTCCCAAGCCCCAACACACCATTTAAGTGCGTAAGCATTAGAGTGTTAGAAAAATGCCATGTGGGACGCTGTGTGGTATCCTTGTCTTTGACGATAATGTGGCAAATGAGGTCACGTTTCATTCACTTGCTTCGAGCAAACCCTGACACAGGCGACAATATTTGCCTCGATCTAGAATATCCTCACTTCAGGTACGCACTTAGACCCCATTTGCAGGGCCATAAAGAGCTGTCTAGTGCACAAAAATGCCTCAGGCCGAACCACTTGTCCCGTAAGGATAAAAGCGCCAGCAAAAACACTTTGATCAGAGACGCAGACACATTGGCAGCCCCTGCAAGGGGCGCCAGCCAAGGTGGCAAGCGAGGCTCCCATTTAAAGTGTTTTTGCGCGCTAGACAGCCCTCAACGCGCCGATAGCTTTGGACGATCTGTAGGTCCAAAGCGTACACACTCTCGTAGATGACCCGCTTCTCGCGGCGCTATCAGGTAGACGGCGTAGGGCTGAGGACATTTTTGCTGGCACTTTTATGCTCGCGCTACTCGCACTTAAAGAACAGGTGCTTGTCGGGTGTGCCAGAGACAGCAGTGTCGCCGGTGCCCGAAAGTGCGGTGAGCGTGTTGTTAGAGTCCACCGTAAGACGCACGCCGAAGCATCTGTCATCTAACTTAGTGCCAGACACAGGGCAAGTGCTCGGTGTGACTTTCTTAGAAACCGCAGCCTCGGCAAATGTCGTAGCACTTAACACTACCATTTTAAGCGTTTTACTACTGTCCTCACACTTGATCTTGCTTGTTTTGCCCGTAAGACTAAGCCGCTTTTCTAAACCACCCAGCCTGTCCCAAGAAAACCCGTCAATCAAGTACGTAAGCTCTGTGGCGGCATTGTTGCTGTCATACAAATAATCGTTCCCCTTACCACCATACAGCACCTGAACATTAGCATGGTACGAATGCAGCTCGTCTGCCTTATCCGTAAAACCCCACAACCTTGTGTGCTCATTAGGGTCTACAATCCAAGGCGTAACCCAATAACCATCCTCCCCCTTGGTTTTGTCTTTAGCATGAATCCGCAAACGGGTATAATGACGCACATTCTCCGCCACTTTATGCGGCACACTAGAAGACCACGTCACCTTCTCCTCACCGGTACCTGTGCACCAATCGTCCCCTTGCACATCCCCTGAAGGCGCATCACCCACATTACCCGTCTTTTGACAGTGCGTATACTCCCTCCTAATTTGATCGTCCGATGTATATGGCGGATTAAAAATATACAGCCTAGCATATTTTGCAAAACCTATAGGGTTATCTCTAACGGAGGCATCAAGACTTGTAACAACAGGGACTTTAGTCGCACGCCTTGCCTCAAGCCCAGCTTTGTTTGTACACAAATTATTTAAAACCAATCCATCTGTAAAATGTGTAGAGGTGGTTCTAAACTTACACTCACAGGCTGTTCCGTCATCAGCTGTCACCTTCTTTCTACCACAACGCTCGGTAGCGTCCGGACACAAATTAATCGCTTTGTTGTCTTTATCCACAGTAAATAATTTAGGACTGTTATATGTTCTATGTGCTGTGTACTGGTTACATGCAAGAAGCTTGTAAGTTCCGCTTGGCGCTGTTGTAACCGGCATAACTACAGACAAATGATCCTTCCACGATAAATCATCCTCTGCCTTGGCCGGCGCTAGAGCATAAGTGTAAGAATATCCCGTATCCACACCGGTTAACGTATAGGTAAATGTATCGTCGGACTTAGTAACAGACGCCGCCGCAACATAACCCGCCTTAGCCCACATAGCACCATGGGTCACGGGCTTTCTTAAAATATGCACACCCGCTAACTTACGCTCCAAATTAGGCGTGGCTTCTACACTCACTTCGTCACAACTGTCTAACTCACCCGCATTAGACGCCAAATGGTACATGCTATTTGCTGCCGCATCATCACACTCCCACGTAAACACCAAACTCCCTACGGCCGTGCCGGGCTTCACCTTTGCCTCAGCAAAGGGCGCCGCCAGTGCAGGACCCTGAGCAAGAGTCGACACCTGACACACATCATTAGAATCAACAAAACCCGCGGTGTCTTGCGTAGCAGTCACTGTGGCTTTACACGTACAGCTTGCACCAACTGTACCCGTTGCCGTTTTATGCCCACACACATCTGCTTTGTTGTGGCATTCATTAGATGCAACTAAGCCCGGCACCTCTTGCGTAGCACCAGCCGTAGCTTTACACGTACAATCTGCGTTATCAGTTGCTACGTGGGTTTTTGTGCCGCAAACATTGTTTGCCACACACATGCCTGAATCAATAACACCCGCGGCATCAGTGGCATCTGCAACCGCGAGCTTACACGTGCAGCTCGTGCCATTGGTACCCGTTTGGGGCTTTTGACCACATACCACTTCGCTCAATGTGCATTTGCCTGCAGCAACCACACCTTTTTTGGTTGCGCCGCTCTCAGTACAAGCACACGCATCATCGTCATCTAAGCCAGCAGGAGCCGCCTTCTCACCACACACCTCACTAGGCGTATCGTCACCATCATCACCGTCGTCATTATCGTCATTGTTATCGCTGTTGTCGTCATCATCATTGTCATCGTTGTTATTACCGGATGCGGGCTTTGTGATGTTGTCCTCTTCATCCTCACCTAGACCAAAAGCCTCATCAGCGTCGTCATCCCCGCCCCAGTGCACAGCTACAAACAAATACCCATCGCCCGTTGCAGCACCACCATCATCTGTAGACTTCACCGTTACATCTTCACCACCAAAAGCTAGCACCGCACCTACGTCTTCAGATTCCGTATCCTCATCTTCACCCGTAAACCGAACCGCTTGCTTGCCGAGCTTTTTTGTTTTATCCAAATCATCAGAATCTATAAGAAAAAACAGCATATCCCCTGTGTTGATTTCCACCTCGTCATCGTCACCGTCATTATCATCCAACTCGTACATATAGATTTTTTCATCCGACAACGCGAGCAAACCTTTAGCCACTTTTTCAGGCAAATCTTCTGCAGAATCCGCACACTCTATATCAAGCGTGTGATCCTTGGCGTTAACCTGATACTCTAACTCGTAGGTCTCTGTAGCATCGTTAGGGCAGTCTTCAGCATCAAACTCCACACCTGCCTCGCTTTGAGACATGCGGACCTTGGCTACCGCCACACCATGCAGCGACGCTAAAAAGGGCTTTAGGTCATAGTCAGTACCACCGCTCGGCACGACCAAGGTGTCGTGGTCTTTAAGCACCGCTGCACTAAGGTCTTTCGACGCCGCAACGGTTACTGTTGTCTCATCACCACAGGCCCCCACCATAAAAGCACAAGCCAAAACCGTACAAAAAATAGCAATTAGCTGCTTACTCACAAAACCCTCCATGGATAGCACATGACCTTGTAAAAGGATCGGACAAAAGTGGCCAGTAGCTCAAGGTGTCCATGGCGTTAAGATAATCTGGCAGGTCAGGTCACGTCTGGGTGTATCGCGATCCATACAGCCTTGCCCTAGGCGACAGCGCTACCCTCAATTTACATAAATTGCACTTGCGGGTACGGGCTTGGACCTAACCTGCAGGGCCATAGATAGCTGTCTAGCGCGCAAAAATGCTTAACCTAGTGCGCCACCGCTTTGCTTCAGAGAATTTTACTAGCACTCTGATTGTATTTACCCGAACGCACGGAGCTTTGACGGCAGTCTGGTCGCCTTGTGCCTAACGATCGCACAAGGCTACAGGCTCATAGTAGCTTCATAGGTCGCAAAATTCTCTGTAAGACGCTTGGCACCCTGATGGCCGCCCCTTCACAGGGGCTATCAGGATGCCGGCGTGAGCTATCCAGCACGTGAGGGTGCCCTGGAATAGCCGCTTGCCTTGCACACCTTTAGGTGTGTCAGCAGGCTGCGCTCTCTGGCCAGGGCACCCTCACTAACACTTTTATGCTTACGCACTTAGCTTCAGAGAATTTTACTAGCACTCTGATGCTTACGCACTTTGTCCCAGGGCATTTTCCTAGCGCTCTAATGATTGCATGTAGCTGTGCCGTTGGGAGAAACGTGCCAACCACCTGCGGGCGGATGAGAGCCAGGGAGCCGATTGGATTTCCCCAGATCATCCTCGCGGCTGTCACCACTACCATCATCACCACCAGCAAAGCCATTTAAATGCGCTTGCAAAAGCGAACGCTCTAAAACGCCCCCGCCCGACACAGCACCTAAAGCCACACCCGGCATGCCAGGCTTCGTAAATACACCCGTCAAACTAGAACCCGTGCCCGTATTATCATTACCACCATACACGCACCTAAAGGCCTCAATGTCACTGGAATGCAAGCCCTTTTTCTCACCCACACTAATACTAGGGTACATAATACTATCCGGGTCATCACTATGCCCCATACCCAAAGCATGACCCAACTCGTGCAGCATCACAGTACGAAAATGATACCTAATAGCACTAACAGTTTCGCCAAAATCAAACCAATTGGTCACGGCGCTCAAGGAGCTAGTAGCATACACGCGCCCTTGGTCGATAATACCAATGTCCACATCGCTAATCAAAAACTTCTCATAGCAAAGCGTTTTAGTCCTATCTCTACAAACGGAAGGAAAAGCCATATAAGCCGTAGCTAACGCTCCGCGGGTTGAGCGCACATTGTAGTATGCATCTGGAATGACCTTAATTACATTGATCCCATCTGACTCAGTAAATCTCTCATACCTTGCAGAACTCAATTTAAACACGCGGTCCCAAGAAGATATGCCCTCTACAGCATCGTTCCACACCTGCATTACATGCTCTAGGTCTGCCTTCATTTCATCAGTAATGTTTTCATGCAAACGAAACAACAATCTATTTCGTATACGAAGAGGCCCTAAAGAAAACCGCGTATTAAAACCACACGAAGCAATTGGATAAATATCCGGATCTTTGGGGCTGGTTTTTTTAAACCTCTTTACAAAAGCATCGTAATGCAAACGACGCTTAACCTCATGCAAACCCCTTAGTGAGCTGGATGGGTCCCAAAGCAAATTTACATTGTTTGCTGACTTAAAGCTCCACTCTGACCAATCGGGAAACAAAAAATCATTCGCCCCATAAAACATCCCATCCATAAGACGCACATTTTCTACATAACTTGGTTTGGGCACACTCACAAAACCCAGCTTAGGAGTGTTGTAAAAAGCTGCAGTTAAGTCCACCCACTGCATATCGCCTAAGCTCTTAACTGCTACCAGTTTGTTGTTGTCTTTGCTATTTTTCCAGTGTGGTGAATTTGCTAATAAACCACCCCAAGCCTGCAACCTGCCCCTAATACGCACCTCGTAAAACCCTGGGCTTTTATACGTATGCCGAGCTGAAGAAAGCGCTCTGCGACTTGTAATATGCTGAATTTTAGTCCCATCACCCCAATCTACATAAAAATCGTAAGCATCTGGCAATTCTAATTGACTCAAGTGAGCCGCTTCACGAAGCGGCAGTCTGAGGGTTAAAGAATCCGCAGGAATGTCCCACAAGGTAACAAAAGAGCTCTTATACTCGGCGCGCCCTTCTAAACGCTGCACCTTGTTTAGTTTATCGCCTTCGCCGCTTGAAGCTGCTAAAGCCGCCATGTCTAATTTGCGCATCTGTTGCAAGCAGAGCAAATGCTCCCCAGCACTGCCACAAGCCTTTAAGCTCGCAGTGTCCGAGTCATCGTCATCGTCATTATCGTCGTCGTTGTCATCGTCGTCGTCGTCTGGATTGTTTACAGATGTGCCCGGCCCAGCATTAAAAGACTCGCAGGCGGCAAAAAACAATAAAAGGCCCATAAGAGCCAACAGGATCAAAAACCGGCTGCTTTTCACAAAAGGCTTGTCGGCAAATTAGAGCGCTAGTAAAATTCTCTGAGGCACAGAGCGGCGGCACACTGATAGCCCCTCAAAGAGGGGCAGCCATCAGGGTGCCAAGCTTGTATCAGAGAATTTTGCGGCCTATAAGAGATCTATGGCCCTGTAGCCTTGGACGATCTTTAGGTCCAAGGCGACCACACTTTCGTCACAGCCCCGTGCATTGAGCAAAAACAAATTAGAGCGCTAGTAAAATTCTCTGAGGCACAGAGCGGCAGCACACTGATAGCCCCTCAAAGAGGGGCGGCCATCAGGGTGCCAAGCTTGTATCAGAGAATTTTGCGGCCTATAAGAGATCTATGGCCCTGTAGCCTTGGACGATCTTTAGGTCCAAGGCGACCACACTTTCGTCACAGCCCCGTGCATTGAGCAAAAACCAATTAGAGCGCTAGGAAAATGCCATGTGGGACGCTTGTCTGGTATCCTTGGCTTTGACGGGAGTGTAGCAAATGAGGTCACGTTTCATTCGTTTCCTCTGAGCAAGACCGGGTGCAGGCGGCATTATTTACCTCGATTTAGAGTATCCTCATTTCAGGTACGCACTTAGCCCTCATTTGCAGGGCCATAGATAGCTGCATAGACCGCCAAAGCACCTCTTGGTTTTCCACTTGCCTGACGCACCCAAAGGTGCATTGCCAGGCTGCGCTGCATGCAAGAGGTGCTTGGGCTAGTCTGTAATTAATGACCACACGTAGCGACGCCGTCGGGAGAGACGTGCCAGCCGCCTTTGGACTTATGATCAGGAAGTCGTGCATCTTCACTACTAACACTATCCACCAGACCACCCAAATGTGTCCGCAGCATAGAAAGCTCTAAATTTTCACCACTGTACATGCAATGAAAAGCCTGCGCATCACTAGCATGCACCTCCTTAACCACGCCCCTAGGCACTGAAGGATACATGATGCTGCTGCGCGAATCACTATGAACCAAACCCAACGCGTGGCCCAGCTCATGCAGCATCACAGTACGAAAATGAAACTTATCTCTACTCGGCACAGCCCCGAACTGAAAGTTCGCCCTGCCCTTTTCGCCATAAAGCTTAAAACCTATGTCCATATCCGTCACATTAAACACTGCATCGCACAATGGCCCGCCCCCCAAACACCGTCCTCCAGAACCCACATAGGTAGAAGCCAAAACTCCCGGCGCAAAACGCGCACCCTCGTCTGAATCAGAGAGCACTTTAATAAAATTTTTCCCATCAATGGCAATGGCATCCAAACCATTGGGGTTGGTTTTTAATACCCTTATCACCTCCATACCCAAAGCCGCATTCCAAGCCTCGGCCAGATACGCTAAATCCAAGCGAGCAAAATTACCCATATCGCGGTCTAAAATAAAATCGAGCGGAAACGCGCTCTTGGGCCATGCCAAAGGGCGCCAGGCGCGCTTTACCTTAAATCCACAAGACTGCGCCGGGTACCTAGCACCTGGCTGTGTCTTATGAAACCTTTTGACATAAGCATCGTAATGCAAACGCCGCTTAACCTCGAGCAAGGCCCCAGCAGGCTGCTCAGTGTTCCAAAAATACGTTGCGCTCTTTACGCTTTTAAAACTCCACTCCGACCAGTCTGGCAATAAAGACTCAAAAGTTCCATAAAAAGCATAATCTATAAAGCGCACATTTTTTGTATACTGGGCCTCGGGCACTTGAACTTGACGCAAATTTTGCGCATTAAAAAAAGCAAAACTCAAATCACGCCACTGCATATCGCCCAGGCTTTTAACTTTTACTAGCTTATCGTTACTCGTGCTATTCTCCCACACGAGCCCACGCCTGCCTCCCCAAGCCTTAAGCACACCCCTTAAACGCACCTCATACGTACCAGCGCGAGAGTAAGTGTGCCCCGCGCCCGCGCCATTTTCCGTTACATGCTCAATAGCGCTCCCATCGCCCCAGTCTACATAAAAATCATACGCATCCTGTATGTTAACCTTGCGCAAATACGCCGCGCTCCTTAAAGGCAAAGCCACAGCCCACGAGCGCCGGCTCACACGCCACTCGGTCACCATGGAGCTCTTGTATGTATCCAAAGCCTGCAGCACTGTGGTATCGATTTGCCGCATGGCTTCAAGACACTTTTTGTGCTGTGCAGATGAGTCTGAACAAAGTGGGAGCAGCGATTTTTTAGCAACCTCAATGGCGCTGTCTTTTTCGGTATCTTTTGCCGTATTGCCTGCGGCGTCTTGACTGCCTGCTACGAGGTGCTTTTGTGCTGCGCCAGCACCAGGAGGTGCCAGAGGCTCAAAAGCGCCACAGGCAGCAACCCAAAACACTCCACAAATAACGCCAAAACGAACCCCACGCCCCCTAATAGACAATTAATATCCCCCCAATAAGAGCCAGCAGCAAGAACCAAGCGGCAAAAACTAACAGAACCCCAATGATACCCCAAAGCGCCTTGGGGTTAAAAGCCTACACATAGCGGCATGCATCAAAAGTGAGCATGGTATTTTTGTGCAATAAACTGTTTTGCCTTTGAGAAGGGCTTATGACCAAAAAATCCCCTATGGGCACTTAGGGGCGACGGATGCGGAGCCTCTAACACCAAATGCTGCGCCCCCACCAAAGTACGAAAAGCACGCGCATGCCGGCCCCACAAAAAAAACACCATTCGTCGCTTGCGCGCCCCCAAAACCTTAAGGGCACAGCGCGTAAACTCCTCCCACCCTATGCCCTGGTGCGATGCCGTTTGACCAGCCCGCACACTTAAGACCGTGTTAAGCAGCAAAACACCCTTTTGAGTCCAAGGGTATAGATCACCGCTAGCAGGAGGAGGCTGGTTTAAATCCGCTGCGTATTCTTTAAAAATGTTACTTAGTGATTGAGGCAAAGGCTTAACCCCCAAGGGCACGCTAAAACTTAAACCACAAGCATGCTGCGGGTTAGGGTACGGGTCTTGACCCACAATAACCACACGCACCTTACTAAAAGGCGTGCAATCAAATGCCCTAAACAGCTGATCGTAACGCGGCAAAATCCGGCGCCCCTGCTTTAGATCACGCTTTAGTGTGTGTTCAATTTTTTTAAACCACCGCTCCACCTCATAAGGCTGCAGGGCTGCGCACCATTCAGGCTCGCGCCACAACTTAGCTAAATGCACCTCATCAGGACTCGGCCAAGACATAACGGCTCCTCAAAAAACTACTAAAGCGGTTTATTGTGACTGAGCAGGTGCCTCTTTGGGAGCTGCCTGTTTAGCTGCTTGTTTAAGTCGGCTTAAAAACTCAGCAGCATCCACAAAGCCTGTTAAACGCAAATCGGGGCGCAAACGGCCTGCGGCATCGTAAAACATCACCCACGGCAAGCCTACCACATTGTAGCGTTTTTTAAACTTAGTTAATTTTGCAGAGCTCTTGGTAGCATTTACCTTTAACCACAGCACGTTATACTCTGCGCCAAACTGCACCACATCCGGATGGGTGAAGGTTTTTTGCTCTAGCTCTACACAGGCCACGCACCAAGAGGCAAAGACATCTATCACCACCAGGCGTTTATTTTGCAAGGCCTGGTACAGTTTTTGATCTGTATAATCCTGCCAAGGCACGCCTTTTTGAGCTACTGGCGTATGATCTTTAGACGAAAAGGCAAAGTCCACCCCCGGCCCCGTAGGCCAAAGCTTACTCACCCAAGGCCAAGCAAAAAACACCCCCACTCCCAACAAACTAACTCCTAGGACTTTTTTTAAACCCCCCATCCAAGCCCCAGGGCGTAACAAAAACTTCGACCCCCCCAAGCTGCCATACACAACAAACAGCAAACCCAAGCCTAAAGAAAAAACAAACATCAACGCAAAACCCAATAGCAAATTCTGCGTTGTACCTATATAAATGAGCACGCTCACTAAAACCGGCCCCACGCAAGGGCTTGCAACCAAACCCACACCCATCCCCATAACAAAAAACCTTAACCCCTGAGGAAGTTTGGCTAGTGCCCGATCTAGAGTGGGCGCGTTATTAGAAAACACCGACCAATCCAATACCCCTAATAAATTAAGCCCCATCGCAAAAAAACAAGCACAAATAAACACCAGCACCAAAGGATGCGACAGCAAAGAGCCAAAAAGCACACCCATACTGGCCGCCAAAACTCCCAAAACAGAGTACGTAAGCCCCATGCCCAAAACATAAAACACACTGTTTAAAAAAGCCCTCGCCCTTGTAGAGTCAGATTTTAAAATCAAAAGCGTCACCGGCAGCATTGGTAACACACAAGGTGTCAGGCTGGTTAAAAAACCCGCCAAAAAAACCAGTACAAATAGCCACCACCAACCGCCAGAGCGCAAAGCCTGGTCAAAGGCGGCGCTTAGTTTTTGTGGCCTAAATAAATCCCTCCAACCTAAGCTACCTTCTTGCATCTGTACCACTAGGGGAGCCTCAAACACTTCAGTCGAAGGAAACAAGCAGTGTTTTTTAGTGCAAGCCTGATAACTTAGCTCCAAACTTAACGAGTAAAGACCCGGCCTTATAGGCAAGGCTCCCGCAGGTTTAAGCCAAACACTTGCTCGCCCTTGGCCCGATGTGCCCTCTCGGCTTTGGCCAGTGATGGTGTCAAAAAAAGTATGCACCGGTGCAATGCGCCACTCTCCCAGTGTGAACTCGGTTTTTTGATTTAATAAGCGAAAGTTGAATTTTTCTAAATACGCAGTATACGGCGGCTCAATATGCCAAAAAACCTCTAAAAGAAAATCCTCCCCGTCACCTGTAGGGGCTTGAGCAAATTGCACTTTGGTAATTTCTAAGGGCCGGGGGTTAATGACTCCCTCAGCTAAAGCAACAGGCATGGCGCTTAGGCCAAAAAACCAAGCCACAACGCACAAACCAGCCCAACTCCAAGGCTTTAAGCTCCAACACCTGCGCCGTATCACCACCCCTCCCTTATATATCAGGTACCTTGTAGGCGCTTATAGTTTTGCATGGGTTGCTGTAAGTGTATAGCCCGACTATATTATTAAGTGCAGTGAGGAGTATTATACGGTTTTTTGTTAGGGAGCATCTGCTAAGCAATGTTTTAACTTTGCTGTGTGTTTTTGCAGGTGTGGTTTCTATAAGCGGCATGCGGCGTGCTATTTGGCCCGATGTAGAGTTTAACATAACAGTACTGAGCACTATTTTGCCTGGCGCGTCTTCTGAAAAAGTAGAGCAACTGGTAACCGTGCCTTTAGAAGAAAGCCTGCGCCCTTTAAAAGGCATTAAAAGCGTCAGCTCTACTTCCACCCAAAACCAAAGCTTTATTGCCATAGAGCTAGACATCGACGCACAAGATCCCAGGCGCACTAATGCTGATATTCGCCGCGCCATTGACCAGGTCACTGACTTGCCGGAGGACAGCCTTAAAACACAGATTGATGAACTAGATGCAGACGATAATGGCGTGCTAGAGGTAGCACTATCCGTGCGGGACGATGCTAAAATATCCGACTTAGACCTGGCCATACAAGCCAAACGCGTAAGAGACGAGCTCAGCCTCTTGCGAGAGAGCTCTCTTGTTGTGCCCAATGGCTTAAGAGACAGAGAATATATTGTAGAGGCCAGCTTGGAGCAATTAAAACGCAAGCGGGTATCTTTGCAGGAGCTTTTAGCGGCTCTCAAGCTAACGAATGTGTCTTTGCCCTCTGGAACGCTCACACAAGCCAATGGCGAAGAGGTGCTGTTACGGTCTTCAGGAGAGTTTTACGGGGTTTCGGATATTGAAAATGCCGTATTGCGGTCGAATGCCTCAGGCTACCATGTGCGGGTAAAAGATGTAGCCCGTGTGCGTAAGGGCTTGGCCCCGGCTACGCGCTTATACCGTGCGGGGGGGAGCCCCTCTATTAACCTTATGGTGAGCAAAAAAAAATCCGTAGATGTCTACGATTTGGTTGCGGGCATTAAAAACCGCATGGCAGAGCTTAGACCCAGTATCCCCGAAGGCATTAAAATCGACTATATTAATGACCTTTCGATTTATCTAACCAACCGTATTAGCACCCTTAGGGGCAACCTAATTTTGGGGCTGGTGCTGGTGGTGCTTTTGCTTATGATATTTGTACCCTGGCCTGTGGCTTTAGTAGTAGCTGTGGGCATTCCGATTGCCTTTTTTGCCGCTTTAAGTGCCGCGTATGCTATTGGTTTTTCTATTAATGTTGTCAGCCTTTTGGGACTGATATTGGTTTTAGGCATGCTGGTGGACGACGCCATTGTTGTAAGCGAAAACATCTGGCGCCACGTGCAGCAAGGAGGCGAAAGCCTGGTAGATAGCATAGTAGAGGGCACATATGAGGTATTTGGCGCAGTAGTGGCCTCTGTTATGACAACGGTTTCGGTGTTTTCGCCCATGCTGGTCATGAGCGGCGTGATGGGGTCGTTTATTTTTGAAATCCCCTCTATGGTGATACTGGCGCTGGTGTTTTCATTGTTAGAGGTGTTTATAATTATGCCGGCGCATTTTATTTCGTGGGTGGGGCCATTTGCAAGGCGCGTTAAAGCGCGCGAAAAAGCCGGCCACGGTGCTTACGAAAAAGCCCAGTGGTTTAAAAAGCTCACCAAAATATATGTACGCTTTGTGGGTTGGAGCCTAAAGTGGCGCTGGGCAATGGGCTTTGGGCTTGTAGCCTTTACGGCTGCAACTGCGGTACTGGTTTACAAAACCAACAAGTTTAAGTTGTTTCCAACGGATGGGGCGGATGTTTTTTTTATAGCCCTGCACGCTCCCAAGGGCTCCTCACTAGAGCATACCGCAGCGCTTGCAGTGCCTTTAGAAAAACTTGTGTCGCAATTGCCAAGACATGAGTTGGTGGATTTTAGTACCAGCATAGGCATTGTGCAGCAAAGCCCTAGCGACCCTTTTACGCAGCGGGGGTCTCACTTTGCCAACCTTAGAATCCGGCTATCGCCTATTAATAAACGCACACGCACGGCAGATGAGATTATGGCAGAAATCAAAGCCCAAACCCCTTCGCTTAAAGAGCTGGGTTTAGAAAAAATAGTATATTTTAAAGCACAAAACGGCCCACCCCAAGGGCGGGATATTCAGTTTAGCCTATTGGGTGATGAGCTAAATGTGCTAAAAAAAATCGCCCTTAAGCTAGAGCGCACCATGCAAGGTGTTGCTGGTGTGCAAGAGGTGCAAAACTCTTACGCTGAAGGCAAAGTGGAATACAGTGTTGAGGTGTTGCCCTTGCGTGCAGCCCAAATGGGTTTAAGCGCTTTTGATATTGCCCAAGGCGTACGCTTAGCGGTTGAGGGGAATACAGTAAGCGAAATCGTGCATGCAAATGAGTCATGGGACATTCGGGTAAAATCTGTGCCTCGCTATGGAGAGGATTTTTTAGGTAGCAGCACTCATACAGACTTAGAAAAACAACTTCGTGGCCTTGTCATAGGCAACGCCCGTGGAGCCTTAATACCCTTAAGGGAGGTAAGCCGCATTAAGCAGGCGCGCTCCTTAAGCAGCATTAGGCGCAAAGACTACAAACGCGCGGTCAGCTTAGCAGCTGAGGTGGATTTAACTAAAAGCACTCCCATTAAAGCAACAGCAGAGCTTAAAAAGCTCTTTAAGCCTATAATAGCAAAGCACCCGAATTACAGTGTGGTGTGGGGAGGGCAAGACCAAGACACCAAAGAGAGCATGGCATCACTCATGCGGGCTTTTGGGTTTTCTATCTTTTTTGTATTTATGCTGCTTTTGATTACTTTTAAAAATATTGTACAGCCCCTTATTATATTAAGCTCTATACCTTTGGGTTTTGCGGGGGTATCTTATGCTATGCTGCTGCACAACCGGCCATTTAGTTTTATGGCCATGTTAGGCATGATTGCCCTAGGGGGAGTGATTGTAAATAACTCTATTGTGTTTATTGATTTTACCAATAAAATGCTAAAAAAAGGCGCAGCCTTAAGAGAGGCTATTTTATCTACTTCTGAGGTGCGCTTGAGGCCAATTTTTCTCACCACTATGACCACAGTGTTTGGCCTTATGCCTACTGTGTATGGGCAGCAATTGAGTCAGCTCACCGGATGGGGCGGCAGTGACCCTTTTATTGTGCCTATTGCCATGTCGCTAGCCTGGGGATTGGCAATAGGGACTTTTTTGGTAACGCTTTTTATGCCCGCGTTGGTTCACATAACGCATGACATTTACGCAGCACTGGACAAAGTACAAAAAAGAGCATTCAGGGGCTAATGTGCGTAAGCATAAAAGTGGCCTCTTGAAATCTTGGGCGGGTAGCGTAGCCACCTGCTCCCCTATATGGGGTGCTGCGGGTGGCAAGCGAAAAGCCCCAGGATTTCAAGGGAGAACTGGATAGCTCGTCGACTATCGGGAAGATGCGCTTAATCCCATGGCACGAGGCTTTGACGGGAGTGTCGCGGCCTTGGGCTTAAAGATCGCCCAAAGCCGCAGGGCCGTAGTAGCTTCATAGGTCGCCACATGCTCTGTGGGACACTTGTCTCCAGCGTGGTCGCCCCTTTAAAAAGGGGCTACACTGGAGACTGCGCTTAGCCCAGAGCATGTGACTAGCGCTCTGATGCTTACGCATATCTAACTTGCTACATTAAAGGAGGTGCGTACGCAGTTGCGGCCGGCATGTTTGGCGTCGTAAAGGGCCTTGTCGGCACGCTTGAAAAGCTGCTCCCATTTTGTATCGCCCGGCACTAGCGTCGCCACACCCACCGATACACTCACCGACAAAGGCCGCACGCCGCTTTCTGTAATGCCAGATAAAAACTTATGCGACGACACTGTTTTGCAAATATGCCTCGCCATCACAGCCCCATCTATACCGGACCGACCCGAAAGCAAAATTACAAACTCCTCACCCCCAAAGCGCGCAAAAAAATCATCCTCACGCTTGAGCTCTTTTTGCACCACCTGCACCATCTCTTTAAGCACGTAGTCTCCCAACTGGTGACCATAGGTGTCGTTAATTTTTTTAAAGTGGTCTACATCTAAAACTAGCAGACTAAAATCCTCGCCATATTTTTGTGCATGCATAAACTGCCTTTTGGCGTGCGACATCAAGCTTGCACGATTAAACACCCCTGTTAAAGCATCCAATCGCATAAGATTAAACAAATGCGGGTCAAAAGTGTTTTGAGGAAAAAACTGCAACACCAATCGGCCCATCTGAATACGGCTCACTCCATAAGAGTTCAACTCATACGGCACATAGGGCACGAGCTCGTGAATACGTTTTTTGCCCTTCAAGCCCAAATCACCCGTCACAATAACCCGTGTTCCATTAACAGACTCTTGATCCGATATAAATACACGCTGACTGGACTCGTCCCCCCTGACATCAATAAGAGCATGCGACTTGCTCACGCCGCTCCCCACTCCATAAGCCACTATGTCGGCATCAGACGAACTGCCTACCATGTACTCTTTGGGCTCTAAGTTCCAAATGCTTAAGTCATCAAAGTTCACCAGCACCGGAGGGTGAGACAGCTTGGTTTCAGGCGCGAGGCTATCTACTGTTAGCATCATGGTTTTATCTACAACACTCGTATCGCCGCTCCTTTTTTGCTGAGGCTCTGCTGCCGGCTGATCAGAAAACAAACCCTGTTTGTTGTCAATTTTGTTGGTGTTGATTTTTTTGCCCATCTACTGTATTCGCTTTTTTGGCTAGTTTTTGGTTATCAGTCTCGCTTAAGTAACGTTAGCCCCACCCGCATGGTTTGCTCGATGCGTTCTAAAAGCTTTTGCTGATCCTCGCGCTCTTGATCCAAATGCTCCGATCTAGCAGCAGCTTCTTTTATGCTGTTTTCGTACTTGCTGATTTGAGATTTTAAGTCCCAAATACGGCGCTCTTTATCTTCTATTAAAACCTTGGTGTCTGCTTTTAGTGTTTCTAGCTGATGCTCTATCTGCGACACCCGTCCCGAACCCCCTCCAGGCAAGGCGCTATAATCCCCATTTAAAACATTATTCCACTGAACCTGGTGGGCTTTCAAGCTCGTCTCTAGCTCTTTAATTTGCATGCTTTTTTTTTGCATTCTTTTACTAAAAACGAGCTGCTCTTTTTGGAGAAGTTTTTCTAAATGCTCTAGCCGCTGCTCTTGCTTGCGGCAATGCCGCTCCCAGTGCTCTGCGCGGGAACGAGCGCTCTCATACTCGGCCTTTAAATATAAACCTCGCATATAAAGGGCATCTTCTGCTTGCTCAGTGTCTTTTTCTAATGCAGCTAAAATCGCAGCCCGCTCTTCAGGGAGCAATATGTCTTGCTCTAAGATAGATGCGTCCATAAGCTCACTTAAAAAAATGTCCCACAATGGGGCATGTGCATTTGCTGGCATACCCACATAACATCGGCAAAATGCGCACTTAGGTTCAACTGAACCAGTTAGAGATACGGGCCCACAAAGAACGCAACCACGACTTAAACTCCATCCAAAAGGCGCTACCTTCGCTTTCAGCGACAGAGGCCAAACCACGAGCAGCTATTCGGCCATCTACTGGCAAAATAGCACGGGCTTTTTTACAAAAGGCTTTAGCCTTTTCGTAATAACAGCTCTCATGCTGCGGCAGGCTTTGCGAAAATGGATGCAGCTGCCACAACGTGGGCCATGGGTGGGTACTGCGATATACAGCAGGGCTAACTTCAAAAGGAGGCAATAACAAGGTGTCTGTAGCTACCATCACCAAGCCAGAGTCTCCCGGCTTAAAATAAACCACATCCATTGCTTGGTAATTTTGGCTGACCCCCCTTAACAAAATAAAATACTCCCTAAAAAAGTGCTCCACATTAGATAGCACTCCACCGGACTGCAAAACAAAATCACTTAGAACCTGAAAACTTAATTGTGACGAACCCAGGCTATGCGCCACATTTGTATTACGACCAGACACTACTGCAATATTCGACCAAGGCGCCCGCGGGGTACGCTCGCCGCGTGTGTCTATGCCCCAAGGGTAAAAAGCCACAACCATTTGCGGATCCTGCTGCAAAAACGCTCCTGAATTAAAAGACAACCACACATCATTGGGATGTGAAAGCCCATAACCCACAGATCCAGAAAAAAACCCTGCACTCGAACGCAGCAGGTTGCACTGTGTCACCAAAGGCCCTGTAGTATTTGTTGTGTCTGGAGCGGGGCAAGTCTCTTGCGCCTGCTGCAAAGTGCCCTGTGGGGCACAGCCCTGTAGCATTAACAAACACACAGCGCCCAGCAAACTATAAAAATAAAAACAAGGCCTCGCAGTATTGCAGGCCTTGTTTTTTTTAACTCTGTCAGAGTTTTTAGATTTCATAGTCCGCAAGTGATAAGAGTTCGTCTAAAAAAGAAGACCCATCTAAATGCGGATACAGAACTGAAATTTGTGTGGACAAAGTTTTGGGACAAAAGAAATTATTCTCACCACACTGCAAAGACACCTGGCACCCTAAGTCAGGGTCGCGATAAAAAGATATTGGTCCCGCATGCACGATGCCCATAATTTCTAAGGTGTCGGCATTAAACACGGGGCTGCCGGAGTTTCCGGGGTAGATATCTAAGGTAGACGAAAAAGTATAACGGTTTAGCTTGCCTAAAACGCGGTTGCGTTTAATACGTGCTCCATCTGCCACTTTTAAAGGTAAACCTTTGGGGTGGCCAGCCACCAAAACCGGAGTGCCGTTTTCGATGGACAGATTGTGATCAATACGCAAAGGCGTGCGATCTGTCACAGGGCGATCCAAGCGCACTAATGCGTAATCCGGTCGGCGCAGCATAAGGCCAGCTCGGCCAGGAGCCTTCATGCTGATCACCTCTTGGCAAGAGTACACGTTGTTAGGCGATGTATCAGAAGGGTACACGCCTTCTGCGTCTACTCTCCAATCGAACACAAAGCGTGTGGATTCACAGGGAATAAACTTTACACAATGCCCAGCTGTAGCCACAAGATCCGGCCCAACCAAAAAGCCTGTACAGTGCCCTGACATGGGTTCGTTATAAAAACGCTCTGTTTTGCATAGTTCTAAAGCCTCACCGTGGTGACGCGTGCTAACGGACACTAAGCCAGATTTGTTTTGCGACAGGCGATCTGCTCTTATAAGCATATTGACCGAACGCATAATTTCCAAAACTCCCTCGTCTGTAACTTCGTAGGCGTTTTGGATATCATCGTTACCATAAATAGCCTTAGGCGCATGCGCATGCGACACACCCACGCTCAAGGAAAAAACCAATAAACACAGTAATCCTTTTAGCATTTCTACCCCCTTGTTAGCTTTTTTGTAAGCCCCTTACCTCAGGAGAGCATACCTTGCAGACTAAAGTCAGGGGCGCCATGGACCTTGGTCTGTATGGAATCAAATGTATACATGCGCTTTAGGGGCGCTTTAGAGTTTTCTGACTTTGGTCCGAAACCAGTTACGTATATGGATTTTTACAAATTTTCATTAGCTGTGTGTTTGTGGGCTTTTTTTATGTATGCCTTGGGCGGGTGGTTTTTAATTAAAAACTCTACCCCGGGCGCCACATTGGCAAATGACAAAAACATAGGAAAAGTTGCGCCCACCCATGGTTATGCGGTGGGGTTTCCGTTTGAAGTATATGTATCTAAACACAATCCCCAAGCCCACGCAGGCAAGGCTGTGTCCCGTAGACGCGTGCCAGCAAGCGAAAGCCTCACGGCACAAGAGCTCTTGGACCCCAATGCCGTGCAAGACGAATCAGAGCTCCAGCCCTCTGACGATTACCCTATGATGTACGATTTAGAGGAACAATTAGAGCGCTAGTAAAGTTAAAGACTAGCCCTTTGGCAGCCTCCGTAGGAGGCGCATGCCAAGAGGGCAAACGACAGTCCCAAAGTGACAAAGGGGAACTGGATAGCTCTCTCAAGCGGCGGCCATCAGGATGCCGCCGCTTAGCTTCAGAGAATTTTACTAGCGCTCTGATTTAAGCTAAAATGGCGCTGAGCAGTTGCTTGGTGTAGGGGTGCTGAGGCCGCTCGTAAACAGAAAGCGCATCCGATAGCTCCACTATCTTGCCTTGGTTCATAACAGCCAGCTCGTGCGAAATAAACTTTACCACTGCTAGATCGTGCGAAATAAAAATATACGTCAAATTGTACCGCTCTTGAAGATCGCGCAATAGATTTAAAATCTGCGCCTGCACCGAAACATCCAAAGCCGAAACCGATTCGTCACAAATAATAAACTCCGGCTCCGTGCTTAAAGCTCTAGCAATACACACCCGCTGCCTTTGTCCTCCAGAGAACTCATGCGGATAACGGCTTAACATACCGGCACTAAGCTCCACGCGCTCCAACAAAGCCGCCGCACGGTCACGCCTATCGGCCGCAGTGCCAATACCATGCACGCGCATAGGCTCCGCAATAGCCTCACCCACTGTCATGCGCGGGTTCAAAGAGGCATAAGGATCTTGAAAGATGATCTGCATTTTTTTACGCCACTGCCTTAGTGCCTGCGGTTTGAGCGTACGCAAATTAACACCATTATAAATAACATCACCCGCATGCGGCTCCACCAACCTTAACACAGATCTACCCAAAGTGGTTTTGCCACAACCCGACTCCCCTACAAGCCCAAAGGTTGTACCTTTATGCACCTTAAACGAAACCCCATCTACAGCCTTAAGCCAGCCTATGGCTTTGCCAAAAAAATTGCGCTTCGTACAAAAGTGCGTGCTTAAAGATTTAACCTCTAAAAGCACAGGGTGCTCCTTGCCTCCCATTTTAGGTATGGTTTTGGGGGTTTTGATTTTTTCTAAATCAAACTCCTTAGCCTGTCCGTCAAGTGTCATAAAGTCGTTCACCGTAGCCAGACGAAGGGGATTTTTTTGCAAAGAGGGCCGGCACATAATCAAACCCTTGGTATAGGGGTGCTTATGCCGCGTAAAAATCTGCGCGGTCGGCCCCTGCTCTACCACTGAACCCCTAAACATAACCACCACACGGTCTGCAATATGCGACACCACACCAAGGTCGTGAGTGATAAATAGCACGCTCATATTAAACTGCTGCTGCAAGCTCGCAATAAGATCTAAAATTTGCTTCTGTATAGTAACATCTAGAGCAGTTGTGGGTTCATCTGCAATCAACAGCTCCGGCTTGCAAGCAATGGCCATGGCAATCATCACCCTTTGCCTTTGACCACCCGACATCTCATGCGGATAAGATTGCACACGGCTTTGAGGCTTAGGTATACCCACCTGGTGCAACAGATCCACACTGGCTTGCAAGGCCTCCTTGCGGCCCATACCCTCATGCAGCATGAGGCTTTCTGCAATTTGATCCCCCACTGTAAAAACCGGGTTAAGCGATGTCATAGGCTCTTGAAAAATCATACCAATACGCTTGCCACGCACACGCCGCATACTGCGCGCATCCAGCGACAGCAGATCTACAGGCTTGTCTTTGGCAGAAGAACAAAAACGCACCTCACCCGAATCAATACTCGCCACAGGTGCCGCCAAAAGACGCATAATAGATAAAGCCGAAACCGATTTGCCCGAACCAGACTCCCCTACCAGGCCCAGGGTGCTTTTGGGTGCAATATCAAAGCTCACCCCTTTAAGGGCACGCACAACA
Organism: Bdellovibrionales bacterium; assembly: GCA_965116155.1. Lineage (GTDB taxonomy): Bacteria > Bdellovibrionota > Bdellovibrionia > Bdellovibrionales > UBA1609. Next base: position 1,002,632 of record OZ220488.1, read on the forward strand.
CCCTCGTCTGTGTTAAAGCTCACTTTTAAATCTTTAACCGACAGCAAGGCGTTCATCTGTCCACACTATATCCTATTTCACCCACACCACTCTATCTTGTATTTTCCGCGGAGCCTTAGGAGGCTCATGGTCTGGGTAGCCCATAACCAAAGCGCATAGCAGCTTTAGGCTCTCGTCAGCTTTAATCGGCTGCTGGGGTATATTTAAAAACGCATTTACCTCGTTTTCTATTTCTAAAGGCGCCCCCATGGCGCAGGTGCCCAAGCCTTCGCAAGTTGCAGCCAAAATAATATTTTGCACACACATATAAACACTACCCACACTGGTTAAATAACGCTCCTCACGGCTGCAAAGGGCGTAAAAAAAAACCATCACCGGAGCATATCCCAGGGTATAAAAAAACCTCTCGGTAAACTTGTACAAAGAGGGCTTGAGGCGTTTTTCTAGCACCGGCCTTAAAGGCTCCCAGCTTTTTTGAGAAAGCTTTAAATAACTTTGCAACTTGGAGTCCTGCAAAACAAACAGCCTCCAGTTTTGCAAATTCTTGCCAGAGGGCGCATGCATACCTGCCATAAGAATTTTTTCTAAAAGTTCTCTGGGCACAGGCTTTTGCTGATAACGCCTTATAGATTTGCGAGACTCTACCAACTTATAAAAAGCCTCTGTGTCTAGCATGGGGGCTCGCTGGGGCGGATCTGACCTGCCTTGAGCCGGGCAAAATAGCCATTAGCCTCAGCACGCAGCTTGGGGAACAGCAAAAACAAAGCCAGCGCATTAGGCAATGTCATCAGGCCTATGCAAATGTCCGAAAAACTCAGCACAGGCCCCAGCTTCCAAATAGCACCCACAAAAACCAAAGCACTAAACAATACACGATAACCCAGCAAAGCACGGGTCGAGTTTTTAAATATAAAATCCACGCAGCGGTCCCCATAGTACGACCAACTGATCAAAGTGCTATAAGCAAACAAGCACACGGCAATAGGTATAAAATACGCCCCAAAACCCGGCAACACTGTATCAAAAGCCGCTGCTGTCAGCTTGACCCCATTTAAACTGCCCTCGCCAGCAAAAGGCACACCTGAAAATAAAATCACTAACGCCGTCATACTACAAATGCACACGGTGTCTATGAAGGGCTCCATCAATGCCACAACACCTTCGCGCACGGGCTCCTTTGTGGCCGCAGCACTATGCGCAATCGCAGCCGACCCCATGCCCGCCTCGTTCGAAAAACATCCCCGTCTTATCCCTTGCAACAAAGCCGTTTTAATAGCAAAGCCTGTGCCGCCCCCAGCAACAGCCCAGCCCGAAAAAGCACCTTGCAGCACCATGCCCACAGTCTCTGGCAAGCGCTCTATATTAACTAAAATCACATACAAGGCTCCTAAAACATAAGTCCCCGCCATAAAAGGCACTAACACAGACGTAACACTCGCAATGCGCTTAATGCCCCCCAAAATAACAATAGCCGTAAGCACCATCAGCACAGCACCCATCACGGCGGGCGGCACCCCAAAAGACTCCTGCCATATGCTAGCCACTTGGTTGGCTTGAAACATATTAGCCGCGCCAAAAGAAGCAAAAATACACATCACGGCAAAAGCCAAAGCCAAAGGCCTCCATGGCTTCCCCAGGCCACGCTCTATATAATGCATAGGCCCACCATGTACGGTGCCTTGGGAATCGATTTTGCGGTACATGACCCCAAGGGTGCACTCTGTAAACTTAGTCGCCATACCCAAAAGACCAGCCACGATCATCCAAAACACAGCCCCAGGCCCACCCATGCTCAGAGCCACTGCAACCCCTGCAATATTACCCAGACCCACCGTTGCAGAAAGCGCTGTAGTAAGGGCTTTAAAGTGCGATATTTCCCCAGGGTCATTGGGGTTGTCGAATTTACCTAATAGCACCAACACCGCATGCCAGGCCCCCTTAATCTGCGGCACTCCTAAAGCTATTGTAAAAAAACACCCCATACCTACGAACAAAATCACCAGCGGCAGGCTCCACACATAACCCACCACAATCCCTAACCAGGCATTTATGCTCTCTATCATAAGGTGTTTACCCCCCTTGTATTTTTGGGCTTTGCCCTCATACGCCACGCCTTGGAGCCATGCGCAGACTGCTTAAACGCATGCCACATCAGTAGTGCAGGAATTGAAGTGTATGTCATGTCGCTTTGCGTAAGCATAAAAGTGCCAGCAAAAATGTGTGAGCATAAAAGTGTTAGTGAGGGCGCTCGCACGTGCTGGATAGCTTCTGACTTCAGCCCTACGCAGTCCAGCTGATAACGAAGGGCCCCGCAGGGGAACGAAGCGTCCAAACTCACTTCAAAGGCAGGGAGGCTGCGCTTCATACTCAAGTTTTCCATAGCGTTAAGACAATCTGGCAGGTCAGGTCACGCCTGGTTTTTTCGCGATCAATAAAGCCCGGCCGCAGGCGACATTACTTGTCTCAATTTACCTACAATTGCACTTGCGAGTACGGGCTTAGACCTAACCTGCAGGGCCATAGATAGCTGCATAGACCGCCAAAACACCTTGTTATTCCACTTGCCTGAAGCGCCTGAAGGCACTTTACCAGGCTGCGCTTCATACTCAAGTTTTCCATAGCGTTAAGACAATCTGGCAGGTCAGGTCACGCCTGGTTTTTTCGCGATCAATAAAGCCCGGCCGCAGGCGACATTACTTGTCTCAATTTACCTACAATTGCACTTGCGAGTACGGGCTTAGACCTAACCTGCAGGGCCATAGATAGCTGCATAGACCGCCAAAACACCTTGTTATTCCACTTGCCTGAAGCGCCTGAAGGCACTTTACCAGGCTGCGCTTCATACTCAAGGTGTTTTGGCTAGTCTGTAAAGATCTCTCGCGATGTTGATGGCTTCTTGGATGCGGGCCTGCTCCATGTACTCTTTGTCTCGATCGGCTTGCTCACGTTTGTACTTTTGAGCACTCGTCAAAGAGGCACGCTGTTGCTTGGTTTTTTTCTTTTTGCTCTTTGCCTTTTGGTCGTCCTCTTTTAGCTCTTTTAAGATTTCGGACAAATAAATAAATTTAGCCCTTTTTTTGTTTTTGTCTTTTTTTACCTGGGTTAAGATTTTTTTAAATTTTTTGTCCTGCTTTAACCTTTTGCGCGAAGCCGCTTTTAGTTTAGACACCACGGCTCGGCTTAGCTTTTGCCAGGTGGGCTTTCTATGCTCGGCCTTATCCACAAAACTTGCGATTCTGGCAGACCCTAACACATAATCCAAACTCTGCTCGCCCCATTTGCTCATAGCATCATAACGGCTAGGCAAAACCACATCACCCATAACTCCCACATTTTGTGTAGACTGCCCACCTGCTGTAAAAAATAAGCCCGAAGTCACTTTTAAGGCCCCCAGCTTACCCTTAGGGCAACCCACGGCATTTACCTCCTGCACACTGCCCTTGCCAAAAGTGCGCGCACTGCCCACCACCAAGGCGCGGCCGTAATCACGCAAAGTGCCCGCCACAATCTCACTCGCACTAGCGCTGCCACGAGAGGTCAGCACCACCAATGGGCCCGACCACACCACATCGGCGTCTTTATCCAAGTAGTCTATATATTTGTAACGCACCTCCTTAGAGCGCCGACGCGTTTTTTGCCTCTGCGACTGCTTTACGACATTGGGTTTGCGCAAAAACAAACCCGCCACCTTAACGGCTTCGTCTAACAACCCACCACCATTAAAAGACACATCCAGCACCACCGCCTTAGCGCCCCGCAACTTTGCCGCTTGAAGCAATTTGCGCACATCTTTCGACGCTGCTACATCACGCGAACCCTGATAAAAAGACGGCAAATCAATCACCGCCACACTGACCTCTTGGCCACCCAGCTTGCGCGTACGGTAATGCACCTTGGCCCGCTGCTCCTCGAGGCTGATTTTTTTGCGGGTTAACGCAATAACAAACTGCTCAGGACCTTTGTCTGTTGTGCGCAAAATACCCAGCCGCACCACCGTGCCAGCAGGGCCACGGATTTTTTTAACCACATCATTCAAGTCTACGTCCCGCACTAGCTCCATAGGGCCACTCACCCCCTGACCCACTTGCACGATTTTATCCTCTGCCTCCATTTGGCCCGACTCCATAGCCGCGCCCCCCGGCAACAAACGGTTTACAACCGTAAAGCCATCCTGAAAACTCAACTCCGCCCCAATTCCAGAAAGCGACAGCTGTGTGTTAATTTGCAAAGACTCCAGATCAGACTGTGTCATATACAAAGAGTGCGGATCCAAGGCCTTTGTAAAAGCCTGCAAATACGACTCGAGCAGCACTTGGCCAGAGGCGTCCTTTTGAGCCTTTTGCAGCATGCGCTCGTAGCGCCTTAAAATTCTGCCTTTAACTTTTTTCAGCTCATCGCCCGACGCCACCAGCTGAGCCACCAATAACTGCAAGTTGCGCCTAGTCTCTAGCCTCTGCACCGATACCGTTTTAGGCCACTGGCGATCCTTAGTATCTAGCAAAACACGGGTCCTAGGCTCCAAACGAAAAGTCTCCGGCGCCAGCTCCCGACGCACAAAGTTCACCACCTCTTGTAGGCGCTTTACATAAAGAGCATGCACCTTTTGCAAAACGGAGCAGTTTTTTCTGTCAACCTGCGCAAACACCCCTCGCATCCATTTGCGCACCTGCCTAGTATCGCTTTTTAAAAAAAACCTTTTCGAAGGGTCTAGGTGATCAATATAACGCTCAATGGTGCGGTTCTCTAGCTCTGTATTAAGGCCCACAAAACTCACATGCCGCGACAGGGCTTCGGATTTAATATATTTGACCGAAGCGCAAGAGAGCTCCCTTTGTTCCACCGGGCACATAAAGCTAAGGCTCTTGGCAATAGCCGACAAGGCCTGAGCCTCAGCGCGCGCACCAAAAGCCCCAAGGCTTAAAAAGAGCATGCAAGTGGCAAAAAACACCCACCAGTTGCGTGCCTTACGTCCAAACCCCATAGCCCTTACAGCACCATCCAACACAGCATACTCCTTGAAAACACCACCTGTACCACATCAGTATACCCGCACAAACACAAAAGCGCACGAGGCTGTGACGGCAATCTAGCAGATCATACGAGCCTCAGACACAATGTTTCCATAGCGTTAAGACAGTCTGGTCGCGATAGGCCTAAAGATCACCTATCGCTACAGGCTCATAGATAGCTGTCTAGCGCGCAATATTACCTTGAAGCCTACGTTTGCCATCTTGGCTAATGCCCTATGGGCAGCCAAGATGGCTGCACTCTCAGGTTCAAGGGTAACATTGCTGGCGCTTTTATGCTTACGCCAGCTGCATAGACCGCCAAAACACCTTTTTATTCCGCTGGCCTGGCGCACCTAAAGGCGCTTGACCAGGCTGCACTTCATGCTAAGGTGTTTTGGCTAGTCTTTAATTATTTAAGCTAAGCTGGTACTCAGCTTTTTTTTCCCACCGAGACCGCGGGTATTTTAGTATTACCTCTTCGTAGCTCTTTTTGGCTTGATCGATAAAGCCGATTTTTTCAAAACTCACACCCAATCTGTAAGTAACTTTATCCAACATGCGCCCTTGAGGGTGTTGCAATTTATACTGCTCATAAGCCTCAATAGCTTCAGCCCACTTTTGCTGCTTAAATGCACGCTCGCCCCGAGCGTAAGGCCCTAAACGCAAGCCACCCTTTTTTTGGGGTACAGCCTTCGCCACCCGCTTGGTGCCAGATTTTTTTTTAAGCCGCGCGCTTGTGCCGCTGGCTTTGTTGCCGGATTTTAAACCCTCCAGTTTGGTGTCTAAATCTAACAAGGCTTTTTCAAAAAGCTCTAATTTATCTTTAATGCCCTGCAAGTCTGTTGCTTGCTGCGACTCTTGCAACTGCCTCAGCTTTTGCTCCAACACCTGCACCCGGCCCACTAGCTCACGCCAACGCTGATTAGAACTTTGTAGCTCAGACTTTAAACGCGCCTGGGTTTTGCCGGCAGCAGGCTCATCACCCCTTGCTAGCACAGTGCCCCGCGCAGCCCCCTCAGGCAGCTGCACCTCTAAAGCAGACCGCTCTCCCTTTTGCAACCTTTGCTTCAAACTCGACAAGCAACCTGTTGCTCCAAAAACCACCGCCACCACCAGAAGCATCTTGCGCCCAAGCACTATATGCCCCCCTCTTTAACCTTTTTTAGCCTGCTGTGATTCTCTGCCGCCTCAAATCTGAACCTAGCTTGCTTAAAAAAAGCCCGCGCCACCTTGTATTGCCTGTGGTTAAAAGCCACCTCCGCCTTAGTGTAAAGTTTTTCGCCCTCTAGCCATAATCGTGGTGCCGCCACCCGAGCGCCCGACACCACCGCCGCCTGACGCGCTGTGCGTGCCAAAACATAATCCGAGCGCGAAGGCGCGCCCGCACAGCTCACAACACCCAGCAACAATACAGCTAATACACCCCGCAGCATAACACCGCCAAGGGCATTACCGGGGCAAGGGTACGAAATTGACTCTGCGGTTCTGAGCATGGTCAGCCTCAGTACTGCCATTAGACAGCAGCCTTTCTTTACCATAGCTAATGGTCTGCAAACGCTCCCCTGCAACACCTAGCTCGATCATGTAGTTTCTTACCATTTCGGCACGGCGTTGCCCCAAAGACAAATTGTACTGCGAGGATCCCCGCTCGTCACAATGCCCCTCGAGCTGCAAGTTTTGGCCTGTATTATTCTCTAACCACAAGACGTTCTCTTTTAAAATACCCCGCGCAACAATGCTAATATCCGACCTATCGTACGCAAAATTCACCGTACGCAAACCCTCTATCGCACCCGAGTCACTGCCTTGCAGGCCCATGGCATCATCCTGAGCCGCAGAAAAAGCCCCCCCTCCGGTATCTTTAGGAGCACTCGAACACCCCAGCACAAAAAATCCTGCACACAGCAGCAGCATGCCAGATTTTAAAACTTTCCCTAAACCCCACGGGCAACAGGCTTGCAGCATAAAAAAGCTCCTTTCTTCCACACGTCTCAAAAAAACTCCACCCAAATTTTAAAAGGCTTAGCCACTAATAGCAAGTTCGCTTTACATGCGTTAGCCGAAAACTGTACATGGCTTTTATGCTTGTTTTGGGGATCGAAACCAGTTGCGACGACACCAGCGTAGCAATCGTCAACCAAAACCACCAGGTGCTGGCCCAAGTCTCTCAGCACCAAAACCTCACCCATGCTCCTTTTAAGGGAGTTCTCCCCGAACTCGCAAGCCGCCAGCATGCCATGCGCCTAGTGCCACAAGTGCACGAGTGCCTCAAGCTCGCAGGACTCCAAATCTCCCAACTAGACGCCATTGTGGCCACATCCCGACCCGGCCTGCTAGGCTCCCTAATTGTAGGAGTGCTAACAGCCAAAACCCTCGCTTTTGCTACGGGCAAAGCCTTTTTGGGCGTCAATCACATGGAGGCCCATGTGCTGAGCATGTTCTTGCGCGACTCCCAATACGCACCCCCCGCAGGTTGGCGTTTTCCCTACTGCGTACTAGCCGCCAGCGGAGGGCATACGCACCTCGTCTACGCCCGGGGCATTGGGCAGTACCAGCTCCTAGGACGCACGCTAGATGATGCGGCAGGAGAGGCTTTTGACAAATTTGGTAAACTGCTTGGGCTCGGCTTTCCTGCCGGGCCCTTGGTAGATCAGCTCGCACAAAGCGGCGACCCAAAGGCCTATGAACTCCCCCGCCCCCTTATGCAAAAATCCAACTACGATTTTAGTTTTTCAGGCCTTAAAGCCTCGGCGGCTAGGCTCATAGAAACACTCACCCCAAAAGAAATCGAGCAACACAAGCACCACCTGTGCGCCAGCTTTCAGCAAGCGGTTGTGGATGTCTTACTACACAAACTCTACAAGGCTGCCGAGGAGCTCAAGGCCCAGCGCGTCGCTATAGTGGGAGGGGTCAGCGCCAATCAAGGGCTCAGGGCACAAGCTGCAGAAAAAGCGGCGTGTCATAACAGGCTGCTAGCCGTGCCACCCTTGCGCTACTGCACGGACAACGCCGCCATGGTGGCACTAACAGGCTTGGAGCATTTAGCCTTGGGCGAAACCTCTCCCTTAGACCTTAAGCCTCTTGCGCGATCACAATTAGATTAGTAAACCTGGCTTGTGTTTGAAGGCATCATTACAGCCCTAGCCACTCCCTTTAAAGAAGACGGCAGCTTCGATCCGGAGTCCTTTAAGCGCCTACTCCAATTACAGGTTAACGGGGGGGTGAAGAACTTTGTCGTTAATGGCACAACAGGCGAAAGCCCCTGTCTGAGCTGGCAAGAGGTGCGCTCCATGTGCGAACTAGTACGCAGCGAGGTGCCACAGAGCCGTATCATTTTAGGTGCCGGTAGCAACTGCACACAAAAAACCATACACAATGCTAAACAAGCCTTGGGCATGCATGTAGACGGCTTGCTGCTCGTAACCCCCTACTACAACAAACCTACCCAAGCGGGTTTGGTGGAACATTTTTTAGCTGTAGCCCGCAGCACTCCTTTGCCTATTGTGCTGTACAATGTGCCGGGCCGCACCCTTTGCCACATAGAGGCAGAAACTCTTATTACACTTGCACACGAGCCTAACATCGTGGGTGTTAAAGAGGCCAGTGGCACAACAGAGCTGCTGCGGCATGCCCGGCTTAAGTGCCCTAATACGTTTAAATTTTTAAGCGGCGACGATCCTAGCTGCGTGGAGTTTTGTTTGGCAGGAGGGTGCGGCGCGATTTCGGTTTTGTCTAATATTTTACCCTCAAAACTAAAGGACTTTTATGAGGCCGCCATTATGCGCGACCTCGTGCGCACAAATGCTTATACCCAATATGGCAATATCAATGCTTTGCTGTTTTGCGAAACCAATCCCATACCTGTAAAAATGGCCCTTCACAAAATGAGAGTGTTTAGCACTCCCAATATGCGCCTGCCTTTGGTGCGCATGTCAGAGCCCGCTACTACAAAGCTGGTGCAAGAACTTAAAACACTGGGCCTTGTACCATGAGCCAAGAGGGTGCTGTTTTACCTATTGTTTTACCTATTGTTTTGTCGGGCGCAACGGGGCGCATGGGCAAAAGCATAAAGCACTGTGCCCCTAAAATGCACGCGCGCATTGTTTTAGAGCTCAGCCGCTCTAAGCCGCCTAGTGCTTGTGCAGGTTTTAAGCCCACGCCTGGCATGGTGGTGGTGGATTTTTCTTTGCCACAAGCTTTTGCAGGGGTGTTGGAGTTTTGCCTAAAACACTCTTTGGCTTTAGTGAGCGGTACAACGGGTTTAAACGCCGAGCAGATGAGCCACATGCGACAAGCCGCTAAAACCCTGCCCTTGTTATGGGCGCCCAATATGAGCCTCGGCATACACTGGCTTAAGCAAGTGGCCCAAAAATACTCTTTGTTAAAGGGCTCGGGGTTTAGATTTTTAATAGAAGAAACCCATCACGTGCATAAAAAAGACTCCCCCAGCGGGACGGCGCTTTTTTTAAAGCAAAGCCTTAAAGAGCACATAGGTGATATGCCTATTGAGGCCCACCGCCAAGGCGAGTGCTTGGGCGAACACAGTATCAAGGCAATAAGTTCGGATGAAGAAATCACCATCACACACAGGGCCCTAAGCCGCGGGCTTTTTGCATGTGGCGCTTTAAAAGCCGCGCACTGGATTAGCGAAAAAAAACCCGGCACCTACACCATAGACCAAATGCTTGAGCAAGCTCACAAAAGGTAACACGTATGCTGTTTTATATTGATAGCGCTAACTTAGCAGACATCAAGCAAGCCAAAAAAAACCACCTGCTCGATGGAGTAACCACTAACCCCAGCCTAATAGCTAAAGCCGGCACAGATCCACAAAAGCTTTTAAAAAGCATTTGTGACACCTGTGCGCCCTTACCAGTTTCGGTAGAGGTGCTTAGCACCGACACACAGGGCATGTTGCGCGAGGCGGAGCGTTTTTGCCAAATGGCTTCTAATGTGGTGATTAAAATCCCTATGACCTTGCCTGGCATGGAGGCGGTGCGGGTACTAGCTCATAAGGGTATTAAAACCAATGTCACCCTTGTGTTTAATGTGCTGCAGGCTCTTTTGGCGGCGCGTGCAGGAGCTACAATGGTGTCGCCATTTGTGGGGCGCCTGGACGACACAGGCACAGATGGCATGCAGCTTGTGGAGGAGATTTTGCTTTGTTACCAAAACTACGCCCTTAAGACCCAAGTGTTGGTGGCTAGTGTGCGCCATGTGGGGCACCTTAAGCAGGCGGCTCTTTTGGGGGCTCATATTGCAACAGTGCCGTTTAAACTTATGCAAAGTTTGGCTAAGCACCCCCTTAGTGACTCTGGTTTGGAGCGCTTTTTAAAAGATGCTAAGCGTTTTTCAAAAAACTAACGCCAAAGCCGCGCATTTTTTGAGCCCTCACATGCTACAGATCAGTGCATGGGCGCGAAGGTGCCTTAAGTGCGGCACCCTTTGGGGAGAGTCGGATCCTTTTTGTAAAGTATGTTGGCAGGTTGTTCTTATGCATCAATTGCATAAAAAAAACCAAGCTCGCCTGCCGCAAATGCATAGAAAGGATTTTTTATTTGTGTACGATGACGCTGCAGCAGATGTTAAAGGCTTGCTGCTATACCTTAAAAACTTTTCCCATAGTACGGCTTATATCAGACTGGCGTCACACTTTGTGCCGGGGGAGGATTTTTTTTATCAGCTTGAGCAAAGGCCACGCGCGAAATTGTGGTTCATAGCTCCGCCTGCACAGACGGAGGGCGGAGGCAGCCATGCTCAAGAGTGGGCTAAGGCTTTAGCCCATAATTACGGTGGAGAGTTTTGCCATGACCTGTTGCAATACACCGAGCGGCGCGTATCGCAAAAACTACTTACCAAAAAGGCGCGCCAGGGTCTTAGGTTTAAACGCACTGGCCGTTTCCCCGGTTCGCTAGAAGAGGATGTGGTTATTTTTTGTGACGACCTACTTACAACGGGATCCAGCGCCCATGCCGCCTGGCTCGCCCTCAACAAACCTCCGCACTTTTTTGCTTGGACCATCGCATTTAGGCAATTACAGACTAGCCAAAACACCTTGAGCATGTAGTGCAGCCGCCTTGGCAGTCCCTGCAAGGGGCGCCAGCCAAGGTGGTGCGCGGAATATTATCAAGGTGTTTTGGCTAGTCTTTAAATTGCTGCACATTGGTACTTAAATTTGTACTGGCCACTGTCTAGAGGGCCAGAGCATGTGGTGGCACCATTAGACTCTACACATTTTTTGCAGTCCACTTTTAGATTATCGATAAGCGTACATTGGGGCTGGGGCGACAAAGGCTGGTCCGATGCATCCAAAACCTCAACCAACCTATGCCCAGCATTTCGCGCATCATAAGGATCAGCGTTTTTGTAGTTTAAAGGCTGACACTCTAGCTCCACCTGCATCACCATGCGACGCGCTTTGCCTGCCACCTCTTGCAAAACAGAGGCATAAGTATCCATAATTTCCACATCACCAAACAAGCCGCCTGTTAATTGGGTCATAACCTGGTAGCGCCCGTCTCTTCTGTTGTCTTCGCGCTTATTTAAAATGCTATGCCACACGAAAGACGCCTGAGGAAAAATTGACACCGCAGCGTCTCGTACCTCTGCAGAAGTTAAGTGTGTGAGCGGTTGTTTTAGTTTTTGCTGCTCTTTTTTTGTCTCCCAAATATATTCATCACCCTCATCTGTAAGCAACACCACAACCAAGTGGCGCAGATTTTGAAAAAACCAAAGCCCACTGCTATCGAGTATTGCCTGCTTAGTTTTGTTATTATCGTACGCGCGGATAAGTTTTAAAAAACTCGCTAGCGCACTTTCAATAGGCGACCCCTGCTCCATACACAAGAGCGTTTGCTTGAGAGAGTTTTTGGCACTTAAAAAATTCGCAGCATCGTTTCTATTAGCTTGTTCTCCATCCAGCAAGGGCGCACGATCTAAAACAAAACGGCCCTTGTTACTTGGAGGCTCTCTAAAGTTTTGGCAAGCTGGCCCGCCCCTTTGTGTAAACGCATTGCCCAGAGGATCCACCAAGGCTCTAAAAGGTTGCCCCACACCCTCTTGTGAAACCCTATAATAATCCGTAGTAGTAACCGCGACCCTATACTTTAAACCCTGCATAGCCTTTAATAACCTTGGCACACCCCGCTTAGCCAGCGCATCCTGTTTGTCCTCCATAGATTCTGAGTTATCTACCATCAAAAGCAGGCCCACGCGCTCAAGCTCGGTGCTACTATTAGCCGTAATTTGCTTATCTGTACGCCCGCAGTCCACACCGTAACACCAGCTGTGGTCTTGCACGGGGCTTGTGTTGCCCGCGACATCTGTAGCCTTAACCTCAAACTTATACGCTCCGCCAGTGGTATGCGAAAAACTATACGGACTGGTGCATGCAACAAAATCCTCGCCATCTAAAGCCTCTACTGTAGCCGCGCGGCATAGTACTGTTGCAATACCCGAGCCATCTGCATCATCCACTACAAAATGCACCTCTGCTGTGGGTGCTTGTGTAACACTCGCAACACTTTGTTCGACTGTAATAGTCACAACAGGCGCTGTAGAATCCACTGTGGCAGGTGGCGTTTGAGCAGGCGGGATTTTCTTAGGGGGTGTTTTGCCAGAGAGCGGATTTGCTGGTGGTGTTTTAGAGGGAGATTTTTTTGAGGCCGGCCTTTTTTGTGGAGGATTTGCAACAAACTTTACATCTTCACAAGAGTTATAAAAAAATGGCAAAGCTAAAAACGCAGCAGCCAGTAATGCTAAAAAAAGCCTTGAGCCCCAAAAGGCTGCTTCTTTGGGGGTTTTGTTTTTTGCACGTTTGTTTGTCTTTTTGTGATTAAAGGGTGCCGCTTTTGAGGCTTTATGCTTTTTTGCCTTGCTGCGCCGTACAGCTTTTTTTGACCTATAATTTTTTTGACTCATTTAGAAACATATCGGCAAAATTACACTATAACTAAAGACTAGCCACAACACCTTGAGTATGAAGCGCAGCCTGGTAAAGCGCCTTCAGGTGCTTCATGCAAGAGACGTTTTGGCTAGTCTTTAACTTAACTAGCGCTCTAAATTGCGACAATCTTACGACAAACTTGCGACAAAAAATGTCGTAACAGGCAGTATAAGATACTAAAAATACGAGATTTGGTGCTAGCATTACATGCGTGTAAGGTAGCGGTTTTCACCCCGCATATAAAGTTATGAAAAAACCATTCGACCCCCAATTTAACATAAGTCCCCAGCTGCTAAAGTATTTAATGCAAATCGAAAAAGCCAGGGGCTTTTTAGAAGCAGCTAACCTATCGCCAAAATGGCTCAAGCAAATGAGCCAAAACGCTCTGCTGCTAGAAACACACCATACAACGCACATAGAAGGCACTGAGCTGACTTTGGAACAATCTAAAAAGATACTATCCGGCAAAAAAATACCTGGCGTCAGTGAGCACGATATAAAAGAAGTTAAAAACTATAGAGACGCTTTTGGAGTTTTGTCTGATTATTTAAAAACAAACACTAATATTAGCGAAGCCTTGATTAAATCAGTGCACAAAGAACTAGTTAAGGGCGTGCGCGGAGGCCAGGCCAAACCGGGTAAATATAGAGACATACAAAACTATGTAGGCAACTCGGTTACAAAAAAAATTATCTACATGCCCCCCAAGCCAGCTGCAGTACCTGCTCTTATGAAAAACTTTGTAGCTTGGGCCAACCAAGAGTCAGACCTACACCCTGTTATAAAAAGTGGCATCATTCAGTTTCAATTTGTACATATTCATCCTTTTGTTGATGGCAATGCACGGACATCTAGGCTGCTGTGTGCGTTTTACCTGTATAAGTCAGATTATGATTTTAAAAGGCTTTTTTCTATTAGTGAGTATTATGACAAGGACAGGGTTAATTTTTATAATGCTATTCAGTCCGTAAGAGAAAACAACATGGATATGACACCATGGCTAGAGTATTTTGCCAAAGGACTTTTGTTTCAAATGACTAGCGTTATAGATATAGGAAAAAAAGTAATTCTGAAAGATGCTCTAAAACAAAACCGCAACCTTTCAAATAGGCAAACTCTAATTTTAGAGCACATTCTTGAAAACGGAACACTAAAACCACAAGATTTTAAAACCTTATGCAATAAAATAGAAAAAACAAAAAACACCCCTAATAAGCCCATTAACATAAGAACATTGCAAAGAGACATAAAGGACTTAATAGATAAAAAAATCATAATATCTTACGGCGCCACCAGCAAAAGGTCTTATAGCTTAAAACCGAGTTGGCTTAAGGGGCCTTCTAAGTGAGACCCGATTTTATTTTGCAACCTATACAGCTTACGCCCAATTAAAGCGCTAGCAAAAACTCTTTAAGCAGTAAGTGCAGTCCCCTTGGCCCCCATAAGAGGGCAGTTAAGGGGACGAAACGAAGGCCTTAAAGAGTTTTTGCGACCTATACAGCTATCAACGCGCCGGTTGGACTTCCCCAAATTTCATGGACACTTTTTATCGCTTGAGCGAAGGTGTATGACCCTTCCTTAAAGTTTAGACAGATTTCAGAGTTAGTTTTGGCCTTACTCTGGCTCTGTTTTTCCCTAGAAAGCTGTTAATAAAGGCTTCTGGGGTAGAGTTACCGAGCGATGAGTGCGGCCTACATTTGTTATAGTCTTTTCTCCACGTTTCCACAATAGATCTAGCATCATCCAAGCTTGAAAAGCAATTTCCCCTAAGGCACTCGTCTCGCATTTTTCCATTAAAACTCTCTATAAATCCATTTTGACTCGGCTTTCCTGGCTCAATATAACTGAGCTCAACCTTATTCTCAAAGGCCCATTGATCAAAGTTTTTACTTGTAAACTCTGTCCCATTATCCACCCGTATAAACTCAGGCACAGGATAATAGCGCCTCTTGGAATTTAAAAAACCCACCAGCTTCCTTGAATCAATTGCGTAGTCAACAAAAGAACCTATGCATTTTCTCGAAAAAATATCCAATACATTCAGTATACGAATTTTCTTTCCATCGCGAAGCCTGTCTTGCATAAAGTCCATTGCCCAAACCTGATGAGGACGCTCCGCAAGTGGCAGAGTATGCCGTATATGCTTCGCCCTTTTCTTTTTGTTCTTTCTACGAAGCTGAAGCCCTGCCGAAACATAGTAACGATAAAGAGTATTCCTAGCCACCTTCACTCCCTCTCGCATTAAAAGCACGTGCAAACGCTCATAGCCAAATCTCGGCCGATCCCCAGAAAGCTCTATAAGACGCTTCATAATCACTTCCCTTTTAGACCTCTGCCTATGCCTCTTCTTATAATAAAAAGACGCCCTGTTGAGCCCTAAGACCTTGCAAACCCTTTTGACTGAAACTTTATACCTAGATATTAAAACTTTAGCCGCATTGGTACGAATGCAAGGTCTTAGAACTTTTTTTCAAGAACATCCTGCAGCATCTGCTTGTCTAAAGTCAGATTAGCAACAATTTTCTTCAACCTTGAATTCTCATCCCTCAAACTCCTTAGCTCTTTTATTTCACTCACATCCATACCAGAATAAAGCTTTTTCCAGCGATACAATGTAGTCTCTGTAACCTCAAGCCTCCTGCATAGATCTTTGCCCGAAATCCCGTTCTCCAATTGCTTCAAGGCACATATAATCTGACCATCACTAAACTTTCTGCCTCTTGCCATACATCCCTCCTAAAATACGAACCCACTAACATTATCAAGTCCAGATTTTTAAGAGAAGGTCAGGTAGCTTTGGGCGGTCAGTAGGCCCAAAGCGTTCAGACTCTCTTTAAAAGCACTGAGGCTGTTCCAGGAGCGCCGCTTAGTCCCAGAAAATTCTGCTAGCGCTCTAACTTTCTAGAAAAACGGGGTAGCGGCGGTGTTGGCGCTGAATTAATAGCACGTTTACTTGCCCCTTTTTTAACCCACGAGCCACGTTTTTAGGAGACAGGGTTTTCTTTTTGTTTACCTGTAAAATAACATCCCCCGACTGCAGGCCCGCACGCGCTGCGGGCGAATTGGCATAAACCTGCACCACCACTACACCCACATTAGGCACGGTGTCCGGCAAGTTAAACTTGCTCTTTAAACGCGAATTTAAAGCCGACATCAAAAACCCAAAGTTATGCGGCGCTGGCTGCCCCTTTTCGCCCGTGCCTTTACGATAAAGCCGATCCACCTTTTCGTCCCTTGGGTCTTTAACCAAAACCACACTCAACTCTAACTCCTTAGGAGCCGCTCCCTGCGAGTGTGGACGCAAAACCTTGAGTGACAATTTTTTATCCACCGGACTGTCTTGCACCACATTGCGTAAGTCCATAAAGCTTTTAACAGCTTTGCCACCTAGCTCCACAATCAAATCGTATGTGCTCACCCCAGCTCGAGCCGCTGGGCTGTCCGCCTGCACTTGCGTAATAAAAGCCCCCCTAACCACCGACCCACGGCCATCTTTAAAACCAAAATACTGCGCAGCCTGCAAATTTAGGTCCTGACCCCCCACGCCTAACCAAGCGCGTATGATCTTGCCATACCTTTTTAAGGCCGGCAAAATCTCTCTTACCTCATCAATAGGTATGGCATAACCTATGCCCTGAGCGGCCGCGTTAATGGCAGTGTTAACACCCACAGCCTCGCCGTTTAAATTTAAAAGCGGCCCCCCAGAGTTACCAGGATTAATGCTCGCGTCTGTCTGTATAAAAGGTATAGAGTTCAGCTGCTCGATCTTCCTGCCAATATAAGACACCACACCCACAGTGACCGTATTGCTTTGTCCCAAAGGGTTCCCTATAGCCGCTACCCATTCTCCCACCTCTAGGTTAGAGCTTTTGCCCAAAACCACCGTGGGCAATTTGCGATCCACATTAACCTTAATCAAAGCAATGTCCGTGCGGGCATCTTGACCCACTACATCGGCTTTGTAAGTTTTTGTATCCCCCATAAATTGCACCAAAATACTACTGCCACGACCCATAATCACATGGTTGTTGGTAATAATGTGCCCGTCAGACCCTATGACAAAGCCCGAGCCATTGCCCAAAACCCTGCCAGGCGGCGCCGACTGTGCAGGGCGCACGTCACCCGCGGCAGGAGGCGCACTCATAGGGCGCAAGTGCTTAAAAAGTTCCTGAAAAGGATCTAAATGAAAAAACGGATGCGTCTGCGGCCCAGGGTGCGGGCTAAAAAACGGATTCCCCGGTCTAACGCCAGGTGCACCACTACTATCGGTTAAAGTAATACTCACAACCGCAGGGTTTGCCTTGCGTGCCAGGCGTATAAATTGATCCGACGCAATGGGATCGCCTTTTTTAACCCGCTTAAAATCCGGGCGCGCTCCCACCAAGGGCACCCAAGAGCCCCCAAAAGCAAGCGCCAAAACAAAGCCCAGCCCCACAAGCCCAAAAGAGAGGGCCGCTTTTTTTAGCTTATAAAGCGCTAGCCACAATTTAACCTGTGCCTTCAAATGCCCCTCCTCCTACGCCTTGTCTGCCGCCCCATTAAGCGACTCCTTGGCCGCCTTTGCGTCTGCTGCTTTTTGTTTTTCTGCCACAAATTTAATCTGTAAATCTTGCACAACCTTAGACAAAAACTCATTCTCCCCCGCGTCTAGGTTGCCTTTGGTTTTGTCTTGCAACATTAGCAGCAGATCAATATTAAACCTAGCCGTGTTGAGATCTACTTTTTTCTCATTAGTACCAGGGTGCGGCACCAGGCCCATAAAAACAGTGGCCGAGCTCGCAATCGACACCACCAAGGCATTAAAATTAGCCTTGCCCAAAACGGCAGCCCTATCAGGCGCACGCGGCGCCTCGTTTTTAGCCGCTGCGGGCTTTTCTTCTGGCGACACTTCCAAAACCTCCTCCCAAAACAAACAGGCCATTTGTATCTTAGTTTCTAAGTTTGCGCAAGGCACTTTGGTAATTCAGTTTCGACAAATAATGCAGCCATTTCAAGTGGTTATCCTGTCTCTGCCTTTTGACATCTGCCTTTTAATCAGATTAGACCGCACAAACTCTTGCGGGCAGGGGGCCACCACCTGAGCCCCTTTCAGGGGCGCTCGGAGGCATGTAACGCGGCGCATTAATAGTGCTCTAGCATTTTGTTGATAGTCAAAATTGTATCTTGAAATGTCTTTGGCAGCTTGAGGTTTGTAGCCATTGGCCCCAAACCATTAATATGCCTTGACCACTGCCTCTCCAAATTTTTAAGTGCAACTTCAGAGTATTGTATTGGAAAATCCTTTTGAGTTTTGCGCCTTCTAAAGGTTTCCTCTATAGCTGTGAGTAGGGTTTTTTTATCTAAAAGCTCGCCCTTTTTTGTCAAAAGATAAAGATCATGGAAGTCCTTCATTCTACTATTTATGCCGCCTCTTATTACAAGGGTTTGCAGTTTTTCTGCAAAAATATTTTCAACAGGATAACAATTGAGTTTGATTTTTTCTTCAAAAATAGGCTCATCTTTATATGCCAACAAGGGCATGGTAATAATTTTTGGATTTATTTTGTCTCCAACACCAAGATCCATTTGCAAATGATCTTTTATTGGCCACACACTGTGCCAAATGACTAAATTAACTCTGAAGCCATTACAAATCATATGATTATGCGCCAATATATCAACCTTATGAAGATCAAAACTAAACCCATCACCAACATCTATCGAACATATCTTTTTAAAAACAGACTCCAGTTTTTTAATTTCTAAATTGATATAGGTTAGTTCAAAATCTAAGTCCTTTGTTTCTCGACCAATGAAAATATAGTAATTTAATAGGTGACCACCCTTGAGCAAAAACTGGCCTTTAAATTGAGACTTGGACAGTCTGACCAAAAACCTCTCAAGAAAACATTTTTTTAAAACCTCGTTAAATCTTTGGTTGTTTGAAGCTGCAATGTTTCTTATTTTATCTTTAAAGACTTGCTGAGAAATGTTCCTCATATGGTTGTTGCCATTTCAATATACGGTGTTATGTTAATACGAAGCTTTCTTGAAAGTGTTTCTAGTTTGTTCATATCAATGTCTACCTTGGTTGAAGAAAAAGCAGACCTCAGTGCTTTAATAGCAGTTTCTAGACTGAGAAATTTAAAAGACTCTAGTATCACTCGCTCAACACAGTATATTGAAATAGAGACATCCCCAATATCTATGCTGCTTATACCAACACTATGATTGCGAGACCGTATTATTTTAACACTCGCCCTTTTTTTAAGAGAGGTTGCATGAGGAACCGATATCCAGTGAAAACGAGGAATCTCTTCTGTCAGATTGTATAGCGCCAGTGCAGAAGTTCCTGTAACAACCGCGCTTGGTATTTCAAGCGCACAAAAGACTAGGTCTTCCCACTCAATACTAATCTGAGGCGGATGGCCCTTGGGGATGTACAGACCTCGCCCGATCTTTTCAAGTGCGCCAAGTTTTTTATAATGGTATAGCAGGCTTGCGGAAAACCCGTTTTCTACAAAGTCAGCGGTGGTGATAATCTTTTTTTGAAGAATACCTTTAACTGCATCTAGTTTAACGGTGTGAGATGCGCTGTTTTTGCCCATATCCTATCTTAATAAATAAACCCATTGCTGTCAAATGGGTTTATTTATTAAGCCCTGGGCCTGTGGCGCAGGGCCAAAGGGAGCATCACGGTCTCTGCCTTTTAATCAGATTAGACCGCACAAACTCTTGCGGGCAGGGGGCCACCACCTGAGCCCCTTTCAGGGCGCTCGGAGGCATTAACGCGGCGCATTAAAGTTTTGAAAAAATGCCCCCTTTTCTTTTCTTTTCTTTTCTTTTCTTTTCTTTTCTTTTAAGAAAAGCGGAATTGGATCGGTTTTTTTAACAATTTTATTGATTCGCGCACCGCGCGAAGGGAGCTAAAAATGTTTCACACTTCTCAAAAAATGGTTTTGGGCAAAATGGCTTTGGGGCTTGTGTTTTTTGTAGGCCTTGCTTTTAGTAATTTAGGCATCGCCGACACAAAGACCACCACTACCGACTACACAAGCCAAATCAACCAAGCCGTGGACAAAGATGGCCGTACCGCTTTACTGACGGCGCTAGACGTATATCAAAGGTGGGATCTAGAGCTAGATAAAGTAGAATCTCTTCTGGCCGCAGGTGCGGACCCTAATATCGCGAATAACGATGGCTACACTCCGCTGATGGCAGCGAGCTACCATTGGCTCAAAAAGGAAATGAAGCTCTTGCTTGAGCATGGCGCGGACCCTAATGCAAAGGATAAGCGCGGTCACACTGCCTTGTACTATTTTATGCATCACGTTGGGGATCAATTTGCCAACGAGTCCTATATGGAAATTAAGCACGATGCAATTTGGATGCAAGAACTCATCAGCGCCGCAAGCCTCTTGATTGAGGCAGGTGCTGATATCAATATGGCGGACAAATATGACCGCACGCCCTTAATTTTTGCAGCACGAAGGGGCTACACGCGGTTGGTAAAATACTTGCTCCAACAGGGCGCTAACCCCAATCCACAATCTAAAGTACATCATAGGCCCGTACTTTCAGGTCCACCTCAGAGACAAGATGGCGCTTCGGCCCTTATACATGCCATAAACGACGGCAGATCCGCTAAATCGGCAACTGCCTTAATTAAAGCAGGGGCCGATGTCAATGCAGTGGACGCCGACAACTACACAGCCCTTATGCATGCTGTTCAGTACGGTGTTTTGCACGGTGAGCTCCGCAACCTAATAGAGCCTTTAATTGACGCTGGAGCTGATGTAAACGCAGTAAATAACGAAGGCTACACTGCACTAGAAATGGCAGTATCCCTGAATGATCCGTATGCAGTAACACGATTGCTGGGGCGTGGACTTAGTTTGGGCGTTAAAACTGATGGCGTTAACACGACTAAGGCTATCATTATGGCGGCTCGCGACAACTATGCAGAGGTGTTAAGAACTATTATTGACGACAGCACCGCCGATGTGAATGCAGTCCTTCACGACGACAGCATAGTTGACACGCCATCGGGATCACCGGCTCTTGTGGTAGCGGCTGCAAACGATTCAAAAGATGCCGTATGGGATTTGTTATACGCAAAAGCTGACCCCAATAAAACGGATGCATCTGGAAGAACAGCCCTTATGCTATCAACCAGTACAGATGTGATGGGCCTTTTAATTAAGCACGGGGCGGATGTCGATGCTACTGATAACAGGGGCCAAACGGCCTTAATAAGGAGCATTATTGACCGTCAAGATACGAAACTTGCGCAGTTCTTACTAATCCATCGCGCGAACCCTAACGTAGCCGATACAGTGAACGGCAAGACTGCTCTCATGTATGCAGCAGAACTAGGTAAAGAAAAAACAGTTAAATACTTGCTTGCAGCAGGTGCGGATGTAAATTCCCTTGGCGGGATAAGAACCTCCAGCAAAACCCCAGCCTTAATATACGCCGCACGTGCTCACAAAAAACAAAAAAGCGTAGGCATTGCAAGGGCCTTACTTGCAATGGGAGCTGATCCTAATGCAAGAGACCTCAGTGGAGACACCGCCCTTATGTATGCAGCCCTCCAAGGTAATAAAGAACTAATCTCTCTTCTAATAGCTAATGGCGCCAGGCTGAGCGCCACAAACAACGGGCGTACAGCTATGATGGTAAACCGGACAAACCTAACCAGATCCGAAAGACTAAAAATATCAAAACATCTATTTAAGCAAAGTCTAAAGAGCATAGATGCAAAAATCACCACCGCACCCTGTGCTAACTTGCTCCGCACTGGTACTTAAATTTGTACTGAGTGCGGTCTAGGGGAGTGGTGCAAGTAATATCACCCGATTGACCTGCTTCGCATGCGTTGCAGGTCACTCGTCTGTTATCCACAGTGCATTCTGGTTGGGGATCCAAGCGCTGGCTGGGAGTGGATTTATCCCACACCTCCACCAGGCGGTGCTGGGAGTTTTGTGGGTCATAGGTGTCGTCGCTACCGTAATTTAAAGGATCGCATATTAGCTCCACCTGAACTTGCTTCACTTGGTTTCGCGCGTGGATGGCGACACGCCTTAACATACTTGCAAAAGTATCTGGGCTGGCCACATCGGCCTTGAGACCGCCTGTCAATGCAGTAAGCTGGCGGTTAAAATGACCGTTTTCTGCATCAAAAATAGAGTGCCAAGTAAAGGACGTCTGTGATGGTGGAAGATACAACTCGACCTTACTTTTGAACCTTTTAGCATGCTCCTTTGATATTACACCCAGTACAGACTGTTTTACACTTGGAGCAGGATTGCCATTTAACCTGTCCATGTTGTCATTGTCTTGATATACAGGATCGTACCGGTTTGTCAGTGCTATTACAGAAAGGTGGCGAAGGTTGTCAAAAAACCACAACCCTGTATGCAGCCGCTCGAAGTCTCCATGAAGCTTCGGCAGTGAGCGGTGAACATTTTTTGAGCTCTGGTAAGCTTCTAGGCGGCTTAAAAAGCTTTTTCCTAAACTTGTGCCCCATACTGTATTTATGCATGCAAGAGTGTGCTTGATGGAGTTTTGAATGTTTAACAAGCTGGAATCATTATGCCCAGAGCTACGGTTTAAAACATAAATATTACCTAGATTGTTTTCCCACCGTTCCTGCGCAAGCCCTCCCCCAGCACCAAAAAAAGCCGCAGGGTAGCCCATCCATTCGATGGGATCAGCCTTAAATGCATTTTTAAGCTTTGTTGCTTTATTTTCCGAGCGCCAAGGAGTGCTACACGAGGAGCTTGGTGGCGCGTTAGGGTCTACAAAAGATTTAAATTTAGTTTTTATTCTGTCATATTTTTGTTCATAAACGGCTGCAGGAACAACGGCGACTTTGTAGTTCAGGCCTTCCATTGCATTTAGTAAGCGCGGCACACCATCAGATGATTCTTGAGACAGCCTGGTTCGCACCTCCCTCAAGCGACTAGAAGGGTCCACGATGAACAAAAAGCCTACAGGACCGGTTTGGGGAGCGGCGCTCGCTGTAGCGATAAGGTCTCGACGGCTGCAACCCAATCCATAGCACCAGCTGTGTTCTGCAACGGCGCCCTCATTACCCGCAGCATCTACGGCCTTAACTTCAAACTTATAATTTCCTGCACCGCCAGTGTGCGCCACACTATGCGGGCTTGTGCAATCCGCAAAACTTGCACTAGCTATTGCATCGGCTTTAGCTGCGCGACAAAGTGTGGATATCCGCGCAGGGTCAGGGCTAGATCCGCCCGTGTCACTGGGCGTAAAGTGCACCTGAGCTGTGGATTCCTGCGTAACGCTCGCAACGCTTTGGGCGGTAATGGTTACAGTGGGGGCTGCGGTGTCTTGTATGATAGAGTCTGTAATGCAGTCTGATACATTTTCTACCTTGATGCCAGGCCGTGTATTGGGTACGAGGTGTTTGTATTTTACAAAAACATTTAACGTCGTGTTCCCTTGGTCGTTTTCGAGAGATACCAAGTTGCTCATAGTTTTACTCGGAGCAAAGTTTTCGCAGGCTTCGTCTTGCAAGCACGCAGCATCCGTGTAAAAACACATGCGCGAGGCATCTGCTGCTACAAAGCTTACCTCTAAGGTACTGGTGCGCGTAAAGGACTTGCCGCTTTCAATGGTTACTCGGCCTGCAATTTCTTGGGGCTCAGGGGGAGGTGGCGGTGGGGGGTCGACGGGTCTTTTGCGTGGCTCAGCTGCGGGCGTTTTAATAAAGCTTATGTCTTCGCAAGAGTTATAAAAAAACGGCAGCGCCAAAAATCCACATGCGCCTACCAGCAGCGCTAAGCGCCCTAACTGAAAGGCCATGCCCCTGTGAGAGTGACTCTGTTTGGCGCGTTTTGTAGCCCTCTTGCGCCTAGGAGCCTTACGTGAGGATGTAGCTTTTTTTACCCCACTGCTGCGCCTGGAGGGTGGTTTTTGAGATTTTCCCATAAGAGCGTGTCGGCAAAATTAAACCAAAATTAGAGTGCTAGGAAAATGCCATGGGATTAAGCGCATCTTCCTGGTAACCCCTGAAAGGGGTGTCCACCAGGAAGATAAGCGTCCCACATGGCATTTTCCGGCCTATAAGGAGTCTATGGCCCTGTAAATCGAGTGAAAGCGGCGCACCTGAAATGAAGCTCGTGTAGAACAAGGCAAATAACCACGCCTGCGGCCGGATGCGCTTGGTTAAGGTGAGCTGAGCGGACTCGATTTACCACACTTCCGTCAAAGATATGAACACCTCTTGCATGAAGCGCAGCCTCCTTGGCTAACGCGTCTTAAGGCGCTGCCAATGGGACACATAGTCGCTTCATAGGTCGCCACATGCTCTGATGCTTACGCAGCTAGCGCTCTGATTTGGGTTTACTCAATGCACGGGGCCTTGACGGGAGTGTGGTAGCCTTGGGTCTATCGAGCACCCAAGGCTACAGGCTCATAGATCCCTTATTAGCTGTCTAGCGCGCAAAAATGCTTCAGGCAGGACCACTTGTCCATCTGATGGCCCGCGCCTAGAGGCGCTATCAGCTGGACTGCGTAGGGCTGAAGTCATTTTTGCTGGCGCTTTTATGCTTACGCTTATAGGTCGCAGAATTTTCTGCGGGACGCTTGCTACCATCGCGGCCGCACCCTACAGGGTGCTGCGATGATAGCGCCGCTTTGTCCCAGAAAATTCTGCTAGCACTCTAATACTGGTGTATTTCTCTATAGAGGATCTGAGCAAAAAAGTCGCATGCTTAAGTGATACGGCTTGGGTGGTTAAAAGCAACTCTATTGCACCCGTGCCATAGGCATCGTTATGCGCATACACACCGCGCACAAAATGCATCCCAAAACACCTCATAAGACCACGCCAAAAACAAGCCCACAAATGAGTCGCTATATGTGTAGAAGGCAAGCGCGGATGGTATTGCTCGAATAACAAAAACCTCACCACAGCATCTATTTTGCGGGTTATAAAAAACCCCGCCCCCATAGCCTGCATAATAAACAAACCATAAAAGCTCGCCCTATGGGTTAAAAAACACATCTGATACGCCAGCAGCGCCTTTATATCCATCGGCAGTAAATTATTCAGCAAATGCTCTGACAGCACAATATGCCCTTGCCGAGTAAAAGACGAAAACGCATAACAAAGCACCTTTGTACCCGGCACAATATGCAAATGCGGCCTAGATAACTTAAAGCCTTTTTGTTGCAAAATTTTGTGCCATTTTTCTATCTCAACCTGCACCCCCCAAGGATCGCGCCCCAGTGTTACGGGCGGCAGCGCCGACACAGATATCCTATACGCAAAATAAACCCCATACGCCCACGCACCGAGCACCAGTATAAAAAACAGCGCCCCCATCGAGTACAAACTTTGCCCCAACACCCCTGCACCCACAGCCATGCCAAAGCAAATCGCTCCCAATACCAGCGCACGCCAACTCATAAAAGACTGGTCCTTTTTAGTGCACAATACACCCGTGAAGCCTACGTTGGCCACCTTGGCGCTCCTGCGTTGCAAATGGCTGCACTCTAATGCTTACGCACTTATAGGTCACCAAAACACCTCTTGCTTTTTCGCTTGCCTGGTGCTCCAAAGGCGCTTTACCAGGTTGCGCTACACGGCACGAGGTGTTTTGACTAGTCTTTAAACTATTCGAAAATCAAGTTGTGACTGACGGAAATTTTGGGCCCCTTAAACTCAGGGAACTTCGCACGCGAAAACACACTGAGCACACACTCTTTAAGTTGCGTGCTTCTTAAACTAGAACTCAGCGCATGCACCGAGTCTACCTTGCCCGAAGACTCCACACCCAAACGCACCAAAAGCTCACCACGAGGAAAAGCCTTTTTATTAAGCAGCTCGCGACTTTGACAGTTTTTAAACTCCACCGTCTGCGCGACTATGACTTTTTCAACATCCTGACGGCTCAAAGACTCCCGAGCGCCCACAGGCTCTTGCGCGCCCGCCTCCTTGGACTGATCTGCTACTCGCTCAGCCGGAGCCGCATCAGAAGCCGCGCCACTCCCCCCTTGCACATCCTTAGCACCAAGCTCCGCTTCGGGCTCGGCTACAGGTTGAGCCTTGTTAGTGGTCTCAAGCTGGCTTAAGTGCAAAGCCCACTGGTTTGCCAGTACCAAAAAGGTCAGCGAAACCACACACAAGGCACTAATAACAACCATAACGACCTTAGTTTTGCGCTCACGCGCCGCGCGCAAACCTGACATGTCACCCCACTCACATAAACACCCGCACCATAAAGGCCGGAACAGGCGCATTAATTACACCCTACATTATATGCTTCGAGAGAATTGACGCGCCACGCCGCAAGGCCCGTGCGCCTACAAAAGCCCAGGGGTCAAAGGACTAGCTGGGGGAGATTTTTGTACCTTGGTCGATAAGAGCCTGGCGCCTAGGGAGAGCCCTGTGCTGGTTCCTCTTTTGCTCTTGGTTCTGCCTCTTCTTGCAAACCCACGCCGGTTTGTTGTGGTGCGGCTGCTTCGCCCGCCTCTGCTGCGCCTGCTGTGCCGGTATCGGCACCAGGCATGGGGGAGGAAGAGGTGGTAGGCACGGTGTCAAATACGCTTGTGGTGCCTTTATTGGCAATGTACCAATTTAGGCTCAAGCAAGTAACAGCAAAAAAAATCGCGAGCCACTTGGTGACCTGCGCCAAAAAGCCCCCTGCACCGGCCCCACCAAAAACAGACTGCGAACCTCCCGTGCCTAAAGCTCCTAAGGCCCCGCCTTTGGAGTCCTGCAGTAGCACAAAAATAATCAAAAACACAGCCAAGGCCACGTGGGCCCAAGTGACCAAAAACATCAACAAACTGCCTTGCATGTTAACTCTCTCCCTCTAGTAGACTTTTATGGATGACTTTGGGGCCTGTCAAAACATAAACCTTATTATAATGGCCTTTTTGGTTTTTGAAGGTATTGACGGCGCGGGTAAAAGCACTTTGATCCAAAAGACAAAGCAGTACCTACACGCAGAGCAGGGTTTAGATGTGGTGGTGTCGCGAGAGCCTGGAGGCACCCCTTTGGGCGAGGCGATCCGCCCCTTGCTGCTGCAAAAAGGGCCCACAGCCCCTTGCCCCAAGGCCGAGCTGCTGCTCTACCAAGCCTCACGCGCCCAGCACAGCGCACAGCATATAGAGCCTGCACTAAAGCAAGGCAAGTGGGTGATAAGCGATCGCTTTGCCGCAAGTTCGCTGGCTTTTCAAGCTGGGGGGCGCGGCCTAAAAGAGCCCGACATAAAGTGGCTCAATAACTTTGCCACAGGAGGCCTGCAGCCGCATTTGTATGTTTTACTCGATCTGCCCGTTGAACAAAGCCTTGAGCGCTTAAAAAACCGCGAACAAAACACAAACATGGACCGCTTTGAAAGCCAAAAAGCAGCCTTCCACCAAAGGGTAAGAGAGCATTATTTGTCCCAAGCACGCGCAGCATCCACACGCTGGCTGGTGATAAATGCTTCTAAAAGCCCCCAGCACAAGCTGCATACGCTCGTTGCGCGCCTACAAAAAATGGGGCTACTAAATGACCAAGCGCCCGCCCGTACCCCAACAAACACCAGAGCCGACAGCATGAGGGATGTGTGAGCGCCATTTTGCCCGCTGCTTTAGGGCATGGGGCCCTTAAAAACCAGCTGCAGCGCGCCTTAGAGCAGGGGCGCTTGCCCCATTGCATGGTATTTGCTGGCCCAAAGGGAGTGGGCAAAAGCACCATGGCCCTGGCTCTAGCCCAGGGGCTTTTGTGTACCAAGAACCATGGCACAACACTTAGTGCCTGTGGAAAATGCTACGCATGCGTAAGCACAAAAAACAAACAAAACCCCGCCCTGTTGTGGCGGGTACAAACAGACTCCACAAAAATCCATCTAGCAGTGGCTAAAGAGCTTATGGGCTTTTTTGGATTAAAAGCCATGGGCCAGGCACAGGTTTGCGTATTGGGCCCGGCGGAGGATATTTTGCCCCAAGCGACCAATGCTTTGCTTAAGCTGTTAGAGCAACTGCCTGCTAAAAGTTATGTGGTACTCATTAGCCACAATCTCAGCCGGGTGCTTAGCACCTTAAGGTCGCGCGCCATAACGCTGCGGTTTGGGCCTGTGGCGACAGCCCCAGGAAATATAGCAGAAAGCGCAGCAGGCAGAGCAACAACAGCACCAAGCCCTTTGCAACAAAAATCAGCTACGCTATTAGCGCAATTAGTGAGCACTCCCCAACACCAATGGCCCAGTTTGCTTTGGTCGGATGAAGTGCAAAAAATCGCACCCGACAAACCCGCACACCTGCAACTGGTGGCGTGGTGGCAAAGCTGGCTCTCGGGTGCTGTTAAAAATAAACTCGATGGCAAAAGCACAAACCCTATGCCCGCCCACCCCGTGCCCGCCTATTTATCTAGCCCCCACCTATCTAATAGCTTAAACAGCAAAACCTTGGAGGAGCTTTTAACACTCTGCACAGCCTGCTTGCGTCTAGAGCAGCAGATACAAAAAAACTTGCGCCCTGATATTTGTTACCCATCCCTGAGGGTACAGAAGCTTTAACGGCAGTCTGGACATTTTTGTTGGCACCTTGATGCTTACGCGTTACTCTGTACAGTTGTGACGGATTCCATAATACAGCACCACTCTACTTTTGTACTCATGTGTGCCGGCATAGCAGCGTTTTTGTATGGCATGGGGCTTGTAAGCTCGAACCTTAAAAAACTCACAGCCAACCGCACAAAAGACCTTTTGCAAAATCTGAGCAAACGTCCCCTTTGGGGTTGTGCAGTAGGGGCATTGCTTTCGGCCCTTATGCAGAGTGCAGGAGCGGTGAACACCATGCTAGTAGGCCTTGCCCAGGCTAGGGTGGTGAGCCTAAAGCAGGTCATCGGCGTGGTGCTAGGTGCCTCGGTGGGCAGCACTCTGACGGTGCAGCTGATCTCTTTGCAAGTTTATCACTATGGGCTGGGGATTTTTGCCATAAGTTTTGCAGGGATGTTTTTTGCTAAGAAAATGCTCCTTAAAAGTAGCTGTCACGCGGCCATGGGAGTGGGGCTTTTGTTTATGGGCCTTGAGTGGATCAGCTTTAGCAGCATGGCGCTTAAACAGTCGCCGTTGTTTTTAAGCGCACTGGAGCAGCTATCGCATATGCCCTGGGCTGCCATGTTGGCTATGGCGGCTTTTTCGGCTTTGGCGCAATCGGCAACAGCGGGCTTAGGGCTTACGATCTCTTTTGCTACGGCGGGTGTTATTAATTTTGAGCAAGCTCTTTACTGGGTGTATGGAGCCAATATTGGATCTACTGCTACGGCCCTTATGGCAGCTATTGGAGGCACAGCCGCTGCACGCCAAGTGGCTTGGTCGAACTGTGCTTTTAAAATCTGCTGCGTTGGGGTGTTTTACTTTTTAACTCCTTATGTTGCTGGATTTGTGCCTGGCTCTACTCCGCAGCGTTTAGTAGCTAATGCCCATACTTTGTTTAATCTTTTGGGTGTGTGCATGGCGCTACCCATAAGCCACTGGGTGGTGGGTTGGCTAGAGCGTAGTATTGGGCCTTCGGCAGCAGAGCGTAAATTTGATGTGCAATTTTTAAACAAGCCGCACTTTAACTCACTGCCTGTTAGGTTAACCCATGCGCGCCGCGAGGCCCTGCGCACAGCGGATGTGTTTTTGTCGGTGCTAGATGATGCTATTTTGTTAATTCAAAACGAAAACACCGAGCTATGGTCTAGTGTAAAAAAACGCGTCAGGCATATTGATTTTTTAAGTCTCGAGGTGAGTCGGTTTTTGGCTCGTGTTGCCCATAAGGCGCCCCCTCCCTTGGATACAGAGGTGATAAACGTTGTAGCCTTTGTGACGGATGTTAAAAATGCCGCCAGTGTTATAGACAAACAACTGCGGGGCCAGGCGAAAAAAAAGCACAAACTCAAGCTTAATTTTCATGCGCAAAGTTTTAGCGAAATCCGCCGGCTCCACAAAGAAAGCCTCAACCTGTGCACTTTGTCTTTTAGTGCTTTTCAAAACTCCTTGCAAAGCCATGCTACGCACGAGCAGGCCATGCAGATTATGCGTCTTAAACGGCATATTAAAAAGTTCGAAGCCACTTTTAGGGTGCAGCATCTTAAGCGCGTGGCGGAGGGCAAAGAGCACTCTTCTGTAAGCCCGATGTATTTTGATATCATCACCAGCTTTCGCAAAATTTCCGGCCTGCTCAGCAACCACCTTAAGCCCTTACAGACTAGCCCAATATTCTGGGATAAAGCGGCGGCGCGAGAGCAGCACCCTCAAAAGGGTGCGCCCGCGATGGCGCCAAGCGTCCCGCAGAATATTGGGCGGTCTATGCAGCAATCTATGGCCCTGCAGGTTAGACCTAAGCCCGTACCCGCAAGTGCAATTGATATTAACCAAGGCCAATAATCACGCCTGCAACTGAACCTTATTAATCATATAAAACCAAGGCGTGGTCTGACCTGCCAGATTGCCTTAACGCCATGAACACCTGGAGTATGCAGCGCAGCCACCCTGACAGCCTCCTTTAGGAGGCGAGCACTCAGGAGTGGCAAACGGAATGTTATCAAGGTGTTTGGGGGAATTCCATTAAGCACTAGACGGCTCGGGCGGATTTTTTTGCGTGGACCCAGCTGTGCTTTTTGCGCTTATCCCATACTGTCACTATGAACAAAGCCCTACCATTCGAACCAAAAGCTATAACCACAACGTAGTAATTTGTGTGCAGCCTGTATCGATAGCTGCCCCTTGTCAGCTCACCGGGCTCATTTAAAATATATTGATCCTTTTTCGCGCATGATGTTCGCTACAAGCTTTCTTGCGCTCTAAATTAACAATACACTGCCGCAAGAATAAAGCATGCTTTATCCTGCAATCTCACGTCTCACCATGTCCCGCTGGCAGGGGCCAAAGGGCCCGGATCCCAGTGGGACCAATAACGGCCAACAACACTGCCGCAAGAATAAAGGATATTTTATCCTTTATTCTTGCGGCAGTGGTATGACGGGAGGCAAGCCCAAGCCTTTGGCGGGAGGGTATTCGGGACGGCGACGGTTTCGGGGGTTGCATTTGGGGTCTTTGTTGGGGTCACAAGGCACACGCCCATCGGTGCGCCTTTTTACAGGCGGTGCAGGCGACACGCTGTCCACCATGCCGCGTGTCATTTTATCGACGATGCGTTTCATGCTTGTGGTTTCAGCTTTTTCTACCATCCCCGGCAGTTGGTCTGTGCCTAAAATAATCCCTCCACTCGCATGCACCTCTAAACCTGTTGCGGCATCGCGCAAAGCAAAGCCCCCCAGCTCCACCGCCGTGCTGGCGTAGAAAAAATCCACCCCCGTCACTCCTCCAGGCAAATCCTTATTCACCAAGACTCCTGCTTTATAGCTAGCCGTGCGGCCTTTTAAAGCATGGGTCGCCGCGGCTCCCAGCATTAAGCCTTTAAATTGATCAGGCGAGTTGAAGTTCTTGCCCCCCCAAATGAGTCCACCACCCAAGCGCAGGCGGTTTTTGGATTTCGCATTATCTACACGCGCACCATAACTCACTCCAGGTGAAGTCCACAGCACTAAACTGGTGCGCATATTCCAGCCCGAGCTCATCTCGTGAGGCGGGAACTTGTTGATCCTTTGCACCCACACCGGCATAAATACCACGCCCAGACTTACACTTACACCAGCGCCCAAGCGGGGCCTGAACACTTTGGTTAAAGCGTTTAGCGCCATGGTGTAGCTTTTTTTCGACTGCGCCTCATTAGACTTCCACCCCAAAAAAAGCATAAACGCATCGGGAGCCAAAAGCTTGGCGCGGGTTTTGTTTTCTGCCAGCTGCATGCTAAGAGCATCGGCCTCAAAGAGCTCATTCAGCTCGCGGCAACGCTCGGCAATAATTTGCACCCCCTTTAGCACTTCGCGAAAAGCAAGCCGATTTTTAGGAAAACCCTTCACCAAGGGAGTGCGAACGTTGGTGGGCTCCCCATCCGCTTCGCCATCTTGCTCATCGCCATCTGAGGACTGGGAGTTTGGGGAGGCAAGCGCATCTTGGTTAGGCACCCAGTACATAGGCGGCGTACCATCGTCGTATTCAGCAAAGATAATATCCTGCAAACTCAGCGCAGCGGACTCCATCATCTTTTTAAATCTGGCATCATCGCGCAGAATATACTGCCCCCAGGGCACAACCTGATACACATACTGGCTGTCTTGCAAAAGCTCCACTCCCCACGCACCCCAACCCCAAGGAGCAAAGTAAGCAAACAAAGCCAAAACCACAATCCGCAAACGCAAAACAAACAACATAGAGCTTGGTTAGAGCACAAAAAACCCTCAGACGTCATGTGTTGTGAGCCTACAGGGCTTTGATGCCATGCGGCTATCGCTCTCCTCGAGCGCCATCCTAAGGGACAAAAAGGCATAGTACGTGGTAAGTTGCAGGACCATGAGGCCCATAATAGCCTGCGCACTTTTATTGGTTTGCTCTTTTGCTGCCGAAAGCCCTGCCGAGAGCCCTGCCACTTTATTGCGGCCCTTAAAACTTGAAAGCCCTAGAGACACCTTTAAAAGCTACATTACGGCCATGCAGGCCTATAGGGCCGCGCACGCAGCCGGCAAAAACACCCTGGCCTTGTCGGAGCTCGACAAAGCGGCGCGCAGTTTTAATTTGGAGCATTTGCCGGTTTTAACGCGGCGCGAGAGCGGCCGCACGGGTGCACGCCTACTGCAAGAGGTGCTCGACCGGGTAATACGCGTGGATTTGAGCCGCGTGCCAGACGACCCAAGCTTGAGCCGGTGGCGCCTTAAGGACACCGATATTGTGATTCAAAAAGAGCTTTCCGGCGATGATGCGGGGAGGTTTTTGTTTTCTCAAAACACCGTTCAGCAGCTAAGGGATTTTTACGAGCGGGTTAAGCATTTGCCTTATTTGGAAGACACGGGTGGTGGGGCGCACTATCGTGAGCCTTGGCAGCGGGAGTATATTCCTGCTTGGGCCCAGAGCACTATGTGGGGCGTGCCTTTGTGGAAGTATTTGGGGCTGCTTTTGGGAGTTTTTTTGGGGCTCGTGCTTAAAAGGCTTCTTGTATCTTTGCTGCGTGCTATTCGGGGTGGGGTTTTGCCTCGCATCCCGGGGCCAAAGCAGTACGCGTATCAGATGTGGGAGGCCTTGGAGCGGCCTATGGGCTTGGTGGGGGCGAGTGCTTTTTGGTTTGCTTGTGTGCAGGCTATGCATTTTGAGGGCAAGTTGCTGAGCTTTTTAGTAAGTGCTGTGCAAATATCTTTAAGCGTGGCGGTTATTGGGGGTGCTTATAGGTTGGTGGGAGTGTTGCAGGTGTATTTGCAAAAATTGGCTCAGCTTACGCAATCGGATCTCGATGACCACATGGTGCCTTTGGTGACGCGCAGTTTGCGGATTTTTTTGGTTTTAGTGGGTAGTTTGTTTGCTTTGCAAAATTTGGGGTTTAATATTTTGTCTCTTTTGGCGGGTTTGGGTTTGGGGGGGTTGGCTTTTGCTTTGGCGGCCAAAGACACGGTAGCAAATGTGTTTGGTTCTTTGATGATCATAATAGACCAGCCTTTTCGAATGGGTGATTGGATCCGTACGCCTTCTGTTGAGGGTACGGTGGAGCATATTGGTTTTCGCTCTACACGGGTGCGTACGTTTTATCAGTCTGTGGTGTCTATACCCAACTCTAGCTTGGCTAATGAAAACATCGACAACATGGGACTGCGGCCCATGCGGCGGGTAAAGGGAACTATTGGTTTGGTGTACTCTACTCCTACTAGTAAGATTCAGGAGTTTGTAGAGGGGGTGCGGGAGATTATTAGCTCGCACCCTCAAACAGATCATAGTAATTACCATGTGTATTTTAATAATTATGGCGCTTCTAGTTTGGATGTTATGTTGTATTTTTTCTTGCAGGTGCCAGACTGGAGCGAGGAGCTAAAGCAAAAGGGCGTTATATACTCGCAGATTCTCGACCTTGCCAAAAAACTAAACGTACAGTTCGCCTTCCCTTCCAGAAGTATATATATGCAAAATTAGAGCGCTAGCTGCGTAAGCATAAAGGCAATAGCAAAAATGTAGCCCACACGAATTACCCACCTTGGTAGCGTAATGTTTTTTCTTTCCCCCATAACAGCCCCTTTTAAAGCCTTTTTGTTTTAGTTTTTTAATTAAAAAATGCCCCAAAGGCGCGCGGGCTTAGGCTTTTAGTTTTGAAACCTCGTCTTGAGAGAGACCTGTTACCTCTGAAATCACAGAAAGCTTTAGCCCCTTTTTAAGCATATTTGCAGCCACCGCCACGCGTTCCTCTGCACGGCCTTCTTTTCGACCCGCCTCTTTCCATGGGTTGCCCATATTTTGCTCCCAAGCTTCAAAATATTCCTTTCTTGCCGCACCACTTGACTTTAACACACTCATCACCTCCTCATGGTCTATCCCACAAACGCTCGAAACATAAGTTACCACATGCTGCATCAGGTTTGTACTGTCATTGTCATCCAAATGGCCGAAAATTTGCCTAAAAAATTCACGCCTTTCTCTTCCTGCCATATCACCAAACTGTTGCACCTTCAAAAGCGCGTACAAAATAGAATAAAGTGCATCCTTAGGCGGCCATAAAGGTTGGTCTAGGCGCTCAAGATCAAGTACATGGAACTGCAATAAAATGGAGTCTATGCTTTCTGCCTCAATATCGTGCATTACAATACCAAGCCCTGGTTTATGCCCCCTCTGCCACGAATCTCTGCCATGGTAAAAAATGCAATTCAATACAATAGGGCGCTCCTTTTGAGGCTTAGATAACTCAAAATGCTTTATGGCTACTCCATAATCAGCCATTTGCCGGTACGTTTTTTTAGGATCGCGTTGATGCTTGTGTTCTAATAAGATATAAATTGGCCTAGTGTTTTTAAGCTTTCCTAGTAATAGCAAGTCTGCTTCTTTGCCTATAGTAGGCAAAGAAGCATCCTGCTTAACCAGGCCTTTAATGTCCAACACCTCCTGCACGCTTTGAGGCAGCCAAAATTTTAGCAGCGCCCTCGTATAACCCTTATCCTTAAAACAACTCCGGAAGAAACGATCATGCGTGTTGGTGTAGTGTGTGTTTAAACTTGCTTTTCTTTCTGGTGCCATAATTTATTTTTCTTATCCTTTGCCGTGCCGTAAAAAAACCCCAATACCCAAGGGTGATATTGGACCGTAGTTTTTTACCAAATCAAACCCGCAAAACACTTTGCGCCATGCGTGCATATATGTAAAGCCACGACACGCCGTGCAAAGATCAAAAATGACGAAAAACGGGGGAGCCGCCATGCGCTTAAAGCAACTGCCGGCCCAGCACCTCCTAGGAACATTGGGCTAGTCCTTTGCATGGGGGGAGCTGCCAAATTGATACAGTGTGTGCCGGCTTAATTTTGGGGCGGCAAAGGGCCGATAGGGCATGCATGGAAGCGGTACGGTGTAGCGGAAGACACAAAAAGAACTTTCTTTCTTGCGTAAGCATAAAAGTGGACCCTTTACACCTTGGGTGGGTAGTGCAGTCACCTGCATCCCTTTGGGGTGCTAAGCAGGTGACAAACGAAAAACCCCAAGGTGTAAAGGGGGAACTAGACAGCTATCAACGCGCCGGTAGAAAAAACTTTCTTTCTTTCTTTCTTTCTTTCTTTCTTTCTTTCTTTAAAGGGCTAGCGCGGTCACCTTAAGCAGCGCAAGCAAAGTTCGCCTGGTAAATAAAAAAAACCCACGACTTATAAGATACTCTGGTAGCTTTGGGTGGTCAGTAGGCCCAAAGCGTTCAGACTCTCTTTAAAAGCACTGGGAGGCTGCTCTAGGAGCGCCGCTTATCCCAGAATTTTGGACTAACACTCTAACTTGTTAAAGGAAACCCACCATGAGCAACCTAACGCTTAATATGTGTACAATAATATTAAGCTTAACTTTTGCAACAAATGCCTTTGCCAACGAGGAAGAGGAGGCTAATTTCTGGGCTGATCGCCTTGTCAAGGCCGTCAAGGAGAACAGCCTTAGACGAGTGAAATACTATGTTGAAAAAAAAGGAGTCCACCCAGATACGCCTGGTACCCTCTATATACATAATAGTGAGATTCCAGCAACGGCCCTAACATTAGCAGCAAGGCAAGGCAACACAGACATAGTTGCATATCTTTTAGCTAATGGCGCCAATGTTGACATCAGAAAAAAATCCTCTGGCGAGACACCCCTTATGCGGGCATCATACGCCGCCACTCAGGAAAAGCAAATAGATAATGCCGCCGCCACTATAAAGCTCTTACTAGCAAAAGGCGCTGATATAAACGCCACTGACAAGCATGGCTACACTGCACTTATGAGAGCCGCAGAGAACCCCCTATGTGCCTACAACAAAGAGGATGGAACAAAGCCTTGTCATGAATCAAAAATGCTCAAGTTTCTGCTTGAAAATGGCGCTGACGTTAATAAAAAAAATAACAAAGGCATCACCGCAATCGACATGGTAGAAAACAGCTACCATTGGAACCAATGGGAAACTCCCAATGAAGACCTACGACTTCTACTTAAGTACAAGAAGAAGTACAAGGAGTGTGCAGATTGTCGCAAACAACAAGCAAAAGGACTCCGCATGTTGTGTCCAAAGGGGTGCCGGTCATCTAGTTCCACAAGTACTGCACAAGGTCAGGCGGCCCACTGTGGCGCTCGCTACGATGATCAAGGATGTAGGGTGGTACGAAAGCAGTGTGTAGATGATGTTTGGTCATGTGAATCATGGAAGAAAGAAATACAACAGAAATGCCAAAAGGCTGAAGACTTGCCACAAAGATGTAAGACTGAAGATACAGTTCGTGTCCAACAACAAGGTCAGACGCACAGCCACCACAGATGTCCAAAATGTAACCACATATGCTACCCTGGCGACAGTGCGCACAGTGCTCCAAGCTCGCGATCAGCACAAGGCGCAAGACGCGCGCAGTAACTCTGAAGATTCTTTCACTTTCAGCCTGGCGCCCCTGGCGCCAGGTATGTGGTGGTTTGGCAGCGGACACAAAACGCCTGCTAATCACGCAACCAATAGTTTGGCTTGCATTTTTTAGCAAGCGGCGGCATAATAGTAGGTGATCG
Source organism: Bdellovibrionales bacterium (assembly GCA_965116155.1). Lineage (GTDB taxonomy): Bacteria > Bdellovibrionota > Bdellovibrionia > Bdellovibrionales > UBA1609. The sequence goes on from OZ220488.1 coordinate 1,039,669, forward strand.
TTTCGAAATTATGGCCCCCTTGACTTGGCCCTTGGCCCTCATGGGGGTTTTTTTATGTCTCAAACTAGAACAACCATTTTTTATTTTGACGCTCAAAACCTTTATAGAATGGCCCAGACCGTCTTTGCAGACGTTAAATACCCTAACTTTGATCCCATTGCCTTATCACAGTTGATCGCCAAAAAATACTTCTTGAAAATACAAACGATAAAATTTTATACAGGCATTCCATACAAAAGAAGAAGCCCTCACTGGCACAATTTTTGGAGCAAAAAATTGGCTGCCCTGGGAAAAAACCAGCTCGTGGAGATCTTTACACGAAAAATACAACCAAGAACAAAAAACATATTACTTAATGGCGTGACACATCAAATAAAATTTGATGTTGAAAAAGGCATCGACACAAGAATAACAATTGATATTGTCAGAGACGCATTAGATCAAAAATCCGAAGCCATTGTTATTTTTAGCGCAGACCAAGACCTTGCAGAGGCGGTAGCAGAAGTAAAAAAAATTGCGCACTCACAAAAAAGATATATTACTATATTCTCTGCTTCACCTCGTTTTAAAAATATAACAGGCATTGCTGGATCTAAATGGATTCAAATAAAAGAAGCAGACTACAACCAATGCCTTGACTACAGGGACTACCGATAGACGAAATCAAGAGGCTCAAGAAAACCTAGCATGGGACATGCTTCCTTCAAGTCCGCCTTGAAGATAAGGCAGTGTGTGCGGGCTTAAAGTTGAGGCAGCAAAGGGCCGAAAGATCACACAAGGCTACAGGCTCATAGATGCCGTATAGACTGCAAAATTCTCTGCGGGACGCTTGGTCCGTAAGGATTAGAGTGTTAGCCACATGCTCTGGGCCAAGCGCAGTCTGCCTGATAGTCCCTGCAAGGGACGACCATCAGGTAGACAAGTGCCCCACAGAGCATGTGGCGGCCTATAAGGCTAACAACGCGCCGGTAGCTTTGGGTGGTCAGTAGGCCCAAAGCGTTCAGACTCTCTTTACAAGCACTGGGAGGCTGCTCTACCGCCGCCGCTCTACCTCAGAGAATTTTACTAGCGCCCTAATTGCTTTAAAGGAGAACAACATGAAAAACCTAACACTCACTTTATTCTTAACATTATTGAGCTTTGCTTTTGCAACAAATGCACTTGCCAATACATTTTCTCTTATAATGGCTGCACACGCAGGCGACCTAGCAAAGGTAAAAAAGCTTATTGCACAGGGGATGAGCCCAAACGCTCAGGACTCAAGTGGTACCTTTCGCGGCACAGCCCTGCACAGTGCAGCAGAAAAAGGCCACATAGACATAGTACAATACCTTTTAGAACAGGGTGCCAAGATCGATGCAAGAGACAAAGATGGCAGGACGCCCCTTATGTGGACAGTAAGTAAAGACAAAGATGCAGAGGAAATGATCAAACTCTTGCTAGCAAAGGGCGCAGATATCAATGCTACAAGTAAAATGGGAGCCACCGCCCTTATGGAAGCACTAAAAACAGCCCCGTGTACGACCCAAAGCAGCGGCCCCGTGCTTCATAGATGCCTCCCTGCATTATCAACGTTAAAGTTGCTTCTGGAAAAAGGCGCTGACATTAACAAGCAAGATAGCGCAGGCAAAACCGTATTCGACCTTGCACGTGATGGAAAACGTAAGGATCTAATCCGCGAGTACGCAAAAAAACAAGGTCAAACGGCTGTCCACAAGTGTCCGCATTGTGGGCACACACTCCAGTCTGGCGGTAGTGCGCACAGTGCTCCAAGCTCGCGATCAGCACAAGGCGCCAGACGCGCGCAGTAACTTAGCGCCCTTCATCAACCGAAAGCGCCCCCGCCAAGGGGTCCTTTATGTCTACAAAAACTAAATTGGACAAAATATAGCATTTTTGCTATATATGTCATGACAAGGGTTGGTATGAGAGTAGAAATTATTGATCAGGTCGCAAAAATACTGCGCCATGAGACCAAGGAGATTCGGGAGGACATACAAGACATCCTTGAAAAGCTGGAACACGGCCTTACCTTAGGGCTTCCTCATGTAAGGCCTTTAACCAGTATTCACTCCAATCTCTTTGAGATAAGGGTGAAAGATAAGCAAGGCCAATTTAGAGTTATCTACTTTGTGAAGAAGCGAAATGCCATCTACATTCTTCATGCTTTTAGAAAGAAAACTCAAAAGTTGCCGGATAAAGAAAAAAAATTAGTCCTTAAACGATTAAAGGAGATTACGTAGTGGCTAAAACAAAAACCTACAAAAATGTACGGTCTTTTTCTAAAGAAGTTTTAGGGCTTGAAAGTTATAATAGCTGGCTTATCTCTACTAAAAATAAAATGATAGCCTCTATTATCAAGGCAAGGAAACAGCAGTCCATTTCCCAAGAAGAGTTGGCCAAAATGCTTGGAACCACTCAATCCGTAATCAGTCGCATTGAAAACGGAACAAGCCGAAACGTTACTCTGGATTACCTAATGAGAGCTGTAAGCGTACTAGGAATTGCTCCTAATATCACACTCAAAAAAACTGCTTAATTAGTCGTGACTAGTACGTGTAAAAGCCTCCACATCCACATTTAGCACACACCCTGCCTTAAGCCAGTGGTATTAAGGTGCTTCAGATTCGAAAAGCTCCTCTAGCATCCTTATTTGTTTGTAGTGGTACCTCATCGTATACAAAGCGAACACAGTGGCACTAGTACCGAGCAGGGGGAACCAGTGCGTTATGGAGTCTGTGACAGCAATTCCGAATAATGTCGCTCCTCCTCCCAGCAAAGCGAGGCATGCGCTTTTCATTAATTCGCCACCTTCATAGGACAATGTTGCTCTAAGATTTTTCACCTTATACAATTTTTCCAAACGCTCTTCCGATGCATAGGTCTCAGAGTCGACGCTCATTTGTTGTATACGCTGATCCAGCTTATCTAACAAATCTCCCGCCAAACTTACTTTGGCATTAAGCCCCAAGCATAAAAGTAAATATAAAACAGGCACTGATAATCGCAACATTTTCAAACTCCTTATCTGGTTTTAATGAGCACAGGGTTAAAGGTAATTAAGCGAAGCCTTGTGGCCCGTTATACAAGAGAAGAGAAGAGAAGAGAAGAGAAGAGAAGAGAAGAGAAGAGAATTTGTAATTTTTTTCTGAGCGTACGGAGCTTTGACGGCAATCTGGTCGCCTCTTGTAGAGGCTATCAGGGGCCGCCGTGAGCCTATCCAGCACGTGAGGCACCCCCTTGGCTAGTCGCTCGCCTGGCGCACCTCCAGGTGCACTCCCAGGCTGCGCTACTAACAAGAGGTGTTCATGGCGTTAAGTTAATCTGGCAGATTAGGTCACGCCTGGTTTTTTCGCGACCAATAAAGCCCGGCCGCAGGCAACATTACTTTCCTCAATTTACCACAATTGCACTTGCGAGTACGGGCTGGAGGTTTATATTTGCTCAATGTACGGAAGCTTTGACGACAATCTGGTAGCCTTGGACCTAGAGATCGTCCAAGGCTACAGGGCGCTGCGATGATAGCGAACGCTTAGTCCCAGAAAATTCTGCTAGCGCTCTAATTTACATAAAAGTTTTTGTGGGATTGGGCGAGGTCTTTTAAGGCAGGCAAAGGCTCAAAGCGTGGCGAAGCATGTTTGTCTGCCAACGACCTCAAACCATCCACCACAACACCCACACCCACCGTGTCAGCATACCTCAACAACCCACCCCTAAACGGCGGAAAACCTGTGCCCAAAATCATAGCCAGATCCACATCGCCTGCACTCTGCGCCACCCGCTCCGCCAACAAAGCCTGCGCCGCTTCGTTCACCATACGAAACACACCCCGCTGCACACACTCCTTAGCGCCCAAGCTCGTACCCTTACGCAAACTCACCCCAAGCTCCGCATACACACTGGTATCCACACGCAAATCCTTACCCCTAGCACCCGTATACACATAAAAACCTTTTTTATTTTTTTTACCCAAACGCGACCACGATTTAATACGCTCCACCACGGGCGAAACACCCACCCTTTGGCCCAAAGCCTCCTCAAACACACCCAAAACCTTAACGCCCGTGTCATGCCCGATTTCGTCAAACAACCTTAACGGCCCCATAGGAAAACCGAAATTTTTTGTATAATGCTGATCAATCTGCTCCACCGACCAGCCCTCCTCTAACAAAAACAAACTCTCACTCAAATACGGCAACAAAATACGGTTCACCAAAAACCCAGGCGCATCCTTCACCACCACAGGAGTCTTGCCCATCTGCTTAGCCAAGGCAAAAACCCGCGCCACCGACTCGTCAGAAGACCCCGAAGCCCGCACCACCTCCACCAAAGGCATACGGTCCACAGGATTAAAAAAGTGCATGCCCACAAACTTGTCCGGCCTCGCATAAGCCTTAGACATCTCCTCTACACTCAGTGACGAAGTGTTCGTCGCCACCACACAGTCCGGGCTCAAAACACCCGAAAGCTCCTTAAACAGGTTTTTCTTGATCCCTAAATCCTCAACCACAGCCTCTACCACAACATCACAGTTGGCAAAGCCCTCTAAACCCTTAGTGGCACTTAGCAGGCTCTCTTTTTGCTGCATTTCGTATTTATCAATATGACGCCGCTTAAGTTTTTTGAGCCACAAATTATGCGCATGGGCCAAGCCCGCCCTAATAGGCTCTGCACCAATATCACGCATGCGCGTATCAATACCCACATTGGCCGCCGCAAAGGCAATGCCACCACCCATAACACCTGCACCCATCAGGCCCAAACGCTTTACCTTGGCTGGCCGCGCTACCTCACCCACAACACCGGTACGCTTTTTAACCCCCTCCATCATATAAAACAAATTGATCAAATGCCGGCTCACCTGCCCAGGCGCCACATGACAAAAAGCCTCTAGCTCGCGCTCTAGAGCCTCATCGCGCGACTCTATGGTGTAAATTTGTTCTATGAGTTTAAGCGCCTTCCAAGGAGCAGGATAAAAATCCCCCGCCTGCCGCATCAAACCCTGCCGCGCCTTTTTAAACACCATCTTGCGGCCCAAGGCGCTCTCTAAAAACACCCCCATCATGCCCCGAGGCTTATGCCTTTTAACACGCTTGGCCGCACCCGGACGACCCGCCCACTCGCGCGCCCGCTTTAAAGCATGCTGCTCTAAAATATCCAAAGCCACCACCTCATCCACCAAACCACAACGCAGCGCCTGCTTGGCTCTTAAAGCACGCCCCGCTAAAATTACCTCTAAAGACTTTGCCAAACCCACCGTGCGCGGCAACCGCCAACACCCGCCAAAACCCGGTATCAAACCCAAGCGCGTCTCAGGCAAACCAATCTGCGTACTCGGATCCGTGCTAGCAATACGATAATTACACGCCAAAGCCCACTCGCAACCCCCACCCAAGCACGCTCCATTAATGGCCGCTATGCTCACCAAGGGCATATCCTCAAAAGCATTCAAAATACCATGGGCCGGGCGTATCATCTCAGCAAACTCCTCCGCCGTGCTCAGGCTTTGGATTTCGCCGATATCTGCACCCGCAATAAAAATGCGCGGCTTGCGCGACACAAACACCGCCGCCTTATACTCTCCCGCAAGCAGCTCCTCATAAATGCGCTTAAAATCCAACAAGACCTTGCTGGATAAAATATTAACCCTCTGCCCCTGCACGTTCCACTCGACCAAAGCCACTCCATCGCCTTGATCTACCAACCGCAAATGCCGCGCCACAGAGGGCGCCTTAACAGGCTCGCTGCGCAATTTATTTACCTCTACTTCCATCCCTTAATCACCTCAAACACCAACCAACTTAAGCCGCGCAGTTCTCTAACACCATCGCTCCACCCTGGCCGCCCCCTATACACAAAGTAGCCAAAGCCAAAGCCTGCCCACGGCGCTTTAGCTCCATCGCCGCCGTCAACACCAAACGCGCCCCCGTTGCTCCCACAGGGTGACCCAAGGCAATCGCCCCGCCGTTAACATTTACAATATCCATATTCAGCTCACCCACAGCACCCTCACCCCAACCGGCCTCTTTAGAGTACTCAGAACTATTAAAAGCCTTCTCACAAGCCAAAACCTGCCCCGCAAAAGCCTCGTTGAGCTCTATGAGGTTAATATCTTTCAACGACACGCCCGCCCTTTTTAAAGCCAAGGGCGTAGCATGCACGGGGCCCAAGCCCATATGCTCGGGCGCACAGCCAGAAAACGCATAGCCCCTCAAACGCGCCAATGGCTTTAAACCCAAAGACCTTGCGCGCGACATAGTCGTCACAAGCAGCATAACCGCGCCATCTGTTACCGGGCATGCATTGCCCACAGTAACAGAGCCGTATTTGCGATCGAAAAAAGGCCGCAGTTTTTCCAATTGCTCCAAACTTTGCTCCTTACGGGGCCCTGTGTCGTGCTCTAAGCTTTTGCGATACCCCGCAGCACCAAAAAACGGATGAATCTCCTCGCCCAACACCCCCTCAGCCCGCACCGCCTTTTGGTGCGAGGCCAAAGCAAAAGCATCCTGCTGCTCTCTGGTGATGCCGAACTTTTTTACCAACACCTCAGCCGTTTCGCCCATATTTAAACCCACAAAAGGGTCCGTTAAACCCTCTACCAACGCCAAACGGGGTTTGTGGGGAGCGCTCTTCATAGGGGGAGTTGTGGCCATCTCGACACACTGCCGCACCCCCGCCCAGGCCCAAGCTCCCAAAGCCCCCAGCTGCGCTAGCGGCTTTTTGGCCTTGGCCATGGCTTGCAATTTTTTAACAAAAACATCCGAGTACAGGGCCGGCATTTGCGACATGTTTTCTACCCCGCCAGCCACTACCACCTGAGCCTGACCGGCGCGCACCAGGTCCATCGCGCTTGCCACACTCTGCAAAGCCGACGCACAATTGCGGTTTAATGTATAAGCCGGCGTCGCCCGGCCCAAACCCGCACGCAAAGCAATGACCCTTGCAATGTTAATGGCATCGCTCGGCGCGCCCACATTGCCAATTATGACCTCATCTACCTCGTGGGGCTCTAAACCCGTACGCGCGAGCAGCTCGCGCAAAGCCACCCGGCCTAGCTCCGCCGCATGCACCGACCCCAAAGCGCCCCCCGCCTTAGCAAAAGGCGTGCGCACCCCAGCCGCAAGCACCACAGTGTTGTCTGATTTAGAATTTTCAGAGCTTAAATTTTCCAAGCAAGACCGCCTTCACAATACGCCCCACACAGGGCAACCCATCATACGCACACTTTAAAATATAACACAACCTGCCCCGCTCCCGGCTCCAATACCCTGCGGCATTTTCCGCGGCACATGCACATTTTGTTTTTTACAAACACAAGGTATGCTACCTATAATTAGCCGCTAAGGTCCTTAGGACAAAGGAGCACGAGCAGGTGTTAAAGAGCTTTCATACCCAGGCCTTAAAGTACCACGCACAAGGGCGCCCCGGTAAGGTGGATGTGCGCTCGAGCAAAAGCTGCAAAACCGACTACGATCTGTCACTGGCCTATTCGCCCGGAGTGGCGGCACCATGTTTGGAGATTACCAAAAACCCCCTAGACGCCTACAAATACACCACCAAAGGTAACCTGGTGGGCGTCGTTAGCAACGGCAGCGCAGTCTTGGGCCTGGGCAATATTGGCCCCTTGGCAGCCAAACCCGTTATGGAGGGTAAAGGAGTGCTGTTTAAGCAGTTTGCCGGCATAGATGTTTTTGACATCGAGCTCCAGTGCGACAGTATAGAAGACTTTATAAAAAGTGTTAAAAGCCTCGAGCCCACCTTTGGGGGTATTAACCTAGAGGATATCAAGGCACCGGATTGCTTTGTTATAGAGGAGCGCCTTAAGCGCGAAATGAATATCCCAGTGTTCCATGACGACCAACACGGCACCTCTATTATTACCGCCGCGGCACTCATAAACGCCTGCCATCTGACCAAGCGCGATCTGAGTAAAATTACAATCGTATTTAACGGAGCAGGGGCCGCAGCGTTGGCCTGTGCGCATTTGCTTGTAAAACTAGGAGCGCAAAAAGCCAACCTGCTTTTTTGCGACTCTAAAGGCGTCTTGTACAAAGGGCGCGAGGAGGGTTTAAATCCCTATAAATCGCAATGGCTACAAGATACTCCCAAGCGCAGCCTGGCTGATGCCGTAAAGGGTGCGGATGTGTTTATTGGTCTTAGTGTAGCGGGCTGCCTGAGCACCGATATGCTAAAAAGCATGGCCCCCAAGCCCATTGTGTTTGCCATGGCCAACCCAGACCCTGAGATCGACCCTGCAAAAGCCAAGCGCGCCGTGCCCGACGTCATTATGGCAACAGGGCGCTCCGACTACCCCAACCAGGTGAACAATGTGTTAGGTTTTCCGGCAATTTTTAGAGGAGCCCTTGATGTACGGGCAACCAATATCAATATGCCTATGCAGCTAGCTGCGGTGCATGCCTTGGCCAAGCTCGCACGCGAGGAGGTGCCCCATAGGGTGTCGCAATTTTACAGCAATCAGATGTTCAGCTTTGGTCCCGATTACATCATACCCAAACCCTTTGACCCGCGCGTGCTGATTAATGTGGCCCCTGCAGTAGCGCAGGCTGCAGAAAAAACCGGCGTGGCCCTTGAGCCTATAAAAAACATGCAAAAATACCGCGAGCGCCTCGAAGCTTTAGAGGGCGGCGCAAGGGTATTTATGCGCCAAACCACTCGGCGCATACATGCTTATACAAAAAAAGCTCCCGTACGCATGGTGTTTCCAGAAGGCCACAGCCCGAAGGTGCTGCAAGCACTTTCGGCCCTTGCAGATGAAAGCATTATAGAGCCCGTGCTGATTGGCAATGCTACAAAAATACAAAGCCTGTTTAAAAAACTTAGCATCGACAATTTAGACAACGTGCAAATAATAAAAGCCTCTAACCACCCTGACTTGCCGCGCTTTACTAAGGCCTTGTACGAGCTCAGGCAACGCAAGGGCGTCAATATGCCAGAGGCGCTACGGCGTATCGAAGACCCACATTATTTTGCCGCCATGATGCTGCGCTTGAGGCAGGTGGATGGTCTGGTATCGGGGGCGGAGCAAAATTATTCTGACTCCCTCAGGCCACTGCTAGAGGTTGTGGGCCCACAGGCGGGGCATGCCGTAACGGGTGTGAGCGTAGTGATATCAAAAAAAGTAAAACAAAAAATGCTCTTCTTAGCTGACACCACTGTGCACATTGACCCCACGGCAGAAGAGCTCGCACGCATTGCCAGGGCTGTGGCGCAAATGGCTCGGTCGTTTAACATTGTACCCCGCGTGGCTTTTTTAAGCTTTACCAATTTTATGGCCCGCAAAAGCAGCCCCAAAAAAATGCAGCGCGCTGCCCACATTTTGCGCGATCTAGAGCCCGATCTGATGCTAGACGGAGAGATGCAAGCCGACACAGCTGTTAACCCCGATGTGTGCGAAAATATCTTTCCGTTTAGCCAACTAAAAAACGGAGCCAATGTGCTGATTTTTCCGAATTTAGACTCTGGCAATATCGCCTACAAACTGGTGCAGCAGCTTTCTGAGCAAGAGGTATTGGGCCCCTTTTTGCTTGGTATGAACCGACCCGCTAATGTTCTGCAGCGCTCGTGCTCGGTAGAGGATATCATACGCACCACCATAGTAACTGCGCTAGAAAGTTCGCAAAAAACCAGCCAAGACTAAACACCTTGATGCCATCGCAATTTAATACGCCCCAGCCTTATAGCTTAAACCGCGGCATTGTTGTGGGCGTACGGCTTAAAACCCAAAGTCCAATAGATCAAGAGCGTAGCTTAGAAGAGCTTAAACAACTGCTCGAGGCCGCAGGCGCTCAGTGTGTGGGAAGTTTTTTGCAAGTGCTGCCCCAATACCAAAGCACTTTTGTGCTGGGCAAAGGTAAAGTGCAAGAGGTTAAACAAGGCGTGCAAGAGCTGCAGGCAGGTCTTGTAGTGGTAGACCATGAGCTTTCGGGTTCGCAGCTACGCAACTGGGAGCGCGAACTCGGCGTGCGAGTGGTATCGCGCGCACAGCTGATTTTGGATATTTTTGCCCAACGTGCACGCAGTTACGAAGGGCGCCTGCAGGTAGAGCTGGCCCAATTGCTAGACCAACTGCCACGCGTTGTAGGCGGCTGGCTGGGATCGCTTTCGCGTTTAGCAGGTGGCATCGGCACCCGTGGGCCTGGGGAAACTGCGCTAGAGATTGACCGCAGGCGCATAAAAACCCGCATAAGCTTTCTTAAAAGCAAACTGAACACCGTGCGCAAAACCCGCCATCTGCAACGCACACGGCGCATGCTCAGCCAGGTGCCCAGCTTTGCTTTGGTAGGTTATACCAACTCAGGCAAAAGCACCCTGCTGCAAGCCTTGAGCCACTCGGAAGTATTGGCAAAAGACCAGGTCTTTGCCACACTGGACCCTTTGACGCGTTCGGTGCACTTGCCCCCTTTGGGCAAGGCCTTAGTCACAGACACAGTGGGTTTTATTAGTCGCTTGCCTACCAAAATTTTGCAAGAAGCCTTTAAAGCCACGCTAGAAGAATCCGAGTCGGCCCATGTGATTTTGCATGTGGTGGACGTATCGCACCCACAAGCTCTTGCGCAAGCCCAAACCACTAGCCAGGTGTTGCAAGAGCTAAAATGGAACACCAAGCCTCAGGTATGGATTTTTAACAAGGCCGACAGCGTGGGCACCCATGCTGCCCAAAACGACCAAGCTCCCACATGGAACCTAAACCCCGAGGCCAAGCATAGGCTAAACAGCTTAAAAAACTTTGCACGCTCCCTACCTTGTGCAGAGGGCTCTTTTTGGCACATCACCCTTAGTGCTAAAAAGCAAGTTGGGATCGATAAGCTTAAAGACCTTATGGGACAAAGTTTTAGCCGTTTACAAAAAGAGTACTCTTTGTATTTTCCACATGCTAAGGCCCATTTGCTTTACGAGCTGAACCATATAGGGCAAGTTTTGAAAACCGAGTATTCCTCTACCGGACTTGTGGTACAAGTGCGATTAAGTCATCATGTTGCAAAAGACTGGAAGGAGTTTGTCCTCTAAAAACATGACAAATCAAAAAAAATTCATCATCGTAACTGGCCCTAGTGGTGTGGGTAAATCTACTTTAGTCGAAAAAATTGTGCTCGCGCTTCCTCAGCTGCGCGATGTTATAAGCTGCACCACACGGGCGCAGCGCCATGGCGAATCTCAAGCCAAGCCGTATTATTTTTTAAGCCGCGAAGATTTTAAACAAAAGATCCAGCTCGGCTATTTTATAGAGTGGGCCAAGGTGTATGATGAGTTCTACGGCGTGCCGCAAGAGGAGCTTACAAAAATTTGGACCCAAAGCCTTACTCCCATAATGGATATCGACATACAAGGAGCCAAGACACTAAAGCACAACTTCCCTCAGGCCTTGGCGATTTTTATTGCACCCCCCAATTTACAAAGCCTTCATAAGCGCATTATAGAGCGTGGCTCTGTACCTAAGGACCTTCCAAAACGTCTCAAGATAGCCAAGCAAGAGCTCGCCCTACAAGACACCTTTGACACCAAAATAATAAACGACTCCCTCGTGACCTGCTACGCCATGTTTAACACCCAGGTCACGCAGTACCTGGCAGCCACTCTATAAATCGGCCACCGAAACAATGAGCTGATCATTTTGCAGCTCATATCGCAAGATGTTTTCAATAGCATCCAACGTGCCCATAGTAGCGCTAGGGCACCCGCCGCAGGCGCCTTCGTAAAAAATAATAAGCTCGTTGTTTTTAAAATCTACTATTTGCAAGTCGCCCCCATCAGCCTGCAGGCCAGGGCGGATCGTGCGGTCCAGTATGGACTCGATTTCTAGTATTGCAGGGTCTGTGTGCTTTTTAGGCTTAAAAGTAGATGCCCCTAGGCTTTGCGAACCCTCGGAATCAAAGTTAGGATCATGCACCTCAATGCGCGTGCGTAAAACCGAGCAAATGTTTTGTTTTAGATCTTCTTCCTCTAGCTCGCCCGAGTGGGTAATGCTTAAGGTATTTTCAAATAGATACACCTGCTTTACCCCAGGCACTAAAAGCAAATCTCGCACTAGGGGCAGGCTTTCGCACTCGCTGCGATCTAAAAAAGTGGCTTTGCCTTTAAGCTTTAAGGGGGTGTTGATGATAAATTTTAACGCCCACGGATTGGGTGTGGGTTGCACCTTTATTAAAAGGTCGCGGGCGCTTAAACGTTTTTCTGGCTCTTGTATCACAAAAATGCCTTTAGTTTTGTTTGCCGTATAACATGGCGTGGGCTTTTTTAATACCATCATGCAGGCGCTCTATGTCTTTAAACGTATTAAACACATCAAAGCTCACCCTTAAAACTCCTTGCCGCTCACCTAGACTATGCAAAAGCGGCTCGCAGCAATGGTGCCCGGCGCGCACAGCAATTTTGCAAAGGTTTAAAATTTCTGCCACATCTCCTGCATGCACCTGATCTAAAACAAACGAAAACACCGGCCCCGGCTGAGCGCTATTGCCACCCAATAAACGCACAAAAGGCAAGCACTCCAACGCCTCCACCCCCGCCTTAAGCAGCTGATTTTTGTACTGCCCCGCACTCGGCAAAAGCTTTGTCCACTTAAGTACGCAAGACAAAGCATGGGCTTGCGCCACAGGCGGTGTGCCAGCCTCAAACCTATACGGCAGATCTAAAAACGTGCTCCTGTTTTGTGTAACGCGTTTAACCATACCCCCACCAAACTCCACAGGCGCTAGCTTGGCCAGAAAGTCCTTCCTGCCCCATAGCACCCCTATGCCAAAAGGGCCAAAAACCTTATGCCCCGAAAAGGCCACAAAATCACAGCCCCACTGTTGCACGTCAACACCTCCCCACGCCACGCTTTGCGCGGCATCTACCACCACCACTGCCCCTGCTGCATGGGCAAGCTTGGTAATGGTTTTAATGTCGTTTGTGCAACCTAAAACATTAGACCCCCCTGTAATGCTTAGGAGTTTTATGTTTTTGTCTTGCTGCAATAGCTGTTTTAAAGCGTCTATATCGAGTTCGTACCCCTTTTCGTGCCCCTTTAAACCGACCCACTTTATTTTTGCACCCTTAGCCTTAGCTACTTGCTGCCAGGGTACAATATTAGAGTGGTGCTCCATTTGAGTTAAAATTATTCTGTCACCTTGCGATAAATTTTGCTGCCCCCACGCACGGGCGATTAGGTTAAGCGCATGGGTTGCACCAGAGGTAAACACCACCTCTAAAGGGTCATAAGCATTAATATGGCGCGCCACACCGGCACGGGCTTGCTCGTAATAATCTGTAGCCTTGTGTCCTACAGCATGGGGGCTGCGGTGCACATTAGCCGGCGCGTGGGTATAGACCTCTTTTAGGGCCTCTAACATCACTGTGGGGCTAAGGCTAGAGGCGGCGCTATCTAAATACACAAAATCGTGCAAGGCTTTATTAGTTTGAGGGTCAAAAAAGGGGAACTCCTTTTTGATCGCCTCGCCTAGCATATTAAAGCTCCTTAGCAATAGATAACGACTGCGCTCTAATAAAATCCTGAGTCTGTTTTTTAAATTGGCTGAGCTCCTTTAACACATTGCCCCTGCCACGATCGAGCTGCCAATCTTTTGCAAAGGGTTGCTCTATGCCATGCGGCCAAAGCTCTTTAGCATAAGACTCTAACAGCATGCTAACGGCTTGGGGTTTTTTAATACCGCGGCTCTGTAAGTACGTAAGTTGCAAAGGATCTAAGCTGCCAAAGCTTGCACCATGGGCCGCCTTAACATCGCTCGATAAAACCTGCAAATTGGGCAAGCTCTGTGCCCGGGCGCGGTTCATTACCATAAAGTGTGCCCTTTGTTTGGAGTCAGCTTGGGTGATGTTTTTTTCAATAACTTGATCGGTTTTTAAAAAAAACTGCGCCTCATCTAAAGCCAACACCTTAAATACTTGATCACTAAAACTATGCGAAGCCCTGTGGCACAAGGTACTGCGTATATTAACCTCACGCGCCTGCCCCAAAGCCCCAAAGCCGTTAATGTTTATAGCGGATCTTGCGCCCAAAAGCGTGGCACTAATTCTTAAAGACACGCGCTTAGGGTTGTTGATCATAATAAAAAAATTCGCCTCAGCATCGGGGTGGATCAAAAACTCTACCACGCCGTTTTCTGTTACGCCCTCTTCAAAGTGCAAAATAACATTTGACTGTGTTTTAGGGAACAAGTGGAACACCCTTTTAAAGTCTGTATCAAAACCTGGTGCTGGCACTGAGGCCCAGATCCAATGGCATCTGTCCCCGTGATTGCGCGCCTGGAGGGTGATATCTTCTGAATCGTAACAGTCCAAAAAAACGGGGTTCATTTTATTGCCTTATAGCCTTGGGTAAGAATATTGCGCCCCAATTCTAAGCCACCACTTTGTACAATGGTGCCCTGGTCTATAATGTGTACCTTTTGAGGCTGAATCTCATCCAGTAGCTTAGGGTAATGGGTGATGAGCAAAATGGCGTTTTCAGCATTGTGGTACTTTCGAACCCCGCTTGCCACAAAACTAAGCGCATCAGCATCTAGACCGGAGTCGGTTTCGTCTAACAAAGCAAGACGCGGGCGTAAGATCAACATCTGCAATATTTCGTTGCGCTTTTTTTCGCCACCCGAAAAGCCCTCGTTTAAATTGCGGTCTAAAAAGCTCTTGTCCAAGCCAAGGCTTATGGCTTGTTTTTGTACCAAGGCTCTAAATTGCTCCTTATCTAAGGCCTGCACCCCTTGGTGTTGGCACATGTTTTTAAAGGCCGTAAACAAAAACTCAAAATTATTAAGCCCGCCCACCTCAACCGGATACTGGTAGGCCAAAAATATCCCCATTAAAGCGCGCTCGCTTGGCTCTGTGTCTGTAAGGTCTATGGTTTGTAGGTCTTTCTCCCACTTGATACTGCCTTTAGTAACTTCGTACGCCGGATGCCCGGTTATAATGTGCGCTAAGGAGCTTTTGCCCGATCCATTGGGGCCTATTAACGCATGCACCTCGCCAGGCTTAATGCTTAAACTTAGCCCCTTTAAAACCTGCGCGCCCTCAATTTGTGCATGTAGATCGCAAATTTCTAGCATATGTTTTGCCTTTAATAACCTATTTGATAACCTAGCCTACGCTATTTTCTAATTTCATCTCTATCAAGTTTACAGCCTCTACAGAAAATTCTAACGGCAACTGTTTAAACACTTTTTGGCAAAACCCGTTCACCAAAAGCGATACCGCTTGCTCGGTATTAAGGCCCCTAGTGTTTAAATAAAACAACTGCTCCTCACTCAGTTTAGATGTAGAGGCTTCATGCTCCACCACGGCTGTTGGGTTTTTTATATCCAACCTAGGGTATGTGTTTGCCTGGCTGTTATCGCCCACGAGCATCGAGTCGCACTGCGAATAGTTGCGCGCGTTTTTAGCAGACGGCATCACCTTAACCATCCCCCGGTAGCTATTTACCGATTGGTCGGTGCTGATACCCTTTGAAACAATGGTGCTCTTGGTGTTAGGGCCTATGTGGATCATTTTTGTGCCCGTGTCGGCTTGCATATAATCATGGGTCAAAGCAACAGAATAAAACTTGCCCACGCTGCCCTCGCCTTGCAAAATAACACTTGGGTACTTCCAAGTAATGGCAGACCCAGACTCCACCTGGGTCCACGAAATGCACGCCCTACGCCCCGCGCATTTGCCGCGTTTGGTTACAAAGTTATACACACCCCCGCGGCCTTCTTTGTCGCCCGTGTACCAGTTTTGCACCGTGCTGTAACGTATTGTTGCGTCTTCCAAGGCCACAAGTTCTACCACAGCGGCATGCAACTGATGCTCGTCACGCTGGGGGGCTGTGCAGCCTTCTAAATAATTCACAAACCCGCCCTCTTCAGCCACAACCAAAGTGCGCTCAAACTGGCCCGTGCCCGCAGCATTAATACGAAAATACGTAGACAAATCAATAGGGCACCTCACGCCCTTGGGAATATAACAAAAAGACCCATCCGTAAAAACCGCCGCATTAAGAGCCGCATAAAAATTATCCGTATACGGCACAACGCTGCCAAAGTATTTTTTTACCAAGTCCGGATGCTTTTGTATGGCCTCTGAAATAGAGCAAAATATGACCCCGTGTTTTGCTAGCAAATCCCCATGGGTTGTGCCCAAAGACACGCTGTCAAAAACCAAATCAAAAGCTACGCCCAGTTTTTTAGGATCGCTCTTAACTCCGGTAATGCGCTTTTGCTCACTAATGGGTATGCCTAAGCGTTTAAAAGTTTTAAGCAGCTCTGGCGAAAGTTCGTCCAAGCTTTTGGGGGCCTTTTTTTGCTTGGGAGCCGAGTAGTAGCTGATTTTATTAAAATCAATAGGGTCATATGTTAAGTGGCCCCAATCAGGGGGGCGCAAGCCAAGCCAATACTCGTAGGCTTTAAGGCGCATATCAAGCAGCCAAGAAGGCTCGTTTTTTTTCTTAGAAATAAAGCTTATTACGTCCTTATCTAAACCAGGGCGCACTTGGTCTACAGGCAGCTGTGTGCTAAACCCGTATTTATACTCGGGGCTTAAGTTTTTAAGTGTCGTCACAAGGGCCTTGTAACATAGCTGCCCAGCCGGTGCATAGGGCACCTTGGTTTTTTTATGTGCTACAGCTGCTATTAGCGAGTAAAGATGCCGCTATTTACACAGTTAAAACGGATTGCAAAGCTCTTGCTCCCTAGCCTTGTGGTGCTGCTCAGCTTATGGGCTGCCGTGTGTACTTTAAAACATATCAGCCTCAGCCAAGTGTATGCCCCTTTGCACACTCCCTTTCATAACCTCCTGCGATCCCAAAAAGGGTTGTGGATTTTTGAGCCAGATTATACTGGCGCTTTGAGCCCTATGGCGCTAGATGCTGCCACCAGTACAAAAGCTGTTCCCAAGCTGGAGCTTAGCATGAGCCGCAACCACACCTGGTGGCTCTACCCGTATAAATACCTGCATCCACACACAAGCGCCAAGGGCTTTATAGAGCATAAAACCGATCAAGAGCTTAAGGGCACAAGGTGGCAAAAATCACAAAAACCTCTACTGACATTGGACGCAGCTTTAAAACGCACGCCTCATGCACCGGCTGTACTGCTAGTGTTACGCGGCTCTTTTGCGCCTCAAGAAGTAAACCGCGGAATAGGGAATTTAATTTCAAATCTTACAACTTATGCAAAAAAACCCGTACTCATACAAACACACAACCAGCATCTGTTAAAGCAGTTAAAATCACAAAAACCCCAATGGCTTTATGGCCTGCCCGTATCGAGCAAAACAAAGTTGTTTTTATTTTTAAGCCTTGGCCTGCAAAGCCTCGTCAGCCTGCGTGCTGATTTTGTACTTTGGAACGAGCAAGAGAGCGCACGGCACGGCTTTACAAAAGCCCTACTAGAAACAAAAAGACGGCAAATGCTGAATCTTTTAGACTTTAGCATAGTGCCAAAACACAGCCCACCATCTAGCGCGTGGGTTTACGACTTGGCTATAAGGCCCACTGCCAACTTGCCCCAGTAGATTAAAAAGCTTTAACATAGCAAAGGGGGCGCTTGGGATATTTAATGGCTGGTGTGTTGTGGGGGTTAATATGAGTAGAAGTATGCAGTTTGTAACCAAGGGGAGGCTTAAGGGGCAGCTTAATGTTTTGACGATTGGGTTTTGGGCTGCTGGCTTTGGGTTTGCTTGCTTAGGAAGCACTGTGGCCTTGGCGCAAGAAGCTGCTACAGCAGCTCAAGCAGCTGATGCTGTCGCAGAAAGCAGCGTATGGAGCGCTATGCTTTCTGCCAGTATTCCAGTGCAGATCACTCTGCTGCTGCTTTTGGGCATGTCGATTGCCTCGTGGGCGATTGTGTTTTGGAAAAAAAAGCAGTTCCAGGCTATGAAGTCTGAGAACCAAAAGTTTGTGTCTCAGTTTTCTATTACCTCTTTAGGCGATATGCTGCAAAAAGCAAAAAATTTTGAGCACAGCACCTACGCCAATGTGTTTAGACTAAGTTACGAGGATTTACAAAAAAAACAACTAGACCTTAAAAACGAAGGCTCTCTTGGGCGCGGCATGCGCTGCATAAACAAGCACATAGACGAAGAGCTGGCACAGTTAGAAAAACACTTAGGCTTTTTGGCGACCACAGGCTCGACGGCGCCTTTTGTGGGTTTGTTTGGTACGGTTTGGGGCATTATGGGAGCTTTTCAAAAAATCGCAACCTCTAATATGGCGAGCCTTGCAGTGGTGGCGCCGGGCATATCAGAGGCTCTTGTTGCAACGGCCATAGGCTTGGCGGTGGCCATACCGGCGACCGTTTTTTATAACCACTATCTGGGCCGCGTGCGTTTTGCTCAGCTAGAGCTTAAGGCTTTTGCTGATGAGCTCATTGATCGCCTTAAGCAAACTGCAAAATCGGCATAGGCTATAAACTTAAACCTGCTAAAAAGGTGCGCCAGTGGATTTTGAAACAAAAGACCTCACCAGAAGACCAATGAGCGAAATTAACGTCACACCTTTTGTGGATGTGATGTTGGTGTTGCTGGTGATTTTTATGATCACGGCCCCTGTAATGAAGCAAGGCCTAGACATCAACTTGCCTCAAACTAAAAACACCAAAACACTCTCTGAGGCAGAGGTGATTAAGCTTGTAATTAAAAGCTCAGGCGCAGTGTATATGGGTAAGCAGGTGATTCCAATGGCCCGATTAGGGCACAAGCTTAAAGGGCTTTTAAAGGGTCAGGCTGACAACAAAGTGCATATAGAAGCTGACACGCGTGTTCCCTATGGCAAGGTCGCTCAGGTCATGGCTGAGGCAAAAGCTGCCGGGGTAAGCAGTGTGGGGCTGATCACCTTGCCAGAGTAGGTAAAGAGCTTTTGGAAAAAATTTTGTGCTCATTGCAAAAGGTGCCTAGGCACGTATGGTGCTCCATTTTTTTGCACTTTGGGGTTGTGCTAGTAAGCATGTTAATGTCTAGCATTGCATGGCACAAAAACGTGCACACTAACCTGGGGCTAAAGGTTGAAGTGATTGCTTTGCCTGACAAAAAACCTGCTGTTCCTAAAAGGCAAAAAAAAATAACACCCAAAAAAACGCGTCCCAAAACCAAATCCGAGGCCAAGCCTGTACCAAAACTGGCTGCCAAAAAAACTGTCTCTCTAGAAGACAAACTCACTCCCAAAACCGTGAGCCCCCCTCCTACGCCGGCTCCTGCACCTGCTAAGGGTAATATTTTGTCCGAAGGCTCTAATAGAAGCGGCATAGAGCAGCTACATTTTAACAACTACTATGCTGACCTTAAGGCCCATGTGGATGGATTTTGGAGCTTGCCGCAGTGGTTAATGAACAAAGGGCTAAAGGCGCAGGTTTTGGTAATGGTGAGTAAAAATGGTAACTTAAAATACAGCACTTGGTTACACAAATCGGGCAATAAGATTTTTGATAACATGGTTTTAGGCACGCTTAGGCGGGCTGTGCCTTTTCCGCGCCCACCTAAAAGTTTAATAGGCGTGGAGTATGCTTTAAATTTTGACTAGCACAATTAAGATGGCAAAGACGGAAAAATTTATGCTTAAACACCTCATTACTACATTGGGATTGATTTTTTTCTGTGCATTCGCATGGATAGATACATCACATGGCCAGACCTTAGGCTTTAAAAAGCGTGTTTATATCGATATTGATCAGGCTAAAGTTAAAAAAAGCCTGCTCGCCATTACGCCTTTTGGAGTAATGGATAAAAAAATCAAACCCAAAAATCAAAAACTTGCCCAAAAGCTCTATGCTTCTATAATGCAGAATTTGGAGCTGTCTTTTTTGTTTGAGACTTTGGACAAAAAATCCTGGGATCACACTCTTAGCAAAAGCCTTTTGCCTCAAAGTGAAACCCAGCCAGAGGGGTTTGATTTTGAAAACTGGTCCACGCTGGGTGTGGATTTTCTTATTCGCAGTGCTTATAAGACCTCTTGGTCTAAAATGCAGTTGGTGGTTTATGTGTATTATGTGCCTCACAAGACCTTGGTATTTAGTAAATCTTATACGCACAAAAAAAAGCATATGGATTTTATAGCGCATAGTTTGGCTAATGACTTAGTAAAAAGCCTCACGCGCAAGGGGTCGTTTTTTTTGTCTCGCCTTGTAAGCGTGCGGTACAAAGGTTTTCGTGGCAAGAAAGAGATCTGGGCCATGGATTGGAACACTAAAAACGCCAAGCAAATCACCCGCACGGGGCTTAGTATTTCGCCAGCGTGGTCGCCTTTGGGCAATTTAATTGCGTATACGGCTTTTTCTGTTCACAAAAGGGGCAAAAAGTATTTAGGTAGAAACGCAGATTTATATTTATACAATATTAAGCGCAAACGGCACAGTTTGTTGTCTTATATTAAGGGTATTAATTCGGGGGCGGATTTTTTGCCTTCGGGACGGGGTTTAGTGTTTACGCGTACGCGTAAGGGTGAAAAAAACACTGACATTTTCAGGGTGGATGTTACGGGCAAAAACCTAACAGCTCTTACCATGGGGCCTTATGGTGCAATGAATATTGAGCCTGCGGTTTCGCCTGATGGTACAAAGATTGCCTTCTCTAGTGACCGCAGTGGGCGGCCTCATATTTATGTTATGCCTATCGATGGCGAAAGCAAGCAGGTGGCTAAGGTGTTAACTTTTGCTGGAGTGTACAACTCTACTCCTAGGTGGTCGCCTGATGGTGAGAAGATTGTGTTTGCTAGTTTTGACCGCAGGCGGCAGGCGTTTGATGTGTTTTTAATCAATGCCAATGGCCGTGGGCTTAAAAGGCTGACCAGTGCCAGAAAAATAAACGGCCGCTGGTCTAATAATGAGTATCCGATTTTTGCTCCTGGCGGCACGCACATACTGTTTGTAAGTGACCGCAGCGGCAAGAAGCAGCTTTATATGACGGATACTGCGGGCCGTAATCTCAAGCGCATTAGCTTTGATGCGTATTATTACGAATCGCCTCGTTTTTTAAACTCCCATCTTCCTAGTAACCTCAGCCGCGAACCCCTATCCAAATCTAATTGGCAATAAGTTAGAGCGCTAGAAAAATAAAATTGGGCAATAAGAGCCAACTCCAGAGCAGCCTCTGCAAGAGGCGTCTGCGAAGGAGGTGGCGCATTACCCAATTTTATTTTGCGGCCTATAAGGGATCTATGCGCCTGTAGCGAAGGGCCAAAGGCCCGTAGCGACTGTATGTTCGTCAAAGCTCCGTGCATTGAGCAAACAAGTTTAGAGCGCTAGCGAAATTCTCTGTGGGACGCTTGGTCCGTAAGGATTAGAGTGTTAGCCACATGCTCTGGGCCAAGCGCAGTCTCCCTGATAGTCCCTGAAAGGGACGATAATCAGGGAGACAAGTGACCCACAGAGCATGTGGCGGCCTATAAGGCACCCTGATGGCCGCGCCTTTCAGGCGCTATCAGTGTGCCGCCGCTCTACCCCAGAGAATTTTATTAGTCCTTTAATTTGGGTAATTTGGGCAATAAACTGCTCCAGTGGAGGGACTCTATGCCGGATGGGGATTCGTATTCTTGCAATGGCTCCAAGTGCAGCTGTACGCATCGAGCTTTAGGAAACTTGGTTTTAAAATATTTTAACCCTGCGGCAATGGTTTTAGACCGCAGCTTGCACTCTATGGCCAATATGGGCTTTTGGTTCTGCACAACAACAAAATCCACCTCTCTGTGGTCAGAGTCACGAAAATAACACAGCTCCATATCAGCACCATTGTAATCTTGCATAAAATGCACCCATTTTAATAAGTGCCCTGCAACGAGATTTTCAAACCTGGGCCCCGCTTCTAATACCTCAGCCCAATTATAAAGATAGTGCTTTTGAGCTTTTTTAAGAGAGCGCAATTTTTTAGCCCTAAAAGACGCCACCCTATAAATAAGATACATACGCTCCAAAATATTAAGATACTTATCTATGGTTTTGTACGACACTCCAAAATCCTCACTCAACGCGCTTATAGAAAGCGGGCTGCCCACGCGATTGGGCAAACTCAGCAACACATGCTCCATTGCAGACAGATTTTGCGCCAGCTCAAGCGAAGGGATGTCTTCATGTATAATGCGCGTTCTATATTCTCGCCGCCACCTTAGGGCTTTTCGCTGTGAGCCAGACAAAAAAGGCTCCGGAAAACCACCCAAAGCGAGTAGGTCTTGCATATCCTGTTGGCTTTTAACCTTAAGCTCTCCTACAGTAAAGGGGTGCAGCCTGTAGTGGTGATACCGGCCTGCAAGAGAGTCACCAGAATGCCGGTAGTAATCCAAATGAGCACTGCCTGTTACTAGGATACGCTTTTTAGTCCTATGCTTATCGTAAAAACCTTTAATGTAATTGCGCCAATTTTTAAACTTATGCACCTCATCGAAAATAACAAAGTTACTGGTGGGGAATTTTTCTCTTAAAATAAACTCCCTATCTGCTGCAATGTCCCAGTTCAAGTAGTAGTGACTTTTGGGAGCCAAAGATAGCGCCAAAGTGGTTTTGCCCACTTGCCTAGGGCCACTTATGAAGACCATTTTTTCTTTTAAGTCCTCTAGGACGGGCTTTTTTAAATACCTGTTCACTCTCCCATTGTACCAAAATTTTGGATGCCCGTCCAAAATTTCCATGGATTTTTTGGAGGGGTATCCAAAAATTCAGGCCCCTAATGTGAAGACGCCACGCGCCGTTATGCATTAAACGTGTGCACCCCTCAATGTAATCCCCTGCAATATGCGCCATACACTAGCCGCGACTGAAGTATGTTCTCCGGGAACAAGCTATCCAGCACGTGAGGGTACCCTAACCTTTTTTGAGTCCCTCGATCTCCTTTGTAGAGAGGCCAGTGGCTTTTGCAATTATGGAGATAGAAAAACCCTCCTTCAGCATATTCGCGGCTACTGCCACGCGCTCTTCAGCACGGCCTTTTTTAAGGCCTTTCTCTAGGCCTTCTTTTCGACCCGCCTCTTTCCATGGGTTGCCCATATTTTGCTCCCAAGCTTCAAGATACTCCTTTCTTGCCGCACCACTTGACTTTAACATACTCATCACCTCCTCATGGTCTATCCCACAAACACTCGAAACATAAGTTACCACATGCTGCATCAGGTTTGTACTGTCATTGTCATCCAAATGGCCGAAAATTTGCCTAAAAAATTCACGCCTTTCTCTTCCTGCCATATCACCAAACTGTTGCACCTTCAAAAGCGCGTACAAAATAGAATAAAGTGCATCCTTAGGCGGCCATAAAGGTTGGTCTAGGCGCTCAAGATCAAGTACATGGAACTGCAATAAAATGGAGTCTATGCTTTCTGCCTCAATATCGTGCATTACAATACCAAGCCCTGGTTTATGCCCCCTCTGCCACGAATCTCTGCCATGGTAAAAAATGCAATTCAATACAATAGGGCGCTCCTTTTGAGGCTTAGATAACTCAAAATGCTTTATGGCTACTCCATAATCAGCCATTTGCCGGTACGTTTTTTTAGGATCGCGTTGATGCTTGTGTTCTAATAAGATATAAATTGGCCTAGTGTTTTTAAGCTTTCCTAGTAATAGCAAGTCTGCTTCTTTGCCTATAGTAGGCAAAGAAGCATCCTGCTTAACCAGGCCTTTAATGTCCAACACCTCCTGCACGCTTTGAGGCAGCCAAAATTTTAGCAGCGCCCTCGTATAACCCTTATCCTTAAAACAACTCCGGAAGAAACGATCATGCGTGTTGGTGTAGTGTGTGTTTAAACTTGCTTTTCTTTCTGGTGCCATAATTTATTTTTCTTATCCTTTGCCGTGCCGTAAAAAAACCCCAATACCCAAGGGTGATATTGGACCGTAGTTTTTTACCAAATCAAACCCGCAAAACACTTTGCGCCATGCGTGCATATATGTAAAGCCATGGCGCATCGCACAACGTCCAAAGGGGCGCATGGTAGTTTGTAATTGCAGTGTCCAGTGGGCCCTTGGGGCGCTTAGATTTACCCATTCGTGGTGCTGAAAAAAATTAGAGCGATAGCCACAGGTGTTAATATTGGCTATAACTACGTAGCTGACACTGTGTATCTTATAGGATACGGTCATACAAATGCAGAAATGGAAAGACCCTCAAAAAAGGGATATAGAGAAGGCAAAAAGATATTGGCACCTGTATAAAGACGCTGAGGAAAAGAAATGACAAAAGCAAAAAAATATACAGACTCTTTAAAAGAGGCTTTAAAAGATCCCGTAGAAGCTGCAGCTTATTTGAGTGTACACTTAGATGTCGACAGCAAATACGATCAGGAGACCTTTTTATTGGCCTTGCAAGATGTAGCCAACGCTTATGGAATTAAAACTGTGTCTAAAAATGCCAATATAGGTAGAGAGAGTTTGTATAAAACATTATCAGATTCTGTGAACCCCAAACTCAGCACCTTAAAGGGTATACTGGACTCTGTAGGTTTAAAATGACCATCGAGCCCAAATACAAAAAAAGTGCGTCCTAATAGAGACGGAAAGCCCCACAAAAGCTTCGGCGGCCATGAGCTTCGTAGATTACTGCTGAGTATTGGCACCACCTGTGCGGCGCGCAAAGGCGGAGAGGGTTGGAGAGGACCGAATCTGGCGCCTTTTTGTAGGGGTTTAGAGGTAAGGTGCAAAAAAAGTGCTTTATGCTCTGTGTTGCGGCTGTACATATGCGCCCATACCATGCAAAGTGCTCTTTGGATTTAATTTGGCTAAAAAACCACAATCCAACATCGCCCTTGGGTATTGGAGTTTTTACGGCACGGCAAAAGGATATGAAAAATAAATTATGAAACCGAGACGGCAAGCAAGTTTAAACACCCACTATACGAATACGCATGATCGATTCTTTAGAGCATGTTTTGACCAAAAGAAATATGCTAAAGAGCTTTTAAAGTTTTGGCTTCCGCAAAGTGTGCAGATTGAACTGGATGTGGAGCAGTTGCAAAAGCAAGAGTCTTCTCTGCCCACAATTGGCAAAGAGACGGATTTGCTTTTTAGAGGAGAGCTTAAAGATAAAAACACAACACCTGCTTACATTCTTTTAGAGCACAAGTGTCAGAGAGGCCCTAAAAATACGTATAGGCAACTGGCTGATTACGGTGTGGCTATACGGCATAATGGATTATCTCAATATCCAAAGGAGCGCCCTGTTGTTTTGAATTGCATTTTTTATCATGGGAAAGAGCCGTGGCACAAGGGAAGCAAGCAAGGTTTTAATAGAGTGGTATATGATGTCGGAGCTGCAAGTATGGATCCTGTGTCCTTGAGTTTTCATGTACTAGATTTGGCGCGTGTAGATTTGTCCGCGCTGCCTAAAAATATGTTTTATTCGATGATGCACGCTCTTCGCGAAGTGCCGCAGTTGAGTGATGAGGTGAAGAAGAAAGGGGCGGAATTTTTTCGCAAGTGTCTTGGTCATTTGGATAAAAAAGAGGCTGACAAGCTTGTGCCCAGTGTTGTGCAATACGTTGCGGATGTGTATAATTTAACGCGCAAGGAGGTGCTAGGTATGGCAAAATCAAGTGGCGCAAAAGACTTGAGCTTTTTTGAAAGTTGGGAAAAACACATGGGCAACCCTTGGAAAGAAGAGGGCCGTGTAGAGGGCTTGGGTGCAGGTTTGAAGAAAGGCCTAGAGAAGGGCCGTGTAGAGGGCCTGAACACAGGCTTAAAAAAAGGTCGCGCGGAGGTTGCAGTGAATATGCTTAAAAAGGGGCTGAAGCTTTCTGTGATTTCAGAAGTGACAGGCTTGCCCCAAGATGAGATTCAGGCGCTTAAGAAGGGCTAGGGCACGCTTAGGATATTTTGTGTTAGCTGCTAGAGGACTCTAGTGGGCTTAAAAATGACCATCGAGCCCAAATACAAAAAAAGCGCATCCTAATAGAGACGGAAAGCCCCACAAAAGCTTCGGCGGCCATGAGCTCGCAGATTACTGAGAAGTGGCGCTGCCGTTGCTCTTCGTAGAGTCGGAGGTGCCTCCGGTGCAGCTGTCTGGCACTCCGCCATTACAAGCCCCCACAAAAGTACGGCGCCATTTGCTAAAATACTTGCGACCCTCCACCATGTCATTGTTGTCAAAGGTCGACACAATACCAACTTTTTCTATTCTCTCTTGGCCCCTAACGTAGGCGCTTCTTTGGGTAAAGCGGACTTGATCTTTGTCTTTGTTCCACTCCCAAGCCACCTGGCACCCAGTATCACCTCCATAAACAAAATTTCCACTGTAATTTATAGCGCTCTGGAACAGCTGATAGTTGCATTGAGGGTAAGTGCCTGGGTCAAATTCATGAATGCAAGATTGGCCTACGTCATCCATATTGTCACTATACAAAGCCTTTTGCATCTGAACTGCCTCTTTTGCGCATTGCTTAAGGCGTCCTGCCTGATCGCTACCTATTGCTGATAAATTTGATGCCACCTCTGCAATAGTACTAGGAAAGCCACCATCAGGACAAAAAGCCTTCTTTGCAGCCTCTATTGAAATGCCATAGCAAGTTTTAAAGTCTGCCTTTCTACAGCCTTCT
This sequence comes from Bdellovibrionales bacterium, assembly GCA_965116155.1. GTDB lineage: Bacteria > Bdellovibrionota > Bdellovibrionia > Bdellovibrionales > UBA1609. The sequence continues at coordinate 1,066,163 of OZ220488.1, forward strand.
TCTGGAGCAGGATAGGTGTCTGTATGGCAAAAGCCTAAACGCTGAACATATTCCTTTTGAAAGTCATAAGCATCTTTTGCTTTTTTGCATGGAGCATTTTCAAGGTGTGGGCTAGAAAGTTCACTTAGCAAATTGAACCACACAGAAGATGCTTCATAATCCTCGTTCTTATTCTTAATAGCAGCTCTCTCAGCAGCACACAAAACACAAAGAGCATGGTTGTTATACTCCCTCCAGTCATTACTCAAATCACCTCCTGTATGAAATACCATACCAGCTTCTAAATCCTTCGGAGGCACGCAGCCTAAAGATTTGCCATTGTAAGGAGGCAGCGTGTCCTCTGCTTGAGCCAGCTGTATGGTGTTTAGACCCAGCTCTTTGCACAAACCATAAGCAAAGGGGGTCTCATGAAAAAGTATCGTACCTTGGTCAGAATATTTTGTGCCCAAGCTGTCAACAAATATCTTGCACCGGGCTGCTGAAGTGGTCTCGCCTTTGTTGGTAAAGTATGAGCAAATGTCTCCGCCTAAGTGCCCTTTGGGCACCTGCCAACTGCAGGCACCATCCGGATCTATGTTCCCACCTTTCGCAAGCCCACGCCTTGCAAGCAGGTTACCAGCTAAAGATTCGTTACCCTCCAAAGGACAAGCAAAATGCTGAACATTGGCGTCCTCTATTTTCCTTTCAGACACAACATTGTTCCTACATGCTGCACTTGAGCCTGCTATATGTTTAATAAAAACTGATTCATAATCTTTGCCTTGCAAAACCCCTTTAAGAGATGCCCTAAATTTACTAGCGCCTTCTTTGCCCTCACACTCTGTAATATACGGCACCAAGTAAGCCATAACCTCGTCAGCGTAGGCATGATTAAACATCTGTTTAGCAAGATTAGAGTGTTCTGAATTAGGATCTGAAAGATCACAGCTCATGCCTTGCCGCACTTGTGTCAGTTTTTTTAAAAGATCGTCTCTTTCTGTGCTTTCCTTCTCTCGCAAATCATCGCGTTTTTCCATGCACTCGTATGTTTGGCTGTTGCTGTTGCGCCTGCCGCTGACACAGGCATCTTGACCCACAAGGCCTGTCGTTGCAAAACTACAGCGAAAGTTGTTTTCGTCGCATGATAAGCAGGCATATGGCACACCATGGTCCTTGCCAATCTGTGGGTTTGACCGTCCTTCATAGGCATCACGCACCACCTCTCCACAGTTTAAAATTGTAGCATCTTCATAAAAGCTACTGAAATTTGATGACTGTGCAGAGGTTTCTTTTATAAGTACATAGGCCTTTAAAAATCTCGGCATGGGCCAAGCGCGAGCGTGCAAAAAATCCGCCACAGGTTGCAAAATATAAAGCTCCCACCAGGCAGCAGATTTAGTTGCAGCAGAAGCTTCTGCAACTTTGCGCTTTTTAGTGCGTTTGTTTTTGTTTTGCTCTATATATGCATGTAGTTTAAGGGCTTGGCGATTAATTTTATCTACCAGCAACGCCCTCTCGCGCAGTTTGCGCAAATACCTAACCCTTTGCCAATACTCTAAGCGCGAAACTTCAGCAGCCGTTAAAGGCTTCCACACGCGGGGCTTTTTGTGTTTGACTTTTTTTGTTGGCGCATTTGTTGGCGCAACAGCCGCACTTTTTTGATTAGCATTTTGAGGGCTTTTTACGCCAACATTTTGTGCCAAAGCGGGAGCCGCGCTAAAAACCCCTACAAAAAACACAAACCCCAACAAATAGCGCTTTTGCATTTTATTTACTGCCCCAGGATGTTGTTCATAAGCGGGTAGCTACCTGTACCGCCAGCACCTGCGCCCGCGCTACCAGGCCCTGGCAAAATGGCCGTGGGGTTGCCTAAAAAGCCGCCACCCCCCAAACCACCCAAGCCTCCACCAAAACCAAACTGGCCCCCAACGCCGCTATTAAGCACGCCTTGTATTTGCATCTGCAAGCGCTGTATCTGCTGGTACAAATTGCCAACGATCATGCCCTTACGCTGCTGCTCTTGCATATAGCGCGACATAAGCGCCTGCTGCTGCATTGCCGCTTGCATTTGCATTTGCTGCATTTGTAACTGCAATTGCCCTTGCAAACCCCCTAATCCCCCAAATCCCCCTAGGCCTCCCATGCCAGGCCACATGCCTCCGATATTGCCACCAAAAGGGCCCAAGCCACCCATAAGGCCACCCCCTAGTCCGCCAAAAGGATTACCCAAACCCCCCATCATGCCGGGGAACATACTTGCATAAAGCGGGTTCATTCCGCCAGGGTTAAAGCCGCCTCCAAAGGGGTTCATAAGGTGTGAGCCAAAAGGGTTCATACCAATGGGGCCCATACCACCGTTAAAGCCACCAAATGGGTTCATGCCAAAATTAAAATTGCCACCAAAAGGACCCATGCCTGAAAACATGCCTGGGTTAATGCCATTAGGGCCGCACAGACTGCCGCGCGATCCATAAGCGGCTCCGTAAATACCGCTCATAAGGTAGGGAAAGCCCATACTAAAAGCCGCTGAAGGATCTGTTGGCCAACCCAAGCGAGCATTAGTGCGCACAGCCTCGCGCCCCGACCAAGCCATAAGCCCCGCGCCTAAAATGCCAGGCAAGGCGCCAAACAAACGGTCGTGCCAACGAATTTTAGGCGAGCAATTGCCATCAGGGCAAATATTATATGCCGCTTCTGTTTTGGATTTTTTGTTCTTTCTCTTTTCTCTTTTTGCTTTTTTGCTAAGCTTACAAAGCTTTTCAAATTGCTCTTCAAGCTTTTCACAGCTTTCTTTATTGGCACTGGGCACCTCTTCTGCAACACAAAGCCCTCGCTCTTGTGCTTTTTCAGCCTGTTTTTTTTGAGCACCACCGCCACCTGATTGTGCGCCTTCATCAGAAACGCACTCACCATCTGAACTGAATTGTTTGTTAAAATTAAAGCTGTCCTTGTCATCATGCCATTTTTCAAATACTTTTTTGCACTGTTTCATCTGGTCGGCGGACGGATCCTCGCAAACATCGTGTTTAAAGTACGTTGGGGAACAGATTGTGCCTAGATCGAATGGAGCGCTGCCCGTACTGCTATTATCAGCATAGAGCTTTCCTATCACGCCTATAAGCGGGTTGCCTTCTAGACTTGCACCCTCCGCACCCTCTCCTATAGGCTCCAGTGCTGCCCCCCAACTATTATCCGCAGCAACCCCTGAGCACACTTCTACTTGCGCCAACTCCTTAATATTGCTCCCATCTGGCGCTAAAAAATCTTCTGGCGGCCACGGTGATTGACCACCGGCATCTACTCCGCCTCGTCCCTTGACTCTACTAAGGAGCTCAGCCGCCAAGGGATGGAAAAGATCATCTATGATTTGTCCTGCTGTTTGGCATTCTTGATCAGGATTATCCGCACCTTCTACAGAATCACTGACAGTGCCACTTGCTTCTTCAGATTCCGCCGGGCGGTCGGTGTCGCATGGTTTTTTGCAATCTAAATGCTTAGCCCAACTAGCAGTGTTTAATAATTTAAACTTTCCTTTGCCTTTTTTCTTGCCTTTTTTGCATTGCTCGAGCATCTCTTCGTGCTTATCTTTAGCGCTTTCTTTTTGCGGAGTGCGGCGGTAGAGGCAGGCGTTGGCCCAATGGTTGTGCTCGTAGCCTGGCGGATCAGCGATAACCATGCCAATGCCCGGTATGTACTGTTGCGCCTGGGCCTTATGAAAGCCCACGCCACCGACACCGCTCCCACCCATACTAAGAGGGCTAAGCACTAAGGCGGTGCATAGCAAACAAGACCACGCAGTTTTTGTAAAAGACTTCACCATACTACAATACTACACCTCTACACCTTGTTTTTCGGCATATTCACCCGCTAAAGCCCGATGCAGGGTGTGTGTTTCATTATAAGCCACGCGCGAGGGCCCGTAAAACGACCTTAGTCTGTGCAGTTACAAATTAGGCAGCTCCACAATAACACTGAGCCACCAGCCTACAATGTGCCGATATAATCATAGAGATGCTAAACACCAAAACACTGCTGCTTATGCCATGGATTTTTTGGCTCATGGCATGCACACCCGCACAAGGACCCAGCATAAGCTACCCCCAAGGCGAGCTCGTATACCCTGAGCCGCAATTTAACACGCCCATCACCTTTATAGCCCCAGACCCCGACACCAAAACCCGAGCCACTTACCAGTTTGTACCCTCAGGCCATACAGCAGAACACCGTGCGCTGGAACAGCGTGCACTAGCACCAGATAAAAGCAGTATAGACCAAGATATTTTACACATAAGGCTAGACCACTTAAAAGAAGACCACACAGCACTTAGCGCTCCACCTAGTAACAAGCCCAAAGTCCTGCGCGTAAGCTTAGTATTAGAGCACAACCTAAGCCTGAACTATTTGATTCAAAGCCCACCGCGTGGCGATTGCATAAATAGCCCCCTATCAAGTGGCAGCTCTACTGGCAGCTCTATTAAGTGGCATAGCGCGCAAAAAGACTCCCCTTACAAATTAACGCTACAATGCTGCGACTTAAAATGCACCCACGCGCAAGGTGGAGTAAAAAAAGAGGACGACACGCTTTTTTATTTTTCACACAATACCAGTTACCCTGAGGCGCAGTTTGAAACCATACCCAAGGGACAAAAAACCAAAACCAGCTTTTTTAGCGGCCAAAAAATAAAATCCCAAAAACAAAGCTTTACCGTAGCGCACGGCGTATCGCGCAGTGTGGTGGAATTACAGTCTCACCCTCACCTGATGCAGGTTTCTTTTAACAACCTCAACCTTGGCGCACATGCCGCTCCTGCAGAGGTGAATTTTAGAAAATGGGACGGCACAAGCTGGAACCACAAAGGCGGCACTTTAGGAACCTTACCAGGCGACAACCAAGTTTCTGGACACCAATCTCACAGCGGAAATGTCTACATTATAAGCCGCATTGTAGAAAACTCTCCCCCTGAACTCCATGGGCCAGGTGTGACCCAGGTGTCCGACTACATAAAGTGGAGCATAATATCTAAAAGCCTCACCGTGCCCATAGCACACCCAGTGCCTACTAAAACCCAACAAAAAGACCTTTTGAAAACGATTTGGGATCAGCTGCGCTGCAGCGCGAAAAAACCCACAAAATGCTACCCCGACAGCATGCTAAATCTTAGCACCTCTAACAAGACAGCACAGAACCACATTAATAAACAACTAAATGCCTTAGCCCCTAATGAAGGTTTTTATCGGGTGCAAGAAAACGTAAAAAAACTTAAAACAACAAAAAAGACCAAAACCAAAAACTACTTTACTAATCTTTATGCCCTAAGGCCCTTGGTGCAGCATTTTTTTACCAACCAAGGCATCGTGCCCTCAGCGGTCCATGTGCTTTATAGGGAAAGTGAATATGTAAATAAAAACTTTCCAAATATCACAAACATAGTGGGGGACGATGGTGAAAGTAAGGGTGTGTTTCAAATATGGGACCCCACTTACAAAAGTTTAAAAGACAAATATTTAAAAAATTTCACAACAGAGCTGCCTTTGCGCCATTATTTGGACTCTTCTTTTTTATTAAGCATGCTACATTTTAAGACGCTTGCGCATAATGAAAAAAAGAATTTGGAGTTTCTTCTTGTTTCCCACAACACAGGACCTTATAAAAAGGTATTTAACAACGAAGACACGCCTGAGTATACATATCAAAACCAGAAGCGCCATACTGTTTTTGGGTTTCCAGCAGTTGTAGATGGCGGCATGCTGCTTGAAAGTCAAATAGACTATGCTTTAGATACCATGGCGCTGCACTTTATGGGCTTAAGGCCCGAGTGCTATTTGGAAGACCTGATTGATAGCTCTAAAACTCCTGCGCAGATTTCTTTTAAAGTAACACCCACGCAGGCCGATACACTTAAAAACCATATGTATCCGGGCAGCGTAGAAAATGCCCCTGAGGCTTTAAAAAACTGGCACGCCATTCTTAAAAACCGCCCTGACTTTCTTAAAAACCAAACACCCCTTACCATCAAGGCCGAGTGCAAATACAAACCAGAGCGCTAGCTGCGTAAGCATCAGAGTGCTAGGAAAATGCCATGAGACAAAGCGCAGTCTCTAGCGCAACCCCCTTTAGGGGGTGTCCGCGATAGAGACAAGTGTCCCGCAGGGCATTTTCCGACCTATGAAGCATCTATGTCCCTGTAGCGATAGGCGTAAGCATCAGAGTGCTAGGAAAATGCCATGGGACAAAGCACAGGAGGCTGCTCTGGAGTTGGTTCTTGTTGCCCAAGTTTGTTTTCCTAGCACTCCAATAAAGTGCGGACTTGCAAAGTGTTTGTGGGTACGCCCTTTTTAGGTAACCCATAAGTAAGCACAACAGGGTCTTTAGCGCGCGCTAGCTTGTGCTCGCGCAATAACTTTTGCGTATGCTTTAAAGCCTCGCCATAGGTTTTATACTTAGGGATCAAAAAGCTCCTAATACCCCACATAAGGCTTAGCTGATTAAATGTTTGCTCCCTATCCGTAACCGCTACCAAATGCGCCCGAGGGCGATTGGCGCTAATAAGTATGGCCGTTCTGCCACTAGTGCTTAAACACACAATTGCAGGCGCATCTAGGTTCATCGCGCACAAAGTTGCCGCACAAGCTATGCTCTGATCACTAATCAACCCTCCGCCTGTAAGACTAATATCATGGTACAAGCCCTTAGGGTGCCTCTCGACCTCCAGGCAAATATCGTGCATGGTTTTAACACAAGCCAACGGGTGCTTGCCCATGGCGGTTTCTGCAGAAAGCATCAGCGCATCGGTGCCATCTAAAATAGCATTGGCAATGTCTGTAATCTCTGCCCGAGTAGGGTGCGTATGTTGTGTCATGCTCTCTAGCATTTGCGTTGCCGTAATGACAGGCGTATTAAGCGCATTGCACCGGGAGATGATTTTTTTTTGCACCGCCGGCAGCTGCGCCGCCCCCGTCTCAATGGCTAAATCTCCGCGCGCCACCATTATGGCATCGCTTAGCTCAATAATGCTGTCCAGATTTTCCAAGGCTTCTAGCATTTCGATTTTAGACACAATCCTTGCACCTGAGCCCGAGCGCTTAAGCCTGTTTTTTAACGCCAAAACATCCTGCGGCCTACGCACAAAACTTAACGCCACATAATCCACACCTTGCTCTAGACCAAACTTTAAGTCCTTAAGGTCTTTTGTGGTCATAGCACTTAAAGGCAAGGGCGTGCCCGGCAAATTAACACCTTTACGAGACTTGAGCACTCCCCCGCGCAATACCCGCGCATGCACGTAGCCCAAGCGCGGCACAAGGCTTTGCACTCGCAGCTCTATGTGCCCATCGTCTAGCAGAATTTTAGTGCCCTCTTGGCACAGCTTAACCAAAGGCGCAAAATCCATAGGCACCCAAAAGGTACCGGGTGGCAACTTAGGCGCAGCTCTAACAGCACCCAACACCAACTTTTGCCCCACCCTAAGCGGCAAAGGTTTTGCCAAAACTCCTACGCGTATTTTAGGGCCTTGTAGATCTTGCATAATAGCTACAGGAGCGCGCAAGGCTTTAGCCACACGCCGCACGTTTTTTATAACACCCAAATACTCTTGCGGAGTTTTAGCATGCGAAAAATTCAGCCTTATAACCCCTACCCCTGAGCGCACCAGTTGCTCTATGATTTTAGGGTCGTAACTCGCCGGGCCCAAAGTGGCAACGATTTTAGTACGAGTAAAGCGCGGCGCTTTTAAGGTCATACGTGACCACGCTTTTTTAGTGGAGCATCGGGGTCAATGACTTCAACATTTACCTCGAGCTCTTTTTTGATATCGCGCGCCATATGGGCTGCCTCTATAGGATGGCCCCCTACCCCAAAAAACACTTTTTTAAAATCGTAGCGTTTTTTTAAAGTGTATAGCCCCTCTAAAACACTGCCGGGCAAAATTTTAACCGTTAAAACAAAATTTTTAGACTGAAAAACCGGCGCAATCTGTTGCGACACCACACGCTGCAAGCGCTCGAACAAAAACACCTCGTTTTCGCCGTCTTCAGCATGGAACACCACCAGCTCAAAAGGCTGCGTGCGCACGCGAAAGATTTTATCCAGCGCTGCCGCAATCAGCCTGCGCTCGCCCGTGCCGCCAATGCACAGCACACAAGGCTCTAGGTCTTCAGGTAACTGCGCCGCAACAGAAAACCTGCCCATACCCAAACGCAAATCCGAATGCGTCTGCAGCCTGCGCTCTAATACCCCCCAACGGTGGTACACCATCAGCAGCACGATCATACCAAACAGCACCGTAAACATTAGCCCCACGTCTTCGCTACTATGCAAAAACAAATTCCCCACAGCAAACAAAAGCACTAAGCCAGAAAATAACGGCACCAAGGAAATGTTGAGGTTTTTAACCCTTAACACCATTTTAGACAAATACTCCCGCGGTATGTTGCTGCGCAAGTGCCCACTATTGCGCGCCAGCAGCGTGCCCACACAAAAGCTCACCATCACTCCCAAAAAAGAAATCTCATACACCTTGGCCACGACATCAATTTCGCCACTCACTATACCCGCCATTACAACCGACACACCCGCAAAGGGCATAGCAATAAGCGGATACCCCTGCAGGCTGGGGTACCTGTGCGCAAAGCGCGTTAGCAACATCTCTGGCAAATTGCCCTGCTTAGCCATAGTAGTGGCCAAACCAATAAAGCCCACAAAAGCCGTATTAACAGCCGCAAACAAAGTTAAACACGCATCCACCACCACAATATTGCGCAACCATGAGCCCCCCATTTTAAAAGCCATAGAGCTTAAGAGGGTTTCGATATTGGTCTCTACCTCTGAAGGAGTTAAAATTACCAAGCACAAAAAACTAATCGCCGGAGCCGTAAAAGACACCAGCAAAATCACCGTGCGGTACAACTTGCGGATGGTTAACAGCGCCGGCGCCTCTAGCTCTTCTACAATCTGCGCCGCAGACTCAAAACCCGTAATACCCAAAAACGCCGCCGCAAAGCCATAGGCTAACATGGCAAAGCTCAGCTCCCCATGCGTGCTGGTAAAAGTGCTGAGTTTAGAAAAATTAATCTCCTGAAAATTTAGCCCAATATACACCGTGCCCCAAACCACGATGATCATAAGTAAAGAAAAATGCAGCCCCGCCACCAAGGTCACAAGCTTGGCCGGCTCTTTGATTCCCCGAGAGTTAAGCAGACCAAAAAACACCAGCGGAAAAAATGCAACCAGCAGCTGCACCTTGCCTGCCAGCCCACCCTGAAACAAACTGCTAAAATAATAACTACCGGAAAGCGAGCTCACCGCCGCTGTGGCCAGATAAGACACAAAAGTCAGCGCCCCCGCCAGCACCGCAAAACGCCGCCCCAGGCTGCGCAGGATCATCGAGTACGCCCCGCCATTGTAGGGGCTCATGGCGAGCCCCTCCTCGTAAGTTTTTTTAAAAAACCACATCATAAGGCAGGCTATAAGCACAAACACAGGGGCCAAATAGCCCACAATAGGAAACAAAATCCCCGTGCCATAAAACACCGACGTGCCAATATCCGCCCCCACCACACCCGCCGCTATCACCCAGTTAAGGGCCGGGGTTTGGGGCTGAAGGTGTTTAAAAATCTGAGGCACCTTGCCCATTAGCACTTTGGGATCAGGGGTTTTGTTTAGCATGCAATCCGCCTTGTATAGATTTTAGCTTAGCAAACTTAACAGCACCCGCGCATGCTGCGGCTCAACAGGCATTACAGAGAGCCGCTGGCCTTTTTTTAAAAGCGCCATGCCTTTTAGCGCAGGATGCTGGCGTATTTGAGCGAGGCTTAAACTTTTAGCAAACTGCTTTTTAAACACCACCCTCACGCACACCCAACGCGGATTTTGCTTTTGAGCCTTGGGATCGTAGTACTGAGAGCAGGTGTCAAACTGGGTAGGGTCTATGACCTGGGTTTTTTCGATACTCGCCAAACCCATAATACCAGGTAGAGCGGTGTTAGAGTGGTATATAAAAGCCGTATCACCCACCTGCATTTGATCGCGCATAAAATTGCGTGCCTGGTAATTGCGCACTCCATCCCACAGGGCCTGGCGCTCACGCTTGAGGTCGCTAATACTATAATTAGTTGGCTCGGTTTTCATGATCCAGTACTGCATAGTGGGCGGGACCTCTGCTGTGCCTCTTGGGTATGTCTCTCTGGGGCTGTGTTTTTTGGGGGGCACCCCTTTTTATAGGGAGTTTTGTGGGGGGTGTCATTATGAAAATCATTAGGAAAAAAGATGACACCCTTGCAACTTTTGCTTAGGCTGACTGTGAGTTAAATCATGGGGAGAAAAAACAATGCCCAATACAACACCCGACCAAGCATCAAGCGCAACATCCAATACCACCCCACCACAGGTGGTGGTTTACTCGGCAGATTATTGCCCCTATTGCGATAAAGCTAAAGATCTGCTCAAAGCTAAAGGGGCCCAGTATAAGGAAATCAACGTCACCCACGACGATGACGCTAAGCAGGAGATCATGCAAAAAACCGGCCTCAAAACGGTGCCGCAGGTTTTTATTGGCGAAGAGTTTATTGGCGGCTTTGACAAGTTGCGTGATCTAGACCAAGCAGGCGAGCTTGATAAAAAATTAGGGCTCTAAAATGCCTGACACCGACACTCAGCCAGAGGGCGAATACCGCATAGAGCGCGACACCTTGGGCGAGGTGCGAGTTCCAGCGCGAGCCCTGTGGGGCGCACAAACACAGCGCTCGGTAGAAAATTTTCGCATAGGCCAAGAGCGCTTTGGAAGGGACTTTATATACGCCCTAGGGGTGGTAAAAAAAGCCGCCGCTCTCGCTAATGGTGACTTAGGAGTGTTGGATCCTACACTGAGCTCGGCCGTGGCCAAGGCGGCAGAAAGAGTGATCCAAGGAGCCTTGGACTCGGAATTTAGATGCTCGGTTTGGCAAACAGGCAGCGGCACGCAGACCAATATGAACGCCAATGAGGTTATAGCCAACAAGGCCATGGCGCTGCACAAAGACGCAGGCCTGGAGCCCATTCGCGTGCACCCGAACGACCATGTAAACCGAGGACAGTCGTCTAATGATGTGTTTCCGACTGCTATGCATATTAGCGCAGTGCATGTTATGCATAGCAGGCTTTTGCCTCAGCTGGATGCTTTTTTGGCATGCGTGCAAGCCAAAGCTCAAGAGTTTAAGGATGTTATTAAGGTGGGGCGCACGCATTTAATGGATGCCACGCCCGTAACATTGGGGCAGGAGTTTTCGGCTTATAAAACGCAGCTACAGCAAGCCCGGCACACGCTGGTGCGAGCAATGGAAGATTTGCTTCCTATAGCACTAGGCGGCACGGCAGTGGGCACGGGCTTAAATGCACACCCAGAGTTTGGGGTGCGCGCAGCCCGGCACATTGCCACTATTACGGGCATGGGCTTTGTCAGTGCTGAGAACAAATTTGAGCGCCTGGCAGCGCATGAACCTTTGCTCAATATAAGCGCGGCTTTGCGCAGCCTGGCCTGTGCTTTTAACAAGATGCTAACAGATATTAAATGGATGGCCAGCGGGCCACGCGTGGGCTTAGGAGAGATAACACTGCCGGCCAATGAGCCTGGCAGCTCTATTATGCCGGGCAAGGTGAACCCCACGCAGTGCGAAGCCGCGGGCATGGTGTGCGCGCAGGTGGTGGGCAATGATACCGCAGTTACCTTGGGAGCAATGGGGGGTAACTTTGAGCTCAATGTGTATAAGCCCTTGATTGTACGCAATGTGCTGCACTCGGCGCATTTGTTAGCAGATGCATTGGAGAATTTTGAGCAAAAGGCCCTTGCGGGGCTTAAAGCTAACACTAAGGCCCTGGCGCATGGAGTGGAACGGTCGTTAATGCTTATAACCGCCTTAAACCCTGTGTTGGGTTATGATAAAGCGGCAAAAATTGCTCGCCACGCTTATTTAAACAACACCAGCCTTAAAGAGGCCTGTGTGGGCTTGGGCTTTTTGAGTGCCAAGGAGTTTGAGCAACATGTTAAACCCCAAAACATGCTTGGGCCCCAAGTGCTACCAGCAAAGCAACCAAAAAAATGATCCCTCCAAATAAAGAGCAGCTATTTAAAGATCTGATGCAATGCTGTTTGCTGGAGGGGGATTTTGTTTTGCGATCCGGGCAGCGCAGCCAGGTGTATTTTGACAAATATGCTTTTGAGTCGCAGCCCCGCTTGCTACGCGAGGTGGCGCGGCTTATGACGCAACATGTACCTCGTAGCACACAGGTGCTAGCAGGTTTGGAGCTAGGGGGCGTGCCTTTAGCAACCGCGATCAGCCTGCACTCGGGGCTACCGGTGGCCTTTGTGCGCAAGCAGGCCAAAGGGTATGGTAGCTGTCGATTGGCAGAGGGGCTGGATATAAAAAACAAAACCCTGTGCCTTGTGGAGGATGTTGTCACCACGGGGGGGCAAGTGCTTAAAAGCATAGCCGCACTTGAGAGCCTAGGCGCCACGGTGGGCGGAGTGGTTTGTGTTTTGGACCGCTACCATGGCGCTCTCGACAGACACCCCTTAGCCCAGTGGGGCTTTAAGAGTTTGTGGAAGTTAGAGTAGTCGACGCTGAAGTATTATATAACCTTTTGTAATTATTGTTAATTTTGTTGATGTTGTGGGTTCCGTATTTGCAGGGTTTATGGTGTTTAGTATGAAGCTGTCTAGTGCACAAAATATTAACCTTGCAAAGGTTCTGCGTGTTAGCCCCTTGTGCTGAAGTATGTTCTCCGGCTGACTCTGGCTTAAGTTAGAGCGCTAGTAAAATTCTCTGAAGCAAAGCGGCGGCATCCTGACAGCCTCTGCAGGAGGCGACGATCAGGGTGCCAAGCGTCTTACAGAGAATTTTGCGACCTATAAGGGATCTGCGTGCCTGTAAGATAGAGTATTAAAACCCTAATAGGGCATGAGTACGCGACAGCCGGAAGTGCGTAAGCATAAAAGTGTTAGTGAGGGTGCCCTGGCCAGAGAGCGCAGCCTGCTGACACACCTTTAGGTGAGCAAGGCAAGCGGCCTAAGCTAGGGCACCCTCACGTGCTGGATAGCTTTTCCCCGGAGAACATACTTCAGTCACGACTAGAGTAGTCGTGACTGGTACAACTTATTAGCCCTTTAATTGGTGCACGAGATTCTTGAGGCTGTCCCGGAAAGTGACTTGGATTTTCCCAGGATAAACAGCCGTAACAAAGCCCACGCCAAATGTGGGGTGGTTGATGCTTTGGTTTAGGCTGTAGTCGTTTTTCATATTGTACGGCAGGCTGTCTTGGTCGTTGGTGTCGTTGCGCTTGGCCCACTCTTGCTCGCGGGCTTGCTGCGCCTTTAGCTTGCGGGTGCCGGTTTTGCGTTTTGTGCCAGTGACGGATTTGGTTTTTTTTGCACTTTTTGCCGTGGTTACAGATTTTTTTTTGTTCGCTTTGCCGGCCTTTTTTTTGGCTGTTTTTGGGGCGGCGGCTTTTGGTTTTTTCGTTTTCGCAGTTGGCATAATACCTACAGTATGCGCCGAGGCTGCTAAATAGGTCTAGAAGGGTGTGGTTTTTTTTTGGACAAAGGTCTTTTTATTTGCCACACTTTTTATGTGTGCCCCTAAAAAAGTGTTACTGGGTGCATGTATGGCAAATTATCAGCAAACTAAATTCAGGAGGAACATAACATGGCCGCAAGAAAAACAAAAACCACTAGCAAAAGAGCTAAAAAAGCTGCACCTAAGAGAACCGCAGCCAAAAAGCGCCCCACAGCAAAAAAAAGCACGGCTAAAAAAAGGACTGTAGCAAAAAAATCTACCGCTAAAAAGCGCGCCACAGCCAAAAGGGGCGCGGCTAAAAAAAGAACCACAAAAAAAGCGGCACCTAAAAAGAGAACCGCAGCCAAAAAAAGCACAGCCAGAAAAACAGCGGCCAAAAAGCGAACCGCAGCCAAAAAAAGCACAGCCAGAAAAACAGCGGCCAAAAAGCGAACCGCCGCAAAAAAAAGCACCGCTAAAAGAGGCGCGGCTAAAAAAAGAGTGGCCGCCAAGCGTGCCCCTAAAAAAGCCGCCACAAAAAAAGCCAAGCGCAAGCCGAACCCGGCCTTTATGCGCAAGCTGACGCCTTCGTCTTCTTTGGCCGCAGTGGTGGGCGCTGATGCCCTACCCCGCACAGAGGTGGTAAAAAAGCTATGGGCTTACATTAGAAAGCACAAGCTTCAAAACCCTGCCAACAAGCGCAACATTAAGGCCGACGCCAAGTTGCAGCCCATATTCAAAAAGCCCGAGGTCTCTATGTTTGAAATGACCAAACTCGTAGCTGGGCACTTGAAGTAAGCCGCTAACGCCTGGGCTTACGCCGCCTGCCGCGGCGTGGGCCTTTAGCACAACGAGCCTCTCTCCCTGAGGGGCTTGCTTTTTTGTCATCCAACGCAAAATTTATGAATCCGTACGCTACATCAACACTGGTCAAGCGCACCTTGAATGCATCGCCCACGCGGATATTGCCCAAGCCTGCTCCCTTAGGACTGCGTAGGGACATGCTTTTTTCGTCAAACTCATACCCGTACCCCGGCAGCTCTGACATAGGCACCAAACCCTCGCAATCGTACTGCCTCACGCTCACAAACACTCCAAAAGGGGCCGCCTTGCTCACCAAGGCCTCAAAGTCCTGCCCCACAAACTGCTGCATAAAGCGCGCTTTTTTTATGCTCACCAATTGGCGCTCGGCTTTGACACTACGTTGCTCACAAGCGCTTAACACCGTGCCAGCCGTTTGCAAATAAGCATCCGCTAGCTTGCTGTACCCCTCTACCCCAAGGGCAGATTTTAACACCCTATGCACAATTAGATCCGGATACCTCCTAATGGGTGAGGTAAAATGCGTATAATGCTCAAAGCCCAAACCAAAATGGTGCTTGTTGTTGCTGCTATAAACCGCCTGGTTCATGCACCTTAAGGTCAAAATATGCAAAATCCGCTCCTCAGGCATACCGGCACAATTTTGCAAAGCCTGGGTCAGGCTGTGCTGGAGGTTGTTTTTGTCTAGATTCTTAGCTGCACCGAGGCGTTTTAAAAAGGCCTGCAAAATCTCTAGCTCTTCGCTCTTGGGAGGCTCGTGCACACGGTACAAAACCCCGTACCCTTTTTGCGCCAAAAACTCCGCCGCCGATACATTGGCCCGCAGCATGAGCTCCTCTATTAGCTTATGCGAAAAAAGCCTCGCACTCCTTAACACATCCACCGGCTCGCCTAGCTCGTTAACCCGCACTATGCTCTCGGGGATTTCTAGATTCAGCGAGCCTTCTTTGTATCGCTTTTGCGCCAGCCGCTGTGCCAGCTGCTGCGCCCGCAACAAAGGCTCTACAATAAAAGCCTCGCCCTGGGCATCGCCATCTAGCAACCCTTGCACTCGGCCATAAGTTAAACGCGCCTTACTGCAAATAACACCCTCGTAAAAGGCCCTATGAGTTGCACAGGCTTGGGCATCCAGGTGAGTCTCGCTCACTAACACCAAGCGCGGCTTATGCGGCACGAGTGAGCACAAATTATTGCTCAAAGCCTCGGGCAGCATCGGGTTTACAAAACGCGGAAAATAAGTGCTCGTACCTCTGGCGTAGGCGTCTTTGTCCACAGGATCCCCAGGCTTAACATAGTGGCTCACATCCGCTATAGCTACATACAGCTTAAAGCCACCCGATGGAGTGCTTTCTACATAAATAGCATCGTCATAGTCCTGGGCCGTCACGCCATCGATGGTGACAAAGTTTTTGTCACGCAAATCTTTACGCAACCGAAAGTCCTTAACCCCAGGCTCTACTTGCCCCAAGGCACGCGCCTGAGCCAAGCACTCCGCACTAAACTCCTGCGGCACCTGGTGCTCGTAAAGCACGCGTTCGTTGTCTCCCGCAGCCCCCATGCCGCCCTTTAAAACACCCACCACCTCGGCGCTAAAGCCCTTAATATGATCCGGATAACTTAACACCCGCGCCACCACCCACGCGCCGTCCTTTAAATGATCAAACTTACCCAAATACACCTTGAGGTCTTCGCCCCAGCTGCCATCAGAGTCCGCTATGACACCCCAACTGTCCGACGTAGCCTGCCACTTGCCCACAACTTGCTTTAAATGCCGCTCTACGATTTGAGTAACCTGTGCATAGCTCCTATCACCGCGCCTACGCCCTATGCGCGCGCGCACCCTATCGTTAGACATCGCACCCCCTAAAGACCGACGGGGAATGTAACAGTCATCCAGGTCTTTTTGCTCAGGAATAAAAAACCCAAACCCATCGGGGTGCTTTTTGACCCGGCCTAAAAGCTCAGGGCCCTTAAGCTGCTTTTGCCTAGAAGAACTTTGCGCCCGCTTTTTGCGCCAATCAAACAACCTGCCCCCCAATTAGAGCGCTAGGAAAATGCCATGGGATAAAGCACATCTTCCTGATAGCACCCCTAGGTGCGGCCATCAGGAAGATAAGCGTCCCACATGGCATTTTCCGACCTATGAAGCTACTATGAGCCTGTAGCGAAGGGCCAAAGGCCCGTAGCGACCATGTTTTTGTCAAAGTTCCGTGCATTGAGTAAGCCACCTTTAAAGTGCTAGCTGTCTTTTATGCTTACGCACTTTAAAGCCAAAAGTTTTATATGCCTCACCATAGCCCCCAAGCCATTCACCCTACCCATACTCAGCCCCTGCTGAAAACCCAGGGACTTTATAAAATCCGGCTGCACCTTTAACACCTGCTCCGCCCCCAGGCCCGAGTACAACCTAAACAGCAACACCATGAGCCCTTTTACAATCAAAGCCTCACTGTCACCCATAAAGTGTATTCCCTCATCCTGCGGCTCAACACTGCGCTCTTGTTTTAAAATCCATGTGCGCGACTGGCAGGCTTCGACCTCAAACTCCGGCCGCTTGTGCGCCGCGTCCAAACCCGGCAGGGTTTTGCCTAGCGAGATAATATGCCTATAACGCTGTTCCCAAGAGTCTAGAGCTTTAAAATCCGACAAAATGGCCGCATGACGCGCCGCCGCTGCGTTGTTTACTTCCACACTCTCTCTAGTAACACACTCCTACTGCACCACCAAACTCATACCCAAATCATGCACCTGGCACTTCACACTAGCAGGCTTTTTAAAATTAGGCTCTAACATTTTTTGCGCCAAGGGATTAAGGAGCTCTTTTTTGATACAGCGCCGCAGGGGCCGCGCCCCGTAAGCAGGATCGAAGGCCTTTTTGGCAAAAAACCTCCACGCCTCTTGATCGTAAACCAGATCCACGTCTTGCTCTTTTAGGTGCTTTTTTAAAGCGCCAAGCTGCAAGGCGGCGATGTTTTCTAGTGTTTTGGTGTTTATGGCGTTAAAGGTCAGGGTTTCGTCCACGCGGTTTAGCAGCTCGGGCGGAAAATGCAACCGCAAAGCCTCCATAACCTTTTGATCTCGTTCGGCTATGGTAAGGTTTTGGTCATTAGAAAATTGCGACCCAATGTTAGACGTCATAACAATTAAGGCGTTTTTAAAGTTCACCTTGCGGCCTTGAGAATCTGTTAAGTGCCCCTCGTCTAAAAGCTGCAACAGCACATTGCAGACCTCTTTGTGTGCTTTTTCGATCTCGTCAAACAGCACCACCGCATAAGGTTTGCGCCTTACGGGCTCTGTGAGTTGCCCTCCGCTCTCATGGCCCACGTAACCAGGAGGTGCTCCAATGAGGCGCGCAACAGAGTGTTTTTCGGTATATTCGCTCATGTCCACACGTACAATGTTTTGTTCGGAATCAAACAAAAACTCCGCCAACGCCTTTACGGTTTCGGTTTTGCCCACACCGGTTGGGCCGAGAAACAAAAAACTCCCCATCGGCTGATTGGGGTTTGCAATGCCTACGCGCGACCTTCTGACCGCATGGGCGATCACCTCTAGTGCATGGTCTTGACCCACCACACGCCGACGCAAAAAGTCCTCCATATGCAGCAGTTTGTCGCTTTCGGTTTGCAGCATTTTTTGCACTGGCACTCCTGTCCAGCGTGACACTATGGCGGCCACTTCTGCTACGTCTACCTCTTCCTTTAATAAAGCCTGCGGATTTTGCACCAGCTCTTGCACCTGTTTTTGAAAGATTTTAAGTTTTTTCTCACAATCTGGTAGCTTGGCGTATTTAATTTGCGCGGCTTTTTCTAGCTCGCCTGAGCGCTGGGCTTTTTCCATCTCCAAACGCAGCTGCTCCGCCTTGGCCTTGTTGGTTTTAACTTCTTTAATGGCGGTGGTTTCTTTTTGCCACTGCGCCTCTAGCGCTTTTAGTGCTTTTTGTTTTTGATCCAGCTCTGTTTGAATTTTTTGCAAGCGCTCCTTGTGTTTTGCTCCTTTAAGCGCCTTTTGCTCCACCTGCAAGTGTGTAATGGCCCTACGCAAATGGTCCACCTCAAACGGAACGCTGCTAATTTCAATACTCAACCCACTTGCGGCCTCGTCTATCAGATCGATGGCTTTGTCGGGTAAAAACCTGTCCGTAATGTACCGATGCGAAAGCTGCACCGCCGACACCAGGGCCTCGTCACTAATGCGCACCCCATGGTGCAGCTCGTACCGCTCCTTAAGCCCACGCAAAATACTAAGCGCATCTTGAGACGAGGGCTCTTCGACCAGCACTTTTTGAAAGCGCCTCTCTAAGGCTTTGTCTTTTTCAATGTGCTGCCGGTATTCCTCTAAAGTAGTAGCCCCTATGGCATGCAGCTCGCCCCGCGCCAAAGCAGGCTTAAGCAACTGACCCGCATCCATAGGCCCCTCGGTTTTGCCTGCACCCACCAGGGTGTGCAGCTCATCAATAAATAAAATTATCTGCCCCTGGCTCCCCGTGACTTCTTTAATCACTGCCTTTAAACGGTCCTCAAACTCCCCTCTGTACTTGCTCCCCGCCACCAAGGCTCCTAAATCCAAGGACAGCAGTTTTTTTCCTTTTAGAGCCTCAGGCACGTCTTCGTGCACAATGCGTACGGCCAAACCTTCGGCAATGGCGGTCTTGCCCACACCGGGTTCTCCTATAAGAACAGGGTTGTTTTTGGTGCGGCGAGCCAACACCTGGATAACCCGCCTAATTTCACTATCGCGCCCTATTACGGGATCCAGCTTTTGGTCTTGGGCCTTTTGGGTGAGGTCTTGCGCGTATTTTTGCAAAGCGTTAAATCCGCTCTCAGGGTGGGGGGTGTTAATTTTAGCGCCTCCTTGGTTTTGATGGTTAAATTTTGCCATAAATTGCTCATGGGTTACTCGGCAAAGCTGCGCCACCTGTGGCTGGGTCTCTAACATGCTAGCAAACAGATGGTGGGTAGAAATGTAAGCGTCTTGGTTTTGCTTGGCTCGCTTAGCAGCGCGCTGCAGCACTTGCGAAACTTGTGCGCTGGGCATGAGCTTATTGCTGTCGCCTTCAACTTGGGGCAGGTTTGCTGTTTTTTGCAAAAAGGCTGTTTTTAGTGTTTGCGGCGGCACGCCGAGGGCTTGCAGCACCTCTGGCACTAGGCCATCGGGGGTGTCTTTTAGCAGACCGGACCCTAGGTGCCAAACTTCCAGAGCGGGGTTTTTTTGCTCTTGCGCGAGGCTGACGGCATGCTGCATAGCCTCTTGGGCTTTTTGAGTAAAATTAAAAGGCTCTTGGGGCATGGGTAGTGTGGGCTCCTTGTAAGGCTATTGCCGCTACCTTAACCATGTGCTTATATGGCCTGATGTCAATGCGCCAAGACTCAAAGCATAAGGGCCGAGCCGGCTCGTATGGGCCTGGCCGGGGTCAGCCCAAAAAGCGCATCATCCATGACGGCGTGCACCCAGCTGACTGGCGGCATGCGCCTATGCGGAACTCCTGTGGGTATTGCAGTTTTTACGCCCCTTTGGCGGGTCAATGCATGCTGGGGCATAGCACCCTGCCGCATAAATCTGCGGCCCAGGCGCAAGAGTTTAGTCTAAGTGGGCAAATCGCCCTATGTAGATTTCTAGAAATAGATTAGAGCGCTAGGAAAATGCCCTGGGACAAAGTGCGTAAGCATAAAAGTGTTAGTGAGGACGCCCTGGCCAGAGAGCGCAGCCTGCTGACACACCTTTAGGTGTGCAAGGCAAGCGGTCTAAGCCAGAGCGTCCTCACGCGCTGGATAAAGCGCAGTCTCTAGCGCAACCCCCCATGCTTTTAAAGAGAGTCTGAACGCTTTGGGCCTACTGACCGCCCAAGGCCGCCACACTGTCGTTAACGACAATACGGCTCTAACCTGCTTGACACGAATAATAAATAAATGCTGCTATTCAGAAAGTTTTAGTTTAAAAGGCCCCTCGCAAGAGCCAGTGAGGGCGCCATACCAATTGCCAACGCGCAGGATCCGCCATGCCAAAAAAAAGAAAAACAGCAAAGAAAAAAACAGCAAAAACGACAAAAACAAAATTAACAAAGAAAAAACTGACCAAAAAAAAGGGCCCCAAAAAACGTACAGCTAAACGCCCAACTAAACGCACAGCTAAAAGGCCTACCCCCCCCAAAAAAACTAACAGAAAATCCAGCACCAAGGCCCGTAAAAAAGTAACTAAAAAGTCTCAAAAAAAGATCTCTCCTAAAAAAACTAGAACAAAAACAACCAAAAAAAATGCCGTAAAAACCCATCGCAAAAACTCAACAAAAAAATTAACTACTAAAAAGGCAGTCAAAAAAACAAAGCCCACACCTGCGGCAAAAAAGAAGACCAAAAAAAAATCCCCCCCCTCCAGCATAGAAACCGCTGTGTCTAAAAAATCTACTGCTGCAATAAAAGACATTGGCGATGTGGCGGGCAGTTTGGGTGCTACTTTGTCTAGTGACAAGCCTTTATTTACTCAAAAAACCAACCCCCTTGCTGATACGCCACCAAAAGAGGACAATGACAGCAATCTTTTTGAGCCGGAATTTGCTGATGAGACTACGGAGTTTTTAAAGGGAACATCTAAGAGCAAAAAGTACAACGATGACGATGAGGGGGAGGGCGATTTTGTGGAAACCCGTGACCCGCACTTAGATATAGATGAAGACGAAGATGAAGACGAAGATGAAGACGAGGAAGAAGACGCAGGCCTTAGTGTAAACGAAGACGGCTATTGGGAAGATCCTTTTGAAAAAGACGACGATGACGGTGGGTTTTATTAAGTACAATTAGAGTGCTAGCCCAATATCCTGGAACTAAGTGCGTAAGTATAAAAGTGCACGTTGATAGCTGTCTGGCACACAGAATCACTTTTATAGTGCTTGTGTGTAAATTTTACGCCGCCACACAAAACAAAACACCATGGCGGTTACAATATTAATTCAAAAAATTAAATAGTAAAAAAGGATCCTCGGTACCATGAAGATACTTTGTTCTTTGCTGCTGCTACCCTTAATTGCTCTTAGCACTTCTGTCTTTGCTGACACAGCAGATGGCACACCTGGAGTTAATATTAATGCAATAAATGACAATGACCCCCAAATTTTAGAGGCAGCTAAATCCGTGGCAGTTATGCATGCATATAATGAGAACGGTGATGCATACCCCTATTGCACTGCGTTTTTAGTTGATCATAATCTCGTGGCAACAGCTGGCCACTGCTTGTCCGCATTGGAAACAGGGTTCGTACAAAATAATAAATTAAAACAAACGGTGCACTTCACTTTTAATTGGAGAGACACCCAATTCGGGCACCCTAAAAACACCAAGCATGATATATACGTAGCAAAACGCATCGTTAAAAATTTCTATACCGGCAAAGACAATAACATGAGAATAAACGATCATGACTATGCCTTGATTCAACTAGATAGATTTGTTGAGGGCACAAAGCCCCTTAAGTTGCTTGAGAGTACTCCCAAATGTAAAGATGCAGCCGAACGACCTTTATTGATAATAGGCCACCCAGACCGAAAACCCCTTCACATGAAGACGCTGGATTTAAAATGCGAAGATAATACAGATATGAACGCTATGTGGTCTGTTTCTAACCTTTTCAGAAAAGGGCACTCAGGGTCACCTGTTTTTACATTGCAGAACAATTCATTAAAGGTTATTGGCATCGCAAGTTATCAAAGTAAAAGTTTATACGGATCGGACCATGGTGACACCTTTTCAGCATTTAGTTTGCTAAAAGGCATAAAGGATTGCCTTGGTGATGCAGACTGCAAGAATCGTACTAATAAAAATTATGGGCATATCTCCAATATTTTAGATGTGCTAGAAAACATTCAAACCCGTTTAAACTACAAAAGCTTTAACCCACATCAATTGAGCGCCATTCTAAAAGACCTGCTTGATACACACTGCCCCGATGATATATTAAAGGCCATCCAAAAAGCCCCACGTTTTTTGGAGATTAAAAACGACTTCTCTACCCTAAAACACTTGGTGGATTTAGATATAGAAATAAAACAAAACCTTGGCGAAATAGTTGCAGCGCTGGCCTTCTTACAAGAAGACAAATCCATGCCCATATTAGAGTCTGTTCAAGATGCTCTAACTGTAAACCACCTTATTTTGTACGCTACGAAACACTTTGAAACAATGAACAAAAGAATCAATGCTACAGACCCAGAACAAACCTATGCTCTCATGGAAACCTATATCGGGAAACGTAGGCCAGAATTTGCAAATTTTAATGCCGATTTGCAATCATTGCTCAAAGACGTTTTTGCCAAAACGGATCAAAATGCTGCAGATTTAAGAAAACGCACCCACCAGTTTGTGCTTAATCTTATGCCCCAGTATGGCGTAGAGTTAGATGCTTTTGTGCAGGAGCTTTATGAGGGAATGTTTGCCATTCCATACTCTGAAAACAAAAACGCCTTTGACTGGCTTACTGAAGATGAAAAAAAGCAGATACAGGAAATTCTAATGGCTACTGATGCTGGCATATCAGCAAACCAGCGAGCGAACACTCTTAAATAAAATCTTTTTGCTTGATTTTTTGGATGATGATTTTTTCGGCCTTTAAAGGGTCCTTAGGGTCTACTGACCAGTAGGCCTGCTGCTCGCAACGCAATTTGTTTTGGATAAGCCACTTTAGTACGCGGGCGAGCTTTTTGTTTTTTGTAGATTTAAAAAAAGCGTCGTTCTTAAGCACATCGCGCGCTTTTTTAAGCGCCCTAGCATCGGCTGTGTTTTTTTCGCTCACACTATAACAGTGCAGATCGTATTTTTTTACGTCCCCAGGCAAGACTCCCAAAAACTTTACATCCGGCGCCGAAAACTCTGCGTTGCGAATCAAACTCGCCGCCGAGCCACACTTTAAAGTACGAAAAATATTTTGCAAAGTATAGGCATCTAAATCTCCATAAAAATAAATCGGCACCTTAAGCTGATCCTGTATAGTCTTCACCCAACCTCTTACGCCATTACTGGGCACCCCCTGTGCCCCCACCAAAATGCTCCTATGCCTCTTAGTAAAACCACTTGCTACCAAAGTGTTGGCCGTGCCCTCGGACTCAACAATTAAACAAAAATCCACCCGCCCCTTAGCCTTAAGCCTAAACTGCTGAGGCTTGTTTTTAGGCTGAAAAGGCGTAGTGCCCAGGCCGCTTAAATCCACCACAGCCTTAGTGCCATCGTCTAAGGTCTCTGTTACAACCAGGTTTTTAGAATACGTCTGCCCCCCACGGTCGTTAGCAAAGCAGTTCATCTCCTCACGGTACACCTCCAGCATATCGCAAATAAACTGTATAACCGCATCGCTCTCCTCTTGCGCCTCAAAATCCAAGGGCTTTAACTGCGTGTTGGATTTTACCAAACCCTTAGCCATGTAATATAGCTCACGCTTAGTATTAACTCCGCCGGTTTTGACATTGTTGATCATGATATCGAGCATAAAAACCGTGCGCGCCATTTTTTGCACGCTAGAAACATTTAGCTCCGTGCGCACCTTCTTGCCACCAGGCACAAAAAAGCCCCTACTAGCCGTGTAAATGGCGTTGTCTAACGAACACTTTACCGCCTCTAATACCGGCCTCTTAGCCTCTACCAAATCCTGCAGCATGCGCAAGCAGAGCTTTTTAGAAATCTTAGGCACGTCTTTTGTAGGCTGTTTTAATGCTGGCATTTATATCCTTTGCTCGTTTTGTGTTTTAGGCGCTGGCTGCTCACGCTCGCCCGATTGCAACTTGCTCGATTGCATTTTGGCCAATTTTTGTGCCGCATCACTCAAGGCCTCCTCAGCCTCCTTACTATCGCGACCTAAAATCTTTAACAAACCTTCGCTAGCGCGCTGCTCTACGCTTTTAGAAGCTCCCGACATTTTTGCCAAAGCCTCCACCAAAATAGGACCGAATTTTTCAATGTGCTGCTTTTTACGCTCTAGCTCAGCCGCCTTGTGCTCGCGCCTAATATGCCGCGCTAACTTTTGCCCCGCTTGCATAAGGCTGAGCCTTAGCTCGTCTATTAGCTCGTCGCTGGCGTCTATGGTTTCTTTAGAAGCGTTTTTAAATTTAATAAAGGGCGACGTCACACTCACTGCAAACACATAAGGCCCCATAGGGACAGAATTTTTAGATTGCTGCAAACCGTAGGCGCGCCAATTTACAGACTCCACCGCCTTTGTAATGGCACAGGCAGCTTTGTCGAACTGCAAAGGCACACGGTTGGCAAATCGCAGCAGCTGCGCTTGTTGCTCCTCTTCTTTAGTTTTAGAAGTAAAACGCGCAATCGCCACCTCTACCACCACAGGCTTAAAATCGCACACCTTGGGCTTGCGGGTGTTAACGCTAAAAAAATCCGTCTCACCCAAACGCTGTATGCTTTTAGCCAAAGCCTCCTCGCCCACCACCATAACAGACGAGGTTGAAGGGCTGCTGAGGGCCGTTTTTTGCACGGCTGCAAACATCTCCCTGTACTCTGCAGTGCTTAAAGAGCTGAGTGCTTTTTTAAGCACTGTCGCCTTTAGCCCATTCACTCTAAAGTCTTTTATGCTTTTTTCACTCACCCGCGAAAAACCCGTACTTAAAAACTTTTTCACACTCACCTTGCCGTACAAAGCCCCATGGGCCATAAATTCGCCCAGCTTTAAAGTGTGTGGATGGGGCAGCGTAGCCTCCGGCACTCTAGGCACTGTGCTAAGCACGGGCTTGATGTGCTGCGCTGGGTGGTCTAAAAGATGGTACTCTAGCTCTAAATGAGGATTCACCAAGGCCGTGCCTTCTAAATAAGTAATCAAACCCCCATCGCCATTAAGCTGCACTCGGCCATCAATATTAAAGCTCAGCCGTAACCCGTGATCAAAAGGAAATGCCGCACGCGAAAGGCTTTTTTGAGCTGTCAAAGAGCCTTGGTTTTTTTTAATATCCACACCCACTATGGCTTTTATTGCTTTGGGCATGTTTTTGGTCTTGCTAATTACCTCCACCCCCGAGCCACTGGTGAGCTGCGCCCAAGTGGTAGCGGCAGAAATCCCAATGCCCTGCTGACCACGCGAGCATTTGCCACGCCCAAATTTGCTAGAGGCTAAATACTCCCCAAACACCTT
Organism: Bdellovibrionales bacterium; assembly: GCA_965116155.1. Lineage (GTDB taxonomy): Bacteria > Bdellovibrionota > Bdellovibrionia > Bdellovibrionales > UBA1609. The sequence goes on from OZ220488.1 coordinate 1,091,609, forward strand.
GGGCAGCTCCTTTGCCAGGAGGCCTGGGCCGTTGTCTTGAACCACAATTTGCACCAAATCGGTTTTGCGCGTAGTGCCAGGGCCGATTTTTTTTACCTCCACCATAATGCGGGGCAAAATATTGGCCTCTTCACAGGCGTCTAGGGCGTTATCTACGGATTCTTTTAACGTGGTAAGCACCGCCTTAAGCGGCGATGAAAAGCCCACCTGTTGCAGGTTTTTGGCAAAATACTCTGCCGTACTGCTGCTATTGATTTTGCTTTTTTCGCCCGCCCTCGCCACAAAGACGACGCTAACATACACAAAGTTAGAGTGTTAGTAAAATTCTCTGAGGCATAGCGGCGCTCCTGACGTAGCCTCCCAAAGGGAGGCGACCGCGGCAGGAGCGCCGCTTAGTCCCAGAGTATTGGGCTAGCGCTCTAAATTTGCTAAAACGCTACACTCAACCAGGTATTGACGCCGAGTAGGCCTTGCTTTTGTAGGCCCAACACCCTGCGGCTTGCATCGCCTGTAAACATATACGCTGCCTGCGCCCCCAAGCGCACCCGCTCACCCACACTGTAATCTAAACCCAAACCCGCCTCTGTACCCCAATAACCCACGCCGCCCGTGCCCATGGCCGAGGCTACATAAGCACTAAGGCGCAAGTCGCGCCACAACACCTTGCCGCCACTAAGCTCAGCATAAAAGGCATTATGCACCTGCCCCACATCCAAGGCTTGCGCTGTTACTGCGTCTTCCCCAAACTCATCCACCTCGCCCATGTCGCCCACCTCAGCCGCACCCCGTTTTTTAAACAAAAGCATACCCACCCCATAGTTAGGGTGCGCGTAATAAGCTCTTTTGCCCACACCCGATGCGCCCGAAACATAGCCCCCCCTTAATCCAAAGTCCCACGTCTCCCACTCCACACTCAAGTCACCCGCCACGGCTAAAGCGCGCTCCTCAGCCTGCGTGCTGTAGCTACCCTCTACACCCAAATACACCCCTTGCGACTTAAGCCACTCACCCAAATATGTAGAGTAATACACGCTCCAATTGCTGTAATAAGACCGTTCAGCCTTTAAGCCCAATTTGCCACCGCTATCCACAGGCCCACCCTTAGCCACACCAGTACCAGGCCGCTCTTTTGCAGTATCCGTAGCAGGGTCTTTTGTGCCCCCCCCCTTATCAGGAGAAGTACTCCCATCATCGATAGGGTGAGGAGTAGGGGTATCGCCTTCTCCTATTGCCCCGTCACTACCAGGAGTACTGTCAGCACCCCAACTGCCCCTCACAGGCTTAAACACACCACTGTGCCTATAAAACTCTGGCGCATAGGGACGCCGTTCGTACAAAAAATCCACATCAAAGCCCTGCCCCTCGTAGCTGGCTCCCAACATATAAACCAACCTTTGCCCAATATTGCGACCTAAGCCTCCATCATCAGACTGGCCGGGCAATTTATGAGCATCCAAGCCCAACAAAGGCCTTAAAGTCATTGAGCCAAATGAGATCTCGTACTGCACTCCATCTACAGCGCTCAACCAATACGCAAAAGGCTGCGCTGCCTCGTGCGAATAGCTCAAGCCCAAACCAAAGTCCAAAGGCAACCTGCCCATACTCAATTGCGAGTTAGCAAAACTCCAACGCACATAAGCCTGTGGTACCCTTAAGATATCCTGCCAAAAACGCTCCTGACCAAACGAGCTGCCAAACACTTGGCCCCAATTGGCGCGTGGATAAGCCATGCTGCTGCGGTTTAAAAAGTGAAACGACCCTTGCAAAAAAAGCGAGTCCCCAACCACAAAGCGCGGCTGCAAATAAAGCTGGTGCAATGCGTAAAGCTCTGAAGGCTTCTTTAAACGCGGGTCTCCTTTGTCGTTAAACTCCTCCACAGCAGGCACGCGCCCGTTAAGATACTGCGCCTCCATCCTGTAGCCTCCACCCCACTCTACACCTTGTGCAAAGGGCGCAGCTATCAGCAACCCACACAACAAAAAGCCCGTCAATCTACCCATAGGCCCTCCAAGAGCACAGCCTCAAAACCAAACTTATACTAGCCTATACTTATGTGTTAGACGTAAATAAATAAAGCATTATTTTCTGTGCGCACAACCTAAGGGGCTTTAACAGCGATTAGCCTCTTTAAAAACGGGGTTATCAGGTCTGTGGATACATCTGTAAGCAAACAAGACTACAAGCACAGCCTATGTTTGCCGCGCACGGATTTCCCCATGAAGGCGCGCTTGCCCCAAACCGAACCCTTGCGCATAAAAGCCTGGCAGCAACAAGGCACCTACTCGCAAATGCTGCGGCCCAATACCTCCACCCAATTTTTGATGATAGACGGCCCTCCTTACGCCAACGGCAAACTGCACGTGGGGCATGTGCTAAACAAAGTGTTAAAAGACATCGTAATAAAGTACAAAAACATGCGCGGCTTAAGGGCCCCCTTTGTGCCTGGATGGGACTGCCACGGCCTGCCCATAGAGCTACAAAGTTTGAAAAAACTTAAATCACAGCCCGAAACAGCCGCCGGCATGCGCCAACACTGCCACCAAGAGGCCTTGCGCTGGGTCCAAGTGCAAAAACAGCAATTTGAGCGCCTGGGTATTTTGGCCTTGTGGGAACAGCCCTACCTAACCCTTAACCCTTCTTATGAAGCCCAGCAGCTGCGCCTGTTTGCACAAATCACCAAGCGAGGCCTTATATACCGCGGCACAAAGCCGGTCTTTTGGTGCCCCAAACTGCAAACAGCCCTTGCTGCCACCGAGGCTGAGTACCGCGACATCCAAAGCCACTGCATTTATGCAAAGTTTTACTGCACACCAGCGAGCCTAGACTTTTTAAAAGGTCTAGGTATTAAGGCATCGCGTGTGGCTTTTTTAGCCTGGACTACCACCCCATGGACCCTTGTGGCCAACGAGGCCCTGTGTTTACATCCCAAAATTGGGTATGCCTTTTTTAAACACCAGGACGAAGTATTAATTTTTGCCCCACAGCTCTTAGAGCAAATACAAAACAACACCCAAACCACGCTCACGCACCTAGACCTTTCTGCTGTACCGGGGGGAAAGCTTGAGGGGCTAAAGCTTCAGCACCCTTTGTTTGCCACAAAAGAAGTCCCCGTTGTTTTGGGAGAGCATGTAACACTCGACACCGGCACCGCCTGCGTACACACCGCACCCGGTCACGGTATGGACGATCACCATGTGGGCGTGCGCTACAAATTGCCCCTTGAGAGTCATATCGATACTAAAGGCGTATACAAGCACCAGGTGCCTGAATTTGCAGGTGAGCACTACACCAAAGTATTGGATCAAATTTTAAACCAATTGGCTGGCCGCCTGTTTGGCACACACACACTAAAACACAGCTACCCCCATAATCCACGCACCTTGAGCCCGCTGGTGTTTTTGTCGACCCCACAATGGTTTTTAAAAATGGGTAGCGCCAGTGATGGACACGGAACAAGCTTAAGAGCGCAGGCTTTAAAGGAGCTTGAACACATACAGTTTACCCCCTCCTGGGGCAAGCGGCGGCTTAAAGCCATGCTACAAAATGCTCCCGATTGGTGCCTTAGCCGGCAACGCAGTTGGGGAGTGCCTGTACCAGTATTTTATTGCCAGCACTGCCATACGCCGCTTTTAAATTTTGATATTATCCAAAAAGTGGCAGACGCAACAGCGCAGCACCCTCAGGCCTCGGCAGCTTTTTATGATACTCCAGCCGCAGAGTTTACCGCTGGCCACCAGTGCTCTAATTGCCCGAGCACAGAGTTTTACCCTGGCAAAGACATCATGGATGTCTGGTTCGATAGCGGCGCCGCACATAGCTGTGTAGGGGCTGAGCATAAAGATTTTAAAACCCCCCAGTGCGACTTGTACCTTGAGGGCAGCGACCAGCACAGGGGGTGGTTTTTAACCAGCTTGTTAAGCAGCGTAGCCGCCTATGGCCACACTCCCTACAAGGCCTTATTGACGCATGGTTTTGTCAACGACTCTAAAGGCCGCAAAATGAGTAAAAGTGCCGGCAACGTGGTCGACCCTGAAAAAATCATTAACCAACACGGGGCTGAAATACTACGGCTCTGGGTGGCCTGCGAAGACTACGGGCAGGATATTAAATTCTCTCAACAAACCCTGGACCGCGTGCGCGAAACTTATAGACGTTTTCGCAATGTGCTGCGGTTTTTGCTGGCTAATTTGTACGATTTCGCACCAGACCAAGACCTTGTGCCGGTTCAAAAAATGCACCCCATCGACCAGTGGGCTCTTATGCAATTGCATAAATTGTGCACCGAAGCCCTTGCAGCCTATGAGGCTTACAACTTTTGTCGCCTGTACCAGCTGCTGAGTGGTTTTTTTACCACGCAGCTTTCGGCTTTGTATTTGGATATATTAAAAGACTGCCTTTATACCGCTTACTCGCGCGGCCACAGGAGGCGCTCTTGCCAAAGCGCCCTCTACCACCACTTGCAGACTTTAGTGCCTCTTATGGCACCGGTTGTGAGCTTTTTGTCAGAAGAATGCTACCAGCATATGCCGCTCGCCTCTGCCTCGCTGCAAGCTAACAAACGCTCTAGTGTGTTTCAGGTTCCCATATCGCCACCCCCACAAGAGTGGCACAGACCTCAGATAGATGCTGCATTTGCTCCCTTGCTAGCATTGAGGACGCAGGTGTTAAAACAATGCGAGCTGATGCGTGAGCAAAAAACCATCGGCTCTAGCCTAGAGGCGCAGGTACAAATTGTAGCCCCCCCTAACAGCCTCCAAATGCAAAGCTTTACGGCGCATAAAGCGGCACTAAACAGCTGGCTGATTGTGTCGCAAACTTCACTGCAAGAGGGAGATACGCTGAATGTGACTGTAACAAAAGCCGAGGGCAAAAAATGCCCACGCTGCTGGCATTATCACGAGACCCCAAATAGCTTGTGCCCTAAGTGTGTAGAGGCTTTGGACCAACAAAAAGGAGCTACCAAGTAATATGGGAGCATTAAAAAACAAATACCTTGTGCTTTTGTCGCTTACGGGAGTGTTTATATCTTTTGATCAATTGACCAAAATTTATGTGCACACCCATTTTTTACTGCATGAAAACATCAAAGTTATACCAGGATTTTTTAATCTCACTTACGTACGCAACACTGGGGCGGCGTTTGGCATTTTGCGCGACAACTGGCCCGTGCTACACAATATATGGCCGGGACTAAGCGAGGCCTGGCCGCTGGTGCGGAATGTGTTTTTTCTTTCTATGCCGCCTGTTGCGGTGGTGATAATTATTGTAATACTGCAGAGCCTTAGCGAAAGAGACAGGCTGCAAATTACAGCCCTTTCGCTAATAGCCGGGGGAGCTTTGGGTAACTACGCCGACAGGCTCCGTTTAGGGTATGTGGTGGATTTTTTAGAACTGCATTACAAAGACTTCGTATGGCCGGCGTTTAATATTGCCGATGTAGGCATCGTGCTTGGCGTAAGTATTATAAGCCTGGTGACAATTTTAGAAATTAAAAACGCCTCCCACCAAGCCAAAGAGCGTGCTTAATTATCGTCATCGTCATCATCTTCGTCGTCGTCGTCATCTTCGTCATCGTCTGATTCGTCCTGGCTGATCTCTAATTCGTCAGAGCCCGCATGCAAAGTAAACCCTGCTGAGCCATTATTTACCCAATGCGCATAAAGGGCCAAATAGCGTGTTTGGATCTTGGATCCACCTTTTACTGTGATACGGATTTTTTCGCCCTCGGTCTCTGATGTTACCGTTACGCCCTCGCTGGCAGGTAGCACAAGCAAAGCCCCTTCGGTAGAGGCCTGTGTGTCTCCTTGCTTCCACGCGGACATAGCTTTGCCTTTATTTTGGGATGCGATTTCATTAAAAAGCAGCAAGTCGTCTTGTTCTTCAACAAAAAAGTGCTCTTTGTTGGCGTTTTTTTTGGTGGTGATTTTATAAATGTAAAAAGCGCCCCCTTTTATCTGCTTTGCGCCTGACACGCGTAGCCCTGTATCCCCACCTAACAATTCGCTATCAAAGACATCATCGGCCTCGCCGCTTGTTAAGGTGACAGAAAAAGCTTTAGGGTCCGTGTTGCTCACCTTTAGACCCTCAAGCATGCTCTTTGCCAGCTCAAGCAAATTAACCTTATTGCTAGTGCCCTTAAACTGGTCACTGGCGGGTATGGCAATATCCAAACCCAAACCATAAGCCGCGCTGCACGCGCCGCCAGATGCGCAGTCGGTTGATGCCTGCTGCAAGGTGTTGGTTTTTTTGTCATCACCGCATGCTACAAAAAAAATGGCACACAAGCCCACAACAGACCAAAAAGCCAATTTTTGCCTAAACATTATAAAAAACTCCCCCTTGTGAGTAACAGCAGCAAACAGTCGAGCCGGTACCGTACAAAAAGATCGGCTTTTTTGGCACGGATTTTGTTTGCAGAACAAAAGTGATTCAAACTAAAACACCCAGCACACACAAAAGCTCTTACAAACCGAAAGCTACAGTTATAATTAAAAAATACCCAGACCAAGGTCTGTGTACCACGGTCTGTACGTATAAACATTACTCTTACACAATGAGGAGGCACGCTGAATGCGCAGTAAGCAGTACCACGTTTTGATAAAAGGCAACTCCATAGGTCCCATTAGTGTGGAGGACGTTTTTATGCACCTTAAACGAGGCGAACTAGCGCCAAACGACTACGCATGGCACCCAGGGCTAGAAAACTGGTGCCGGGTCAATACGTTTAAAGAGTTTGCTAAAGACAATGTCGAAGCCTATAAGCCGGGCTTTGTTTACAATTTTAAACGCCTGTTCTCAAACCGCAAGAACCAGCGCTCGCGCTACAATGGCACCTGCTTGGTGCATGATCACACCCATGTGCACTCTGCACAATCTATAGACATAAGCGAGGGGGGTGCCTGCCTGGCTATATCAGAGGCTACCGACCTCGAAGTGGGGCAAGCACTATACGTGCACTTTAGGCCCCACCAAGGAGTGCCAGCCTTTGCCGCCATGTGCGAAATTGTATACGAAAAACCAGGAGACCCACAAAAAAACCAAGAGGGGCTGTGCTACTTTGGCGTGAAGTTTAAAAACATAAAAGCCCTCGACAAGCGCGTCGTAGCCGCGCAAGCTGCATAGATGTGGTTGACATATTGAGGGCCTATGTATAAATCCATAGTTTATGGCTAAGAAAAAGGGTCGCGTAAGGATTATTACTCTCGAGTGCACGGAGGCCAGAAAACAAGGGGCCAGTCCGTCGCGTTATACCACTAAAAAAAACTTCCAAACCCATCCGGAGCGTTTGGAAAAGAAAAAATACAACCCCTTTTTACGGCGCCATACATTGCACAAGGAAATTAAATAGTTTTTAACGCACTAACAGCGCCTTTTGCAGGCATCTGTCCAACAAAACGCCAGCATGCTTAAGCCCACCCCTTTACAAGCTAAAGCCTGGCACAAGGTGCTGCAGCTGCTCTCCATACGCGACCACAGCCCCTTAGAGCTAAAACAAAAACTCACCCAAAAAGGCCACCCCCCCCAAGACACGAAGTGGGCTATAGAAAGAGCCATGGACAAAAAAATTATCAAACCCCCACAAGAACTCAGCCTGCAACACCACAGGGCCTTATCGCAAAGGCACAAAGGGCATCACTATATTCAGCACTACCTGCGCCAAAAAGGCCTACCTCCCACCCCTTTTGACGCTGCGCTTGAGAGGCAAAAAGCTTTAATTTTATTACAAATCAAGAAAAACCTTGATACAAACGCAGTAGCGCGGCTCTCTAGCCTAGAACGCACCAAGCTGCAACAGTGGCTCAGTAGACGGGGCTTTGATACACAAACCCTACGCGAGATATAAGTGGAGAACTATGAGCACCTCACCCTTACAGCACGAGGAACTCCGCAAGGCGTTTAGGCAGTTTTTTACGCACCGCTCGCACCAGTGGGTAGACAGCCACTCGCTTGTGCCCCAAAACGACCCCTCGCTTATTTTTACTAACGCCGGTATGAACCCATTTAAGGACATTTTTTTGGGCCACGCCCCTGCCCCAAGCCCTCCCAACCTGGTCAGTATACAAAAGTGCATGCGCGCAGGAGGCAAACACAACGATTTAGAAAACGTAGGCCACACGCCACGGCACCATACTTTTTTTGAAATGATGGGTAATTTTTCTTTCGGAGGTTATGGTAAAAAACAAGCCATTCTCTATGCGTGGGAGTTTTTAACCCAAACCCTATCTCTACCTACCCAGCATCTGTATGCCTCTGTCTTTGAAAAAGACACCGAAAGCTACGCCCTTTGGCAATCCCATATGCCACAAGAGCGCATCTTTAAACTCGGCGAAACAGACAACTTTTGGCGCATGGGCCAAACCGGACCCTGTGGGCCATGTAGTGAGATTTATTTTGGGCCACAAAATATTGCATCCCCTCAAGAGCTTGAGGCCCTCGCTTTGGAATTATGGAACCTGGTATTTATGGAGTTTAACGAAGAACAAAACGGCACCCAAACTCCCTTGCCCACGCCTTGCATCGACACCGGCATGGGCTTAGAGCGCCTTGCAGCTGTTGTGGATTTTGTGCGTGCGCCGCACTACAAAAGCAACAAATGGAGTGCAAAGGATATATCAAATTACTCAACCACGCTTTTTACCTCTATAATCAAAGATCTTTCTGCAACAAGCACCGCAAGTGAGCTGCTCATTATGGCAGACCACGCAAGGGCCGCTTGTTTTTTAATAGATGATGGAGTGTTCCCATCTAACGATGGCCGTGGCTACGTGCTAAGACGCATTTTAAGGCGTGCACTTAAGGCCGAGCATGACTGGCTTAAGCAAAGGTCACTAAAGCCTGGCGCGTTTGTGGATATGATTAAAAACTGCATCAGCAGTATGCAGGTAAGTTACCCCAGACTAAAACAAAACCAAAACACCATTATTAACACCTGCCAAGAAGAAGCAAGGGCCTTTACGCACACACTTAGTCGCGGGCTAAAATTTCTTAACACTGCATGCGAAAAAGCGCGCTCCCAAAATCACACCAAGTTATCAGGAGAGGCCGTGTTTAAACTTTACGAAACCTACGGCCTGCCTGTTGATATTGTACAAAATGAAGCCAAAAAACACTGGCACTTAGATATAGACAAAAAGGCTTTTGAAAAAGTTAAAAGAACCTCCAGCGCACAGTCCCGTGCCACATGGCAGGGGCAAAAGGGGCCTGAGGCCAGTATGCCGCCTGAGTTTTTAGCCACTGCACAAAAGCAACCCCCCACCCAATTTATAGGCTATAAAGATTTAGAAACACGAAAAAGCACACTGACACTTTGCCACCCTGTGCGCCCCCAAAAAGACCAAATAGGGTATTTTGTATTTGATAAAACCCCTTTCTACTCTACGGGCGGAGGACAAGTTGCCGATCAAGGAACTTTTAAAAGCTCTACCGGAACAGCTAAGGTATTAGGCTGCGAAAAACAAAACACTTTGCACATTGTAAAAGCCAAAGTCGTTGATGGCTTTTTTGAGGCTTTGCAAAACGTGCACCAACAGGTTTGTGCTAAAACAAGGTTTCTTACAGCCTGCAACCACTCAGCCACGCACTTGCTAAACCACGCTTTACGCGGAACGCTCGGCTCCCACATAGTGCAAGCAGGTTCTTTTGTGGGGCCGGAGTATTTGAGGTTTGATTTTAGGCACCCTAAACCTGTAGGCTCTCAAGAACTTAAGCAATTAGAAGACCACGTAATGGCCCAAATACAAGCGGCGCACCCTGTGCAAGCACAAGAAATGGACTTTGAACAAGCCACCCAAACAGGTGCTATTACTTTGCCCGAGCAAGAGTACTCGCCTCGTGTACGCACATTGCGCTTTGGGCAAAGCTTTGAGCTTTGCGGTGGCACCCATGTAGAAAACACCCGCCAGATTGGAGCTTTTGTTATTGTGAGCGAAAGTAGCATCGGCGCGGGCACAAGGCGCATAGAGGCTATTAGTGCGATAACAGCAGTGCAGTACGCTATAAGCCACTTGCGGGTTTTAGACGCCTTGCAAGAGCCTTTAGGCTTTGTCCGCAAAGGGCGCGCCGCTAATGCCGCTTTAGGTAAATTTTTAGCTGATAAGTGTGCGGCCTTGCAGGAAGAAAACACTCAGCTTAAAAAACAAGCCCTACAAATACAAAACCAAAAACAAATCGAAAACCTGCTTAAATCAAAAGAGCATTTTAATGTTACAAGCCAAAGCGGACACAGCTTGGGCCTTTGGCGCAGCGATGTAGTAAGCTCCAAAATAGACCCTGGCGCTTTCCAAGGGCTATTAAAAAATCACCCCGTTGTTGTTGTGCTACTCAAGCAACCTAAAGGCCCCACCAAGACCCTGGTGTTGGCACAAGAAAAATCACCCCTTGGTGCTAAAACGGTATTTGAGACTTTAAAATCCCACTTTGGCGGGCGCGGAGGAGGCAACCTTGTGCGCACCCAGGGACAACTGCAACTTAACCCAAACTGGCAAGAGCTAGAGCCTGAGCTTAAGCGCGTGCTTAAAACATTGTGAAGTCTTATATTACCACTCCGCTTTACTATGTAAACGATGCGCCCCACATGGGATCTGCTTACACCACCTTGTGTGCTGATGTTTTGCACCGTTACCATAAATTGCTTGGCTGGGAGAGCTTATTTTTAACTGGTGTAGATGAGCATGGACAAAAAGTACAAAAAGCTGCTCTTAGTAACAAGCTTGATCCACAAGAACACTGCGATCAAATGGCTAAAGTATTTAAGCAAACTTGGCAGGAGCTTGGCATAGAGTACGATGTGTTTTTTAGAACGTCCCACCCTCAGCACAAAAAAGTAGTACAAACTATTTTGCAACAGCTTTTTGCAAAGGAGCTTATTTACGAAAGCACCTACGAGGGCTGGTACTGCATGGCGGATGAAATTTTTTATAAACAAAGTGAATTAAAAAACGGCCTTAGCCCAACAGGCAGGCCAGTAGAAAAAATTATAGAAAAAAACTATTTTTTTAAAATGTCTACTTTTAGGGAGCGGCTTTTACAGCACTATCAAACTCACCCCACATCGGTTGAGCCTATAAGCAAAAGAAACGAGCTAATAGGATTTTTACAAAACCCACTAGAAGACCTTTGCATTAGCAGGCCCAAAACGCGCCTCACATGGGGGATAGAGCTGCCCTTTGACAAAAACTACGTCACCTATGTATGGTTTGATGCCTTGCTAAATTACGCGAGCGCCACAGGCCTTGCGTATGATGCTAACTTACTTGAAAAATGGTGGGTCACAGCCCAAGTAAAGCAGCTTTTGGGCAAAGACATTCTGATAACCCATGGGGTTTACTGGCCCTCTATGCTTATGGCGTTGGGGCTTAAGCTCCCCGATACACTGCTAGTGCATGGGTGGTTACTCAACAAAGATAAAGCCAAAATGAGCAAAAGTACAGGCAGTGTGATGTCTTGCACCGATATGTGCCAAATGCTAGGTGGCCCCGACCCCTTGAGGTACTATCTCATATGCTGCGGACCGTGGAAAGAAGACACTCCCATCAGCCAAGAGCTAGTTTTGCAGTTTATAAATGCCGAGCTAGCCAATAAACTGGGCAACTTATTAAGTAGAACGCTTAAACTTATGCAAAAGCATTTAACTCCTAAGGACGCGGCTTCTGATGCTGCGCGCGGCATTGACACCAGATCCATTGAGGCTATGGAGCTAAAAAAACAATGCCTCGCTCTAAAGGACACTGTGCCCTTAAATGTCAAGGCGCACAGGCTCAGCCAAATTACTACTGACATAAGCAACATTACTAAACTGGCCAACTTATATTTAGAAAAATACGCCCCCTGGAAGTTGCTCAAAAACGACTCCAGCAAACAAGAGGGGCTACAGGTGCTGTGCACGGCATGCGACACACTGCGGGTTCTGGGCGTGGCTTTGTGGCCCATTATGCCCGCGAAATCCCAGGAGCTACTGAGCTGCCTGGGTGTTACTGTATCCACACAAAATGCACACAGCATGTGGCAAGAGCATTTAGCGGCTTGGGGTCAAAAAAACTGGCAAGTCCAAACCCCAAAAAAGGCGCTATTTCCAAGAATTTAGAGCGTGCTCGATTGGCCACACTTTCGTTAAGAGACGGCCGGTCTAATACGAAAATCTGGTCGCCTTGGGCCTAGAGATCGCCCAAGGCTACAGGCTCGTAGTAGCTTCATGGGCCGCCACATGTTCTGTGGGGCGCTTATCTCCCTGATGGCCGTCCCTTAGCAGGGACTATCAGGGAGACTGCGCTTTATCCAGCACGTGAGGGCGCCCTGGCATGGACCGCTTGCCTTGTGCACCTGAAGGTGCGCAATCGGCGGCGCTCTCCGGCCATGGCGCCCTCACTAACACTTTTATGCTTACGCACTTAGCCCAGAACATGTGGCTAGCACTCTGATGCTTGCGCATGGTGGAGAGAGTAGGATTCGAACCTACGTAGGCCGAAGCCAGCGGGTTTACAGCCCGCCCCCTTTAGCCACTCGGGCATCTCTCCTAACACAACCTTATAGGCCGCCCCAAATTCTGTGGGACGCTTGCTCCTGTCGCGGCCACCTCTAGCTGTCTAGTGCACAAAAATGCTTCAGTCAATACCACTTGCCCCGTAAGGATAAAAGCGCCAGCAAAAACACTTTGATTAGAGGCGCAGACACATTGGCAGCCCCTGCAAGGGGCACCAGCCAAGGTGGCAAGCGAGGTTCTCATTCAAAGTGTTTTTGCGCGCTAGACAGCTATCAACGCGCCGATAGCTTTGGACGATCTGTAGGTCCAAAGCGTACACACTCTCGTAGATGGCCCGCACCTAAAGGTGCTATCAGCTGGACTGCGTAGGGCTGAAGACAGAAGCTATCCAGCACGTGAGGGCGCCCTGGCATGGACCGCTTGCCTTGCGCACATGAAAGTGCTCACTCGGCTGCGCTCTCCGGCCAGGGCACCCTCACTAACACTTTTATGCTCACGCTTTTTTGTTGGCACTTTTATGCTTACGCACGGAGGTTGCGCCAGGAGCGCCGCTTTATCCCAGAATTTTGGGCTAGCGCTCTAATGCTTCACAAGCTTTGGCAGGGCAGACAGGGATCGAACCCGCGACCTACGGATTTGGAGTCCGTCGCTCTACCAGCTGAGCTACTGCCCTATGCTTAAGGCCCTGCTTGCACAAAGGCGCACGCATGGGCCTCACTAGCTTGTACCAAGCCCAGGTCATTGTGTAAATACATAAACCAAGTGGTTAGGCGCAGCAAGGTTAAAGGTATCAATGGCTTTGATCTCTATAAAATAGGGCTCTTTGGCCAAAATAATCTGGCGCCTCAAGCTCAGCAGCTCTTTGTGGTGCTGTATAATTTGGGCTTGAATGTTTTTAGAGTCCATGCGCAAGCTCATATACTGAAACAAGCTGGCATCTAGCACTAAATTAACAAAAGCCATCAGCAGGCAGAGCCTTAGCACAATGGTGGGTCTGTGCAGCAGCATATAAGCCCCACGCAACCAAGAAATCAGCCGCGCGCACAGCTGCGACATCCACACCATGCCTTAACCCCTTTCTTGCTCAGTTTAAGCTATAAGGGCTATGCTTGTCATCGTTAGTGCGTTTGTTAGCAATGGACAAAGGGCCCAGGTTTATGAACAAAAACCCTCAAAAAAAAGCCCTCTACCTAGTCGATGCAAGCAACTTGCTCTTTCGGTCCTACCACGCACTGCCACCCCTCACAAACTCTAAGGGACTACACACCCATGCGTTGCTAGGATTTTTAAATATGAGCCTTAAGTTACTAAAAGAGCCAGACCCTAGAGGTTTGCGCCCTTTTCTTATGGCCTACTGTTTTGACCGGCATGAAGACTCTTTTAGAAAAAAAATCAGCCCTCTTTACAAAGCCAATCGCGGAGAAACACCTGAGGAGCTTTTAGAACAAATCCCCTACGTAAGGCCCTTGATTGAAGCGCTCGGCATCGCCACATTAGACAAAAAAGGCTTCGAAGCGGATGACATCATAAGCACACTTAGCACCTGGGGAGAAAAAGCAGGCTTAGATGTTGTAATAGTAAGTGGAGATAAAGACTTTGCCCAGCTGGTTAGCGGCGGAGTTTTTTTGTACGACACTATGAAAAACCTATCCTATGGCCCCAAGGAGGTCTTTGACAAATGGGGCGTCACGCCGGAGCAGTTTGTGGATTATCAGTCCCTTGTAGGGGACTCCAGCGACAACATTGCAGGCGTCAAAGGTATAGGACCCAAAGGCGCTCAAAAGCTCTTAAAACAATACAAAAGCCTCGCAGGCTTGTGGCAAGGGCTTGATGCCATGCCTGAAAGCAGCACCAAAACTAAGTTACAAAATGGGCGCGCCTCGGCCCTTGAGGCCCAAAAATTGGTGCAGCTGCAAAAAAATCTTAACCTCAAAATTGACCCTTTAAAAGACCTGGCACTTAAACCCATGCAAGAAAAAAATTTGCTGCCGCTATTAAAAAAGCTTGAGTTCCAATCACATATTAAAAAACTAAATCTCTCGCAAAATGCGACTCATCCTCCAGAACCTGCAACTCTAAAAGAGCGTCCGCCTTTGTGGAGCATGGATCAAATACGAAAAAACCTTCCCACAAAAGGAAGCGTATGGATTTTTAAAGATAACACAGATTGGGTTCTAGGAGGTTGGGCGCCGGAGCAAAAGAACAAAGCCTGCCGCGTTTCGGACTCCTCGCATGTAAAAGAGCAGTTGGGCGCCGTGTTTTTAGAAAAAGACATTGCCATTAAAACTTTTGACATCAAGGCCTTGTGGCACAATTTAAAAATACCAAAACCCTTGCGCGCTGGGTGTGACCTTATGCTTTTGGCTTATATTTTGGAAGGAAAAGAAATAAAAACCCTTGATCAAATTTGCAAGCTCTATCTTGGCCAAGGGCTTCCTCCAAACCCCTCGGGCTTTGTGTGCTTGCAACAAGCCCTGCTCTTGGAACCGCTTTTAACAGATAAGCTCAAGCAAAGGCAAACCTTAGACATTTACCAGTTTTTAGAGCTACCTCTTGTGCCTGTGCTTTATTCCATAGAGCTTAGTGGGGTTTTGATTGACCCAAAAGAGCTAAAGAACCAAGAAGATCAGCTGCAAAAAAGACTGCATATTTTAGAAAAAGAAATCACCACATCTATAGGATTAGAGTTTAATATTAACAGCCCCAAACAACTCAGCCATGCGCTTTTTGAACATCTCAAATTGCCACCCACTAAAAAAACCAAAACCCAAGCCTTTTCTACACACTCTAGCGTGCTCCAGGAACTTAAAACTAAGCACGCGGCGATTGCTTTAATAATAGAACACCGAGAGCTAAGCAAATTGCTCTCTACGTATATTAAAGCCTTGCCACAATTTGCTGATCCTCACACCCATCGTGTGCGCACATGCTTTAAACAGGCCCTAACTACTACTGGAAGGCTATCTAGCACAGAACCTAATTTACAAAACATACCCATAAGAACCGCTTTGGGAAGAGACATACGAAAAGCCTTTATAGCTCCACCAAAAAAGCACCTATTGTGTGTGGACTACTCACAAATTGAGCTTCGTGTTTTGGCGCACATCACAAAAGACCCTGGGCTTTGTATGGCTTTTGATAGCGGGCAAGATATTCATGCTTCTACTGCGGCTGCTATATTTCAAAAACAGGTCTCCAGTGTCACACCAGAACAAAGGCGCATAGCAAAGGGAGTAAATTTTGGCATCGTGTATGGCCAAGGAGCCTTTGGTCTGGCTAAAAGCTTAGGAATCTCCAAAGCACGAGCCAAAGAGCTCATAGAGGGCTATTTTTCAAAATTTCCCGGCATACGTGTCTATATTGAAGACACCTTGGATTTTGCCAAAAAACACCTTTTTGTAGAAAATATGTTCGGCAGAAGGCGCCCTTTGCCAGATCTTGCGTCCTCAAACCATGCCAGGCGCAGCTTTGCCCAGCGCGCAGCTGTTAATATGCCAATACAATCCGCTGCAAGTGATATTGTTAAAAAGGCCATGCTGCTGCTTTTTGACCAAACAACTGTGCCTATGGTGCTGCAAGTGCATGACGAGCTGTTATTTGAATTGGGCACCACTGAGAATAGCGAGATCCAAAAAATTGTAAACCTAATGGAATCTGCCGCAAACCTGCACGTGCCCCTGAAATGCCAACATTTTGTCGGAAACAACTGGTTCGAAGCCCATTAGTGTTAATGTTTTTAGCACAACAACCGACGCGTTTATAAAGTTCTTTATTTCTATGAGGTCCTCATATGCACCCTATGCATGCACTTTTAAAAACTTTGGTTGATAATAAAGGCTCTGATTTACACCTTAGTGCAGGAATGCCACCTTGTATGCGCATTCACGGAAAAATCACACAACATAACAGTGCACCGCTTAATCACGAGGCTATACGCTCCATGACGCACGACCTTTTGAGCAAACACCAAATAAAAAACTTTGAAGAAAACATGGCCCTAGACTGTGCCATTATGTTACCAGGAATAGCTCGTTTTCGTTGCAATTTGTTTCTGCAAGAAAACGGCATGGGTGCAGTTTTTAGGGCCCTACCCGTTAACCCATCTAGTTTTACTGAGCTGAACCTGCCCAATGCCCTGCGTGGTATTGTGCACATGCAACACGGCCTTGTGCTTGTTGTGGGACCTACAGGATCTGGTAAAACCACCACATTAGCCGCTTTGCTGGACGAAATTAACACCAATTATCCAAAACATATTTTAACTCTAGAAGACCCGATTGAGATTTTGCACAAAAGTAAAAACTCTTTAGTCAATCAACGCGAAATCGGGCAACACGTTGTAAGTTTTGCCGACGGACTAAGGTCGGCCCTGCGAGAAGACCCAGATGTCATTCTAGTAGGTGAGATGCGAGACTCTGAAACCATGGGCCTTGCCATGACAGCTGCAGAAACAGGACACATTGTATTTGCCACACTGCACGTGGGAAGCACACACAAAACTCCAGATCGTATTATTAGCTCCTACCCGGCCTCACAGCAGGCTCAGGTTCGTACTGTATTGGCAGAGAGTTTAAGCTACGTAGTAGCTCAGACTCTTTTACCAGCTAAAAATGGAGGGCGTGTTGCGGCTTTTGAAATTTTAGTTAACACTCCTGCTGTAGCCAACTTAATACGCGAAGGCAAAACCACACAGATTATTTCCGCCCTGCAAACAGGTTCACACGAAGGTATGATTACCATGAAATCCTATGTAGAAAACCTCTTCATGCAAGGCAAAATAGCAGAAAACGTATACGAAGCTTATATGCGTGACTTGCAACAAGAGCTCAGCAAAGAAAAAGCTGCTGTTACAAAAGAAGAAGTGCAAAAAATTCAATCCTCTATAGAGATCAAAAAACCGCCCTCTGCACATGGAGCACAAAACAATGGATGGGTGCGTGGCGCGCGGCGCAATACAGTAAAAACAAGCACCAATGCGAGGGCTTCTGTTTTTGCCAAAGCGCCTGAAAGCACAGCAGACACTGCAAACAAAACCGCAAACCCAGAAGACACCAGCAGCTCTGCTGTATGGAGTAGAGGTGCAGATGAAAACACCCAAACAAATGCTCCGTCGCAACATTTTACGCCACCTGCACCCAAATCAGAAACAGCGCTGAGCCCAGAACCTGCGGCGCCGCCTATTCAAACACAGGCCCCCGCTCAGCAAGAACCTACAGAGCACGATCCCAAAGAGCAGGTCCTGCAAGGCCCTTGGGCTCCTAGTAGCGAAGAAGCTGCTCCCCCTGCTTCTGCCCAAATGGTGGAACAAAAAGACCAAACTCCCCCACCTCCGCCACCGGAGGCTGTGTCAAGTTCCTCAGACCCTGCCACAAACGCTCCGCAAGCTAGCGCATCTGAAGAAACAACAGCTGCTAAAAAGGCCGGCCTCCTGGACCGATTCAAACGTAAAGCATAAGCATTATTAGAGTGCTAGTCCAAAATTCTGGGATAAAGCGGCGCTCCTGGCGCAACCTCCCAGAGGGAGGTGGCCGCGACAGGAGCAAGCGTCCCACAGAATTTTGGGCGGCCTATAAGGCATCTATGAGCCTGCGGCTTTGGGCGATCTTTAGGCCCAAGGCCGCGACATGCCCGTCAAAGCCCCGTGCACTTTTATGCTTACGCACTTATAGGTCGCAAGATCACTGGAGGCTTGCTTGCCTCCTTGGCTAACGCGCCTAAAGGCGCTGCCAATGGGGCTACACCGCACGCCAGTGATCTTGCTAGCGCTCTAACTTGCTTCGTGTTATGTATAGCGCGTTATGCTGGTAGACGAGGTTTTGATACGTGTGATTTCTGGTAAGGGCGGCAAAGGGTGTGTAAGTTTTAAACGCGCTGCCTTTCAGCCCCGTGGAGGGCCTGATGGAGGAAATGGAGGCACAGGTGGGGGGGTGTTTTTTCAAACCGACCCCAACAAAACGGATTTAAATTTTTTATCTAAACGTAGAGTTTACAAAGCTCAAGACGGCGCAAACGGTTCTTCTAGTCAGTGCACTGGACGAAAGGGCAAAGACCTAGTGCTACAAGTGCCACAAGGAACGGTGTTGCACTGTAGCGACAACCACCAAGACAAACACATAGACCTCAGCTCCCTTAAGCCAGGAGAGAGTTTTTGTGTTCTTAAAGGAGGTCGTGGAGGCAAGGGTAATGCCCACTTTAAAAACCCTAGGCTCCAAGCTCCTAAACATGCCCAGCCAGGCGAAAAAGCCAAAAGCCTAGAGCTAAAATTAGAGCTAAAAATGATCGCCCATGTAGGGCTAATAGGTTTACCCAATGCTGGCAAGTCTACCCTTTTGTCTTGTCTTTCTAAAGCCCAAAGTCCTTCTGGATCATGGCCCTTTACCACTTTGAGCCCTGTGTTAGGAGTTTTGCCGCTAGATTATGGAGAGTCTATCGTGCTAGCTGATACTCCTGGACTAATCAAAGGCGCCCATAAGAATGTTGGGTTAGGGCATAAGTTTTTGCGCCATATTGAAAGAACAAAACTTTTGTTACACATGGTAGATTGTGCTTATTTTTTTGAAAAAAATGGCATAGAGAAAATGTGGCAAAACTATCTTTGCGTGCAAAAGGAGATAGAGCTTTACGATCAAAAGCATGGGGAGAGGAGATTATGTTCGCTCGACCAAGTGCTCGTTTTAAGCAAATCGGACCTCTTAAGTGAGAGCAATGTTTTAAAGGTAGAGCGAGTCTTCAAATCACGGGGCGCAAAGTTGTGGGGTAGTCTTTCATCTCACAGCAAAAACAACATTCAAAAGCTACAGTCTTTTTTTAAGGAACATTTTATAAAATGACAAAAATAAAAAAAGGTGTTTTTGGTGGAAGCTTTAACCCTATGCACTCAGGTCATATTTATGTTGTTGAAAAGGTGCAGGAAAAATTTAATTTTGAAAGCATTTATGTAGTACCAAACGCACAAAACCCTCTAAAATCCACCACCAATACACAAGATGACAAAAGGCTAGAGCTTGTACGATTGGCTTGTGCTCCGTTTAACTTTATTAAGGTCCTTGATTGCGAAATAAAGAAAGGCGGCATCAGCTACAGCATAGTAACATTAAATAACCTGCACCTTAAGGAGCCCGATACAGAGTTTTATCTTATTATGGGTAGCGATGTTTTTGAAAATTTCAGCAAATGGAAAGATTTTGATCAAATACTGTCCCTAGCGCACCTTGTGGTAGTAAACCGTGCAGGCCACTACAAGGGTGACAACAAAATGCTGAGCCTTTCGTCTAGTATTAAACCCCATGTAGTGGCTTATGATGCAAAAAATGAGACCTTAAATTTAGTTAGCGGAAGGAAAATATTTTTTCTTAATTTACCGGAGGTTCCTCTTTCGTCTACTGATATGCGGGCAGAAAAGCTTTTGCAAAAAGACCATCAAGACACACAAGATGATCTATCCTGGGTGTGTAGTTGCGTAGACATTTTAAGCGAAAAAAAAGCCATGCGGACCTACGCCTATGACGTAGGTGAGCTTAATCTTTCATCGCCGTATGTGATTATTTCTTCTGGGAAGAATTTTGTACATGTTACGGCAATAGCCAAACATTTTGTCCATTATCTTAAAAAAAACCAAAACCTTTTGCCACAAGCCACAGAAGGGCTGAACGAAGGCCGGTGGGTGGTCTTAGACTATGGTGTTTTGATAGTGCATATTTTTTATGACTTTTTACGGCCTGTTTACCACCTAGAAAGCCTTTGGAAAGGCGCTAATCAGGTGGCATTTAAAAAATAAGCGCGCATGTCTTTTTTTATTTTCTAAGCTTTACATTTGTTTTATACAGCACACACTTAAACTGACAGGTTTAAACTTTAAAAGGGCTGGCCCTCTAAGTGCTTTTTTAAAAAACAAAAAGGAGGTATGGTATGACTTTTTTGAGTCCGTTTAATGAAAAAGAGTGGGTCTTCCCTACAGGGCTTTTAGATAATTTAATGCGCATGGACTATATGCCTTCGTCTGCCACAGAGGCTAAGCGGGCTTTTTTTGCCCCCAAGGTGCATCTCGCTGAAAGAGAAAAACAATATTTGTTAAATTTGGACCTGCCAGGCGTGCAGGAAAAAGACATTACAATCACCGCCCAAGAAGATAGTGTTAAAATCGAGGGCAAGCGCGAGGTGCATTATAAAGAGGGTGACCATGTAGAGTACCAACATGGAGCATTTATGAGATCTTTCAGGTTGCCTGAAAATGCTAACTCAGATGCCATAGAGGCTCACTTTAGAAATGGTGTTTTAACTTTGGAGGTGCCAAAAAAAGAAAGCCCAAAATCCAAAGGCAAGACCATTGCTATAGGCACTGCGAGATAGAAAGCTGTCGACTACAATAAGCACCTCGTGCTGTACAGCTTGCCACCCAACACTAGAGAGCTCCTGCTTGTTGCAGGGGCTTTCTTTTTTCATAATTTTTGTAGGAGGTAGTGCAGGAGATTTTTTTTAGATTTTTTATTGTGTTTTTCAAAAAACATAAAATCATCTATCATTTGGATGTCTTTGTTACCCAGGGAGGTAAACTTTATATTCAGACCCTTGGGCCCATGCTCCATAATTTCGGCATCGATCTTACGTTGATAGTTAGCAACACTCAAAGTAATGCTGAGTTTTTTTGTGCTTTTAGGCAAATTGGTCTCTATAAAAGCCCCCTCAGGGCTTATGTGCTTTAGCATGCCTTCATAATTTTTACGCGCATAAGAAGGCCGAAAAAGAATTTTCGTGTTAACATAAAGCATTCTGGAAGCCTCTTAATAGCTGCTCGGTATTTTGACCCAAAACCTACCCCCACAAGGCCCAATTTGACACACTACGATAGTCTCTTAGCACAAGATTGTGTTTTGATATACACAACTAGTGTCTGCAATGCGCTTGGATTTACTCCTTCAATTCTGCCAGCTTGGGCCAGATTGTGGGGTTTTATTTTTTGAAGTTTTTCTATTTCTTCCGATGAAAGCCCTGGCACCTTAGAGTAGTCCAAATCTAAAGGAAGCACGGCTTTTTCTACTCTAGCGAGCTGCGCTATAAATTCCTCTTGCCTTTTTATATAACCCTCGTACTTAACCTCAACCTCTACAGCATAATAAACATAGTCCGCAAGCCTCGGCGCACCAAATACTTGTAGGTCTTTGTAGCTAAGACCGTTTCTTTTTAAAATCTCAGCCAGTGTGCAAGGTTTTTTAATGGGCTGGGTACTAAGTTTTTGTAATGCACTGTTGTTTGCACTACTAGGCACCACAAACTTGCTATTTAAAAAAGTTCTAGCCTTTGCTCTTTGTGTTAAAACGTCTTCGATTAAAGCAAAATCCTTAGGGCTTATTAGTCCGTATTTAAAAGATTTTTGCGCCAGTCTTTCAAAAACATTATCCTCCCTTAAGCACAGCCTATGCTCTGCACGTGAGGTCATCATTCTATACGGCTCACGCACGCCTTTTGTTATAAGGTCATCTACTAAAACCCCCATATAGGCCTCGCTTCTTTTTAAGAAAAAGGCTTCTTTTTGCTTTATTTTTAGTGCGGCACACGCACCTGCCCACAGGCCTTGCGCGGCCGCTTCTTCGTACCCACTGGTGCCATTAACCTGGCCCGCCAAATACAAAAACTCTATGTTTTTGGTTTCGAGTGTGGTTTTTAGCTGTGTGGGCACAATAAAATCATACTCCACCGCATAACCAGGTTGCACAATTTTCACCTGGTCCAAACCCGGCATAGTGCGCAAAAATTTATACTGCACCTCTTCTGGCAAACTGGTAGAAAGACCTTGTACATAAATTAACTCGCTTCCTACACCCTCGGGCTCTAAAAAACTTTGGTGCATGTTTTTTTGAGGGAATCGCTCTATTTTGTCTTCTATACTAGGACAATATCTAGGCCCTATGCCTTTTATAATTCCTTTATGCAAAGGAGAGCTTTTCAGATTCTGATTTATAATGTCGTGGGTTTTTGAGTTGGTATAAGTTAAATAGCATGGCAGGGTTTTATTTTTAGATACAAATCCTTTTATACTGTGTTTAAAGTGAAAACTCTCATGATCCTTGTCTCCCCACTGTGGTTCTAGGTCGGACCACTTAACACTATTGGCTGCTATTCTGGGCGGCGTGCCAGTTTTAAGCCTTGCTACCTCGAATCCAAACTGCACCAACTGATCCGACAAGCCCCAAGTGGCTTTGTCACCAACGCGGCCGCCTGGTATTTGCTTTAGCCCAAAATGCAACACAGCCCTCATAAAAGTGCCCGTACATATAACAACTGATTTAGAAAAAATGTCTTCGCCTGCTTTTGTTACTACTCCTGAGCAGCGTCCTTGTTTAAGAATTAACTTTTGTACCTCACAGTCTAAAATTTTTAGGTTTTGTGCTTTTAAGTGTTGCAGCATAAACTTTGTGTACAAAAACTTATCGCACTGTACACGAGACCCCCTAACAGCAGGACCTTTTTTTGCATTGAGTTTTTTAAATTGCAAACGGCTTGTGTCGGCAGCCAAACCCATAGCACCACCTAATGCATCCACCTCGCGTACCATGTGGCCTTTGCCTAAGCCTCCAATACTAGGATTACAGCTCATATAGCCTAAGCGAGACAAATTATTGCTTGCCAAGGCCACCTTGCACCCTAGCCTTAAAGCAGCAAGAGCAGCCTCTATACCGGCATGTCCACCTCCGACTACAATTAGGTCAAATTTTTGTTTCATTTGCCTAAACAAAAGTTTTTAAAAATTTGGTCTGCTACGTCGTCTTTAATTTCTTGCCCTAAAATTTGACCCATAGAGTGCGTTGCTTGTTTTAGGTTGTCTGATATTAGCTCTGTTTGGCCATCCATATGCTCTAAGCTTTCTACAGCTTGTGCTATATGATTTTTAATATCTAAAAACAGACCATAATGACGCGCGTTTAAAATAATCTCATCTGTAGAAAATGCTATGAATTTCTCTCTTATAGCAGTCCGTATTATCGTTTTTATATCTTTAATGTTTTGCTTTTTTAAAGCGCTTATTTCGCAAACCCCTACAATATTTAATCCCGTTATTTTTTGAAACTCCTTATCGCTTAAGCTCCAAGTTGCTTGATCGGCTTTGTTGCCTACTAAAATTACCATTTGGTCTTTTGTAAGCTCTTTTTTTAAGCTTTTTAAAAGCTCTTTTGATGCATCTTTTTTAAAAGACAGATCTAAAACAATAGCCACAATTGCTGCTTGTTTGATTTTTGTTTTGGATTTTTCTATGCCTATTTTTTCTATCTCTTTTGCTTGGCCTCTAATACCTGCGGTGTCTATAATGTTAATAGTACAAGCCTCCACCTGAATAGGTGACACAATGTAGTCTCTTGTTGTGCCGGCATATGGGCTTACAATAGACCGCTCTTCACCCAGCAAGGCATTAGCCAGTGTAGATTTACCCACATTGACCCCTCCCGCTAAACATAGATTTATGCCTTTGCCAAAAGATTTTGCCAGCTTGTAACTTTGCACCCACTTGTTTACTTGGGATAGAATTTTTTTGAGCTTTTTTTTAACCTCTTGCCCCCCTTCTGGCTCAATGTCTTCTTCAGAAAAATCTATTCCTGCCTCTATATGGGCTTGCATAAGTATGAGCTCTTTTTTTATGGCGTTTATTTTTTTGCTCCACACACCTCTTAATTGATGTAATGCCGTTTTTTGGATCCACTCGTTGTTGCTTTCTATTAAAGCCGCAACTCCTTCTGCCTGCAGCATATCGATTCTACCATTTAAAACCGCCCTATACGTAAACTCGCCCTTATTTGCCACACGCGCGCCCGACTCTAAAAGCATGTCCATCACCATGGGTGCACATCTTGCACCCCCGTGGCAAGAAACCTCTAGCAGCTCATCGCCTGTATAAGAGCGCTTTTTAGCAAAATATGCCACTAAAACTTCATCTACCACGCTGCCTTTGGCGCTTTTAAACAGCCCGTAATAGATTTTATGCGACTCAGGGCACACAGGTAAAAAAACACAATGCTTTTTGACCACTGCAAGCGACTCAGGGCCACTTATTCGCACAACACAAACGGCGCCTCTTGTAGATGTCGCAAGAGCGCAAATTGTACCAATGCTTTTGAGCATGGTTTGCTAGGTCTTTTTTGCAGGTATGATTTTAATTTTTTTATACCTGCCCTCTCCTACAGAGTGGCTGCGGATGTGATCATGTTTTTCTATTTGACGATGCGCCAACTTACGCTCTTGTGGTGGCATGCTGTCTAAAAAAACAGGCCTTTTGGTAGAGTCGGCTTTTTTAACGGCGTCTTCTACCTTTTTCGCCATGTCTTGCTCTTTGTTTTGCCTTTGGCCCCTAATTGCCATATCTAACTTGATACCTTCGTTAGGAAAGTTGTTCCATATAGATTTTTGTACAACCGTATAAAGAGCCTCAAGCAGTTGGCAGTCTTTTTTATACAGCAAATTTTCATCTTCCCCAAACAAACTCACACTAACGCCGTGTTTTGTTTCTTTGGTTTCGAAAGAGCACTGTATGTTCATGCGATCTAAAACACCGCCTAAAAAAAACTCCACATACTGCTCGGGAGATTCATATTTATTAGAACTTTTAGCACCAAATAATTTTTTTAAAAAATTCACCCTCTTCTCCTAATGTACCTGTTATATGGGCATATTCCTTTTAAAAACTTAGGCGTTGGCCTCTGTGCTTTTGGTAAAAATATACTGCTGCACAAGGCCAAAAACCGTGCTCACGAGTATATATAAACTTAAACCACTGGGCAATCCTAGCATTAAAATCGTAAATAAAAACGGCATTATCATCATCACCTTTTTTTGGGTATCATCCAAGGTACTGGGCGTGATTTTTTGCTGAACAAAAAACGCCCCTCCCACCAAAAGAGGCAGCACATAAAAGGGGTCTTTAAGACTTAGGTCGTGTATCCACAGCACAAATGGCGCCTGATACAGCTCTATGCTTGAAGCCAGCACCCTGTAAAGGGCAAAAAATATGGGTATTTGCACAAACATGGGCAAACAGCCCATTAAGGGGTTGGCCTTGTTTTCACGCATAATATGGGTCAGCTGCCTGGTGCGTTCCTGTGGGTCGTCTTTATACTTTTTCTGAACCTCTTTTATAAGCGGCTGTATCTTGGTCATTAGCCTCATGGACCTATAAGACACAATATTAAACGGCAGTACCAGTATCCTAACCACTATGGTGAGCATAACCACCGCCCCACCCCAGTTGCCCACCAGTTTGTAAAAATATTGCATAAGTAGCAGTATCCATTTGGCAAAAAAGCTAAACCATCCAAAGTTGATAATTTTTGTTATTTTGTCATCTATAGCATGGAGGTATTTGTATTTTTTGGGCCCTATAAAAGCGCTGTGGTGTAGCATAAAGTCTTGCCCTGGCAAAAGCTGTTTGTAATCGAGCTTGATGAGCATTTTGTTGTGAGCTAATAGCGGTTTAGCATCGGCTATTATTTTAGATTTATCAAAAATTATTTGAGCAAAATACTGCGTGCTTAAAGCCGCAGTGTTTACGTGGCTGATGCTTTTGTCTGTTACTTTTTCGTCGACATTCCATCTTGTAATTTTGTTATCGTGCATTAAAACGAATTCTTGCACCTCAAAAGAAGGAACAAAAAAACCCCCGCCCTGGTTAAGGCTTTCTTCAACACCTTTAGACAAATAAGCTGCTAAGCCAGAAAAGTTGTTTTTAGGAGATTTAACTTTTGTAACAATATCTATGCTGTAGCTTTCAGGGTTAATGAGCATGGTTTTTTCTACTAACCCCCAGGGCATTGTAGCCTGACCGTAAAAGCTGTTTTTGTCTTTTTGCACCATAGAAAAATCAATGGCAGCACCATTAAGGTCATAGGTAGAAAAAGCCTGTGGCACCGAGGCCTGCGAGGTCTCGCTCCCTATACCCACCCCTCCTATACCCAGACGCATGGGTTCCATTTTGCGGTTTTTGTATTTTTTTAAAAAAAAGTCCACCATCCCCATGCCTTTGGACGAAATTTTTAAATTTAGCTGTGGGCTAGAAAAAACTAAAAAATGCTCTTTTATTTTTTGAGGCGCCTTTGCTTTGCCAGGCACAAATTGGCCCATATTTAAGCCATCTACAGGCATAGGGTTAGCTGTTTTTACCTCTGCTGCTACTTTTGCTGCTATTTTTTTTGGGGCTGTTTTAGTGCGTGGGGGATATTTTTTTTGCATGTGCATTTGCCACATAAACCACGCCGCACCTACAAGCAGTATGGCAATTAGGGTGCTAGAATCCATAAAGTTTGCGTTGTTATTCATCTATAGCTTTTTGTCTGTGCTTATTATCTGCCGCTTGCCAATTTTGCTTGCCAATTTTATTGGGGAAAATCCACACCCCCCTTACAAAGGGGGTTACATCTTAAAATACGCGTTGCAATTTTTTTTATTGCCGTAAAAAAGGGACCCTCTTGCAAAGCCTGCTCTGCATATGCAGAACAGGTGGGGTAAAACCTGCACTGTCCACCCAAATAAATAGAAAAATACGTTTGATACATTTTTATAAACAACAAAAGCAGTTTAGTTGCTAGGTTAAATTTTTGAGCCTGAGTTTGCTTTTGGAAAACGGGTTTTGTGCCATGGTTTGTTGGGTTTTTTTTGCCGGTTTTGGAATACCCCTTTAAGGCCTTTTTGTACAGTTTTGGTAAACTCATAATATGACAACGTTTTGTAGTGCTCGCCTTTTACCCTTTTTAAGATGAAACTTATATCACATTCGCGCCCAGAAAAAGAACTTTTGTATGTTTCTAACCGGGGCTCTAGCTGAGCCTCTAGCTGAAGCGTTCGCAAGTAAGCCCTAAGCCAGCGTTTGAACTTATTACGCAACACAGCCGTGCCAACAAACCGAGGCACTGACCAAGCAAAACGGAAGCCCTCTAAATGGTTTTGCTTATACACCACCACCAGCCAGAAGCTGGGGTAAACCCTGCGACCCTCTTTGTAAAGTGACCTAAACTCCGATCTCGCAGTAAGGGTCCCAATTTTTGACAAACTTTACTTGCCGCCTGTTAAAACAACCAAACGCACACGGCCTTTGGCTCTACGCCTCAAAAGAGCCTTGCGACCACTTCGGGTTTGCATGCGCTTTCTAAACCCGTGGGTGTTTTTGCGCTTTCTTCTACTGGGCTGATACGTACGCTTCATTTTTTAAAGCTCGTCCCTCTTTTTTTGAGGCCCACCCTACAGCGCCACGACCTCACTAAGGCAGTTTTAGAGGATCCTCGAGTCGATACTCTTTCAACACACCTGTTTTGTCAATTTAAATTAGAGCGCTAGCCACATTCTCTGGGCAGAACGCAGTCTACCTGATAGTCCCTGAGAAGGGACGGCCATCAGGTAGACAAGTGTCCCACAGAGCATGTGGCGGCCTATAAGGGATCTATGAGCCTGTAGCCTTGGGCGATGATCTCTAAGCCCAAGGCGACCACACTCCCGTCAAAGCCATGGACACCCAAGCTTCCCTGGCCCCTTGCGCCCCATGGCGGGCGCGGCATTTTTTTGTAGCCTCCTATGGCCCTGGGGAGTGAGACTGTTTTGTGTCTTTTTTTAATGAAATTGCTACCCAAGCCCCACCAAAGCCCTCACAAGCTTTGTCAGAACAGGTGTCTTTTTCACCCATCCAGGCCTGGGACAGCACCAAAACCGCAGTGTTAGCTCGAGCGCCCAAGCTGCTCAGAATGTGCTTTCAGCAAACACAGCTCCTAAATAGCCAGGATTTGAAATCCTATACCCCGAAGCCTGGGGATAAGCTGTGTTTTTCTATTGGGGTGCCCTCACAAATGCACCAGGATCAGATCACTAAAAATCTACTCAAAGACATTCGATCTGAACTTAGCACCCAACTCTCAAACGTGGCCTTTGAGCTGAATTTTCAGCTCTCACCAGAGGCTTTTGTCAAAAGCCAACAGCCCTCTAACGGCCCTGCCAAGGGCTCTCAAAACCCCGTAAAAGCAGCCTCACCCTTGCCAAACCCCACGCCCAACCCAGCAAGCTTGGAACCTACCGCTAGGGTTAAGTCGTCTGCGAGGTCTAACAAGAAAAAATCCTTCTGGCTCAGGACCCTAAACGAGAGCCTGACCTTTGATACCTTTGTAGAGGGCCCCAGCAACGATGTGGCCCATAGTGCAGCCTATGGAGTGGCTTGCAACCCTTCTGACCGAGCATTTAACCCCCTATATATTTATGGGCCTTCAGGGTTGGGAAAAACCCATCTGCTCAACGCTATGGGCAACCATATTGTACGCCATTTTCCCGACCTCTGCGTACGCTATTGCGATGCTGAAACTATGTTGAACGAGTTTATTTCGTGCCTCAGACGCAAAGACATGAACACCTTTAGAGCTCGGTACCGCGAGGAATGCGATATTTTATTTATTGATGATATTCAAATACTAGGCAGCAAAGAGCGCTTTCAGGAAGAGTTTTTCTATACGCTTAACAGTTTCTTAAATGGTGGTCGCCAGGTGGCCTTTGCCAGTGACCGCATGCCGCACATGATAGAAGGGCTGCGGGATCGCATACGCACCCGTATGGAGGGGGGCTTTATTGCGGATATTAAAATGCCGGATCTTGAACACCGTATGGCCATTTTACAAAATAAAGTCAGCGAGATGCAGATCAACGTAAAGCCTCATATTGTGGAATATATCGCCCAAATATCCAAACAGTCTGTACGCGAATTAGAGGGCAATCTCAAAAAAGTAAAAGCCTTTACAGACCTACAGGGGATTTCTATTAATAACCTGGCGCACATTAAGGAAATCCTAGCCCCTCATAAAAAACAGCTTCATATCTCTGTGGAGGATATCCAAAAATGCGTGGCCCACTACTACGATGTCAGGGTGCAGGAACTAAAAGGCAGCTCAAGACGCAAGGGCATTGTGCATTCCCGGCAAATGGCCATGTACCTTATAAGGAAATTTCTTGATCTCCCACTTATCGAAATCGGCCAGGCTTTTGGTGGCAAAGACCACTCTACGGTTATTAACGCGCTGCGTAAGGTAGAGCTGAATAAGCGCCTTTTACAAAACGAGCTCCAAGAGATCGAAACCCAGATTTATAACAGCTTTGGTGTATGAGGAGTCTGGTGCTATTTATCAGGTGCCCCCATTTTGTGTCTCACCAGGCGGGCCAATAGCAGCGTTTATCCACAATGTGGATAAGTGCTTGGGTTTTGGCATTGTGGATAACTTTGTTCTGCTAAAAAGAGACGAAAAAGCCTTTAATATCAGGCTGGTTAAATCTGATATCCACATTTTATCCACAATTTTTTTAGTTTTGTGGATAATTTTGTGGATAACCTGTGCATAACGTGTGGATAGGCTCAAGTTATCCACATAAATCCACACTCTGTACACAGGCTATCCACAAAATGGGCTGCGTTTTTATTAAATAATATTGGCTGGTTAAATTATATTTCCACAAATCCACAGCCCCCTACTACTACTACTAGTTTATATATTTAAAATAACAAAGACGTAGGAGCCTTAAAAAACACACTTTTGCATTGCATTATTTTTTGTGTATTCACGAAAGCTTGGTCTTGTATCTTGCTTGGGTAGAATGATCTACTAGTAAGGTATCGGGGCTAGTAGAGGTATTGGGGTGGTTTTTTACGGGGTGAGGCTTTGCAGTTTAGTGTAAAAAGAGCAGATTTATTACCAGCCTTAAAAAGGTGCCGGTCGTTGATAGACAGGCGCAGTACCTTGGATGTGCTTAAAAATGTGTGTCTTAGCCTAAGCACTGAAGAGCTTGAGGTTTACGCCACCAACTTAGAGTCGAGCTTGATTGAAAAAATCCCTATCAAATTGCGGTCTTTTGGTGGGAGTGACAAAGAGGGTCAGGAGTATGCTGTAAATGCGCGTAAATTTTACGATATAGTGCATGAGCTATCAGATATGCAGCCAATAGAGATTAAAAGCGTTGATGCATCTTTAGAAATCCGTCAGGCTAAGGCCTTTTTTAAACTTGTGGGCATAGACCCTAAGGAGTTCCCCCCTACAAAACCTTTAGGGGAAGAGTGCTTTGTACCTATCGACACAGAGGCGTTAAAAGCCATGGTCAGCAAAACTCATTCTAGCACTTTAAAAGACGAAACACGGTATTACTTGAGCGGTGTGTTTTTTAAAAACCACACGCAAAACAGCACCCGCATGGTGGCTACAGATGGCTTTAGGTTGAGCTATGTTGAAAAACCCTTTCGCCTGCAAAACGAAACCCTGGACCATGGAGTGATTATTCCGCGGCGGGGGGTTTTAGAGATCCGGGATCTACTAGAAGGGCTCCACCAAGAGTCGGAGCTGAAGCTTTTTGTAAACAAGCAAATGATCGTGCTACAAGCGCCCAGTACCAGGCTTTCAATTCGCCTGGTAGAGGGGGAGTACCCTGAGTACGAGAGACTAGTACCTGCTGCGGGGGGTAGGAAAAGCTTTCTGGTAGAAAGAGAGCCGTTTTTTAATGCCCTTAAAAGGGTAGCCCTTATGGCTACAAAGAGCTACTGCAGTGTGAACTTTGCGATCGAGGGAGAAAAACTGCGTATAAGTTTCTCTCACCCTAGTGCAGGTGAAGCCGAGGATGAGCTTGAGATTGTAAGAGACCCACAGGAAGGCGGCGTAAGGGTGGGGTTTAATCCGCATTATGTTTTAGAGGCTGTGAGCCTGATAGAGGATCAAAAGGTTAAGGTGAGTCTTGAGAGCGATTCTGCACCGGGGGTGTTTACTCCTGGCAGCTCAGACGATCATAAGTGTATTGTAATGCCTGTGCATAGCTGAGGATTTGTGTGGATACGTAGTATTTATCTGAGCCGGTATCGTAATATTCTTAAAGCGCAATTATTTTTTCATCCGCGGCTTAATATTTTTATAGGCTCTAATGGTCAGGGTAAGACCAACTTGTTAGAATCAATAGCAGTGGGGCTTAACGGGGCCTCTTTTAGAAGCACTGCAGGTGCTGCGAGTTTTCCTATGTTGGAGTCATTGAGTGATGCTGGGGGTTTAGAGCCTCTGTGGCCTGATGGGCTCTCTTTTGAAGGCACGGCTTTGGTTAAAATGGATTTCGTAGCAAACGATCTGCCGCATAAACTAGAAGTGCGTTGGAAGGAGGGAAAAAAGCGGCAAACGAGACCCTCGGTCAAGAGGGCGCTGGCTTTTACTCCTGAGAGCCTGTCTTTAGTAAAACAAGGGGCTTCTGAGCGTAGGGCTTTTGTGGATGATGTGGTGGGCATACTGCCCTCATCCTATGCTTTGTCTCATACCCCACCCCATGGAATTGTGGAGGCTTTTGCAAAGTGTCTTAAAAACAAAAACGCACTTTTAAAGGCCTTAAAGCAAAAAGGTCCGCATGCGGATATGGAGCTTTTGCTAGCAGAGATAAACGGTAAATTTGCTCAGCTTGCGACCCAGTTAAGCTTACTCAGAATAGAGGCGTTAAAACAGCTTCAACCCTTGTACCAAGAGGCTTGTAGAGAGGTGTTTTTTGGCAAAAAAGTGGACACTTACGTAGATTACTTGGTAAGCTCGCGCAGTGTTTTAGACTTGCCAAAAGCCGGCGTAAAAGAGCTTATTTTAGGGCGCTTGGAGGAGCTAAAAAACCTGGAGCAAAGCGTGGGTTATAGTTTAGCAGGCCCGCATCGGCATGATGTTAGCCTTATGTTTAATGGTGAAAACGCCAGGTTTTATTGCTCTCAGGGGCAGCAACGGGCTTTGACCCTAGCTTTAAAGTTGGCGCAAAAGGCTTTGCTGAATAAACTTAAGGCTGTGCAGCCCGTGTTTTTGTTGGATGATGTTTTTAGTGAGTTGGATTCTAAAAGACGCAATTGGTTGGTGGATTTTTTAACAAACTCTTCAGAGCAGGTTTTTATTACTACAACGGATTCTGATTTGCCGGGTAATTTTGCTAAATCTCAAGCTAAGGGTGAGGGGTTTGTGTTTCAGGTTAAACAGGGGGCTTTTGAAAAAAGGCCATATGCAGAATGACAGACACTACGCATATAGAAAAACCCACCAAAGACCAATACACCGCTGAGGCCATTCAGGTTTTAGAAGGTCTGCAAGCTGTACGCAAGCGTCCAGGCATGTACATAGGCGATACGGGCGAAAGAGGCTTGCACCATTTGGTGTTTGAAATTGTGGATAACAGTGTGGATGAATCCTTAGCGGGTTACTGCACTGAGGTTAAGGTTACGGTGCATGCGGATGCTTCGATCAGTATTGAGGATAACGGTAGGGGCATACCGGTAGAAAGCCATAAAAAGGGCCAATCGGCGCTAGAAGTGGTTATGACGGTTTTGCATGCAGGAGGTAAGTTCGACTCTGAAACTTACAAGGTTTCAGGAGGTTTGCATGGCGTTGGGGCTAGTGTAGTAAACGCACTTTCTGCTCAGTGTATGGTAGAGGTTTGTAGAGAGGGCTTTTTGTGGAGGCAGTCTTACGAAAAAGGCATCCCTATAACTGCGGTAGAAAAACTGGAACCTACAGACAAAACAGGCACTAAAACTTCGTTTAAGCCTGATGAGAGTATTTTTAAATCTGAGACAGGCCAGGCGCTGTCTTTTAACAGCGAGACTCTGCTTAGGCGTATGCAGGAGGTGGCGTTTTTAAATGCGGGTTTAAAAATGACGTTCGTAGATGAGCGTAACAATAAGGAGGAGAGTTTTTGTTACGATGAGGGTTTGGTGGCTTTTGTTAAGCATATTAACTCTTCTAAAACTCCGGTACATAAAGATATTTTTCATATAAAAGAATCCAAAAATGATATGGAGGTGGAGATTGCTTTGCAATGGACCAACTCTTATGCAGAGGCCATTTATACGTACTGTAACAATATTAAAACTCAAGAGGGCGGCACGCATTTATCGGGGTTCAAAAGTGCGCTAAGCCGAACAACTAACAAATATGCTGCGGACAAAAATTTACTCAAAGAGATTAAAGAAAAGCTAGACAGTGAGGACATAAGAGAGGGTTTAACGTCTATTGTAAGCGTTAAACTTTTAGATCCTCAGTTTGAGGGGCAAACTAAAACCAAGCTAGGTAATAGTGAGGCAAAGGGCTTGGTGGAGAACGTGGTCAACACTTGTTTGTATGACTGGTTTGATAAACAGCCTTCGCGATCAAAAGAGATTGTAAAAAAATGCATAGAGGCTACAAGGGCGCGTCTTGCAGCACGAAAGGCGCGCGATTTAGTAAGGCGCAAAACGGCTTTCGACTCAGGCTCTTTGCCTGGAAAAATGGCAGACTGCCAAGAGCGAGACCCTGCTAAATGTGAGCTGTATTTGGTTGAGGGAGACTCAGCAGGGGGTAGTGCCAAGCAGGCGCGCGACCGCAAAACCCAGGCGGTGTTGCCGTTAAAAGGCAAAATACTTAACGTTGAAAAAGCCCGGTTCGAAAAAATGCTTTCTAGCGAAGAAATTAAAATCATGATCTCAGCTTTAGGAACCGGAATCGGCAGAGAGAACTTTGATATCGAAAAAGCCCGGTACCATAAAATAATCATTATGACAGATGCCGACATAGACGGGTCGCATATTAGGTCTCTGTTACTAACTTTTTTCTACCGTCAAATGCCAGAGCTTTTAGAAAAAGGTTATATCTATATAGCTCAGCCACCTTTGTATAAATACAAAAAACACAAACAAGAAATTTATCTTAAAAACGACCAAGACTTAATGGAGCAGGTTTTATCTAATGTACTAGGGGGTTTAAAAATTAAAAACCCGCAAAATGAGAGCTTATCGTCTTTTGATAGAGATAACGCTATAAAAGAAAGTATAAAATACATCTCTGACATCAGTGATCAGTTGCGTATTAAAAATCAGCAAGAAGACATAGAGGTGATTAAATTTTTTATGCGCCATGATCTTGCTGGGGCTTTAAATTCTGGCAAAGAGAAATTTAACGGGCTTTTTAACGAAGCAAAAGAGTATTTAAACCAAAACCCCGAGCTAGGTAGCCTTAATTTGAGTTTAGAGTTTTTAGAGGAGGGGGGGCATTTACAAGGTGTTCAAGTTGGTTCTACTCGTTTTGGGCATAATAAAAAAACACTTTTTACCAAGTCGTATATCAACTCTATAGGGTGGAAAAATTTGTGCAAAAAATATGCCTACGTTGCACAGCATTTGGGCAAAACGGTAGAAATCGAATACGGCGATCAAGTGCATAAATTTGACACCCATCAGCAGTTTCATGACTTTATTATGGCAGAGGGTAAAAAAGGGGTCTACATACAAAGGTACAAGGGTTTGGGTGAAATGAATCCCGAGCAGCTTTGGGAGACCACACTTAATCCTGAGAACCGTATTTTATTGCGCGTTACAATAGAAGACGCCCTGCAAGCTAATGAAACCTTCAGTGTTTTAATGGGCGATTTGGTTGAGCCTAGGAGAAAATTTATACAAGAACACGCCCTGCAGGTGGGCGAGCTGTTTATTTAGAGTGTTATGGAAAACGGTATAGAACAAATTGATATTAATAAGGAGATGCAAAGCTCTTACCTGCAATACTCTATGAGCGTAATTGTGGGGCGCGCTTTGCCTGATGTGCGCGATGGTATTAAGCCTGTGCATAGGCGGGTGCTTTATGCTATGCACGCTTTATCTAACACTTACGATAAGCCCTATAAAAAATCGGCCAGGATCGTAGGTGATGTTATTGGTAAATACCATCCGCATGGCGATCAAGCGGTGTATGACACTATTGTGCGCATGGCGCAAAGTTTTTCTCTTAGGTACCCCTTAGTAGATGGGCAGGGTAATTTTGGCTCAGTTGATGGGGATGCTCCTGCGGCTCAGCGTTATACAGAAGTCCGCATGACCAAGCTCGCTCAGGAGCTGCTAGAAGACATTGCTAAAGACACAGTAGACTGGGGGCCCAATTACGACGACTCGTTGCAGATTCCTCTGGTGTTGCCGGCTAAAATCCCACACCTGTTGGTTAATGGTAGTTCTGGCATAGCAGTGGGTATGGCGACCAATATTCCACCACATAACTTGGCAGAGGTTGTGGATGCGTGTTTGCTTTTAATCGACACTCCTGAAGCGGGTTTACGAGAACTTATGGAGTGTATTAAGGGGCCAGATTTTCCGACAAAAGCTGTAGTGTCTAATGTGGCAGGTATTGCAGAGGCCTATAAAACAGGCAGGGGTTCGGTTACTTTAAGGGCTGTTGCTTCTGTAGAAGAAGTTCGAAAAAGGCAATGCATAGTAGTTACAGAAATCCCATATCAGGTTAATAAAGCAAAGCTAATAGAAAGCATTGTGTCTTTGGTAAGGGACAAAAAAATCGAGGGTATTTCAGATATATTAGACGAGTCTTCGCGCGAAGGTATGCGGATTGTGGTGCAGGTAAAAAAAGCTTTTGAGCCAGAGCTGGTATTAAAAAAGCTTTTTAAATACACTAAAATGCAAACCAGCTTTGGTGTTATTATGCTAGCGCTGGACGACAAAAATCAGCCTCGCTTATGGAACCTTAAGGCCATGCTTGAGGCATTTTTATTGCACCGAAAAAACGTCGTTGTAAGACGGTGCATATTTGATCTAAAAAAAGCCACGCAGCAATTGCATTTGCTAGAGGGTATGCATAAGGCGGTGGATCATATCGACCGTGTGGTGCAGATAATAAAAGCCTCTAAAGACACCGCAGCGGCTAAGCAAGATCTTATGCAGGAGTTTCAGTTTTCTGAACCTCAGGTACAGGCTATTTTAGAAATGCGTCTACAAAGACTAACAGGCCTGGAAAGATCTAAAATAGAAACACGCATTAAAGAGCTTAAGATCCGTATTGAATTTTTAAGAAAAGTCCTAGGCGACGAGACTGAAGTGTATAAAATAATTAAAACCGAGCTTAAAGAATTGCGAGAAAATTACGGCTCCCCCAGGCTTAGTAAAATAGAAGCCGACATTAATGAAATAGACGACGAAGAGCTTATACAAAAAAAGAGCGTCCTAGTAAGCATTACTAACCAAGGGCGCATTAAAAGGCTAGACAGCAACACCTATAAACTGCAGCAAAGGGGAGGATTTGGTGTAAAAGGAGTTGCTAGTGAGTATTCGGCTGACGAAATTGTAGAGCGGCTTTTTAGCACGCATACGTTAGCGGATATTTTGTGTATTTCTAATTTAGGCAAAATGCACAAACTGAAGGTGTACAAAATATTTGAAACCTCTCGTACATCTAAGGGGCGGTTTATTACCAACTATTTGCAAGCGCAGCCCGATGAGGAGTTTAGAGCTTTTTTGCCTATAGAAAGCTTTGATCAGGCAGACAAAAACATAGTCTTTGTAACACGCGATGGAATGTTTAAAAAAACCGCCCTGTCTTTGTTTGCAAATGTTCGTTCAAGTGGCATTAATGCAATCAACCTTAAAGAAGGCGACAGTGTGGCGGGGGTATTTTTGTGTGGGGCGAAGGATATTATTTTAATGCTCACTAAGCGTGGCAAGGCTTTGTGTTTTTCTCAAAGTTTAGTGCGGCCTATGGGGCGCTCTGCTGCTGGGGTAAAAAGTATTACAGTAGAGCCCAACACTGGAGACGGTGTAGCTGAAGACGCCGTAGTGGGAGCCATGGTGTTTGAACCTGGGTCCAAAGAGAGTGTGCTGGTTGTAACAGAAAAAGGCTATGGCAAACGCACTTTGGTGGAGCAGTTTCCGCTTAAAAAAGGCAGACGCGGTTTGGGTGTGATTGCACAAAAATTAAATGATAAAACAGGTGATTTAGTTTCGGCGAGATTAGTACAGGATCAGAGCGAGATTATTGTTGCTACTAACTCTGGTCAAAGTATCAGAATCAAAGCTTCGGGCATAAGTGTGTTGGGGCGCAACTCTTCGGGTGTGCGTTTGATTAAGCTAAAACCAGGCGAATTTGTCACAAGTGTTGCGGTGGTGAAAGATGTGGAGCTTTCGAGTACTTAGCTGTTTAGGACTGTGTTTGCTCTGTGCTCTTAATGTATCTAGAGGCCGCTTCTTTGCAAAGAGGCCTCCGTTTAGTAAGCAGCTAAACACATCGCCTACAGAGCTTATGGAGCTTAAGCTTAAAGAGGCGGAGGTTTATTTTAAAAAATCTCACAATTACGAAAAAGCCATACTCGCTTTTAGTGAGGCTTTTATGTTGGGCTTGGGTAAAAACACCGCCCGTCGTTTTGAGGCGCAAATGGCTTTGGCGCGGAGTTATTTTTATTTGCAACGGTTTTTTCAAGCAGCAATCGAAGCAAACCAAGCTTTGGCTTGGGCAGTGGGGGATAGCCAAAATTTTGCATCGCATAAGTTGAGGTCAGATATCTATTTGGCCAAAGGTTCTTATGAAGAGGCACGAAAAGCCTACCAAAAGCTTTTGTCTCAATATCCCAAGCAGGCCGTACAAGAAAAACTGTATCTAAGCTTAGTGCAGTGTTACGAAAAATCGGGTAAGCACGCCTTGGCCATTAACTTTTTAGAACAATTTTTAAAGCTTGGATCTTTGGAAGATACGGAGTTTATAAAATTAAAACTCAAGCGTTTAAGGGTTGCACAAAAAAATGCCCCCCGGGTTAAGGGGTTGTACTAGGTGAAAAACTCTCCCCCCAAAATGGCCTTTGCGGTTTTGGGCTTGGAGGGTGTGGCTTTGGTGGTGGGGGGTGTGATATTAGGACAGCGTATTGACACGTATTTAGGGAGTGGCACGGCCACGTTAGTGTGTTTGCTTGTGGCTTTGGTGGTGTGGTTTTTGCATTTTTTTGTTATGTTGAGGGCGCATACGCTTGGTAAAAGCGGTCTTAACCCTAGCCAGAGTAAACGAAGGCAAAAAAATGGCACCAAATAATAAGGGGCTTTTTTTAAGTTTTTTGTGTATTCAGCTAGTGTGTGCTTTGTTTTTGATCTTTGGTGCTATGTTCCTATTAGGGTCTAATTGGGAGCAAGGATTTTTAAGGAGCTTTTGGGGTGGGGTAGGTCTTGCTAGCGTAAGTGCACTAAGCGTGTTATGGATAGGGCTGCGTTTTGTGCAAAAAAAAGCCTGGCAAGGCACGCTGGGGGTGATTTTTCTTAAATACCCGCTGCTATTTTTTGGAGCGTTTTATTTACTTACAAAGGAATGGGCGCACGTATGGGCTGTGGCGTTGGGTTTATTTACTTTGGTGCCGAGTTTGGTTATATTTGCGTGGGTTTTGAGGCGCTCTGGTTTTAAATTAGGTGAGGGGTGAGGTTTAGTGTAGATGGTGCATTTTAATTGGTTTGATCTATGGGCTTCGGCGGTAGTGCCGGTGCATGTGGCTACCTTTGTTGTTGCTGGGGGTGTGCTTATTTTGCTAGGCCTGTGGGCGCGTAAGGCTTTGGCGAAGGCTCCAGACCTAGCGCCTGCGGGGAGCTTTGGTATTAGGGGTGTGTTTGAGTCTTTGATCGTGTTTATTGTGTCTTTAGTAGACAGTGTTATAGGGCCTCAGGGGCGCAAGTACACGCCGCTTTTTGCTACGGTTTTTTTGTGCGTGTTTTTTAACAACGTTTTAGGTTTGTTGCCTGGCATGACGCCGGCAACGGACAATCTTAATACCACTATCGCTTTGGGTGTATTTATTTTTGTTGTGTACAATTTTGAGGGCTTAAGGGCCCATGGGGTGGCGTATTTTAAGCAATTTTTAGGGCCTACGGGCGACCGATTGCTGGCGCCTATTAACTTGCTGGTGCTGGTTATGTTGCCTGTGGAGTTGGTGTCGCATTTTGTGCGGCCGATGAGCTTAGGGTTAAGGTTGCAGGGGAATATGCAGGGTGATCATACGGTGCTGGGGGTATTTTTAGAGCTTACTCATTTTGTGGTGCCGGTGGTGTTTTATTTTGTGGGTTTATTTGTGTGCTTTATGCAGGCTTTTGTGTTTTCGTTATTGAGTATGGTGTATGTTTCGATGGCGATATCGCATGATCATTGAAAGGTTAATTTTTCAAAAGGAGATAGGTTTATGTTTTTTCGAAGTGTTCCTGCCGTGCTTTTGAGTTTGTGGGCCGAGTCTGTGTGGGCAGCTGATGGGGCAGTGGGGGCGGCATCTTCTGGCGGTATGGGTAATGCGGCTTTTTTTGCGCTGAGTGCAGGCTTGGCTATTGGAGTAGCGGCTTTTGGTTGTGGTATGGGGCAGGGGCGTGTGGGAGCAGCTGCTATGGAGGGTTTGGCGCGTAACCCTCAGGCCAAGGATGCTATGTTTGTGCCGATGATTATTGGCCTGGCTCTGATTGAGTCTATTGCCATTTACGCCCTAGTGGTGGCGATACTGCTATCTACAAAAATTTAGAGCGCTAGTAAAACAAACTTGGCCAATAAGTGCATAAGCATAAAAGTGCCAACAAAAATGGCTTCAGCCTTACGCAGTCTCCCTGATAGCCCCGAAGGGGCAACCATCAGAGGTGTAAGCGATCACGCTGGAGACTGTGTTTTCAGCAATCCATAGCGTTAAGACAGTCTGGACGCGATAGGCCTAGAGATCGCCTATCGCTACAGGGCCATAGATAGCTGTCTAGCGCGCAATATTACCTTGAAGCCTGCGCTTGCCATCTTGGTTAATGCCCTGTGGGCTGCCAAGATGGCTGCGCTCTAGGGCTCAAGGGTAACATTGCTGGCGCTTTTATGCTTGCGCAGCTAGCGCTCTAACCCACTGTTTTTATTGAATTTTTATAGCAGCCACCAGACTATGGTAGGGTTTTTTGTAGGGTAGAGAGTAGGTTTTTAAAACCTGCAATTGCCACTGTTGCTGCGTGCTTATACTAAGAGAGCGGGCCTCTGCTTCCCAGCCAGCGCTCTTAAAAAGTAGCAGTACTCCTTGCTGTGCCATCAGCCCCCAAGAGTATTTGAGGGTTTTTTGCAAAGGCGCCATGGCGCGTGAGGTGGCCCATTTACATTGACCAGTGTGGATTTGTTCTACCCGCTTACAGTGTACTTGTAGGTTTTTTAAATGCAAAAACGAAACAACATGGCATAAAAACTCTGCCTTGCGCTCGTCGGCCTCTACGAGGTTCCATGTTCCATTGCCACAAATAGCCCAAACCACAGCTGGAAAGCCAGCGCCTGAACCTAAATCCCAAAATACCTTTTCTTTATTGCTGCCAGAGGCTTTTTTAGCTAAAGGGCTTTCTAAAAAGCCTTTCCACGCAAGTACGCTATCTGCAAAATGGCGAGCCCATAAATCTTTAGCGCTCTTGAGCGACACCAAATTAAGCCCTTGATTGAACTCTATAACTTTCGCGGCATAAGCCTCTAGTTGCTCTTTTTGCCGAGGGTTTAAAATACACGCAAAATCCTTTTCAAAATGCTGTTGGGTGTAGTGCGTAGGCATAAGCTGCTGATCAGAATACCCCACCTGGTGACTTGAAACCAAGGCGTGCAAGCATTAGAGCGCTAGAAAAATGCCATGGGATAAAGCGCGTCTTCCTGATAGCGCCTAAAGGCGCGGCCATCTACGAGAGTGTGTACGCTGCGTACCCCTTGGGCCCTTCGCTATCAACACACTGATAGCGAAGGGCCCCGCAGGGGAACGAAGCGTCCAGACTCACTTAAGCAAGTTTAAACCCCTTGAATTTACCTAAGGTCCAAGGCTACCAGATTGTCGTCAAAGCCTCGCGCATTTAGTAAAACACAAATTTATAAAGCTGTGTGTTTGTGCATGTTCCACGTGGAACATTATGTCGGAGTTAAGTTACTGAACCCGCCCCCTTAGAGAAAGGCTGTATTTTATGCCCATGCGCTTGTGGAAAACTTGTGGAAAACTTTTTGTACACAGTGTGCTCTGCAGTTTTTTACTGTCTCACAAGTGTTTTTAAGCCCCTTTGAGGCT
The DNA here is from genome assembly GCA_965116155.1 of Bdellovibrionales bacterium. Classification (GTDB taxonomy): domain Bacteria; phylum Bdellovibrionota; class Bdellovibrionia; order Bdellovibrionales; family UBA1609. Next base: position 1,132,902 of record OZ220488.1, read on the forward strand.
CGTTTTTAGAGTTTTTGCTCACATACAGCCTGTGCATAAAGGTGTGTAAGGCTGCGCTGCATGTTCGAGGTGTCTGGCTTTGACGAGAGTCTGGTCGCTTCGGACCCTTGGCCCTTCGCTATAGGCTACCATCGCGATCGTCTCTAGCTGTCTAGTGCACAAAAATGCTTCAGGCAAGACCACTTGTCCATCTGATGGCCCGCGCCTAGCAGCGCTATCAGGAACATGCGCTTTATCCCATGGCATTTTCCTAGCGCTCTAAACTATGTTCCACGTGGAACATGCGTTTGTGCTTGCTCATCTTATGCAGTGCTCCCTATACTAAATATAGGAAGGGAAGGGCTTGGGCGTAAGCATAAAAGCGCCAGCAAAAATGCTTCAGGCAGGACCACTTGTCCATCTGATGGCCCGCGCCTAGCAGCGCTATCAGCTGGACTGCGTAGGGCTGAAGACATTTTTGCTGGCGCTTTTATGCTTACGCGTAGAGGTCGCAAAATTCTCTGTAAGACGCTTGGCGCCCTGATGGCTGCCCCTTCACAGGGGCTATCAGCGTGCCGCTGCTTAGCTTCAGAGAATTTTACTAGCACTCTGATGCTTACGCGGCTAGTCCTTTAATGGGGGTTATATGGCAAGGGTAATTTGTGTTTCTAACCAAAAAGGTGGGGTAGGTAAAACCACTACCACAATTAATCTCTCCACCGCTATGGCCAGGCTGGGGCATAAGGTGCTGTTGCTAGACATGGACCCCCAGGGGAATGCTTCGTCTGGTTTAGGTATAAGTGCGGTAGATAGACAAAAACACAATATCTATTACTTTCTTTTGGGGGAAAGAAAAGCCGAGCAAAGCATTATGAGCTCAAAAGAGCCAAATTTAGATATTCTCCCTGCAAATTCGGACCTAGCCGGTGCAGAGGTAGAACTGGTGGGTGAATGGGGGCGCGAATTTAAGTTAAAAAAAGTTTTAGACAGCGTAACTATTCGATATAATTATATTTTTATAGACTGCCCTCCCTCACTGGGTTTGCTTACAGTTAATTCTCTTACGGCAGCGCAGAGCTTTTTGGTTCCTTTGCAGTGCGAGTATTACGCTCTAGAGGGCCTGAGTCAGCTTTTAAACACAGTGGGTTTGCTTAAAAAGAACCTTAACTCCAGCTTGGAGCTTGAGGGTATTTTGCTTACTATGTTTGACGTGCGCAATAACCTGAGCCATCAGGTGGTGGGGGATATAAGGGCGCATTTTAAGGATAAGGTTTTTAAGGTGCTAATACCCCGTAATATTAAATTGAGTGAGGCTCCTTCGCACGGCAAAAGCGTGCACATGTACGATGCGCGCTCTGTGGGTTCCATGGCCTATATGGAGTTGGCCAATGAGTTGCTTGCTAAGCATAATGCAAGCTCTTCTGTATCGCCCGATGCCAATCAAAAGCCCCAAGCCTCAGGAGGAATAAGTGTCCAGCCGTCGCAATAATGAGCGCATAAGAGCCAAAAAAACCAAAAAAGTCCTAGGTCGGGGTTTAGGTAGCTTATTGGGTGCCGAGGTTGTGCCGGCTTCAGAGCCCACAGCTAAAACAGCCTTGGGCTCTCCTCACCCTGCTGTGTCTGGTCCTGAGGCCGTGCGTGCTTCTGCCAAACCTTTGGACGTGGAGGGTGGGCCGAGTATTGCGCAGTCTATTTTGAGCGTGGGAATAGAAAAATTGCAAAAAAAATCCGACCAACCCCGCAAGCACTTTGACCCAGAAGGTTTGAAAGAGCTGAGCGCCTCCATAAAGCAGCATGGTATTTTGCAGCCTGTGGTAGTGCGTGCTGTTGCCGAGGGTAGATACGAAATTATTGCAGGAGAGCGCAGATGGCGCGCTGCGGCGCTGGCTGGCATGAAGCAAGTGCCCGTGATTGTAAAAGAGTGCGACAACAAAAGCAGCTTGCAGATGGCCTTGATAGAAAATGTACAACGTGTAGACCTTAATCCAGTCGAAGAGGCCTTGGCCTATCAGCATATTATGAACGTGTGCCAAGTGGGGCAACAAGAGCTGGCAGATATGGTGGGCAAAGCGCGGGCTACAGTGGCCAATGCGTTGAGGCTTTTAAAATTAAGCTACGGCTTAAGGCAGGCTTTGGTGGATGGGCGTTTGAGCGTAGGGCACGCAAAATTGCTTTTGTCTGTACAGTCAGAGGATGTAAGGGAGCGCATAGGGCGGCAGGTGGTGCGCGAGAGCCTGTCGGTGCAAGAGTGCTCGCGCTTGGTCAAAAATGCTCTTAAGCCAGAGGCGCAAAAGGTTTTTGAGAGCACGGAACGTGGAGAGTACACCAGGATACAAGAGCGCCTGGCGCAGGAGATACAAAACAATGTCGGCACCAAGGTTAAGGTAAAGTACACAAAAGGCAAGTCGCAGGTTTTGTTTTATTTTTATTCTGACGAGCAGCTCAATGGGTTTGTCGAAAATGTGAGGAAATTTTGCAAGGAGCCACAATAGGTCTTCCGGGTTCACCGAGCGAGCATCAGGTCACAGGGGTATTAGATAAGGGGGTGCGTTTTAAGGGCTATCTTAGCTTTGAGGGCGTGCTGCGGGTGAGCGGCGAGGTGGAGGGTGAAATTCATTCAAAAGGCACCCTGATAATAGAGCCCGAGGCTAAGGTGCGTGCCAAGGTTTGTGTGCACACTCTGGTGGCAGCAGGCTATTTGGAGGGTGAGGTAACAGCCGCGCACAAGGTGCTCATGCATCCTCCGGCAGTGTTTAAAGGGCGTGTTTCTAGCCCGAGTCTGTTTGTTGACGAAGGGGTGGTGTTTGAGGGCGTGAGCATAAAAGCCTAATGTGGCATGAGTACGCGACAGCCGGAAGCCGGAGAACATACTTCAGTCACGACTAGATAGCTATCTAGTTCCTCTTTTCACTTTGGGGCTGTCGTTTGTCCTCTTGGCATGCGCCCCCTACGGAGTCTGCCAAGGGACGTCACTTATAGCCCAAAGTGAAAAGATACACTTTCATGCTTACGCACTTGACAAAAAAACATAGCAAAACATATTCAGTATAGCTGTACTGGGGTGCGTTTTTTGTGCATCCTGGTTGGTTTTGGAACTTATTAAATACTTCATTGGAGGAGGTAAAATGGCGAGCGGACAAACAACTAATATTGGGGTTCGTCCCTTACACGATAGGGTGCTGGTGCGCCGCGTGTTGGAGGATGAAAAAACGGCCGGAGGCATTATCATACCGGAAACAGCTAAGGAAAAACCTCAGCGCGGTGAGGTCGTGGCTGCAGGTAATGGGCGAGTAACGCCAGAAGGCAAGACTCTGCCCTTGGACCTTAAAGCGGGTGATGAGATTCTGTTTGGCAAATATTCTGGTACAGAACTTAAAATTAACGGCGAAGACCTGCTTATGATGCGTGAAGACGACGTCTTAGGCGTGGTTGCTGGCAAAGGGAGACAGTAAATGAGTAAGGAACTAAGATTTTCTGAAGAGGCGCGTGGAGCGATTTTGCGCGGTGTTAACACCTTGGCCAATGCGGTTAAGGTGACTCTGGGGCCGAAGGGCCGCAACGTGGTGATAGAAAAGTCTTTTGGCAGCCCTCTTATCACCAAAGATGGCGTGACGGTTGCTAAAGAAATCGAGCTTGAGAATAAGTTCGAAAACATGGGCGCCCAAATGGTTAAAGAGGTGGCGTCTAAGACCAACGACGACTCAGGCGATGGTACCACCACGGCTACATCTTTGGCCCAGGCGATTTTTCGTGAGGGTTCTAAAATTGTGTCAGCGGGCCACAACCCTACTGAAGTCAAAAAAGGCATAGACAAAGCAGTTAATCGTATTAAGGAGGAGCTGCGTAAATTTGCCAAGCCGGTCAAAGCGAGCTCTGAAGTGGCGCAGGTGGGTAGTATTTCGGCTAATAACGACCCTGAAATTGGTAAAATGATCTCTCAGGCCATGGATAAAGTGGGTAAAGAGGGTGTTATTACAATTGAGGAGTCCAAAACGGCCCTTACTGAGTTAGATGTGGTAGAGGGCATGCAGTTTGATCGGGGCTATTTGTCGCCGTATTTTATTACGAACTCTGAGCGTATGGAGACGGTTTTAGAAAACGCCCGCGTTTTGATCCACGACAAAAAAATCTCTTCCATGAAGGACATGGTGCCTTTGTTGGAGTCAGTGGCTAAGCAGAATCAGCCTTTGTTGATTATTGCAGAGGATGTCGAGGGCGAGGCTTTGGCGACTTTGGTGGTGAACAAATTGCGTGGCACTTTGCACGTGGCGGCAGTTAAAGCGCCAGGCTTTGGTGACAGACGCAAGGCCATTTTAGAAGACATTGCTGTTTTGACGGGTGGTGAGCTTATTAGTGAAGAAGTAGGCCACAAGCTAGAACAAGCTACAGTAGACCAGTTGGGAACAGCCAAGCGGATTGTGATCGATAAAGACAACACCACGGTTGTAGATGGCGGTGGTGATAAGGCTCAAATTCAGGCGCGTGTGCAACAAATACGTGCACAGATCGAAGAGTCTACTAGCGATTACGATACCGAAAAGCTCAAAGAGCGTTTGGCTAAGCTAGCTGGTGGAGTGGCGGTGATCCATGTGGGTGCTCCTAGTGAGGTAGAGATGAAGGAGAAAAAAGCCCGCGTTGAGGACGCGCTTAACTCGACACGCGCTGCTGTAGAAGAAGGCATTGTTGTGGGAGGTGGTGCTGCCTTGTTAAGGGCTGCGCAAACCGTAAACGAATTAAAGCTGTCTGAAGAAGAAGCTTTTGGAGCTAAGATCGTCAAACGTGCTTGTGAGGAGCCTTTGCGTCAGATTGCCTTTAATGCGGGTTTGGACGGCGCTATTGTGATCGATACGGTTTTGCGTAATAAAGAGGCCAACTGGGGCTATAATGCTTTGGCAGAAAAATACGAGGATCTCGTGTCTGCTGGTGTTATTGACCCGTTGAAAGTGGTGCGCTGTGCTTTGGAAAACGCAGCCTCTGTAGCTTCGCTTATGCTGACTACTGAAACCATGATAGCCGACAAGCCTAAAGAGGAAAGCAAAAACGCCGGCCCTGGTGCGGGTGCTATGCCTCCTGGCGCCGGCATGGGCGGCATGGGTGGTATGGGAATGGGTATGTAGTGCACACATTAGAGCGCTAGCCCAATATTCTGGGGAAGCGGCGGCACCCTGATAGCCCCTGTGAAGGGGCGGCCAGGATGCCGCCGCACGTTTTTGTGTGTTGAACAAACACGTTGACTCAAACAAGAGACTAATCAGAGGATTTAAAGGAAATGGCATCTCCTACTCGCATTACAAAGCGCCGCCGAAAGATGAAGCGGCACAATATCGGCAAAGTTCGCAAAAGAATGCTCCGCCAGCAGGGCTCCACCAAGAGCATGGAAGAGCTGTTTGCTTAATTAGAGCGCTAGCAAAACAAACTTGGCCACAAGTGCAGTCATAAGGGCAAATGCCTTTTGGCTGCCCTTGTGGCCAAGTTTGTTTTGCTAGCGCTCTAATTTGGGTTTACTCAATGTACGGGGCTTTGACGGGAGTGTCGCGGCTTTGGACCTAGGACATCCAAAGCCGCAGGGCCATAGACTCCTTATAGGCCGGAAAATAAAACTGGGTAATGCGCCACCCCCGTTGTAGACGCCTCTTTCAGAGGCTACTCAGGGGTTGGCTCTTATTGCCCAGTTTTATTTTTCTAGCACTCTAACTTGCTCTAACCTATGTTTGCTCAATGTACGGGGCTTTGACGGAAGTGTGATCGCTGCGGGCCTATGGCCCTTCGCTACAGGCTCATAGATGCCTTATAGGCCGCAAAATTCTCTGTAGGACGCTTGGCGCCATCGCAGCCGTACCCTTTCAGGGTGCTGCTCTTGCGCCGCCGCTCTACCTCAGAGAATTTCGCTAGCGCTCTAACCTATGTCTAGATACAAAACAATGCGATGCACAAAAAAACTCCTACGCACTAAACTTGGTAAGTCATCACAAATTTAGCGCTATTGGGAGGTAAGAGGTGAAAGGTCTAAGCAGAGTAGTATTCAAAAAATCACGACAAATCATAACTATTGTGGCTCTAGTGTTAGTGGGGGGCTTTTGGGCGTTGGCAGAAGCTAAAAAAGCGCCAGCCTCTGTCGGGGCTGCGTGCACCACCTGTACAGGCGCGGACTACATTTGCCACAGCAAAATCCTAAACCAAACCTGCAGTCTCGATGCTGAAGCGCCCGAAACAAGCTGTTGGAACGCGATGCGCTTTGAGGCCAGCAGTGTTTCGAGCTCAGCGCACTATATGAGCCTAAGAGACTGTTTTCCGCAAGTGCAGCATGTGGAACATAAAAAAGGCTTTTTAAAAAAGGTCAAAGGCCTCGGCAGCAGTTTGGGGCGCAAGGCCGTTTTTTGGAAAAACTTTTCTAACAAGCCCGATACAGGCATCAAGCCGTCTCAAACCATCCAAACCCAAAACCACTGGGAGCACAAATATGCTGCAGGGCAGAATAAGCCGCTCAAGTTTCAAGGGGTTAATGTGTTTTTTGCGACTCACCCCAGTATTGAGCAGCACAAGCACACGCGCTATCGGGCCATGTGGGGCGATGTCTTTAAAAAACACGTCTTCGACTCTGACACAAGGTTTCCTGATATCGAGTTTAAGCTGAACCATGCGGATTTTAAAAACCACAAAATGTCTCAAAACATTGGCATTAACTGGGCTAATCTTAATACCGGTCGCAAGGCTCGGCATGAGTCAACGGCCTTGGGAGACATTGTAAAGTGGGCAAACAAGCAAAAAATCCAGCCCGCGCCGGCGCTTGTGGTGGCAGTGCTGCCCCAGCAGTTTAAAAGCTGCTTTAACTGGCAGGCTGAGAACAAGCAGCAACTGGCTCAGTGGAGTAACCTTTGTCAAGCGAGTTCGCACATGCAGCTGTTTGCCACATTGAAATCCCGCTTAGACGCCTGGCCTAAGCAGGTAGGTTTGATTGTAGAAAACCCCGCTGCCAAGCCTACCGACGCCTATTATAAAGCCGCTTTTGAAAAGGCTGTGGAGGATTTTAAAGTCCACCTAGGCGACTGGCGCCGTTTGGGAGCAGGGCCTGTTGGCACGGTTTTTAAAATCCAGCACGGTAATAAAAAAATAATAAAAAACAGCCTCATAGTACAAATGCACTATGCGGGCCAAAGCTACCAATTTAAACCGCGAGAGTATAAAATTGAGGGACAAAAATTGCACTTTAAGAACCTGCCGACTTGGTTTAATGCCAATGCGGAGTTAAATGTACAGTACGAGACCCGGCAAAAGGGTAATAAGGACTCTTAAAAAAGCAATAAAATGTGATTAGGCAAAAATTATCAAGCCCCAGGGTACGGGCTGGGGTACGGGTTGTAGCAGTTTGTGCCGGGATCATAGCGCTTTATATAGGAGCGTATTTTGCGGGCCATGGGGGCGAGTACTACTCGGCAGGTAGGTACCCCCAAGCCCAAGAGCTAAAAACACACCGCAGTGTTTTTGAAAAATTCTACGATACCACTCCGCGCTATAAACCTACGCAAAAAAAGCCCGCCGTAGGAGTAGAGCTAGAGCTCATAACTTCAAAAGAGACCATGCTCAAAAAAGCACCCAAAATTTTTGAGGATCTAGAGAATGTTTTGTCGAAAGGTCACTCTGAGCCGATTAGTTTTGAATTTAAAACCTATAAAGAGTCAGGCGCCTACAATTTGACCCATAGTTTGGAGTACCATTTTAAGGATGACGCGCAAAAACTTACCCATGCGGTTTACACACTAGCGCGCGAGGCCTTAATGCGCAGCCAGGTGACATACGGAGATCTTAATAATCTGCATTCTACACACATGGCGGTTGAGTTTACCAGCCCTAAGCTTAGCTCGTTAAAAGAGCTGCAAGATTATTACTCGGTGCTGGAGTTTTTAAAAAAAACCGGTCGTTTTATAGCCTTGCCCAGCTACCTAGGGCTGCATGTGCATGTGGATTTTGAAGGAGCGACAGAGTTAGAAAAAAAACTCCTACACGCTCTCGCTATTAGAATACAAGATGGCATGTATGAGGCCTTTAATGTTGGTCTTTCGCGCAAAAATATGTTCGCAAAACCCCTACCTATAAAAAACGAAGAAAAACACTCGCTATATCTGCGCAGGTATGGGGCTATCAATATAGAGTCTTTAAAAAAACATGGCACTTTAGAGTTTCGGTTTTTTAATTCTACGCTGGATCTTGAGCGGATTAAGTGGGTGGTTAGCTTTTGTCAAAATTTGGTGCTTGCGCTTAGGTCTCATAAGGAGCAGCTAAAAAAAATATTGCTAGAGTCTAAAGGGGAGGTGGCTTTTTCGGATCTTGTTAGCGCGTTGGGTATGGAGTTTAATCAGGGTGTTTTTTATCGTTCTAGCTCATTGTTTGAGGCCGCAGCCTTAGGGGACATCGGCTTTGTTAAATCCAAAGCAGCAGATCTTAAAATAAAAAACTTCATCTGGGAGAATCTTTTGCAAATTGCTTTAGTCAACGGGCAGTATAGGATGGCAAAGTATTTTTTGTCTCAAGGTGTAGAGGCCAACCCCAGGGATGCCATATCGGATAGCAAGCTCACCTTTTTGCTCGCGCGCGAAGAGCTGTGGGAGCCTTTGTGGTTTTTGCTTTCTTCTAGACCCGAGCTAGTGAGCGACCAAAACCATGGCGAAAGCCTTCTAAACAAACTCATAGTAAATGCAAAGTATGTTGGAGGCGTAAAAAAGCTCTTGCAATTAGGGGCAGATCCTTATGCAAAAGATGCTCTGGGGCAAAATGCCTTTGAGGCGTTAAAGCTTTTAAAGTCTTACGACAAAGAGGCCTACAAAGAAATTAAAAATATTTTAGACACCCATGTACTTTCTAAAAGTTTAAAGTGTATACAGCTTTTAAAAGGAGCTTTTAAAAGGGAGCCTCACAATGCTCAATAATGCGCCACAAGTTTATATAGAAAACCTTGGGCAATTTATAGGCCAATCTGTGCAACTTAAGGGTTGGGTGAAGGGTTTTAGGTCTTCTGGTAAGTTGGGGTTTTTAAATTTTCGCGATGGCACGGGTTTTTGTCAGTGTGTGGCATTAAAAAAAGTCCTGGGCGAAGAGGGCTTTAAAAAACTTAAAACCCTGGAGCAAGAGAGCTGTCTTGGTATTTGGGGTGAGGTAAAATCTGAGCCACGCAGCCCAGGTGGTATAGAGCTTATGGTACATAGTTTTAGTGTATTAAACTCCGCCAAGGACTACCCTATTACTCCCAAAGAGCATGGGGTGGATTTTTTGCTTTCGCATCGGCACTTGTGGCTACGCAGTAGCAAGCAACATGCTATTATGCGGGTGCGGCACAGGCTGATAAAATCTATGCAGGATTTTTTTGATAGTCGCCAATTTGTTAGGGTGGATGCGCCTATTTTTACTCCCAGCGCTTGCGAAGGGACCACTACACTATTTAAAACGCAGTACTTTGATGCCAGTGTGTATTTGTCTCAAAGTGGACAGCTTTATAACGAGGCCAGTGCGGCGGCTTTGTCTAAGGTGTATAGTTTTGGCCCTACCTTTAGGGCCGAAAAATCCAAAACCCGCAAGCACTTGATAGAGTTTTGGATGATCGAGCCCGAGGTGGCTTTTAACGACCTAGAAGACAACATGCAACTAGCGGAGCAGTTTGTAGAATATATTACGCACAGTGTATGCGAGCACTCTGCCAATGAGCTTAAGTTATTAGAGCGTGACACGAGCCTGCTGCTAAAAACCAAGGCCCCTATGCGTCGGGTGCATTATAAGGAGGCGAGCAAGGTGCTGCTTAAACAGTCTCCTACCTTTGTTGCGGGGGGTGATTTTGGAGCGGCGGATGAGGAGCTTTTAACCCGGCACTTTGGGGACGCAATGTTGTTTGTGCATGGTTTTCCATCAAAAATTAAAGCCTTTTATATGAAGCCCGAACCTGATGACCCAGAGTATTCTTTGAGCTGTGATCTATTGGCGCCCCATGGGGGTGGCGAGATTATAGGCGGGGGCCAGCGCGAGGATGACTTTGATAGCTTAAAGTCGCGCATTATAGAGCATGGGTTGGAAGAGAAGGATTTTGCTTGGTACTTAGATTTGCGCAAATACGGCAGCTTTGTGCATTCGGGATTCGGCTTGGGCGTGGAGCGCATGCTGCGGTGGATATGCGGAGCACAGCACATAAGAGAGTGTATTGCTTATCCGCGCACTTATGGTAGGCTTAGTCCATGATGGAGCCTGTAGATAAAAATGCCCTTTTAAAAGAGAGGGTCAAGGAGTCTCTGCGCGGGGGTGGAGAGGATCGCATTAAGCGCCATAAGCAAGCGGAGCGTCTTACGGCGCGGGAGCGTTTAGATGTGCTGTTGGATCCGGGCAGCTTTGTTGAGTTAGATCGTTTTGTTACGCACAATTGTCGTAATTTTGGTATGGAAAGCTCTAAAATTTTGGGCGATGGAGTGGTGGCGGGCTACGGGCAAATCAAAGGCTCTACAGTGTATGTGTATAGTCAGGATTTTACGGTTTTTGGCGGCAGCATGTCGCGCGCGCAGGCGAATAAGATTTTAAAAATTTTAGACTTGGCTTTAAAAAACGGCCGTCCTGTCATTGGCTTAAACGACTCTGGTGGTGCGCGCATACAAGAGGGGGTGGAGTCGCTAGGGGGCTATGCGGATATTTTTTTAAAAAACACCATGCTCTCAGGAGTAGTGCCTCAGATTAGCGCTATTATGGGGCCTTGTGCGGGGGGGGCGGTGTATTCACCCAGCCTTACGGATTTTGTTTTTATGGTTAAAGATACCAGTTATATGTTTGTAACGGGGCCAGAGGTGGTAAAGTCCGTCACTCATGAGGAGGTGAGCAAGAATGAGCTCGGCGGCGCTGCAACCCATGCACAAAAATCGGGTGTAGCGCATTTTGCTATGGAGAACGACACTCAGTGTTTGTTGATGATACGAGAGCTTTTGAACTTTTTGCCTAGCAACAATGTCGACGATGCTCCTCGCATAGCGGCGTCTGAGACTCCTGAGGACATTGACCCTGAGCTTAACCACTTTATCCCCACTAATCCCAAAAAACCCTATGACATTAAGGCACTTATAGGCCGCGTTGTGGATGATGGGTATTTTTTAGAAACACACAAAGAGTGGGCACAAAATATTGTAGTGGGTTTCGCGCGCTTTAAGGGGGCGGGTGTAGGTATTGTGGCGAACCAACCTTTGGTGCTAGCGGGGTGTTTAAATATTGATGCTAGCATTAAGGCGGCGCGTTTTATTAGATTTTGCGATGCTTTTAATATACCCATAGTAAGTTTTGTGGATGTGCCGGGTTTTTTGCCTGGTACGGATCAAGAGTGGCAAGGCATTATCACCCATGGTGCGAAGTTGCTTTATGCTTATTGCGAGGCTACGGTACCTAAAGTAACGGTAGTGGTGCGCAAGGCGTATGGGGGGGCGTATGATGTGATGTCGTCTAAGCATATTAGGGGCGACATCAATCTGGCGTATCCTACGGCTGAAATTGCTGTTATGGGAGCTGGTGGTGCGGTGAGCATTATTTTTAAAAAGGACATCATGTCTGCTGCTGAAAATAAAAGAGCCCAAAAGCAAGCGCAATTGGTGCAGGATTACGAGCAGCAGTTTAACAACCCCTATGTTGCAGCCTCGCTGGGTTATGTGGATGAGGTGATAGAGCCTTCGCATACGCGCAAAAGGCTGTGCGAGTCTTTAGAGATGCTTAAAAACAAGCGCGACACCAATCCGCCTAAAAAGCATGGCAACATTCCCCTTTAAAGGGATCACTGCAGGATGGCAGGTAGGATGCGTATAAAAAAAATACTAGTCGCTAATAGGGGTGAGATTGCAGTGCGTGTTATGCGTGCTGCTCGTACTATGGGCATAGCCTCGGTGGCGGTGTTTTCCGAGGCTGATCGCGATAGCCTGCATGTGGTATTGGCCGATGAGGCTTATTGCATTGGTGGGCGCACTAGTGCTGAGTCGTATTTGTGTGTGGACAAAATTGCACATGCCATTAAGAGTTCTGGGGCAGACGCTGTGCATCCGGGGTATGGGTTTTTGAGCGAAAACCCCGCTCTGGTGGAGGCGTGTGAAGAGCTGGGGGTGATCTTCATTGGCCCTACGGCAGATAACATCAGGGCTATGGGCGACAAGCTGCAGGCCAGGGATTTAATGCAAAAGGCTGGCGTGCCTATTGTGAGAGGCTCTCGTGGTAGTGTGGAGAGCTTAGATGAAGCGCGTGCGTTGTGTGAGGATATTGGTTTCCCGGTTATCATTAAGGCTTCAGCCGGAGGTGGAGGTAAGGGAATTAGGGTGGTAGAAAGCCCCGGGGATTTGGCAGGAGCTTTGCGGGCCACCCAGAGTGAGGGGAGGAATTATTTTTCTGACCCGCGTGTTTTTATTGAGCAATTTATAAAAAAGCCCAAACACATAGAGGTGCAGGTGTTTGCTGACACCAGAGGCAACGTAGTGCATTTGTTTGAGCGCGAGTGTTCGGTGCAGCGCCGGCACCAAAAGCTTATCGAAGAGGCTCCGAGCGTGAGTGTTCGTGCAGACGTGCGAGAGCGCATGGGTCAGGTGGCGGTTGCGGCGGCGCGGTCTATAAACTACGTGGGTGCTGGTACGATGGAGTTTATTTTTGACTCGCAGACGCAGGAGTTTTTCTTTATGGAGATGAACACGCGCCTGCAGGTGGAGCATGCGGTTACAGAGATGGTAACAGGCTTTGATTTGGTGCAGGAGCAAATCCGTGTAGCCTGTGGGGAGGCTTTGTCTTTTAGTCAGCAGGATATTGCTGTTAGGGGGCATGCTATTGAGCTAAGGGTGTGTGCGGAGGATCCGGTGAGCTTTGTTCCGGCGCCGGGCCGCATTAGAAGCTGCCGTGTGCCGCAGGGCCCTTTTGTGCGGGTGGATGGTTCTATTTATGCGGGCTTGAGGGTGCCTATTTATTATGATCCTATGTTGGCCAAGCTGATTGCATGGGGGCGTACACGTGAGTTGTGTGTGGGTAGATTGCAGGCAGCGCTGGCGGAGTTTTTTTTAACGGGTGTTAAAACTAACTTGCCTTTGCACCGTAGTGTTTTAAAGCACCCGCGGTTTTTAGATGGCTCGTATACGACAAAGTTTTTATCCCAGCACTTAGAGGAGCTGCAGGCCGCTAGTGGTGCTTTTATACATGTAGATAACGATGCACTTTTGCTTGCAGCAGCGGTGGAGGCTTTTTGTAATTCTCAAAAAGCTTATGTGGGGCACAAAAAAATGGCAAAAAAATGGCGCGCATCGGGCCGCGTAGGGCAATTGAAGGGCCATGTACTTTAGGGTTAAGCACAAGGGCAAGGAGCGCGAGCTGCGGGTTGAGGAGCGGTTGGAGTGTTTTGTTGTGCGCATGCGCACGCCTAAGCAGCAAGGCGAGTGGGTAGAGCATAGGATTTCTAAAGACCATTACAGGCACTTAGATAACCATGTGAGCTTTGTACATAATAATAGCTCTTATATTATGGATGTGCTGGTGGAGGGGCTGGAGGTTTTTGTTTATACCCGTGGTACGTATGCGGGGTTTGAGTTTTTAAGCGACGAGGCTTTGCTGCGTGACTCATTGCGTGGCAAGGGTGGTGTGGCGGATACAGATCAACTCAAAACAGGTATGCCAGGCAAGATCACCAAAGTCTTTGTAAAAGAGGGTGCCGCGGTAAAAGAGGGCGAGCCTTTGTTAATTATGGAGGCTATGAAAATGGAAAACGAAATGCGTGCCCAAAGTGCTGGCACAATTAAAAAAATCCTCGTCTCAGAGGGCCAAAGCGTCGAAAGCGGCGCAGTACTTATTACATTCGAGGCGTAAGTGCGTAAGCATAAAGCACAAGCTGTGCTTGTGCTTTATGCTTCGCAGCTGTTGCTTGGTCCCACTGGGATCCGGGCGGCGGGTCCTTCAGGCCCTGCCAGTGGGACATGGTGATACGCAGAATGAGGGGCACTTGCCTCCAGTGTGGCCAATCGAGTTCGCTCCATTTATCTTAACCAACTTAATCAACGTACGAGGTGTTAACGGCAATCTGGTCGCCTTGGGTCTATCGAGCCCCCAAGGCTACAGGGGCATAGTAGCCTTATAGGCCGCAAAACAAACTTGAGCCTTTCGTTTGTCCCAAGGGTAGCAGCTTCTTAAGCTGCCCTTGGGACTGCACTTACTGGCCAAGTTTGTTTTACTAGCACTCTAAATTGTGTTTGCTCAATGCACGAGGCTTTGACGAGAGAGTGGTCGCTTCGGGCCTTTGGCCCTTCGCTACAGGCTCATAGATCCCTTATAGGCCGCCCAAAATTCTGCGGGACGCTTGTTCCGTAAGGATTAGAGTGTTAGCCACATGCTCTGGGCCAAGCGCAGTCTCCCTGATAGTCCCTGAAAGGGACGATAATCAGGGAGACAAGTGACCCACAGAGCATGTGGCGGCCTATAAGGCACCCTGATGGCCGCCTCTTGCAGAGGCTATCAGGATGCCGACGCTTTATCCCAGAATTTTGGGCTAGCGCTCTAATTGGCTACATTAACGCTAAAGGCAAGCTGAATGCCGCGAGGGTCAAAAAACCGATAGCTCGTGTCTTTAGGATCCAGCTTAAGAGTTGCGTTTTCACGGCCACTTTGTGTTAGCGGCACGCCACGCGAACCTGAAAGCGCAAACGACCAAGTGTCGTTAAGCTCATAAGAGCCACCCATGCTAACAGTTAAAGACGGCATAAAACCACCCGCAAGACGAGGCTTGTTGGATGCTTCTTCGTCCTTTTTGCTTTCACCAGCACCACCCTGGCTGGGCTTAGTTTCTGCTTCGTCCTTCTTGCTGGTGTCTGCTTTTTTGTCATTTCCACCGGGCGTCCATGTGGTGGGCTTAGCCCACGCCCCTCCTAAGCCAAGGCTAGTGTTAAGGGCAAATTTTTTGCTGACTTCTTCAGACGTGCCTATAGTGATACCGAGATCCACCTGGGCATAAGGGGGTAGGGGCTTAGTTGTATCCACCGTGTTAGAGGCATACATAAAGACCCTTGGATAAACACTTGCCTCATACGTAATAAAACCGCGTGATGCTTCCCAGGCTAAATGTGCGCCCAGGCTTGTGCCTAGATTGCTTCTAGTAGAAAGATAGGCGGTAGGGATGTGACTGGTAATAGTAGGCGCAAAAGTGCCCCCCAAAAGTTGCGAAGTACCAAGAGAATAACCTAGTCCAGTGTTCTCTATGGTGCCGCTCAGCTTACCATCTGCACTGCCCAGCGCGAAAGCGGGAGTAAAAGACAGGCTCCTGGTGTCACTAAATTTGTAGGCAAATGTCCCAGACACTGCAGTAGAGGGCCAAGACGCCAACTTGCTGATAGAGTTAGAAAACTCCGCCTCCAAACCTTTGTATGTAAAGCGGTTTTCTTGTTCAGGGCTTAACACCCCAGCACTAATGCTGCCGCGTACGGCATCTTGAGCCACGGCCCAAGCACCCAATAAGAGCGAAAAACTCAGGAATATGGACTGTAAAAACCTTAACATTTTGATTGTTCTCCTTTTTTGCCTTTTATTTTTTTGTGCCTCTTTCAAAAATGTTGCTCTACAAATGTTGCCCTATAAATGCTGCCCTGCGTCTATAAGTAAGTTGAAAAGGGCTCTGGCCAATCTCAAACACCTAACGTAAATTCTCGGCTTTAGCAAGCTTTGCATTTCTTGTTGCAGTTTTAGGGCCCCATTTTACCTTGTAAGTTCACCTCTCCCAGATTTGGCGCGCTTTTTACCAAAAAAGGAATGTAAATTATACTTACGCCGCCAGGCTAGCGGTGCTAAGATTGGAAGTCAGGACGGGCTGTATATAGGAGGGGAACTATGTCGTCAGAAACGCACTTAACAACAAAAACCAGCGCTGGTGCGGGTCCAGAAGGGACTAAAATACAGGCCGCTCCCAGTGCTACTAGCAGCAGCACGCCTACGCGTGCGCGGGGTACTAAGGCCACAGCAAAAACCACTAAAACCGCAGCAGAGAAAAAGCGCGCTCGGGCCGTGCAGCTAAAAAACATCCCCTGGAAAAAAATGGCCCTCGACCTGCTCGAAGTCCGCAGCCTAGGCGATTTAGAGGCTGAGGCCAAAGCCATAGGCGAGCGCTTAAGGCACGTAGACCTAACAGGGGTAACTAAGAACTTGCGGGGTCGTTTGAGTCGTCTTAATAAAGACAGTCAAAAACTGCAGCAGCAGATAGCCAGAATTCAAAAAACACTCAGCACGGATGCCAAAAAACTAGGCACAAAACTAACCGGGGCGCAAAAAGAGGTAGAGGTTTTGCTAAAAGACCTTAAAAAAACCCTAGACAAAAACCCAACCGTTAAGCGGGTAAAATCTAAAGTAAAAACCAAAGCCAAAAAGGTGCTTAAAAAACGCAAAACATCTAAAAAAGCTTAACACGGGGCTAAGTGCGGGCATGATGGACATCAACCAGATCCGAAAAATTTTGCCCCATGCGTATCCGTTTTTGCTAGTGGACAGGGTGCTGGAGAAAACTCCAGACACTCCCAATCGTGTGGGCCAAAGTGTGCTGTGTTTAAAAAACGTCAGCATTAACGAGGGGTTTTTTGTGGGGCATTTTCCCCACAGGCCTGTAATGCCTGGGGTGTTGATAGTAGAGGCTGCTTGCCAGGCCGGTATTTTAGCTGTCGCTCAAAAGGGCGAGCAAGGTCTAAGGGCTCTGCTGGGGCGCATAGGCGAGGTGCGGTTTCGTCGTATGGTAGAGCCGGGGGATCAGCTTACTATAAGGGCCAAAGTGTTAAAAGCCAAAGCGCGCGTTTGCGTGCTGGATGTGCAAAGCTTTGTAAAGGACGCCCCCGTATTAAGCACGCAAATAGTAGCCACCTGCGAAACATGAGGAGCTCTTTTAGTGTCAGAGCGCAAGGCGCAATTTTTAAATTCTAGCGGCATAAAGCTAAAAAGCTTTTATAAGCCGGAGGATGTATCTAAACCTCTCGAAGACCCAGGTGTGTGGCCCTTTGCGCGGGGTGTGCGTAGTAATATGTACCGCGGTAGGCTGTGGACCATGCGGCAGTATGCGGGTTTTTCTTCAGCCAAGCTGAGCAACGAACGCTACAAACAGCTACTCAAACAGGGCGGCAAGGGTTTGAGTGTGGCTTTTGATTTGCCTACTCAAATGGGTTACGACGCTGACCATATTATGTCTAGCGGCGAGGTAGGGCGCGTAGGCGTGAGCATTTCTACCATAGAGGACATGGAGCTGTTATTTGACGGCATTGATCTTGCGGCTATTTCTACCTCTATGACCATAAATTCGACGGCGGCTATTTTGCTGGCTTTTTATATTGGAATTGCTAAAAGGCGCGGCATTGGAGCAGACAAATTAAGGGGCACCGTGCAAAACGATTTACTAAAAGAGTTTATTGCTCGTGGTACGTACATTTATCCTCCGGAGGAGTCCGTGCTTTTATCGGCGGACATTTTTAAACACTGTGCAGAGCATTTGCCTTTGTGGAATAGCGTAAGTGTATCGGGCTACCATATACGCGAAGCCGGCAGCACAGCCGCTCAGGAGTTGGCTTTTACTTTATCTAATGCTGTGGCCTATGTAGAGGCGGCAAAGCAGGCTGGGGTGGATTTAGAAAAATTCGGCACAAGGATGAGCTTTTTTTTTAATGCGCACAATAATTTTTTTGAAGAAATCGCAAAATTTCGCGCCGCGCGCCGCATGTGGGCCCGCATTATGCGCGATCAGTTTGGTATAAAAAACGAACGCGCTTGCAAGTTAAGGTTCCATGCACAAACAGCGGGCGTAACGCTAACGGCCCAAGAGCCGCACAATAATGTAGCGCGCGTAAGCCTGCAGGCTCTTGCAGCAGTATTGGGAGGTGCGCAGAGTTTGCATACTAATTCCATGGACGAAGCCTTGGGCCTGCCTACTAAAAGTGCGGCCCGTACGGCTTTGCGCACACAGCAAATTGTGGCCCATGAGACCGGCGTGGCTGACGTGGTCGACCCCTTGGGCGGCAGTTATTATGTGGAGCACTTAACAGATGCCTTAGAGCAAAAAGCCCAAGCGTATTGCGAAACAATAAAAACCCGCGGCGGGGTTTTAAAGTGCATAAACTATATGCAAAACGAAGTACAAACAGCAGCCTACGCGTACCAGCAGGCTTTGGAGTCTGGTGACGAAATCATAGTGGGGGTGAACAAGTTCCAAGCGGACTCTTTGCAAGAGAGCAATATATCTGGCATGGCACTAGATGAATCTGCCACTAGAGACCAATTGGAGAGGCTAAAAAAATTTAAATCCTTACGCAATGCTGCGGAGGTAGAGCGGTACAAAATAAACATTCAAAACGCAGCCGCGCGCTTGCGCAAAGAGCGCCAGGCTCTTATGCCTTTAATTATAGAGGCAGTGGACCAAGGAAGCCTCACCTTAGGTGAAGTCACCTTAGCCATCGAAGCGGTGTACGGGCGGCATTGAGCGCGTGCTTATTGCAATAGCGTGTTGTTTGGAAACGTTTTCAAATGTTGAAAAATATCAAGCTGCAGAGTTTTTAGATTGTCTTTTGCACCTAAGCTGGGGCAGGTTTCTGGAGCAGTGCCCTGTTTTTGGCAGATGCTATGCAAGTTGTAGGCAAAAACATTATAAAGCTGTTCTTGTGTGTAGTAGAGCGCCTCTTCTAATTCAATAGACCCAAGCAGATAAAAGCGTAGGAGTGAGCTCAAGGTGTTTAAAGAGGTGTCGTCCAAAGTTTTTGCAAAATCTTGGACGCTTATTACTTCCACTGCTTCACTTAGGTGGCTAGGAGGCACGAGCTTATCGTTTAGGATTTGTAAAACTGGGTCTATATCTTTTTGATCAAAATCTTTTCCATTGGAGCTGCGGGCATGCTGTAGCAGTCGGGCTTTAATGCTGGGGCTAAGGCCTTGTATTTGCCCCAGGGTTTTTTCCAATAGCGCAGGGTGATAACCGGCTTCTAAACGGCTCTTTGCATCTTTAAAAAAAGTTTTTGCATAAAATGCAAAAATGCTTTTTACAGCATTTTTTGCCATGTGGTTTTGTGTGGAGCTTTTATCACCTAAGTTCTCCTGCAAAGTCTCTAGGGCCTGAGGAGTGAAAAATTCTTTTAACCCCCCTGTGGCTTGTAAAAACTTGTTCACATCCACTGCAGGGCTAGATTTTGACTCCATAAGTTGAGCTATTTTTTGAGCCTGATCTTTGCTGATGTTCGAAGAGCCGTTTTGTAATGCTGTAACCAGTTGATCTATTGCAATCATATGGTTTTTGTTTAAATTGTCGTAAAAAACTTTGAGCAGTTCGTTTTTTACATTAGCGCTTTTGTATATAGACAAAGCCTCTTGCGAGCTAATAGCTAATATAGCCTCGCGGTTATCTATGTAGGTATTAAAAATATCCTGTTCCCACAGCACCGTAGTGGCTTGGTTAAAGGCAGACCGAACAGCAGAGTTTAGCCAGTTTTGCACTGTTTTTTGGCTGATGAGAGAGTACGTATGCTGCTTGGTTTTTTCTAGTAAAACATCTTTAATGGCAGGGGGCACAGCTTGGTTTTCGCTTAGAAACTGTGTCCACTTTTGGGTATCCCAGTGTTGTTTTTGAATAGCCAATAGAAAGTGCTGCCTCTGCTGCAAAAGATCCTGCTGGCTGGCTGTTTTTTTTCTGATAGGTTCTAGCTGGGCCTTTATTGTGTCCAGTTTTGTGAGCGTGGACTCTGGGCCTTCGGTCGTTAAGCTTAGGCTGTCCATATGAGAGTAAGATACATATAGGGATTTAAAACTTTCTAAAACAGCAGAAACGGCGTTTTCGGATTTTGACAGTATGTCGCCATTTTCTGATAGCATTTTTGTTTTTTGCATAAACATTTTTGTAGCTTCGAACAAAGGGGCGCTGGAAAGAAGCTTTATTTGATCTTGTGTGGATGGTTTTTCGCTTTGGATATGGGCTAAAGCTGCATATAGGCTTTGCAAATTCTGCATATAGCCCCATTTTAGAGACTGTATTTGCTCGGGTTTGGTTTCCGGATGCAGGGCGATATAGTCTTCAAAATACTGCGTGGCGTGGAACATTTGGTTTGCTGTTTGATGATTAGACTGCAAGGCCGATTGCACTTCAGACAAGTACACGGCTGTTTGCTGTTTTCCTATGGTGTTTTGTATGAATTGCTCTACAGGTTGATGCACAGGATTAAGAGCAAAAGGCACTATAAACATATAAACTATAAGGTTGCTGAACTGCTTAGATTTTCCTGCCACCTTGTAGCTTATGTACTGAACGGGTTTATCTATAAAAGACTGCCGTATAAAATAAAACGGCCGTACATACTTGTGAGAGTCTCCAGTAAAGATCCAATGTACGAACCTTTGCGGCCAAAATTGGGCCCGGTTTAAAAGCCTTGCCCTAGATGCTGGAGCAAAAAAAGGTGTCCACCCTTTAAAGAGGGCCGGAGAGTGTGGAAGCGAGGGCCGCAGATAGATGCTGTCTAGCTCATGTATCAAGCCGCCCCAGGTTATTTTGCTGTCCTGGGGTTTGGCGTCCGTTAGCACAAGCCTTAGGCCTTTGGTTTGTACTACGTCTTCGCAGTAGGCTTTGGATTTGCCTATGATAATGCGGCATAAACGAGACAGCTTGCTTTTGGCAGGGGTTAAAAGCTTTTGGCACAAAAGGGGGCTTTTAACGGCATTGGCCTTTGCGCTGGCATGAAATCCCCAGAACACAAACAGAGCCAGAAAAATACGCAGCGCACTGAGAACTTTTTTATTCATGCAAGGTGCCTTTAAAAGTGTCTAAAATGACGTTTTGCTGTTGCTCTAGACTTATCGGAGCGCTCGGGCAAGAAAGCTCTTGTGCCGTGCCCATCCTGCGGGCTGCTACATGTTGGCTGTTGCATTCTGATACAGCACTAAATATAGACTCATAAAACACCAGCTGCTGCAGTAAAAATTTTAGCTCCTTAAGGCCGCGCAAGTTTTTGCTAAGGTATAAGCGTAGGGCCCTTTTGCTTGTAGGTTGCTTTAAAAAAAGCTCTAGCTCCAAAGATAAATCCGTGTTGTTTTTAAATATTGCTTCTATGTGGCGGGTGATTTTTTTGTCTGGCGCTATTTGTTTGTTAAGCTCGTGCATAAGCTTATCAAAAGCTTCTTGTGATAATCTAGGGGCACTTAATATTAGGGCTTTTTTTTGGTCAATAAGCCCGCTTGCAATTTGGGCTCGGGTGTTTTGCAAGGCTATAAGAGGTTTAAGAAACAAAGCATCTAACTGCTGGTATAAAAGGTGTTCGTGCAAAAAAATCCCCAGCACTTTAATGGCGACTTCCTCATGCGCTTTATGCACGCGGTGTTTGGCATCTGTAATGCCAGCGTTTATAAAAAACGCCATATACCTGCCCAGCAAGGGAGAGGTTTTAAAAAAATCTAACATCTCTTGCGCGCCCATGGCCCGCGCGGCCTTAGGCTCTTTCATAAGCTGCGTAAGTTGTGTCCAAGCTTGTGCATAATGTTGCGCTAGTTGCAGCTTTTGTGATGCAGTGGGGCTATCTGGCTCTAAGCTTGCGTGTTCGTTAAATTCAAAATACATAGCAATGTGGTTTTTGTACCGGAAGTCTTCTTCTGCAAGCTGCATAAGGCTGCTGCATATTTCGGGCTGCTCTTGGCACAAGGAATTTTGCGGCATGGGCAAGGGCGCGCTAGGTGTGATTAGGTAATAAAACAGCGTCGCTTCGCCTAGCAAAATAACAGGCAGTGTGAGGGTCTTTTTTTTGCCTATAAGCCTGTCGCTTAAATACGAAAGCGGGCGCTCTATGGTGTGAGCCCTCATGCCTTTAAGGGGGGTAAAAATTCTATACCCCCCCTGGCCAGACGCCCAGCTCAACCCCCTTTGGGGCCACCTAAAAGCGCGGCGCAGGGTGCTTTTAGCAAAGTATTCCTCTGGCAAAAGGGGGTAGAAGTCTGCTTTAGAGTAAGGCTCCTTGCGCGGCGGGGCGTCTTTAAATAGGAGCCGCAAACCCTTGGTGCGGTAAAGCTGTTTGAAGTAGTCCTTTGTGTTTGCAGAGGGTCTGGCGTGCTCTAAAAGGCCTTTGCAGCTGATTGCCCAGGCTGGTTGGCTATTTAGCAAGATACAAAGGCTTATACACTGGAGGCTAGTGCACATATATATAAGGACAAATCTCAGGGAGTTTGGTAACCAAGGGGAGCTTTTTTGTGCACTGCTACGAGGCAAGGGCTCTGCAGTAGGGGCTATTTGAAGCATAAGCAAAACTAATTAATAAGACGTTTGTAAGCAAAGTCTTTTAGCTGGAGGCGCAAAAAAAACATACCCAACAGTTTTTGTTTGCATTTGGTTTGTCGTATGAGTAGTAATGGGAGTGCCGGTTGCGGGGCTTTGTTCGCGCAGTGTTGGTTTTTTTGGGGGGTTCTTTTCTTTAAAGTTAATCTAGAAGCTGGGCCAAGAGGCTGGGGATTGTTTAAAAGAGCCTGTTTCTGAGCAGTCTAGCAGGGTTATATTTTTTGATGTTTTTGCTGGCACTTGAGCTTGGCGAAGGGTGGATTGAAAGAGGTTTTTATGCCAGATACCGAGGTGGTGGATACAAAGGTGGATAGAAAAGACTCAAAAGAAGGCAGTGGATCTGATACAGAAAACCGCAGCGAGTCCGCGGGGCACGCTAGCAAATCGGGCTCGGGCTATAAGCAGCATGCCTCTGATAGGCGCAAATTTAGGCCGCATAGTGGGGGCGGGCGCAATGGCAACTCTGCCGGCGGGCGATTTAGGGGCAAACATCATCATGGTGATGGTGGGGGCCGCAATCGGCACCGGTTTCAAAAATCGAAGTCGCATTTAGCGAGTGGGGCGGAAGAGGTGCCTCCCATGCTAGAGGCGGTGGACCTAAGCGGGGTGGAGCTGACAGAAGAAGAAAAAAAGCTCCTTAATGCCAAAAATCTTAAATCCTTGCCCATAGATGGCCTCATAGAATTTGCAGAAAAATTGCGTATAGATAATGCAGCAGGTTTTAGGCGGCAGGACCTGATTTTTGAGTTATTAAAACGCGCTTCGCAGTTGGGGGATATTTTTGGTAATGGGGTGTTGGAGATCTTGCCCGATGGGTATGGTTTTTTAAGGTCTCCTGATTACAACTATTTACCAGGGCCGGATGATATTTATGTCAGCCCTCCTCAGATTAGGCGTTATGGCTTTAGAACGGGCGACACCATTAGTGGCACGGTGCGCCCTCCCAAAGAGGGTGAGAGGTATTTTGCTCTTTTAAAGACAGACTCTTTAAATCACGAGCCTGTGGGGGATAACTCTAAGCACAAATTGTTGTTCGATAACCTGGTACCTTTGTATCCAGAGAGCCGGCTGAACTTGGAGCATGACCCTCGGGAGCAAACTACGCGCGTAGTGGACATGATGGCGCCCTTGGGCAAGGGGCAGCGGGCTCTTATTGTGGCGCCGCCGCGTACAGGCAAAACGGTATTAATGCAAAACATTGCTAATGCTATTAGTAAAAACCACCCCGAGGTAAAGCTGATAGTGTTGTTGATTGATGAGAGGCCCGAAGAGGTTACGGATATGGGCCGTTCGGTTAAGGGTGAGGTGGTGAGCTCTACCTTTGATGAGCCGCCTTCGCGCCATGTGCAAGTGGCGGAGATGGTAATTGAAAAAGCCAAACGATTGGTGGAGCACAAAAACGATGTTGTGATTCTGCTAGATTCTATAACGCGTTTGGCGCGGGCTTATAATACGGTGGTGCCTCCGTCTGGAAAAATCTTGTCCGGTGGTGTGGACTCTAATGCTTTGCACAAGCCTAAGAGGTTTTTTGGAGCGGCTCGTAATATAGAGCATGGTGGGAGCTTGACCATTATTGCCACGGCTCTAGTGGATACGGGCTCGCGTATGGATGAGGTGATTTTTGAAGAGTTCAAAGGCACGGGCAATTCGGAGATCCATTTGGATCGCAAACTTATGGAGAAGAGAATTTTCCCATGTTTAAATATCAACAAATCGGGCACTCGCAAGGAGGATCTGCTCATCAAGCAGGCTAACTTAGATAGGCTGTGGGTGTTGCGTAAGGTATTGGCTCCTATGAGCGTGGTAGAGAGCATGGAGACCTTACTGAAGCAAGTGGAAAAAACCAAAACCAACGAAGAGTTTTTGGCGTCTATGAGCAACCAGAGCTAGTGACTTGCGGCGCGGATGTTTAAAAAGCTGGCAGAAGTGGCACTTAAGTACAAGGGCTTGCAGGATGAGCTCAATCAGCCCGAGGTGGCTGGGGACCCCAAGCGCTATGCGGCCTTAGCCAAGCAGCTGGCCCGGTTAGAGAAAATCGTAATCCCATACAAAGAGTATCAATCTGTTGAGCAGGATATTGCATCTAACAAAGAGCTCCTAAACGAATCCGATGCTGAGCTGGCGCAAATGGCCAAAGAGGAGCTGGTGCAGCTGCGCAAAAGGCAGCACGCACTGCAAGAGGAGCTCAAGCTTAAACTTTTGCCGCAGGATCCGAATGACGAAAAAAATATCATCCTAGAAATACGTGCCGGCGCGGGCGGGGACGAGGCAGGGCTATTTGCTCAAGAACTTTTTAGAGCTTATGCCTTGTTTGCGGCTAAAAACAATTGGCAAATTAATATGCTTTCGCAGTCAGGCGGCAATGCCGGGGGTTTTAAAGAGGTGATTGCTCTTTGCGCGGGCCAAAGGGTGTATAGCCGCTTAAAGTTTGAAAGCGGTGTGCATCGGGTGCAAAGGGTGCCTAAAACCGAGTCACAGGGCAGGGTGCATACGTCTACAGTAACAGTGGTAGTGTTGCCTGAGGCTGAGGAAGTGGATATCAGTATTAACCCCAATGACGTGAGAGTGGATGTATACCGATCGAGTGGTCCGGGGGGTCAGTCTGTTAACACTACGGACTCCGCCGTTCGGGTAACGCATGTGCCTACGGGTTTGGTGGTGACGTGCCAGGATGGCAAGTCGCAGTTGTCTAATAAGCAGCAGGCTTTAAAGGTGCTGTACTCGCGTTTGTTAGATTTAGAGCAAAGCAAGCAGCGGCAGGCAGAGGCTTCTAAGCGCTTGGCGCATATTGGTACTGGTGATAGATCGGAGCGTATACGTACGTACAATTTTCCACAAAATCGTATCACTGATCACCGTGTGGGTTTGAGTTTGCATAGTTTAACAGAGGTGTTAAACGGACAGATGGAAGAGCTCATAGAGCCTGTGCGTTTGTTTTACCAAAGCAAAGCTCTTGCAGAGAGCCAAGGCGAAGATTAGGCGGACGGTTATGCAACATGGCGCTACGAACACAAACAGCATAGCGGACCTGCTGGCTTGGGCGGTATGTTGTTTTAGGGCGAGTGGCTTGCCTTCGGCGCGTTTAGACGCAGAGCTTTTGTTGGCGGGAGTTTTTAATTCTTCGCGCGAGGATTTGTATACAAAGCCGGTGCATTTTGTGGCGAGTGCCAAACACGTTGGGGCGTTTAGAGTCTGGGTTAAAGAACGCGCGCGTGGGGTGCCGGTTGCGTATATTTTGCAAAGCAAAAATTTTTACAAAAATGCGTTTTTTGTGCAAAGGGGCGTATTTGTTCCGCGTCCTGAGACAGAGCTTTTGGTAGAGCTAGGTTTGGAGTATTTAAACACTACCTCTTTGCGTGGTTTGGTGATCGATATGGGTTGTGGCACGGGGTGTGTGGGTTTAAGTTTAAAGCATGCGGTACCCGAGTGGGATGTGTGTTTAATAGATAGCAGCCAGCAAGCGGTGAGTGTGGCAAAAAAAAACGCCCAAAAATTGGGCCTTAAAAATGGGGTGCGTTTTTTGTGCAACAGAGTAGAAGACTGCGTAATAAAGCAGCGCTGTGTATTGGTTGTGGCTAATCCACCTTATGTGGCAAAACAAGAAGGCGCTTTATGCCCTTGGGTTAAAGCACACGAGCCTGCAGGGGCACTTTTTGCTTTAGACGCGGGCTTGGGTGCTATTAAAGCCTGGGCCATTAAGGCGGCGGAGTTTTTGGTGCCAGATGGACGCATGCTGTGCGAGATTGGCGCAGGCCAAGCCGAGGTTTTAAGAGATTGGTTTTTAGTTCAGCGAGGGCTTAGGCTGCTCAGAGTGGAAAAAGACCTAAGCTATAAAGACAGGGTCTTAGTGTTGCAGAAAACTTAACCTCAAAAACTTAGTGCAGGTGTTTTTTTGGAGTCTATACGCATAGAGGGTGGGCATGTTTTAACAGGCGAAACCTGGATCAGTGGTGCTAAAAATGCGGCACTGCCGTTGCTTTTTGCATCGCTCTTGGCAGAAGGGGAGCATGTGTTCACCAATGTGCCAAGATTGCAGGATGTTTTTTTTACGCAAAAACTGCTTGAGCATTTTGGTTGCAAGACAGAGTTTAAAAAAAATCAATTCTCTATACAGGTGCCACAAGAGCTAAGCTCTGTAGAGGCTCCTTATGATGTAGTACGCAAAATGCGAGCCAGTGTTTTGTGCTTGGGGCCATTGCTCGCGCGTGCGCATAGGGTGCGCGCGAGCTTGCCAGGAGGCTGTGCTATTGGCACGCGGCCAATTAACTTTCATATTGAAGCTTTTAAGCAATTGGGTGCTAAGGCCAAGTTGGAAAAGGGTTTTGTGGATTTGTGTGTGTCCAAAGATAAAGCACTAGAGGGCGCAAGGGTGCTATTTGAGGGCGTGACAGTGGGAGGTACAGAAAACCTTTTAATGCTCAGTGTTTTAGCAAAGGGTGAAACCATTATAGAAAACGCAGCTAAGGAGCCTGAGGTGGTGGATCTGGTGCAATGTTTAAAAAGCATGGGTGCGCGTATAGAAGGTGAGGGGAGCAGTGTGATTCGGGTGCAGGGGGTGCAGCGCCTCCGCCCATCCCGGCACCATGTGGTGCCCGACCGTATAGAGGCAGGAACCTTGCTTATGGCGGCGGCTATTACGGGGGGCAGTGTGCGGCTTACGCATTTGGTGCCTACACATTTGGGCGCGCTGTTAGATAAAATGCGCGAGGCAGGTTTTGTGTTAAGTTGTGGCAAAGATTGGGTGCAGTTAGATGCGGCCAGCAATTATAAGGGTGTAGATGTCACGACAGCGCCGTATCCTGGTTTTGCGACGGACTTACAGGCGCAGTTTATGGCTCTTATGACGCAGGCTGAGGGGAGTAGTGTAATTACCGAAGGAGTGTTTGAGAACCGCTTTATGCATGTGCAAGAGCTGGTGCGTTTGGGCGCGGATATTTTGCCCAAAAACCAAGTGGCGGTTGTAAGGGGCAAGACTCCTTTGCAGGGGGCGCAGGTTATGGCGACGGACTTGAGGGCGAGTGCCTGTTTGATCGTGGCAGCCTTAGCAGCTAAGGGGCAAACGCACTTGGGCAGGGTGTACCATTTGGACCGTGGTTACGAGTGCTTGGAGCAAAAACTAAGGTCGCTTGGTGGAAAGGTGTTTCGGGAGGCGCGGTAGGGTGTTTGGGGCGCTGTTTTTGCTGTTTACTGTGGTGCCGGCTGTGGAGCTCTATTTGTTGATCCAGGTGGGCACGCGCATAGGAGCGGGCAATACCCTGGCCATAGTCATTGTAACGGGTTTTTTAGGGGCATGGTTTGTGCGTTTGCAGGGCTTGGGGGTGTGTGGGGCGCTTATAGGTAGGGCGCCGGGTGTGGATATAACTTATAATTTGGCGCGGGGTTTTTTGCTGCTTGTGGGTGGGGTGATGCTGATTACACCCGGTTTTTTAACGGATATTTTGGGCCTGAGCTTAGCTTTGCCTTGGACGGCATATTTTTGGATGAAGGCCTTGAGGAGATTCTTGCAGCACCAAGTGACAAAGGGCAGCGTTAGGGTCGTGACCCATGGGGGCTTTGTATCAGACCCTGCGGATCAAGATGAACCTGCAGGTTTTAGGGACGTAACGCCGCGTGGGCATTGACGGGGGCTCGAGGTTGTGCGACTTATAGAGGGTTGCGCGGCATATGCGCGCGTTTTTGGAGGGTTGAGTTTTGTACGCTATTGTAGAGGCTGGCGGCCGGCAGCACCGGGTGAGCGTTGGCGATGTATTAAAGTTTAGCCGCGCAGATAAAAGCGAGTTTCGCAAGGGCGAGTCCTTGGATGTGCCGGCTGTTGTTGGGGTGGGCGGTACGCCTGAGGGTTTGCTTGTGGGCCCGCGGGTTAAGGGCGCCAAGTTGCGGGTGACTTTGTTGCAAAAAGGCCGCGATCCTAAGGTGGTGGTGTTTAAAAAAAAGCGCCGCAAGGGCTATAGGCGTACTAAGGGGCATAGGCAGGCTTTTACTAAAATGCGGGTGGATGAGATTATTTTGCCCACGAGGAGTCATTAGTGGCATCGAAAAAAGCGGTCGGTAGTACCAAAAACGGCAGAGACAGCCAAAGCAAAAGGCTGGGCGTAAAGCGCTTTGGTGGCGAGCTGGTGGAGCCGGGCACGATTTTGGTGCGGCAGAGGGGCACGCGCTTCCATATAGGGCAAAATGTCAAAATGGGCCGCGATCATACCTTGTACGCGGCGCTAAGGGGCCGCGTTTGCTTTGAGCGCGTCAACAAGCAAAAACTGCGCATCGCCGTGCGCTAGCCAAGTTAGAGCGCTAGCAGCACAAGCTTTATTAGAGCGCAGTCACATTTGGCAGCCCCATCAGGGGCGCCCAGACAAAGTGACAAGCGACTATAAGCTTGTGCTGCGGCCTATAAGGAGTCTACGGCCCTGCAGGTTAGATCTAAGCCCGTACTCGCAAGTGCAATTTATGTAAATTGAGGGTAATGCTGTCGCCTGCGGCCGGGCTGTATTGGTTGCAGTAAGCTTAGGCGTGACCTAAGCTGCCAGATTATCTTAACGCTATGAGCACCTTGAGTCGGGCAGTACGTTAAATGTGTATGGCTTTAAACCCCGATCAAAGGGGATTTTAAAAAACCCCTGTTCGTTTAGGTGGGCGTCACGGGTAGTCGGTTTAGGCTTCTCTTACGTTTGGCAAAAGCTTGCACACCCCGACCAGAGCAGACTCCCTTAAAAATATAAAAGACGGGTCTTTATTTCCTTGGACCAAGGGTTTAAAAACCACACACAAATCCATTTTATAACCTCAACCCCATTGCCACAATAAATACCGCCCAAACTGTTTCAAGTTAGAGCGCTAGCTGCGTAAGCATTAGAGTGCTAGGAAAATGCCCTGGGGCAGAACGCAGTCTACCTGATAGCCCCTTACCAAAGGGAGGCCGCGCTTGGGGACAAGCGCCGCTCCGCGTTATGGCCCAATGATGCGGCGTTGCTTTTGCGTGGGTTGCGTTCGTAAAATGACACTCAAGGTCATTGCGATTAGCCAACAAGGGGGGAAACAATGGGGGCATTGCGCTATTTTGGGGTTTTATTTTTATTAGTGTCTTTTAATGCTACTGCGGGGCATGCGGCGCCTGCTGCGGGGCTAGAGCCGCTTCAGGGCCGGCACCATTCGGATCATCTGGAGCTATTGATGAGCTCAGGTGACGAGGAGCTCGCAAACGCTACTAGGGATCGGCGTTATCGCAGGGATCGCTATCGCAGGGACTATAGGAAAGACTGTCGTGATCGTTATGAAGACGTGTACAAAAACCGCACAGCTCGCGTAGTGGTGGTGCTTTATGCGTCTAATCATTGGCATGTTGCCTTAAGTAAGATCAAGCGCATTTTGGATCGTAACTTTTATGTAAGAGCAGACTCACAGTCTTCACCTTCGTATGACCGTTACAAGATAAAATGGGGGTTTGATGTAAGCTGGTACGGTCCTAAAAGGTATCTAAGGCGCGCCATACACCGGATCGAAGGCCTCGACGACGTCATCTACGTCACTCACTACGACGACAAGCGCAGGCGCCACTAATTGCGCCAGAAAGCAACCCTCACGCCACTAGGCGTGAGGGGCGCGTTTTTATTTTCCCACTGTTTGGCTCGCCTGGTAAGGCCATCTACATCTATAAGAAACTCCAGGCAAAGCAGGTTAACTTCTTTAAAACATTTTCGCACCTACTAAGGTACATTTAAATTTTGTGGTATGTATAAGGGCGAAAAAGGTAGGAGGGTCGCCCCTGTGAAAAAGTTATACAAGGTGAGTGTAATAGCAGCCAGAGGAGTGCTTGTAAGTCTGTTGTTATCGACTCCGTTACTGTCGCAGGAGGTCAGAGCCGTATCGGATGGCTGTGAGCCTGGAGTGACGTTTTGCGTTGAGACTGAAAAGGTCGTGCTGCATGTTAGTGTTTTAGACCGCAAGGGTCGCTTCGTTACGGACCTGCAAGCGGGAGATTTTGTGGTTGCTGAAGATAAAGTACAGCAACCGCTTACGTATTTTTCTCAGGAGGATGTTCCTGTCTCTCTTGGGCTTGTCATTGACAACTCTGGCAGCATGCGTGAGAAGCGTCGCCAGATTAATCAAGCCGCCCTGGAGTTTGTTAAAGCATCAAATCGTGAGGACGAGGTGTTTATTGTAAATTTTAATGACGAAGCCTATTTGGATCAGGATTTTACGAGCAATATTGAGCGCCTGCAGGATGCTTTGCAAAGAATCGACACTCGAGGCGGAACGGCGCTTTACGATGCAATATCGATGTCGCTGGACCACTTGGAGGCAGAGGGTGACAAGCAGTACAACAAGCGAGCTTTGCTTGTTATTACCGATGGCGAAGACACCAAAAGCAAAATGGATCTAGAGCTTTTGGTGCGCAAGGTGCAAAGGGCGGATGTGACAATCTATGGCATAGGGCTTTTGTCTGAAGAAGAACGTCGGGCAGCGAAAAGGGCGCAGCGCCATCTTATTAGCCTTACGCGGCCAGCGGGTGGTCCGGCATATTTTCCAGATACAGCGGCAGATGTCGATGCTTTGGTGAAGCGTATTGCAGCGGATATTCGTAACCAGTATATCTTGGAATACAATCGCCCAAGTGGAAAGGCTCCCGGGTTTAGGCGCATCCAGATCGACCTTAAGGCTAAGGCAAGAAAAAATCGGGTCCGGCATCGTCCTGGCTACTATGCCGAATAGTATCGATTTGTCGTATAAAAATTACATGCCTTTGCTTTTTTATCTAACACCTAAGGTTTAATAGAGTGGCGGTGTTTTTGCGCCGTTTTAAAAAATCTTTATCAAGGGGTTTAGGGGTATGTGTGTAGAAAAACGATTCCTATGTGGTTTTTTGAGTTTTATTTTTTGTAGTGCTTTGTTGCAAACTGCAAATGCACAAACAAGCACTTATGATCATGCTTACGGCCGTATGGAGCGCATGCTTAAGCGTTGTAATGACGCGGGTCAGGCGGAGCACATGAGGCAAACGTGGCCCAAGTATATTGCGGGCTCTTTAGGGTGGGGGGTTTTTGTAGGGAGTTTTTTGTTTAGAAGTAAAAAAAAATGGATTTATTTAACTAGTCTTGGGGCTGCGCTTGTAGGTTTTACTAGTGCAGATCGTGATGAGCGTGCGAGCAAGGCAAAGGCTGACCTGGGGGCTATAATACCCAAAAAGCCTTGGTACCGGCCTTTGGCTTGGAAAGCTTGTGAGGGGCTTTTTACAGCGGAGCTTAATATGCAAGATGGTAGTATTACTTTTTGGGAAAAAGGCCACAGCGCTGGGGTGACATGTTTGCTTAACCCTGGTGTTGAGGTGGTCCTTTTTGGCGACACATTCGAGCAGCCTATTTCTACTCCATCAACCTTAAAAGACACCCTGCGCCCCCTCTCGATCCAAAAAGAAACCTGCCATAATACATTAGTCGTGACTGAAGTATGTTCTCCGGCTTCCGGCTGTCGCGTACTCATGCCCTATTAGGGTTTTAATACTGTATCTTAACGAGCTCTACATTTTTACGCCTTACGCAGACGCGCCAGAGTCAGCTGGAGAACATACTTCAGCACCAGGGGCTAACACGCAAAACCTGCACCAGACTGAATATTTCGTGCACTAAAGAACCCTTCATTTTGCAGGTTTTTCCGTACAAAGCACCAAAAACTCTGCAAAAACAGAACCCACAATATCAACAAATTTAACAATAATTACAAGCGCTTAGAGAATACTTCAGCGCCGACTACATTAAAGGACCAATAAAATTTTCTGGGATAGAGTGGCGGCGCTACCCGCCCAAGATTTCAAGGGGCCACTTTTATGCTTACGCTTGTAGCGAAGGGCTCCAAAGGGGCGCGAAGCGTCCCGACTCACGTAAGCAAGTTTAATTCTCTTGGTTTTGCTTAGTCCAAAGCCGCGACACTCTTAGAAGTGCATGCGCTTTTAGCTGTACTAGTCGCTACTTGGCACGAAAATAAATGGGAAACGCACTCTATTAATTTCACCCTCTTTAGGTTCAGGAAACAGCAAGCCCGATATCAATTCACGCAAACAAACTGCTGGTTGATCGCTATCCATGTCGTTAGATTCCACTCTGGTGCGCACCACGCGCCCGCCAGTGCCAATATCCCACTCTATGATTATCGTGCTCCGGCGCCTTTTTTGCACGTCGTTGTAACAGGCTATGATGCCGGGTTTATTAAGACGAAGGACTTCCAAAATTGCGTTCCGATTAACAGAGCCTGACGCGTTTTCAGTCGTTGTGCAAGCTACCGAAGGCAACACCATGCCCAGGACAGCCAATATTTGGTAACAATATTTTAAACATTTTGGCATTTAATCCGCTCCTTACTGTTTTTTATACAGGAGGATAGGGTTGTAAATTTTATTCAATGTACGAGGGGTGCAGGTGGCTGCACTATCCGCAAGAGGTATCCATGGCATTAAGATAATCTGGCAGGCCACGCCTGAGTGTATCACAATTTACTAAGCATGGTCGCAGGCGGCGCTATTTTCCTCAATATAAATTGCACTTGCGGGTACGGGCTTAGACCTAACCTGCAGGGCCATAGAGAGCTGTCTAGCGCGCAAAAATGTTTCAGGCAGGACCACTTGTCCCGTAAGGATAAAAGCGCCAGCAAAAACACTTTGATCAGAAGTGCAGCCACCTTGGCAGCCCCTGCAAGGGGTGCCAGCCAAGGTGGCAAGCGAGGTTCTCATTCAAAGTGTTTTTGCGCGCTAGATAGCTATCAACGCGCCGATAGCTTTGGGCGATCAATAGGCCCAAAGCGTTCAGACTCTCGTAGATGGCCCGCGCCTGATGGCGCTATCAGCTGGACTGCGTAAGGCTGAGGACAGAAGCTATACAGCACGTGAGGGCGCCCTGGCTTAGGCCGCTTGCCTTGCACACCTACGGGTGTGTCAGCAGGCTGCGCTTTCTGGCCAGGGCGCCCTCACTAACACTTTTATGCTTACGCTTTTAGCAAGTATGCGTAGTTGTTGAGGGCTTGGTCGTAGTGTTGCAAAAGCTGATGGGCTTCAGATAGGCTGATTTTTTGAGCATGTATAGCGCCTTCTGTAGCCTGCCTAATACGCTCTACCAAATTGGGTCGTTCGTAAGACAAATAGCCCAATAAATCCGAAACATTGTCCCCTCGCACTACGTGGTCAATACTATACTGCCCATTGTGATCCACACTTATATGAACCGCATTGGTGTCTCCAAAAAGATTATGCAAATCCCCCAAAGTCTCCTGATACGCGCCCGTCAAAAATACCCCTATAAAATAATTCTCCCTCTCTCCTACCGAATGTACCTCTATAAAATTTTGCGTTTCAAAAGTATCAGGATCAATAAATCTATTAAGCTTGCCATCAGAGTCACAGGTGAGGTCTGCTAAAATAACACGCTTGTCAGGTTTTTCACACAACCTCTGCAAAGGCATCACGGGGAACACCTGCCGCATAGCCCAAGAGTCTGGCAAAGACTGAAAAATACTAAAATTACAATAATAAATACCAGCAAGCTCTTTTTGCAGCTTCCAATAAAGGTCTTCAAAAGCCTTGTGGCCTCTCGCCAAGTTGTTGATTTTATAACATATGGCCCAATACAAAGCCTCTGCCTTAGCTCTTTGCGATAAGGTTAAAGCCCCATAAGCAAACAGGTTAATGGCGTCGGTATTTTTTTCTATAAGATCATTGTAATACTCGTTGAGGTTTTCTTGTGTAAGCGTTTTATAAATATAGAATAAATCTTTTACCACCATGCTGTCTTGAGCATGCGGCAACGGCGCTTTATATGGTGTGCTGTTAGCGCC
The DNA here is from genome assembly GCA_965116155.1 of Bdellovibrionales bacterium. Taxonomy (GTDB): domain Bacteria; phylum Bdellovibrionota; class Bdellovibrionia; order Bdellovibrionales; family UBA1609. The sequence goes on from OZ220488.1 coordinate 1,166,980, forward strand.
TAACACATCAAAAACCAAAACCGAACTATGCGCCACAAGCGACCGGCCGGATTCAGAAATAATATGCGGGTGCGGCACAGAGCGATCGTCGCAAATAGACTTTACAATACTAATAACATCATTAGCGTACTCTTGCTCTGTATAGTTGCAAGAGCTATCACTCATGCGAGAGCCATCGTAATTAACACCCAAGCCTCCGCCCACATCTAAAAACCGCAGCGACTGCGCTCCCATATGATAAAGCTCAACATAAAACCTTGCCGCCTCTTTAAGAGAGGTTTTGATGTGCTGTATAGAAGGTATTTGCGATCCCAAATGAAAATGCAGCAAACTCAAACACTGCAGCATATTTTGTGCTTTTAAAGTCTCTACAGCTTTTATAATTTCAGGCGGCGTAAGCCCAAACTTAGAGTGCGCTCCACAAGACTCCATCCACCTGCCTGCACCCCGCGCATTGAGTTTGAGCCTAAAACCAATTAAGGGCTCAATTTTTAGCGCGCGGGCCCTTTGGCACACGATCTCTAGCTCCTCAAACCTATCGATCACCACAAACACCTGCGCTCCAATTTTTTGAGCCAGCAAAGTGGTCTCTATATACTCTGCGTCTTTAAAACCATTACACACCAGCATAGGTGGGCGAGATGAGGTTTTAGCGCTTAGCCCCATGGCCAAACTAATTAGCAGCTCAGACTTGCTGCCACACTCCAAACCCAAAGAGTACTGTCCCCCTTGGGACATTAGCTCCTCTATCAAATGGCTCTGCTGGTTTACCTTGATGGGGTAAACGGGATAATACGCCCCCTTGTAGGACTCCTCTTTAATAGAGCGCCCAAAGCATTCGTACAAAAGCTTTAAACGGGCTGCTAGGATGTTGGAAAATCTTAAAATCAAAGGCAATCGAATGCCTCGCTCTTTGAGGCTGAGCACCATCTGGAAGAGGTCCAAGCCTTTTGTAACGCCGCGCGTTTTTTCGCTATTTGACAAATCTTTGGGGCCAATGACTTGCACATTGCCTTGAGGGTTTATAGAAAAATACCCACCCCCCCAATTGTTGATACCATATAGGCGGGAGCTTTGGTCCTGGGACCAAGAATTTTCAGGCTGTTTATTTTCCAAGGGACCCATTTTGATGGACTTTAAAGCTATTGAGTCTAAATGGCAAAACCTGTGGGCTAAGGAGCGTGTTTTTTGCACGGATACCACTAAGGGTGCTGCCAAGCCCAAATTTTATGCCTTGGATATGTTCCCCTACCCATCAGGGCATGGGCTGCACATCGGGCACTTGGCCTCTTACACACCCACGGATGTGATTGCGCGCTTTAAGCGGGCTCAGGGGTTTAATGTACTGCACCCTATGGGCTACGATGCCTTTGGCTTGCCGGCCGAGCAATACGCTATTGCTACAGGGGTGCATCCGCGGATCACAACCCAAAAGGCCCAGGATAACTTTAAAAACCAGCTTCAGAGCTTTGGGTTTAGTTTTGATTGGGAGCGCGAAATTTCTACATGCGACCCTAGCTTTTATAAATGGACGCAAAAAATAGTAAAAATTTTATTCGAGCGAGATCTGCTCTACCAAAAAGAAGTACCTGTTAACTGGTGCCCTGCCATGCGCACTGTTTTGGCTAACGAAGAGGTGGTAAATGGGCGCAGTGAGCGCGGTGGGCATCAGGTTTTACGTATGCCTATGCAGCAGTGGATGTTGCGTATAACACGCTATGCGGATCGCTTGTTGCAAGGTTTAGATGACCTAGACTGGCCAGAAGCCACCAAGCTTGCGCAGCGCAACTGGATTGGGCGTAGCGAAGGTTGCACGGTGCAGTTTAAGTTACATGGCGCGCCGTCTACAAATATAGAGGTCTTTACGACAAGGCCCGACACTTTGTTTGGGGCTACTTTTGTAGTATTAGCCCCCGAGCATGCTTTGGCCAACACGCTTGGCACTAAAGAGACAAAGCCGCAAGTAGCGGCTTATTTGGAGCAGGTGCAAAGCAAAAGCGAGGTCGAGCGGCAAGCGGAAGATAAAAAAAACCGGTGTCTTTACTGGGGCCTATGCAATTAATCCGTTTAATAACGAAAAAATACCCATATGGATAGCCGATTACGTTTTAGCCCACTATGGCACAGGCGCCATTATGGCCGTGCCAGCGCATGATGCTAGGGATTACGACTTTGCTCAGGCGTTTAACTTACCTATACGCAGGGTTTTAAGCAGCAAGGAGCCTTTGCCTTTTGAAGGCGATGGCGAGCTAGTGGAGTCTGGGTTTTTAAATGGCATGCAAAAATCTGCGGCCATTCAGGCTGCTATAGAGCATATTACTCAAAAAAAGCTCGGCACCAAAGAGGTGCGTTACAAGTTGAGAGACTGGGTGTTTTCGCGCCAACGTTACTGGGGGGAGCCTTTTCCGCTGGTAGAGTATGCAGATGGTCGTGTGGAGGCTGTGTCGGATCAAGAGCTGCCGCTTACTTTGCCCGAGGTGGCGGATTATAAACCTTCAGAAAAAGGCGAGCCTCCTTTGGCGCAGGTGCCTGAGTGGATAGAGTATAAAAACCCCGCCACGGGGGAACGGGGGCGACGCATAACAGATACTATGCCAGGCCAAGCGGGTTCGAGCTGGTACTTTTTAAGATACATCGATCCGCATAATGAGCAAAATTTTTGCGCTCCCGATCTAGAGCGCCGCTGGATGCCGGTGGATATCTATATAGGTGGAGCCGAGCATAGTGTGTTGCACCTTTTGTATGCGCGTTTTTGGCAGCATGTGCTTTTTGATGCTGGCTTGGTGAGTGTGAAAGAGCCCATAAAAAAGCTGCGCCATCAGGGAGTGGTCATGGGTCCCGATGGGCAAAGGATGTCTAAATCTTTGGGCAATATAGTGGCACCGGAAGAGGTGCGGCGCGAGTATGGAGCGGATGCTTGCCGTTTGTATATTTGTTTTTTAGGGCCTTTTGAAAAAGACAAGCCCTGGAACATTGAGGGCATACAGGGCATGAGCCGCTTTTTGCAAAAACTGTGGCGCATTTGTGTAGAGGAAAAATCCGAAATCGTGCAAACACCTCCGCGCCGTGAGCTCGCCATGGCTTTGCATCGGTGTATAAAAAAGGTCACCCAAGACATCGAGGCATTGAGATTTAATACTGCTATTAGTGCGCTCATGGTGCTTGTTAACCTTTTGCAAAAAGAGCCCCAAAGGCCCCAAGAGGCTTTGTGGTGCTTGTTACGTTTACTAATGCCTTTTGCGCCCCATGTGGCAGAGGAGTGTGGGGAGCGCTTGGGATTGAGCAGTCAAAAGCAATGCATTCATTTGGCTTCTTGGCCGCAGTTTGACCCCGATTTGGCGCAGGTAGAAAGCGTGCAAGTGGCTGTGCAAATTAATGGCAAGACGCGCGGGCAGATTCAGTTGCCGCCTGATGCGTCAGAAGACCATGCTTTGAGCATGGCGAAAACACTTGGCACGGTTAAGCAGCATTTGGGTGGGCGCGCGATTTTCAAAACCATCTACCGTCCAAACAAAGTATTAAGTTTAGTAGTTAAAGACTAGCAAAATTAGAGCGCTAGCCCAATATTCTGGGCAAAGCGCAATCTTCCTGATAGCCTCCTTTAGGAGGCGGCCATCAGGGAGATAAGCGCCCCGCAGAATATTGGGCGGCCTATAAGTGCGCAAGCATCAGAGTGTTAGTAAAATTCTCTGGGGCAGAGCGGCAGCGCGAGAGCAGCGCACTGAAAGGGCGCGCTCAGCCTCAGTCATATCTGTGCGATAAAGAGAAGCTGAGTGAAGCAGAAGGCGTTGCCACAGGCTCAGGGGTGTCTCTTTGTTGGGATTTGACGTCTTTTTTTGTTTTTTCTTGGGTTTAGGCTTGCATAGCTGTGGACACAGCTCAGGACAATGGAAGGTTCCCATGTCCACTTTTGAGGCAGAACATTCTAATAAGCAATCACCCCCCGTTTGAACTCCAATATTGTCAAACCATTTTTTACAGCTGTCATCTCTCTTAGAGTTCTCAGCATAAGCGAACAGCGGAAAAAAAAATAATAGCAGGGTGTAATGCGCCTTTTTCATATGCGCATCAAAATTTTTAAAACCTTCATGGTAGCCCCAGCCACAAGAGTGTGGCGGTGATTTTGTCTAGGGCAAATAAAAAAAAGCGAAACGCCCAAGACTCTTTTTGGTAGCAGCAGTGTTGGTGGAGGGCAGCTGTTGAAACTTTACCTTTTTGGTCTAGCAAAAAAACAATTTGCCAAATGTTTTTTTTGCTATTTTTTTCTGGCCCAATCACATAAGCAGGCACTGAATCGTTATTATAATACCCCGTGGGTGGTCCCAATAAGTCTATAATGTCCTTAGGGTTTTTGCCCATGTATACATTTTGGCTCCTAATAAGGGAGCAGGCCATTTTCGCCCGTGCAGATTCTTCATCTTTTTTGCCATTTGCTGCATTAAATTGAGCAACACTAAAAGGAGCATCACCCCACGTTTGGCATACTTGATCTGTGTTCATAAATTTACCAACGAAAAATAGCTTTGCGCCAAAGTAGAAAAAACAAAGCGCCAACACTATCAACACAGCAAAAATAGTTTTTTTCATTTTTTTATAAGCGCTCCTTTATGGGCCATAGTAAAATCTTCGTAAGTTAAAGGCAACGTGCTTGTCGGCGCCACGTTCAAGAAGTGTATCTATATCTCCCCGGCCCATTTTAAACTGTGGACAGTTTTTATGTAAGGCGGCCCCCCCCATTTTTCGTCATTTTTGAGCTTTACATTTTTGGTGTTTAGCATGTTTGTTTGGGTTAGGCAATTTGTGTGATGTTGTGTTTGATGGCGAAGTGTATGGGGGATTTCATTCCCAGTGCTGAGTGGGAGGTGTTTTGTGGAGCGTAGGCGGTATTCTAAGGAGTTTATAGATTCTGTGCTTAAGGATTTTAAAGAGACGGGTGATGTGGCTGATTAGTAAAACAGTGCCAATGGAGTGTTTTTGGCACCCAACAACCCCTAAGGCATGCACTAAACTGAATGCAACTATCTTAAGCCCCCTTGACACCCCGTAGGCGGTGTCAGGCAAGGGGGCGAAACGAAAGCCTTAAAGAGTTTTTGCGACCTATACAGTTTGCGCGCCTCGCTGTCTGGCGCGCAAATCCAAGCTCTATGTTGCAGCCCCATGTGCACTTAAAAGATTGCGCAACTTTTTTGCTTCGCTTTTAAGGCGCGCTATGCCCTCCGGGGTGCTCCAGTCAGAGTTTTTTACAATATGATCCTCTATTGATTGGGAAAATTTCAGCACATCGAGTGTTGCTCCTTCTACTTTTTTATCAATGTCCAAATCAGGGTGCTTGAGCAGTTTTTTTATGCTACCTAACAAGTGCTTTACATGGACCTTGCCCAGTATCCACCACAAGGGATGCGAGACTTTGCTACACCCGTGACAAAGAGGCAGCGCCACAGCAAAGTGGTGCGTTACAATAGCTGCCATAAGTGCGGTGCCTTTGTTTGGAATTCCAAGAGCTTCATCCAAATCAAAAGTAGCAACCGCATTTACATCCACTCCGTCGGCTTCTAAGAGCTTTTCAATGCTGGCTTTTCTCGTAACCATTGTTCCTGGTCCAAAAGCCTTAATAAGAGGCGTTGCACTATTTTCATCTAAAACATTCGCATTGGTTTTTTCATGTTGCAGCAACAGCTCTACCACGCCAGGGTGACCATTTAAAAGTGCATAAAAGTACTTAGCGTTGTTTGCTTGTTTGCGGAGCCACCCTTCCTGATCGGCCCTGTGGTCGTGATAAAAATAACCCACATCAGGAGCAGCAGCTAAGTGAAGAGGCGCAAGGCCCTCTTGTGTGGGTTTGTTGGGGTCTATGTCCGGATGGCTTAGAAGCAGCTTTACAATGCGCTTAAAGCCTGCACGCGAGGCTACAACAAGAGCCGTATCACCCTCTTCGTCTACCACATTAACATTGAGCTCAGGGTGCTTTAGCAGTTCTTTAACCACGTTGACGTGATTTCCTCGTGCGGCTGCAACCAGCGCTTGGGGCTGCAAGAGCTGTGGCATTTGTAAGCCATCCCTATCTCCCCAAACAACAGATCCTAATAACAGAACAGAAAAAAACAAAACCCCTCGAAACATTGCCATAACCCCTGACCTCCTTAAAAAATACACCCCTCTCTGCCTCTTTAAAAGAATAAACAGTCTTTATTTAACAGTATAGAAAGGAAAGGAAAGGAAAGGAAAGGAAAGGAAAGGAAAGGAAATTTTTGTTTTTTAACACGATGCACGGAGCTTTGACGACAATCTGGTCGCCTTGGACCTAAAGATCGTCCAAGGCTACAGGCGCATAGATGCCGTATAGCCCATCCAATATTCTGTGGGACGCTTGGCGCTATCGCGGCCGCCCCTTACAGGGCACTGCTCTCGCGCCGCCGCTTAGTTCCAGAATATTGGATTAGTCCTTTAATTGCGTTTGGAAAGGAAATTTTTGTTTTTTAATGCGTGACGTCATATCTGCAGGTTTTTTGATCAAATATGTGCGATCATTTAGGGGAGTAATTTCTAACTGCAAAGGGGGAGATAATGAGAGCAGTATTTTTATCAGTGATTTTGGCTTTAGGAATGGGCGCTGGAGCGGCTTGGGGAGAGCATCACGAGCACAATAATAAGCAGGCCATAAAAGCAGGCAAAGCGATTTGGCAAAGCAATCCTGAGGCGTGGCAAATTATAAGGTACATAAACACAAGCGCAGACATAAAAAGCAAACAAGCGCGGCGGTATTTGTTTTTGCACCCACAGTGGGTTAAAAACCCGAGGATTTTGTGGGTGCTCGATAACTTCTCAAAGGGGCAGAGTCTTGTGATGGGGGAGCTTATTGATGGGCAGCGCCGGGCCAAGCATTTAAGTAAAAACGACGCCAGACACCTTAAGACCTTTTTTAAGGTGGCGGGCAAAGAGTGTATAGCGGCCCAAATAGGTTTGTACGAGAGCTACTTTCAGTTAGAGCAGTATTTGCACTCGGGCAAAACCAGCCCCTTTAACTCTATGTTGGTTTTAAACACCATGTATGTGACACGGCTTTTAACCTTGTGGGAGATGGTACCCAACTATGAGTGTACGCAGCCTTTGGCTCGCATATTGCTGGATCGTGGATACATTAAATCGGACATCAGCAAAAAGGTGATCGAAATGATTGTTGAAGGCCGCGATATTTACGAGATTAAAAAAGAGTTCCGCAAACGTATGGACGAGGGCCTAAAGGGCTAATTAAATTAGAGCGCTAGTAAAATTCTCTGGGATTAAGCGGCGCTATTATCGCAGCCTTCTGGAAGAAGGCGTTCGCGATAATAGCAAGCGTCCCACAGAGAATTTTGCGACCTATAAGTGCGCAAGCATCAGAGTGCTAGCAAGACCACTGGCATGCGGCGCAGCCCCATTGGCAGCGCCTTTAGGCGCGTTAGCCAAGGGGCGCCGACGCAAAAAATAAGCTAATGGAAATAGAGCTTGAGCTCAGGGATCTTAGTATGTGGCAACGCTCAAAAACGTGATCCGCAATGCCAAGCTGCCGTCAAAGCTCTTTGCTTTGCAAAAGCTTTGTGCAGGATGTTTCTTTTTTGGCGGCGGCGTATTTTAAGGAATCGATTATTTCTTCCCGGTGCCTAGTGTTTTTTATATTTTTAGCATGCCACAAGGCCGTGTGGCCCTTCACGTCACGCGCGTGCACGTCTACCTCTGAGTGTCTTAGTAGCGTACGCACATCCGTACCCTTGCCCGCTTTTACGGCCAAAATCAAAGGCGTGCTGCCATCTTTAACCCTTACGTTAACATCTATATTGGGCATTGCGAGCAAAACCCCTATACCGTTTTCGGGAGAATCGGCAGGAAAATAGGCAGCAGCCGCAGCGGCGAGTGCCGTGTAACCCATAGCATCGCGCGCGTTAATGTCTTTTATCGCACTATGGTGCCACATAATCAAAGACAGTATGATGTGATTGCCTAGCAAAAACTGACCCACTATGTCGGTTTCCTCGCTATGTCTGCGTGCGGCATGTATAAGGGGTGTGCCGCCACCACCAGCAACATTAACATCAATATCTGGGTGCTCTATTAGCAATAGAGCTGTATCCCAATGGCCCATAAATGCGGTTGACGTAAGCGGAGTCCATCCATCAGGGCCCCGCGCATTAACATCCACCCTGTGGCATTTTTCACACTCGAGCAAACGCTTTACAATGGCAGTTGCTGACGAGGCAGGAGTGCGCATAAGGTTAATCGACTTAAAAGTTGCTAAAAGCGGCGTATAGCCTTGGGTGTCTTTTGCATCTGGGTTGATACCAGGTTGCTGCAGCAAGAGCTTCACAACGTTTTTGCGGTGTCCAAAGGCAGCATGTACGAGGGCCGTTTTGCCTGTTGTTGCATCCCGCTTATTAATGTCGATATCAGGATTAGTTTTAAGTAAGTGCCGCACCCTATCTACATAGCCTTCTTTAGAGGCCGCTATTAGATCATCCGCAGGCCTGGTATCCCATGCCCACAAAGGCTCTTTGGATTCGCCCTTTGCCACGCCTAAAGGCCCCAACCCAATAAGTGCAAATAATAATGCGTAAAAAACTAAAGCCCGTATCATATGCTGAACCTCCTAGGGTGCGTTAATGGCCTTGCGACAAGGCACAAACTGCTCCTACAGGGCACCAAAAGCGCTTAAGATCACTCCGTAGCTCTTCGCTGGCAGAATCAAAGTAATCGCGCCTTAAAATATGCTCAGCTAGTGATTGCGTGCACTCAAATGTAGGGTGATACTGATGGAGCATTTTTACCTGTTGAACCAGTATATTTTGTACCTTAGTGGTAACGTTTATAACAGGTTTCGACAGCTTTAGCAGCTCTGCTAAAGCTAACCCGTCAAGGCCGCCCTGGCGCAGTTTTTGCTCAAGCTGTTTAATGGCCTGATTGTTTTGCATTTCAAAAGCAAACAAGGTGTCTGCATAGCTGGCAATAGATGCGCAGACGTGACCAGAGACTTTTAAAAAGTTGTGCAACTCATTTACTTGGTAAGTCAGGTGACCTGCTTGGACTGCGCTATATATGTAATTCACAGCGCCAGAGGCATCGGCAGCTTTGCCTGTGCCTACAAAAATTTTTAGTATTTTTACGATTTGTGCATTTTCTACCCATTTTGGGCGCTCAAATAGGTAGCGCCGGGCTTTTTTGCTTTTTACATCTGACAAAACACTAATGCGCTTAATAATATAAGCGGTGTCAGGGCTGTGATTTTTCCACCGTACCTTGCCCTCGTGCCTAATGTTTTTATTGATTGTTTCGCTAGCTTTTTGGTGTGAGTCTCCCCAGGCCATAGAGCCCATGCCCACGGCCAGTGCGAACATTAAAATAAGTGATCTCATGTTGTGCCCCCGTGCATATGTTTTAATTTTATGTACCCCATTCAATTTAATAATGCCAAAGATGTCAAGCAGGGCGCGCTTTTATGCTTACGCACTTCAGAGAATTTTACTAGCACTCTGATGCTTACGCAGCTAGCGCTCTAACACTTGTAGGTTAGCATGTTGCAAGACAAAGCTTTTGGTAAAGTGGCCGCTAAACTCGATTTTTATTTTAGAAAACGGCCCTGAACCCTCAATAGACTTAATCTGCCCATTGCCAAAATGAGGATGGCTCACCCACTTGCCCGGCTTTAAACTTCCACCCAAAGTTGGTGCGTGCTTAGAGCCCGACTTACCGTTGGCAAAAAAATCGGCAACACGCTCGCGTGACTCTATCTCCCCTTGCAAAGGCCTCTGCCCGCGACCCCTTAGAGCTACATTGGCGCTAATGTATTGGGGTGGAATTTCACTCACAAAACGGCTGATCGGCAAATGCTGCCTGCGCCCCCACAGGCTGCGCTCACTCACATAGCTTATAAAAAGATTCTTCTTAGCGCGGGTCATGCCTACATAAAAAAGCCGGCGCTCTTCTTCTACCGCCTCCTCCTCTCCAGTACTCTGAAAGCTCGGAAACAGCCCCTCTTCGTTACCCACAATAAACACGTTATCAAACTCTAAACCTTTAGAAAGATGCAAAGTCATAAAAACCACTGCATCGCTCTCCATGTTTGTGTCTGTTGGTTCAGAAGCTAGAGAAACTTTTTCTAAAAAGGCCTGCAGCGGTGTGTTGCCGGTGTAGGTTTTTTCAAATTGCTCAATAGCGCTTTGGAGTTCCTCTAAGTTATTAACACGCGAGCGGCTTTCTTCGGTGTTTTCTTTTTTAAGCCCCGCTACATAAGCCGTGCTGTCTAACAGATCCACATAAAGCTGGTTGAGGCTTTGGTAGGTTTTTTCAGATTTTTCAAAAATAGATATAAAACCGTACAGTTTATGCTCTATGCGTCCACCGAGTGCGTTGCTTCTAATAAGCTGTAGCGCTGCTGTATAAAGCGAGCACGAGTAATCCAGTGCTGCGCGCTCGAGCTTTTCTAGTGTGCCTTTGCCCAAGCCTCTGAGGGGTGCATTAACCACGCGCCTAAAGGCTACATCATCATGGGGATTAAGGCACAAACGCAAATACGAGAGCATGTCTTTTACTTCTTTGCGGGCGTAAAACTTCATGCCCCCAATTAAGGTATAGGCAATACCATTGTTAGAAAACTCCTCCTCTAACACCCTAGACTGCGCGTTGGTGCGATAAAACACCGCGCAATTATGCCAAGATGTTTGTTTAGAGGCCACCAAGTGCTCCAGTGTGCGGGCTACAAAACGCGCCTCGTGAAACTCATTAGGGCACTGACGCACCTGTATAAGCGAGCCGTTGGGATTTTTAGAAAACAAAGCCTTATCTTTGCGGCTTTTGTTGTTTCTAATCATAGACGAAGCCGCTTGAATGATGTTTTTTGTAGAACGATAATTCTGCTCCAACTTTACTATTAAAGCCCCTGGGAAATCCTGCTCAAAATTTAAAATATTTTGTATATTAGCCCCACGCCACGAATAAATAGACTGGTCCTCATCCCCCACGACAAAAAGGTTTTTGTGCTTTTGTGCCAAAATCTGAGTCAGCATGTACTGTATTTGGTTGGTGTCTTGGTACTCGTCTACCATAATGAATTTAAATTTTTCTTGGTAAACCGCAAGCACCTGCTCTGAACTTACAAACAGCTCATAAGTTTTAATAAGCAGATCGTTAAAATCCATAGCATTTGCACGGCGCAGCTCTTGCTCGTACATGCGGTACACTTGCAGGGTTTTGTCGCCTATGCGAGAGCCTGCAGCCTCTTCTAGCCCTACGTTTTGCATTTTCAGGTTGCTAATGCGCCCTTTAAAGGCTTTGGGAGGGTAATGTTTAGAGTCTATATTAAGACTAGCCAAGCACTTTTTAATAAGGCCCAGCTGATCGCCTTCGTCATAAATCACAAAATGAGGCTCAAAGCCTATGGCTCTTGCATGGGTGCGCAGGATTTTTACACACATGCTATGAAACGTAGTAAACCAAAGCTGTTCTTCTAAATGCTGACAATCGGTAAGTGTTTTGAGTCTCTGCAAGACCCTGGTGCGCATCTCGCGAGCCGCTCTATTAGTAAAGGTGACCGCCAAAATTTGATCAATGCTGGCATGTTGGTTCATAACCAACTGCACGGCCCTCTCGGTGAGCACGCGGGTCTTGCCCGCCCCCGCTCCCGCCAAAACCAAAGCTGGCCCGCACACATGGCGCACGGCCCTCTCTTGCTGGGGATTGAGGCCCAAAGAGCTTTTAGGATTTGTATTCTGTACCAACACTCTCACTAAAGTAGCAGCCTTTGTGCCAGCATGGCATGGGGCAAAACTCACAATCCCCCACAATCGTAGACAAACCGCATAAAAGCCTTGATTTACAAGGGAAGATGTTAGAAAAGTAGGAATCATAGGCCTCGTGAAGGCCAAGGACCTCCGGCAGGTGCGTGTTTTTTACCACAAACCCAAACCGGCATAAAAATAACTAGTAAATAACTAGTAAAACGGCGTGCAGGGCGCCATATAAAACCGTGCTAACTAAAAGCAAAATGGCAAAAAAAAGCTCAGTAGAAAAAAACAACAAGCGGCTGCGTCTGGTAGCCACTTATGAGGCGGCGCGTCGCGAGCTGCGCAAGCAGGTAGTTAACATCAAGCTCTCAGATTCCAAAAGGCAAGAGGCGCAGTTGAAGCTCGAAAAACTCCCTCGCAACGGTTCGCGCATTAGGGTGCGTAATAGGTGTTACGTGACCGGTCGTGCCCGTGGGTATTTGAGGCGCTTTGGGCTTTCGCGCTTAAGGTTTCGCAAGATGGCCTCACAGGGTGAAATACCCGGTGTTATCAAAGCCAGTTGGTAGCCAAATTTAAAGGACTAATAAAATTTTCTGGGATAGAGCGGCGGCGCGAGAGCAGCACCCTGTAAGGGTGCGTCTGCGATAGGAGCCTTATAGGCCGCCACATGCTCTGTGGGGCACTTGTCTCCAGTGTGCAAGCCCCTTTCTGAAGGGGCTACACTGGAGACTGCGCTTTGCCCAGAGCATGTGGCTAACACTCTAATCCTTACGGACCAAGCGTCCCGCAGAAAATTTTATGGGCTATGGCGTAAGCATAAAAGTGCCAACAAAAAAGCGTGAGCATAAAAGTGTTAGTGAGGGTGCCCTGGCCGGAGAGCGCAGCCGAGTGAGCACTTTCATGTGCGCAAGGCAAGCGGTCCATGCCAGGGCGCCCTCACGTGCTGGATAGCTTCTGCTCTCAGCCCTACGCAGTCTACCTGATAGCGTCGGTAGCTATCTAGTTTTCCCTTGAAATTTTGAGGCTCTCCGCTTACCACCTGCTTAGCACCCCATAAAGGGGCGCAGGTGGCTTCGCTATCCGCCCAAGATTTCAAGGGGCCACTTTTATGCTTACGCACCTTGGGCGCGGGCCATCTACGAGAGTGTGTACGCTTTGGGCCTACAGATCGTCCAAAGCTATCGGCGCGTTGAGAGCTGTCTAGCGCGCAAAAACACTTTAAATGGGAGCCTCGCTTGCCACCTTGGCTGGCGCCCTTTGCAGGGGCTGCCAATGTGTCTGCGTCTCTGATCAAAGTGTTTTTGCTGGCGCTTTTATCCTTACGGGACAAGTGGTCCTGCCTGAGGCATTTTTGTGCACTAGACAGCTAAAGGCATCTATGGCCCTGCAAATGAGGTCTAAGTGCGTACCTGAAGTGAAAACTTTCTGAGCCAAGGAAAATAATCACGCCTGCGACCAGGCATGCTTAAATCGAATGAGTGAAACGTGACCTCATTTGCCGTATTATCGTGAGAGGCACTGTGGCATCTATGTCCCTGCGGCTTTGGGCGATCTCTTATCCAGCACGTGGCAGCACCTTAACTTCGTCACTTGACCCTTGTAACTGACATATACCCTTGAGCCGATTCTGGAGCGCCTTGCTTGAACTGCAGAAGCGTGGTGACTTAAGAGCCTAAGGCACACTGGAAGTTTACGACATATGGGTGCGCTTCAGCCCGAGGCACAAGGGTATATGTCAGTTACGAAGTGCTAGCGCTTTGAAGGTGCCAGGCCCTTCAAAAACCAGGGCGCTATAGACCTGCACCAAGTGAGCTCCCAGAGACAAGCGCTCCCTTACATCTTGGGCGTTCATTACGCCTCCAGTGGAAACAAGCAGATATTTTGTCAAATCTGCTCCCAAATGCTTAGACACGAGCCGCAAATTTTGTACCGCTTTGGACTTTAAAGGCTCACCCGAAACTCCGCCAAAATCAGCCGGAAACCCTAAGCCGTCCCCAAGCTCTGCGCTGGTATTACCCAGCACCCAGCCTTTAAAGCCCACCTGTGCTGCGGTATCCACACTGTGGAGCATCGCGTCCGCGGCAAGGTCCGGGCTCAGCTTTAATAGCAAGGGCTTGCGAGCACTCGCCCCCTCTTGTACCAAGGGGGTTAGAAACTTTTGCAGCACCTGCGGCTCAAAAAGCGCGCGCAAATCCTTTGTGTTGGGGCTGCTAATATTAATTACAAACACATCTGCCACGGGCGCTAAGCGGCGTATTAGTAGGGTGTAGTCTTTGTGAGCTGTGTCTAGAGGTTGCGTACAGCCTTTGCCTAAACTTACAAACACAGGAACGGCATAAGGGCGCGGCAACGCTTGTAGATTTTTTAGTATTTGTTTTGAACCCAAATTGGGAAAACCCATATGGTTCCACAAAGCACGCCGCTTAATGTTGCGTTTTAACACCGGCCCAGAATTAGGGGCCTGGGCCTTGGGCGTTACGGTGCCCACCTCTATAAAACCCGCTCCCAAGGCCTGCCAGGCCCGCACATGTGCTGCATTTTTATCCACCCCACCCGCCACGCCTAAGGGGTTCGGAAAATGCAGCCCTTCCCAATTAAAGCCGCGCCACTTTATGGGGCGTGCGCTTTTATAGTTGTATAAATTTAGCCAGTATTGAGACAGACCATGCGCCCACATAGGGGGCAAATACAGCCAGGGCTTTACCAAGCTTGGCCTCTTAGCTTCATGGCGCGCTCTAGCCTTTTTAGCGCCACGCCCATGGCGCCCATGCGCATATTGGCATTGTGGTCTTTTGAAAACGCATACACATCATCAAAGGCCTTAACCATAATGGTGCGCAGTTTTTCTCTTACCTGCTGCTCACTCCAAAACAGCCAAGTAATATCTTGCACCCACTCAAAATAACTCACCACCACCCCACCCCCATTGGCTAAAATATCCGGCACAACCATGACGTTTTTAGCTTTTAAAATGTCATCCGCTTCAGGCGTGACAGGTCCATTGGCTCCCTCTACTATTATAGAGGCCTTAATGCGCTGTGCGTTTTTGGTGTTTATTACATTCTCTAAAGCACAGGGCGCCAAAACATCTACATCTAGTTCCAAAATATCTGTGTTGCTAATGGGCTCTCCGCCCGGAAACCCCTTTATGCAGCGGTTGGTTTTGGTGTAATCCCACAAAGCCGGTATGTCTAGACCCTTCGGATTAAACACTCCGCCCGAAACATCGCTCACCGCTTGCACACGCGCGCCCAGCTTATAGGCCTCGTGGCAGGCATGAAATCCCACTTTACCAAAACCTTGTATGGCGATTTTGGTGCCCTTAATGCTGCGCCCCTGTTTGGAGAGGGTTTTTTCTATCACATACACAACCCCAAGGCCCGTTGCCACACCCCTGCCTTGCGAGCCTCCGATTTCTACAGGCTTCCCAGTTACTACGCCCGTTTGCGAAAACCCAGTCTCAATAGAGTGGGTGTCGAGCATCCAAGCCATAACCTGCGCGTCTGTGCCCACATCGGGGGCGGGTATGTCTTTGTCGTGGCCGATAAAGGGCGAGATCTCCGACGTAAACCTTCTGGTTAAATGCTCGCGCTCCTTTTTGCTCAGACTCATAGAGTCCACCCTAACGCCTCCTTTCGCACCTCCAAGAGGCAGATTTAAAAGGGCGTTTTTAAAAGTCATTTGCATAGCAAGGGCGCACGAGTCGCTCAAAGTTAGTCGAGGGTGGTACCGTAACCCCCCCTTAAACGGGCCTAGGCTTTGGTTGTGTTGCACCCTAAAGCCTGTAAAAACCTTAATAGAGTTGTCATCCATACGCACGGGCAAAGTCACCACCAAAGCCCGGCGTGGCATTTTGAGCCTTTCAAAAGCATTAGGGTTGAGGTTTACAATTTTGGCTGCTTGCGTAAGCGCGTAGAGCACATTCTGATAAAAAGGCCCCTGCGTAATTTCGTTTAAAGAATGTATGACGGCACTCCCAAGTAGAGCATTCCTATGTGTGCTGTATGTGCATAAGCTAATACAAAACTTGGACCAAAGGCAAGAACTGACCGGTATCAATGAGGGCTCTCATGCAAGAGCTACTTGTGCGCCGAAGAACTCCATAAAGGGCATGTGGTTTTTTAAAGCTTGCGGCCCAAGGTGACCAAATGATACACAAGCAAATTTTTAGCACTGTAGACCCGCAGGCTTTTTTGGAGCTTTTGGAAGGCGCCAAAAGAGTGATTTTAAGCACTCACAAGCAAAGCGATGGGGACGGTCTAGGAGCCGCTTGCGCCTTGTACCATGCGCTTAAGCAAACAGGCTGCAAGGTGCGCATTTTGACGGTAGATAAAATTTCGCCCCGGTATAAATTTTTATTGCCGCAAGAAAAAAATGCCGTACAAAATTTTGACTCCCCCCACGAGCTGGTTGAAGCTAGCACGGATCTTGGCATTGTACTCGATACCCATGAGCCGCGTATGTTAGAGCCCCTGTATACGCACCTTAAAGAGCGTTGCCAGAGGCTGGTTTTTGTAGACCACCATCCACTTTCGCCCCAAAGACTGCGCAGCTTAGAGGTCGGCTCCCTTGTGTGCCCACAAGCAGCCAGTGTGGGTGAGGTGGTATTTGGCTTGCTGCAGCGGATGCAAATGGAAATCACACCTGAAATTGCGCAGGCACTTTATGTGAGCATACTTTTTGATACCCGGTTTTTTAGGTACATTAAAGACTCGCATATTTCTCATATGATAGCAGCAGAGCTGTTGCCCCTGATTCCGCAGCCAGAAACTGTGCATAGGAATTTGTTTTCTACTAATAATGTAGAAAAAATCGCCTTCTTGTCCAAGGTGCTAGGCGAGCTCAAGTTTCACCAAGAGGGTCGCATAGCGGTGTCTTATATTAGTTTGGGCGATTTAGAAAAACACAGAGTCTCTTTTGAAGAGTCTATTGATGTAATAGAAATTATCATGGGCCTTTCCAGTATAGAGTGTGTGGTGGTGTTTCGTGAAGAAGGTTTAAACAAGTGGCGCGTTAGTTTACGCACCTATAACTCGCAGCTGAACCTGCAAAAAACCGCAGCCGCCATTGGCGGAGGTGGGCACTTGCACTCTGCCGGTGCCGAGATCAAAGGCAACTACCAAGAGTCGTACGAAAAACTGATCCACCTGTTACAAGGGCAGATCCAAGAGCTTAAAGAAGACCAAAATGAAGTCTGCCTTATTCATAAAGACTCTGTTTCATAATTTGGGCTATCTTGCGAGCCGCGCCCCCCGTATGTAGTTTTGCCATGTTTTGAGCCTGGGCTTGCAAATTATGAGGCGCACTTTTTAGCGCCTTTAAGGTAGAGGCTAAAAAATCTGCACAAAACTCCCCCGGCGTGCATAGTACTCCACCTTTTGAGTGCGCAATGCGTTTGGCGTTTTCGTGCTGATGCCCCTTTAAGGGCACAAGGAGCACCGGCCGGCCGCAGGCGGCAAGTTCTGACAAAGCTCCCATACCGCAGCGGCTAATAACCAAGTGCGCGTTTGCAATGGCTTGGGGCATGTTTTGCAAAAAATCTTTTGCCGTAACAAAGGGCAGGTTTTTATAAGATTGCTTAATTTGCACAATATGCTGTGCCCCCGTTTGGTGTAGCCACTGAGTTTGTGCTAGCACAGGGTGGTGAGAGAGCAAAAGTTCTTGCACGGCTTGGTTGATTTCGTGCGCCCCTTGTGAGCCCCCTAGGACCAATATTTTAAATGTTGCTCCCTTTTGTGGTGGAGTGAAAAGCTGAGCACGAAAGCTCTGCCTTAACGGAAATCCCACGCACTCGCACGCGCCGCTTTTAAAGCTGTCTTTAAATACTACAAAAATCTTTTCAGCCAGCCCTTTGGACCACATATTAGCCAAACCTGGTACGGCATTGGGTTCGAATATAAACACCCTTGCGCCGCATACACGTGCAGCCAAGGCGCCCACTCCTCCCATAGCGCCCCCTGTGCTGAGTACCGCAGAGTAAGATTGGCGGCGTATGTGTTTTACTGCACGCGCTAGCGCTCCAAGCGCTTGGGTTAAAGTTTTTGCGCGCTTTAATAGGCTGTTCCCTGCTAGCTGCCCTAAAGGCATAAAGGTGCAAGGGAATTTGGTGCTTTGCAAAATATTTTGGTTAATAGGAGAGAGTGAGGCTAAAAAATCCACCTCCACCTCCAAGCGAGACAGTTCTTCTGCCACCGCGACACCTGGGTAAATATGCCCGCCAGAGTTACCTACGGATATTAGTATTTTAGGAGGCTTAGACGAACTCATAAGTGTTGCGGTAGCTGCAGTGTTTACGGTTAAATCTATCCACACATAAGACCAAGCCCATGCCAAAACAGGTGGCACAAAGCGAGCTGCCACCGTAACTTAAAAAAGGCAAGGTCAGGCCCTTGGGTGGCAGTATCCCCAGCGCGACCCCAGTGTTAATAAAAACCGATATAGCAAAGCAGCATGTTACACCCAAAAGCACAATGCGTGCAGTGCTGCGTGTGGTTTGCAAAAACACCTGCAAACACCGCACCACTATAAAGCTATACACACACAGTAAAAACACGCAGCCCAAAAAGCCGGTCTCTTCGCCCCATACGGCAAAGCTAAAATCGGTATGGGCTTCTGGCAAAAAAAACAGCTGCCCTTGGCCTTGGCCAAGGCCTGTGCCAGTAAGCCCGCCAGAGTAAAAGCTGAGCATACTTTGCAGCACCTGAAAGCCTTTGCCCTCCGAGTGCTCCCAAGGGTCCAAAAAACCCATAACCCGGTTATAGCGATAGGTCACTTGCACGACATAAAAATAAAAAATCCCCACAAAGCCTAAGGCACTAACAAGCATATAACGCCATTTTAAACCAAAGGCGAACAGTGTGATCACAGTGAGCATCAAAATAATAGCAAAGCTGCCAAAGTCTGGCTGCTTGTGGAGCATATAAGAGGGCAGCGCCAGGGCGGCAACCAAAAACACCAAGTTATAGTCTTTGTTGTAATAAGGCCCGAGCCACCTTTGCAAAAAGGGCCTTTGTATAAAAAACGCAATTATAAAAGGGGTGGTGTACTTTAAAAACTCCGACGGCTCTAAGCGAAGGCTACCAAACAGCGGTAACCACCGGCTGGCTCCACCAGCCGTAATGCCTATGGTGGGTTGCAGGGTCAGGCCTACCAAAGCTACACATATCAGCCACAGTAGCCAGCCCACGCGCTCAAAAAACAACCAAGGCGTAAAAAGGCATACTGCCATAACGGTCACGCCGACCAAGGTAAAAAGGAGCTGCCGTTTAAAGAAAAACTGCCCATCGTCAAAGTGCTCTGTTGCGTAGATAAAGCTCGACGAATAAACCTGCACAAGCCCAAGGCCCAGCATGAACAAAATGGCCAAAATGAGGCTTTTATCCACTTTTTCCAAAGACACCCCCTTTGACCCCTTGAACGTAATGGAGCTTTTTTAGTATATAGTCTGCAGTGGTGTTTTGGCACTCTTGGTGATGGGTATGCAATTTATAGTGTTTGTTTTTTTTCTGAGTTTAATGGGGCTAACCGCCTGCTCGGGGGTGGGGCATAAGGCAGACATAACGCCGCCGCGTTATGGAAGTGCGTTTTTTAAATCCCCTCCGCAACAAGTGACGTACGGTGGCTTAAGGTCGGGCGAGGCTTATTTTAACGCTGCGGGTACACATATGGTGTTTCAAAGCGAGCGTGAGTCGGGGAATCCATTTTTTCAAATTTATCTTAAAGACCTACGCACCTTAAAAACGCAGCGTGTATCGAGCGGCAAGGGCAAAAGCACTTGCGCTTGGGTGCACCCTAAAAACGCGCAAAGGGTGCTGTTTTCGTCCACCCATGCGGCGCCTAATACTCAGTCGGAAGTGCAAAAAGAGCAGCGCGCACGCGCGCAGGGTGGCAGGCGCTACAGTTGGGACTACGATCCGTACTACGACATTTACGAAGCCCGGCGTACGCAGTCTGGAGCATGGCGCTACAAGCCCTTGGCTCCTGCCTTTGGTTACGATGCTGAGTCGTCTTATTCGCCCGATGGCCGCTTTATTGCTTTTGCCTCTAACCGCCATGCCTATGGTCAGGGCAAAAAACCTCCCCTCCCAGAAGAAAGCGCGCACGAGATGGAGATCTACATCATGCGTTCCAACGGTACAGGACTTAAACGCCTAACCCATTCTAAAGGCTATGATGGTGGGCCGTTTTTTAGCCCCGATGGCCAGCGCATAGTGTGGCGGCGCTTTGATCTTTCGGGAGCGAGGGCTGAGATTTTTAGCATGGACCTAAACGGGGGCGATCAGCACCAGCTCACCCAAATGGAGGTGATGTCTTGGGCGCCTTTTTACCATGCGTCGGGCAAGTATGTGGCTTTTGCATCCAATGCGCAGGGGTTTCATAATTTCGAGCTCTACATGGTGGACGCTTGGGGCAAGCGTGATCCCGTGCGCGTGAGCTATTTGCCGGGCTTTGATGCGATGCCGGTTTTTGATCCGTCAGGGGAGTATTTGTACTGGACCCGTAAGGCAGATTCTGCCGGTCAGGGTTCGCAGGTTTTTAGAGCCCAGTGGGAGCACCAAAAAGCCCTTAAGGCCTTAGGGCTTCAGGAGGATGGGGTAGCCAATAGGGTCGTACAGGCTCGGGCGCAAGACTATGGCGAGGGGGTGGATTTTTTAAAACATTGGGTGCAGTACCTGGCTTCGCCAGAGCTAAAAGGCCGCGCTACTGGTAGCGAGGCAGAGCGGCTGTACTCGCAAAAAGTGGCGGGCTTTTTTAAAAGCCTGTCCCTTGAGCCTGTAGGAGACCGCTACACCCAGGGGTTTAGCTTTGTTAAGGGTGCCCGCTTAGGTGCGGGGGCAAATAATTTTAAAGCCGTGCTGAAGAAAAACAAAACCCGTCGCTATGTGTTGGGTAAAGATTGGCGGCCCATGGGAGCGGGGCAAAGTGGTGCTACAATTAGTCACAATATAGAGCAGCTCTTTTTTGCCGGCTTTGGCTTGCGGGTGCCGGGGGAGCGGCCTGGCACTTGGCTACATGACTCTTATAAGAGCAAGCTGCCTGCTAATGCCTGGGTGGTGCTGGTGCAGGGTGCCCCTATGGGCAAGACACCAGAAGAAAACAGCTTACTCATGAGGCATGCGAACCTTAATCATAAAGTGGCAACAGCCAAGTCCATGGGGGCGGCGGGTGTTATTGTGCTAAGTGATAGCAGGGATTTTATAAAGCTTTCGTATTTAGAGCAAAACCGCGGCAGTGCGGGCACTGTGCCGGTGGTTTTGTTGCGTGCACCTTTAGCCCGTACTTGGGTGCAAAAGGGCAGCTTGAAGGCCTGGCGCAAAGACCCTGCCACTAAGGTGCAGCTTGGTGGTGTAAAGCTGAGCTTAGAGATGAGTACGGAGCAAAAAAAGGGCCGCGCTGTAAATACTTGGGGACTTATTCAGGCGCCTTTTGATACGGCAGACACTTTAGTCATAGGAGCGCATAGTGACCACTTGGGTGTGGGCCTGAGCCCTATGTCGCGGGCGGGTGCTGTGGCGCGAGGGCGGGCAAAAAAAAATCCCATACACTTTGGGGCTGACGACAACGCCTCGGGTGTGAGTGTGGTGTTGGCTTTGGCGCGGTTTTTTGCGCAACCTGCGGTGCGTAGCAAGCTGCAAAAAAACCTTTTGTTTGTGCTTTTTAGTGGCGAAGAGCTTGGCACTTTGGGGTCGGATTTTTTTGTTAAAAATCCACCTGCAGGTTTAGATATAAAGGCTTATTTGAACTTTGATATGGTAGGGCGCTTAGAGGGCAAGGAGCTTATGGTACAAGGCACGGCTAGTGCTAAGGAGTGGACGGATGTGATAGAGGCCTTGGGCCCGCAGGATATTTCCTTAAAACTTATGCCCAGCCCGTATGTGCCTACGGATGCGCGCAGTTTTTATATGGCAGGTGTGCCGAGTTTGCAGTTTTTTACAGGCGCGCACAGCGAGTACCACACTCCGTACGACACCCCAGATACCTTGGATTATGCAGGGCTGCTTAAAATTCAGCAGCTTGCAACAAGCTTGGTGCAAAAGCTGAGTACAGGTGGGGGTATGGTGCTGACGTATCAAAAAACCAAGGGCTCCATGCCCCAAAAGGGAGGCTCATCGGGTAGTTCCAGGGGGGGGAGTTTTAGAGTGAGCCTTGGCACCATACCGAGCTACGGCGGAGGTGAGGGGGCGCCCAAAGAGGGAGTGCTATTAGAGGGCAGCATGCCGGGCTCGCCTGCGCAAAAGGCCGGCGTTTTAAAGGGGGATGTTTTAGTGAGGCTGGGTCCGTTTAATATTGCTAATATCCATGATTTTGTTTTGGCTTTGCAAAATATTGAGCCAAATAAAAAAATTGATCTCTTTGTTATGCGTGAAGGCAAGTTGCAAAAGCTGGCTATTGTGCCTGTGCCTTCTGTCGCGCATTAATGGGCCTTGCTTTGCAAGGAGCCGCGTACGACTCTCCGTTAAAGCCTTGTGAGGTCCTTTGCAAATAACATGTTGCAATTTGAGCTGAGCCGCCGCTTTTTAAATAACCGCACCCTGCACTTTGTGGGTTTGGGAGGCATAGGGGTTTCTGCCTTGGCTGAGCTGTGTATGGGCCTGGGGGCTAGGGTGCAAGGCAGTGATATTAAGGCCAATGCCCGCGTGAGGCATTTAGAGCAGAAGGGGGCGCGCTTTTTTAAAGGACACAGTGCCACGCACATTAAAGGGGCGCATTTGCTGATCCATACTATGGCAGTGGGTGGTAGCAATGTAGAGCTCCAAGCGGCCCACCAATTGGGGGTGCCAGTTGTGGCGCGGCCTTTGGCGGTGCAAAATATTGTAAACTCTCGCGCTAGTCTGTGTGTTACGGGAGCGCATGGCAAAACCACTACGACGGCTCTTTTGGGGCATATGCTTTTAGCCTGCGGGCAAGATCCGAGCATGCTTTTAGGTGGTGTGTTGCAGTCGACTCACAGCCCTGCGCTTTTAGGTGGCGAGCAAGGGCCTTTTGTGTGCGAGGTGGATGAGAGTGACGGCAGCTTGGTTAATTTGCACCCCGAGTGGTCTATTATTACTAATATTGACACAGATCATTTGGACCATTACCAAAACCTAGATGCCATTAAGAAGAGCTTTAGGGCATTTGGGTCACAGACCAAAAAAACCTTGCTAGCCTGTGGGGATGATAGGGTTTTGCTGGCTGCATTAAAAGGCCTCAATAATGTAGAGCTATATGGTTTTGGTGCGCATAATAAATGGCGTTTAGAAAAAACAAACATCTATTGTGGTACGCAGTTTTGTACAGAGCTTACAATGCCTTTGCCGGGTGCGCACAATGCACTAAACGTTTTAGCTGCCTATGCTATGTGCTGTGAGTTGAATCTGCATGCGTCAAACGATTTACCTAAGGCGCTAGAGGATTTTAAGGGCGTAAGGCGTCGGTTTGATTTTGTAGGCAAAGCACCTTCGGGGGCTTTGTTGTTTGACGATTATGCTCACCATCCTACGGCGATTAGCTGTTTGCTAAAAGCAGTTAGAGAGAAGTTTCCTAAAAACAGGCTGGTAGTGCTGTTTCAGCCGCATAAATACAGCCGCACCAAGCATTGTTTTAAGGAGTTTGTTAGCTGTTTTGATGCTTGTGATGTGCTTTTTATCAGCAACACCTATCCTAGTGGCGAGAGCCGCAGGTGTGGTGTATCGTCTCGCGTGTTGGCAGACAGTATCAAAAAATGCCAGCATGTGGGGGATTTGGCGAGTGCGCAAAAAGCGGTGCTAGAGATAATAAAAAAAGAGGACGTATTTTTTAGTATTGGCGCGGGCGATGTAGTAGAAGTAGCACATAAAATCAGAGTGCTAGGCGGCTAGCGTAAGGAGAGCATAAAGTGACAGGGGTGCTAATTAAGTTTGGCTCGCACAGTTGTAATATAGGTGTGCTGACAACGGGTGGCACTATAGATAAATCTTTTGACGAGCAAAAGGGCCGCGTGGTGAATCAGGCCTCTAATGTTAAGCAGTTGTTGTTGCCTTTGTTGAGGCTGCCTTTTACAAGGGTGGAGCTGGTAGAGGTAATGGCAAAGGATTCGCTCTATTTTACAACAAAGGACCGTGCGCATTTATATGATGCAATTTTAAAAAACGCAAAAAAATACCAAGCCCTAGTGGTTTTGCATGGTACGGATACTATGGATTGTAGTGTGGAGTTTTGTGTGGAGCAAGGTGGTGTTATAGCGGTGCCTGTGGTGTTTACGGGGGCTTTTAGGCCGGCGGGTTTTGCTAAGAGCGATGCTTTGCAAAATTTTACCAATGCGCTTTTGTGCGCGCGTATTTTGGAGGCGGGGTTTTATATGGTATGCCATGGCGCCCTCTACCAAGGCGCCACCTTCAAAAAAGACAAAGCGCAAGGCACTTTTAAACACAATTTAGAGCGCTAGCAAAACAAACTTGGCCGACAAGTGCAGTCCCAAGGGCAGCTTAGAAGCGTCTATCCTTGGGACAAACGAAAGGCCCAAGTTTGTTTTGCGGCCTATACGGCATCTATGAGCCTGTAGCCTTGGACGTGCTACCCAGTCCGCAAAATAACTGGAACTCTCGTTTGTCCACCTGGCTAACGCCCCTTGCAGGGGCTGCCAAGGCGGCTGCACTTTCAGTTCCACGGGTGCATTGCTGGCACTTTTATGCTTACGCCCGGAGAACATACTTCAGTCACGACTAGTTTGTGTATTTTTTAAGTAAGCGCACGATTGCTTGTCTGTTATCCTCTCCTTCGTCTTCTTTTTTATAGCTCGTTGCATAGTGTAGGGATGTTTTGCCGGCGCCATCTCGTATATTAGGATCGGCACCGGCTTTAAGTAGGTTTTCTACCGTATGGGCAGAGCAACCTAGGACCTCTGCTACGGCCCAGTGTAAAGGGGTCTTGCCATTTTTATCTTGCAGATTAGGGTCTGCACCTGATTTAAGTAACAGATCTATCATTCTTCCCTGCCCCTCACTTGGCAAGCATATTGTTGTTGCGCTTGTAAGAGGCGTATCACCGTCGTTATCTTGTGCATTGGGATTGGCACCAGCTTGCAACAAGGCCACTGCAACCTGATGGCTTCCGTATAGCACCGATGCATGAAGAGGCGTTCCGCCTGTCTCATTGGGCATATTAGGATCTGCCCCAGCCTTAAGCAAAAGCTTTGCAGCCTCATTATTTTTTGTCATGTGTAAAGGCGTAGAGTCATTTGTGTTTTGTACATTGGGATCAGCACCGGCTTGTATCAGAGCCTCCGTAATCGATGCAGTATTATGCGCATAGTGGAGGGGTGTTTGATCTACCATGTCTCTTGCATTTGGGTTAGCGCCAGATGAGAGCAAAATCGTTACAGTCTCAATAGCATCATTCCATGCAGCCAGTTGCAGAGGTGTTTGTTTGGCTTCAGACTGTATGTTTGGATCTGCACCTGATGCGAGTAGCACCTTGGTTATTTCAACAAAGCCGCTGCCGGCTGCGGTGTGAAGGGGCGCTTCGCCATCTGTATCCCAAGCGTTGGGATCAGCGCCTTGGTTTAACAGTTTTTTTACTTCGTCTATGTTGTTCTCTAATACTGCCTTTTGTAGCAAATGATCCAAGTCTTTAGAATAAAGAATATAATCCAGCACCTGGGCAGCAGCAGGAGCCTGTGCCATAAAATAGCATCCTATGCTTGTGGCAAATGCCAGTGTCAAAACAAGTGGCCTCATTTTTTTCTCCCTTTTTGTTCGCGTTTTCATCAAGGCTTTTAGTACCTTTTGGAAAGGAGGGGAACCTGTTTTTTTCACCAACGCGCCGCGCAAAAGCGCTAGCATAGCCGTGACTGAAGTATGTTCTCCGGCTTCCGGCTGTCGCGTACTCATGCCACATTAGGGTTTTAATACTGTATCTTACAGGCACGCAGATCCCTTATAGGTCGCAAAATTCTCTGTAAGACGCTTGGCACCCTGATCGTCGCCTCCTGCAGAGGCTGTCAGGATGCCGCCGCTTTGCTTCAGAGAATTTTACTAGCGCTCTAACTTAAGCCAGAGTCAGCCGGAGAACATACTTCAGCACAAAGGGCTAACACGCAGAACCTTTGCAAGGTTAATATTTTTTTGCACTATAGAGCCTCTTGTTTTGCAGGGTTTCTCACTCAAAACACCATAAACCCTGCAAATACAGAACCCGCAATATCAACAAATTTAACAATAATTACAAAAGGTTAGACAATACTTCAGCGCCGACTAGCATAATGAGCCTAAGGGCGTGCAGTGCCGTCTCCCTTGAGCCCCCAAAGGGGTGCCGCCAGGGAGACAGGTTCAAGTGCTTTAGGCTGGTTTTTAATTGAGGCGCAAACAGGCGCCCTTTGTGACTTGGTTTTTCTTAAACCAACCCATAGGCAACTCAACAGCATACATAGCACCAGGAGGACTGTAATAGGTCTTAGGAATTTGCCCTTTAGAAACAGGCAACATGGTTTGGACATCCAGCAAACAAGCCCCAGCATCAAAAAAACCTATGTCCAAGGCTATGGGGGTGTTTTTCATCCAAAAACTTAGCACCTGCGCACGCGCATAAACAAACAGCATGCCCGTAGCTGGCAAAAGCTCCTCCCTGTACATTAACCCCTTTCTTTGCTGCTCCGGCGTGCAAGCTAGCTCCAAACTAACAGCATGCCCCCCTAAAAAAAAACGACGCTCAGGCCCCAAGTTGCAAAACGAGCGAAGATCCCCCTGGGGCTTGCACCCCACCAAGAGCAATAGTGAAAAATATACAAAAAATCGCAAAACTGAGCACCCTCCGCGCCAGCCTGGTAGTAAAAAAGCCACTCTTTTTAAGTGTTTAACAAGCCTTGAGTACAATGGGACAATCCTCATACAATGCTTGCAAGGGGCAATCTGTTAGTCATGCTAAAATCCAAACTTTTAAATACCTTAAATCGTTTTCAGCAAAAGCTCAAAGCCGGTAGCAACTTAACAGCGCAAGAGAGGAGCGCATTAAAAAAAATTAGCTTGCAGGCTATTCGTGAGCCTTTGCCTCAAAGCGAGTTTATCGTGCTGAAGGCTATACACGATGTTTTATATCATGTAAAAAGTGGCCCCATCATTGATGACGCCCAGTACGACACCTTGGTTAAGCTTTTAACTAAAACAACACCTATTGCGCCCTTGGGGGCGACGTTTAAAAAAATCCCCCACATGCTACCTATGCTGTCTTTGCAAAATTGCCACAACAGTGAGGAGTTTTTAGACTTTGACACGCGCTTAAGGCGTGCTCTTAAAACGGATGACGCTTTAGAGTATATGTGTGAGCCCAAACTAGACGGCATAGCGGTGGAGCTTATTTACCAGGGTGGCGTACTCGTGCAAGCTCTCACCCGTGGTGATGGCAAGGTGGGTGAGGATATAACCGCAAATATTAAAAGCATTAAAAATGTTCCGCAAAAAATTGCGCCCCTGCTAAGCGTAACCAACAAAACCACGCGCCTAGAGGTGCGGGGTGAGGTTATCATGCTAAAAAAAGATTTTGGGCAACTTAACCTTACATATAAAACAGCAGGCAAAAAGCTTTTAGCGAATGCTCGCAATGCCGCAGCGGGCAGCTTAAGGCAATTGGACGCCAACATAACCGCCCAAAGGCCACTGAGATTTTATGCCTATTCCCATGGCGAGCATAGCACTAATTGCAAAACCCAAAAAGAGTGGCTAAAAAAACTAAAAGGCTGGGGCTTTTGTGTTGCAAAGGAGCACAAGCTATGCCGCTCTCATGATGCGGTGTTGGAGTTTTGTAAAAGCATAGAAAGCGCGCGTCACAGTTTAGCGTACGACACAGACGGCGTTGTAATAAAACTTAATGATTTTACTTTGCAAAAGCAACTTGGCAACACCAACCGGCACCCTCGGTGGGCAGTGGCTTTTAAGTTTAGCCCCTCTATTGCAATAACGCGCATTAAAGACATTAAAATTCAGATAGGGCGCACGGGCATTGTGACTCCCGTGGCTTATTTAGAAAGTGTCAATGTGGGTGGCGTAAACGTGACCCATGCTAGCTTGCATAATGCCGAAGAGGTCGCAAGGCTCGATGTGCGCGTGGGAGACTATGTGCATATTAAGCGCGCAGGCGATGTGATCCCTAAAGTAATAGGCGTGCTACTAAAACGCCGCCCATCCCGGACTCAAAAATTCCAAATGCCTAACAAGTGCTCCATTTGCAGCTCTGATCTCTCTGCAAATGAAGGCCGGGTGGGAGTGTACTGTATGAATCCTTTGTGTGATGGTGTGGCGCTGGAAAAGCTAAGGCACTTTGTATCGCGCAAAGCCCTCAATATTGAAGGCTTGGGCCCTAAGATTTTAAAACAGCTTTTTGATGCAAAACTCGTGCGCCGCGCATCAGATATTTACAAACTAACTGACGCGCAACTAAGAGCCTTACAAGGTTTGGGGGATCTTAGTGCTAAAAAGCTTTCAGACAGTATAGAAAAAAGCAAAGATGTTGCATTTGATAAATTTATTTACTCCCTGGGCTTGCCGCTTGTAGGGGAGCGGAACGCCCAAGTACTAGCTGAGCACTTTAGACTGCCCGAGCAATTACTGTGTGCAAAAGAGGATGAGCTATTGGCGCTTTCTGACATTGGGCCCGGTGTGGCAAAAAGTATTCTGCAAGCTTTTAAAAACACAGAGTTTGCTAAAGAGTACCAGGCCCTTGTGGGTGCACTTAAAATAAAAGAAGTCACTCCAGCAGCTGGCGCCTCTGGTGCTTCGGGCCCTAAGGCTGCCTTGACAGGCACAATGCCCGTGCCGCGTGTTGCAGCAAAAGCGCAGCTTTTAGGGCAAGGCATTAGGGTCCAAAGTAGTGTTAGCGCGCGAACGGACTATCTTATTTGTGGCAAATCTCCTAGCGCTCAAAAAGTGGCAAAAGCTAAAACATTAGGGATACCAATAATAGACGCGCAAGAGTGGGACGGCAGTAGCGCGCTCTTACCTTAGGCGCTGCCATTTAGCTGGTGGGTAGTGCACCCTATGCAAAACCAAGCCCTTAGCAGGCGCTGTAACAAGGGCCGCGGTGCGGGTTTGGGCTTTTATTATTTGGGTTATGTCTTTTGATAACTTAGCGGCAAGAGCCGCCTTGGTGTAGCAGTTGGTTTTGGTAGCCCTGATATAAAGATCCCACTTGGTGCCTACAATATTGCGCACCATTTGTTTTAAAAAGGCATCTCCCCTTATGATAAACTCTATCTCTTGGCTACCTGAATGGCGCCAGTGGGCGGATATAATTTTGCGCACAGAGCTTTTAACTAAAGAGCCCGATGTTTGAAAGCTTTTAAAGTTTTTCTTGCCGCATAGGCTTTTGGCAAAAGTGTTTAAAACATCTAAATCTGGCAAAGTGCGCCCCGCTTGCACCCATGAAAAAGGCTGCCCAAAAGGGTCGTGGCAAAATAGCATTTTATAGCGGTACTCTTTAAACAGCGCTGTATTGAGGGCGCAAAAAGTTTTTGGCACGAGCCAAGCTTTTTTGATGCAAATGTCTTTGGGAAGTAAGCTATTAAGGGCTGTGACGATGCGGTATCTATTAAGCG
Organism: Bdellovibrionales bacterium; assembly: GCA_965116155.1. Lineage (GTDB taxonomy): Bacteria > Bdellovibrionota > Bdellovibrionia > Bdellovibrionales > UBA1609. The sequence continues at coordinate 1,196,275 of OZ220488.1, forward strand.
TGTGTGCCTCTAGGTTGGGGATTTCTGCATGGCACACTTGGGCCCTTGCATGCACGCCGGCATCGGTTCTTCCGGCACCGCGCGTATAAACATGGGTACAAAATAGTTTTTTTAAAGCCTGCTCTAGTTGCGATTGCACGGTTTGGGTTGTGTGTTTTTGCTTTTGCCACCCCTGGTATGCACTGCCTACATAGGCGAGCTCTAGCTTCAAGCGGGCCATGCTGTTAGCCTAGGCTATTAAGCCCGCCTCGCAAAACACATACATTGTTATAGCCTTTGTTTGATAAAATGTGTGCCACGCGCTTGGACCTTTCGCCTGTATCGCAAAAAAGCACAAAAGGCGTAGTATGGTCTGGGTGGGCGTGCTCTGCTTGCGTTAGAGACTCGGTGTGGTTTTTTAAAATCTTGGCTCTTTTAAATAATGGCTCTATCCAGTCGAGAGCAGGTTTTGTATGGTCGTTGGTAGTGGGTGTTTTTTCAAAGCAAGTGCAATTAAAAGCTACAAAGGGCACTTCGTGTTTAATGAGGTTTTTTAACTGAAACTCCCCTATAAAAACGCATGCATCGGGTTGGACGCTCTTTAATTCGTCCCCTAGAAATTGGGGTAATTTTTTATAAATGGACCACAGCACACCAAAGCCTACGAGGCTTAACACTGCCCCTCCCCACAAAGGCGCAGAAGGGTTTAGGTGCTGGTACAGCATGCCGCCTCCCAACGGGCCTGCAATTCGCGCTAGGGCGCTTACACGCTGCTGTATGCCGATGGCGGCGCCTGTGTTTTTGTCTTTTGCAAGCTGGCTAGATATGCCCGTAATACAAGGCAAAATAAACCCGTGCCCCATAGCGGCTAAACTGCCACCAATACCTAAAAGCCACAAACTGTTAAAGGGGCCAGCGCACGCTAACACACCTAGAGCCACGGCAAAGAGCACAAAACTGGGTAGCGCCACCTGGCGCTCAGAAAACACCTTCAGCAGCCTTCGCACAATATAGCCCTGCGCTAAAACCATAACCAAGCCTACATAGGCAAAGCACAGGCTGCTAGTGGCAAGGCTCATTTGGAAGAACTCTTTTAAATACAAAAAAAACGTAGCCTCCATAGCAGCCATGCCTAAAGCATAAAAAGCAAAAGCCGTTAACAAGGTGCCTGCAATGGGGGATTTAAAAACCTGCGCCATACTGCGTGATGCTTTATAGGATTTTTGGTTTTTATCTAAAAGAGTTTCAGGGAGCTTAAAATAAGCAAACAGCACATTGACCAATGCCACCCCTGCACCCACTAAGGCTACAAAGTGCTTTCCAAAAGGAGGCGCTTGGCCTAGTGTGTTGCCTATTGTTGCAACTCCCGCCCCCGTGGCAGCGCCACACACAAAACCTAAGCCCATAACGGCTCCTACCAAGCCTGCAGCGCGTGCTTTTTGCACTCCGGATCTTCCATCGCCTACGCTTACAAAAGCCGTTGCCACTGTAGCGCTAAATAGCCCTGCCAGAACGCGCGACAAAAACAAAACCACAAGGTTATAAGACCATGCAAAGAGCAAGTGCCCAAAAACCGCTCCCCCAAGGCTGAACAGTAAAATAGGCCTGCGGCCCAAGCGATCGCTTAGCCGGCCCCAAAATGGGGCGCACAAAAACTGCACCACCGAGTAAATAGAAATCAAGCACCCCACCAAAAGGGCGCTGGCGCCTAAGTCTTTGGCGATGTACGTGTTAAGGGGAATGACCATCCCAAAGCTCAGAAAATCTAAGCCCACCACGCCCAAGACAGCTGATATAGGGGTGGTGCCAGAATTCCGGTTAGAGCTTAAAGGTCTCACAAGACCTTCTAGATACCATGCTCGTTAAAAAAAGAAAACCACGTAACTGGCCCAAGCAAAAAACAACCCGACAGCGTAGGGTATTTTGTGCAGCGCTGCTGGGGGGCTTTTTTTAGGGTTTTTTAAAATGGCGGCCATGTTTTTTGCCACCTGCCCCAGCTGTCCATCTAGAGTGGCTTTGATTGCGCCAAGTAAACCGCTCCAAAGCAATGCCGCAACAAATACCCATACGCTGTTCCAAGGGGTAAGAGCGAAAGAAAAAGCCACAAAAAACTTAGCATCCCCCCCGCCCATAATCTTTAAAAAAAACATGGGCGTGGCCAGCAAAAAAGCAACAAGGGCGGCCAAGCCACCTAAGGCCAGGGCCTGCAGGCCACCAAAAAAAAATTGCGAAACAATCCCACCTACCAAGGTGCTAATTACAAGCGCGTTGCTGATGGAGCGGCTTTTAATATCCTGCCAAACTGCTGCCAGAATAAAGCTACTGGGCACTAAAAAAGGCCCCCACTCTTTTGATAAAAACAAAAATTCTGCCATGGATTTTTATGCAGGTGCATCCGATAAACTAAACACCTACATGCATCACAATACGTCACATAACAAGGGCCAGGCAATAGTAGAGGCCGTGTTGCTTTTGGTCCTGTTTATTTCGGCGGCGCTTCTTGTGCAAAGCGCCTTTAGGGAGCGTGGGTTTTTGAGCCGCATTATTGGCGCTCCATGGACTAGCATAAAGTCCATGGTCGAAAAAGCCTCTTGGAGCCCCAAGGCCCTGCATCCCAATCATACCGATATGCATACGTCTACGGACCCTAAAAAAGTGGACTGGGAAGAGGCAGAAGAATCTCTGCCACAGGTTTTACTTAAACAGTTATAAATAAAAAAGGCCACACAGATGTTAAAGCCATTAAAAAGCGCTGCCGGATTTTTGAGTGTGGATTTTTTGTTTGGCTTTTTTTTAGTGTTTATGTTTGTGATGGTGTTTTTTGTTTTAAGTTTTAGTGTGGTAGCGTTTCAAATTGGGCAGTATGTTTGTTTTTCTAGTGCAAGGGCTTATTTTGCAGCGGGAGAATCACAAGAGGCACAAAAAAACGCAGCCCGCGAGAAGTTTCGCGCCCTTATGAGGTCAAGGGCTTTAAGGGGTATGTTCCATGCTGAAAAAGACTGGTTCGTTGCGGGGCCAGTAGAAATTGGGGTGGATCAGTCACAAGCATTTAACGAGTCTAATCCGAGTCATTTGTTTTATGGCGTGGGGTTTAAGCTTAATGCCAAGGCTTTAGGGGTTAGGATTCCTGGCTACGGAGGCGAAGTGGAGCCGGCACAAAATTCCAAAGAGGGTTTTGTGGTGAGGATTTTTGCATTTTTATCCCGTGAGGTTTCTAAAGAAGAGTGCACCAAGTTTAATGCAGCCCGCTGGAGCCGCGTGATAAATTTTAGCGAGTTTCAAGCGTTGCAGTCTTTTTTGCCCAGCCAGTTGCCTGCTGATCAGGTAGCGTCTTGGGGGGATAATGGCTGCTAAAAAATTTAAACACAGCGAGCGCGGCATGGCATCGGTAGAGGTTCTGCCGCTGATTATTATGTTTGTTGTGCTGATGTTTTTTGCATTAGGTTTTTTTGGCGTTATCCATACTGGGGTCTTGTATGGCATACATGCCCGTACGTATGCTTTTGAGTCTTTGCGGAACCGTGCGTATTATGTGTATTTGCGGGATGCTCCTTTGGTGGATATTGATAACCCACAAGAGTACAAGCCAATATATTACACAGATACAGGGCATAGGCTCCATGGGATAGGGGCGTATTATGGTGGAGATGCTAAGCTGCGAGCCACGGCCCGGCCGATTAAGTTAGGCACTAGCTTGCGCAGGCCTCCTTTGGGCGGTGTGAGTTTGCACAATGATACCCACAATGTATCGCGTTCTTGGGAGCGTGCTGATAATCTCAAGGTAGACCCTGTTTGGGTTATGATCCAACATGGCATCTGCATGAACGCCGCCTGCATTAGCGAACTAGAAAACTAGTTGCACACTATGATTCCCTAGCGCCTTAGCAACTGGCATATGCCAGTCACAAGGGCTGATTAGTCAGATTCCCTCCAAGTGCACTTGTTGTGGTGCACTAGGGGGGTGAAGCCTGTAGAGTTACTGCGCGTGTCTGGCACCTTGTGCTGAGCGCGAGCTTGGAGCACTGTGCGCACCGTCACCAGTTGGAGTATGCGACGAACAGCCATTTAAAGCATTGGGGTGGCGGTAGTAGGAGTGTGCTGGCCCACACTTCTGCGAGCACCGTAGGCGGCCCATTGCGGTGTGGGTGCCTTTACATCTTTTTGTGCACTTGTCATATGCTGCCTGGAGCATACTAGTAACTTGGCTTTTAGTTTTAGCGTTGTGTTCAATTGAGAAATCTGCAGCTGTTTTACCATCTTCATAGAGCTTGTTAATATCAGCGCCCTTTTCAAGAAGAAGCCTTACATTATTGGGGTTTGCTTTTGATTTCTCTGGCCACTGATCCGAGCCAGCTTTTGCATCTGCTGCGCGCATAAGGGCCGTGGTGCCGTATGGGTCAGCAATAGCATTGACGTCAGCGCCTTTTTCTAGCAAGAGCTTTATCATTTCTTCACCGTTCGGATTATTTGCAACCCACATAAGGGGCGTCATATTGAATCCGTCTTTGGTGTTTACGTCAACACCCATTGATAAAAAGTGCTTTACTATGTCTATGTGGCCTTTTTCTACAGCCCAATGTAGGGCTGTGCCCTGAAAACTGCGCTTATTCCCATTCTGCATGGTTGGACTTTGTCCCTGTGCAATAAGTTGTTTTACTTCTGCTAGGTCGCCCTTTTGTGCAGCTGCTATAAGCGCATCGGAAACTTTTCTATTGGCAAATACATTTGTTGCAAAAGCTAAGCTCAGTACTACTAGGCATAAAGTAATTGTTAGGTTTTTCATGGTAGGTCTCCTGTTTTTTTGTGATCTATGTATGTAGTCAATCTATGCTAGGAACATTGGGCTAGCGCTCTAGCTTGGTGTCTACTCAATGCGTGAGGCTTTGACGGAAGCGCGTTCGCTTCTGGCCTTTGGCCCTTCGCTACAGTGCGTAGACTCCTTATAGGCCGCCCAAAATTCTGTGGGACGCTTGGCACCTTGATGGCCGCCCCTCTTTGAGGGGCTATCAGGATGCCGCCGCTTTATCCCAGAATTTTGGACTAGCGCTCTAAATTTTGCTTGCGCTGCTTAAGGCGATCGCGCTAAGCCTTTAAAGAAAGAAAGAAAGAAAGAAAGAAAGAAAGAAAGAAAGTTTTTTCTGCCGGCGCGTTGATAGCTGTCTAGTTTCCCCTTTACACCTTGGGGGTTTTCGTTTGTCACCTGCCTAGCATCCCTTAAAGGGATGCAGGTGACTGCACTACCCACCCAAGGTGTAAAGGGTCCACTTTTATGCTTGCGCAAGAAAGAAAGAAAGTTCTTTTTGTGTCTTCCGCTACACTGTGCCGCTTCCATGCATGCCCTATCGGCCCCTTGCCGCCGCAACTTTAAGCCCGCACACACTGTATCAATTTGGCAGCATCCCCCCGGCGCCCCCCATGCAAAGGACTAGTCCAATGTTCCTAGGAGGTGCCGGGCCTGCAGTTGCTTTAAGCGCATATGCAGGTTACCAGCAGGCTAATGTGCACAAGGTCAGATGATAAAAACCATGGCCAGACTGGCCTCAAAAAACGCCTTGCCCGTGCCCTAACCTTTTTTGAGCCCCTCGATCTCCTCTGTAGAGAGGCCAGTGGCTTTTGCAATTATGGGGATAGAAAAACCCTCCTTCAGCATATTTGTGGCTACCGCCACACGCTCCTTAGCACGGCCTTTTTTTAAGCCTGTCTCCAAGCCCTCTACGCGGCCTTGTTTGCGGCCATCTTCTTTCCAAGGGTTGCCCATAATTTTTTCCCAATTTTCAAGAAAACTAAGGTTTTTCGCTTCGCTTGATTTTGCCATATCTAAGACCTCTTTGTAGTTCAAATTACTAACATCTGCAATGTAGGATACAACACTTGGTAAAAGATTAATAGTATCCTCTTGGCTCAGATGATTAAGGAAGGGTCATTACGCAGGCCTCCTATTGACGAACTGCGAGGTTTTGGCTACAGCCATTGGTGGTGTTGCGGGCGTTTTGGGTGGATTGGTTTCTACACTTACGAGATCTGTGTTTGGAATTTATAACAGAGCCTTTGCTTCGATGATGCTAATAGTAGTACCTGCCACAGTGGTAGGTGGTTCTGGTTTAGTGGGGTGTAATATAGACTCCATTCAGAAAAACGTGAGAGAATTTTTTGCCAATGGACAAGGTGCGGTGTCGTTCTCTTTTTATCACCCTTACACAGGCGAAAAGATGGAGCAGCAGTGTTTAGCCCAGGTGCCAGTGGAATTTACAGGCTTACAGCATTCTTCGGCGCTTACGGACACACAAGCACCGTCTCCTGTGGTACAAATTTTGCCCGAAACATGCGCCTCTACCTAATTTGCTTGCGGACGGGGGCGCCGAGGGTTTCGATTTTTTCTAAACGCCCATAGATATTGCCCTTGCCCTCACATAGGCGACTCTTAGCTTGTACAAATTTTTCCTGACCTGTTTGAAAACACTTGCCCAACTCCTCAAAGCCCTCCAAAAACACACGAAACTTGTCATAAATCCCAGCAGCCTCTTTCGCGATCTCTTCAGCATTTTTGTTTCGGCTATCGAGTTTCCACAAGCTTTCCACAATGCGCAAAGTTGCCATTAAAGTTGTATGCGTAACCAAAGCCACACCATGGCCGTTCCATGCCCATGCAATTAAACCCGGCTTAGCATGCGCCGCCAACAAATAAGCCGGCTCAATAGGCACAAACATAAACACAAAATCTACCTTGTTGCCTTCAATAGAATGCGCGTAAGATTTTTCTCCCAAGGCTTTTACATGCTGTTCCAAACTGCGCACATGCTCCTTTGTGGCTGTTTTTTTAGCCTCTTCACTCTCCGCGCTGGTGTAGCGCTCATACGCTGTAAGCGATACCTTAGAGTCTATAACCAAATTGCGCTTATCCGGAAAATGCACCACCACATCAGGCCGCAAAATATGCCCATCCTGAGACTGCACACTTTGTTGTTTGGTGTAATGAATATCATTTTGCAACCCGGAATCCTCTAGCAATTTCTCTAGCAAAGTCTCTCCCCAGTCGCCTTGCACTTTAGAATTTCCCTTGAGCGCTCGGGTCAAAGCCTCTGTGCTACTTTGCTGCTTTTGAGTGAACTGCACTAGGTTGTCTATGTGCCCCTTAAGCACACTTACGTTATTTTGGCTTTCGCTATGCACATCATTTACGCGCTTTTCAAAACTTGAAACCTGATCTTTAAAAGGCCTTAAAATGTGCTGTAGATCCGCCTGGGCCTTTTGCGAAAAATTCTGGCTCGTATGCTCTAAAAGCTTAGAGGCCCGGTTTTCAAAAACCTCTTGGGCGCTTTTTTTAAGGCTTTCTTCCATCTGCTGCTGGCCCTCTTCAAACCACTTAGCAAAACGCTCATACTCTGCCTTTAAATTGTTTAAATGCTCTTTGTCTTTTTGTACTTGTGCTAGCTGTATTTTGGAATTTTGCAATTGCTCCTGCAAATGGCCCTGATGCTCTTTACTTAGTTGAAGATCTTCTTGCAACTGCGTTATGCGGGCATTTTTTTCTACCAAAGCCTGGCTCAAGCTTGCGCTTTGCACCTCGCCCAGGCTTTTAGCCCAAAACCAAGCTAGTCCTCCACAAGCTAGACCAAAAACCAAAAACACCACAACCCACATAACCACCACAGCATAACCTACAGTCCGCGCTAAACAAAAGCCGAAAAAACTAAGACAATGCGCACAAAAATTTTACTACTAGCACTACCCATGGGCCTGATGCTAGTCGCGCGCTGCGGCTCGCACCTCGATACCACACTCGACGCGCCCGAACTAAAAGGCCTAGCCTTGCAACAAAAGGCCCAAGGTACTGGAACAAAGTTCTTAGCCCAGCCCCACCCGCAGGGTGTACTGCTGTGTTGGCGCTCGCCTTTTTATAATCCACCCCTGAGCTACAAAATACAAAGGCAGGCCATCGACAAACGCCCTGTAGCCCAAGACTCTAGAACCTGGCTCACACACAATTGGCACCACCTTTGGGGGGGTGCTGCTTTTACGCCTCCCCAGCCCACAAAGTGGCTATGCGACAAAACCCAGTTCAACAACCAGTACCTAGATGTGTCACGCAACATCAAACCCCATCAATCCTATGCGTATAAAATTCAATACCTGCATCCTACGACCAAGGCGCAAGTCCATGCGCCTCAAACCACTTTTGTTAAAAGTTATGCCTTTTTAAGCAAAACCCCCTACGCACAGGTTCTTGTTGCCGAGAAACACTGTCCTCAAATTCCATTAGATAATTTTGTGAAAAGCCTTTTTACAAGCTCTGTGCCACACTACACGTTACAGGCGCAGTCCAACTGGCCCTTGCCCAAAGAGACAACCGACCTGCCTAAACCCAGCCCTATGGAGGATTTGGTAAACTCCTCTCAGATTCTTAACAATCCGCAAAACCAACTGCAACTTACGCATTGTGAGCCTGATGTAAACGAGTTTCGTATTACGCCCCATTCGGAGGGCATTATATCGCCTACTAATATCAGGCTTAGGGTTATTGTGCTTGGCACAGACTACATCCAACACTCTCTGCAGCACCCTTTGCAGCATGAGGCAAGTTTAAACTTAGAAGGCCCGCGCGCTCTAGAGAACTTGTTGCCGGAGAGCTTTATTTTTTACCACCTGAGCCTTAAACATAACGCGCGCACTACGCCTTTATACCGTATTGCCTGGCAATGGCAGCACCAGGAGCCTACGCTTATAGATCGGGTGTGGAAGGCTACGCAAGACCCCTGGATCGTATTGCCCCCTGTGCCCTATCGGTATATTAGCCTTAGTCATAGTTTGAGTGCGCAAGCCTTGCCCGATCCATCAGCAGTAACGGCGAGCCAAACAGAGTCTGCTGAAACAACAACAGGGTCCGTGCCCGAGCCGGCACCAGTACAAAAATTTGTGCAGCAAGTGGAGCTTAAGGAGTTGGAACACTTTGCGGCATTTGATAAACCAGAACCGCCGCACAAAATTAAATTTAAAACCCTGTGGCGTAATGGTGGCGAAGCGGTACGCATTCAGTTTCAGCATAAGCCTACGCACCCTAAGGCCTATGCTTTTCGCATTAAGCGCTGCAGCCTAAATCCTGACCCTACAGTGTGCGACAATCCATTAGTGCATTATAGTTTTAAGCCAGAGGTGTTTTTAAGCTCGCGTCCAGACACCAGGCATCGCTACGAAATCCAGTCGCTTAATTTTTTAGGCCTAGGGCCTGAGCGAGTAAAATACTACACAACAAAAAACATCAAACAACAAACCCGCATACAAAATATAAGGCTCATTGAGCCTGAGCGAGTCTCTGATCCTGTTATTATTGGCTTAGAGCCACCAGGGCCTTTGCCTGACGAAACCCGCTACACACTTGAAATTTGTAAAGGTACTAAAAGTTGGTGCGTAGACCCCGATAACTGGAAACCTATGCCAATTGATTTTGGAGGCCCGCAACCCCCGGGCTTTCAAAAACCTGGCTCCTCATGGTCAAGGTTGCTGCCTTCATCGTGGCTTGGCGCCAGGGTCGCGCCATCGCTCAAGCCGCCCATGCAAATGCGCGTGCAAGTGGTTAATCGTGCCGGAGAGTCTATTGGAGAACCTTCGAAAACCCTGAGCCTTGGCGGCAATACAGCACAAGTTACAAACTTAAGCGCTGAGCCTACACCGCAAGGTGGGGCGCAGATTACGTGGAGCTTTATGCAAGAAGCCACCAGTAACACGGCTGAAAATGTGCACCGCAAGCCCCATAGCGTGACTTACCACATACAAAGATGCCCCGGCGCATGCCATACGCAGCAATGGACTGATATGCACCGCAATAGCGTGGGGCAGGAGTTTTTAGATCGTGCAAGCTTGAGCCCGGGACAGAGCTATCTCTACAGAGTAAAGCCTAATGTGGATTCCAGTACTTGGTCCACGCCTGTGCGGGTCAGCATACCTGCCACCACGCCCGGTCCGGTACGAGCCTTGAGGGCTACTAAAATCACCACCCCTTCGCCTGGAGTGCGTTTGTTTTGGCAAGCACCTGCTCAAGATGGCGGCGCGCCTATTAAGAGCTATCTTGTAGAAAGAGCCGAGATGAAAGAGTCAGGCACGAGCTGGCGCACCTTGGGCCGCATGCCGGCATCGTCTAGTGCGTATGTGGACAGAGGATTGGTACAGAACCTTTACCCAGGCAGCAAATATCTATACCGGGTTAAGGCGGTTAATGCTGAAGGCGCGGGCTCGGCTGTCCAAAGCGAGCCCATTTTATGGGCTACAGCTCCAGAAGAACCTACGGCTTTTACAGCGCGCTTGAAAAACCCCGAGCCCTTGCGTGAGGATGAATTGGCCGTGGCATTGCGCTGGCAAGCGCCGTTTCCAGAAAGCGGGCTTAAATTGCAGTTCTATAAACTGGAATGGTGCCACAACACCCAGGTTGGACTTTGTCGCAGCATAAAAGCCCAATGGCATGGGCACAAAATTGTGCTGAGTGATTGGGATAACACAGAGTACACATTTGCTAAAAACCTAAAGCCCGCTCAAAGTTATAGCTTTCGTTTGCGGGCTGTAAATTCCATAGGCGAAAGCTTGCCAACCCAATCTGTGGCTGTGCAGATGCCTATCGTATTGCCCGGTATTGTAGAGGATGTAACAGTGGCTGTCGATGCTGACAATCCGCTAAAGCATAGAATTTTTTGGCGCAAGCCTGCATTTGCTGGGGGGGGAGAAATACAAAAATATAACATAAAACTCTGCACAGAAAGCCTCAATCCTGCTAGCGCTTTTTATTGTCGCACGCAAAATTCCGAGACCAGTGCTTTTTTAAAGCAGGTAGGCACAGCCTATGGGAATGCTTATACGCATACTCTTTCAAAATCTGGTGGTAGGTATTATTACTTTGTACAAGCTCAAAACGGGCGAGGCCTGGGCGATGCGGCTTATGCTGTGGCCCGCGTGTGGCCTAAGCCCCAAAGGGCTCTTGCATTAACGTATAGCGCGGGCACTTTGGTGTGGCGCGCTGCGAGCGCTAGTGCTAGTGCAGAGGCATTAGCAACTAAGGGTTTTGCGTTAGCAATATGCACTTTGGGTCAAGAGATATGTCAAACCCAAAGTGGTTCCAATGCCTGGCAGTCGTATCCTACGTCTGCATTGCTGGATCCTAAAAAGCGGTGGTTAAAAATAACGCCACTCCTTTGTGCTAAAGGGCGTAGTGGTCAGAGATGCACGCCCAGTGGGGCATGCTTCCGTCTGCGCGAGGAGGACATGGCTCAGCAGCCGGGCCCTTGGTCCAATGTGTTGTGTAATTTAAAGGACTAATAAAATTTTCTGGGATAAAGCGGCGGCAACCTGATAGCCCCTGCAAGGGGCGGCCATCAGGTTGCCAAGCGTCCCGCAGAAAATTTTATGGGCTATACGGCATTTATGAGCCTGTAGCCTTGTGCGATCTGTAGGCACAAGGCGACCCGATTGCCGTCAAAGCCCCGTGCATTGAGTAAACACAATTTAAAGGACTAATAAAATTTTCTGGTATAAAGTGCGTAAGCATAAAAGTGTTAGTGAGGGTGCCCTGGCCAGAGAGCGCAGCCTGCTGACACACCTTTAGGTGTGCAAGGCAAGCGGCCTAAGCTAGGGCACCCTCACGTGTTGGATAAAGCGGCGGCGCACTTTCTTAAGTGGGTGTGGACGCTTTGGGGTTAGAGAGCCCCCCAAGCTACCGGCGCTTTTATGCTTACGCACGGAGGTTGCGCCAGGAGCGCCGCTTAGTCCCAGAATTTTGGGCTAGCACTCTAATGCTTGCGCATTAAATATCAATGTTTTCTACTTTTTCTTTTATAGACTCCGATACATTGACTCGGATTTTTTCAAAGCTATCTTGTTCTGGGTGCTGCTTTGGGAGGTTTGTATTAGGGTCGTTAGGAGCGCTTGATTTTAAGGCGGAGCTCATACTGGGCCCTGTTAGCTCGGTGACACCGCCGTCAGCATCACTTGCAACTTGGCTGTTTACGTGGGGGTCGGGCATAATTTTTTGCCCTTGCTCCATCATGGTAAGATGCGAGCTAATTAAGGCGCGCAGGTTGTTTTCATATTGGAGGCGGATTTTCTTAAGATCCGTTACCTCATTATAAATGCGCTTAAGAGAGTCGCGGGCGTCTCTTGTTATAATATCTGCCTTTTGGTTAGCATCGTTAATAATAAGGCGGGCTTCGCGCTCGGCGTCTTTTTTCATTTTGTCAGACATCATACTGGCGGTAGAGATGGTGTTTTTTAAAACTTCCTCACGTTGTCGGAACTCTACTACGGACATTTCCTTTTCTCTCAAGGTGTCTCGTAAATTATTGCGCTCCCGCATAAGGCCTTCCATTTCGGCTGCAACAAAACTCAAAAACTCCATCACCTCTTCTGGACTAAAGCCCATAAAGCGACGGCCGAAATTTTTTCTTACAATATCCATAGGTATGATTTTCATATTTTTTAACCCCCACTAGGCTTGAGACGCACACTTAAGTCGTGCTTTTATGTTTATAATAGTTTATGTCGTGGCTTGTACGCACTTGTGATGTGAAAAAACCTAGACAAAGGTGTACTCTACTGTGTAGGGTAGGCTGGACTTATTTTAAGCACGTGCTTCGTGCTCAGTACTAAGCGCTAAGCACGCTAAATGGTGCCTGTAACATCTATGAGCCCCAACCTATGAGCAAGCAAAATCCACCCGCCCCCACTCCACCAGTAAAAAAACCCTCCAATAAACACCTGCGTGTGCGTGTGACTACTAAAAAACTGCTGGCATGTGTTTTAGGGGGGGGTTTTTTGTGTGCGGCAGGAGTGTTGGCTTGGGTGTTTATAATTGTGTCCGACCTGCCTCGTATTATTACTTTGCAAGATTACCGTCCTAAGTTAACAACAGAAGTTTTTGATAAACATGGTGAAAAAATTGGCGAATTTTTTAACGAAAAACGCATTTTAGTACCCTACGAGGACCTCCCTCAAACTCTTAAGCAGGCTTTTATTGCAGCGGAAGATGCGAGTTTTTTTACTCATAAGGGCGTTAACCCTAGAGCCATTGTGCGTGCTTTTTGGGCCAATATGCGAGAGGGCAAAAAGGTGCAAGGGGCATCGACTATTACCCAACAGGTGGCGCGCACATTGTTGCTTTCGCCAGATAAAACCTACACCCGCAAGGCAAAGGAGGCTCTGTTGGCGCTTAAGATGGAGCGGGGTTTGTCTAAAGAAGAGATCCTGTACCTGTATCTTAATCAAATTTACTTAGGGCATGGGGCATGGGGCGTGGGTATGGCGTCTCGGGTGTATTTTCGCAAAGAGGTTAGCGCTCTTAACTTGGCAGAGTGTGCACTTTTGGCAGGTTTGCCTAAAGCTCCGGGCCGGTACACGCCTTTGTTGCAACCCAAGCGCGCCAAACAAAGGCAGCTTTATGTTTTAGACCGCATGCTAAGCGAGGGGTACATTAGTCTGCAGGAGTATGAGCGCACTAAAGACCAAGATCTGGTGGTGTATTTGCGCAAGGACTATACCGATGTCGCGCCCTATTTTGTAGAAGAGGTGCGCCAGATTTTAAGCAGCATGTTGGGTGAGGAGCAAATTTTAGAAGGGGGCTTAAAAATTTACACCACCTTAGATGCCTCTTTGCAAAACGAGGCGCAGCGCAGTTTGCGAAAAGGCTTAAAAGAATTAGACAAACGCCAGGGCTATAGAGGTGCTGCACGCAACTTAGACCAAGAGCAAGCAAGGGAAGAGTTTTTAGAAAAAAACCAAAAATCCCTTATTAGCCAGTCCACTGACAAGCGTGTGCTTAAATACCAAGTGGCTCAAGATGGTGAGCGCACTCTCGTATTAGAGGTGCCTTATGCAACTGTGCTCGAGCTAAATCAAAACCAAGCTTTGCCAGGCTACTTAAAAGTGGGGCAAGAGCTAGAGGCCTTGGTGACGCATGTAGACGACAAGTGGGGCCTAGTAAAGGCTCAGCTAACGCCAGATACTAGGGGGGCGATTGATATTGCCAATATGGTGTGGGCGCGTAAGCCAGACCCTAAAGTGAGTGCTAAGCGTGCGCCTGAGGTTCAGTACCCTTCTAAGGTGCTCAAAGTGGGGGATGTGATAAGGGTAAAAGTGTTGGGCGCAAGTTTTGCATTAAAAAACAAAGCTGTCCCTAAAAAGCTAAGTTCCGATTTAGCAAGTTATGTGGCTTTGTCACTAGAGCAGGAGCCCAAGGTGCAAGGTGGGGTGCTGGCTTTGGATCATAAAAAGCAAAGCATTACAGCTATGGTGGGGGGGTATGATTTTGAGCTCTCTAAATTTAATCGCACCTTGCAGGCTTTAAGGCAAACAGGCTCGGCCTTTAAGCCTGTGGTGTATGCGGCGGCTTTGGATTTTGGTTATAAGCCCAACAGTGTTATTACAGATGCGCCTTTGGTGTATGACCGCACTGAGGCAGAAGAGAAAGAAACACCAACAGACGACGCTAATAAGCGGGCTGCTCGTTCAGAGCAATGGAGGCCTAAAAATGCGGGGCTCAGGTTTTTAGGAGACGTGTTATTTCGCAACGCACTTATACGGTCTTTAAATGTGCCTACGATTAAAATAATAGAAAAAATAGGCATCAGCCGTGTGGAGCAATATGCTAAAAGCTTGGGAATTTTTAGCCCTTTAAATAGAGACTTCACCATGGCTTTGGGGTCTAGCAGTATTAGTATGTATGAGATTACAAAAGCCTTTGCTCAGTTTGCGCGTTTGGGTATGCGCATAAGGCCTCTTATAGTGTTAAGGGTAGAAGATGTTGATGGCAACGAGCTGGTAGCTAATGTGTCTTTAGATGAAAAATTTAAAAAAGAGCTCGATCGTTTAGAAGAAGGCATGGATCAAGAGAGAAAAAAATTCCTAAAACTCCAAGCCGATTATGAAGCGCTTAAGCTTAATGCCAATAGTGTGTCTGAAGACAGCAGTCTTAGGCATAAGCTTAGCGTAATAGAGAGGCAGCTGTCTTATGTGCCTAAGGTGTTTTTTGATGATCCAGACAGGGTGCTGTCGCAGCAAACAGCGTATATTGTTACGCATCTTTTAAGGGGGGCTATTTTTGACCCTGGTGGTACGGGAGCAAGGGCCCGCTCTTTGGGACGCATGGCTGCGGGCAAAACGGGCTCGACCAGCAGTTATTATGATGCTTGGTTTATAGGGTATACGCCAGAGATTTGCAGTAGCGTATGGGTGGGCTATGACGAGGAGCAAAGTTTGGGTTTAGGCGAGGTGGGTGGGCGCGCGGCTTTGCCTGTGTGGTTGGACTTTATGAAAGCAGCGCACAAGAACCTGGAGCCCAGTGATTTTATTATGCCACTTGGCATTGTGCTGGCTAACATTAATAACGAGACTGGATCCTTGGCTGCCAACAAAGAGGATGAAAAAGTTGTGAGTCAGGCTTTTTTGTCTGGCACTGAGCCTTTAGAAATAGAGGTCGTAAAAAGCGCCCCTTCAAGCGACGCTAATTTTCTTAAGGAAAGCAATTAACCCAATTAAAGACTAGCCAAAACTCCTCTTGTATGAAGCGCAGCCTGGTACAGCACCTTTGGTGCGCCAGGCAAGCGAAAAGGCAAGAGGTGTTTTGGCGGTCTATGCAGCTGGCGTAAGCATAAAAGCGCCAGCAATGTTACCCTTGAACCTGAGAGTGCAGCTATCTTGGCAGCCAACAGGGCGTCAGCCAAGATGGCAAACGTAGGCTTCAAGGTAATATTGCGCGCTAGACAGCAATCTATGGCCCTGCAGCTTAGGTCACGCCTTGGCTAGTCTGTAATAGCTTTATCAAGCGTTTTATAAAAGCGTGGCCGGGTTTTAAGTCTAAAGCCTTTTTAAGATTCGCTTTAGCTAAAGCGCAGTCACCCTGCCTGATGCGCAGCACTCCCAAACCAGCCCATAGCATAAAATTTTGAGGCTCAAAGTTATGGGCTTTTATAAAATACGCATCTGCTTGTATAAGGCTTCCATGGCATATATGTAACACTCCTAATAGAGTAGCTAAATGCGGAGCGAGGGGTTTTTTAGCAAAAGCCTTTTGGTAAAAATCTATAGCTTTAGAGAAGTTTTGTTTTTGCAGCTCTATATGCCCCAATGCATGGTAGATTTCAAAAAGCTCCTCCAAACCCAGTCCATGCTGCTTGAGACAATGGGCATAAAGCTCCAAAGCAGCATCCCAGGATGCCGCCGCATAGTGCAGTCTGGCTAGCTGCATGTTGTACACTTGGCGGGGCCGCACCTTAGCCAAAGATGTGTAGCACTTTATAGCGTCATGCCAAGCGCGGGACTTTATTGCTATACTAGCCTGGCACTCCAGTGCTTCCACATGCTGGGGTGATAGGGTCAGCACTTTTGTAAGGATTTTTGTAGCTAGCTCGTACTCTTTTGCGTCTATAAGCACTTTGGCGTTTTTTATAAGCTCGGCGTCATTGCGGTACTGCCTGATCGGGAAGCGAGGATTTGCGGTTCCACGTTCTGTAGCAGAAATGACAGAACCAGCCGAACGGGCTGTGTGCCATGTTTCAAAAAAGGTATCAAAGTTTTGATCAAAAGCAATAAAGTTAAGGCTTTGTTTTTTAAGCAAGGCCTCGTTCTCGAGCAATTGGTCTGCGTTGGGCGTGCGCAAGCTAAGCTCTGCTGCCTCTATGGCGCTTAGCTTTTTAAAACAAGGTTTCAGGGCGGCTTCTTTTAAAGCGCGCATGAGCTCTTGGGTTAGAAGTGGCGTGGGCTCAAAGTTAGATGTTTTGCGCGCAGGCCCAGCCTGGCCCCAGGTTTTTTTTGCAGCAGGAGGACCAAAAAGACTGCCTATGCTAAAGCTGGTGTCCTCTTGCATGCGGCGTCCGATACGATGGCTAGTGGTATCAGTTTTGATTTTGGACACCCGCACACCCCCTTAGCCTTTTTGTAGGTTAAACTACGCGCTGTGGGCCAGGCAATTCTAGTACGAAAGACCAGCCCTAAGGCTGCTTATGGTGTGCCACATTTTGCCGCCGCAATCTTGGGCAGCGGCCGTATGGGGGTGCAGGCTTTCATAATGCTCTACGCGTATTTTGTAAGCCTGGATCTCTTGGAAGGGGGCGGGTTTTTGGAGCGAGACCAGGTGCTTTATTTTTCTGGCTGCGTCCTCACAAAACATAAGGTTTTGTGCGTTTAGTTTTGCAAATTCTTGCTCATCTTGCCGTTTAACCGCCGCTTGTACAGGAGTGCCGAGGCAGTTTTCAATGCTATTTATAATTTCTAACACCGACACATTTGAGGCTTTTTCTAACAAAAACCAACTCTGCACAAAAGCTGCACTTTTTTGGGCGTGGGCTGTGGCCGACAAAGTCCGCATTGGGTCTTGGCTTATACGGTCCACTTCACCAGAAGACACAGCCTGGTTAAAGCTTTGGTTATTGAGCTGTTGTGCTAGAATGGCAGAGCAGGGGCAGGTGCTGGAGTATAAAATTTTTGTATCAAAGCCCACAAAAGGTGTTTTATTTTTTTGGAGCAGCGTTAGGCTTACAGGGTAGTGTCGCCAACCGTAGGCGTCGCTTTTTAGTGCCTGTCTTAAAATGGGCAACTCAAAACTAAGGCGCAAATGCAAATGGTGGCTGAGGTTGCTTTGGCTTTGTAAAATTTTTTGCCCTAAATCCAATAGTAGAGGCAGGTTCAGCTTTTGGTCCTGGTTTAAAAGCACATTAGAGCTTGTAGGATCCGCCAGGGCTTTAAAACACAAATTATAAATGCGGCTCATGTGTATGCCCTTGGCCGAAGGAGAGCCAAGATTAACAAAAACCCCCAGTTTTGCAAGTAGCTGTAATACGCTCCCGTCGAGAGCAGATTTTATTCTTAAAGGCAGCTCCACTTGCTGCATACCCACCCAGTTTAGGGACCCTTTAGCGGCTGCAGGGGTGTCTGTTACATCTGGTATCAGGGGCGGCATACTCTTCGCCTGGGCCTCTTTAGCTAATGTAGAAGAAAATACAGCATCAAGCATACCCCAATGGCTTTACCATAGCCCCGGAAAAAGAGCCAGCAAAAGAGCCACAGTAAGCCTTGCTCCTACTGACAAAAAAGCATAAAAGTGCTTTTTGGGAGGTAGGCTTTAAAAGCCTACTAACACAGAGCAATATTTAGGTTTTATTATGAGTTTTCAGCCCAACAGTATAGAAAATATCATCCTAAAGGGTGCAAGGGAGCATAATTTAAAAAATGTCAGCCTTAAAATTCCGCACAATAAAATTACGGTCATTACTGGCCTTAGTGGTAGTGGGAAGTCCTCACTGGCTTTTGACACCCTCTATGCAGAGGGCGAAAGGCGTTATCTTGAAAGTCTTTCTACTTATGCGCGGCGCTTTGTAGAGCAATTAAAAAAGCCCGATTTAGATTATATCGAAGGTTTGGCTCCTGCGATTGCGATTGATCAAAAAACCTTAGGCGGCACAGACCGGTCAACACTGGGTACGAGTACGGAGATTTCAGACTATATTCGCCTTATGTTTGCACGTATTGGGGAGGTGTTTTGTCCTACGCACCACCTGCCTATGGGGCAAAATACAGAAGAAAATATTTTCAAACAATCCGTGGGGTTTTGTCCTAGAAAAAAGTTTTACGTTTTGGCCCCTGTTGCGCGCGGGAAAAAAGGCACCTTCGCAACAGACTTTGCTCGCTGGCGCAAGCTGGGTTTTAGCAAAGCAAAAATTGATGGCAAATACCGTTCTATAGAGAGCTTAAAGGGGCTTAAAAAAACCATAGCACACAATATAGATATAGTGGTGGATCAGGTGAGCTCTGCTGCTAGTTTTAGGGCGCGCACACAAAGTAGTATCCAGTATGCCTTGAAGCTAAGCAATGGCTTAGTACGTTTTGAGGAGGTGTCATCTAATCCGAGGGAGCTATTTTTTAGTGTGCATTCCTCTTGTCCGGAGTGTGGTTTTAGCGCTCCCCCTTTGGAGCCAAGCTCATTTAGTTTTAATCATCCTCATGGAGCATGTCCTGAGTGTGCGGGCATAGGCCATGTGGAGAGTGAAGAAGAAGCAGAAGGCGAAAGCGGCGATGCTAAACTGGTATGGTACGAACTGTGCCCTAAGTGTGAAGGTGCGCGCTTGAACCCGCAGGCATTGAGTGTGCGTATAAAAAATTACAACATCCATCAGCTGGGTGAGTTGAGTCTGCAGGAGCTTTCGGCTCTTATAAGGAGCTGGGAATTTGAAGGTGAGAAGCAGGAGATTTTTGAAAAAATAAAACCTCCACTTTTGCGGAGGCTAGATTACATAGAGCAAGTGGGAGCGGCTTATTTAAGCCTTAACCGCAATACTAATAGCCTGTCTGGCGGCGAGGCGCAGCGGATCCGCCTAGCCACTCAGGTTTGCACAGGCCTGGTAGGGGCTATGTATGTTTTAGACGAGCCCAGTCGTGGCTTGCATCCTAAAGATCACCATAAATTGCTAAACACATTGGTAAATCTAAAAGATATGGGCAATACGGTTATTTTGGTAGAGCACGACCGTGATACCATACAAGCCGCTGATCATATTGTAGACCTCGGGCCAGGTGCTGGTTTTAAGGGGGGTCAAGTGGTGGCAGAGGGGTCGTACAAGGACATTTTAAAAAGTAAAAAAAGTCCCACGGCGGATTTTTTGCGTGATGCCATAACTAAAAAACCTAAAGGCAAAAGGCGCAAGCCTACAGGTTGGCTCAAGCTGACAAAAGCTGCTTTATATAACCTGAAAGATGTGCAGGTGGATTTCCCATTAGGCATTTTGGCGGGTGTGTGTGGGGTTTCTGGCAGTGGCAAGTCTACTTTGGTTTTAGATAGCTTGGCACCTGCCATTTTAGAAAAACTAGGCACTCCTAATGAGTTTGCGCAGGCTTTGTGGAGTGCCAGTGAGTCTGTTCCTAAGGTGAGTGGGGTGAGCAAAAACAATCTAGGCGCCCTGTTGCAGGTGGACCAAAAGCCTATTGGGCGTAGTCCACGCTCTACACCTGCTACTTATGTGGATGTATTTACGCCTATACGTAATTTGTATGCTTCCTTGCCCGAGGCTAGGATGCGTGCATTTAGTTCAGGACATTTTAGCTTTAATAGTGCTAAGGGCAATTGTTCTGTGTGTGCAGGAGCTGGGAGCATAAAGATAGAGATGCATTTTTTAAGTGATGTGTACACACGTTGCGAATCTTGTCAGGGGTCTCGCTACAACTCTACTATGCGCTCTATAAAGTTTAAGGGCAAAAGCATAGCTGATGTATTGGACATGACAGTAGATGAGGCCGTGGATTTTTTTAAAAATCAAAGGTACATTTATAAAAAAATCAAACTCTTGCAAGATGTGGGGTTGGGTTATTTGAGCCTAGGTCAAAGTGCTACTACTTTGTCTGGAGGTGAGGCGCAGCGGATTAAGTTAACCAGGGAGCTTGCTAAGGGCAGGCGTGGCAAGGTGTGCTTGTATATATTGGACGAGCCCACATCAGGCTTGCATTTTCATGACATTAAAAACCTGGTGCGATTATTAAATGGGCTTGTAGAGGTGGGGCATTCCGTTTTGGTAATAGAACACAACAGCACGTTATTAGAAGCGTGTGATTATATTATTGAGCTAGGCCCTGGTGGTGGCAAGTTTGGTGGGCAAGTTATTGCGACTGGTGCGCCTGAGGTTCTTGCAAACAACTCTCGCAGCCTCATGGGGCCGCATTTAAATGTCTAATACAGCATAGCTGTATTAGACATTTAAATGCGGCCCCCAAAGGGGCCGCGACTGTTGTTGGTCCCACTGGTATCCGGGCCCTTCGGGCCCTTCCAGTGGGACATGGTCGTGGTGTATGCGCATGCCCTTCAAAGCATCAAACATTGAGTAAACACAATTTATTGGTCCTGTAGGTCTTTTATATCATACACATGTGGCGTGAGGGTTTTAAATGGAAGCTGGCTGGCTTGGTGCGACACTATCAGGGCGCCTGTTTGGTTTTGGGCGCAAAAACTTTCTAAAAAATCACAAGCCACCTGAATATTAACAGAGTCTAAAGCACTAAAGACTTCATCTAACAACAAAAATCGCGGCCTCGCCACAAGAGCCCTTAATAGCGCCACCCGCTGTCTTTCGCCCCCAGATAGCACGCGCGTTTTTTTATGCATAACTTTTTGTAAGTCCAATGCCTTAAAACCCTTAACCACATAATCCCCGATTGCCTGGGTGCCCATGCCGCGCGCCTTTGCTGCAAATAACACGTTGGCCTCAGCGCTCATGTGATCAAACAAACCCAAATGCTGCAGCACTACCCCTAAGCGCCGCTTTCTTGTGGTAAGTTTGGCAATATTTTCCTCCCCAATATACCAATCTAAGCCTACACAAGGCATGATACCCGCAAGTGTATGAATCACACTGCTTTTGCCTGTGCCGGACTTGCCGTGCAAAATGCTAAGCCCCGTGTCACTTAAGCGCCAAGGTTTTAAACGTAAACTAAACCCCGGGTATTTAAAGGCCAAATTTTTTACTAAGCCCATGTCCTATGTTCCAAAACAGTATGGCAACAAAAGTGCCAAAAATTAAAACCGCCAAAGCTATAGCCTGCGCAATATCTTGGTGATACGAACCTAGAAAACTCTTAAGCATAAGAGCCAAGGTGCTGTTTTGCGTGCTGATAACAGCACTAACAGAAAAATCACCCAAAGCCCAAAAGCTAATGCAAGACATCGATATAAAAATCGGTGCCCACAAATAGGGAAGCTGCAAATACAAAAACCTCATTAAAACACCCGCACCCATAATTTTTGCCATTTGTGACGCCACAGCCATTTGTGGTGCGCCATGGGCAAGAGACTCACCCAAAACCAACCTGTACGCAAACGGAAAACCCACTATAAATAAACCCACACACATAAAAAATTTGGGGTAAAAAACCCCAAAGCCATACATACTAAGCAATAATCCAAAGCCTAGCATTATACTACTAGGTGGCACATACACCATTAAAAATCTATGTAAAAACATATGGCGCGTGCATAAAAAGCAAATGCCCAGCCCTAAAAAAAAAGTCATCACACTTACCCCCAGCACTATTTGTAAAGACCCTTTGGCTGCAGTACTAAACTCTTGCCATAGTCTTGGATGCGCTAAAATCTGCGCCATGCCTTTCCAAGCGCCAGGACCAAAAAGAGACAAAAGCAAAGCTCCACAAATAAAAGGTATAACTAGTACCCACCTAACACTCAGCCAATGTATAGTATCGTGGTAAAACTTGGGGGAAAAGTGTTTGGTAGTATTTGATTCATAAAAATGAGCCGCAATAAAAGGTGCAAAAATAATTCCTACTACCCCGACCCCCATTTGTAACAGCCCTAAGCCCCAAGCTTGGCCCCAGGTGCTGAGTTTTTGTATTTTTAAATACATAAGCCCCTCTAAGGTGTAACCTAAACCTTGCATAAGCACTATAGGGACAGCAAAGCTGCCGACACATATAAAAAAAACAAACGCAAATAAAAACACAAAAGGTCTTAAAAGTGTTAAAGATACAGCCTGCCAAAAATGCAGGCGTGAGCTGCCCTCTGCATAAGCTAAAGCCGCGCACTCAGATAGGCGCGTTTGCAGCACGCGCCACCACATAACACTAATTAGCCCTAGGTTAGAGATTATATGTACCAGCACCACCCCCCATAGTCCGCGTGGCACCCAGCTCATAACAGCGCTTAGCACCACGCTTGAAGGCAAAAAAGCAGGTAGGCACAAAAAAATCTCTAAAATTTTTTTTGCCTTGTGCTTATTGTTGATTCCTAATAGACCCCAAGAACAAAAAAATCCCACAATCACACAACTAGTAGCACTCAGGCCCGATTGTAGCAGGGTTAAACTTAGAGCCTTAAGGGTAATTTTAAGTGGCGGTAAAATATGATCACCCGTAAAGCCCCCGCCCCAAAAATCTACAGGTAAAAATCCTGTACCTATTAAAAAAGGCGCAACAAAAACACCCACTACCAGCCAAGGCCAAAAAGCCTTTGCAAAATAGGTGGCCCATTTTTTAAAATTTAATCGCTCCACATTTTAAGACTTTGGGTTTGATTTTTTGCACTAATATCTGCCTTGGTATAGTGCAGGATTTTAACCTTGGGCAATTTAGATTGTTTTAAAAGATTGGGTATTTTTATAGCAGGGAGCATATAGTTTTTTTTCATAAGGATTTTTTGCCCTTTAGGGCTTAGCATGAGATTGGCCATTTTTTGAGCCAATTTACAATTAAAGCACGTAGCTGGTATAGCCATAAATTCTACCTGCAAAGGGTGCCCAGATGTAAAAATGGCAGGCTTAAAGTCTGTTTGGTTTTGTTGTAAGTGGTATTCAAGACTCGTAAGGTATGAAAAACTCACATTGGCTTTTAAGCTGCGCAGCAGTCCATAAGACCCTGACCAAGAAGGCATAACACCCACCAAACGGGGTTTTATTTTTTTTATCCACTGGATGCCTTGCTTAAGCCCAAGGCTCTTTTTGGCCCAGATAAGCATATGCATGCCTAGGCTCGAAAACTCTGGGTTTGGCACGCTGACCTTTACTTGCGGTATGGTTAGGGTGGCAAAATCGGATACATTGTCTAACGATCTATAAATAAAACCCAGCGGAGCGTAATCGTAAGGCAAAAACCACATAGAGCTCCAACGCCCTACAGCCTCTTGTAACTCTATGCCCTTAGGCTGCGTTATCTTATGCCACTTTATGTGCCTTAAAGCATATTGTAGACTGAGTAGATCCAAGCCCGCCACAAAATCCACCACCTCTTGTGGGTGGGCTCGTAGGCGTTCGATCAATTGGTGTCCACTGCCTACGCTTAAAAACTCCACCTGGCATTGGGGTGCGCACTGCTTTTCGAATAAGGCTTTTAGCTCTGGGCCTGGCCCAAGGGAAGCAGCAAAGCTACTGTGGGTCATAATCCGCAACACTTTAAATGCAGGGTTTGTACTGCGCATGCTTTGCGCTTTTTTTACAGACAAAAACACCTGCCCTAAAACCAAAGCAACACCTAGCGCTAAAACCCCCAATGCAGCTTTATGCGATAGCGTCACAATGTGACACCCACTTTTAAACACACAGAGTTTAAAGGGCATACCTTGCAATTGGGATGGCGGGCTTTGCAGATGGCACGGCCATGCAAGATCAGCTCATGCGAAAAAGCGATCCACCTTTTTTTTGGCAAAATATCCATAAGCTCCTCTTCCACTCCTTGGGTGCTTTTAGATGCCGCTAGTCCCAGGCGTTTTGAAATTCTAAACACATGGGTGTCTACCACTACGCCAGATACCACACCAAAAGCGTTGCCTAAAACCACATTGGCTGTTTTTCGCCCTACACCGTTAAGGCTAATAAGCTCTTTCATTGTCTGTGGCACACGGCCGCTAAATTTATTTACAATGTCTTTAGCACAGAGTTTAAGGTTGCGTGCCTTATTGCGGTAAAATCCCGTTGTAAATACTAGAGCCTCTAAGTCGGACACAGGAGCCTTGGCCATGGATTGTGGGTCAGGGTAGCGCTCAAATAAAGCGGGTGTTACTGCGTTGACTCTTTTATCTGTACACTGCGCACTAAGACACACCGCTACCAAAAGCTCAAAGGGGTTTTTATGGTTAAGTGCACAGTTGGCGTTGGGGTAGTTTTTTTTAAGCAAGCCCAACAAAGGGGCTATGCGTTTGGGGGATGGTTTTTGCGTGCTCAACTTAGGTGTGTAATAACAATTCAGTTTAGAGCCCCGCTACTCCTCTAAGCTGTTGAAGTTGGACAGCCCCATGGGTAAATGCTGGCCGTCTTTGGTATGCTCTAAAAAAGGCGTAGAGTCTTGACTGGCATTGGGAGCGGAGGGTTCTTTTGTTGTGATCACCTTCTTTCTGTCTGTTGCAAAGCCAGCAGTAGATCTGCCACTAAATTGGTGGTGTTCTACATCTATATTTTGAGGCTTAACAGTGTTTTGGTTTTGACTGGCTTCCGCCACAGAGCTAGCAAAATTGGTAGTGCGAGGCGCAATGCCCTCCTTAATCACCACACGGGCCTTAGGAGGTGTGGGAGCATCCTTTTGCACCTCCTCTTGGTCGCGAGGCATCACTCCCACTCCCATTTTAGCAAAATATCCCGATAGGCTGCCATTGGCAGTTTGTATAACGTGTCGCAGAGTCGAAAGAGGCGCATAACGACCGGAGCGCCTTTCAGTTTCAAAAATAATCTGTGTCATCGTAGAGGCGGTAATATTCTCTTTGGTTCTGTTATCTATTACGATGATTTCCTCGTCTTTGTTGATCATTTTTGCGATGTCTTCCAAGGTCACATAACAACTTTGCCGAGTGTCGTACAGCTTGCGGTTTTGGTAGCGCTTGATAACTTTTGTCCCCATAGTGCAAGAGCCCTCACAAATAAAAAAACCAAATTCCCAGAGGCAGTATACAGAGGTAACATCCAGCAGGTAAAACCTAAGGGAGGCCTCCAGAGTCCAAATCCAAAAGACCCCAATTAACAGATGCCAGTGAACACTAAATTGGGTCTTTTCAGAGAGTCAAGCCTACCCCATAAAAACCCCCTTCCACGCTTATACACAGCCGAAACAGGAGGCAGGCCTTAATACATGCATATGTTACTCATAAATGAGGCTTATGTAGAACAAGGCCAGCAACCACTTCCTGGCCTCCTCTTTCTGGTCTTGCATATAAACAGCAAGCTGCCGATGCCCCTTAAGTGCATAGAAGTATAAGAGTAAAACATTTTACCAAGGCTTTTTTGCTTTTTGGGTTTGGAGCTGGGTGTTTGGGTTGCGTATCTCCAGGGCCAAAGTCTGACCATGTTCAGGCCGCGAGCAACACTTTTGTTGCAGAGCTTGAGCCTCAAGAGGCGCAAAAAAATCAAGCCCAAGCGCTGTTTGTAAGAGCACAGATAGCCGCCTTTTTAGATCATAAAAATCAAGCCATCGAGTATTACAGCAAAGCTCTTCAGATAGAGCCAGACAATGCTGACTTTCACCGTTTTGTGGCTGTTTTGCTAGCAGAGGAGCACAATATTGAAGCCGCCTTTCACCATGCTAAAAAAGCCATTTTGCTGCAGCCGCAGGATAGTGTGTCGCGCATGCTTTTGGGTGGGTTGTATTTATCTAGCGAACAAATGGATCTAGCCCTTGAGCAGTATGATAAAGTGCTCCCTGAGTCTGAGCACTATGCAGAGGCCGTATTTTTAAAGGGCCTAGTGTATATGCAAAAAAATCAATTACAGATGTCAAAGCAGCTATTTTTAAGCAGTTTAAAACTAAAAATGAGTGCCGATAAAAAAAGCGATGTGTATTTTTATTTGGGCAAAGTCTATGAGCTCAACACTCCACCCAAGCGAGCGAAGGCACGAGGCTTTTACAAGCAGTCCTTAAAGCAAAACCCTGATAATTTACGCAGCTTAAAGGCTATATTAGAATCCTTTGAGTTTGATAAAAAAACGCAGCACGCAATAGACTTTATGTCTTATTGGCAAGAGACTCACGGGCCTTTTTTAGAGATAGCTCAGTACTTGGCGCAGTATTATTTGCAGCAAAAAGATCAACAAAATACCAATCACCAAAAAGCTTTGGAGCAGCTAGATATTATTTTGCGCCATGATCCCCAAAATGCTAATGCACACTTACAAGTGGCTGCAAGCCAAGTGTTTTTGGGAGAAAAACAAAAAGCAATGCAAGCTCTAGAGAGAGCTGCGCGTTTGCTGCCTCGTTCTGATCGTATTAAGTTTTATCTGGGAGACTTGTACAAAGATCTAAACATGTACCAAAAAGCTAAAGAGCAGCTGCTATCCATTTCGGCTAGTAGTGAGTACTACGTACTGGCGGTAGTGCATGCGAGCAATATGCTTTTGGAACTTAAAAAATACTCTGAAGCTCTGGCCCTTGTGCGTAAGGGTATAAAATCCTTACCTCAAAATGCCAATCTGTATGCGCAGGCGTTTTTTATTTTAAAGCAAGAGGGGAAAAAGAAAAAAGCCATAAGCGTCCTCTATGGCGCGGTAGAAAAAATGCCCCAAAACGCACAACTTTGGTACCTGCTGGGCGACGAGCAGTATCAGGATAATAAGACTCAGCGTGCGATAGAAAGCATGCAACAAGTAATAGCCCATAACCCTCAGCACAGCGGTGGTCTAAACTATTTAGCCTATATCTACGCAGAGCTAGGCATTAACCTCGATCAGGCGGAGCAGATGGCGCGCCGAGCGGTGGAACTAAGCCCTAAAAGCGCACACATAATGGACACCCTGGGTTGGGTGTTGTATAAGAAGCAGGAGTACAAAGAGGCGTTGGTATGGCTCAAAAAGGCCTACCGTAAACAGCCTAATCACAAAATTATTGCGCAACATTTGGCGACTATCCATGCTGCTATCAAAGATGCGTCTAAAGTTCCGGCTAGTGTGCAAAGCCCTTTGCCGCGCAAAGCTCCTGGCCAGCCAGTGCCTAGCAAAACCATGCCCCAGGCTGTGCCCAAAATCTTGCAAGAGGCGAAGCCCCTGCAAGAACCAGGGCGGTAGAGCGCAAGCTGCGCTAATAATAGTGCGGTGGTTGGCTTTGTGCTTTTGTTTATGCGCCTGCACCAGCGTCCCTAAAAGCAATCTGGCCGCGCCTTACGGCAGCTGGGCGGGGCAGGTGCTTTTTACAAAGGCTAACACCAAGCATAGCTTCAATGTTTATCTTAAAGCTGCGCGCAATAGCGCGGCGCAAGAGTTTTTACTCGATGTACTTTCGCCACTTGGTGGACACGCACTGCGGGCGTATATAAAGCAGAGCCCTATTGCTTTAGAGGTTGCAGTGCTTAACTTGCGAGAGGGGGTATTTTATCAAGGCGCACTGCCGCTTAAGGACGTCCGTATAACAAAGGGGCTAAAGGTGTTGCAGTATATGCTATTTGAAACTCCGCCCCCTGAGTGGCAGTGTGCTAAAAAATCGCGTGCCCGCTTGGCCAGTTGCGTGCTTGCTGTACACTCGTGGGTGCTTTTGTGGAAACATAGTCATTTGTTTCATAAGGGGCGTATCGCATTTAACATGAGCTTTAAATCTAAAGACTGGAGCGCCAACTTTCATTGGCGTAGCTTCAAACCGGAGCCGGACTTTGCCCAATTAACTAGGGAGTTTGTGCGGAGTTTGCCCAATTTGCCACCCAGTTTTAAGCCAATTAGCGCATCTCAATTTGAGGCCAATTTGCGCGCAATTTTTTTATAAGCTTCTCCATAGCCGTTGCGATTTCGGCCTCTGTTAGGGTGCCGGTTTTTTTTTGGTAACTTAAGCGATAGGCTACGGCCTTTTTGGGCGTGTCGCCCTTGCTGGCTACAGGTGCCTTTAGCGGAAACACATCAAAAATATGCAGCTCTCTTAAAAATTCGCCCCCCTGCTTTTTCATAAAAACCTCTACTGCACCTGCCTTAAAATGTTCAGGCATTACTAGAGATATATCCCGCACCACTATGGGGTAAGGCACAGGGGATAAAATGGGTTTTTTGGGTGATGTGGCTAGTGGTATAAGCTCGCACTCAAACATAGCGCAAGGCATGCGCAGTTTAAAGTGCTGCGCTATATAAGGGTGCAAGCTGCCAATGTGCCCTAAGGTTTTACCCCTTAGTTTAAGCCCCAAGCTCTGGGTGGGATGCAAAAACAAAGGCAAGTCTTGGGGCTCAAAGTCCCACTGGTAGCGCGTGCCTAAGCGCTGCATAATGTGGGTGATTTTGTGCTTAAGCACAAGGGCTGGATTTTGTGCTAGCCCATCGCCCCACAACACTGCTCCTATAAGGGCTTTTTCTACATGAGTGGGTGTTTGCCAAAATCCGTAACCGGCTTCAAAAAGCTGTCCATGGGAATGGGCTAAGTGGTTTAAGAGAAAGTTTTTAAACAAGCCCACGGCAAGGCTTTGGCGCATGGTATTGTACTCTTCACTCAGAGGGTTTTGTACCTTAATAATCTGTGGGTTGGGTTTTACAAAAAGCGCATGCTGCGCATCACCTGTGAAGCTATGATTTACCACTTGCATAAAATTGTGCTGCACAAAAGCTTGCACGACCTTTTCGCGGGCTAGAAAATCCTGGCTGCTCTGCAAGGGCGCATGGCGCAAAGGGGGTAATTGGGTGGCAAGGTTGTCGTACAAGTTAAACCTTGCGTATTCCTCTATAAGGTCTTCAGTTATGTGAATGTCTTTTCTGTAAGTGGGTGGCACAATACTAAGCGCTGAGTCTGCTGCTGTTGCTGGGTTCACTTTAAACCCCAATGCCTTAAGGCGTTTAGTGAACATGCTTTCATCTACTGCGCTGCCCAGGCGCTTTTCCATATAGGGGACTGACACCTTAATGGCTTGCTGCTTAGGTGATGTTGCGCCAGTGGTGCTGTTTGCTTCAATGCGATTTTTTTCTACTATGGGCCCTGCAGAGCTGTCAGGTGAGAGCTGTAAAATCAAATCCCGCACGCGGCCTAGAGCGTGCTGTACGCTGCTAATATCCATAGGGTGTTGAAACCTATAGGCCGATTGCGAATCAATGCCATGCCTACGCACACACCCACGTACCGCAGCTGCGTTAAATAATGCCGACTCCAAAAGCACTTCGGTAGTAGAGTGCGTGACGGCACTATCTAAACCGCCCATAACCCCTGCTAGTGCGAGGGGTTTTTTTGCGTCCAAAATCAGCAAATCTTCTGGTGTTAAACCAATTTCCTGCCCGTCTAGTAGGCGGAACTTTGGGGTATTGCTTTTTGAGGCGGGTGCGGCTCCTACAAAAATGCTATTGCCATGGATTTGAGCTCGGTCAAAGGCATGCAGGGGCTTTCCGGTTTCGAGCATAATGTAATTGGTGGCGTCTACCACATTGTTAATACTTTTGTGGTCCAAAATTTCTAGCTTGCGCTTTAGCCAATCAGGGCTAGGGCCTACGCGCACATTTTTTAAATGGCAAAGGGCGTAACTGGGGCACAGGTCGTAGTTTTGGATCTCAATTTGTAACGCAGTATCGCTATGGGTTTTTAAAGCGTTTTCCAACTTAGGTGTGCGCAGAGGCCTTTGTAACAAAGCTGCGAGCTCGCGCGCCATGCCAATGTGGCTGAGGCAGTCGCTGCGGTTAGGGGTTATGGCAATATTTAACACGCTGTCGCTGTGGGGTAAGGTGCTGGTAAAACTAGTGCCCAAAGGGTGGGCTTGGGGCAAAACCATAATGCCTTCGCTGGTGTCTTTAAGGCCAAGCTCTTTTTCAGAGCACAGCATGCCATGGGATACCTCACCGCGGATTTTAGATTTTTTAATCTTCAACTTCCCTGGCAAAACAGCACCTGGCCCTGGCAAAACAGCGCCCGGCAAAGCCAGCACGACATAATCGCCGGGCTTAAAGTTGGTCGCTCCACACACGATACTTAGGGGTGCGGTATGGGTTTTAGCGGTATGCTTTTTATAAAGCACTTGGCATAGGCGCAGGCGGTCGGCCCCAGGGTGTGGTACGAAGCTCTTAACCTGCGCCACTACTACGTGAGGCATGGCAGGCGGTATGTGGCGCACCTCTTCCACCTCAAAGCCCAACTGCTCTACCAGGTGGCTAAGTTTTTTAGGTTCAGCCAAACACTCGCCAAGGTCCACGTACTCATTAAGCCAGTTCATCGAAAAACGCATACTCAGCCTTTAGTCAGGAGGGGGTCTGTTTTAAAAAATCCAAATGGTTTTCGTTAAACAATTTGATGTTATCAATACCGTGCTTTACCATCGCCATGCGCTCTACCCCCAAACCAAAGGCAAAGCCCTGCCATACAGGAGGTAAGCCCGCGAGTTTAAACACTCTGGGGTGCACCAAACCACTGCCGCCGATTTCGATCCAGCCGGTTTGTTTGCACAGCCCGCAGCCTTTGCCTTGGCAGGCGGGGCATTGGCAGTCTACTTCAGCCGAAGGCTCTGTAAACGGAAAGTAACTGGGTCTAAAGCGGGTTTTAAGCTTGGGGCCGAAAAATTTTTTTACAAAAAACTCCATACACCCTTTGAGATGAGCTAAAGAAACCTCGCGCTCTACTAAAAGGCCCTCAATTTGATAAAAAGCTGGCAAATGTGAGCTGTCGTTATCGCACCTAAAAACCTCGCCCGGAGCCAAAATGCGCATAGGAGGCGGCATGGATTTTAGCACGCGCACCTGTACGGGAGAGGTGTGGGTGCGCAGCACGTGCTGCGAATCGATATAAAAGGTGTCATGCATGTCCAAGGCCGGGTGATTGGGCGGAATATTAAGCGCCTCAAAATTATTAAAATGGCTCTCTATCAAGGGGCCTAACTGCACACAAAATCCTAGCTGATGCATAATGTGGGTGATTTCATTAATCACCTCATCAATAATATGCCTTCTGGCTGCAAGCTCTGCCCTGCCTCCTGGTAGACTCATATCTACTGCCTGGCTTTGAATGCTTTGGCTAAGTTGCTGGTGCTGTAGTTTTTTCTGGTGCTCTTTATAGGCTTGCTCTAGCACCTGGCGGCTTGAGTTAAGGCTTGCGCCTCTTGCTGCGCGCTCGTGGCTAGGCAGCTCTTTTAAGGCTCGCAAACTAAGGGTCAAAAGCCCCTTTTTGCCCAAATACTTAATGCGCGCGTCATAAAGGGCTTGGGTGGTGCTAGCAGTTTTGAACTCCTCTAGGGCGGCCTGCTGGGCTTGCTCTAGCTGCTTGGGGGTTAGCAAAGGCATAATGCACCTCTTGATGTTTGCACAAACCCCACCATCATAGGGTAGATTTTTTGCTTGTACAGGGCATGATGCGTTGCGCCTGATTGGCTTGGTGCCTTTTTTTGTTTTAGAGTCATGTTTGGGGGTTTGTGTGTTGTGAGTGATGTGCGCAAATTGAGCGGCAAATTGAGTGCTTCGCTGATACGGTATTTAGATAAATACTTAGACACCAAACCGGATTTTGATGCTTTGGGTGAGGGCCCTTCGGAGTCTGTGCTGACGGACCCTTCGGCTTGGGTAGAGGCGAGTGCTGTAGAGGCGTTTTTGCAGCAGGTGCACCAGGCACACAGTGTGCCTGGGGGCAATGTGGTGGAGAGCGCGGGGCGCGGAGCGGCCGATTTACGAGCCTGGGGCTTTCTAGATGGGGTGCTAGAGCTGATGAGTGGCCCTGAAAAAATCTTCTCCCAGCCGCAAAAGTTTTTAGAGTATTTTATACATCCGGCCTTTTTGCAAAGCTTGGGGCTGCAGGGGGGCGAGCCGCACCGGGCGCAGGGGGGGTTTTATGTGCCCTGGCCCCATGCCTTGCAAAATTACCCTATGGCAGATTTGTATTTGCGTGCGGCCTTTGGGGCGCTGCCAACTTTTATGCACAAGCCCTTGTGTGTGGCGGTGCCTGCTCCAGCGGGGGGGGTGCTTTTTGAGGCCGTGGTTACACAAGAGGCGCAGGAGGCACGAGGAGAGCCCGATGCTGGTGGCCCGATGGCCTTGCATCAGCTGCTGGATGTTTTAGAGGCGCAGCGGCGTAAGCTTGAGGAAAAAGAGCAACAAATGCAAGCCAAGGCAGGTGCTCTTGCTTTGGGCCGCAGGGTGAGGCTCTCGCGTAACGATAGAGTGGTCCACTTGCTTATGGGTTTGAGCAAGGATTTTTTGCAGCTGAGCGATTATTTTGTAAGGGCGCGGCAGCTTATGAAGCTATTTGCGCAGCAGGATTTATCTTACGATGCGCGCGTACAGGCTATGCGTAAGTGGGGCTGGAAAGAGGCGGAGGACAACTTCGACACTTTGCTCTTTAGGGGCTTAGAGAGCCTGCACAGATCAGAAAAACTAATACGCCGTGGCGGAGTGGAGCCAAACGCATCGGCTCACAAGGGGGAAGAGTGCCGGCAATTAGAGATATTTACGCCCGAGAGCTTATCGACTCGCGCGGACAGCCAGCCTTAGAGGCAGAGGTGCATTTGGTGGATGGCGCTCGTGCTAGGGCTATGGTGCCTAGTGGGGCCTCAACGGGGGCGCATGAGGCTTTAGAGCTGCGCGACAATGATTCCACGCGATTTTTTGCAAAAGGGGTGCTGCGGGCGGTGCAGAATGTGCAAGGCCCCATTGCCACGGCGTTAAAGGGCTTAGAGGCGCAGGATTGGGTGCAGGTGGATCAGAGGCTTTTAGAGCTCGACACTTCGGCTAAAAAGGAGCACCTAGGGGCGAATGCTATGCTGGCGGTTTCGTTGGCTGTGGCTCGGGCTTTGGCTACGAGCTGTGGTGAGGATTTTTGGCGCTTTATGCGTGTGGGGGATGCGAGGCCTCAAATGCCACGGCCTTTGTTTAATTTAATTAATGGCGGGGCGCAT
This sequence comes from Bdellovibrionales bacterium, assembly GCA_965116155.1. Classification (GTDB taxonomy): domain Bacteria; phylum Bdellovibrionota; class Bdellovibrionia; order Bdellovibrionales; family UBA1609. The sequence continues at coordinate 1,229,516 of OZ220488.1, forward strand.
GTGGGTGCTAAGGGCGCGGGCTTGGAGGTGCAGGAGTTTATGCTGGCGCCTCGTTTGGGTGAGGGGGCTGGGTTTAAAGAGCATTTGCGTGCTGGGTGCGAGGTGTTTTTTCAGCTTAAAAAGCTACTTAGCGAAGCGGGGCTGAGCGTAACGGTGGGTGACGAAGGGGGAGTGGCGCCTCGGCTGTCGCGTAATATAAAGGCCTTGGAGCACTTGGCAAAGGCAGTGGAGCGGACGCCGTATAAATTGGGCGAGAACATATTTTTTGCTCTAGATGTAGCGGCGACGGAGTTTTTTAATCCACAGCGCCAGGTGTACGATTTTGAGGGCAAGGCCTTGTGTGCGGAGGCCTTGTTGGAGGTGTACAAGGGGTGGCGGGGTAGGTTTCCGCTTGTAAGTATTGAGGATGCTTTTGCTGAGGACGATTGGGCGGCTTGGCAGAGGGCGATGGGGGTTTTGGGTGAGAGCTGCGCTTTGGTGGGGGATGATTTATTTGTCACTCAGGTGGAGCGCCTGCGTAAGGGGGTGCGTTTAAAGGCGGCTAATGCTTTGTTGGTTAAGCCCAATCAGGTGGGGAGCTTGTACGAGACTTTAGAGGCTATTCAGGTGGCTAGGGGTGCGGGTTTTGGGTGCGTGATGTCGCATCGCAGTGGCGAGACGGAGGACACCAGCATTGCGCATTTGGCGGTGGCGTGGAGCTGTGAGCGGGTGAAAATGGGGGCGCCTTGTCGTGGTGAGCGCACGGCCAAATACAACGAGCTGGTGCGCATAGAGGAGCGCCTGTGAGTGGTGGTGGGGGTGCTTTAGGCAGCAGGGGTTCGTTGGTGGTGGAGTATGTGCTTTTGTTGTCTGTGGGTGTGGCGGTGGCTTTGTTGATGGTAAATTTGCTTTTAAGCCGCGAGCAGGGGGACGAGGGTATCATTATTAAAAAGTGGCAACAGGTGCTGGAGCTTATTGCGGAGGATTAAAAGCACTAGCCCTACACCTTAGTGGTGTGAGACTAATGCTTTTATGGTAGAAGGATTGGAGCGGGGGTGGTAGCTCAGTTGGTTAGAGTGCCGGCCTGTCACGCCGGAGGTCGCGGGTTCGAGTCCCGTCCACCCCGCCATGCTTACGCACTTTGTCCCAGAGAATTTTACTAGCGCTCTAATTTTGTATTTACTCAATGCACGGGGCTTTGACGTCAGTATGGTCGCCTTGGGTCTATAGAGCACCCAAGGCTACAGGCTCATAGTAGCCTTATAGGCCGCCTAATACCCTGTGGGACGCTTGCTCTTGTCACGGCCGCCTCCCTTTGGGAGGGCTGTTCCAGGAGCGCCGCTTTATCCCAGAGTATTAGGCTAGCGCTCTAATTTGTGGTAGACGGTGGAGGTGCAAAAAGCTAAAAGCGATACCAGAATCAACACATGGCTAGCCCAGCGTGCCGGGCTGAGTCGCAGGGCGGCTGAGAGGGTTGTTTTACAGGGCCAGGTGTTAGTAAACGGTAAAAAAATCCATAACCTAGCAACACGTTTAAGCGCTAAAGACCAGGTGCTATTGCGTGGCAGAGCCTTAAAGCCCCAGGCTCCTGAGCCGCTTTGGGTAGCATTTTATAAGCCTAAAAATGTTATCTGCACAAAGCATGACCCTAAAGGACGTGTTACTGTGTGCGATTTTTTCAAAAACAAGCCAGCTTTTAGAGATTTGTTTCCGGTGGGACGCTTAGATGGTTACGCTGAGGGACTGATTTTTATGACGAGCGATGGCCCTGGGGCGCATAAAATACTGCACCCACGTCATCAGATACTAAAGACCTATCTTGTACGTGTAAGCGGCGCTCCCACACCCAAGCAATGCTTAAGGCTTCAAAGAGGGGTGCAGGTTTTAGGGAGTACTGTGCGTGCGCAAAAGCTAAAGCTTATTAAGCCCAAAGGGGCGCAAAACACATGGGTCAAAATCAGCATTGGTGAAGGCAAAAACCGTCAGCTGCACCGTATGTTTAATACGGTCGGTTTACGTGTGCTCCACATAAGGCGTATTGGCATTGGGGGCTATAGGCTAAAAAATATGAAACCCGGCACCTTTAGAAAGCTTGCGCCTGAAGACATGAAAAGGGTTTTCCAAAGAGTGTAAATTTTTAAGGTTACGGCTTTATTTTAACCAGAATAAGATAATCTAAGGCTAGATATGCATTGCCGGTTTAAGAAATTTATGTGCTGTATGTTGAGCCTGGTTTTAGGTGGCACTGTGGCGCAGTCCAGTGAGCGAGACTCTACAGACTTTGTTGCAACGTATGTGTATGGTCGTATGGAGCGGCAGCTGGATATATGTGAAATAACAAGCGCCTATGAGCACTTTGAGCGATCGTGGCGTGCTTATGGTTTAATGACAGCGGGGGCTGGGGCTTCTTTTGCATTTGGTGTGAGTGCTGTGTCTTTTAAGGTGTGGCATTTTTTGGTAAGCGCTGGGCTGTTATTGTTAGGTGGATCTGGTGCTTTGGCGGATGTTTTGGATCATAAAAGCCATCAAAACTTTGGGCCACTAGCGCCTAAGCGGATATGGCACGCGCTGCCAACCCATGCGGCATGGAGCGCTTGTGGGGGTTTGTTTACAGCAGAGCTTAATACACAAGAGAGGAGCATTGTGTTTTGGGAGAAAGGCCAACGGACTGGGGTGCGTTGCCTGCTAAGCCCTGATGCAGAAGATGGATTTGTGAACAAGCAGCCCGTGTTAAGGCAGGAGATTTCTTCTGTGCGCACCTTGAGGCGCGCAATCTTGCCTCTTAATATCCAGTATGAGACGTGTGCAACAATTACCGATTAGATCTTAAGCGGCCTGTTTGTGTTGAGATTTGGGTGTGCGAGGTTTTTTGTGTGGCACGAATTGGGCAGCAGATATCATCAACAGGGTTAAAAAAAGCGCATTAGGCACAAAGCTGGTAAGGGCCCAAAAAGCCTGGCCGGTGCCATTTTGTGCAAGCTCTATAACGGGCGCAGCAAACAGCATTACGGGGTAAAGTACCATAGCGCCAACGCCTCCCCAAGCGCCGCCCATGTTGTACCCCCAAAGTGCCACCATTGTAACAGGCGTAATAACACAAAACACATGGAATATAGTGACTATAGAAAAATAATGCGCCTGAAAAATATGCTCCCCAGCAGAAGATTGCGTGTGTTTGCGCAAGGGTTTTATCATAGCAACCAAAAGCCCAGATAAAATCAGCACCCAACAGCTAAGGCTCAATACGCTTACCACTTTAAAAGCCGCAGGCATGCCTAACAGCAATATAGCAATGGCTGTAATGACTGCTAGTACAGCTACGCGCGTAAAGTGCAGCAACGGAAACAAAGGAATGGCCCAAAACACTAAACTTAAACACACACCTGTGCAGCTTGCTAAAAAGCCCACTAGGCCATCTGTGCTATCCTTGTACAGGTTTTGGTAGTATTTTTGTTCCAGTACCACGTATACACTTATCGGCAGAACAAAATTAGAGCGCTAGTAAAATTCTCTGGGATAGAACGGCGCTCCTGGCGCAACATCCCATAGGGAGGTGGTCGCGACAGGAGCAAGCGTCCCACAGAGAATTTTGCGGCCTATAAGGCTACTATGGGCTGTAGCCTTGTGCGATCTGTAGGCACAAGGCGGCCACATTGCCGTCAAAGTTCCGTGCATTGCTGGCACTTTTATGCTTGTGCAGCGAGATCTCTAAACTTTTTAGGACTGAGGCTGGTGGAGCCGACCAAAAATCCGTCAATAGGTTTGGCCTTTTTTAAAGTTTGGATGTTACTTGCAGAAACACTACCACCATACAAAACACTAAGCCTTGTAAAAGCTTTCAAAGCACTTTTAATATAGAGCCCTGCGTGCTCAACCTGCTCTAAATCGGCCACCTTACCTGTGCCAATAGCCCACACTGGCTCATAAGCCACCCAGAGTGCTGCGCTTTTGTTGCACCCATCTAAAACACTAAGCTGCGCATCCAGTGTGTCCTCAAACCCTTTAGGCTCCGAGCGCTGTGCTGCATTTTCTCCCACACAAAACACCGGCACTAAACCTGCAGACTGCGTTAAGAGCAGCTTTTTTAAAAGTGTATCTGGCGTCTCATGGCTGCGCCTTTCACTGTGGCCAATTAAAACATACGATGCACCCAAGGCCTTAAAAGCCTCAATAGAAACCTCACCAGTAAAAGCGCCCTTGGGTTCATGTGCTATGTTTTGTGCCCCCCAGTGCACTCCTATTTTGCCATTAAGGCAATTCATATAAGGCGCGACAGTAGCTTGCGGAAAAAACACATACCGCGTTTTTAACGCGTGCCCCAGTCCTTTAAAAAATTCACTAAAATACTGCTCTATATCGCTCTTAGTGTGCAGGTGCAGTTTAAAATTAGCCGCTAAAATCATGACCCCAGCTCCTTGTGTTTATACTGCACCCGCAAAGCCTCAACACCCGGCAAAGGCCCTTTTAAAAACTCCAGCGCCGCGCCGCCCCCTGTGCTTATGTGGCAAAACTTGTCGTTCACTCCGGCCAGTTTGGCCACAAGTGCCGAATCACCGCCACCTAAAACGGTAAACACTCCCTCTAGGTTGGCAATAAAACGTATAAGTTCCAAGCTGCCTTTTGCAAAATGTGGCCTTTCAAAAAGACCCATAGGGCCATTTACAAACACACTTTTGGCCTGGGCTAGGTGTTTGCAAAACTGCTCTACCGTTTTAGGTCCTATGTCCCAACCCTTAAACCCTGAGGGGATTAAGCCTTGGGCAATGGTGATGCCCTCGCCATCAGCTGTGCGCGCTATTGTATGGTCTATGGGGAGCAAAAAGTCTTTTTGCCTTGTCTGCGCACGGTGCAAAATTTTGCGCGCCTGTTCAAAGCAATTGGGCTCTACCATAGAGTCTCCAACAGTGCCTGGTTTTTGAGTTTGCAAAAAACTATACGCCTGCGCGCCGCCTATGGCCATGCCGTCTGCAGATTCAAACAGGCCTTCTATAAGAGGCAGCTTATCAGACACCTTGGCCCCACCTAGCATGCACCAAAAAGGCCGGGGCGGATTATATAGAGCCCCCAAGGCCTCTAGCTCTTTTTTAAGCAAAAACCCCATAGCCTTGTGACTAAATAAACCAGGCAGCGCAATTAAACTTGCGCACTTGCGGTGGCAGGCGCCAAAGGCTTCATTAATAAAAACATCTGCTAAGTTTTTAAGCTGTAAGGCAAAGGCAGGGCAGTTGGCGTTTTCTCCCTCGTAAAAGCGCAAATTTTCAAGCATTAGCACATTTTTGCGTGGCATGGTTTTAGCTAAAAGCGAAGACGCCTCGTTTAGATCTGTAAACAGCACCTCCTTACCCAGGCGCTGGCCCAAAAGCTGAGCCACAGGCTCCAGGCTCAGCCCAGGCTCTGGGCGCTTGGGGTTAGGTCGCCCCAAGTGCGAGGCCACTATGAGCCTGCAATTTTTTGCAAGCAGATACTCTAAAGTCGGCAAAGATGCATCAAGCCGGGTGCTGTCTTGCACGGTGCTGTTTTTTAAAGGCACATTCCAATCGCAACGCACAAAGACCCTTTTGCCCTCTAAGGGCAAAGACTCTATGTTTGGTATACCCTGTTGTGGAGCTTGGTATATAACGAGCCCCCTAAAGCTTTGCGCAGTGTTGTATGAGGTCAACAAGGCGGCAAGAGAATCCGGTTTCGTTATCGTACCAAGCAAAAACTTTGGCAAAGTGTTCCGATGCGCATTGGGTGAGGCCCGTGTCTACAACAGAGCTATAAGAGCAGCCCATAAAATCGCAGCTTACTAAAGGGCGAGCTTCGCAGTTAAGTACTCCTTTAAGCTCATTAGACGCTGTATCTTGCAAGGCTTGGTTAATGCCATGCACGCTGAGAACTTTTTTAGAAACAAAAGCAAAATCCAGCAAACTTACATTAAGCGTGGGCACGCGCACCGCCACGCCGTGCAGCAGCCCTTGTAGTTCGGGCAAAACCAAACCCACCGCCTTTGCGGCGCCTGTGCTGGTAGGGATCATGGAGGCTCCCGCTGCTCGTGCGCGGCGCAAATCTTTGTGTGAGGAGTCCAAAAGGCGCTGGTCATTAGTGTAAGAGTGCACGGTGTTCATCATGCCGGAGCGGATGCCAAATTTTTTGTGCAGTACAAAAGCCAAAGGGGCTAAGCAGTTGGTGGTGCAAGAGGCATTGCTAATAATTTTATGCCTGGGGCTTAGCATGTTGTGGTTAATGCCATACACCACAGTGGCGTCGGCGCCCTCTAAGGGTGCTGCATAAACCACACGCCTTGGGCCCGATGCCAAATGCCCGCGTACGTCTTGTATGTTTTTAAACACACCGGCGCTTTCAAGCACACAGTCCAAATCCCCCCACGCAGTGTTTTGGGGGTGCATATGGTGGCTGACCTTTATGTGCCGGCCGTCTATAACCAGCGTGTCACTCTCTACATGCACCGAGCGCTTCCACCTGCCATGGGCGCTATCAAAAGCCAGCAAATGTGCCAAATGCTCTGCAGGGGCAGGGTCATTAATGGCTACAACATCTAAACGATCAAAAGCCGCACGCAAAAATATACGCCCAATGCGCCCAAAGCCATTAATGCCGCATGTGGGCTGGTTTTGTGCTGTGTTCAATGGGGCCTCGTGGGTTTGTAGGTTTGCATTTTTTTAAAAAGAGCTCTTGTGTTTTGGTAACTGTGTTTGGCTACTATTTGAGGCGGCACATCCTTTGCCAAAGCCACATGTTCGCACACCTTAGCCACGTAGTGGGGCTCGTTTTTTTTACCCCTAAAAGGCTCCGGGGTCAAAAAGGGTGCGTCGGTTTCTATATGCAAACGCTCTAGGGGGATACTTTTAAGCAGTGTGCGCAAGTTTTTTGCATTTTTAAAGCTCACCACTCCGCTAAAAGACACATTAAAGCCCAAGTCCAAGGCCTTAAGGGCTAAAAAATCCCGCGACGTAAAGCAGTGCAACAAGCCCTGCACTTGGCCTTGGTATTTTTGCAGCACGCTAAGGGTATCGTCTTCGGCATCGCGTGTGTGTATTTGCACGGGCAAATCCAATTGCACGGCTAGATCCATTTGGGCTTCAAATACGCGCTTTTGCACGTCGCGGGGCGAGTGGTCGTAGTGGTAGTCTAAGCCGATTTCGCCTACGCCTACCATGTAGCCCTTTGCCGCGTGTTCTACAATATAGTCTGCTGTTTGCTTATTGTAGTGCTTAGCCTCATGGGGGTGTATGCCCAAAATACAAAACACCCTTGGTGCATAAAGGCATGCATACTCTAAGCACAAGGGGTGGTCTTGAGCATTGGTACCCACGGTGATAACCGACTCCACGCCTGCTTGCGCTGCACGCTGCAGGGCTTCTTCTACAGGCGTGTGCAGCATATTAAGGTGGCAGTGGGTGTCTATAAGTGGCGCCATACTGGGCAAGTCTATAGGCGTAATCATTAGAGTGCTAGTAAAATTCTCTGAGGTAGAGTGCGTAAGCATCAGAGCGCTAGGAAAATGCCCTGGGACAAAGCGCAGTCTCTAGCGCAACCCCCTTTAGGGGGTGCCAAGCGTCCTACAGAGAATTTTGCGGCCTATAAGGCTACTATGGGCCTGTAGCGAAGTGCGTAAGCATAAAAGCGCCTGTGGCATAGGAGCCGCAGCTTAGGCTGTGCGGCCCTTATGGGCAAGGTGCTTATTCTGTCACTTCGTATTTAGAGGGATGAAAGTGGTCGTATGGGGGACTGTTGATGCAGCACCTGTAGGTGCTTCTGCTTTCGTAGTTGACTGTGTTGGTGCCATCGCCAAAGGCAGGATAGGCATCGTATACTCCATCATCATTATAGTCCGAACACTCCCGCTCCCACTCCCCAAGTTCTGTTTCGTCGTGTGGGCGGTTGTCTTCGTGACAATCGCTATCTTTTTCCTGACATGACGCAGTCATGTATAGGGCGCAGCACTGTTGTGTAGGTACAGGAGGGCTAGAAGGGGGTCCATAAAAAGGTCCACCACACTGGCGCGCGGTTTTTATGAGCCGTACAGTGTGGTTTTTGCAATGGTCTACGGAGCCGCTTTGGGCCTTAATGCTTAATTGTATTGCTCCTGTTGCCGGATTGATAGTGCCGAGCGTGCGATCATAAATGATCCTATTAATATGGTTTTTTCTGGATGTCCTTATATAGTGAGGTTTGATGTCTACGAGTTTTACTTTTAGATCAGCTGCCTTGGCAGGAGTGGTGTGTGAATAGAGTTTGTACTGCGTGTTACACCCAGTGCCGGCGTAGAGTGCAAAAGCAGCCTCGTGCGCTTTGTTTTTCAGACTAACATGGAGCTTTACGTAGCTATTAGCAGCCGTGTGCTGTATATTCCACGCTGTTATAGTTTGGCCGTCTTCATCTTGCGCATCGGGTTTAATTTTTAATGTGTTGTCTAGGTCGGATGGCTGCAGCTCAGGCTCTGCAGGAGGCACTTGGCATATGCCGTCCTGCACGCTACTAGTAACGTGGTCCTGGTCACCTGCTGCGCGCAAGCATGTGCAGCTCGTGCCACTCACTGCCGTTACCTTCTTAGCGCCGCACACTTCAGACGGAGGAGGCACTGGCGCATGGCACACGCCATCTCGTACTGCGCCTGTAATGGTGCTGCCGTTGTTGTTGCACTCACACTCTGTAACGCCTGCTGCGACAGCTTTAGTGCCGCAGTCTTGGCTAGGAGCTTGGCATATGCCGTCCTGCACGCTGCCAGAAATAGCGGCCTCATCGCTGGCGCTAAGTTTACACTCGCACTCTGTATCATCTGTTACTGCCTTGGTGCCGCATAGTTCAGAAGTTTCTGTAGGCAGGTGGCACACGCCGTCTCGCACTACGCCTGTAATGGTGCTGCCGTTGTTGTTGCACTCACATTCTGTAACGCCTGCTGCTACAGCTTTAGTGCCGCAGTCTTGAGGCGGTGGTGGAGGGGCTATTTGGCAAATGTAATCCCGCACCGCGCCTGCCACTGTGCTGCCGCTGTTGTTTTGGCACTGACACACCGTGCCGTTGGGCGCCGTTACTGCCTTAGTGCCACAAGCTTGGGGAGGTGGCGGTAAGGGAAGATGGCATCTGCCGTCCTGCACCCTCCCTGTGATGAAGCTGGTATCGCTTGCGCTGCGTTTGCATTGGCATGCAGTGCCGTTGTCGCCTGTTGCGGTTTTGGTGCCGCAAACATCACTGCCCGCTGGTGGCGGCAGGCTGGGGGATTTACCCATTTTGGGTGTAAAGTCGCAGTTTTGAAAACTTAGTAACATAATGAACAAAAATAAAACAGCCGTTACCCAGCGCATGCCAACACCCTTCCTTTGAACAGCCTTTCGGCATTTTTTTAAATAGACCTTAGGCTTGTGTCTTGTGCCTCAGGCGGCTAGAGGAGCGGGTTATTCCGAAAAGCTTTAGGTGCGCGTATGACACCGCATGATTACAGCGCATTAATTAATGGAGACAAAATGTCAGACATATGGCTAAGCTCGATGAAGCAGTTTTTGGGGCCCGTGATGCCTCTGTTAGAAGATGAAAGCGTAAGCGAAATTATGATCAACGGCCCTTTTGAAATTTGGGTAGAAAAAAAAGGCAAAATACAAAAAACCGACCTCCAGTTTAAAGACGAAGACGCGCTCCTAGCGGCAACAAATAACATTGCCCAAAGTGTGGGCCGTCGCATAGACACCCAAAACCCCTGCCTAGATGCCAGGCTGCCCAATGGGTACCGCATACACGCTGTACTGCCTCCTTGTGCGCGCAATGGCACAACGGTGGCGATACGTAAATTTTTTGAAATCCAAATGGGCCTCAAGGACCTTATAGCTTTTGGTTGTTTAAACAAACATATGGCAGTGTTTTTAGATATCTGCATGCGCTTGGGTAAGAACATGCTCATCAGCGGAGGCACGGGCTCGGGCAAGACCACACTGCTCAGTGTGCTGTGCGGACGGGTGCGCCCGGGGCAGCGCATTATTGTTATTGAAGACTCTAGCGAGCTGCAGATTCACTATGAGCATGTGGTGGCTTTTGAGACCCAGGTGGCTGACGCGCAGGGCAATGGGGGGGTGAGTATGCAGGACCTTCTCAAAAGCAGCCTGCGACTGCGCCCGGATCGCATTATTGTAGGAGAGGTGCGAGGGGCTGAGGCCTTGGATTTGATACAGGCCATGAACACCGGGCACAAAGGCTGCCTGGGGACCATACACGCTAACACTCCAGAGGATGCTTTGATTAGATTAGAGGCCTTGGCTCAAGGGGCGGACGCCAGGCTAAGCGAGCGTGCTCTGTGCCATCAAATTGCATCGGCCATCGATGTGGTGGTGCAGATTTCGCGCTTTCCTGATGGGAGCCGCAAAATCACACACGTTGTAGAGGTCTTGGGTTTAGACACAACGCGCAAACATTTTGAGTGCACTAATATATACGGCATGCAAAATACTACCGACTCCAAAGGGCGGCCTTGCAAGAGGTGTCTTCCCACCGGGGCGGAGCCTTCTTTTATGAGCGACATCCGTTCCTACTCGCCTAAGTTTAAAATATCATCCAAGATATCAGCATAACGCAGGGCGCCTGCGCGCGGCGTTAGCATAAGGGCGCCTGCTTGCGGCGTGGGTTCCGGCTGTGGCAGGCTGTGCAAGGGTATTCTCCAGGGAGGGTCTTTTGCGTATGTTGCTGTGTCGTTATGTGTATGTGTTGGGTTTTTTGTTGGGCGTTTTGGTTTTGGGTGCAGGCTGTGCTGATGATCATGAGTGGTCTAACTCGGTCGATGCAGCGGTGTATAGCCCTGAAAATATCGTAATTGAGGGCAGTGTGGCTGGTGGTGGTACTGGTTACACAAACGAAAGCACTTTGGTGCTAAGGCTAAACTCGCACTATAAGGAGCAGATGCTGCTGTCGATGGAGGCTTGTCCGGACCCAGTGCGTTCTACCGCTTGGGAGGGCATGGCAAAGCAAAAAACCATCGCAGTAGAGCCTGGGTTTAGAAACAAACCCCTCAGTGTGTATGTGCGCTACCGCACACGCAGTTTTGCTAAATCGGATGCTGCCAAAAACGAGGGCGTGGAGCAGTGCGCCAAGGGTTGGTCCTGCTCGAAGTGCTTTAAAGATGACATCACGCACGACGACCTGCCGCCGCGCTTTGAGTTTACTAATATGCCTCAGGGGGACTTTTTTAATAAGCCCGATATAAAGTTTCAGTTTCGCCTAGCAGGCTGTGCTACTAAGGCAGACTGCCAGTCGGAGTGCAGCTTAAATGGTGGGTATTATAAGGCCTGTGCGGGTGAGGTGAGCTATGGGTCTTTAGACGAGCGCTTGCATAGTTTTAACTTTAAAGCGGTAGATAAAGCCGGCAATTATACCAGGCAGAGTTTTAAAAAGACCCTCGACACCACAGCGCCTACTTTGGTGCTGCAGGCCTTGCCGCAAAAAATGTCTAAGCAAAAAGCCACAGTACTAAAGCTGCGGGTTAGCGAGCACTTGAGCGGCATAGGAGCGGTAGAGTGCAGTTTAAACGGGGTAAAGCGGCCCTGTGAGGCTCAAGAGCTTGTAAGCTTAAAGTTGCCCTTTTTAAAAGAGGGGCCACAGAACTTTGTGGTAAAAGCCCGCGACGGAGCGGGCAATTGGTCTAAGGAGCTTGCATACAGCTGGGTGGTAGATACGCTGCCTCCTAGTTGGCAAAGCTTGGATGGGCCTCGGGGTCCGGTAAAGTCCTTGGAGCCTTTAGTGTTTGAGGCACGTGATACGGGTTCGGGTTTGGGGGGGTATTTGTGCGAGATGGCGCGTGGCGCCAAGCTGCTGCGCAAGCGTGCTATCTGCAAGGCGCCTTATGCTTTGGGCGGGCTGCAGGATGGCCACTATGTGTTTAAGGTTTGGGCGCGCGACAAGGCGGGTAACACCACTAAGGTGCGTACCCGCACATGGACGCTTGATACCATACCGCCGCGGGTGCGCATTGATGTAGCGCGCAGTGTTGCGGCGCGTACCAATAAATCTGAGGCTAGGGTGTATTTTGGGGTGTCCGATACGGGTGCAGGTGTTAGCCATGCGCAGTGTCGGCTGGCCGGGGGCAAGTGGAACAAGTGCCAGTCACCTTTTAGTGTGCGGGGCGTGGATGAGGGGCGGCATGTGGTAGAGGTGCGTGCTTTGGATTTAGCGGGCAATTGGGGTTCTGTGCAGGACCACTCGTGGCGTGTGGATATGTCGGGCCCGGTGGTGCGGGTGGACGTGGCGAAAAGCGTTAAAGAGTTCACGCGTGAAGGGCGTGCAGAGGTGTGGTTTAGTTTAGAGGATTTAAAATCCGGCAAGCAGGCAGACTCTAAGCTGAGCGCCTACTGCCGTGTGGGTCAAAAGGGTGCGTGGCGCTCTTGTGAGTCGCCCTTTGTTTTGGAGGGTGTAAAAGAAGGCAAGCATTGGGTTTTTATTAAGGGCACAGATGAGCTAGGCAACGAGAGTGCTATAAAGTCGCACCAGTGGGTGGTGGATCGCACTCCACCGCAGTTGCAGCTGAGCTTTTTGGGGGGAGATGAGTATTTTCAGGGCGACCAGGTGCGCATTTTGCTCGATGCTAAGGATGGGGCGAGCGGCTTGGGTGCGGACGTTGTGTGTCACTTTTGGCCCCATGGTCAAAAGGAGAACGCGCAAAAAGTGCCTTGTGCTTTGGGGGAGCTAAGTGTGCCGGCGGGGCCTTTGGGGGCGCATGGGTTTAGTGTGCGGGTGGAGGATGCCTTGGGCAATGCAGCTACGTCCAATATGCGTTGGTTTGTGGATATTAGAACCCGTTTGGCGCGGCAGTTTTTGAGTGTGGCATCGCGTGAGCTGGACATTTTATTTGTGGTAGATGGTTCGGGCTCGATGAAACGTTGGCAGGAGCAGTTAGCGGGCCGTGTGGATAATATGCTTAGCGCTTTGGCGGATCTAGACGTGCGTGTGGGTGTTACCACTATGGACATAGATGGTAAATCTGCCGGCAGTAGGGGGACTTTGCTGCCGGTGGTGGGAGCGGGTGCCGATGCGGTGTACCATGTGGATGCTTTGCAGATGGGTCTAGAGCGGGCGCAGGCGCTTTTGGCGAAAACCATTTTATCTGTGGGTACCAAGAGCGGCACTTACGAGGTGGGTATTGGTGCGGTGTCGCGTTTTTTGGGGCATGTGGGGTCAGGGCGTGCGCATGAGGCGGCGTTTTTTAGGAAGTCTGCACATTTTGCGGTGGTGGCAATTTCGGATGCGAACTCTTTTATTGTGCGGGGCAATTTGGACACGCCTGGGGCTTTGAGGCGGATTATGCTGCGCGACTGGCCACAGAAGAACTTTGTGTTCAATGCTTTTATAGCGGACAAAGTTGTGTTTCGTTGTGAGGGTGAAGAGGACGGCCGCAACTACGCCACGTTGGCGCGCTTAACTAATGGCGTAGTGGCGCCTATTTGTGCAGAGAACTACGCGCCTTATATGGGCCGCATAGCAAGTAGAGCGATTGATTTGCATAAGAGCTTTTTTTTGGAGTGCGACCCTGTGGAGACGCGCAAGGGTTTAAAGTTTGACATCATCCGGCAAGAGTCCGGCGGCAAGCGTGCCCCGTACAAGGCAGAGTTCGAGATCGACGGTGGTGAGGTGTTGTTTGAGGACCTGCTTCCTCCTGGCCAATACGAGCTCCAATACCGATGCGAAGCATGATCTATACCGGCACCTTTGGTTCCGGTATAGATCATGCTTCGCATGCGAGCTGCAGGCTTGTAGATGTCTTAGTGCCTCTAACGAGAATGTGGCAAATGGAGTCACGTTTCATCCACTCACTTCGAGCAAGCCCTGACACAGGCGGCATTATTTGCCTCAATTTAGAATGCCCTCATTGCAGGTACGCACTTAGACCCCATTTGCAGGGCCATAGAGAGCTGTCTAGCGCGTAAGAACACTTTGAGTGAGAACCCCGCTTGCCTCAACCGGCCAGGCATTCTTTCAGAATACTTGACCGGGAGGCTGCGCTTTTGATCAAAGTGTTCTTACTGGCGCTTTTATGCTTACGCATCTAGCACTCTAAATTAGCTTGCCCAATGTGCGGGGCTTTGACGATAATGTGGTCGCTACGGGCTCATAGATGCCTTATAGGCCGCCCCATGCTCTGTGGGGCGCTTGTCTACACTGATGGCCGTCCCTTTTCAGGGACTATCAGGTAGACTGCGCTTAGCCCAGAGCATGTGGCTAGCACTCTAATTTGTGCGGGGGCTTAGCTTAGTTGGTTAAAGCATTCGGCTCATAACCGAAGGATCCCAGGTTCGAGTCCTGGAGCCCCTACCAAATTGTGTGCAGCCTGGATATACTTTGACGATAATGTGGTCGCCTTGTGCTTAGCAATCGCCCAAAGCCGCAGGGCCGTAGATGCTGTATAGACCGCCCCATGCTCTGTGGGGCGCTTGTCTACACTGATGGCCGTCCCTTTTCAGGGACTATCAGGCAGACGGCGCTTGTCCCAGAGCATGGGGCTAGTGCTTTAATGGGAGTTGCTATGAGTGTATGTGTGCAAATTAAGAGCTTCGAAGGTCCTATGGACCTGCTCTTGTGTCTCATCCGCCGGAATGAGATGGATATTTTTGATGTCAATATCCACGAAATCACCCAGCAGTACCTGGAGTATATAGAGCAAATGCGTGAGCTCAACCTGGAGGTAGCAGGGGAGTTTATGAGCATGGCAGCCACCTTGCTGCACATTAAATCGCGCACCCTATTGCCCCAAGAGCCTGGAGAGGACGATGATGCGGCTGCGGACGATCAAGACCCACGTAAAGCACTGGCGCAGCAGCTGTTAGAGTATCAGGCCTTTAAAGAAGCAGGCGCCAAACTGGGCTTGCGCACTTTACTGGGGCAGCATGTGTTTCAGCCGCGTATGGGGCAGGTTACTAAAAAGCCCTCTCTCGAGTCCGAAACAGCATTTAGCCTTAATATCCCTCCCGAAGAGGGAGTGTTTAGAATGTCTTGCGCTTATGTAGAGTGCGTGCGCCGTGCTAAGACTCAGGTGCACCATGTGCGCCCAGAACCTCTGCAAAGTTTAAGGTCTAGGGTGCGTACCCTGGCTGCAAGCTTGATGCGCGGGCAAAAAAAAATATTCACCCGGCTTTGTGCCTTGGGGGATGAGGGCAAAACCTCCCCGCAAAAAGACCGAGGCCGTGTGCTAGTGACGTTTTTGTCTTTGTTGGAGCTGGGGCGAATGGGCTTTGTGCGTCTTTTTCAGTCCGGGTATAATGAGTCCATACATGTACAAGTGGTAAAAGAACTGTCTCCCCTAAGGGCTACAGATGGACTAAGCTTAAGTATAGAAGAATAATTAAAGACCCCTTAAATGCAAGATCCAAAAATAACAACACAAGAAATATCCGCCACCATAGACCGCCCGGAGTCTTTTGCAGCAACACCCGCGGCGGTAGAGGCCTTGCTATTTGCAGCAACGGAGCCTATGCGTGCGCAGGCCTTGGCAGATGTTTTAGGCTGCACTGTGAGTGCGGTGGAAGAAGCCGTAACGGCGCTCGAGCAGAGCTTGGCCCATGCGGGGCGTGGAGTGTGTGTGGCAAAAGTGGGCGGTGGGTATCAGCTGCGCACTAAATTAGAGCATGCTGAGCTCGTAAAGGTATTTTTAGCCAAAACGGGGCGCGTGGGCTTTAAACTAAGCCGCGCGGCACTAGAGGTGCTATCTATTGTGGCCTATAGGCAGCCTATTATTAAGCACGATATCGACCACGTGCGCGGCGTGGACTCAGGGCATTTGCTGCGCATGCTAATGAAAAAATCCCTCGTGCGTTTTTGTGGCAAAAGCCCCGCTCCCGGCAGGCCTATGCTGTATGGCACGAGCAAAAAGTTTTTAGAGGTCTTTTCGCTTGGGTCATTAAAAGACCTGCCCTCTATGGGCGAGATAGAAGAGCTAGTCGCTCAAAGGCAAACCCAGCACACGGGGGCCGCCTCTGCTGTGGAGCCGCCCAAAGGCTTGGCAGACTTGGCATTGAGCGCGGCGGCGCAAAAAGAGCAGGACCAAAGTTTAGGCACTAGCTACGACGAGCTGACCCAAGACCTGCGTTCTATTGAGTTTCAAGAGGTGGTTGTGCCAGGGCAAGACAATAGCGGGGTCTAGTGTTTAACCTGCGCCTGCGTGGGGACGAAGAGCAGGGCATGGAACTATCTCTTACAAAAAGATTGCTTTATTTTTCATCGGGCTTTGCTTTTGTGGCTTTGCCGATGTTGGCCTCAAGCTGCGCTCCACAACAAGACAAAAATAGTACCGAAACTCCTGCAGTGCAAGGCGAAGCCCAGCCGCCAGCGAAGCCTCAAATGGAGCAAGGTTCGGCGCTCAATATGGAGTTGTTTCATAAATGGTGGGCGAAGGCGCCTTACAAGACACCGGAGCGCTTTGTTAAAGTTAAAGGTTTTTCTCAAACAGGCTTTGAGCAGGTTTTGTTTTTAATGCGCGAACCTAAAGGTGCTTGTTATTCGAATGATTTTCCTATGGCTTCTTTGATAAAAGAGGTGCATCCGCATTCGCCACAGTGTATGAACTTTGACGCTAAGCAAGAGGTTGCGTCTTGCGATCGCAAGCATGGGGGGGATGCTATGCAGCAGGGTTGCGCAGAGACAGCCGTGCTAAGCTTAGAGCTTAAGGCGCCTAAAATTACTGTCAATAAAGCAAGCGCCCAAGAGCATGGTGGCCAAGAGTCCGAATCAGCAGGCACTAAAACCGTGCTGTACGAATACAAAATGGGCACAGCAGCGCCCAAGGAGCCAAAGTTTCGTTTGCACTTGGTAGGAGATGAGCCTAGTGATCTTTCAACAGTGCTTTCAACAGTGGCCGACAAAGAACAACAGATAGGGCTACCTGATCACTTTGTGGAGCACCAAGTATACTCCGGTCACATAAAAAGCGACATGCAAACTGCACACGTGCAGGAACCACTTAACACTAAGCCTCCTTGGTCTATGGTGCTAGCGAGCTTGGTGCTAGATAGTGACAAATGCACACTCGCAGGCGGCCCCGCTACTACGCGCATGCGTCTTTCCAATAACAGTGGTGAGCAAAGTTCTGACTGTAAGGCATGCAGAGAGAAACAAAAACAGGGTTTGCTTATTGGATGTGCACCTTGGTGCCAAGCACCCGACTCTACAGAGGGTGGCAGTGATGTTGCTTCTGGAGAGGACAATGCTGATGCCAAATGTGAGGAATGCAAAAAACAACAACAAAACGGGTCTAAGATTGCGTGTGAGGCATTTTGCCAATCACCTAGTTCCACAGCTGGTAACACCGATGGAAGCGCTCTGGTGGCTGAAGAGCAAGAGCCAGATGAAGAGATTGTGGCAGGAAGTACACTGCCCGCCGCACCAGCAGGCTCACAAACACCCAGCTCTGCGTCAAGTACGCTGGGAAAGCCCGTCACACCAGGGCAAGCAGGGAGCGCTGTGGCAGCCGCAGAGTCCAATCAAAAAGACTGGGTGCTGTGTGAAAAAGGCGACAAAAAAATCCATCTCATGCCCTTGGTGAAAAAGCTAAGATCACAGTTCCAAGCGCCTGTGGCAGTGAGCGTGGTGTACATAAAAGGTCTAGGGCCAGAAGGAAACAAAAAGTACGTAGAGGCAAAAAAATGGCTTCCCAAAGCTTTGGAGCGGGGCGTGGGCGAGTTACACAAGGCTTATATGGAGCCTGCGAAGTGGCGGCACACGGCCTTTAAGCTTAAGCACAAAAGGAATCAAATAAAAGACCTAAAAATCACCTTAGGCACCAAAGAGCTTAAGGAAGATATGGACTTTGCTTGGACGGCCTTTTATCCACACACGCTGTTTATAGAGCACAACCTCATTTTGCAGCACCCCAACAGCACGCTGCGTATATCGTACACGGTCACAGACTAGTCCAAACACCTCTTGGCTTTTCGTTTGCCCCTCTGGCTACGCTCCAAAGGGGCTGCGCTTAGAGGCTCAAGGTGTCCTTGGATTTGACGGGAGTGTGGTAAATCGAGTTCGCTCAATTTATCTGTGCTTAAGCACACACGGCTCCAGGCGTGGTTATTTGCATTGTTCTACACGAGCTTCATTTCAGGTGCGCCGCTTTAACTCGATTTACAGGGCCGCCGCTCATAGAAGCTTCATAGGTCGCAAAATTCTCTGTAAGACGCTTGGCACCCTGATGGCCGCCCTTTCACAGGGGCTATCAGGATGCCGGCGTGAGCTATCCAGCACGTGAGGGCGCCCTGGAATAGCCGCTTGCCTTGCACACTCTTTAGGTGTGTCAGCAGGCTGCGCTCTCTGGCCAGGGCACCCTCACTAACACTTTTATGCTTACGCACTTAGCTTCAGAGAATTTTACTAGCACTCTGATGCTTGCGCACTTTAAAAGGGCGAGAGCTCTTTTACGCTGATAATCTCCACATCAGTCTTATGCAAAGCCCACCCCTCTGCGTTATCCACTTTATTGCTCCACTGGGCCTCTATTTGCTTAGGCGCGATAAGGTTTTGTATGTCTAGTGTGGCATCACGCTGATGCTGTAAAGATGAGCCACTCTCTCTTGAAAGCCTTAACTGCACGCCTAAATCGTATCCTACATATGTGCGCTTTGCCGCAGTGTTAATGTGCTTTGCCGAAAGCATAGAGTCATAGCTGCCTCCTGCCCAAGAATTAGGGTCTTTTACACGCTCTTTTTGGGTCCAACAGTAATACGAATCATGCGATGCGATGTCTTGTACCCAGTCAGTATCAAAGGCTTTGTCAGAATTCCCTAAGGCTTTACGCACTAAAGATTGGGATATAGCCTCCGTCGGGCGATGCCTTAACATCCACTTACTTGAAGAAGAGTAAAAGAAGGGCGTAAGAGCACATGGGTGCGAGAGAGGCTTTTGCACCACAAAAACTTTAGACTCATTGGCGGCTAACTGGATCGACTGCACCTCTTCTAATGTGTCGTAAAAACCATCCTTAGAACTCTTAGATTCATACACAGTGCTAAGATCCGTAAAAGCCTGTGCGCATACAGCAAAGCGCGCCTGGCGCAACGGAAGTTTGTAGTCATCTACCTGATTCCTTATGTGCTGTTCGTGGTATTTGTAGCTATTTACAATATCGTACTCTAGAGGAAAGCTGTTCGGATTATGCACCTCTACAACCTCAAAGCTGCTTCTGCTTTCCATCAAGGTGCGCCATTTCATGCCATGCTTTAAAAATTCTGAACTGTGTTTTTTGTATACATGGTGATGGCTTTGGCTGCCAGGCTCTTTTTGGGATTCAAAAAAAGACTCAATGCCCCTCTGTAGTATTCAAGGTATGTACAAGGCACTGCCATTTGGTGTCGCTATGTTGGGCCACAACGCTTTGCTCGAAATCGTCCTTTGCTCTTAAGCTAACGGGTACTTTTTCCCTAACCTGGTCCTTAAAAAATAGATCTTTGTTTAAACTAAAAGGCACTGTGTCAAAACTTTTTATCTGTCTCGTCTGTAAGGGGAGTCTTGGATTATGAAGCGTAAAAGCTTCTGCATATGCTACGATGCTGCCTGCTTTTTCAGCAAATACCAAGCACTTGCTCTGCGCAGGCATGGCGCTAGTTTGTTCTATGCTGTTGTACATGGCCCACAAATGCAAGCCTGATGCGGACCACTCCATAGGGGCGCTTTTTTTGTTCCCACACTGCATATAAAATTTTAAGTCTTGTTTGTTTTCGTTACGCACTTTGGCAAACATGTCTCTTAAGTGCCTGGGCTGCACTTGCATATCAGGTTCCCAGCTCGCACTAAAGGGTGTGTTGTCGTAATAAACGGCCAAGTCATGGTCTCTTTGTACGCGAATATGCATTAACAAATCTTCTGCATGGTGCGCATATCCACCCGATGAATTATGCGCAATGTATGCAAAACACATCAAGGGCCCTTCGCCCTCCTCACGGTATTGCAAGGCCTCTAAGGGAAGCATAGCAAAAAGCGGCACGGCCACCTTTTGCCCAGACTGAGGCATGGTGTGGGATGAGGCTTTTATAGGAAAGCTTTTTCCTCGTGTTCCGTTTTCATTTATTAAATTACACTTAAATTTAGTGCGAATCTCTCCTGCCGCATAGCCTTCTAAAACAAACTCTGCACTAGACTCAAAAACTTGGTGAGCAAGCAACGCATCTTCGCCACCGCGAATACTAAACACGTCCTTGCCTGTGTCTATAGCGGCGACAAGCTCACCGTGCCTACTTTGATGCTGAGAACAAGACAAAACGAAAAAAGATAACAAACAGAGTAATACTCTAAATGAAAACACCATACTAAACCTCGCATAAAGTTATTTAACGAGCCCTTATAACATGCGCCCCCTGAGTATGTGCTATACCTTTGTAAAAGTTATAAGTGCGTAAGCATCAGAGCGCTAGTAAAATTCTCTGTAGGACACGCTATCAACACGAGGTGTGTCCATGGCGTTAAGTTAATCTGGCAGGTTAGGTCACGCCTTGGTTTTTCGCGATCAATAAAGCCCGGCCGCAGGCGACAGTGTTTTCCTCAATTTATGTAAATCGCACTTGCGAGTACGGGCTTAGACCTAACCTGCAGGGCCATAGATAGCTGCATAGACCGCTAAATCACCTCTTGGCTTTCCGCTTGCCTGGCGCACCAAAGGTGCTCCACCAGGCTGCGCTTCCAGCAAGAGGTGATTTAGCTAGTCTTTAACTGGAGCGGATTATGGGACTCGAACCCACGACCTATACCTTGGCAAGGTATCGCTCTACCAGCTGAGCTAAATCCGCCTGCGCTCCATTGGAACGAATCACTCTCACTAAGCAGCCCTCTTGGCTCCCCGATAATAACTCACACTGTACTCCATGGCACTCCACAAAGCCAAACCCACGCTCAGCCACAAAGCCCACACCCCTAAACGTCCCACCGCCAACCACATAGCACCTCCATCCCTAGCGTAAGCCGCACCCAAACAAATAGCAGGCAGCGCCAGCATTTGCAAAGCGGTTTTGTATTTGCCCACGCTGCGCGCCACAATCAGCACCCCCTCAAAGGCCGCAGCAGCCCTCAAGTTGCTCATATAGATATCCCGCCCAATAAGCAGCGCCAACAGCAAAGGCCCCACCACCTGCTGCGACACCAACACGCAAAGCGGCACCAAAACCAAAAGCTTATCCGCCATTGTATCAAGCATTGCACCCAAGGCGCTCTCGACCTTCCACTTGCGCGCCAAATAACCATCTAAAAAATCCGTGGCAGCAAAAAACAAAAATAGCCCCCCCGCCCAAGCAGCCAAGCTGCCCCTTTGCTCGCTATACACAAGCAAACCCGCCACAACCGGCACGCCCAAACAACGCACCAAGGTCAAATATGTAGGAATATGTTTTTTTTGCAGCATTATCCCTATTGTACTAACACACAAAACTGTATTAACAAATTCCTAATGACCACCACCCTTAACGAACGCAACCTAGCCCTGGAGCTCGTGCGCGTAACAGAAGCCGCTGCCCTTAGCGCTGCCCGCTTTATGGGCAAAGGTGACTCTAAAGGCGCTGACCAAGCCGCTGTAGATGCCATGCGCCAGGCCTTTAAGCACTCGAGCTTTAGAGCGGAAGTAGTTATAGGCGAAGGCGAACGCGACGATGCCCCCATGCTGTACGTGGGCGAGCTTGTAGGTCCGCCCAGCGCAGGGCTCAACCTAGATCTCGCTCTTGACCCCTTAGAAGGCACCGGAATTTGCGCCCGCGGAGGCGCAGGAGCACTATCTGTTATAGCCACCGCTCCCAAGGGAGGATTTTTAAAAGCACCCGATGTGTATATGGACAAAATCGCCTGTGGCCCAAAAGGCGCAAAAGCCGTACACCTTTCCCAAAGCCCCAAAGAAAACCTTGTCGCCCTAGCCAAATCCTTAGGCAAGCCAGTATCCGCTTTAAGCGTCGTAATACTTAGCCGCCCCCGGCACGAAGCACTCATCGAACAAGTGCGCACCCAAGGCGCACGCATATGCCTGATAGACGACGGCGACATCACAGGCGCTGTGGCCACCTGCCAAAAAAATTCCGGCATTGATCTACTTTTAGGAATAGGCGGCGCGCCAGAAGGCGTCATAAGCGCCGCAGCCATGCGCTGCATGGGAGGCGAATTTCAAGGACGCCTGGTTTTTACCCCTCAGCAAGAAACACAAAAAAAACGCGCCCACACTATGGGTATAAAAGACCTAAACAAAATTTACTCCTGCGCCGAACTCGCAAGCGGGCCAGTGCATTTTTGCGCAACAGGAGTCACCGACGGCGCATTGCTGAAAGGCATACGCTACTGGTCACAAAACCGCGCCAGCTCGCATTCGCTTGTTATGCGCTCACACACCGGCACCAAAAGGTACCTGCAAACCCAGCACCAACTAAGGGGGGGGATACTTGAAGGCAAAAATTAAATCAAGGCAATCTGGACGCCTTGGGCTTATAAATCGCCCAAGGCTACAGGCTTGTAGAAGCTGTAGCTGTCTAGCGCGCAAAAATGCTTCAGGCAGGACCGCTTGTCCATCTGATGGCCCGCGCCTAGAGGCGCTATCAGCTGGACTGCGTAGGGCTGAAGTCATTTTTGCTGGCGCTTTTATGCTTACGCGTATAGGTCGCAAAATGCTCTGTAGGACGCTTGGCTCTATAGCGGTTGCACCCCCTGGGTGCTGCTTTAGAGCCTGCGCTTTGTCCCAGAGCATTTTGCTAGCACTTTAAGGGGCCAGGTATTAAGTTCCGCTGTTTTCATTGTCAAAGCGTGCAAGATGCTCTCATGCCCGTGGGTCGCTCAGAGGAATGCTCTAAATGCGCAAGCGACGTGCGTGTGTGCAAAAATTGCAGCTTCTACGACCCTGCGTACTACAATGCCTGCCGCGAAACACAGGCCGAGCCTTGCCCCGAAAAAGAGCGCGCCAACTTTTGCAGCTTTTTCAAACTAAAACCCGCCACCGACACACCCAACCCAGACGCATCCAGCAGCAACGACGACCCCAAACAACAATTCGCAAAGCTATTTTCGTGACTGGTTAGAGCGCTAGCCCAAAATTCTGGGACAAAGCGGCGCTCCTGGCGCAACCTCCCAGAGGGAGGTGGCCGCGACAGGAGCAAGCGTCCCGCAGAATTTTGGGCGGCCTATAAGGGATCTATGGCCCTGCGGCTTTGGATGTCCTAGGTCCAAAGCCGCCATACTCCCGTCAAAGCCACGTACGTGCTTCAGCTTCGCCTAACTAAGTGCGACCTGCCTTTGCTCCACTCCCTTCCACAAAGCTCGGGGCCTATAGATACGGTTGTTAGAGTACTGCTCAAAAATATGCGCCAGCCAACCGCTCGTACGGGCCGCTGCAAAAATGGGCGTGTACAAATCCAACGGAATACCCAGTGCGTAATACACACTAGCAGAGTAAAAATCCACATTCGGCAATAGGGATTTTTGCTTTAGCATCTCAGCCTCTATGGTTTGAGAAATCTGAAACAAATGCTCCATACCCACCTGAGAGGTCAGGGTTTTAGCCATGCCCTTTAATACTTTAGCCCTGGGGTCTCCGTCTTTGTACACCCTGTGCCCAAAGCCCATGATTTTTTCTTTACGCGCCAAGGCCTCTTTAAGCCACGGCAGCGCATCTTGAGGAGAGGGGATTTTTTTTAACGTGCGCATCACTTGCTCGTTTGCGCCCCCATGCAAAGGCCCCTTAAGGGCTCCTATAGCCGCAGTCACAGCTGAGTAGATGTCTGAAAGCGACGAGCACACCACCCGCGACGCAAAGGTAGAGCAATTTAACTCATGGTCCGCATGCAGGACCAGGCATGCATCCATAACGCGGGCCGCCTCTCGAGTGGGCTCTTTGCCCAAAAGCATGTGCAAAAAATTCCACGCCACCGAGCGATCCTTTTGCACCGGCAGCAGCTTCCTATTGTTGCGCAAGCTCTCTAGCAAAGCCACTAGAGTAAAAACCTTAGCGCACAAGTTAACCCCTACCTGCGCGCGCGCGGTTTCGGTTGTGCTTTGCGTGTTTTGGTCCCACAAAGACAGCATCGACACCCCTGTGCGTAACCACGCCATAGGGTGCACACCCCTAAACGGCATGCTGCTTAGTACTTTAATTTGCTCCGGGCTCAAAGCCATAGCTGACTTCAAAGATACGCTCAAAGCCTCGCGCTCCTTAGGCTGCGGTAGCTCTCCCCGCCACAACAAAAACACCACGTCCTCGTACGTAGCGTTTTCAGCCAGATCCTCTATGGTGTACCCCCTGTAACACAAAGTAGCACCCACAATAGACGAAATGCGCGTCGAACATGCCACCACGCCCTCTAAACCACGATCCACAGGACCCGCGCCACCCGCAGCTGCCGCGGTATTTCTTTCCACCGACTGACCCATTATCTCCACTTGCACCCTCCCTTGCTCGACGCCACACTATTACGGCTTTTGCAGCTTTAACACCTGCCTCTTAACAGCGCATACTAACATGCTTTGGTCTAGATCAATTTTAGCATCCGGACCCAAAAAAGACTTTAAACTTAACACCATGTGATGACGCAGCGCATGAATACTGGTATCGCCTCCATTATTATCGGCTTGCTGCAAGGCCTTGGTGCTGCGGCGCAAAGCATTGCCAAACTCTTCAGGGCTCCAACTTTGCCCAGATTCTCCTTTAGCCTGAAACACCCCTGGCGAGCAAAGCCACAGCTGATCTTGTGCCGAAAGGCTTCTCTCACACAAACTGAGCTGCGGTGTTTTAAATAGCGCCTGCGGCTTGCGCCTGGCATCGGCATGGGGCCAAAAAAAACCCATATTAAAGCCCTTTTGGGCGGCCTGTATGTGTAGATCCAAGGTGTGTACATGGGCGTAAAATATGTTCACGTCTTCAGGATCTAGAGACCCCAAGGTGGTGACGGTGTAGTGGAGGATGTTTTCTAAAAAATCCTTCGGCTTTTGGTAGGTGGATTTAAATTTAAAAAACGCCTCTAGCAAAACAGCCGACACGCCGTAGCTTGTAGCGCTCGACATAATAAGCGCAAACTGATGCGGCGACACTTGCTCGTCGATAAAAAAATAATCCCCCCCACTCCCCATAGAGTAAGCGGAAGGCATAAAGCTAAAGCTAATTTCAAAATTGCCCACTTTGGGAATGCTGGTGGGTACTAAAGCCCGGTGTATCGCGCGCGATGCTTGCACCTGCTCGCGCAATTGCTCCACCAGACTTTGCACCTTGGTTGCAGTGCTGCTTAGCTCGGACTTTAGCAGCGCCAGCTCTTTTTCGCGCTCTTGGAGCTCTTTTTCAAGCGCGCTAATACGAGCCAAAGACTTAGCCAGCTGACTGCGATTGCCTGAAGCAGCCACAGTGTTATCGGGCGCTTTCTCTAACAAAGCGGGTGAGATAATAACGGACCATATGGTCGAGTTTGATTTCTTGATTCTCGTACACCCACACCAGGTCGTCAAAAGCGCGCGTTTGGGCCTTTACCACATCGGTAAAGGCCGCTGTGCCCGTGCCCTGAGAACCCATATGACTGTAATAAATATGAATCTCCCCAGGCGCCTGCATAGAAAAAATCAACTTAAACCCATTGCGAAACAACATAAAATCCGCATGGGTCTTGGCAATGCCATAAATCTTTACAGTGCCCGTGTTGGTGTTTTTGTATTGGTTAAAAGCCGAAACAGAGGCCAAAAAAGCCGCCTTAAGGTCTCGCAAAAACTCAATGCTTTCTTCTTGCAGCTGCAGCCCGCCTCCGGCTGTGGCAATATCCACCACGCCGCTCTCCTCCATGGCCTGCTCTGCTTGCACCAGATCTCTTACCCACACATATTTTTCCACACTTAAATTTTGAAATCCCAAGCAAAAAGCTGTCAAGGGCTAAAAACTCTAGTGGCTTCAGCGCGCACGTGGTGTTAATTTAGCCTATGCCTTTGGATGTACAAAACACATGGCAAGACCACCTTGCTGCATGGCAGGGCCTTACCCCTAAGCACCCAGGGCCTGTGGATTTTAGCCTGCGCTTTGGCCAAGGCTCTCCCCATTTGCTGGTTTTTGCCTGTGTGCATGGGGATGAGGTGGGCAATTTGCCTGCTATTTTAAGGCTGGCTCAAGAGCTGGCACAAAAAGAGCATCGCTTTGCCGGCACTATTACTATGGCCTTGGGCAATGTGCCAGCCATAGAGCAAGGGGTGCGCTACATAACACACGACCTCAATCGGCTGTTTGGCAAAAAAGGCTCCACCCCTGAGCACAAACGCGCTGCAGAGCTTAGCCGCCTGATAGAGGCTTGTGATTATTTTATCGACCTGCACCAATGCATCGGCCCTGCTGTGGGTCCGTTTTGTTTGAGCCCCAACTTTAGCCGCTGCATAGATTTTGCTAAAGCCACCAAAGCGGCTCCTAAGGTGGTGCTTTGGGGAGAGGGGCATACGACACATTCAGCTATGAGCTATGCGTATCAGCTTAACAAGGTGGGCTTTGTATTAGAGAGTTTAAAAAAGGGCTTAAGCCCCAAATCGGAGCAGATTAGTTATAGGTGCATTTTAAATGCTGTGGAGCTACTCGCCAAAGGGGAGCATTGTGTTTTAGAAACAGCCATGTCACAAAAGGTCCAGCTGTTTAAGTACGAGCGCGTGGTTAAATTTGAATCCAAAGGGGATCATTTAAAAAAAGGTCTAGTCAACTTGGCCTATGTTAAAAAAGGCGAGCTCCTAGGAAAGCGAGAGGCAGGGGGCGATATAGTGGCCCGGGACAGTGGGTTTTTGCTTTTCCCCAAATACCCTTTACGGGATGAAGATTTTTTGGGCAACAATTTAGTGGTTTTGTTAAAGGAGGCAAAGGCGTGATGACTATGCGGGTAAAAAATGGATTTATGTTCTTGGGAATGGGATTAGGTCTAGGTCTGTGGATCACGCATGCTATGGCGGCTGCGCCTGTAGTGGTGCAAACCTCAAAAGGGGCGGTGTATTTTGTAAAAGGTCGGGGCAATACTGGGCCCAATAGTTGGCCCAATACTTGGCCCAATACTTGGGGAATCGTGTGGGGCGACGCCGCTGTGCCAAAAGTGCAAATGGAGTTTCCGCGCTCCGATCGCACCTGGGCGGGCGAGGGGGAGATGTTTTTGTTTCAAGCTCCCAGCGCCCACGGGTATCAGTTTAAAGACACGCCCAGTGCCTTTATGCACAACATAAAGGAAATGAACGATGTATTGTAGTAATAAAAGCGCCAGCAAAAAGCGTGAGCATAAAAGTGTTAGAGGGGGTGCCCTGGCCAGTAAGCGCAGCCTTTGTGTGCACCTAAAGGTGCGCAAGGCAAGCGGCCTAAGCCAGGGCACCCTCACGTGCTGGATAGCTCCTTTGATCAAAAGCGCAGCCTCCTGCCGGGCGCTCTGCAAGAGCGCCCTGCGAACCTTATGTATTTGGAGCATGGTGTGGCTGTGGAGCTGCGGCGCGCATGCACTGGGTTTGGGCAAGTGCGAATGGAAGCAAGTCAGCCCCACTGAGGGCTTGGTGTCATCTTTTGTAGCGGGGCAGGTGCGGGCCAAGGCTTTAGAGCTAGACCGTGCAGCAGCCAATCAAGGCTATGAGCTAAAGGTGATATTGATCTCTAGGGGCGGCAGCTTGGTGAAGGGTTTTTCCAGGATCAAAGACCGCCCCCACGTGCCGTACCACCTCAGGTTAGCTAATCTTGCGCGCATGGTAGAGGCGCGGCGCCATGCTTACACGCGGCAGGTGCATTTTTTAAAGCAAGACCCCAACAAATGGCAGCAGCTGCTGTATTTGCCGCCGGAGCTTGTTCATCCGGAGCCTTTGGATTATGTGCATTTAGGGTTGCTGCTTAAAACCAACCCCAGGGTCAAAGGTGAGGCCCCCTTGTGGAGTTATGTGGTAGACCTAGGGATGCCCTGTACTTTTGAAGGGGCGAAGCTCAAAAACTCGGACATTTTTTACACTTTGCTCGATGCTTTTTATTGGGGCAAAGGGCCGTCGCGCCCTGTGGTGGCATCAAAATATAAACGCTCTATTAGAACGCGCTTAATTGTGCCGCATCCGAGCTTGCAACAGCCCTTGTGGGAGCTGAGCCAAAATAAGCCCCTGGCGTATGACAGCTTGCATGAGCCTCAGTATAACCTGGGGGCAGTGCCTTATGTGTTGCCTAGGTTGCATGAGTCGCGCCAGTGGGAGGCCATGCGCGATGGGGCGTGGGATTACAAACAGCAAAAGGACCAAAACTCTAACCAGTGGGTTTTGGAGCTAATAGCAGCGGCCATGGATGCAGGAGTTAAAACTCGGGCCCAGGCTCAGGAGCTGTTGTTTCAAACCAACTACAGGCCTTCTTTGTTGTGGCCGGAGAGTTTTAAGCAGATATACTCTTGTGCGCTTTCTAGGGGGACTTTTTTAAGGCTGTGGAATTGGGAGCATCTTTTAAATTGTCGCAATCAGGTTTATGTAAAGTACAACCTGGCGCAGGCAATTACAGAGCAATCAGTGTTAGATTATTTAACGTACAATCGGCTTTTGGCTCCCAATACAGCGGGCCAAGATCAAAAAGGGGTGTATGTTTTGGAGGTGGGCGGCGATGTGTTCAAGGTGTTAAGCGAGGTGGGGAAAAAGTTCGCAAAAAGCTCCTGCCCCCTAAAAATCGACCGCCATTGGTGTAAACCCCGATTAGAGCGCTAGCTGCGCAAGCATCAGAGCGCTAGTAAAACAAACTTGGCCAGTAAGTGCAGTCCCACGGGCAGCTTAAGAAGCTGCTACCCTTGGGGCAAACGGAAGGCCCAAGTTTGTTTTGCGACCTATATGCGTAAGCATCAGAGCGCTAGTAAAACAAACTTGGCCAGTAAGTGCAGTCCCACGGGCAGCTTAAGAAGCTGCTACCCTTGGGGCAAACGGAAGGCCCAAGTTTGTTTTGCGACCTATGAAGCTACTATGGCCCTGTAGCGATAGGCGATCTCTTATCCAGCGCATGACAGCACCTTAACTTCGTCACTTGACCCTTTTGCATGCCTCCTTTGGAGGCAATCAAGGGCCTGCGTTTTCCGGTTAAGGTACTGCCACTAGCACTTTTATGCTTACGCCTCTAGGCCTATCGCGACCACTCTCGCGTTAAAGCTCCGTGCGTTGAGTAAACCAAATTAGAGTGCTAGTCCAAAATTCTGGGATTAAGCGGCGGCATCCTGATGTCGCCCCTAGTGGCTATCAGAGATGCTGCGCTACATGCTCAAGGTGTTGTGGCCAGTCTTTAATTTTATATAAATTTTTGCGCGAGGGGGCTTGACTTGTGGGAGCGAAGGGCAGAGCATATGAGACATAAGGCGTGTTAGGGGTCACGCCACTTAGACCGTACTGCAGCTGGGGCGCTTTTAAAGCGGCGGGTCAAAACCAAAATAAAAATTTTTTATTAGGTTTTTTACGGAAAGCCCTATTAGACTAGCTACTAGTACCGGGCAAGATAGCGAGTGACTAAAACAGTTTTTTAAAAAGTACTTAAAATAAATACAAAGGAGTTTAAGTTATGTCATCTAAGAGAGTTACAGGTTTTGTTTTGGCCTTGGCCCTTGTGGGTTTTGGTTTTTCAGCTCAAGCTGAAACGGGTTATGTTATTGAGCCTCACGTAGGCTTTGAGTACGGTCTAAGCGGTACAGCTAAAAGTCATATGGGTGTTCCTGTGGGTGTGCGCATAGGTGGTACTTTTGGCTCTATGTTTGCGGCTGGTATCGGCGTGGGCCACACTTTTGACTTTGGTAACGAAATAGCAGCCACTGGCGAGGTGGTTAAGTACCGCGACGGTGAGAGCTACTTGCAAGCAGTGGCAGGCAAAAAAGTTAAACACAGCCTTACGGACTTTGGGGCGTACTTTCTGGCTATGCCTGTTGACATGATGCGTGTTTACCTCTCTGCAGGTTACGCTATGACTCTGTTTGGCCACAACGCAGCTGATGTGTTCACAATGGGTACAGGAGGTACTGCTGTTGCTGAAAAAGTGGGTTTCAAGGGTATGTTTGCTCGCTTAGGTGCGGGTTACAGTTTTAAAGGTATGGGTGTTCCTGTAACAGCTAACTTGGAAGTAGGCGCGCGCTTTTTAAGTGCCGCCAAAAAAGCCGCTAAAGAAGAGAAAAAGGCCGGTGAAACTCAGCCCGTGTCTCTAAACACCGGCAACACTGCCGATACTGCAAAAACAGACAAGCCTGGCACTATG
Organism: Bdellovibrionales bacterium; assembly: GCA_965116155.1. Lineage (GTDB taxonomy): Bacteria > Bdellovibrionota > Bdellovibrionia > Bdellovibrionales > UBA1609. The sequence continues at coordinate 1,259,640 of OZ220488.1, forward strand.
GGCTTGGCTTTGGCTCTTAGCGTGAGCGTACCTTTACCGTAGTTGGTTCTTTACAGTTCTGTTAAAAAAGGGGCTGCCTTATGAGGCAGCCCTTTTTGTATTAGCTCAAGGGTTTTGTGGTTTTAACATATGGGCTTTTTTAGTGGATAAAGAGTCTGTCAAACACTTGCCCCTTACAAAATGCAAGCCCGTGGGGGTGGGTTTTTTGGGGCTGCTGGCTTGGGGGGCGTGGGTTGTTTTTTTAAAAGGCCTGGCGTTTAGGTTTTATATTAGGCTGCGGGTGCGGTTTTTTAACAACAATAATTTTCAGCATATTATCTCTCAGTACCCGCGGTTGATACTCATTGCCAATCATTCTAGTCATTTAGACAGTGTGAGCATTTCGGCTGCTGTGCCTTTGAGGCAGTGGAGGCATTTATACCCTGTGGCGGCGTATGATTATTGGTTTAGCAATCGGTGGAAGAGGTTTTTTTCGCAAAATTGTTTAAATGCCATACCTATAGAGCGCAAAGACTCTGCGGTTAATTCTATTAAGCTTTGTAATAAGCTTTTGAGCACGCGGGAGCGCATTTGGATGATTGTGTTCCCAGAAGGCACGCGCTCGCGCGATGGGCAGTTGCATGGGTTTAAAAAGGGGGTGGGCATTTTTTCGCAAAGCACCAATACCCCAGTGTTGTTTTTGCATATTAGAGGTGCTGGCAAGTTGTTTGCTAAAAAAACGCGTTTGCCTAAACCAGGCATTATGGAGCTTGTGGTAGGGCCCGTGCATGAGCCCGCCCCCATAGAAGAAATCGAAAACCACTACAAAGTATGGGTTAGTAAATTAGAGTGCTAGCAGCACAAGCTTATAGTCGCTTGTCATTTTGGCTGGGCGCCCTCACAAGGGGGGCGCCGGGGCTGCCAAATGTGACTGCGCTCTAATAAAAGCTTGTGCTGCTAGCACTCTAATTTTGGCTCTAAAATGCTTTAGCTTTAAAATTTGCAGCGTTAACGATACTAGCACTACTGCCAGTGGCACGGATTACAAATAGGCCTTTTTTTTGAGCATAAACACTCGCTTTTTCATTAGCCTTTAAATACGCCACAGCCCCATAGACGATTTTATCCTTATACTCAGGACACGCTAACTTAAAAATCTGCAGCGTTTTTAAAAAATCATTTACATCCCTCACCTTTAAGGTGCTCTTTACCTCTACCGGCACAACATGGGTGGTATCAACAGCCAAAACATCCACCTCACCCTCTTGCACCTTGCCCCTTTGGTCCTTATAGCGTATTTCAACATTAGTAGCTGTGCGGTATACGTTAACCTTTCTTTGCACTAGCAGCTTGATCAAATCCCCCTCTACAAGAGTCTCTATAAATTTGCCCCACTGGCTATCAAAGTGCCCCCGCATTTGCTTCATTTCTGCTTGGGCACTTTTCTGCATGGCCGCTAGCTCGGCCATCTCTTTTTTTAACTTTTTGTCGAGGGCAGCGATCTCTTTTTTGTGTTCTGCCATTTCTTTTTTGTGTTCTGCCATTTCTTTTTTTGTCGTTTTGTCGAGCTCTGCTAGCTCTTTTTTTGTCGTTTTGTCGAGCTCTGCTAGCTCTTTTTTTGTCGTTTTGTCGAGCTCTGCCATCTCCTTGGTAAAGCGTTCCCAAAAACCCTGCAAGCTCTCCTTGGGTGTGTTTTTTGTAGCCATAATTTTTAAGCTCCTTTTATAGAGGCGAGTATGCGGTGTTTACTGCGTCATATGCAAGAGGTGTTTATGGCTTTTATGCTTACGCCCAATGAAAGCGCTAGTAAAAACTCTTTAAGAAGTAAGTGAAGCCCCCTTGGCTCCCGTAGGGGGTGTCGGGTAAGGGGGCGAAGCGAAAGCCTTAAAGAGTTTTTGCGACCTATACAGCTTACGCATTTTTGATCAAAGTGTTTTTACTGGCTTTAACAATCAAGTCCCTGGCAGAAGATCACTTATGGACTATGGGCGTCTCCAGCGTCCGTTTTTGCAAGTCCCAGGCTCATCTGCCTCTAGATCTACCACGTTTTTTTGTGTTTTTATGACGCACCTGCTTTGTGATTTTGTGGGGTGCTTGGGGCGTAAGCATAAGGTGTTAGTGAGGGCGCCCTGGCTTAGTCCGGTTTGCCCCGTAAGGATAAAAGTGCCAACAAAAATGTACTACTTAGGGGGGAACCGCCGGGGGGCAGCCCCACTCTGCTGGCTCTTTTGTGGGTGTCGCCATATATCGAAAATGGGTCAAAATTTGTAATTTTGCGCCCTTCATAACGAAAATATTGATTTTTTTCGATATATGGGGCACTGTTGCTGTATAGCCCGCAAAGAAAGCTTGGGGCTTTTGTTTGCCCCTTGGCTGCCGTCTACTTTGGGGACTGCAAAAGGGGCTGCACTTAACTGCCCAAGCTTGCTTTGCTAGGCTTTGATGCTTACGCAATATCGAGAAAATGGAGAAATTTCGATATATGAGCACCCCTTCTTTTAAGCCCCATTTACCATTCGATTTATGTGAATTGCCGCCCCAATTGAAGCTGCAAGAGCATCCGCGATTTATGGATTTTATGGCCTTGCACAATAGGGCACAAAAAAACATATCCGAGCTAAATGGTGCGTTAATGGAAATCGAGAATCCAGACCTTTTATTAAGTTCATTTTATTTGCATGAGTCCATAAGTAGCTCTGCGGTTGAAAATATTCACACAACAATCGAATCCGCCTTGGACGACGTCACAAAACCCGAGCAAGAAAGGAGCGATGCCAACAAGGAGGTTATAAATTATCAAAAGGCAATAAAGGCGGGCCAAAAAAGTTTGCGCGATTTTGGTTTGGTATCAAGAACCATTAAAAATGTTCATAAACAGCTGAATGTTCAAAACGGCGTGCCTGGTGAATATCGCAAAGTGCAAAATAGTATAGCGAACAAAAAAATGGATGGCTCAAAAGAAATTATATACACGCCTCCAAGAATCACTGAGCTTAATCGACTGCTTGGTAATTGGGAAAAATTTGTAAATAACGACACAACTTTTTTGCCCTTGCTAAAGGCAGCAATATGCCACTATCAGTTTGAGGCGATTCATCCTTTTGAAGACGGCAATGGCAGAACAGGGCGCATTGTAATGATTTTGCAGCTAATGTCGGACAAGTTTCTGGATCAGCCCGTTTTATTTATTAGTAGCTATCTAAGCAAAAATGAAGCTCAGTATAAAAAATTACTGCTCAACGTAACTGCAAAAGGAGAGTGGTGGAATTTTATAGCGTTTATGTTAGGCGGATTTGGCTACCAAGCCCTTTTAACAAGATTGTCATTAATAAAGTTAAAAAGCACCAAAAAAGATCTTGTTGCTAAGCTTTATAAAGCAGAAAAAATTGGCATTAGAAAAACGAGCATAAAAGATGTTGTGAATCATATATTTTATTATCCTGCAACTCATCCAAAATTTATGTCTGAAAAGACAAAGATCCACTGGCAAACTTGCTCTAAGTATCTTTCAGAACTAGAAAAAATGGGCATCCTGCGTACAGAAAAGGTCGGCCGATATAAATTTTATAGAAACCAAGAGGCCTTAAGCGCACTGGTAGTGTAGTCGGCGCTTTTGATCAAAGTATTTTTGCTAGCGCTCTAACTTGGGTTTACTCAACGCACGGGGCTTTGACGGAAGTATCGCGGCCTTGGGTCTAAAGAGCCCCCAAGACCGCAGGGCCATAAAAGCCTTATAGGCCGCAAAATTTTCTGTGGGACGCTTGCTACCATCGCAGACGCACCCTTTCAGGGTGCTGCGATAGTAGCGCCGCTTTGTCCCAGAAAATTTTTCTAGCACTCTAATTAACTAACAAAATCCTAATTCAATGCAGCGGATGCGGTAAAGAGCGTAACGCGCACGCAATTGAGTACCCAGCTTCCATCCCACAAAACGCAGCGCATACCGCCCTACGTGATCCTTACGGTGTGGGCTTAGGCCAAGCCCCACCAGCCAAAGCATGCTCTTTTTGTGCTCCTCAGAAGGCCTCTCCAATTGCGCCAGCAGCAACAAAGCACTCGCTCCACTTTGGTTAGTAATGTGCTTGTTAGCCCCAGCCTCCAAAAGCATTTGGGCCACAGCAATACGCCCCTCTAACAACGCTAACATAAAAGCCGTGTGCCCTTGTTGATCTTGAGCATCCACCTTAGCGCCAGCTGAAATTAACGCCCTCACATGGTCATCAACACCCGCAACGGCTGCATGCATAAGCGGAGTTTTGCCGGCAGCTCCACGCACATTAACATCCGCCCCCTCCATAATAAGAGCATCCAGTTTGTATGTGCGGTTTTTGTTGTAGTCCCGCGATGACAGCCTTGCCACTAGAAGCAGCTCGTTTTGAGGCTTGACCCCCATTTTTGCCAGTACTCTAATATCACGCGCACGCCCATGCAAAGCCGCCAAAGCCAACGCGCTATGGCCCAAGTGGTTTTTAGTCTGCGCGTTCGCACCTTGCGTAAGTAAATACTCGGCCTCAGCATAGAGCGCGTAGCGCACAGCAAACAAAAAAGCCGTATACCCCTCGCGGTTTTTGGCCTCTATATGAGCACCCTTAGCAAGGAGCTGCTCTAATAACGACAACGACTTAGCGCGTACAGCAAATATCAGCGCAGTGTTCCCTCCGCGGCCCTTTTTATTAGGGTCGGCACCCATATTGAGCAAAGTGGCAGCCCATTGGTCTTTACCTAAGCTAATGGCTCTATGCAAAGGAGTGTTGCCCAAATGGTTGGGTTTGTCATAATCCAAACCGCTATCTCTTAATACAGGGGCAATGTAGATGGACTGCATATCCAGCACAGCAATATGCCACAGGTTATCGCCGTATGCGTCCACTACATGGATGTTGGCTCCGTGCTTTACTAAGGCAGATATTACGGCTTCGTTATTAGCGCTAGATCGCCAGCCGCTAGAATACACGGCCAGTTGCAAGGCGGTTTGGTGCTTGGTGTTTCTAAGCTCCGTTAGGGCGTTTTGCTTTAGCAAAAGCTTTAACAAAGGGACGTTAGGAATATTAGAGTGCTTAACCACTAGCATAAGCGGAGTCTCGCCCAATGCATTTTGTACATTCACATCTGCACCGGCCTGTATTAAGAGCCGCGCAACTTGAGCCGTGCGCCAATATATCTGGCGCAGCGTGTGCTCGCGCGACAAGGCCCAATTGGTAACAGGGGACTCCGCCAAGCCCAGCAAGGCAGCACTCAGCCACTCGGTACGAACACCAGGCTGCTCAAGTAGCCACGCGCTTAGCTCTATGGGTGTGCCGACGTGGCGAAACAACCTGTCTGTATGCTCCAAAGCCCACTGCAGCCATAGGAGCTCTAAATCCGGCCCAGGCACGCGGTGGGTTTTTATATGGCGCCACTGCTGCATTTTAGCGATAACCTGAGCCGCCTCCAGCCGGTTAAAATCCACAGCCTCCTTAAAGGCAGTAAACAAACAGGTGGTGCTGGTCTCTAAATGCCGGGCGGCAGCCTCAAGCTTGGCCATATCGCCATTTTGGGCGGCAAATAAAAAAGCCTTTTCCGTTGGGTTGCTGTAGGTTAAAGAGCAAGGCCTCTTAGGGCCATTGGTGGGTAGAACAGCCTTGGCAAAAGGGAGCCCCCATCCCAATGCAGCATAAAGGCTGCAAAGGGCCAGGGCTCTCATCGTCGGCTCTTTAAACAACGATTTAAGGAGTCAAAAGCCTCATGCTGCAGATCGTGCTCGTATATGAAGGCGTATAAATCCCGCACCTCAGGGTGCCCGCGCAGTTTTTTGCTGCTAGTAGGCACCGGATTTTTGGACTTTACAAACTGAATGCCTGTTTTGGAATCTACAAAAAAAACATTGCCCATAGGGGCGATGGTAGTAGTTGTGGTAAAAGTTAGCAAGATGCTAACTCTAGACGGCAAGCTTTTGGCTCAAGAACGTGAAGCGCAGCAACAAAAAAAAATCGCCTCCCTGCAAATGTCCTGCCCCCCAGGGCTAGCTGTTTTGCTTGTAGGGCAAGATCCTGCCAGCCACACCTACGTGCAAAAGAAAAAACAGCTCTGCAAACGCCTGGGGGTGGAATTTTTTTTGTACGAGTGGCCGCATGCAAAAATAGAAAAATTAGCACGTTGTATTAGAGAACTTAATACCAATAGGTGCGTGCACGGTATTTTGCTACAATTGCCTGTTGCTGGTGTTGCAGATGTGTACCCTTTGCTGAGCCTGATTGCGCCCCATAAAGACATAGACGCCTTGGGCCCTTACCACAGCGCGCGTTTGTTTCGGTCCGCTCCGGGCGCGCTTGCCCCTTGTACTCCTAGGGCCTGCTTGAGCTTGCTCCGGCACTATGGCCTGAGCTGCAAGACCCATGCGGTGGTGGTGGGGCGCAGCCCTCTTGTGGGTTTGCCGCTTTTTATGTTGCTGCAGCAACATGGCGCCACGGTTAGCCTGTGCCACTCTCAAACCCCAGACCTAGGCACCTATACCAAAAAAGCCTCTCTAGTGGCGGTGGCCACCGGCCAAAAACATCTGTTAGGTAAAGAGCACTTTCAAAAGTCCGCCGTGGTGCTCGATATAGGCATTAACAAAGACCCCGTCACCCAAAAGCTCCACGGAGACGTAAACCCCCAAGGCCTCGCAGAGCATCTTAAAGCCTTTAGCCCCGTTCCTGGCGGCGTGGGACCCATGACGTTGAGCCTCCTAATCGATAACCTCACGCACCTTTGTACTAGTAAATTTAATCAATAAGAGCTATAAGCATGTTTTATGAAGGAGAGTGTATCTAGGGGCCTGGGGCGCTATGCCCGCAGTGGAGCTTTTTTGGCCATCGGCCTTGTGGTGGGTCGGGTTTTGTCCCTTTTGTCAGTGGGTGTGCTTGTAGAGCTTTATGGTGCGGGGGGGTTAGCGGATTCCGTGGTTTTTTTAGCGACGTTTCCGTACTGGGTATCAGAGCTGTTTATGGTGGTGCCCTTTAGTGCGGCTATTGTGCCTTTGGCGCATAAAGTGGGGGCGCGGTATGCGGGCACCTTGTGCTTGCGTCTTAGTGTGCTGTGGTTTGGAATTTTTAGCCTTGCGGCACTGGTGTTGTTTTTGTTGGCGTGGCAAGTTGTACGGCTTTTGGCAGGGGGTTTAAGCATTGAAAATGCGTCGGTTCTGCTGCCTGTATTTAAGCAGGTGCTGATTTTTATTCCGCTACTCGCTGTTGGCAATGTGGTGCGTAGTTTTCTGCAAGCCCAACAAAGGTACTGGGTTTTGTCTTTGGAGCATGGCTTGTGCAACTTGGTTTTGCTTTTAGGTATTTTGTACGTGTTGCCCCGATGGGGCCTTGGAGCTATGGCGTGGGTGATTAATGGCGGCATTGTGGTGCGGGTGCTTTTGCAGCTGGCGCAGTTTTATTTTTGTTTGCCTGAGCAGAGCGCGCGCAAAATGACCAGCTCGGTATTAAGGCATGGCATTATGCGCAAGTACGTGCAGGCTCTTAGCTCGGGGTGTTTGTTTTTGGGGCTACCTTTTTTAGGTAGAGCTTTTGCTAGTTTGGGTGGCGAGGGTAATATCACGCTGTTTAATTATGTGATGCAAATTGTGGGCATTGCTTTTTGGTTGGTGTGTGGCACTTTGCCGACTATGATTTTTCCGCTCTTAAGTCAGGCCTGGGCGAACAAAAAACGAAGCGCATACCGGCTTATAAAAAACATTCTATTTGCAGAGCAAATGATACTCTCCTTATGCGTTACGTTGGCTTTGTTTTGGTTTTTTATTATTGGCTATTTTTACCCTTTGCCTCTAGGTGGTATGGGGGTCGAAACAGTAAAACAGCTAGCTTTTTTGTGTGCTATTTGCATCTGTGGCCTGCCGCTTCAGACCACAACGCAGCTTATGACGGCCGTGTTAAATGCCCGGCATATTCCCCATATGTACTTGGGCATTAATGTATTTTGCTTGGCTATAAGCCCTGTGGTGTTTTTTTTAAGCCAAAAATACTACGGCCTTACGGGGGTCTGTGTGGCTCTGAGCTCTGTGCAGGCGCTGGTGCTGTTTTTAATGGCAAAAGTGTATATAAAAAGCGGCGAGAGCTTTTGGTTTTCTTTACACAAAACGCCCGTTATCAATACTTTGCTGGTGTGTTCTGTGCTATTAGTGGGTTTGCTCTGGGTGGCGCCGCACGCGGGCTATGTGGTGCGTATGCTCTTGGGAGTGTCAGTGGCCCTGGCTTGTTTTGGGGTGGCTTATTGGTGGGGTGGGCAACGCAAAAAGGCAATCCACCAAGGGGTTTAGGTGTGGGCGTTTTTAAAGAGGAGGCAAATGTGCTGGGCGTTTTAAAAAAAGTACTGGCACTAGTGTGTGTGCTGCCATTAGCGGCTGTGGCTAAGGATAGAAGCTATCCAGCCGATTGCTGGATGCTTCTTAGTCAGCACTTGAGAGAAAAAATATCTAACCAAGAGGCCTTAGCGGGTGACAAAAATCTTGCACCCCTTCTTAGTAAAAGAAAAAACTCTAAAGAACACCTGGTGCGCTTTTTGGTGGGGGCATCGGATGACCTGTATGATTATACTGATCCTACAGAGCGCACTCCCATGCACTGGGCAGCACTAAGGCAAGATTTTGACCTATTAAAAGAGCTGGTGCGTGCTGATATGCGAGTGGAAGTGCAAGACAAAACGGGGCGCACTCCCATGCATATGGCAGTGTTAGGCAGCACGGGCGACGACACAGTCTTGGTGGTGTTGGAGTTTTTAAAAAACGAGGGCGCGCGTTTGGATTCTGTAGATATGGCAGGCGAGAGCCCTGCGTTTTTAGCAGCGCGTAGAGGCCTTGCAGGATCTTTAGAGAAGTTACTGGCGTTGGGAGCGGCTTCGCACCTAGAAAATAACCAACAGCAAAATTTAGCCTTGGTAGCAGCAGGCGAAGGCAATAAAGAGGCGCTAGAGGTATTGTATCGGCGTGCTCCTAGCATGTTTCATGCGGTGGATATTTCAAAATCCACGCCCTTGCATCGGGCAGTAAAATTTGAAAATTACGAAAATGTAAAATTTATTCTGCAATACTTCCCCAAGCTCGCTGATCGTAAAGATAGCCTGGGCAACACGCCTTTGCATTTAGCAGCTTTGTATAACAAGGAGGACCGGGTCTTTGAGTTGTTGTGGAACCACAAAAAAGGCTCTGTACGTAAAACTAATAAAAACGGCGAGAGTGTTGCACTTTTGTTGGTGTCTAATCCTGTTTTGCGGCCTCAGAGCTTGCACTGGGTTTTTGAGGGGTGGGATACGCGGCAGGTTTTTAAACACTCTTGGGATCCTCATGGGTTTAGCCTTTTGCATCGGCTAGTGCGACGGGCCGACACGGCGGCTACGGCGGAGTTTTTAGATCTGCTGTTAAAGTTTGCAACTGCTTCTGACTTAAAGGCTCAGACCAAAGGCGAGGGCGACACTTTGCTGCATTTGGCGGCAGAGTTTAACAATGCAAAGGCTTTGTATAAAATCGCAAAAATTTTAAAAGAGCGTGGCCTTTGGGAGCAGATAGTTAACAAGACCAATAAGCAGAGGCGCACCGCCTTGCATGTGGCAAGTTTTTACGGGCATGCGCTTATCGTAAGAAAGCTCAGCCACGATGGGGCTCGCAAGGACCTAATGGACCAAGATCAAAAAACCCCTATGGACCTAGCCCGCATCAAAGGTCACAACAATATCACACGCTTGTTGGTTAACTGAGGGACTGGCCCTTGCGGCTTAAGGGGGCCGTTGCTACACTGGTTTTTATAATGCTGCTGAGACACAGACACACTTTTGCGCTGTTTTATCCTCTTGTGCTTTGGCTGGCCATAGGTATAGGCCTTGTGGGCTGTGCCTCGGGTCCGCGTTTCGTTGATTCGGGGGCCTCTCCTAAAAACGATCCTGCCGGCTGGAAGTTCGAGCAGGCTCCAACCTCTGCTGCATCCACGCCCGCATCCACATTGCCCGGCATACCCATTAGATTGGGGCACAAAGGAGTGCAGAAGTGGATCAATTATTTCACTGGCCGTGGACGGCGTTATATGCACCGGTATCTAGAGCGGTCGCAGCGCTACTTGGGCCCTATGAAAAAAATCCTGCGCGAAGAAGGCCTGCCAGAGGACCTGGTGTACTTGCAGTTTGTCGAGTCGGGCTTTAGCTCGCATGCGCATTCGCCTGCCGCGGCTGTGGGTTATTGGCAGTTTATACGCGGCACAGCGCGGCGCTATGCTTTGCGGGTAGACTCTTATGTGGATGAGCGGCGCGACCCTGTGCAGTCCACACGTGCGGCGGCGCAGTATTTTTCTTACCTATACAATATGTTTGGCGACTGGTACTTAGCCATGGCCGCCTACAACTGGGGCGAGGGCCGTGTGCGCCGTATGGTGCGCAAATACAACAGCAAAGACTATTTCGCTATGGCCAGGCGTCGCAAGATGCCGCGCGAGACTAGAGAGTACGTGCCTAAATTTATGGCCGCTATAGAGATTGCGCATCATCCTAAAAAATATGGCTTTAATAACCTCAACTACCAAGCCCCTTTGAGTTTTGATGTGGTGGAGGTGATGGAGCCTATTAGTTTGCACACTTGGGCCAAAAAGTTAGATGTTAAATATGCTGAGATCAAAAAATTAAACCCCAAATACCGTACGGATTATGTACCAGTGGGCAAGGGCGAGATTGTAGAGCTACGGGTTCCGCAAGGCATGAAAGAGCAGGGAGCTTTGGCGCTAAAAGATTCGCGGGCACGTAAGCCACGCATTTTGGCCCAGGGCACTTGGCGTTATCGCATTAGGCGGGGGGATAATCTTTCTACCTTGGCGCGGCGTTATGGGACGTCGGTGCGCAAGCTTTTGGCGCTTAACAATATGAGCAAGCGCAGTATTTTGCGTGTGGGTCGGCATTTGCGCATACCCTATAGAGGGGGGACTCGCTACGTGGTGGCTCAGCAGAACGCTCGCTCGCGTGAGGTGTTGAGCTCTGGCAATTCTACTAAGCACCGTGTGTATAGGGGCGAAACTTTGTCGGGCATTGCGCGTCGGCATAAGACTACGGTGGCGGCTTTGCAAAGGGTAAATGCTTTGGGACGTAGTACCACCATACGGGTGGGGCAAATATTAAAAGTCCCCAACCGTGTGACAGCGCCTGCTGTTGTGCATGCTTCGGGCTCTACACACCGTGTGCGTAGGGGAGATACTTTGTATGACTTGGCACGCAGGTACCGTACGAGTGTGCAGGCTTTAAGAAAAGCGAATAACTTAGGGCGGGTGTCTTTAATACGTGCGGGCCAGAGCTTAAACATACCAGGGCGGCGGGTGCTGCAGTCTGCTAGCACAAAAAAGGTACACCGTGTGCGTAAGGGTGACACCATTTCGCATGTCGCCACAAGGTACGGGGTGAGCCTGTGGGATATTTTGCGCTTAAACAATCTGCGCAAAAGCTCTGTCATCTTCCCCGGGCAGGTGCTAAGAATACGATAATCCAATAGGGCGGCCTATAAGTGCTTACGCCCAAGTGACTATTGTGTCTAATGGTACTAGCCGGCAGGATCTGGGGGTTGCGCCTACTAAAACCAAGTAAAATGTCACAGGTTGCTTGTAGGTTTGTTCGAGATAGCAGCAGGCACGGATGAGCCGATTTTTTTGCGTAGAGCTGAGCCTAATTTCGCCGCTTTGGGGGTGGGTTTTTTTTACCTCTACCACGGTCAGGTTTTGCTTATGGGGGTGCTTTAGCAGTATGTCTATTTCTGCATAAGGGGTGCGCAAATTGCGTGACTCAACTGTATAGCCTTTTTGTTGCAAAAAACGCACAGCCCACTCCTCGCAGAGCCGGCCCTTTTGCACAGTGTTTAAAGGCTTAGAGGCTTTGAAGATGGAAGTTACAGAGCTAAAAAGCATGCTCATAAAGCACCCCCCTAGAAAAAAATGGGGTCAAAACTTTCTCATAAACCCCACGCTGGCCCAACAAATAGCTCAAGTACCCAGCAAAACCAAGCACATTATAGAGGTGGGGCCTGGAGCAGGGGCTTTAACGCAGTTTTTATGTAACCACCAACTGTCGTCGTTGCAGCTTTTGGAAAAAGATCCTTTATGGGCAAGCTGGTGGCAAAAGCGCGCCACCCAGTGCAATGCACAGGTTCTGCAATGCGATGCCTTGGAGTGGGACTGGGCTAACATTCCGCCTCCGCATAGCCATGTGGCAAGTAATTTGCCTTATTCCATTGCTGCCAGCCTGGTAATAAAAATCAGCCTAGAAGCCTTAAATGTAAGCAGTATGAGGCTGATGTTTCAAAAAGAGGTCGCGCAGCGCATAGTGGCCGCTCACAGCACAGTGCACTACGGCATGTTGAGTGTGATAGCCCAAACCATATGGCAGATAGATTTTATGCTTGAGGTAGGTGTGAACGAATTTTACCCGCGCCCTAAGGTTGCGGGCCATGTGTTAAGCTTTACCCGCCGTCACAACGCAGAGCCTATGCAGGAGTTTTTGTGTTTTTTAAAAAAGGCTTTTGGCTTTAGGCGCAAAACTCTCTACAACAATCTCAAGCAGCATATGCCCTGCCAAAGAGAGCACTTACAAATGCGCGCACAAAATCTAAGCCCTAAGCAGCTGTATGCACTGTTTAAAAAACTAACCGCACATAAGCACAGTGCCGAAGGAGAGTGCCCTCAAAACCCTGCAAATACAGAACCCACAATATCAACAAATTTAACAATAACTACAGGTGGTTAGATAATACTTCAGCGTCGACTAACTTAACCTAGCGCGCCGCCGCCGCTTTGCTTCAGAGAATTTTACTAGCGCTCTAATTGTTAGGAACATTGCTTTCTATCTGTTGTTTATAAAAATACTGAAATGTCTGATCGTGGAATTTTCTAAAAGTGATAATTTCTGATCGGGGTATGAGGGTTTCCATATTAAAAACATCGGCTTCGTTTTTATATTTTGGATAGTGGGTATTCCATATAATGTGCTTATCAGCACATCTATAGCCACTAACCAGAGGAATAATGGAAATTGTTTGTGAATCATGTCTTAACTGTGGATTCTCTGGATATTTCCACAAAGTACCAATGTAGGCCTTATTATCTTTAAGACTTAGAAAAACAAACTCATTTTTCCAAGCAGTGCACTTGTTATAAAAATTGTCGCGCACAGGAGGTAAAACTAGGCGATTTATTAGAGTGCCTTCTCTGCAAAAACCCCGAAGAATTAAAATAACAAGGATACAAGAGAGGATAGAAGAAAGACCAACCTTGAGCACTTGGGCTAATATTTCGTTAGTGCATAGTGTCACTTGGCAACGGGTCAAAAGCCATTGCGCCGGGATCTACGTAAAGGCAGCCACGAGGACAATAGTAAAAACATAGGGCCAACCTGTTAGGCCAATATTACTTTGGGGGCGCTTTAAGTTATAGAAATGAACAAACACCACTCCAGGTATGACCCAGAGAATATTGGGCAAATCTAGCATTTATTTTTTTGCCTTTCTCATTGCGTCTAATTTGTCTAAGGTTTCTTGAATTTCTGCAATCTCATGTTTTTTTTTCTCAAAAAGTTCCTCAGCTGTGGGCCATGGTTCAGAAATTGTGCCTTTTCCATGGATAAGCCAATCGAGGAAGTTTACTTGTTTTTTGGTTTGGGTTTGCTTTTTTCTTTTCCTATCCACAAGAAGACATCCTTTTTTAAGGCCATTCTAGGCGGAGCGTGGTGTGTTATCAACTAGAATATTGGGCTAGCGCTCTAATGCTTAAAATCTAATGCTTAAAAGACAGCTCATGTGTTTTGTCGAGACTTTGCAAAATAAAGCTAAACCCCACCGACTCTAGCAGGCTAGAAGGCACATCAAAAGACACAACATAAAAGCGATCAAAAGCCCTCGGATGCAAAAACAACCTCTGCAAAACACCCAAAGCTCTTTTGTCTGATTGGGTCTGCAAAGGCTCATACACCTTACCACTCACGCGCAAAGCAGCCCTCCAAACCGGGCTTGACCCGCCAAAAGCATTAAGCCGGCGGTTGGGAGTAAAAAAACTCACAAAAAAATAGCTCTTGCTATCTGCTGGCTCCAAACCCCGCACCAAAACCTCATCGCGCGCGCCCAAGTTGCTAAAAGCCCCTTGCACTTGGGAGCTTAAAAAGCTCACCCTGGCCTGAAAAATCTGCTCCGCACCCACATATACTTCTTTAGAACGCGTGCTCTTGTGTACCAAGTTTTTGTACTCTCTATAAGCCGCACCTCCTGCGGCTAATGTTTTTAATTTTTCGCCCCCAGCACAAGCCACCAAAGCCACAGCACAAAAACCAACTAATACAAAATGCCCCATCATAAACACCCTACGCCTTAACCACTGATGTTAAAAAATTCGCTAAATCCCCCATGGCTTGCTCTTTTTGCAGATCATGAAACACCTCATGCACACAGTTTTTATACGAGTGAAAACTCTTCACCTCAGAGCCCATAGCCTTAAAAAAAGCCCGCACTTTTTTAGGGCACACCACCGGGTCCGCACTACCCACCTGCACCAATACTGGGCAGCTGAGCTCACTGGCACGAGCAAATAACCCCTTGGCCCACTCTTGCATACCAAAATACACCTCAGGGCTGATCCTACTATGCCGCAGCACATCTAGCTCATAAGCCCTTTGCTGCGCAGGGTCTCGTGACAGAGCCTCATAACCATAACGCGATGCAAAGCTTACAAACGGAGCATAAGCCCGGCACAAAGAGGCCGCTTTTTTTAGCAGCCCCGGCACATGGGTTAAAATTTTAAACGGCGGCGCGCTTAAGGCTAAGGCTCTAAGCTTTAAATCATAATCTAGGTGAGCCCTCACACCCACTAGCGCTCCCATAGAGTGAGCAAACAAAACAAACGGTGGCTCGTATTGCGTAGTAACAACGGACCAAAAATCCTTAAAATCCTCCCCATAGACCGCAAAGCTCTTTATATTGCCTCTTTGACCCGGGCTGCGGCCATGCCCGCGCATATCCCACGCCACCACTTGCCAGCCTTGCTGGCTCAAATAATGCCCCAAATGAGCGTAGCAGTCCGAATGCTCCCCCAAGCCATGGGCCACCACCAAGGTGCCCTTATGGGGTGCGCCTTTTTCGGGTGCCCAATGCCGAAAAAACAGCTGCCCCCCAAAAGAGGTGCCAAAATGCGACTCAAAACTAAGCCCTATGCTACTCACAGCTGGCATTTACTACCCCGCACACAACCTAACGCTATACAACGACTATAACTTACAAATATAACCAAAAGCATTTGGATGTGCATCGCATTAAATTTGTCCATTGGGGCAAAATAGACTTCTCTCTGGCTCAAACCCAGCAGCTAAATGCTTTAAAGAGCATTGCAGAAAACCAAGCCCCTGAGCAGATTATATTTTGCACCCATCCGCCTATTGTGACCTTGGGGCGCCGCGCTAAAGTGCATGCTGCCCCAACCACGCCCCCCCCAGCAATACCCATAGCCGAGGCTCAGCGCGGTGGACAGGCCACTTACCATGGGCCGGAGCAGCTGATTGTTTACTTGTTGATCCGTCTTAAGCAGCAGCGCTCCTTAATGCCGGCGTGCGATATACATGCGTATTTAAATAATTTAGAACGTTCTATTCAAGTGGGGCTCAAGCAGGTGGGCTTTAGCTCTACGGCGCACCAAAGAGGCCTTTGGGTGGAGGGGAAAAAAGTGGTCTCCATAGGCATAGGGGTCAGGCGCTGGGTCACGTACCATGGAGCGGCTATTAACATTCAGCCAGCGCAGCATGGATTTAAAAACATTAGCCCCTGCGGTCTTAACCCTACGCAGATGGGTTCTTTAATGGAGCTATCTACCAGGCCATTAGACCCCCATAAACTACGGCAAAAGCTTATACATGCATTGGAGCAAAGTTTTACAAAGAGTTTTACCAAACACAATTAAATTTAGAGAGCTAGGCAGAAAGACCATAGGCCCGTAGGTACCAGGCTCTCGTCACAGCCATGTGCGCCGCGTTATAAAATAAAAAAACGGCTGCTTTTTTTCTTTTCTTTTCTTTTCTTTTCTTTTCTTTTCTTTTCTTTTCTTTTCTTTTCTTTTCTTTTCTTTTCTTTTCTTTTCTTTTCTTTTCTTTTCTTTTCTTTTCTTTTCTTTTCTTTTCTTTTCTTTGTGGTAATGTGCACCCACGTTCTTAAATTGCAATACAACAACAAAGGGAGGGTCCTATGAAAAAATTGCTATGTGCGTTTTTAGTTTTATGTGTGGGTGGCGCAGCCGCTTGGGGGAATCTGGAGGAGGAGCAAAGTGGATTTACCACGTGTAATATCGTGGCCGTAGGTTCTGGGACGACTGCTGCTGTGCTTACTTTGGGCCTAATGCAGCGTTTGCCAACCCTACGTTGGATGAGGGTCCTTGTTAGCGCTATTACGGGGCTAGGCACCCTGAAAGCTGTCGATCGTTTTGCCTGCCAGCCTGACGCGAGCGCAGCAGAGGCAGTTGGTGATAATGTACTCGCTAAGGTATTGCGTATGGAGCTGCCGGAGGGGCTAGAACCGGCTATTGTAGCTTTTCAGGACTCTAGAATAGAAGATGTCACATACGCTAGTTGCCTTATAGAAATTGTACCGCATGAGGAGGCTGAGGAAATTTTGCAAGACTCTGACGTATCTTATACATTCAAAACTCATTCAATACCGTTCATACGCATAATAGCTAATACTTGCCAAGGGGTAAAAATAGGAGAAGAAGAGGTAAAAATGAAAATAGAAAAAGATATAGCAGAACCAGACACAACAGAATAAACACACACGACTATATTGGCACTGTGTGACTGGCATATATCCTTGGGCCGTTGCAAACCCAAAAGCACCTCAGTGCCCACTAGCGAGTACTTAGTGATATGTTTGATGTTTAGTATGTCCCGCTGGCAGGGTCTGTAAAGGCCCGGATACCAGCGGGACCAATTAGCAGCGGGTTGCAAACCCAAAAGTACCTAAGTGCTCACTACTAGTGAGCACTTAGGTACTTTTGGGTTTTCTTTTTTTTTGGGTTTTGAAAGAGCTCCACCGTAGGGCCCCACTCTACGAGGCTGCCTTTGTGATAAAAGTGCGTAGCGTCGGCGATCCTTTTAGCTTGAGGCAAATTGTGGGTCACAATTACGATGCTGTATTTTTGTTTTAAATTTAAAATGAGCTGCTCAATTTTGGTGGTGGATTTTACGTCTAATGCGGAACATGGCTCATCCATAAGAATCACCTCAGGCTCTACCGCTAGCGCGCGGGCAATGCACAAGCGCTGTTGTTGACCTCCGGAGAGTTTTAAAGCCGACTCCCGCAGGTGGTCTTTTACATCTTCCCAAAGCCCTACATACTGCAAGGTGTTTTTAACCAAGGCATCGGGGTTTGGGATTTTTTTATGTAAAGCCGCGCCCCAGATAATATTATTGTAAATGGACTTAGGAAAAGGGTTGGGTTTTTGAAACACCATGCCCACTTTAGTGCGCAAGTGCATAACATTATATTTGGGCGACATAATGTTTTGCCCTTTGTGCCATACATCGCCTGTGCTGCGCGCATTTGGTAAAAAGTCGTTCGTGCGATTAAGCTGCCGCAAAAAGCTGGACTTCCCACAGCCAGAGGCTCCTACAATGGCCGAGCACTGCCGCGCATAAATAGGAACGCTTATGTTTTTTAACACCCTTTTTTCCCCATAAGACAGGCTGAGGTTTTTTACATCAAACACTATGTCTTGAGGCGCTGTGGCAGTTTTGGCTGCAGCAGTTTTGGCTGTGGTACTTTTGTTAGGGGCACTTTGTGGCATGGTGTTTGGGGTAGCGCTAGGGTTTAAGGGTGTCATATTTTTAGGGCCTTATTTTTTGTTACTGTAAATGTACCTAAACAATGCTGCTACCAGGTTAAGGCTTAGCAGTATAGCTATTAAAACCAAACTGGCTGCTGCACTTAAAGACCTAAAATCTTCCTCAGGCCGCATGGCCCAATTGAATATCTGCACGGGCATAGCGCTAAAAGGGTCGGTCCAGTGCTCGGGCAAAAAACTTATATACGTTGCAGCGCCCACTATTAGTAGCGGAGAGGCTTCGCCCAGTATGCGCGAAAAAGCCAAAATCAGCCCGCTTAAAATACCCGGCAAAGCAGCGGGCAGGGTGTGCGAGCCAATCACCTGGTGGGTTTTAGCTCCTAAGGCATAGGCCGCAGTTTTAAGTGCAGGGTCTACATTTTCTAAAGCCTGCAGGCTGGCTATTACAACTATGGGTAGGCTTAATAGACTCAAGGTTAAAGCGCCTGCAGCGATACTTTCTCCCAAAGCTCCCCAGCGCACAAAAACCGCTAGTCCTAGTAATCCGTACACTACGCCTGGTATGCCTGCTAGGTTAGAAATATTAACCTTAAGCCACAAAAACCAAGCCCCCCGTTTTAAATACTCGCTTAAAAAAAGCGCCGTCAAGAGACCAAGAGGTATAGAAACAATCAGCGCCCCACCCACAACATAAAGTGTGCCTATAAGTGCCGGCCATACGCCGGCGAGTTCCGGCTTGCGCGATGGGAAGCTTTGCAAAAACTGCGCACTTATAAAATGCCCGCCTGTTTTTGCAAGGTGCCAAAGCAGCACAGCCAGTAAAGCCACTACCCCAAGGCACAGCATGCAGCTAAAGCCTTTAAATATATTTGATACCAAAAGGCGCTTAGTGTTTTTTGTAATGGGCATTTTGTATTAGGGCTCCAAGGGCATTAAAAATAAAAGTAATAAAAAACAAAAGCGCCCCCACAGCAAAGGCGCTCATATAGGCAATGGTACCTTGGGGCGCGTCGCCTAAAAGCACTTGCACAATAAAAGAGGTCATAGTTTGCAAACTATTAAGTGGGTTAAGGCTGAGCTGCGGTAAGTTGCCTGCCACCATGCTAACGATCATAGTTTCGCCCAAGGCGCGCGATGCTGCTAGTAGCGATATCGAAAGTAGCTGCGGCAAAATTTGAGGCCATAGCACTCCTGTTACGACTTCAAAAGGAGTGGCCCCTAGTGCGTAGGCTGCATGCCTGTTGGGAGCAGAGTTCATTCTAAGCGCATCGTCACAAAGTACTATAACCATAGGCAGGAGCATAATGCCCACCACAATGCAGGCCGAAAGAGCATTAAAAATAGAAGTCTGAGGGAACACCTTTTGCACTAAAGGGCTAATAAAACTTAAAGCAAATAGACCGTAAACAACAGTAGGCACACCGGACAGAATTTCTAAAACGGATTTTATTATGGCAGAAGCACGGTGTGGCAAAAATTCGTACAAACTCGTGGCAACACACAGCCCCAGCGGCATAGCAATACTAAGCGCGCCTACGACTATAACCAAGGTGCCGCACAATAAGGGAGCAACACCAAAAGCCTGCGGTTCTAGCAAGGGGTCCCAGCGGGTGTGCGTAAAAAACTCTACCAAGCTAACGTGCTTAAAAAAACGCACTAGTTCTAAAAAAAGCACCGCTATTACGCCGCCGGTAATAGCTAGGCTCAGCGCAGCTGCTCCCATGCACAATGCTTTAAGTAGTGCCGCGCCCGTAAGATACTTTCGTACTAGGTCCACTTTAAAGTTGGGTGATTGTTTGGCTCAATTTTTTGTACTGGTTTTGGCTCAGAGGCACATAGCCCACCTCGGGTGCCAGTTTGGGCACTTGGTTTAAATAAAATAAAACAAAGCTCTTAAGGTGAGGCTTTTGGATGCTGTTTTTATTGGCATACAAAAACACCTTGCGGCTTAAGGGCGTGTAGCTGCTATTACCAATACTTTCAGGACTGGGAGCAACAGCTGCATGGGTGTGCTTAATTTTAAGCGCGCGTATTTTAGATGCATTCGATTTATAATGGGCATAACCAAAATAGGCCAAGGCGTCCTTATTGCCCATAACGCCTGTTACGAGTTGATGGTCATCTTCGCTACGCATAAAGTCCGAGCGACTAGAGCCGGCCTTGCCATTTATCACTCGGGTGAAATAGTCAAAAGTTCCAGAGTCCGTGCCGGGCCCGTATAGTCTTATAGGTTGTGCGGGCCAAGAGGGCCTGATATCGGACCAGGATTTTACTTTAGACTCCACCTGCCAAATGCGCCGTAGCTCTTGCACGCTAATATCTTTAGCCCAGGTGTTGTTTTTGTTTACCACCACTACAATGCCGTCTAAGGCAACGGGTATTTCAGTATAAGTTACTTGGTTTTTAAGGGCTTGTTTTTTTTCGCGTGCGCTAATACGGCGCGAGGCTGCTACAATATCCAAATTGTTGGCTAAGAATTTTTTGAATCCTCCACCCGTGCCCGATGTGCTTACGCTTAACCGGATGCGTTTGTGTGTTTTTCTAAACTCTTCACCCACGGCTTCTGTAAGTGGAAACACCGTACTGGATCCATCCACCTTAATGCTGCCCTTTAGAGTATGAGCAGGGGCTATGCTTGAAGCCGGCGCTGCCAAGAGGGCCCCTGGGCCAATGGCCATGCAAAGTCCAACCAAAGCCAAAAAACGTACGCTATAGGGCATTTTGCCGCTCCTTACACCTAGGCGCAACTTAGCATAAAGAATTTTTCTAAACAACATTATATAATTTAAAGCCCGGTAAAAACTTGCTGAGCACGTTTAGAAGCCAAATGCCAAATGTTCGCATTACCATGCCCGACTGCGTAAGCATAAAAGTGTTAGCCCTCACGTGCTGGATAGCTTTTCCCCGGAGAACATACTTCAGTCACGACTAGATGCTGAACTGAATGCCCTTTGGGGGAGTGGGTAGGGCCTTTTTAGGTGCGGGTTTATTGACTGACTGCAGGTGCTGCCGAATGGCCTCAAAGGGGCTTTGAGGGAAGTGGTCGAGCGCTCTTGCTTGCTGGGGGTTATGTTTGGCGCGCTTTTTGGCCCGGGATCTAATCTTTAAATACTCGGAGCGCCTTATATCGCGGGCCTTAAAAAAGGCTCTATTGTTGGGTGAAGCGACTTGAACATCCAGAACCTGATGCCCTTGCTGCCACACATGGTAGGCCATGGCTAAAAACGAAGCCGACCCCGCGTAGGTTTCGGTGTAAAAAGAGCTCTCTATCGATACAACATTGTCGTGGTAAAGACCATAGTGCCCTCCTACCAGATCGCCGTTTTGGTTCCATACCTCTACACTGAAGCTCTTACCCAGTTTGTGTAGTTTTTCAAAAGTTTTCTGCACTTCTGGGGTAAGCCAAACATGCTCGGCATTGGGTCTGTTGTGGCTGGCACAAGCTCTGATCACGTCTTTAAAATTTTGATTTATGCTGAGCTGCCAATTGTTTCGGATAGCGTGATTGAGCACTTGGCGTATTTTTTTGTTGGCGTTTTTGTTGATTTTAGCGTCTTCGGCTTTTTTGCTAGGGTGTGTGCCAGAGAACAAGTGGTCCAAAAAAACCACCCCATGCCGAGGCGGATTGTACCAGCACAGCTCTGCCGAGCTATCTGGGCACCACATAAAGGCCCCACGCGAGTAAGCCTCAAGCACATTGGCCGAGTCTATGGGTAGGTATTTTGTGCTAAAGCCTTTTCCCATAGGATCTTGGGAGTCGAGGGCAAAAAAATCGCTGTGCGAGGACTTGGGTGGGGCCTTCTTTTTATGCGGTCGCTTTAGTAGGCGTATGCAGGAGTTTTGTGCAGGTGGCATATAGGCAGCGGCAACATGCTGCGACGCCTGCACCCCCCCCAGCACAAACAGCAGCCCCCAAACAGGGGCCAAGTTTTGTAACGTAAACAAGCGCATAATGCCTTTTGGCTCTACGCTTTTTTTAGGCCTTGCGCAAGGTGTATTTGATGCTGTGTGGCACTATTACAAGTATTACAAGGGTTAAGGAGTGTCTTTGGAGGGGTATGCATGTTAGTTGGATTTTTATGGTTTTCTTTTTCGCCTGCCTTTTGAGGTTTTTGAGGGCTCTTTGCCTGCTATGCTTATGCGGCGGTGTGGCATGGGCTTTGCCGGCGGCCGGGCAGAAGGTGATGGTGGTTTCTGAGTCTTCTCAAGCCACTCAAGTGGGTCTCAGCATAGCCCGCCAAGGCGGCAATGTGGTGGATGTGGCGGTGGCTGTAGGCCTGGCTTTGGCCGTGGGTCGGCCTCAATATGGCGCTCTGGGTGGTGGTGGGTTTGCTTTGTTAAAAGTGCAAGGACAAGTTAAGGCTTTAGATTTTAGAGAAACCGCGCCTGCAGCAACGCATGCTAAGTTTTACTCTAAAAGGCCCGAGGCTTCTTTAAAAGGCCCTCTTAGTGTAGGGGTGCCAGGCACGGCTTATGGTTTGTACGAAATGCATAAAAGGTGGGGCAAGCTCAAGTGGGCTAAGCTTTTTGATCCGGTTTTGGATTTGGCGGAGCGGGGCGAAAGGGTTTCGCTTAAAATGCATCAGGATATTCGCGCAGCATGGCCGCGTTTAAATTCTGTAGCTAAAAAATACCTTGGCACCAAGGGTAAGCCTAAAAAACCGGGCGAGCTGTTTCGTGTGCCGCCTTTAGTAAAGGCTTTAAAGTTGTATAAGAAAAAAAACACCCGAGCCTTTTATGAAGGGGCGGTGGCGCGGGATATTGTACAGACACTGGCGAAGCTATCTGGCGAAACCTATATGAGCCTAGAGGACTTGGCCGCATACAAGGTGCGCGAGCTCAAGCCCATGCAGGTGCAATTTGTGGGGCATAGGATTTACTTGATGCCTCCTCCTAGCTCGGGTGGGGTGGTTATGTCGGGGGCATTTAGTTTAGTGCAGAGAGTGAGCCTGTCTAAGGTGCGCCCGCGTTCTGCTTTAGAGTCTCACCTTATGGCCGAGGTGCTAAAAGCTGCCTTTAGGGGCCGTGCACTTTTGGCGGACCCTGATTACCATAAAAACCCTGTGCGTTATTTGCTTTCTACTGCCTATTTGCAAGGCTTGGCTCAGTCTATTAGTAAGACCAGGCCCAGCAAAACAGCGCCTTTAACCTTGCAAGATTTACCCAAAGGCGGCAAGGGCGAGGGTTTAGAAACCACTCACTATGTGGTTATGGATCGCCAAGGCAATGGGGTCAGTGTGACCCACACGCTAAATTCTAGCTTTGGCTCTGGAATTTTTACAAACCAATACGCCATTAATCTTAATAACGAGATGAACGACTTCACCTTGCAGCCAGGCAAGCCCAATCAGTTTGGTTTGGTGCAGTCTTTGGGCAACACAGCGGCTAAGGGTAAGCGCCCTTTGAGTTCTATGAGCCCTGTACTCATAGAGCGTGCGGGAAAATTACACGGTGCCCTTGGTGGCAAAGGAGGGCCGCGTATTATAAGTGCTGTGTTTCAGAGTGTGTACAACCTATTGGTGCGTGGCTTGGATATAGAGAGGGCCATTAATACTCCCCGTGTGCACCATCAGTTTTTGCCTAATAAGCTTTTTATAGAAAGCCCCAGCATGGGCTTTGAGCAAGAGCAGGCTTTAAAAAAGCTAGGCCACAAGGTGGTAAATGTTCCCGGCGGGTTGGGTAAAGTGTTTGGGGTGTTTCGATCAGACGGCTTGCTGATGGGAGCTTACGATCACAGGGGTGAGGGACTGGCTTTAGGTTATTAGATAGGCAGTTAAGGAGAGAGTTTTATGAAGGTGTTATTGAGGCTGATGGGTTGGGTGCTTTTGGGTGCTGTGTTTGGTTTTACAGGTTTGGCTTGGGCAGGTTCGGCTTGGGGTGATGTGCAGGCCGCCGCCGAGACTGAGCCCGTGGCAGAGCCCATGGAGAATGCACCACAGTGGCTGAGTGCAGACCAATCCAGATGCCCGGAGCGCTTAGAGGGCGTATGGGTGGGGCGGGATGTTATGTACCACACGCCTGTGTTTTTGCACATTCGCGAGCACATAACGGACCAAGGCATGGTGTACCATTTTAGTAGTTTTAAAGAGGGCGGCGTAGGGACGGTGCTGTTTTTAGAGCACCAAAACTTTATCGTGATGGCGGATGGCAAAATCCGCGGTCATCAGGGCGAAAAAGCGGTGAGCTTTGCCAAAAACAGTGCAGTGGCTTATGGGCAGATGGGTGCGTCCTTGGGCGACAAAATGAGCGTTTCTTATGTGTATAGGGCTTTTTGCAAATCGGGGGAGCTCCATATAGAAAAACAGCGCCAAGATACCTACCTGCCAGCTGTGGGCAAAAGTTCTGACACGGTTAGTTTAAGATTTTCTGTGCAGCCTGCTCCTAATACGGCTTATGGGAGATCGCTGGTTTGGAGCGCAGATTACGAGTCTTTCGATCGCCATGAGTTGCGGCCTCTGGAGCCGCGGTTTAAAAAGGTGGTTTTGTCTCGTGGTCCTAATGGGTGCCCCGTGGTAGAGGGGATGTGGTTCTGGGGTATTCGTGATCAGGGCTCGTATGTGGGGCAAAGGTTAAATTTGAGCCTTCCGGCAAAAAACAAAAACGCTTGGTATGGCAAGAGGTACGCGTTGGACCTGAGCAATATTACGCGTCGCTGGGATTTAGAGGTGCCTGTTGAGGATGTGCGGAGTGGCGAGCCTTCGCTTAGTTTTCAGTTTTTTCCTCACAATAAAGAGGATCAAAAAATTGGCCTCTCTTATGGCACTAAGCAAAAGGCACGCGTTAGCTGCCAAGATGGGCGCTTGTCGATTCACTCCCATGGAGAGCGCGGAGTCACGGTGGGTCTGTCGAATATGGGCGCCACCCTGAGCTCTACCACTGCCAAAATGGAGCTAGATTTGTGGGTGGCTAAGGAGGGTGATGAACCGGTTTTAGGTTTTAAGCACACGTATTTTGGCAACCTGTCCAATGTGGTATGGGCTTATGGGGGTGAGTCGGTGTCGGACTCTACTGCTGCTAATGCATTTGGTGCTGGTGCGGTTTTAGACACCTCTCAACAGCCGCCTAGCCTGCGATCTGAAAAAATAGACTAACCCAAAAGGGGCAAAACAGCTGTGCTGCACTATGTGGAAGGGCCTAAAGGTGGTTGGGTGCATAGTGTGGACCCATTTGCCATAGAGCTGTGGCAAGGGGTGGGGGTGCGTTGGTACGGGCTGGCTTATTTGGGAGCTTTTTTGTGTACCTTTTTAAGTGTGCATGCCATGCGCAAAAAGGGCCTAAGCTCTTTAGGGGCTCAAGATATTGTAGACTACGTTAGCTTTGGTGCAGTGGGCGCCTTGTTGGGTGCGCGCTTGGGGTATGCGCTTTTTTATGCCCCTGGGCTGTTTGGTAGTTTTAGCGCTAGTTTTCCGTTTTGGGATTTGCTGAGCGTGCACCGTGGGGGAATGTCGAGCCACGGGGGGTTTTTAGGTGTTTTGTTGGCGTGCTGGATTTTTTCGCGCAAACGCGGTTTTGGTTTGTTGCACTTGCTAGATATCAGTGTGTTGGGAGCTTCGGCGGGCTTTTTTTTCGGCAGGTTAGCCAATTTTGTAAACGCCGAGCTATATGGGCGGGTAGCGGAGGCTTCATTGTGGTGGGGAGTGAAGTTTCCGACAGAAATTTTAAGGTGGGACTTTGTTAATAAAGAGCGGCTCAGGTCTTTAGAGCCTGCGGTGCGGGCCTTTGGGCTGGAGGATGCGGCTAACAATTGGTCGTATTGGTTGGGGGATACAAACTTTTACGCTCGTGTTTGGGATATTAAGCAGCAACTAGTGGACGCAGCTGCGCGTGGTAATGTGCAGGTATTGGAAGCTTTGGTTCCTGTTTTAAATACGCGCTATCCGTCGCAGTTGGTGCAGGCTGCGTGCGAGGGTTTGGGTGTGTTTTTGCTCCTGAGTGTGTTGGTGTTTTATGTGCGTCCGCGCTTTTGTGGTGTGGTGGCAGGCACGTTTGCATGGCTTTATGCGGTGGCAAGGATTTTTGGCGAGGTGTTCCGCATGCCAGACGATCATATCGGCTTTGACTTGTGGGGCCTTACGCGTGGCCAGTGGCTCAGTTTTGGCTTGGTCCTCATAGGCGCAGCCTTGTACTGGTGGGCTTTTAAAAAGAAAGAAGCAGCCTCAGCCCTTTAGTTTGTGTTTACGCAACGCACGGGGCTTTGACGGGAGTGTGGTCGCTGCGGGCCTTTTGTGGCCCTTCGCTGCAGGCGCATAGTAGCCTTATAGGCCGCAAGACCACTGGAGGCTTGCTTGCTCCCTTGGCTAATGCGCCTAAAGGCGCTGCCAATGGGCTGCGCCGCATGCCAGTGGTCTTGCTAGCGCTCTAATTTAAACAAATGTATATTAGGTCCGGCGTCGAGGGTTATAAGAGGCGGCTTAGGGTGCTGAGAGTAAGTGTGGTAAAGTGTTTTTAGTTTACCTAAGCACTCAGGGTTAGCTTGGGGGTCAATTTTAGGGTCAATATAACTAAATGCAGGCTCTGCGGTATGAAACAGCTGGTGCATATCTTGAAACTCCTCCCAGCAAATACGAAACGCGTGCTGCAATTGGCCTTGAGTCAAAGCCTCGATTAAAGACTTTAAGCGCTTTTTTGCCCTTTGGGGTCGCCCATCAAATAGCGGGCTGCTCAGTACGCGCTTATGGGCCTCGCTAGAGCTTATATGCTTGGGCTTGGTGCTAAGCTTTATGCATTGGTGCGTGACCTTAAATTTATCAAACGGCGTAAGCGTCTTTATTTGTGGATAATCCCACAGCCCAAAGCCAGGCACAAAAGAGCGCGCGGATGATCCAGAACCTTTGGCGCTAAGTCGTGCCAACTGACTAAGGCTTATCGTGTGCATATTAGGGTTCTGGTGCTGTGCCAGCTTAAAGCAGGCTTTCGTTAAAGCTGCAAAACTAGCAGCCGAGCTCGCCATGCCACAGCTTGGAGGGAAGTTAACTTGAGAGCTCACTTGCCAATAGCCTTTAATTTGCCAAGTTTGTTTTAAAAAGAAAAAATGCTTACTAAATCGCGTGTGCTCTGCATCGCTAAACTTTGGAACAAAAAAAGGCTCCCTGGCAGTACACTCTGGCTCTCCATAGGGCCTTAGCATCACCCGGCTTTGGAGCTCAGGTACGCTTATGCTAAGTGAAGGGTTTAGTGGAGCGCCGTTCTCGTTTTTGCCCATATACTTTATAAGGGCGATATTGCTAGAGGCTTGGGCTTGTATGATGGGTCCAGGCATATGTAAGGGCCTACTGTATGGGAGTTTCAATGCAAGAGTCTATTGCTAAATACCACACACAGCTAGGTTCTAAGTGCATTGTGGCTGGAGAGCACAGCGTACTAAGGGGTGGAGCGGCTGTGGTGGTGCCCTTTAAGCAGTTTAATTTGCAATTAAGCTGGTCACCTAAAGCCCCGGCCAGTAGAGAGCATGCCATCAGAGAGCATGGCGGTTTAGAGGTTTTGTATGAAGACCTTGTTGCCAAAGAGCGGCTCGATGAGCAGGTGCTTAAAGATTTAATAAAAAACTGTCTCATAAGTGCTGGCAGCAAAGCGGGCCGCGTCCAGCCGGGAGTGCTGGAGATCCGCAATAGCATACCCCGGCAGGCAGGCTTGGGTTCTAGTGCGGCGGTACTGGTGGGGATATTTAGGTGGTGTGCGCATATGGGCTATGGCAACGAGGAAGGTGTCTTTGCAAAAGCGCAGTCTATGGAAAATATTTTTCATGGCAAGAGCTCCGGCGTGGATGTGTTAGGGGTAGTAGCAGAGGGGCCGTTTTTTTGTGCACAGAATACAGATCCCACACAGTCTTCCGGTTGGAGGGTGGAAGCTTTTAGCCCTTCTGCGTGGTGTCCGGTTTTGGCTCTGGCCGATAGCGGAGTACGGGTAGGCACGCACGAGTGCGTGAAGCGCTGGGAGCACTTTGCTCAAAAATCCCCTCAAACAGCCCAGCAAATGGATAAGCTTATGGTTTTAGGTGTGCAAAAAGCGCGGGCGGCTTTTTTATCTATGCATGCTGCCAAGGGGCAAGTGCTTTTAACCAAGGCCTTAGAGTGCGCTAAGGAGTGTTTTGTTGCGTGGGACCTGGTGGGCAAGGAGCAAAAAGAGCTTATGCGGTTTTTAAAATCTCAAGGAGCTTTGGGGGTTAAGCCTACTGGTGCAGGTTTGGGGGGCTATGTTTTGAGTCTGTGGCCTTCGTACGAGCTTGCGCTTAAGGCGGGAGTGCCTTTATTGTTTTTGTGTGGGGACAAAGAAGGCTCTGACCAAAGAAGACATCGCTCATAAGCTGTTTTTGGAGCAGGGTTTTCCTAAGGCTTTTTCGCGTACTGTGGTGGGAGATGTATTTGACGAGCTTCGCAAGGCTTTGTGTGAGGGCGATGTCAAAGTTGCAGGTTTTGGAACGTTTAGGGTTTTAGATAAAAAACCACGCCAAGGGCGCAACCCGCATACGGGTGACCCTATACGTATTGAAGCCAGAAAGAGCATAAGTTTTCGGCCAAGCAAACTTTGGAAGCAAAAACTGGGTGCTACAAAAAAATAACTAGCCTGAGGGGGGTGTTGTGGCTTTATGGGATGCAGATTTGGTAGCGGAGCTTAAGTCCGTGCCCCAGGGTCGGGTGTTTAAGATTGGCGAGGCAGCGCGTTTTTGTCAGTTAAAGCCGTATATTTTAAGATTTTGGGAGACAGAGTTTAATTTTTTGCGCCCACAAAGCATCAAAAAAGGCCAGCGCTGTTATAGCGCGGGTGAGCTGAGGCGGGTGTTGGTGGTGCGTAAGCTTTTGCACAGGGATCGCTACTCTATTCAGGGCGCAAAGGCCTTGCTAGAGTCTGTGGGTTTAGATAGCCTGCTAAAAAAGCTAGACACCTTTGATGAGCAAAGCGCGCGGGATGTTGTGGTGCCCACTGGGCCTTTGGGGCTAGAGAGCTCTCAGGTATTAAGTGCCTCCTTAGAGCAGGCTCTTAAGAGACTTAAAGCCCTTAAACGCACCACGCAAGCACTTTAAAGGACTAAATTGTTAAACTAATGGAAAAGCAACAAGTACATGACAGGGTGCTGGGTTTGTGGCCTGGGGTGGAGCTAGAGGTCTCAGGTGACGAGTGCGGGCATGGGGCGCATTTGCATATTCGTATTTGGGGCGAGCAGCTAAAAGGCTTGGGGCGTTTAGAAAGGCAGCGTAAAGTTATGGCATTGTTTGAGAAAGAGCTGCGTTCGGGAGATTTACATGCTTTGCGTGTGGAGGTGTTTGGGCATGCGCGTTAGTTGGTGTTTGTTTTTGTTGGTGTGCTTTGGGGCTTTGCCCTGTTGGGCGGGTGCGGGTTTTAGTTTAGAGCCTTATTTGGGTTACGAGGTAGGCTCACTGCAAGAAAACATTACAAACTTTAGGTCGCCACTGTTAGGCGCGCGCGTGGGGTTAAAATTTTTAGGTGGCACTATAAGAGCCGGCGCGGATGCGCGTTACGAGCCCTTTGGCAAGGCGCGTGTTAAGAGCGAGGGCGTAGCAGATACTTTGTATAACTTTAAGCCTACCGATTTGGGAGCTTTTACTATGCTGTCTTTTGGGGGCTTCAGAGTGTATGCCTCGTTTTTGCTTTTTACCGGTGTGCATGGGGCGGGGTTTGAAAAAGAGGTTAAAAAATCCGCCACCAAAGAAGATGTAGAGAAAGTTTTAAAACTCACTAAAGGCAGCGCATGGGGCTGGGGCTCACGTGGGGTGCGTTTGGGCGTGGGTTGGAGGCGATCGTACGTGGCATTTAATGTGGAGGCGAGCTTTCGCAAATTTAAATGGGACCACTTAAAAAGCGTTCTTAAAAGCGCATCTAACCAAAGCTTTGGCCAAGCCTATACTTTTACTGTAAGTTTTCCATTAATTTAAAGCCCTAGCCAAGGGTGCCTTGCCATTGCGTATCGTTTGTGGGATTGTACCTGCGGTATGCTAGGGAGGATGTGTATTGTTATGGGTCTTAGGTGGTTTTTGATTTTGGCTGTGTCTGGCTTGGTTTTTTCTGGCGGCGCAGTGGCAGCGTCAGTGGCTGAGCAGCCTGGTGATTACGCAAGCAAACAGCGCGCCGCCTTAGAGAACTGGATCGAGAGTGAGATTTTTCAAGCCGTCACGCGCAATAAAACCTACCCCACAAGATTGCAGCGCCAACAGGGCCTTAAGATGATAGGGGCCTGTGTGAGCCTTTTAAAAGGGGGCGATGCGGTGCAAGGGGGTGTGTTGAGTTTGTATCCGGCCGATGTTTTGGCGGGTGTTTTTCTCCATGCCGCTAACCTTACAGGCTTGTCGCCACACAGCATGGCGCGCGTGCTTTTGAGCCAAGGGGGCATGCAGTCTGGTTTTTTAAACTCCACAGAAGATACCGAAGGCAGTGGTGATTCTCACACCAAAATTGCCTTTTTAAGAGCTTTGTTACAACATCCTAAAATGCACGCCTTGCACAAGCAAAGGGCCGTGGGCAAGGCCTTTGCTGGTGTTGCGTTTAGAAATTTTTGGCGCGGCGTGGGGGGGGATACGGATTTTTTCTCTTTTGTAGATCTCCTAATATCCGAAGGTTACGCAGGCGGGGTGTTAAGGGGTGTATTTTTAAAGTCTAATGGGGAGGTACTAGATATATTTTTAGCTCCCCAGGTGCAGGGGCCTGTGCTTACTAAAATTTCTCAATTGGCTTTTGATACAAACTACGACCCTGCTTTAGCTGAGGTGCTTAAAGAGGATATTGCGCATGTGCTTTTAAAAGCCATGCACAAAAAGGGAGGGCTGTTTTCGTCCTACAACAAAACTTACGCAAGGTCCGTGTTAGACGCCGCGGCGCTTATACTCAGAAACACTCCTGGTGAAGGCGTGGGGTATTTTGTTTTAGACGTATTAAAACAGCACGACTTTGCAAACTTGGAGCACGTGCGCGCAAAACGTAAAGCAGGCCTTCCGCCAGCCAGTATGCTTCCGCTGCAGGTGCTTGTGGATATGGCTGTTGAGCGGGTGATAGAGACCCAAGGCACAAACACAGCAGCCATAGAAGCGGCTAGGGTTAAATTGGTCAAAGTGTTTGAAAAATCCCCACACCTGGGCAAGTTTGGATTTCATGCATTAAGAATGCGTACAGAGCCCGAATACCGCGAACAGTACGAAGCGGATTTAGACACCTACGACGTCCCCAGTGCCTATGCGCGCGAGGCGCAGCGGCTCTTGCGAACAACGGATGGTCTTAACACCTATGAGCGCCAAGTGCGTGGCGTAAAAGGGTATATAGGTTGGGCGGATTAACGCCTCGCCGCTCTGTCCCAGGGCATTTTCCGGCCTATAAGGGATCTACAAGCCTGTAGCTTTGGGCGATTTTTAGGCCCAAAGCGTCCAGACTCTCTTGAAAAGCTCTGTGGATCTGCGATGATAGTGCCGCTCTGTCCCAGAGAATTTTGCTAGTCCTTTAAATTGCGTGTATTCTGCACATTATGAGGACCTGCCCTTTTTGTTTGGTTGCGGTTATTTTTTATGGGCTTGCTGCGCCTTTTGTCGCCCAAGGTGGGTCCGCACCTGGCACGCGTGAGTCTGTTGTGCAAAAGTGCGTGCCTCTTTTAAGCGACTACGCCAGTAGCATGGCGGCCGATAACGCCCTGGGGCTGCTTGCGGCTCAGCACAAAAACACCAACCCTGACGCCGTTATGCACCTGGCGCGCCATTTGGCCAAAACCACGGACTCTGCCACTGCGATAAAAACACTTTTTTTAGGCCCAGCCAATACGGTGCAGGACTGGTTTGCTCACAACCACGCCACATGGGTTTTGCGCAGTGCTGTGGATAGCTTGGCAGTTAAGGTTTTAGATGCAGGTCAGCACACTTATGACAGCCTGGTTCTTATAAGTGCGATTAAAAAAACGCTCATCGCCGCATGCAATAGCCCCGTTCCTGACCCTTTACCTAATTTTAAACACTACAGCATACGCTACACACAAAAGGCCTTGCATGTGGCTAATTATTTGTTAAGCAAAGTCCCCAACAAGCGGGTGGCTTTTGATGTTTTAGATATACTAGTGGTGTCACCCTCTACGGTGAAGGAGCCGCATGCTCCACACACCCAGGCACTACTCAACCGCATAGTAGACAAGCTCTATGCCCACAAGGCCGAGGAGGCGGAGGTGCATGCGGTGTTAGAGCGTGTGGCTACAGCTGCGCATCTGGGCCAGGCCCGCTCTGCAGCTCTTGCTGCCTATGTGCGTGCACACTACAATCATTTAAAGGACTAATAAAATTTTCTGAGGCAGAGCGGCGGCGCAAGAGCAGCACCCTGAAAAGGGTGCGGCTACTATGGCCCTGTTGGACTTCCCCAAATTTCATGGACACTTTTTGTTGCTTGAGCGAAGGTGTAGATGAGGTTAGGAGGAGGTTTAGATGGGTAGAGCTGTGGGCGGCGTAATGGCAAGGACCCTGAGGTTGGTCCGTGCCATGGTGTTTGGTGTTTTGCTGTTATTTGTGACCCTGGGCTGCGGCGTGGTGGTTTTGGTGCGCTCTTTTGCAGGCCCGATCCGGCACTCGGACCAGTTGGATTTTGGTGATAAAGTTATGGGTTTTTGGAGCCGTTTTGTGATGGGCTTTTTGGGAGTAAGGCTCAAGGTGCTTGGGGGGCATCATGTGCCCCCAGGGGGCTGTGTGTTTGTGTTTAACCACAAAAGTTGGTTCGATGCTACTGTAGGGGTGTTGAGCTTTATTGAGCTTAAAAAAAAGGTGCGCTTCGGAGGCAAGGCGGTGCTGTTTAAGCTGCCTGTATTTGGGCGGTGTATAAAGTTTTTTGGACTCCTGCCTATACACCGTGGAGACCGCCAAAGGGTTTTGCAGCTTTATAAAAAGAGTGTGCAGCGCGTAAAAAACGGCGAAAGCTTTGCCCTGGCCTTAGAAGGAGGGCGTACGGATGCTAAGGCTCCAACGGTGGGCTCTGTGGTTAAAAAGGGGCCATTTATTTTTGCGCGTGAGGCCCGTGCGCCTGTTGTGCCTTTGCTGATTGTGGGGAGCGCCCGTGTGCATGCTAAGGGGGATTTTTGGCCGGCTTTGAGGCACTGGGTTACAAACATTACGGTCCATGTGCTGCCGTCTTTTCCTACCAAAAATTTAAAAGAGGACGAGTTTTTAGCTCTGCCAGAAAAACTGCGTTCTGCTATGGCAGCTAAGAGCATGCAGCTTTGACGTGAATCGGGTTTTAAAGGTAAAAACCAAGTGTTGTGTTTGGGCAGATCTTAGAGGCTTTAAAGGTTGATACGAGCTTGTTTTACCAGCTCTTTGTGGTGTGCGTGCTGTATGGTGTGCTATCGCGCTGGGTGTTTGGGCCGTATTATGAGGCCTTTTTAAAGCGGCAAGACAAAACCGTGGGCGGCGAGGATAGGGTTGCAGGTTTAGAGCGCGAGCGAGAGGAGCTTTACAAAGAGTACAAAACCCAAGCCCGCAAGCTAAGCGCTCAGAACACTGAGTATTTTCACAAACTGCAACTAGAGGCTCAAGCAGAATGCGCCAAGTCTTTAGAGGTGGCAAGAACCAACGCTCGGCACTACCTTAAAACGGGGCGCGAGCGAATGCGGGAGCAAAGCGCGCAGGCCCGCGCGCTTTTGAGCAAAGAGGCTCCAGCGCTGCGTGATCAGGTCCTAGGGCGCTTAAAGCCTTTTAAAAGTGAGGCCATGCATTGATGCGCTTAGCGAGCAAAGTGCCGGTAGTGCTGTGGCTGGCTTTTTGGAGCGGCCATGCGGCCTATGCTGCGGGCGCTGGGGTACTGCCGGTGTATTTTGTAATAAAGCAGCTGGTGAACTTTGCGGCCCTTTGGTGTTTTGCTGTGCTTGCTATTGCGCCGCACAGTAAAAGAGCATTTTGCAGCGGAGCGCAACAAGTACTGGGAGCATGCGCGTAAGGTGGAGCGCTTGGTTGAGCAAGCTCAAAAGGCGCGCGATTCTGTAGCGAGGGACTTAGAGCAGTTAAAGTCTCGGCAAGGCGAAACGCGTAAGCAAAGCGCCGCCCGGGCAGAAGAGCTTAAAAGGCAGCTCATTATCCAGGCCAAACAAGAGAGCCAGCAGGTGCTAAAAAATGCTCAAAACACCTTGGCGGGCGAATTTAATAGAGCCAAGTTGGAGCTTTATAAAGAGGCTGCACAGCAGGCTATTAAGGGCTGTAAAGAGAGGCTGCGTTGTGGCGCGAGCGTGGCTCAGCCTCCTAAAGAGCAGTACCATGCTCTGATGGCGCGGCATTTTTTAAAAGAATTTTCTACCTTGTCTGCTGAGGCGGTGTCTGGCAAAGTGAGCCAGCCCAAGGAGGCAAGATAGTGAGCAGTTCTACCGGGCAGGCTGTGGCTTTGAGTTATGCCAAGGCCCTTGTGGCCCTTGGCAAAATGGACAAAGAGCTGCTAGAGAGCCTCAGCGTGCTAGAGCAGCTTTTGCGCCCTTTTATGGAGGGGTTTTTCATGCACCCCCAGGTGCCGAGTCGGGCTAAGGCGCAGGTTTTGGCAAAGGCTTTGGGTGTGGGGCAGGTGCCAGAGGTTACGCGGAATTTTTTGCAGCTTTTAGCTCTTAGGGGCAGGCTGGGTATTTTGCCTTTAGTTATCAAAGGCGCAAAGGGCTTGGTGGCGCAACAAGAGGGGCGGGCCTATGCTGTGGTTAAGAGCGCTGAGGCACTGCCACAAGAACAGATGCAGGAGCTAAAACAAATCGCCCAAAAGCTGGCGGGCAAAGAGCTAAACTTGCACAATGTGCCGGAGCCCGGAGTGCTGGGAGGGGTGTCGCTGGAGCTAGAGGGGCGCACCTATAATGATACTTTGTTGTTACATCTTGAAAACTTACAAAGCCAATTGGAGAACCCAGGGGTGCTTTTATGGAACTAAATATTAGGGCTGACGAAATCAGCCGCGTGCTTAAAGAGCAAATACAAAACTTTAACCTCAAGCTAGACACTAGCGAAACCGGTACAGTGCTGAGCGTGGGTGATGGTGTGGCCCGCGTGTATGGCCTGGGCGGGGTAATGGCCAGTGAGTTGGTGCAATTTGAGGGAGGCTTGTTTGGCATGGCGCTGAACCTGGAGGCCGATTCGGTGGGGGTGGTGCTTTTTGGAGAAGACAAGCAGGTAAAAGAGGGCGAAAGCGTTAAGCGCACGGGCAAGATCGTGCAAGTGCCAACAGGGCCGGCCCTGATGGGGCGTGTGGTGGATGCCTTGGGTCAGCCCGTGGATGCAAAGGGCCCTATTGAGGGTTCTGAGTTTAGGGTGGTAGATGTTAAAGCCCCTGGAATTATTGCGCGCGAGCCCGTAACGCAGCCCTTGCAAACGGGTCTAAAGGCCTTAGATGCAATGATTCCTATTGGTCGTGGGCAAAGGGAGCTTATTATTGGCGACCGCCAAACGGGCAAAACTGCTATAGCAGTGGACACCATTATTAACCAAAAGGGTTCGGGCGTGCATTGCTTTTATGTGGCCTGTGGTCAAAAGCAGTCCACGGTGGCTCAGGTGGTAGAAAAATTGCGGCGCTTTGGTGCAATGGAGTACACCACTGTGGTGGCGGCCAATGCTTCAGACCCTGCGCCTATGCAGTTTTTGGCTCCCTTTAGTGGTTGTGCTATGGCGGAGTGGTTTAGGGACAACAAAAAGCATGCTCTGATTATTTACGATGATCTCACTAAGCAGGCTCAGGCTTATAGGCAGTTGTCTTTGCTATTAAGGCGCCCTCCGGGCCGGGAGGCCTATCCGGGGGATGTGTTTTATTTGCATTCGCGTCTGTTGGAGCGTGCGGCAAAGATGTCGCAGGCTCAGGGGGGAGGATCGTTGACGGCCTTGCCTATTATCGAGACCCAGGCTGGGGATATTTCGGCCTATATACCCACTAATGTGATTTCGATTACCGATGGGCAGATATTTTTAGAGACGGATCTATTCTATAAAGGCATTCGGCCTGCGGTAAATATGGGTAAATCGGTTTCGCGTGTGGGAGGTGCGGCGCAGATTAAAGCCATGAAGCAGGTGGCGGGCTCGTTAAAGCTAGAGCTGGCGCAGTTTAGAGAGCTAGAGGCTTTTGCGGCTTTTGCTTCGGACTTAGACGAAGCCTCGCAGGCGCAGCTTGCGCGCGGACGCCGTTTGGTGGAGCTCACTAAGCAAGGGCAGTACGCGCCCGTAAAGGTAGAGCTGCAAGTGGCCACCTTATGGGCGGGCACTAATGGCTATTTAGACCATGTGCCAGAGGCTCAAATTAAACGTTGGGAGCAAGAGTATGCGCAGTTTTTAAATGTGCAAAAGAGCCAAGTGTTAAAGCTGTTAAGCGAGCAGAAAAAAACTCAGCAAAGAGGTTGTAGAGGCTTTGCAGGATGCCAACAAAGAGTTTAAGGCGGTGTTTCAGGTACAAGAGTAGACCGGAGCGGATATGGCAAACATGAAAGACATCCGAGGCCGCATTGGGAGTGTTAAAAACACCCAGTCCGTCACCCGCGCAATGAAAATGGTATCTGCAGCTAAGTTGCGGCGCGCACAAGACAACATACGCAACCTCAAGCCCTATGCTAAAAAGCTTTTGGGCGTAATTGCTAATGTGGCTAGCACGCATAAGGTGAAGCACCCCGCTTTTAAGGTGCAGCGCTGTGCCAAGGAGCGTGCTGTTGGTGGTTGTGACAAGCGATAGAGGCTTGTGCGGAGGCTTTAATGCCAATGTAAACCGCTATGTGGAGCTGTGGCATAAAGAAAACCACGCACGTTACGAGCGGCTGGACTGGCTCTTTGTGGGCCGCAAGGGGGCGGAGTATTTTAGAGTGCGTAAGTACCCGGAGCCCAAGAGGGTGATTTTAAACCTTGCGCGGCAGGTGTCGTACACTATGGCGGCGCGTGTGGCGGATGACTTGATGACAGCTTTTGCTTCGGGCGGCTACGACGAGGTGCGCTTGGTGTATAATGAGTTTTAAGTCGGCTATTGCGCAAAATTTGGTATCAGAGCCTTTGTTGCCGGTGGATGTTTCGTGCGCCAGCTTGACCCACCAGTCGCAAGAGGGAGGGCTGCCCTTTGCGGCGGATATGCTATTTGAGCCGGCTCCTTTAGAGGTGGTGGACAACTTATTACATAAGCATTTTGAGGTGCAGGTTTATAGGTGCTTGTCTGAGTCGGTGGCAGCGGAGCATGCAGCGCGCATGAATGCTATGGAAAACGCCACCCAAAATGCCAACGATATGATTAAAAAACTAAGTCTCGAGTATAACAAGCTGAGGCAGTCGGCGATTACAACAGAGCTGACCGAGATCTGCTCGGGAGCCGAGGCCTTAAAACATTAACCATAGGGGCGTGCTAGGTGATGCAAAAACAAAAACAATCTAACAAAATGCGTAACGGTGCTCATGCGGCGGGGCCTGAGGAGCCGACGGCTAAGGTAAAGCAGGTTATGGGAGCGGTGGTGGATGTGGAGTTTCCAGAAAAATCCCCCATGCCGGCTGTACTAGGAGCCTTGGGGGTGAGCAATGCGCAAATTAGCGACCAGCCTTGGAATTTGACCCTGGAGGTGGCGCAACACTTGGGCGACAGAGTGGTGCGTTGTATTGCAATGGACTCCACCGAGGGGTTGGTGCGGGGGCAAGAGGTGCAAAATAAGGGCGAGCAAATTAGCACTCCTGTGGGCGAAAAGGCTTTGGGCCGTATTTTAAATGTGGTAGGCGATCCCATTGACGAGCAAGGCCCATTGGAGTCGCAGGAGCGTTGGCCGATACACCGCGCGGCGCCTAAGTTTTCGGATCAATCCACGCAGGCCGAGGTACTTATGACGGGGATCAAGGTGGTGGATCTTTTAGCGCCTTATGCCAAGGGGGGTAAGATTGGCCTGTTTGGTGGTGCTGGGGTGGGGAAGACGGTTTTGATTCAGGAGCTAATACGCAACATTGCCACAGAGCATGGGGGGTATTCGGTTTTTGCGGGAGTGGGTGAGCGTACGCGTGAGGGCAACGACCTGTATCAGGAGATGACCGAGTCGGGAGTGATTAAAAAAACCTCTTTGGTTTTTGGCCAAATGAACGAGCCTCCTGGAGCGAGGGCCAGAGTGGCTTTAACGGCCCTGACTCAGGCGGAGTATTTTCGCGATGTAAAAGGCCAAGACGTGCTGCTGTTTGTGGACAATATCTTTAGGTTCACCCAGGCGGGCTCTGAGGTGTCGGCTCTTTTGGGGCGCATACCCAGTGCGGTGGGTTATCAGCCCACTTTGGGCACCGATATGGGCGCGCTGCAAGAGCGCATCACTTCGACCCTAAAGGGCTCGATCACCAGTGTGCAGGCGGTTTATGTGCCTGCGGATGATTATACAGACCCTGCTCCGGCTACAACTTTTACGCACTTGGATGCCACCACTAACTTAGACCGCGACATTGCGGCGCTGGGGATTTACCCTGCGGTGCATCCTTTAACTTCTACCTCGCGGCTTTTAGACCCACAGGTACGTGGGTGAAGAGCACTACGGCGTAGCGGTGCGTTTGCAGGCTTTGCTGCAGCGGTATAAGGAGCTGCAGGATATTATTGCCATTTTGGGTATGGACGAGCTTTCGGACGAAGACAAGCAGGTAGTGGCCCGGGCGAGGCGGGCGCAAAAGTTTTTGTCGCAGCCTTTTTTTGTGGCAGAGGCTTTTACCGGCATGCCGGGTAAGTACGTGGATATAAAAGACACGATCGAGGGCTTTAAGCAGATTTTAGAGGGTAAGCATGATGGGGTGCCTGAGCAGGCATTTTATTTGGTGGGCACCATAGAGGACGCGCTGGCTAAGGCCAAGGCTTTGCAAAGTGCCGATGCGTAACTTGGTGCTTACAGTTTTAACGCCAGAAAAAAGCCTTTACATGGAGCAGCCTGTGGCTGAGATTGTGGTGACGGCTTTTAATGGGCAGATGAACCTTTTGCCAGGGCATGCGCCTTTGATTGCCTTATTAAAGGCGGGTCCTTTGTGGGTGCGTGAAACCCCTGGGGCTAAATTTACCAAACTGCAACTGGGCGAGGGTTACTGTGAGCTGAGCCCTGCAGGAGTAAACATATTAGTCGATACAATTACAGACTAATTAGAGCGCTAGCCCAATACTCTGGGATTAAGCGGCGCTCCTGGAACAGCCTCCCAAAGGGAGGCGGCCGTGACAGGAGCAAGCGTCCCGCAGAGGATTGGGCGGCCTATAAGGCTACTACGAGCCTGTAGCGAAGGGCCAAGGGCCCGTAACGACCGCACTCCCGTCAACGCCCCGTGCATTGAGCGAACTCGATTGGCCACACTGGAGGCAAGTGCCCCTCATTCTGCGAAGCATAAAGCACCAAGCACAGCTTGTGCTTTATGCTTACGCGGGATACCATGGCCGCAAAAGGGATTTAAACGGAGGGAAGCGTGAGGAGCCTTGTAGCCTTTACCTTTATGGGGGTGTTTTTTGCTGTATCCTGCTTGGGCGCAAAAAGCTAAATCTGCAAACCCAGCGCGTGTTGAGGTTTCGACTACGCGCTTGCAGGCTGAGCTTATGCGTTTTTGATGTGAACGAGAAGATTTTTGCCACTTTTCAAACTTCAATGGGCAACTTTAAGGCCGAGCTGTTTCATGTGCATGCGCCTTTGAGTGTGTCGAATTTTGTGCGCCTTGCAACGGGCCGCCAGCGTTGGAAGGACCCAAAAAGCAAAAAAGTGGTGCAAAAGCCTTTTTACAAAGGCTTGATCTTTCATAGGGTGATACCAAACTTTATGATTCAAGGTGGTTGCCCTATGGGCACAGGCAGGTCGGGCCCGGGTTATACTTTTCGTGACGAGTTTAGCGAGTTTTTAAAGCACGATAAACCCGGCATGTTGTCTATGGCCAATGCGGGCCCTGGTACAAATGGGAGCCAGTTTTTTATTACGGTAGCAGCGACGCCGCATTTAGATAAAAGGCATAGTATTTTTGGCCAAGTGCGCGAAAACTACAGGGTGGTAGAGGCGATATCTAAAGTGCAAACAGACGCCCAAGACCGCCCCGCTCGGCCGGTGAGTATTAAAAATGTGCTTATTTCGCGCGTTAAAACGCCGGCCCCCAATAAAACATCAGACAAAACTTCAAACAAAAACAAAACCCAAAAAGTAAGTGAGGCCCCTAAGGCAACAAAAGGCCTTAAAACCATGCAGCCCTCAAATGAGTCCCAAAAAGTAAGCAATGCGCGTGCCGCAGGTTCTGATGAAAAATCCTTGTTTTAGTTGGGCGTTTAAGCGCTTGGTGCAAATGGTGGTTTTGCTGTGCTGTGTGGTAAGTCACGGCAAAAGCCACGGTCCCCCAAACACTGGTGGGAGCACTGACACAAACATTAGGCTTGCACATTTTGTAAAGGTGGCAGAGCGTTACTTAAACACACCACAAGTAAAAAGCGACTTCGAGCACAAAAGCCATTTTAAATTACTTAAAAAAACCTTGCAATTAAAGGGGCATATATACACATCGCGCGGTTTGATGCTTATGGAGTGGCAAAAGCCCGAGCAAAGGCGCATTGTTGTAGATAACAACTACGCATGGCTAGAAACCCGCAATAAGTCTGCAGGAGTGCAGGTGTATAAAGCGGCGCTTAATACCAAGGGGCATGTGGCTTTAGGCAAAAAGCGTCCTGGCTCTTTAAGCCAATTGTTGGCCCAGCACAAATCTGGGCTTGTAAAAACAACCACTAAAGAAGGGGACTATGTGCTTTACGATATTGACCTTAGCAAGTTGCCTTTTTTAAAAAACCAAAAGCTCTTGCAAATAAAACTGCACAAAAATACCGTGCACAGCGTGCACTTAGAGGACCATTTAGAAAACACTCAAACCTATACGTTTACTAACACAGAGTTTAAAACCCGTGCGCGCAGCATCCGCTACAAAAAACCCCGTGGGGCAAGGGTTATAAGCTTATAGCAGCGTGCGGGTTTGCTTGGCGCACAAGGTGGCGTTGGGGCCTAGCATGGTGCGGGCTCGGGCTATAAAGTTTTTTAGCTCCCTAACATTGCCTGGCCAGGCGTGTTTTTGCAAAATTGTTTCACAGCTTGCTTGTATGTTTAAGCCGCTCTCTCTTGCAAAGTGCCGCGCTAGGCGCATTAGGTCTTGCGGGCGGTCTTTAAGTGCAGGGGGATTTAAGCGCAAAACGTTCAGCCTAAAAAACAAATCCGGCCGAAAAAGCCCTTTTTCTACACAGTGGGTTAAGTTTTTGCACGTGGCCGATATAATGCGCACATCGGCAAAGCTGGGCGCATCGGAACCTACAGCTTTGATCTCTTTGTTCTCTAAGGCCCTAAGCAGTTTGGGTTGCAAATTTAGGGGCAGGTCGCCGATTTCGTCTAAAAACAAAGTCCCCCTATGGGCCTCCATGAATGCTCCACGGCGTGCGCGTTCGGCACCGGTAAAGCTGCCCTTGCTGTGTCCGAATAGCTCGCTCTCTACCAATTGCTCGTTAAGGCTAGAGCAGTTTAGTACCACTAGTGGGCGGTTTTTTCTGGGCGAAAAAGCATGCACATACTGCGCAAGGGCCTCTTTGCCTGTGCCACTGGGTCCTTCTATTAAAACCGGCAGATCCGATTGGCCCATTTGTGGCAATTGGCTTAACTGCTTTTGCCATGCAGGGTGCGAGGACTTTAAATGCATGGCATTTTGATCGTGGCTGTGTTGTCTAAAGTGCAGCGTGCTCATGCCGAGCTTGATAGTGTCGTTATGCTGCAGAACGCTTTTAAGCACCGGCTGTCCATTTACAAAGCTGCCGTTAGAGGACCCCATATCGCGCAACAAAAACCGTCCCTGCACTTTTTCGATGCTGGCATGCTGGGACGAAACATAAGGGTCGTCCGGCAGCACAATGTCGTTACCCGCAGCGCGCCCCAAAACATAAAGCTTTTGCGTTAAGGGCATGCGTTTTTCGGGCCCTTTAGGTGGCGACAAAAGCAAAAACCCCTGGCTTGAGGCTTGTGCATGGGGGGTGTTTAGGCGCATAGTGGTGGGCATTATGCTTTGTAGTACTACAAACACCGGGGTAGTCAACCACTGCCCCGAGGCTCCAGGGCAGGTTCTAAGGAGCATGGCAGCGTATGCAGAAAACCTCTAAGCTTATATTTCCTCAAAAGAGCAGGCTCGTGTTTGTAACGGGAGGCGTGAGCTCCTCTTTGGGCAAGGGGCTTACGGCCTCAGCCTTGGGGGCCTTGCTGGAGGCCCGCGGGTACAGGGTGGGGCTTATGAAGTGCGATCCCTACATCAACATAGACCCAGGCACGATGTCCCCTTATCAGCACGGTGAGGTCTTTGTGACTGAAGACGGGGCCGAGACCGATCTTGATCTGGGGCATTACGAAAGGTTCACTCGGCTTAAAGCTACGCGCAAGCACAGCATTACAACAGGGCAAATTTATGAGCAGGTCATTGCCAACGAGCGCCAGGGGCAATACCTGGGGGGCACGGTGCAGGTGATACCTCACATAACGGACGAAATCAAAAGGCGCATTTTCGAGTTGGCGCGTAAGTTTGAGATTCTTATTGTAGAAATAGGCGGCACTGCGGGCGATATAGAGGGCCTGCCTTTTATAGAGGCGCTAAGGCAAATTAATGTCATGCGCCCTGGTGGGGCGGCTTTTTTGCATTTAACGTATGTGCCTTATGTGCATGCGGCTAAGGAGTTTAAAAGCAAACCCACGCAGCACTCGGTAAAAGAGCTGCGCGAGTCGGGGGTGCAGCCGCATGTGGTAATTTGTCGGAGCCATCGTTCCGTTGAAAAATCCATTAAAGAAAAAATCGCCCTCTTTTGCAGTGTGCCCGAGGCCTATGTGGTGGGGGCGCCGGACCGCGATTGCATTTACGAACTGCCAGAGGCTTTGTTTAAGGAGGGTTTGGACGCCAAGGTGTTAAAAATCTTAAACCTCAAACGCACGCCTGTTAAAAACCAAAAGTGGTTCGAGTTAGCAAAAGCCGTGCGTCATCCCAAGCGCGAGCTGCATGTAGCCATAGTGGGCAAATACGTAGGGGTAGAGGACAGCTACGCCTCGGTGAGAGAGGCCTTGGTGGTAGCGGCTTTGGCTCAAAAAGCACGAGCCCGTATTCACTATGTGGATGCAGAGGACTTAGAAAAAAAGGGCGGCGCTGCGGCTTTGTTAAAGCCTATGCATGCCGTGGTGGTGCCGGGGGGTTTTGATACCAGAGGGCTTAAGGGCAAAATGGAGGCCATAAAATATGCGCGCATTAAGGGACTGCCTTTTTTGGGTATCTGTTTTGGTATGCAGATTGCGGCTATAGAGTTTGCCCGCAACGTGTGTGGCATTAAAAACGCCAGCACCCGCGAGGTGGCAAGTAAAGCTAAGACCAAAAAGCCAGCTTGGGTGGTGGATATTATGGAGTCTCAAGGATCCGTGCGAGGCAAAGGGGCCAGCATGCGTTTGGGTGCTTACGAGTGCCATGTGGTGCCGGGGTCAAAATTGGGGGGGATTTATAAAAAAACCAAAATTCTAGAGCGGCACCGGCATCGGTATGAGTTAAGCCCCCGGTACTATGCGCGGTTAAAAAAACATGGCCTAGTGCTTTCGGGTTGGAACAAGGCCCATAGTCTGGTCGAGGCCATTGAGCTGCCCCAGCACCCGTGGTTTGTGGGCGTGCAGTTTCATCCTGAGTTTCAATCCCGCGCCCACCGGCCGCACCCTTTGTTTAAGAGCTTGGTTCAAAAGGCTCTTGCTGCAAGGCCCAGGGAGGATCAGAGCGAGGACCAGAGGGTGGACCAGTAAGGGGCGCTTGTGTGTCGCATCCTTGCGAAAAATCTAATAACATGTTGTTCGTAAAGCTTAGGTGTGTTCTAGAATGGTATTGTGCCATGGTGCGGGTGCCCGGTGCTGTGTTTGGTCTTGTGTTTGGCATTGTAGAAGACGCTGCTGCTGGTGTTTAGGGCGCTTGTTTTTAGCGAGGGGATAAGAATGCGGATCTTTTTGTGTGCTAGGCTTGGGCTTTTGGCGGTGTGTTTTTTGTGCAGCTCTACTCTGTGGGCACAGGGTGCGGGCGTTGTGCAAGATGACTTAAGCGAACTGGGGGACGAGGCGCCCTTAGAGCTTACAGAAGACTTGGAAGAAGCCACGTCTTTAGAGGCCGCGCTGGAGCAGTCAGCGGATCAGCCTGCAGCCAAAGGTGAGTTGAACCGCGACACTGACGCTACCAATCGCGATGTTGCTCAAGAAGACGCGCTGGAAGAAGGGGAAGAAGACGCACTAAAATGGACCCCTCCCGAGCAAGAGATAATAGAGGCCGACGCTGAGGTGGCAGATGAGCTCTCCGAGGACAAACCCAAAGCCGCTCGCCCTAAAAAGAAAGCTCCCAAGGTAAAGATTGAGCAAACCGAACTGGCTCAAGAGACCGTGTTGCCTGTTTTTGAAAAAGTGTCGGCCGTCAAAAACAAAAAAATCACCCTCAGTCGGCGTTTGGAGTTTGGCTTTGGTGCGGGCACGGATTTTTTAGAAATCATTTACACCAAGCCTATTGTTAACGCCCACTTGGCCCTGCATTTGAGCGAGCTGCATGCTTTTAGGGTGTCTAGCACTTTTGTGTCGAGCCCTTTTAAGAGCTTTTTGTTTAAACGCACACCCAACCGTTTGGGTGGTGGTGGAAAGGGCTTAGAGGATAATGGTTTTGTTGAAGCCTCGCTTTTGCCGCCCATTGAGATGTTTATTATGGGCAACTACCAGTTAACCCCCACGTACAGTAAGCTGAGCCTGTTTCAAAACTGGGACATGATCGCGATGCAGCACTTTTTTTTAGGTGCCGGTATGGGTTGGGTAAAGCATAAACGGGGGCTCAGGTGCACGCCGCAAGATTTGGACGAGTGCTCAAGTGCTGAGACCAAA
The DNA here is from genome assembly GCA_965116155.1 of Bdellovibrionales bacterium. GTDB lineage: Bacteria > Bdellovibrionota > Bdellovibrionia > Bdellovibrionales > UBA1609. The sequence continues at coordinate 1,304,229 of OZ220488.1, forward strand.
AGTATATACCCCAGCTTTGAGCTGGGTGTGGGCATGAGCTTTTATATGAATAAATTTGTGGCCCTAAGGGCAGATTTAAGATTTATGTTGCACCAGTGGGTGAACTTGGGGGGTGAGCACTTTGTGCCGAAAGAGCGAGCGGCTTCGAGTGCGAATAACCCTAAAAACCGCTGGTATTTTCGTAGTATGTTGACGGGCTCTTTGGTGTTTTTGCTTTTTTAGGGGGTTGTGTTGCGCGTGCTCAAAAATATTTGGTTTGGCTTTTGTTTTAGTGCCTGTTTGGGCCTTATGGGCGGGCTTGCGCCTGTAGCTTTAGGGCAAGATGATAGTGCCGAGGCGCAGGATTTGGAGGATTTTTACAAACAGATCGATCCGCAAAATGCCTCTTCCGCCGGCACTGCCGGTGCGGGTATCAGCAAAAAGGCGCGCGCCCATGGCTCTTTGGGTTTAAGCAGCCAAGGGGAGTCGGCCTTTGAGAACATTGCCATTATTCAGCGTCGGTTTTTGCCCAAAACCAAGCGTATGGAGCTTTCGGCACAGGGGGTTTTTAATGTAGATCAGCCGGTGTTTTACGAAATGGGCGTGGGTTTAAAGCTTGCGGGATTTTTTTTAGAGGCCCACGGTATAGAGCTAAATGGGGCTTATATGTTCCCAGGGCCGCGCACGGGTGTGGGTAAGGCTATAAACGACATCCATGTGGCGCCCTCCGGTATGTATAAAAACGTATGGGAGGCAGGAGCGTCTTATAAGTGGCAGCCTTTTTATGGTAAAGCCGCTTGGATGGATCGCAGTATATTGCCCTTTGATATCTACCTGACCTTAGGTTGGTTGATGATAAGCCGCAAACTGTACAAAGTGGGGCAGGCGGGTGATGAGGGGTCGGGTGTGGCACTGCCCTCTAGCACCAAATACTGTAAAAGACCTGCAGCCAATACCCAAGGGGTGGAATGCAACTGGCCGGTTAGGGACCACTTTATTAACTTTGGTTTTGGGCAAATTTTTGCTTTAAGTAAGTCTTTGGCTTTTAGGTGGGATGTTACCCATTACCGCATTTTGCATCAGGGAAAAAGGCCGGTGGAGTATTTGGCCACATTGGAGCCAGCTGAGCAAAAAAAAGCCCAGCAGCAAAAGCGTTTTGGGCACGGGGGCTGGCGTTTGCATGCCGGGGTGAGTTTGTTTTTCCCCAAAGCCCGGTACCGTTAAAGCCCGGTACCGTTAAAGCCCGGTACTGTATAGGCCTGGTGCTGTGAGGGGCCCGGGGCTTTTAAGACAAGATACGAATTGGGGGAAAAAAATAATGTCTTATGTGTTGTGTGCTAAAAACTTAAGGTGGCTTTTGTGTGTGGGGGTGCTGTTAGGTGCGACTGTTAGTGTGGCAGATGCAGCAGAGGTTGCTAAAGGTGCTGAGCAGAAGGTAGTGCCTGTCGCTGCGGCGGTGGTGACTGCGGCCTCAGCGGTTAAGGCGCCTAAGTTGGGCGACAAGGCAGGTTTGCTTGCGGAGTTGAAGCGCTTGGAAGGCATGCGTTTAGCTCAGCGTGGAGTGGGTGGGGGAGATTTAAAGCGCGCCATTCGCTTAGCCCGTGACAGGCGTTGGGAAGAGGCGTCGCAGCTTTTGTTTCCGCTAATATCTCGAGCGTCAGGCGCTAAGCGCAATCAGCTTAGGTACTTGTTGGGCTTGGCTTTGTATAACTTAAAATTTTACCAGGCCTCGGCGTTTCAGTTTATGAGCGTGGTGCGGCATGGGCGTAACGAGTATGTAGCTAGGGGGCTAGAGAAATTATCGCTCGCAGCAGATGCCTTGGGTGATGACACCTTGCTCAATTATGCTATTGGCAAAATTAGGCTAAAAGAGTTTCCTCCGCAGCATGTGGGGATTTTGCGCTATAGGCTGGGGCAGTTTTATATGCGCAAAAAAGAGTTCAGTCAGGCGGCGCGCAGTTTTCGTCGTGTGCCTACGGATAGCCACTTGTACGGAAAGTCTAAATACCTAGAGGCGCTTTCTTTAGTGGAGCTGGGCCGTACAGGCCGTGCACTAGATGTGTTTAAGTCTTTGGTAGCTGCGCGTAGTGATATGCCGGTGACCGACGACATAAGGGTTGCGGCTCTGCTCGGCATGGGGCGTACGCACTATCAGCGCAAAGAGTACAAGCTGGCAGAGCAGGCCTATAAGCTTGTGCCGCGGGATAGCCCGTTTTGGCATGCTACGTTGCTAGAAATCAGCTGGACCATGGTGCGTCAGGAGCGTTTTCGTCGTGCGTTGGGGTATTTTCAGACCCTGCACTCGTCGTTTTACGAAGACTGGTACATGCCAGAGACCCTGCTAGTGCGCGCGCTGCTGTATTATTATATTTGTCAGTTTGGAGAGATGCGAAAATCTTTAGAGATTTTTCAAAAAATATACGAGCCTGAACACAGGCGTGTAACCCGGTATTTAAAAACCGTATCGCGTCCAGAAAAGTACTTTGAAGACATCGTTAGGGTCATTGAAGACTACGATGACGGCAGCTATGTGAAAAAAAAGGCCTCATACCCGATACCTTTTTTGGTAGCGCGCGAGGTTCTGGGTAGGGGGAATTTTCAGGGCGTATACGATTATGTGACCAAGCTGTTAGAGGAGTATCAAAGGCTTAAAAAAATGCCTTCTCGTTGGCAGAACTCTGGCGTAGGGCGCCATGTGTCTAAGGTATTAGCTAGGCGGCTTAAGAGCTCTAAGGTGCGTGCGGGGCGCATGGTGCGCAGGTACTTGCTAGAGGTGCGGCAGAACTTGGTGGACTTTTTTGCTCAAAAAGGTTTGCTATGGCTAGAGATGCTAGAGGGTGACAAACGCGTTTTAAGGCGCAAGATTGAGGAAAGCGCTCAAGGACAAGATGCTCGCAAAGAGAGCATTAACCGCAGCAGGGGTTTTTATATACAAAACGGGTACCAGCTGTGGTCGTTTAGAGGCGAGTATTGGTTAGACGAGTTGGGTAACTATTTTTATGTGGGCCGGCAGAGTTGCCGTAACTAAGGTGTGTGTTTTGAGAGGAGATAAAGCCATGTGGCGCTTGGGTTTGGTGCTGAGTATTTTAGTCTTGTGGCCGGTTGAGGCTTTGTTGGCTAATGAGGCAACGGTAGAAGACGTGCAGCGTCGGATCGAAAACCGTGCGCTAAACCTAAAGCGCAAATCCGCAGTGCTGTCGGACATAAAAGAGGCTCCTAAAAAAGACCTACGCGCTATACAGCCTGAGCGAAGGCCTCGGTTGTACCACCAAAAAAATTCCGACTGGGGGCGCTTGGAGTCTGTGGTGAACGAGCAGATCCAGCGTGGAGTGGCGTTGGTAAAAAAGTTTGAAGGCACCTCCACCATAGGAGCTTTGTGGTTACGACTGGCAGATAGTTATTTAGAAAAAACCCGTCTCGTGCAAGACCGGCTCGAAAGCGAATACGTAGCGGCGCTAGAGAAGGCTCAAAAAACAGGCCGCAGGCCCACGTTGAATTTGGCGCCTTCGTATTCCTCTGCGCGCAAAGCCAACCAGCTTTATGTGTGGTTTATTAGGGATTTTCCAAGTCACAAAAGTGTGCCAAGGGCTTTGGCGCAGTTGGCAGCAAGTTATTTTTATTTGCAGCAGCATGACAAGGGCTTAGAGACCTATGCCAAGCTAGCAAAAGTAGCTCCTCGTAGTAAGTATATGCTAGAGGCAGACTTCAACCGTGCGGAGCACTATTTTGCTGAAGAAAACTACGCCCATGCGTTAAAGTTTTATAACAGATTTATTAAAAAGGTTCCCAGCGGTGTAAAGGCTAAAAAAAGGCTCGCCTACCACCGTAGGGCTTGGTGTTATTACCGTTTGCGTAAGGTGCCCCCGGCTTTAAAAGACCTGGAGTGGGTGTTGCTTTCTGCACGTCAAGACAAGCTGCCTGTAGCTTCGACCCAAGAAGTGGTGCGGGACTTGGTGTGGTTTTATGGTGAGCACCCTAATGGTCCCAGGGGAGCGAGGGCGTATTTTTCGCGGGTGCTGGGTGCGGATTACACTAAGCGTATTATGCCTCAAGTGGCGCGGCAGGCTTGGGACACAGGGCGCTATAATGATGCGATTTTTTTGTATCGGGATCTCATCTCTAGAGCTCCTAAGGCGCGCGTAGCAGCCGAGTACCAGCGTAATATAGTGCGCATATACAAGGGCTCTAAAAGGCATGATAGAGAGTTTCGCCGTGAGCTTTTGTTGTGGGTGTCAAATTACAGCGCTAAAAGCCCTTGGGGCAAAGCCAACAGAGGCAGTGCTTTTGCTACAGAGGTGCAAAAGGCAACAGAGTTAGAGTTTCGTAAATACATTAAGCGGCAGCATAAAAGTTATATCACAACAGGCAAACAGAAAGGCGTTGGGGTGCTGGCGCTGTTTTACAAAAAGTATTTTGAGCTGTTTCCTAAAAGTGAACACGCTTTAGAGTTGCGGTTTTTTTACGCCGAGCTGCTTTTTGATACTAAAAAGTACGCCAAGGCGGTTGAAAACTACAGAAAAGTCATCGCCCAGGGTGGTGGTGAGTACGCGAAAATGGCACGGCACAATGTGCTATTGGCTTTAGAAAAGGCTTTGCCTTCTGATGCGGCGCTCAGCCGGCATTTAGGTAAGCGCAAAGAGCGCTTGGAGTTTCAGCCCAACATTGCTGCGTTCGTTAAAGAGGCTGAGCTTTTTGTAGAGCAAAACACTGGGTCCAAAGAGGCCGAGGCGGTTATTTACAAGGTGGCGTATTTTTACTACCTGCACAACCAGCATGAAAAAGCCATTGCAAACTATGTTAAGGCTATAAAAACCTACCCCAAGGCTGCGGCTATGCCGGTGGCGGTGACGGCGGTGTTAGACATATACACCCAAAAGAAAAGCCCGCAGTCTTTAAACGCGGTAATGCAAGAGCTTTTGGGTGTGCCAGAGGTTTTGCAAAATACCAAAGTTGTGGCACAGATTAAAAAAGTGCTTTCGGCTGTAGATTTTAATGTGGCGGCGAACTTAGAAAAATCCAAAGACTACCTGGCAAGTGCCAAGCAGTACGAGCGTATTGCAAAAGAAAGCAAAGACGCCAAAATCAGAGCCGACGCCTTAAACAACGCGGCGGTTAATTACGAACGAGCAAAAGCTTGGCCCAAGGCCGTGGAGCTTTACAGAAGGGTCGCGCGCAGCAATAGTCCGCATTTAGGAGATAAAAAGCAGGTGGCGCGTGAGGTGCTGGCGGCTTTTTATAAGCGTGTCGGCAGGTACGACAAGGCTGCTTATTGGTCGGAGCAGTGTGCGGCTAGCGCTAAAGGCCAAAAGCGGCTGGATTTTTTAAACGATGCGGCGGTGATTTATGGGGGGCTTAATAATTTTCAAGCAGCCGAGCGCAACTACGCAGCCTTGTTAAAGTACGTAACGGGTGCAGCAAAAGCTAAGGTAAATTACTCGCGGGCGCATATGTACCGTATGGCGGGCAATTATGAAAAAGCCATACCTTTAATGCAAGCGGTGGCGGATGACCCTGGGGGGGTGCCTTTTCATAGGGTTGAAATGGCTTACCTGTTGGCGCAGGTGTTTAAGCAGCGTTCGGATAGGGCGAATTTAAAAAAGGCTTACCAAAAAGTGGTGCAAGTGCAAAAGGCCCTGGGAGCGCAGCACAGTGATGTGGGGGCAGTTTATGCGGCCGAGGCGAGGTTTGAGCTAAACTTGGCTACGTATAGGGAGTTTTCTGCTATACCCCTTAGGGCTTCAGACAAAGACCTGGCGGCTAAGTTAAAAAGGCGGGCAGAGCTTTTAAATAAACTGATTGCTGAGATGCGGCAGGTGGTGGCCTATGACAACGGCAGTTATGTGGCGGCGGCTTTAAGCCTTATGGCAGAGGCCGAGGCTAATATGGCGCAGGCTATTTTGGCATCGGGTGTGCCGAAGGTTTTAAAGGACAAAGAAAAAATTAAAGAATACCAACAAGGTTTGGCAAAGCAGGCGGAGCCGCATTCTCAGAAATCACAGGCCTTATATAAAGAGGCGGTGTCTAAGGGCTTTGACCTGGGTGCCCGTGGGCCTTGGTTTGTAAAGGCGGTGCGTAGGCTGAGTGCAATAGATAAATCTTCTACCTATGCTACGGACTATGCGCCTAGTAGAGAGCTGTTTGTGTCAGAAACTCCCATTAAGCAAGAGACAGAAAATGCCGCAACAAGCAGCCGCAATACACTGACTTCGGCCTCAGGGGTTTTGGCGAATAAGCCCCGTGATTTAGCGGCTTTAAATAGCTTAGCGGTGTACCATCTGCAAAAACGGCAATACGCTTTGGGGGAGCTGGTTCTGTTTAGAGCTTTGCGGGACCATGCAGGAGCAGCGGAGCTATATAATAATCTGGCGTATATTTATGTTAAAACGGGTCGTCCGCAGCTAGCTTGGCAGCAATGGCAAAAGGCGTTGTCGCATAGTATTTCGCATGCGCCCTTGGCGGCTAATGTGAGTGCGGTGTTGTTAGATAATTTTTATTACGCAAAGTCTAAAGTGCTTTTGTCAAAAGCTTATACCAAAGATGTGGTTAAAGACTTGCAGGCTAAAAAGCCCATGGCTGTGGTTATAGCTAATAATTATGCGGTGGCTTTGGCAGGCCATGGCAAGGCGGCAAAGGCGCGCAAAATATACGAGCTTATGGTGGACACCCATGGGGTAGAGAGCTTTGAAAGCTTTTTTAACTACGCCTTGGTGTTAATGGAGAATGAGGCTAAAAAATCCCGTACTAAAATCGAGTCGCTCTTGGGGAGGCTGGAGTTTTTGGCGCGAGGTGGCGACAAAAGGGATAGGCTGAAAAAGCTAAAAAAACGGCGCGTGCCGGCGTCGCATGATGCAGAGTTTGACCCATCGCTTGGGGTGCTGCACTCAGAGGGAGCTGCGGACGGCATTTAAGCCTGGCATGCTTTTTGCAAATGTAACTGTATAGAGTGATATGGCAAGGATTTGGAAGAGTTAAAAAACCGATTTTTTTTAAGAGGTGCATATGCGAGTGGTTAGGGCTTTAGTTGGGTTTATGATTTTAGGCAGTATGCTTGTGCCTGTGACGTGGGCGGAGCAAAAAACCACACGTGTGGATTTTGACGAAGAGCTTATTGAGGGTGAATTTAGGAAGTCGGATTTGCTTTCGATTCAAGAAGAAAGTGCTATCGAAGTGGATAGTTTAATGAGATTTAGAGAAAACTTTTTGCCAGAGCTCCGGCAAACCTCGTATCTTTTAAAGAGAGACAAATAAGCGGTTCCAGTGCGCCTTTTGCATGGGGCGTAGCCTAGCGGGGGGTTATTGGCCGAGTGAATGTTGTATTAAAGGTGCATTTGCAGGGCTCCTTGTATAAGCAAGAGAGTTTCGATCAGGATCGAATAGTTATTGGTTCGGGCGAAAATGTTGATCTGCGTTTGAAGTCTGAGCAGTCTAAGCCTGTGTCTCCTATACATGCGGTAATTGAAAGGCGTGACGACGCGTACTTTTGTGCTGATATGGGCTCTGGTGTGGGCACCTTTTGCAATGCCAAGCCGGTGAAAGATGTTCAAATTATGCCAGGCGATGTGCTTTCGGTGGGTGGGTACCAGTTGGAGTTTGAGCTCAAAAGGCCTGTGGACAGAACAGCGGGTTTAAACATAGCGGCATCAGATGACGACGAAACTTTAGTAACAGAGTTTGCAGAGCCCCCCAAAACCTCTAAGCCCAAGGGGCCTGCCAGAGCTAAAAGAGCTCCGGCTAAAAAAGCGCCACTTAAAAAGACCCGTGCAGGCGCCAAGGTGGCGCGTGGAACTTTTGCGCCTCCTAGTGCACGTAAAAATTTAGACACACTCATTAAGCCTAGTATGGGTTCTGCCGTGGATGTGTGGGTGTCGTGGCGGGAGCGCGTGGTGCAGGCGCGGCATTTTAAGGGCGAGCATGAGGTCAGTATAGGTGTAGATGCTGATAACGACATTGTGCTGCCTTTGGAGGCGCGGCGCACGCGTAAGCATAAGTTTTTAAAAACCGGTTCTTCGCAGGCCGTGGTTAATATGGGCTCTATGTTTGCGGGTGGTAGCTTGCAGACCAAGGGCGAGCCTACGCAGGTGGTGGCCGTGGGTAGTACTATTACCTTGTTGCCGGGCCAGTTGTTAAAGCTCAATTTGCATAATGAAAACCTGCATGTGTATGTGCGTTTTGTGGATGAGGCTCCTACTGTTGCAGCTTTGGGCGCGCAAGAGGGCAGCCGAGAGCTTGTGGCTATCGGCTTGGCCATGGTTTTGGTGGCTATGTTGGCTATGTATATGGCGTTTTATTCTACTTATGAGTTAGCAGATGAGGACTTAGAAGAAAAAGCCCGCAAAGTAACGATTGTGTTTAAACCGCCGGTGCGTCCTATAACAAAACCCAAGCCCAAAAAAGTGGTAAAAAAACCTACGGTAAAACGCGTGCGGCAGGTTAAGGATCCTGGCAAGGGCCGGCGTTCGCGTACGCGCAAGGTTGTGAAAAAAGTAAAACCTTCTGGTGGAGTGAAGACGGCTCGCAAATCCGGTGCAGGGGCTAAAACGGTAAAGCCTAAGGTCGATGTAAATAAAGTGGGTTTGCTTTCGGCCTTTGGTGGTGGCGGGGTGCATGAGACTTTGTCGACGGGTGCAGAAGGCTCGGGGGCTTTGCTGGGTGACGCTGCGCGGGCGAAAGGTCAAAGTGGTATAGGCGAAGATCGCAAAGGCGGCGCCTTGGGCTTGAGGGGTTCTGTGGGAAAAAGGGATACCGTGGCTGGTCAGGCGGTGAGTGTGGGAGGCAAGGGCTCGGGGGCTTTTGGTTCGGGCACTGGGGGCTTGGGTGTTAAGGGTGATGTGGATTTGAATTTGGATTCTGATGAGATCGAGGCGTCGAGCTCTATTGATCGGGATGCGATTTTGCGTATAGTGCGCCGTAATAAACCTGGTATTAGAGCCTGTTACAACACGGAACTTAACAGAAAAAAGGGTTTAGGGGGTAAGATACTTATAGAGTGGGATATTGGTACCGGTGGGCGCGTGGTGAGAACCCGAGTGCTGTCTAATACGTTGCAGAGCGCTCGTGTTGCGACTTGTGTGCGTAGGTTGATATCGGGCTTGTTGTTTCCTGCGCCTGAATCGGATGAAATTGCCAGGGTGGCTTTTCCGTTTACATTTCAGGCGCGGTAGTTTTTAAGAGGGTGTTTTTAGGTTTTTTTAATTTTTTTTGATTCTTTCGGACACGAGAGGGGTTTTTTAAAGGAGGCTTAAGGTGGAACAGGCTGCAAACGAGGTAGCACAAGGGGTTGTAGATAACCAGGGGTTTGGTTATTTTTTAGCGCGCGCTTTTTCTGCAGAGCATGGCGGCGGCTTTATGATGTGGGTCATCTTGCTCGTGGGGGTGATGCTGGTTTTTTTAATCATTGAGCGTGTTATGTCTATGCGAAAGATGCGTGTGGACTCGGTGAGCTTGAACGATGGTTTGTACAGAATGGTGGTGCGTGGGGATATTAACCAGGCGGTTTCGTTTTGTGACACGCGTCCTGCTCCGCTTACTAATACATTAAAAGAGGGCTTAATACAGGTCATTAATAAGCGCCCTGATGAAGAGGTGCAGGTGGCGATGGATGCGGCGGTGTTGCGTGAGACTCCTCGTGTGGAGGGCTGGACAGCTCTTTTGGCATTGGGGGGTAACGTTGCGGTGCTGTTAGGGCTACTGGGTACTGTGGGAGGTTTGATTAAGTCTTTTAGTGGTGTGGCGGCTGCTGATGCTGCGACCAAGTCGATAGAGTTGTCTAAGGGTATTTCGGAGGCTTTGAACTGTACGGCTTTTGGTTTGGGTGTGGCTATTATAGCTTTGGTGGCTTATGGTTTTTTGCAAATACGCATCGAGCGCATTTTAACGGATATGCGTGAGGGTAGTATGCGGGTTATGAACCTTGTGGTGGCTAACCGTGATAAGATTAAGGTCTAGGCTTAAGGTGCGGATTTTGGGAGTGTTGCTATGGCCCATGTAGATACAGGCAAAGGCGGTGGGCGTGCGGCTAACGCGGACCTAAACATTGTGCCTTTTATAGACCTGATGAGTGTTTTGGTTATATTTTTGCTTATTACCGCGGTGTGGACACAGGTGACGATGATTCAAATAGGCAGCTCTATTTACGGCAAAAAGTCAGACGACATGAAGCAACTCCCCAAGCCTGAGGTGCATATTCCGTTGAGGCTCGATGTGCGGCAGGGGGGGTTTTTTTTGATCATGGGTGATGAGCGCAAGAGTTTTCCAAAGCAGGGTGGTCAGTATAATGTGCCGGCTTTAGTGAAGGCGCTTAAGGATTTTAAGATGGTGCATCTGACTAAGGAGGATGCGGTGATTACCATTGAGGATCAGTTGAATTATGAGACTTTAATTTTGGGGATGGATGCCTTGTTAGAGGCGGAGTTTGGGCAGGTGTCTATTTCTACAGCGGCGGCTTTGTAGGGGGTGTTAGGTCGTGCCAATATATGTGCCGGGTTATAGGGACCGCAAGGGCAGGGCTTCTGTTGTTAAGCGTAATGTGGTGGCGCTGTTATCTTTAACAGCCATGGTGGATCTGTTTACGGTTTTGGTGGTGTTTTTGTTGCAGAGCTATAATGTGACGGGCGAGGTAATAGACATTAGTGACGAGGTGCTGTTGCCGCAGGCTGTGCAGACAAAGGATCTCACCCCGGCCCATGTGGTGGTGCTGTCGCCAGATGAGTTGTTATTTAATGGTGAGCAGGTGGCTAATGTAAGCAGTTTGCGCGCGCAGCAGCATTGGATGATTGAAAGCTTGCTGGCTCAAACGCGCGGAGCTATTGAGGTGGGCGAAGCTAATGAAAAGAGCCTGTATGCAAAGATCAAAAGTGGTGTGCGGCAGGTTCGTAATGCTCCTGCAGATGAAAATGATGGTGTTGCTGCGGTGGTGCCGGAGTATCGAAAGGCCACAGTGCAGGCGGATAAGAGCATTCGATTTTTAACTCTTAAAAAGGTCTTGTACACGCTTACAGAGGCCGGCATCATCGAAATCAATTTTGCAGTAATAAAAAGCCCCGAGTTAGAGCGCTAGTCCAAAATTCTGGGATAGAGTGCGTAAGCATAAAAGTGTTAGTGAGGGCGCCTTGGCCAGAAAGCGCAGCCTGCTGACACACCTTTAGGTGTGCAAGGCAAGCGGTCTAAGCCAGGGTGCCCTCACGCGCTGGATAAAGCGGCGGCGCAAGAGCAGCACCCAGTGCTTTTCAAGAGAGTTTGAACGCTTTGGGCCTATTGATCGCCCCAAGCTGTCGGCGCATTGATAGCTGTCTAGCGCGCAAAAACACTTTGAATGGGGCCTCGCTTGCCACCTTGGCTGGCGCCCCTTGCAGGGGCTGCCAATGTGTCTACGCCTCTGATCAAAGTGTTTTTGCTGGCGCTTTTATCCTTACGGAGCAAGCGTCCTACAGAGAATTTTGCGGCCTATAAGTGCGTAAGCATTTTTGCGCGCTAGACAGCTGGCGTAAGCATTAGAGTGCCAACAAAAAGGCGTGACCTGAGCTGCCAGATTTGCTTAAAGCTATGGAGCCTTGAGTCCATAGCGCCGTCTCCTTGATGCGCCTTTGGGCGGAAAGCCTTGAGCCTTAGGTTTGTCTTCGTCATACTATAAATATGCGTAAGCACTGGGTGGTTATTTGTTGTGTGGTGCTGTCTTGTGCTTTTATTGTGGTAGCTTGCTCCGATGATACTCCGGACCCTAAAGCGCCCACTCCTGATGCGAGCGCTGCAGACTTAAGGGCCGATGTACTAAAAGACCACGACACCCTGGTGGTGCCGCGTGATGGTGAGACGCAGTACGATTTAAAACCTTTTTTTGCCACACTGCATGGGGTGGCAAAAAGCCAAATCCGCACCTCTAACACCAAAAGCCAAGTGGAGTTTGATACAGATGACTGCTCGGAGGATGATGAGCTTTTTGAGCTGTCGTACCAAGTGTCAGGCAAAGACAAAGAGATAAATATAGAGTGTGCGGATTCTAGCACGGGCTTGCCCGATAGCGTGGATGAGGGGTTTTTATTTTTAGCTGGCAACAAAATCTATATGTATACGCTGGATGACAACGATGGCAAAAAGGACAAAGTGCCCATCAGTGCAGGGGAGTTGTTGTTTTTTTCTGCTGCGTCTAAAAATTTAAATGCTTCTAAAAAATTGCGCCGCCAAGAGATCACCTTTAAGGGCGATGACGATGAGACAGAAGCTTCAGAGGTAGGAGCCGTATTAGCTTTTGGTGCTGCAGGTGACGTAAAGGTGGAGGACACCACTTTAGGCACTGCTGGTGCAGCTAAGGGCGACGGGTTTTTATTTATAGCCGTGCACTGGGGCACAGATGATGGGGCGGATGATTTTTTTGGCCTAGGTCAGGACGAAGAAGACAATGTGCAAAAAGCCCAACCAAGCTCTGGTAGTAACAATGATGATAACGACGATAGCGGTGGCGGCGACAGTGGCGGCAACAGTGGCGACGATGATGACAATGACGGCGACAGTGGTGACAGTAGCGGCGATGGCGATGGTGCAGGTGGAAGTAACGACGATGACAGTGGCAACAATAATGGTGACAGTGATAGTGACGATGATGATGACGTGGCAGGGGCGGCTAATTTGGTGGCGCCTTTTGCTGATGCAAAGGTGCAGGCTGGCACAAGTGCGGGGAGCTTAAATTTTAGCTGGGCCTGTAACACTGCAGCTGCGGATTCTATGTACCACTTAGCTAGTGCTGAGGGCGATTTAGACAGCTGTGCTGAGGTGAGTGTTGAGAGCACGCCTTTAGCAGATCGCACATTAGCGGGTGTGCATATTTTAAAAAAAACCGCATCAAGCAATTGGTCAAAGGCGGGCTATATTGCTGCAAGAGCTGTTACTAAAACAGGGTCGCGTTTTAAAGTGGTGCTAACTGACGTTGATACAGGTATTTATCAGTATGCTGTGGCGCCCGCTAAGGGAGAGAGTGATCTAGCGTGGGGGCGTGCTCCCTATCTAACACAGGCACAGCTGTTGGAAACAGGAGCAACGGGTACCACAAAGGTTAGTAGCTGCACTCACAATAACATGCCTGGGGCAAAAGAGTTTGCCGTGCTTGGCGTACCTGCTACAAGCATACAGCTGTGTGTACCTCGCAACAAAAGGTGTGGGTTCAAACCGGTGCCAGGTAAGGCGGCGGGTGCGGATTGTGAGTGCCAGGCGTATGGGGGTCGTGCTTCGTCTGTGTCTGGTTTTGTGTGGGATGGCAAATGCGCCATGAATCCTATATTTAAGATGCTGCGTTACACCCAGCACAATACCAAAGGGCTCACGTTAGAGGAGCAAACAAGGTTAGCTAATCCCATAGGCCATGTTAAGTTTACGCCTATGTTTGGGTTTCCACCCTATGCCTCATGGGTCGCAGTGGATCGGCGGTGGTTAAGGGCTTTCCGCCAGGAAATTGAAATCTGTGAAAAAACAAACAATGTAGGTGTGTGGCCTTCTGGCAATGTGCAAGGCGGCAGCTGGTGTAAGGGTCAAGGGGAGCTCAGGTCACCGTGGGTGTTTCCTGCGGAGCGCTTAGCTGTAGCGGCGAATGTGCGCCATTATTTTCGTATGCGCGCGTTGCACCTTACTTTGAATTTGGGTGATGCAAATTACTGGCGAAGCCCTTGGGTTTTGATGCAAGCGGATTCGCACACAAGGTTTTGGGGTTTTTCAGACTCTACGGATGCTACTAAGCGCGATGTATTAGAAGCGCCTAGTGGAGCAAAGGTGTTATATGGTGGCAAAGGGAATGACTGGCTATCTGATACCACTCAAACGGCAACGAATATGACTTTTTTGGTGGATTCTTTTTCTTGGGATTTAATTACCAATTTAGAACAAAGGTTCGCGCTTGGAGGAACTAGCCATACAACTCATATTAAGTGCTATAACGCGAGCCATACGCTTAAAATGGTGATTTTAGAGAGGCCGGATAATTTTTCTACCAGCAATTGGCAGACGCACTTTCAGGAGGCGACCCATGCTTCAGACGCTCTGCCGCCAAGCGCATGCGCATTAGCAGATGCGGGCTTAAGGCATGCAAACTGCAAAGGCGTTCGTATTGTTATTAATTCTCAAGGACATTTTCATTTGTCTGGCACTTTTGGCGGCTCCTTAGGTGGCACCGCAGACGCCCCCAAGCGGCTACTGTATTTTAAGTGCAATTAGAGTGTTAGCCCAATATTCTGGGCAAAGCGCAATCTCCAGTGTAGCCCCTGTTAAGGGGCTATCACGCTGGAGATAAGCGCCCCACAGAATATTGGGCGGGCCTATAAGGCATCTATGAGCCTGTAGCCTTGTGCGATTTTTAGGCACAAGGCAACCAGAGTTGCTTAAGGGAGTCTGGACGCTGCGTGCACCCTTTGGACTTTGCACAGTGCACCATGCCTTTACACGTGCGTGCATATTGTGCATAGTACTTTGCGGGTTTGGATTAACAAAAATCTACGTGCCACTATTGGCTCTGGAGTTTTTGTTTTTTTTCGGCATAGCAAAAAGGATATGGAATAAATTATGGCACCAGAAAGAAAAGCAAGTTTAAACACACACTACACCAACACGCATGATCGTTTCTTCCGGAGTTGTTTTAAGGATAAGGGTTATACGAGGGCGCTGCTAAAATTTTGGCTGCCTCAAAGCGTGCAGGAGGTGTTGGACATTAAAGGCCTGGTTAAGCAGGATGCCTCTTTGCCTACTATAGGCAAAGAGGCAGACTTGCTAGTACGAGGAACACTTAAAAACACCAGGCCAATTTATATTTTATTAGAGCACAAGCACCAACGGCAACCCAACAAAACATACAGACAAATGGCTGATTATGGAGTAGCAATAATGCATTTCGAGTTATCTAAGCCTCAAAAGGAGCGGCCTGTTATTGTGAATTGCATTTTTTACCATGGCAAAGACCCGTGGCAGCAAGGGTGCGAGTCCGGACTTAATACTGTAATGCACGATATAGGAGCAGAAAGCATAGACTCCATCTTGCTGCAATTCCATGTGTTTGATCTTGGGCGCCTAGATCGGTCTTTGTGGCCTTCTAAGGGTGCACTGTATTCTATTCTGTATGCGCTTTTAAAGGTGCAACAGTTTGGTGATATGGCAGGAAAAGAAAGGCGCGAATTTTTTAGGCAAATTTTCAGCCACCTGGATGACAATGACAGTACAAACCTGATGCAGCATGTGGTAACTTATGTTTCGAGTGTTTGTGGGATAGACCATGAGGAGGTGATGGGTATGTTAAAGTCAAGTGGTGCGGCAAGAAAGGAATATTTTGAAGCTTGGGAGCAAAATATGGGTAACCCATGGAAGGAGGCTGGTCGCAAGCAAGGCCAGGCAGAAGGGCGTGCAGAGGGCCTAGAAAAAGGCCTAGAAAAAGGCCTCAAGCGAGGCCGCGCAGAGGAGCGTGTGGCAGTGGCTGCGAATATGCTCAAAAAAGGCTTGAAGCTCTCTGTAATTTCAGAAGTTACAGGCCTCTCTCAAGACGAAATCAAGGGGATTAAAAAGGGCTAGGGCGCTTTATCCTATTTTAAGTTGCAGACAGTTTTTATGAACAATTTGTATGGGCGCGGCGGTTCCCCCCTGAATTAGTACATTTTTGATCTTTACATGGTGAAGGGTTTTAAATGTAAGAGTGTAGGTAGGAGGTGTGGGAATGAGGAAGGTGTATAGTGAGGAGCAGATTATTAAGGTGCTGGATAGGTTGAGGTCTGGTGTTTCTGCGCAGGACGTGTGTCGAGAGATGGGTGTGAGCCGGCAGAGTTTGTATACGTGGAGGCGCAAGTTTGGTGGTCTTGGTCTGAGTGAGATGAAGAGGCTGAGGGTTTTGGAGAGAGAGAATGCGAATTTGAAGCGTCTGGTGGCGGATTTGAATTTGGATAATCAGATACTAAAAGACAGTTTGCTAAAGTCCTAGGGCCTAAGGTGCGTCGGGGTCTTGTGGCTCCATTTATGAAAAAATACCGGGTATGTTTTGCTCGTGTTTGTCGTGTCTTAGGCCTGTCCCGCAGTATGGTGAGTTTGCGGCGGCTTGCTTGTGGGTTCTTTAAATACCAGAGATTTTAAAGAATCCGCAGCATGGAGTTTATTGTAGTCGACGCTGAAGTATTATCTAAACGACTGTAATTATTGTTAAATTTGTTGATATTGTGGGTTCTGTTTTTGCAGGGTTTATGGTGTTTTGAGTGAAGCTGTCTAGCGCGCAATATTACCTTGAAGCCTACGTTTGCCGTCTTGGCTAGCGCCCTGCGGGCTGCCAAGATGGCTGCACTCTAAGGTTCAAGGGTAATATTACTGGCGCTTTTATGCTTACGCCAAAAACCCTGCAAAACAAGAGGCTCTCTAGTGCACAAAATATTAACCTTGCAAAAGTTCTGCGTGTTAGCCCCTTGTGCTGAAGTATGTTCTCCGGCTGACTCTGGCTTAAGTTAGAGCGCTAGTAAAATTCTCTGAAGCAAAGCGGCGGCATCCTGACAGCCTCTGCAGGAGGCGACGATCAGGGTGCCAAGCGTCTTACAGAGAATTTTGCGACCTATAAGGGATCTGCGTGCCTGTAAGATACAGTATTAAAACCCTAATGTGGCACGAGTACGCGACAGCCGGAAGCCGGAGAACATACTTCAGTCACGACTATTGTAGCAAGCATGACAAGTATGGGTGGAGTTACCCCCCCCCTATCTTAAAATTAGGCCTAAAATTAGACCCAGGGTTAGGCGAAGGTTGAGGACTAAGGTGGGTACGGCGGCGGAGACTAGGCAAAAAAATAAAAAACGCCATAAAATTTTGCACTTTCATACTAAAAACAGTGTGGGTATTTTTGCATAAACATTGGTAGTGTTATGCAATTTTTAAGCCCAAAGTTTAGAGCGCTAGCGCTCTAACTTGGGGGTGAATTTTGAGTGGAGCGCCAGTGGCTTGGGCTACTTGCTCAGGGCTAAGGTCTGCCGCATGTTCCATAAGTACCAGCCCCTCGCTGGGGTCGACCTTTATGTAGCCATAGTCCGAAACAATTATGTCCACACATTTTTTGCCTGTAAGCGGTAAGCGGCAAGCGGGTAAAATTTTAGGCTCACCCTTTTTATTAGTGTGGGTCATGGCCACAACAACCTTTTTGGCTCCTGCAACCAAATCCATAGCCCCACCCATGCCTTTAACCATTTTGTTAGGAATCATCCAATTAGCAATGTCTCCCTCGCAAGACACCTCCATGGCACCCAAAACCGTAATATCCACATGCCCCCCACGGATCATAGCAAAAGACTCTGCAGAAGAAAAAAACGACGCCCCCTTAACAGCTGTGACGGTTTGCTTACCAGCATTTATCAAATCAGGATCCACCTGCTCGGCAGTCGGAAAAGCCCCCATACCCAAAAGCCCGTTTTCGCTTTGTATTAAAACTTGCTTTTCGTCACCAATATAATTCGCCACCAAAGTGGGCATACCAATGCCCAAATTCACTACAGACCCAGGCTGCACAAAATCCGCTATGCGCTCTGCAATACGCTCTCTAGATAAAGGCACAGCCCATCACCTCGTAACCACTAACCGCTAAGGGTTTTTTGCTCAATACGTTTTTCATAGTTTTGGCCTTGAAATATTTTTTGCACATACACCCCAGGTGTATGCACACACTCCGGGTCCAAACTGCCCACGGGCACCACTTCTTCAACCTCAGCTACAGTAACACGTGCGCACATGGCCGCTAAAGGATTAAAGTTACGCGCCGTTTTGGCATACACCAAGTTCCCCAGTGCGTCGCCCTTTTGAGCCTTTACTAAAGCGTAGTCCGCCGTTATGGCTTGCTCTAAAACACACTCGTAGTCTTTGCCGTCTCGCGTAAATACACGGGTCTCCTTAGCCTCTGCCACCTTAGTGCCTGCACCAGTGGGAGTAAAAAAAGCCCTAATCCCAGCTCCGCCTGCCCGCATGCGTTCTGCCAAAGTGCCCTGAGGGCAAAACTCCACCTCTAGCTCTTTTTGCAAAAATTGTTTTTCAAACAACGCATTCTCCCCCACATAGCTTGAAACCATTTTGGCAATTTGGCGATTTTGCAACAGCAAACCCAAGCCAAAGTCATCCACC
The DNA here is from genome assembly GCA_965116155.1 of Bdellovibrionales bacterium. Lineage (GTDB taxonomy): Bacteria > Bdellovibrionota > Bdellovibrionia > Bdellovibrionales > UBA1609. Next base: position 1,322,313 of record OZ220488.1, read on the forward strand.
CCCGCGTTATTCGATACACACACCAGATTACGCACGCCCATTTTGACCAAAGCCGCAATACCGTTCTCGGGTATGCCACACAAGCCAAAGCCTCCAACGGCCAGCACGGCTCCATCTTGCACTCCACTTAAGGCCTCTAAGGCATTTTGAACCAACTTCATGCTATATAGCCCTCTACACCAAACTCTCCACCGCCAAGGCCACCGCCTCGCCTCCCCCAAGGCACAAGCTGCACACTCCACGCCCATTGGGTTTTTGGGTTTTTAAAATGTGCAACAAAGTCACCAAAAGCCGTGCTCCACTGGCTCCGATAGGATGCCCCAAAGCCACAGCCCCTCCGCGCATATTAACTTTTGCAGGATCGAGCTCTAGATCTTTAATTGCCGCCATGGCTACAGCACTAAAGGCCTCGTTTATTTCCCAAAAGTCCACATCTTTAGCTTGCCAACCCACAGCGTGGAGCAGTTTTTTCACCGCGCCGACCGGGGCCGTAGTAAACCACTTGGGCGCCTGAGCATGCGTTGCATAACCCACCACGCGCGCCAAAGGCTGACTGCCCCAGCTTTTGAGCCGCTCTTGAGTGGCCAGCACCACAGCCGCAGCGCCGTCGTTGATTTTAGAGGCGTTGGCAGCCGTGATGGTGCCGGCTTTATCAAACGCCGGCCTCAGGGCGGGCATTTTATCAAAGCGCGCCCTCTTGGGCTCTTCGTCCTCTTTAAGCTCTGCGGCTCTTTTAGGAGGCTCCACCAAAGCAAGCTCCTCATCAAATGCACCGCTATTTTGCGCCTTTTGCGCCCGCTCGTAACTCGTACGCGCAAAAACGTCCTGTGCCTCACGCGTGAAGGCGTATTTTTGTACGCACAGCTCAGCCGCTTGGCCCATGTGCCAATTGTGGTAAGGATCCCACAAGCCGTCTAACAACATGGAGTCCGGCGCCTCTACTGAGCCCATCTTGTAACCTGCTCGCGAGCGTGGCAATAGGTGCGGCGCAAGGCTCATGTTCTCTTGCCCGCCAGCAACAGCAGCCCCCTTGTACAGGCGCAAAAAATCACAGGCCATCATAACGGCCTTCAGCCCCGACCCGCAGACCTTATTAACCGTGGTGCATGCAGTGGTATCAGGCAAACCCGCTCCCAGGGCCGCCTGCCTCGCCGGTGCCTGTCCAACCCCCGCGCTCAACACTTGCCCCATAGTGCAGTCGTCTATTGTTGCAGGGTCAGCTCCGGCGCTCTTTATAGCGGCTTTAATCGCAGCAGAACCTAGCTTTGTAGAGCTCACCTGAGATAACCCTCCGTTAAAGCTCCCTATAGGGGTGCGTTTTGCCCCAACGATAAACAGCGGAGTGTCAGGTGTGTTTGTCATAGACAGGCCGAAACTTTACCCCTCCCTGAGCCACCATTCAAGCTATATCGCAGAGGGCCATAGAGTCCTTGAGCTGTCTAGCGCTCTAAGTTAATCTGTTGGGGCTATGCCAAAAAAGAAAGCCTCCAAGCGCACAGCTGCAAAGCCAGCCCCCAAAAAAACAGCCAGCAAAACAGCCGGCAAGGCAGCTGCTAAAAAGGCTGCAAAACCTGTTCCCAAAAAAACAGCCAGCAGAACAGCTAAAAAGCCCACTAAAAAACCTAAAACTACGACATCCTCAAAGCCGGCATCCCCCAAGAAGACCTCCAAAAAGGTGGCCGCAAAAACAGTAAAAACCAAAACCCGCGCTGCAGCGCGTAAAAAGTCCTCCCCAGCTAAAAAGCGCAAAGCCTCAACTGCCAAGGCGTCAGCATCTAAGGCGCAGCATAAGAAAAAAATCGCCCTGCCTCCCGGGCTTAAGAAAAAGCTTATCGTCAAAAAGCGATCTCGCAAAAAGCTAAAAAAGCTTGCACCTAAGGCTCCGCCAAAGCCTGCCAAGCGGGCGAATATATTTTTTAGCCAAGAGATTCAAATGGAAGAGGAGGTTGTACTAACCGATGCCGATGGGCGCAGGTACTGCCGTGTGCCCGACTGCGACAGGTCGGCGGAGGTGGGAGAGTACTGTAGGTTTCATTATTTGTCTTTGTGGGACAGAATTCAGACCAAAAAACAAATCATCGAAGGCGGGCATTTGGATCAATACATTGAAAAACTCACTCTCAACTATCCGCTAAAAAGCATGGTGTCCTTGTTAAAAGACCTACGCAGCACTAAGGAGTTTAACAGCTTGGTGCATGATATGGGAATTGTGCGGGCATCGGATGAACGGTCCGAGAGCATGGGGCGAGAGGATGAGTAAGCCTGAAAACCTTGTTATTTTAGGTTCTGGCCCTGCGGGTTTGACGGCGGCTATTTACGCGGCAAGAGCGAACCTTGCGCCCTTGTTGTATGAGGGCGAAGAGCCTGGGGGGCAGCTCACTACGACTACTGATGTAGAAAATTACCCCGCCTTTCCGCAAGGAGTGCAGGGCCCTGAGATGATGCGGCTTATGCGGGAGCAGGCCGAGAGGTTTGAGACACGTTTTCGTACGGTTAATATTAGCAAGGTGGATTTAAGCCAAAGGCCTTTTCGGTTGTGGGAGGAGGGTGGCAAGGAGCCTGTGCAAACCAAGAGCCTTGTGATCTGCACGGGAGCTAGTGCCAAGTACTTAGGCTTGGCTAACGAAAAACGCCTGCTGGGGCGTGGGGTGTCGTCTTGTGCCACATGCGATGGTGCGTTTTTTAAAAACCAAAAAGTCTGCGTAGTGGGAGGTGGAGACACGGCCATGGAGGAGGCTTTGTTTTTAACGCGCTTTGCAAGTGAGGTGGTGCTAGTGCACCGTCGGGGGGAGTTTAGGGCCTCTAAAATTATGAGCGATCGTGTAAAGCAAAGCTCTAAAATTAAAATTCTATGGCACACACAGGTGGTGGATGTTTTGGGCGAAAAAGAGGTAGAAGCCGTGTGCGTTAAAAACTCTGACAAGAACGAAGACCACACCCTAAAGGTGCAGGGAGTGTTTATTGCTATTGGGCATTCGCCCAATACGGCAATTTTTAAAGATCAGCTCAAGGCGAATGCTCAGGGGTATTTAATAACGCAGCCTAAAAGTACGCACACTTCGGTCGAGGGTGTGTTTGCAGCGGGGGATGTACAGGATCCTACATACCGGCAGGCCATAACGGCTGCGGGCTCGGGCTGTATGGCGGCGATGGATGCCGAGCGTTGGCTTGAGTCGCACTCTTGTGCACCAGTTGGGTAAGTAAGAGTGCTCAAGCTTGTCGAGTGTTCAAGCCACGCTGCACGTGAGGAGCTCTTTTTACATACTATTAACAGTGGTGGCGTTTGGTTGGTGCCTGACCTGGCGTCGAAGCTTTTGCTACAAGAGCGTGCGCTATCTAGCCGCACTTTGCTGCCGGATTGCAAGGTGCCCAGGGCCTCGGATTTTTGGCGCTATTTGTTGTTACAAGTTATGCCAGGCGTGCATAGCTTAGAAAAACCCCTAATGCTTGCTTTGATAGAGTCATGGTTACGTGCGCGCCATGGCACTCTGGAACCCATTAGTGCGCGCCACGTGTTTGATTTTATGGGGGAGTTTTTGCCTTTGCTCGCGACGCCGCGCGCGGTTCGATTAGCAAGAGAGTGGCTTAGCGACCCCGCCCATGCCAAATCTTATGCTCGATGGGGCAGTCATTTTGAGCTATGTGTAGAGCTGTGGAAGTACTTGCAGAGCAAAAATTCTATCGCCTGCGATTGGGTTTCGTCTTTGCTGGTGCATGAGGCTATTGATTTGTCAAAAGTGCGTTTGGGGGGTGCAAGTTTATGTGTAGACATGGCATCTGAGCTGCACTCTGTAGAGGCAGAGGTTTTGTTAAAGTTATCGCAGCACCACGATATTAAGATAATCTGCCCATCTAGCGCCAAGCGCCACACTTTATGGGCGTATCAAAGCTTGCACGAGCATGCCTGTACGGAGCAAGTGGGTGCGCTGCCTGCAGCAAAGCAGATGGAAAAAGTAAAAATCAAAACCCTTAAGATGGGTAATTATTTGGCAGAATGCAAATACGCTATAGAGCGTGCGCAGTTTTTGGTGCAAACAAAAAATCTGCCTCTTAGCACAATAGGTTTTGCAGCGCCTCGCATAGGGGTGTATGCCCCTTGTTTGGTAGAGCATGCAAAGCTAGAGGGCTTGCGTTTAAATTGGGAGCATAAATCTAGTTGGCACGAAAACTACAACATTATGCGGTGGCTGGCTTGCTTGAGAGCTAGTATTAGAGCGGGAGACTACCATGATTTTGAAATGGCTTTTTTTGGAGGGCAGAAGGCTTTAGGAAGTGCTTTGGAGTTTAAAAAAATCTTTCGCAACAGGTGGGAGTTTCAGTCTGGTTTTAAAAACTTACCAAACTCACACTTCAAGACACTGCTTGCTAAAGGCGCCACACGTGACCCCATTAATGGGGAGCAATTTTTAAGTTGGGCGGTGAATTTTTTTGATGGTGACCCGCTCTTTTTAAAGCCCGTTCTAGAAGGGTTTTTAAACAATCTCAGTCACGGCTTAAAACTTTCGTCCGATATATGGCTGATGTATTTAGAAAACCTGTGCCTGATTAGTGATTTTAAAACGGAAACCCAACAAGACAAAGCGGGCATATTTTGCACTAATATAGCAAACCTTAAGTGGGCGCCTGCCTCTTTGCGCCATGTGTTTGTGTTGGGTTTGGTAGACTCCCAAATGCGTTCCTTGCAGGAGTCTGCCTTGGGAGTGCCTGATGTTTTAAAAATCCAGCAAGACTTGGGGTTTAGTTTAAATCCTAGGGTTAGTTCGATGCATGAGCACGAGCTGCTATATTTGTTAAAGCACTTGCCCTGCGATTGGGATTTGCTTTGTGCTCATCAGTCTTTTGTTGCTGAAGAAGAAACCCCCAACCGCGTGTGGCTAGAGGAATTTATAAAAAACGGTGGCCAAAAGCCTGACATACAAGACCCTCCTTTGTGTGCTTGGGATAAGCTGCAAGATTCCAATTGCGAAATACGATCTAAAGCACGGGGCCTCTCTATAAAAAGCGCAAAACGTTTGTACTTGTCTTTGCAGCAAGACTCTCAAGGTTGGCAGAGCGCAGGCTGGGGGCTTATGCCCTGGGGCTTAAGGCCGCGACTTAGTGCCTCGGCCTTAGAGAGTTTTCAAAAATGCCCGTATAAATTTTTGGCCTCTAAAATTTGGGGATTAAAAGATGAGCCTGCAGACGACTTGGGTCCAAGCTATTTGAGTGAGGGGAATTTTTTGCATGCCTTGCTAAGGCGACTTTTGGGAAAAACCTCCCTCACCAAGGGCGCAAGCTATAAAGACAAAGAGCAACTAATAGAGCAAAGCTTGTGCGCTGCCATTAAAGAATCCCCTCTGGGGTTTTTAGATGAGTCCTTGTGGCCGCATTACAAGGCGATTTATGCTCAATTTGCCAAAAATTTTTTGCAAGCAGAGTCTGATCTAAGAGCCACGGCTCCCCATATGAAGCCCTTGGCTTTTGAGCTAGAGCTTAGTGCTTTTATAGACCCGAGTGTTCAAGACCTGTGGTCAGAGGAGGGGTTTAAATTTAAAGCCCATATAGACCGTGTGGATTATGATGCAAAAAATGCTTCTTATAGGATTTTTGATTATAAACGCTCTTTAAGCAAGCACACTAATTGGGGCAGTTGGTTAAAATCGAGTGGCGAGAGCCAGTACCAGCTTTTGCTTTATCTGCTAGTGATGGAGCAAGCCTTACCCAAGCATTTGCCGCACGGCTGCGTTAAAGAGACACTCTACTATGGCTTAAAAGATTTTAACTGCAACAAAGGCCTTCGTATTGCGGAACAAACAGCGGCACAAACAAAAGCTACTAGAGGCGCCACGTGCAGTAAAGAGAATTTACACAAACTTAAGCAAAGTTTTTTTGAAACCCTTAGATCGCATATGCAAAATATTCTAAAAGGCGCCATGCACCCTAAGCCTTGCGACAAAAGCATTTGTAAACAGTGCGAATGGAGGGCCCAGTGCCGAGCCACGCACCTTATGTAAACAGAAAAATCGTCTGGGCTGGAGCAGGAGCAGGCAAAACCACAGGCTTGGTTAAAGAGGTCTTAGATAGGGCTGAAGATTTTTACAAAAACTCAGACCCAGACCCCAAAAAAAAGCGCTGGCCTCGCGTGGTGCTGACAACCTTTACGCGCATGGCGACACAAGAGCTGCGTGAGCGGGTGTTGCTGGAGGCTTTGCGCAGGCCTTCTATCGATACACAAGATACAGGTTTAGTAGACTTTGCGAGCTCTTCGTATTATTTGCGCATTAGCACTATGCATGCGCTGCTTTCGCAGTTTATGTCGCAAAATGCTAAGGTGTTTAATTTAGATCCACAGTTTCGTGTGCTGCAAGAGTCCTCAGAGCTAGAGCGCCTTAAGAGGCGCGTGTTTCTAAAATTGATAAAGGCGCACCCCGATGCTTCGCTTCTACTGGACGCCTATGATATTAAGACATGGCTAAAATTTTTGTCCGAGTATTATCGTAATAGTTTTTTGCACCCTGATGCTAAGCCTCAAAGCATGCGCAGCATGTTAGAGGGTTTTAGGGATTGGCAAATTAAGCGCGAGCGAGAGTTTAAAGATCTTTGTCACGAGCATAGTGCAGTGTTACAAAACGACAGGTGGCTCAAGTGGAAAAGACCATTAGAGAGCTTTTGGGATTGGGGGGAGACGCTTTTAAAAAAAAGCACCACCCACAATTTTGAACCCTTGGCAAAAGAGTGTGCAGATGGTGCCAAGCAGGCATTTAAATCCTATGTGCCTAGTGGCAAGCTTAAGGTAAAAGAGATTAGCGAGTGGTCTAAAGATACTGGGGGAGAGTTTTTAAGTTTTTCTTTAGAAAACTTTTTAAAGCAAGAGCAGCACAATGCCTTGCTTAAAAGTATAGGCGACTCTTTTGTAAAAGAGTTTTATAAAGAAAAAACCGCCCTGCAAATTTTAGAAACAGACGATTTAGAAAATTTTGTTTCATTTGCTAAAAACACAGGCGCTTTAGAGGCAAACAAATTAGACCTAGGGGCAGATTATGTTTTTATAGACGAATACCAAGATACATCACCCGTACAGGTGAGTATTGTGGAGTCTTTGTTTCGATCTGGTAAAGGGATATACTATGTAGGTGACCCGCAGCAGTCGATTTATTTGTTTCGCGGTGCGGATGCTAGTCTGTTTAAAAAAACTTACGACAAGATAAAATCTAACAAGGGTCAGGTTGAGCGAAAAAGCATAAATTACCGCTCCTCAGCTAGCGTGTTAGAGTTTGTGAATGATTTTTTTTCAAAGCTCAACCAAGATGTAAAAAACTCTAACTTCGTTCGTATGGAGCCACATAAGGAGCAGTTAGTTCCGGACGCTATGGCAGGGGTTAGGCTGTTTTGTGTGGAGCAGGCTGATGACACAAAGGGCTCCGAGCTCTCTTTGGCGCCTGTGGCGTCTTTAGTGCAGGATTTAATTAGTAAAGGGGTTAGGGAGCGCGATATTTGTGTTTTGGCTCGTCAAAATGATTCCTTACTAAATGTTGCACAGGCTTTAAGGTCTTGTGGCCATGGGGTTCAGCTATACGCTGCAGGAAGCTTATTTCAAAAGCGTGAGGTGCAAGATGCACTGTTTGTTTTAAGGTTTTTGCTAAGCCCTTATGATAACACCAACCTTGTAGCGCTTTTAAGGACTCCTTATTTTAAGGTTTTAGACAAAACCTTGGGCGACTGGCTGTTTAACATTAAGGCCAAACACTTTTGGGATATTGTGCAACATAAAAACCACGAGCCCGTAGAGGCTTTGTGTAGGTATTTAGAACTTAAAAACGAGATGCCTTTTGCGGATTTGTTTTTAAAAATTTTATGCGACAGGGGTTTTTTAGATTTTTTAGATTTTGATCCCACGAGGAGAACAGAGTCTAATTTATGGAACCTCTATATGCGTGTGAGAGAGGTTTTTACAAGCGCATCGCCACAGCCTTTGGATCTATTTAATAAAATTGAAAGCGAGAACTCTTGCCAAGAGGGATTAGCTGCTAGAGGTACTGGATGCGTAAAGCTTATGACCGTGCATAAATCTAAGGGCTTAGAGTTTGAGCATGTGATTTTAGTAGATGCCCATAAAAAATCACGTGCTTCTATAAGGGGGTTTATGTTTTTAGATGAAGACACCTTGTTATGGAACGCTAAAATGCAAAAAGGCTGGCGCGAGTCAGGTGCCAATTTAGATAAAGTATCAGGAAAAAATGCCGACACAAACAGCAGCTTTTTTATAAAGCAACAAAACGACAAACTAAAAGCCCGTGAAGAAGCCGAAAGCCAAAGGCTTTTGTATGTGGCTATGACCCGTGCCAAAAAGAGCCTTAGCATTTTTTGGCAAAGAGCAAAATCAGCGCCCTCCCAAACGGCAGCAAAAAAAACCAGTGCCTCCTGGGCAGACTTATTAGAAGAGTTTTGCCCTGATAAAGTAGAGCGGGTTTTAGAGGAGAGGGGTGATGGTGGTCATGTTGCACATGCTAAAAGCAGCTCTGTGTCTGAGGAGGTGCGGGGTGATGCCTTGGAGAGTGAGAGCGATTGCAATAAAACGCGCTCCGCGCCCGCGGCTACAGCAGCTCATAATATACAAGGCTTTTTGGCAAGGTCCAACAGTCAGGCTGTGGGTGTGCAGGTGCATGCGGCTTTTGAAAGATTGCAGCATTGGAGCGCTAAAGAGTGCGCTGTGTGGCTAAGGGATTTAGCAGGCATAAGTGTGGCTAACCAGTGGCTTGGTTGTGTGGAGAGTTTGTTTAAGCGCAAGGATTTTCCGTACAGTAAGCTTTTAAAGCAAGGCTTTGCGGAGTGGGGATTTTTGCACAAAAAATACGGAGCCGGACGTATAGATTTATGGGGCGAGGTGGATGGGTGCTTGTGGGTGGTGGATTATAAAACGGGTCACGCCTTACAAACACACGCACAAAAACACTTAGTAAAACACATAAACCAGCTTAAAACCTATGCCCTGGCTTTGCGTGGTTGTGGTGACCAGTATGTGGCCTCTCAAAAAACCCGACTCGCACTGGTTTATATGGAGGCCTCCAGGTTGCATACTGAAGAAATGTAAACGCATTGGCTTGTAAAAAATCAAATCTTCCATACGATTATCTTGCGGCCCCAAAGGCTTGATGTTTAATACTTGTTTCTGTCACAAGCAGAGGACCGGTGTTAAGAGACTGTGTAACTTGATAAAAAGAGAGGCCTAGCTATGTTGCAGAAAAACCTTTTTGTTTTTTTAGTTGGGGCATGTGTTTTGGTGTTTGTGCCGAAGGTTGAGGCGCATCATCATATGTGGGACGGGGGCGCGCCGGTTTCTAGGTTTAGAGAAATGCAAAAAATCTCTAAAAGAGCTTTGCGTCGTCACAAAAAACAGCAAAAAAAGAGACAAAAACGCACCCACGCGAAGGAATTAAAAGAGGGCAATCCAGGCGGTGTGTCGGATGAGCTCTTGGAGCTCTACTGCAAGCGTTACAAGAATTGATGTATATACAGAGAGGTTTTGTGCGCGGCATGAGGGGCTCGTGTCGAAAATAACGCGCTCTACTAAATAACGCGTAGCAATAACATCTGCTGCACGGCCCCTTAGGTGGCTTAATTCGCTTGCGAGGGTGCTTTTGGTGCTTGTAATCTCATAATGTATGCTGATGCCTGATAGTCCATGCCGGGTGGCGGTTTGCATTAAGCAAGTGCCGGATACCGAGAGCAAAATACGCCTCACCCCTCAGGCAGAGCCTGATCTAGCGCAGGTGCGTTGGGTTAATAATCCTTATGATGAGTTCGCCATAGAAGAGGCGCTAAAGCTAAAACCTCACAGCGTGTCGGAGGTGGTGGTGTTTAGTGTGGGCCCTAAACGTGCAGAGGCCGCTTTGCGCACGGCTTTAGCAATGGGTTGCGATGCTGCGTGGCGCATTGAGCCACCCCAGCCATATGTGGACCCTTTTAACACTGCACGTGCTTTAGCGGGGGCGCTTAAGCAAAAGGGAGGGTTTAGTTGGGTTTTTATGGGGCAACAGGCTGTGGATACCAATGATGCCTGTGTGCCTCAGCAGGCAGCAGAGCTTTTGGGAGTGGGTCACGCAACAAGGCTGGTGCAGTTTAAATGGCAAAAAGGTGATGCTGTCGCCCAAGTGCTGCGCGAGGTGGAGCAGGGCAGGCAAGAGCTGCTAGAGGTGCGCGCAGGTGGCGCAGTGCTGGGGCTTAACAAAGGCATCAATACTCCGCGTAGGCCCAGCTTGCCTGGCATTATGAAGGCTAAAAAAAAGCCCCTTGGCCTTATAACATGGCACGAGGCTGTGGGTGAAGAGGGCTTTAAAACTCCTATGCACTTTACTGGGTACACTCTGCCGGCCGTGCGTGGAGCAGTGCAAATGCTACAAGGCGAGCCCCAGGAGCAGGCGCGGCTTTTGGTGGAGAGTTTGAAGCATAAAGAAAAGGTGCTAAGCGGATGATTTTAATATTTGTGGAGCATGAAAAAGGCGAACCCAAAAAAACAGCCCGCGAGCTTTTGGCCTGGGCTTTGCGCGGGGGGGCGGATTCTGTAGCTAATATCGCTCTTGTGGCCTTGGGCCCTGGATCTCGGAAAGCCCTAGAGGCTTTAGCTTGTTCTGGAGTAAAGCAATGCTGGTTGGATGAGGGTGAGTCTTGGGAGCAGTATTCGCTTTACGCCTATTTGCAGGTGTGGGAGGTGCTGATTAAAAGCTTGCAGCCGCAGGTGATTTTGGCTGCATCTAGCCTGATGGCGCAGGATTTTATGCCGCGTCTAGCGGCGCGTTTTGGAGCGCATTATACGAGTGATATTACCCATATTGAGACCCAAGCCGGCCGGGTGCACAAGCTGCAAAAGCCTCTTTATGCAGGCAAGTGCTCAGCGGAGGTGCAGTGCGAGCCGTCAGCAAATATGCGCCTTGTGCTGATGAGGCCTAATCAGATAGAGCCCTATAAATTGCAGGGTGCGGCCGATGTGCCGGTGCGGCCTATAACAGATCTGGGTGAATACGCAGCTGTAGAGCAAGGCTCGGCGGCTGTGACTTTGGCAAAGGTGTTAAAAGGGCAGAGCCAGCGGGCGGATCTAACAGAGGCTAGTGTTGTGGTGTCAGGTGGCCGGGGCATGGTGAAGGCGGAGAACTTTAAGCTCTTAGAAGACCTTGCGCAGGCTTTGGGTGGAGCGACTGTGGGGGCGACCCGCGCGGTGTGCGATGCGGGCTGGGTGCCTCATGCGATGCAGGTGGGGCAGACGGGTAAAACCGTAGCGCCGCAGCTGTATATTGCATGTGGAATTTCGGGAGCCGTGCAGCACTTGGCGGGCATGGGAGGATCGCGCGTCGTGGTGGCGATTAATAGCGACCCTGAGGCGCCTATTTTTAAACATGCTACTTACGGTATTGTGGGCGATGCTCTTAAACTAGTGCCCTTGATTACAGAGGTTTTAAAGAATTAGCGCGCGTGGTATCAAAGTGCGAGGCTTTGGCGATAATGTGTTCGCTGCGGGCCCTGCAGGCCCTTCGCAGGCTCGTAGATGCCTTATAGGTCGCAAAATTCTCTGTAAGACGCTTGGCACCCTGATGGCCGCCCCGTTGGGGCTATCAGGATGCCGCCGCTCTTCTTCAGAGAATTTCGCTAGCACTCTAATGCTTACGCATAGCGCTTTAATGGAGATTAGACATGGCAGACAAAATTAGCAGCGTACTGGTTGTGGGGGCAGGTCAGATGGGGCGCGGCATTGCTCAGGTGGCGATGCTAAAAGGTTGCCAGGTGCAGCTTTGCGACACCCAGCCGCAGCAGTTGGAGCAAGCTAAGCAGTTTATAACCAAGCAGTTGGATCGCGCGGTGTTAAAAAACAAAATCACCAAAGCGGCTCAAGAGCAGGCTTTGGGTAGGTTGAAGCTTTTGCCTCAGCTAAAGTCTTTAAAAGAGGTGCAGCTAGTGGTAGAGGCAGCAACGGAGCGCCTGGATGTTAAGTGGAGCATCTTGCGTGAGCTAGAGCCTTTGTTGGGTAAGGATGTTACGGTGGCCTCTAATACTTCTTCTATTTCTATTACGCATTTGGCTTCGGTGTTGCAGCATCCTCAGCGCATGCTGGGCGTGCACTTTATGAACCCGGTGCCGGTTATGCCTTTGGTGGAGGGCATTAGTGCTTTGCAAACCGGATCGGAGCATGTCACTAAGGCCCGCAAGTGGGTGGAGGAGGTATTAGGCAAAACCTGGGTACTTTCAAAGGATGTGTCGGGCTTTGTAGTAAACCGTATACTGATGCCTATGATTAACGAGGCGGTGTATGCATTGCATGAGAGGGTGGCGCCTAGGGAGAGCATCGACACCGCCATGAAGCTGGGCACGCGGCACCCTATGGGGCCTTTGGAGCTTGCGGATTTTATAGGTTTAGATACTTGTTTGTTTATTTTAGAGGTGTTGCACCAAAATTTGGGTGAGGATAAATACCGCCCCTGCCCTTTGTTGCGTCAGTATGTGCAGGCGGGTTGGTTAGGCAAAAAGTCTGGCCGGGGGTTTTATACCTATGATGGTTCTTAAGTGAGTAAGTGTCGCATTTTAACTGCTACTAGTTTGTTCGATGGGCATGACGCGAGCATCAATATCGTGCGGCGCGTGTTGCAGGATTTGGGTGCTGAGGTTGTGCATATGGGGCACAACCGCAGCGCTTTTGAGGTGGTGCAAGCGGCTTTGCAGGAGGGGTGCCATGGCATTGCTATAAGCTCTTATCAGGGCGGGCATATGGAGTATTTTAGCTATATGCGGGAGCTGTTAAATGATGCAGGGGCTGAGTATGTGAAAATTTTTGGCGGTGGTGGTGGGGTGATTAGTTTAAACGAAAAACACACTCTAGAAAGCCGCGGTATTGTGCAAAAGGTGTTTCATCCTTCTGATGGTCAGGCACTGGGTTTAGAGGGTATGGTGCGCAGTATTTTAGATGCCTGTACATTTGAGCTAGAGCCTTATGCCAAGGGGCTAGGTGGAGGTAAGCATAAAGACTTAGAGCATCATAGAGCGTTGGGCTTGTTGGTGCATTTGTTGGAGCAGGGGCACAATGTGCCACCAGAGCTTGAGAGCTTTTGCCAAATGCAACAAAAGTCCTGCGACATTTTGGGTATTACGGGTTCTGGAGGCAGTGGAAAATCCAGTCTGACAGATGAGCTGATTTTAAGGTTTTTAAACTTGCGGCCTGGCATAAGGCTTGGGGTTTTTTGTGTGGACCCTACCAAGCAAAAAACAGGCGGTGCCCTTTTGGGTGACCGTATGCGTATGAACGCCTTGGGGGGCAGGACTTTTATGCGCTCTATGGCTTCACGGGATTCGGGCACGGAAATCGCAGGTGCTTTGCCTCGGGTGCTAGAGCAGTTTAAGGTTTTGGGGTTTGACTTGCTGTTGGTTGAAACCACTGGCACGGGACAATCGGGTAGTTATGTTTTAAAGGTGTGCGACCGTAGTATTTATGTGATGACGGCAGAGTTTGGGGCGCAGTCGCAGTTAGAAAAAATCGACATGATTGATTTTGCGGATTTTGTGGTGGTCAATAAAGCGGACCGCCGTGGTGCAAAGGATGCTTGCCATGATGTGAGCAAGCAATTTAGAAGATCGCGCAAGTTGTTTGATCCTAACATTAAGTTGCCGGTGTTTTTAACCCAGGCGTCGCGCTTTAACGACCATGGTGTGGGGGAGGTGTTTGTATCCTTATGCGAGAGCTTGGAAGGGTTTAGAAAAGAGGCAGCCTTGCTTAAGGGGCAAAAAACGCGTGCTGGTGAGTCAGCGACTTTGCCTCCTGAAAAGCAAAACTATTTGGCTAATGTTGTGCACGGTATGCGCAGTTATAGGCAGCATGTTAAAGAAACAGCAGAAAAATTACGCGCCTGGGAGGCTGTAAAAGGAGCGGCAGAAAGCCTGCAAGATGCAGACACTGCAGTGCTTGCGGCCTTAGAACAAAAAGCCCAAAAACTGCGCGCTGGTGTGGATGATGAGGCTTGGCACTTAATTGAGCGCTATCATCAGCTGCGCAAACTTTATGCGGATGAAGATCTAGTGTATAGAGTGCGGGGTCGCGATATTAAGGTGCCTTTGCGGATAGAGAGCTTAAGCGGGCTGAGCATTCCTAAGGTGTTGGTGCCTGATATAAAAAACGCGCACGGTATTTATACGTATATGGCTTTAGAGGGTGTGCCGGGGGAGTTTCCATTTACTGCTGGTGTGTATCCGCTTAAGCGTTCCGAGGAGGATCCGACGCGCATGTTTGCTGGCGGTGGGACGCCAGAGAATACCAACAAGAGGTTTCATTTTTTATCAAAAGATTTTAAAGCCAAGCGGTTATCGACAGCTTTTGATTCTGTAACTTTGTACGGTGAGGACCCAAACAAGCGGCCGGATATTTTTGGCAAAGTCGGCGAGAGCGGCGTGAGCATTGCGACCTTAGAGGATATGAAGCGGCTTTATAAGGGATTTGATCTTTGTGATCCTGCAACAAGTGTTAGCATGACCATTAACGGCCCAGCGCCTATGGTGCTGGCGTTTTTTATGTTAACGGCTATTGATCAAGAGGTGGAGAAAAAGCGTGAGAGGGTGGGTAGAGAGCTAAGTGATCAAGAGTACGCCGAGGTTAAGGCGCGTTGTTTGCAGCAGGTGCGAGGTACGGTGCAGGCAGATATTTTAAAAGAGGACCAAGGGCAGAATACTTGTATTTTTTCAATAGACTTGGCTCTTAAGATGATGGGCGATGTGCAGGAATATTTTATTCAACATGGTGTGCGCAATTTTTACTCTGTAAGTGTATCGGGTTATCACATAGCCGAGGCGGGTGCGAACCCGATTACGCAGTTGGCGTTTACTTTGGCTAATGCGTTTACTTTTGTAGAGTATTATTTAAGCCGTGGTTTTAAGGTGGATGACTTTGCGCCGAGTTTGTCGTTTTTTTTCAGCAATGGCTTAGATCCTGAGTATACGGTTATGGGGCGTGTTGCGCGGCGTTTGTGGGCGGTTGTGCTTAAGCGGATGTATGGCGCTAGCGCGCGGGCTCAAAAATTAAAGTACCATATTCAAACAAGTGGGCGCTCTCTGCATGCGCAAGAGATGCATTTTAATGACATCCGCACCACACTGCAGGCGCTGCTTGCGGTGGGTGACAATTGCAACTCATTGCATACTAATGCATATGATGAGGCTTTAACTACGCCCACTCAGCAGTCGGTGCGGCAGGCGCAGGCTATACAGATGATTATCAATAAGGAGTTTGGCTTGAGCAAAAACGAGCATCCTTTTCAGGGGAGTTATTTTTGTGAGTGGTTAACGGAGCGTGTGGAGCGCGCGGTGCTAGAGGAGTTTTTAAGCATTAACGAGCGGGGCGGTGTGTTGGGTGCAATGGAGCGCCAGTACCAAAGGAGCAAAATCCAGCAAGAAAGCCTGCACTATGAGCACTTAAAGCACTCGGGGCTTTTTAGCATTGTGGGTGTGAATTGCTTTGAGCACCAGACTGGTGAGAGTTCTGAGGATAAGGATAAAAGCGCTAAAGAGGGCAATCCAGTGGAGCTTTCGCGGGCGAGTTACGATGATAAAAATTTGTGCTTAGTGCGGCTAGAAGATTTTAAAAAGCGCCATAAGGCGCAAGCGGAGCAGGCCTTAAAAAGGCTTAAAGAGAGGGCTTTGGGTGGGGAGAACATTTTTGCAGCCCTTATGGATACGGCTCCTGTGTGTAGTTTAGGTCAAATGACCCATGCCCTCTACCAAGTTGGCGGTAAGTACCGCCGTAACATCTAGGCGTTACTGAAGAGTATATATTTTACACGGCAGGTTTTTTAGTGGCCCCTTTTACCTTATTCTATAACCTTAAGAAGAAGGTTTTAGTTTTTGTAAAAAAGCGGGGTGATTTGTATGAGACGTTTGTTTTTGTTCATGGTGGTATTTTTTTATGCCCTAACTTCTGTAGCTGAGGAAAGCAGCACAAGTGGTGCGCAAGAAAGCGCTCCTAAGAGCCAAAGCCTTGAGCCTCCCCAAATAGATCATCCTTTGGTTCAGCACGGTGCAGATCCGGTGTTAAAACTTTTGGAACAAGTCAATCCAATAAAAAAACCCACGCCCCTCCTCCCTAATGCCAAGCCAGATGTAGCAACAGCTTCAAATCCTATTTTGAATATGCATAAGCAACGCGGCAATACAAAAATCGCCAAAACACTTAATGCTTGCATGGGTTTAAATGTGGGGGTTTTGTCTGCCGTTACCCTTGCAGTAAATATTTTTAAAATGGTGCATGCACGCAGTTTGCACCCTTTTTTGAACCTTCCAGAAGCTCTTGCATTTGGCTTTTTTGCTGCAGGAGGGGCGTTTTTTGTAGAGTATGTTATGGGAGTGCCGTCTCTTGAAACATGTGAAAAAATAAGGCAGCAACTAACATCCTGGCTCCATATAGAAAACGGGCAAGTAAGCGCCACCTTTGCAGACCCTCATACGGGTGAAACTATAAAAGTGCGTTGTCTGGCTGAGTCTGACCCCTCTAACACCACAACCGGCATAAAAGTTTTAGAAAAAACCTGTACCATCATAGACTCCAGATAGGCCTGTATGCTTACGCCCAATTAAAGTGCTAGTAAAAACTCTTTAAGCAGCAAGTGCAGTCCCAAGAGCAGCTTCTTAAGCTGCTCTTGGGACTGCACTTACTGGCCAAGTTCGTTTTACTAGCACTCTGATGCTTACGCACTTTATCTCAGAATATTGGACTGGCGCTCTAATCTTGTGCAAGTACTTGAAATTATGTGGTTTTTTCAACAAATTGCATGAATTTTTAATAAAAATATTGACTTTTGCGCCGCCATCGACGATACTAAATGTACGAAGGTGTAGGTATGAGGGCGCAAGCAGGCCTAGATAAAATGAAGCAATTCTTGACCTCTGGAAAGGTCTACAGAAGGTCCGATTTTTTAGGCATGACTTCTAGTGTGGATAGAAGCCTAAAGGCCTTAGTTGGGGCGGGTTTTTTAAAAAAGCTGCAACATGGCCTATATTTAGCGCCTAAGCAGACTATCTTTGGAGAAGCTATGCCTGATGAAGAGGAGCTTTTAAAAAAGTTTTTAAATGATGATCACTTTGTTGTTTATGGACCTAGTAGGTTCAATGCTTTAGGCCTTGGAACGACACAGCTCTACAATAAAAGAGTGGTATTTAATCGCAAGCGCCATGGGGCAATGAGGCTTGGTGATAGAAGTTATGATTTTTATCGTTGGCGAGAGGCTCCTAAGGTTTTATCGAAAGAATTTCTTCTGGTTGAAATGTTTAATAAGTTTAGTGAATTGGCAGAGGATTATGATGCAGTTGTTAATAACCTTAAAGCCAAGCTCAGTGAATTTAATTCAGCTAAGCTGCATAATGCTCTTAATAGGTTTGGTACGAGATCGGCACAGAAAAAATTAAGGCCTCTGCTAGAAGAAAATAAAAATGTACCTGCATAATCATGAGAACTTTAAGGAATTAGTCGAACTAGTTGCTAAAGAGCAGGAGATTAATGACCCTTCTTTTGTTGAGAAGGACTACTGGATTATGCATTACCTGTATGGGTTGTCACACTTTGGGCTCGATATGGCTCTTAAGGGAGGAACCTCTATTTCAAAAGCCTTTAATATCATTCATCGTTTTTCAGAAGATATTGATATAAAGATTATTCCCAATAATGAGAGGGTGGGTTTTTGTGTTTATACGGACAAGAACCACAATAAACCTAAGCATCGAGAAAGTAGGAAAAAATACTTTGACTGGCTAGCCAAAGAGTTAAAATGCAGCATTGATGGCATTTTCGATGTTACTAGAGACGGGGCTTTTGATGATGAAAAATATAGAAATGGTGGCATTCGTTTAATCTATGAAACAATGTTTGCGCCAAACCAAGCGTTGAAAGAGGGCATCCTTTTAGAGGTGGGTTTTGATAAAACCACTCCCAATATGGAAAAAGATATTTCCTCATGGGCCTATGACAAGGGCGTTAGTATTCTAGCAGACAAAGGCTTAAAAGATAATAGGGCAAAAGGTGTGATTTGCTATGATCCACGATATACTTTTGTTGAAAAGCTTCAGGCCATTGTGACTAAGTATGCGCTTTATAAGAAAGGCAAAAATCATGGCAAATGGCCGGTTAATTTTTTAAGGCACTACTATGATATTTACTGCCTTTTAGACTGCAAAGAAGTCCAGGGCTTTATTGGGACTGATGATTATGAAGAGTATAAAAAAGCAAGATTTCGTAAATACGATACAGTGATTAAAAATTGCGAAGGATTTGCGCTATCCGACGAAGAGGAACGAAAAATTTTTGAGGATCATTATCTAAAATCCTCTGCACTTTACTACAAAGGTCAAATACCTTTTGAAGACATTTTAAACCGCATACAATCGTATCTTGAAAGGCTTTAGTTTCGGTTTCTATGACAGTGCAACCTCACTCCCTTAGACGATATGGACCCTTTACCTGCACCATCATAGACTCCAGATAAGCCGCCCCGCAGAATATTGGGCTAGCGCTCTAATTGTATTGGGATGCCTCTTTTTTTGCAAAATGCCTTGGTATCTTCAAGGTTTTCAGTACGGTACTCAGATTCCGGTTTGCTGCTCTCAAAGGCAAAATACTTGGGGCAAATAAGGCGGTGGGTGAGCTCTCTTACATGCTCTACACACTGTTCGTGGTTATAAAATTTGTCGTTTTTTTCTCTTAAAGTAAAGCTTGTAAAGCTAAAACCTCTATGGGCAAAGAACTCTCTAGCATATGCAGGAGATGCGAGATCGGGGCTAGGCACCAAATCTAAGAGCTTGTACCTGAAAAACTTTGCTGTGTTGTCCTGCATTAGAAAGAAAAAATTAATAACAGAATTAAGGGATTTTGAGGCACAAACATCACCGCTTAAAAATAAAAATCTCGAAAACTCATGGTACGAACCAAGGCTTGTGTGTATCAAAAAACTCATGTGCTGTCGCAAGTTAGAATAAAAGCTCTTTGACTCAGGCGCATTAGGATTTTGCATGTATTGCCTATAGCTTTCTGATAAATGGGACTCCATAAAATTTACGGCAGCAGCTCCCCCCTCTTTAGAAAACACACTCAGAAAATCCAAAGCCAATGCGTTTTGAGGCCACTTATTGGCATAGTCTAGCAGCGCCCTAGTAGCACGTTTTTTGTAGATGCCTTGCATGTTTGAAATAGTTTTGAAAACAGTCTTAGCGCGCGGGTTGCTTCGCCAAGCCTTTTTGGCGGCTTTTTTGTTGAGTATAATATCACTGGCATTAGCACTTGCCACCGTACCCGATCCCAAAACTAATAGCAAAATTAAACCTAATGCTCGCATCTTTGATCCCTCCCTATTTTGTTGTCGTTGTGACTTTGTATTTAAAAAAACATCAAACTGCATGCTGCATCGTCCCATCCTGCTGAGGGCTCCCCGCATTGCGTCAACAAGGCCTAAAAAAAGCTTAAAAAGCTGCTATTTTTTGGTGCTGTCTTTTAAAAGTAAAGTTCCATGCTAAAAAAATACCGTCTTGTACTTATGGCAGTGGCAGTGCTTTTTGTAGAAGCCGTGCAGGCGAAAGAGCCATACTGCGCATCGCCGGATATCACGCCTACGTTTTATGGCGGCACCCATGCAGTGGCCCGATATGTAAAACTCATAGGGGGTATCGTTTTTTATGTGAGTCCTACTTTAGACAAGCGTTTTCATGAAGACATAAAAGCAGCAGCTAAAACCTGGAATGAGCACCTGCCTCAAGGCGCCCAAATTGCTCTTACTTTTTCACAAGCTAAATGGCGCAGTAAAATAAAAACACAAAGCGGCAAAGCAATGGCGATCATCCTAGAGCATGCTGGCGGCGTACTGCAACGCTTGCTGCGCACAGACTCACCTAATCTGCTAGAGGATCATAGTGACTTCTTGCCTGGTGGTACCATAGGCTCTGTAGAGATAGACCCTGCGCCCCCGTTGTTGCGCAAAAATCTTGAAGATATTCTCGCATACGCGATACCTTTTTTATCGCAGATTTTTATTAACAATGTTGATCATCAGTTTTATGTAATGCAAAAAATAGACGCATTCCAAGACAAGCAGCCCTTTTACGGAACCATACTCCATGAAATGGGGCATACCCTAGGCCTAGACCACAATGACCACGACCCTAACAGCGTAATGTCTCGGCAAACATCAAGGCTGGCGCGCTTGAGTGACTCTGACATTAGGGCGATCCGCTGTGCTTATGGCATGGGCCCTCCTCGACCCTCTTTAAAGTCTTTTGCGGTGCCTGCCCCATAAACAACTCCTTAAACACATAAACAATAGGATTTGACATAGGTTTATGTGGTGCTCTACAAGAGTTGGTTAGAAAACACTTTTCTAGCAAGGAGCCAAGATTATGCAGATTGGGCGCAAACTTTTAACACACGGCGTTTTGGTGCTGGTTTTTGGCGTAGCGGGGTTAAGCCCAGCAGCACAGGCTGAGCCTGTTGAGGGTTTGAGCAAGCACGCTGTAGCCTACGCATATATGCAGCGCGTGCTTGAGCAATGCGCTGAAGATGCAGCTGTAGACTTGGAGCAAGCGCGCAAGAATGTGGGCGCGCTCACATCTTTAGGAGGCTTTTACGGTGCTGCGGTGGCCTTGCTGATCTCTGGGTTTGTGACAGATTTTAAGCCCTTCGTGTGGGGTGTGCCCGTGAGTGCTGCGGTGGGGTTTGTTGGAGGTGGTTTTGCGGCATATTTTCTCTTTAGGGGGCAAGTTGATAAGCATGCAGCCTCAAGTGTCTTGGGGGAGCAGGCTCAGGCCTACCCAAGGTGCCATGGGCTTTTTGAAGTGACTTTAGAAAGTGGCAGTGTGTTTTTACAAGAGCGCGGAGGACCTTTTGGTATGCGGTGCCTTTTGGATTTGGATGTTGAGATGGATCTTTCCAGCTTGCCTGATAATACAGGTTTATTGAAGCAAAATGTTTCTTCTGTAGGCAGCTTAGAAAACACCATACTCCCACTGCCCATCCAGTACGAAACCTGCGAGTTAATTTAAAAAGTGCGTAAGCTGTATAGGTCGTAAAAACTCTTTAAGGCTTACGTTTCGCCCCCTTACATGACACCCACTACGGGGGCCAAGGGGGCTTCACTTACTGCTTAAAGAGTTTTTACTAGCGCTTTAATTGGGCGTAAGCATCAGAGTGCTAGTAAAACAAACTTGGCCAGTAAGTGCAGTCCCAAGGCGACCATACTCCCGTCAAAGCCCCGTGCATTGAGTAAACTCAAGTTAGAGCGCTGTGGCTTGCTATTCTAGTCGACGCTGAAGCACTGTCTAAACACCTGTAATTGTTGTTAATTTTGTTGATATTTGGGGTTCTGTTTTTGCAGGGTTTTGTGTGTTTTAGGTGAAGCTGTCTAGTGCACAAAAATGCCTCAGGCAGGCCCACTTGTCCCGTAAGGATAAAAGCGCCAGCAAAAACACTTTGATCAGAGACGCAGACACATTGGCAGCCCCTGCAAGGGGCGCCAGCCAAGGTGGCAAGCGAGGCTCCCATTCAAAGTGTTTTTGCGCGCTAGACAGCTATCAACGCGCCGGTAGCTTTGGACGATCTGTAGGTCCAAAGCGTACACACTCTCGTAGATGGCCCGCGCCCAAGGTGCGTAAGCATAAAAGTGGCCCCTTGAAATCTTGGGCGGATAGCGAAGCCACCTGCGCCCCTTTATGGGGTGCTAAGCAGGTGGTAAGCGGAGAGCCCCAAAATTTCAAGGGAAAACTAGATAGCTACCGGCGCTATCAGATAGACTGCGTAGGGCTGAAGTCATTTTTGTTGGCACTTTTATGCTTACGCCAAAAACCTGCAAAATAAGCGGCCCTCTAGTGCACGGAATATTAACCTTGCAGAGGTTTTGCGTGTTAGCCCCTTGTGCTGAAGTATGTTCTCCGGCTGACTCTGGTGTAAGTTAGAGCGCTAGTAAAATTCTCTGAGGTAGAGTGCGTAAGCATAAAAGTGTTAGTGAGGGCGCCCTGGCCAGAGAGCGCAGCCTGCTGACACACCTTTAGGTGTGCAAGGCAAGCGGTCTAAGCCAGGGTGCCCTCACGCGCTGGATAAAGCGGCGGCGCGCTGATAGCCCCAACGGGGCGACGATCAGGGTGCCAAGCGTCTTACAGAGAATTTTGCGACCTATAAGGGATCTGCGTGCCTGTAAGATACAGTATTAAAACCCTAATGTGGCATGAATACGCGACAGCCGGAAGTGCGTAAGCATAAAAGTGTTAGTGAGGGCGCCCTGGCCAGAGAGCGCAGCCTGCTGACACACCTTTAGGTGTGCAAGGCAAGCGGCCTAAGCTAGGGCACCCTCACGTGCTGGATAGCTTTTCCCCGAAGAACATACTTCAGTCACGACTATTTTAGTACTCGCACGATTTTAACAGGGCCATGGGTTGGGATTTCAAGAAGGGCCAGCACCTTTGTGCTAGTGCCATTTATAACTTGCACCATAATACTTTTTTTTGCCCTATGGGCCTCTCGTTGCAAGGGTACTAAGCGTTTTTCTAAACCCACCGGCAACTGCCCATGGGCTAACAAGCGTGCATCTAAACCCGCAACGCAAAATTCACGAAAACCCGGCCTCAAAGCCACCCGCAAATCTACAAAGCCCCTTCCTGCCAGAGCTTTGGGCGACTCTTCCAGCTCCTCTAAAGACAAAGCTTCCTCCACCCTCCAGGGCCCCACGCGCGTGCGCCTTAAGTTGCTGAGCACCGCACCCACACCCAAGCGTTGTCCCAAGCTATGCGCCCACGATCTAACATAAGAGCCACTGCTACAACTGAAGCTCCACGTAGCCTGAGGCCACGCAGAAGCCGCAAGCCGTTTTATGCCCTTAAAACACATAGGCCTCACAATGCGGGGCACATCCATCCCCTTGCGTGCCTTTTTATACAAAGCCTCACCACCAGACTTGACGGCCGAAAAAGCCGGCACCTCTAGCTCTACAGTGCCCGACAAGTGTTTTTGCACCACTGTATCTACATGCTCCCAACCTGGGCTAGGAGCCTTTGCTTGCTCTAACACTCGGCCCGAAATATCCCAAGTGTCTGTTACTAAGCCAAACTGCACCTTGGCCACATAGCTTTTGTCTTGCGCCAACATATAGCGCGCCACTTTAGTGGCAGGGCCCAAAAGTACCAGCATTAAGCCTGTGGCCAAAGGATCTAAAGTGCCGCTGTGCCCTACTTGCTGAATAGACAAAGCCTTACGCACACGGGCCACCACTTTGTGACTGGTGATGCCAGCCGGCTTATCAATTAACAAAAGCATTAATTGCCTACAACGATCTCTATAGGCGAGGGTCGGGCTTTGGCAAACTCCATATTTTTATCTTCTTGATGAGGGTTTTGTACTACGGCATAAAAGCTCGCCCCCAACTCCATAAGCTTGTGGGCCTTGTCGCTAGGACTTAACACCCCATAATGACCCGGGCTCTTGGGGCTGCGCACAATGCGCGCCCTTTTGATACTTGCTTGTCCCTCTGGCTTGCCTGCATCCAAGGCATATAAATCCACCACTCCATAAGCCCCTAAGACTGAGTCTATGCTTTTAAAATTCACCAACTCCACAGGCACTAGCACATGCCCTTTAGGAATAAAAGTCGCAATCGGCTTATCGGGCTCTGCTTTTGGAGCGCTATCTTCAGCAGAACCTAAGTCGTAAATCAAAGCTAAAGCAAACACTCCCCCCACTAAAGCCGCAATAATCCCCTTAGCTTTGGTGGTTTGTGTTTCGCCCACCATGCCATCTAAAAAGGCTGTAATCATTTTTTGCAATTTTTTGTAAAGCATGTGTTAACTCACAGTCTTAAACAGGTGCTGTTTTTGTAACTCTAAAAAAATCACCTCCCCCACGCCCCAAATGGCAAAACAAAAAACCATCAGCGAGCAAAATACCACTAAAAACTCCCACACCACAACGCCTTTGTCACAAATCCCTAAAATGCTTGGTGCTCGCAGGCTGGGTGTATTTTTAGTATTAGCAGGCTTTTTTTGTGTCATTGTTTTTTGTCTCCAGAAGTTTACGCCGCAGTACTTTGCCAATAGGGCTCTTAGGCAGTTCTGATTTGATCTCTAAGCCTCTAGGAGTTTTATAAGCCACCAGTTTGTCGCGGCAAAATTTTTGCAAATCCGGCAAATCCAGCGACGCGCCTTGTTTTAACACGGCAAACACCTTTACGCTTTCTCCCGTTTTAGGGTGTGGCACACCTACGGCTGCAATCTCCGCCACAGCAGGGTGCTGCATGCAGATATCCTCAACCTCGTTAGGGTACACATTAAAGCCCGATACCAAAATCATGTCCTTTTTACGGTCCACTAATTTTACATAACCATCATCCGCTACTGATGCTACATCCCCCGTACGTAACCAGGACTCTTGCAAAACTTTGGCGGTTTCTTCAGGGCGCTCCCAATAGCCCTGCATCACCTGCGGGCCCTTTACCCAGAGCTCGCCAGGCTCTGTACCTTTGACATCCTCCCCCTTGTCGTTAACTACACGAACCTGTGTCGAGGGCACTGGCAAGCCTACAGTGCTAAGGCGGTTTTTTGCTGGATCAAAAGGGTTCACGCAAACAACAGGCGAAGCCTCAGTCAGGCCATAGCCTTCTACAATGTACTGGCCAGTGATTTGCTTCCAATGCTCTTGCACCTGCGACTGCACCGCGGCGCCACCCCCTACAGAGATTTTGAGCTTTGAGAAATCTAAAAGCCTAAATTCCTCCCTGTTACACAAAGCCGCAAACAGAGTGTTGACACCCGTAAAAACCGTAAAAGGAGTTTTGCTTAAAACCTTTGTAAAAGCCTCCATGTCCCTGGGATTAGGAATCAAAACACTCTTTGCTCCCTGGCGCAACATGCACAGCCCATTCACCACGAGAGCAAAAATATGGTACAGAGGCAAAGCCGTAATCACCACCTCTTTGCCGGGCTCTAATATTTTGTCTAAACCCCAATGGTGCACTTGCAGCATATTGGCGCAAACATTACGGTGCGACAGCATCGCCCCCTTAGACACACCCGTTGTGCCACCCGTGTATTGCAAAAAAGCCAAATCCTCAGACAGTATGTGGGGCTTTTTTAGCGGGCGGTAGGCGCCTGCCTTTAAGGCCTGCGGCAAGTTATAGCTTTGGGGCAAGTTATAAGCAGGGACCATTTTTTTAACTTTGCGCACCGCCCAGTTTGTGAGCATTCCCTTGGGCCAAGGCATTAAGTCTCCCACCTGCGCTGTTACTGCATGCTGCAAAGGAGTTTGGTCCCATATGTTTTGCAGTTTGTGCGCAAAGTTTTCAAAGATCACAATAGCCTTGGCGCCAGAGTCTTTTAGCTGATGCTGCATCTCGCGCTCGGTGTACAGAGGGTTAACATTTACCACAACCAAGCCCGCACGCAAGGCGCCTATTAGAGCCACAGAGTAGCTGAGTATATTGGGTAGTTGCAGGGCTATGCGATCGCCTTTTTCAAGGCGCAGGACATTTTGCAAAAACCCCGCAAACTGCAAAGATTTTGCATCGAGCTCTTTGTAACTCAGCTGCGCCCCCATGCACTCTAGAGCCGGTGCACTGGCAAAGCGCTTAAAGGCGGTTTCAATCTCCTGCACTAAGTTAATGTCTTGAGGCAGTTCGATATTATGAGGCACTCCCTCAGAGTAACTTTTAAGCCATTGTTTTGCTTCTATCATCACCCATGTCTCCCCTTTTTTGTTTTTTGCGCGGTCTTTAACTCTTTTATGCAAGTGTGTGGTTTGGGGCGCCAGTAGTACTGTCTCTCATCCATACCAGACCTACATGGACACAGTATAAGCTGCACTAGTAAAAAACAGCTACGCCGCACAGCGTAAAAGCTATGCGCAAGAACGCCAGTCTTTCGTTTCACTATGCCTGCCTGGCAGGGCCCGAAGGGTCCGGATACCAGGCGGGCCAATAACAACTGGGAACCATAAAAGCACATCTCACACTATTAGGTGTGAGATGTGCTTTTATGGTCACGCCTTAGAATCCAGGCTAAGAGTAGGCATAGGCTTCCTACGCCCAAAAAAATGCCTGAGCTCGGCTCAGAGGGCAGGGTGGTGTCGTAGTAAATATCGGGCAGTATGTCTAAGGGCCACCATTTTAAATAAAACGCTACTCCCGCGCCCCAAAAAATGCCCGCTACTGCACTAAGGGCAAAAAGCCAAAAGCTGATATTAGCAAAAATCAGGCCCAGTTGTTTTTGCGGCACCCCTAGAGCGTGCAGGATTTTAATGTCTTGTTTTTTTTGCGTTAAAAGCAAAGCCTTTAAGCCAAATACAGAAAAAGAAGTAATCAAAACACTTAGCACCAAGAACAGCGCGATGAGTATTTTTTCGATCCTTAAGGCATAAAACAGCAGCCGGTTGCGCTCGGCCCAGCTTTTAATGCTAAATTCCGCCCCCTGCATGGATAGGCTTTTGCTCCACATGGTTTTCAAGCGCTCTGCCTTGTGGGGGTTTGTAAGCCACAGCTCAACGCCATGCATTTTAGTACTGCCCCAGCGGAAGTTAAAATGCTTCGACCCCATGGGGTAAAATACAAAGCCTTGAGGCTGCTCGCTAGAGTCCTCTAAAACCCGAGCCACTTGAACTGCGTTAAAATTCAACCCATCCCCTATGGGTAGCAGTAGGTTTTCGCTGGGTGCTATAAGCAGCTCTTCGCCGACAAAGCTTATCAAGCGCTGGGCTAAAAAAGATCCCAACACCACCTGCTTGGGGGTGAGCTTTGCGCTCGTGCCATTACCTGCGTCATTATCTGTGCCATTATTGGGGTAGAGCTTTTGCAAATCCTCTTGCGGCAAGGCCTTAGCGATGGCTCCGCTAAACAGCCCCTCGTGATTTAAAACTATAATATCTTGCTCTGCAAAAGGGCGTGCGTAAGAGTAGTGCGGCAGAGCTTTGGCTGTGGCTAAAGCTTTATCGGCACGGGCCTTGCTGGAGCTTTGCAGCACCAAGTGCGCTTCGCGCTTTAGTAGTTTTTTTTGCAAGCTCTGATTAAAACCATTTACCACGCTTAAGCACAGCACCAAGGCGCCCACCGCTATGCACACCGAGGCTCCACTAAGGCGCATAAGGGTTTTTATGACCGAGTGCGCGCGGGGCGAAAAAGCATAACGCAAAAAAAGCTCTAAACTCATTAGGGCGCTGGGGTTATTTGACAGCTTGTTTGACAGCTTGGTGTCTTTGGTGTTTGCTGTGGCGGTATGGGGTAACTCTGGCGGCATATAAAGTTTATGGACAAGTTTACGCAAAAATTCACCCCCACTGTACAGGTTTTCACCCGCAACTCACAAGGCCTGCCTGTGGTGGGTTTTGCTTTTTCAAAAACTCCACGCGTCTCATCTAAAGTGCTGGGGCCCAAGGTGCTGGTGTTGGGGGGAGTGCATGGGGACGAGCCTGAGGGC
This sequence comes from Bdellovibrionales bacterium, assembly GCA_965116155.1. GTDB lineage: Bacteria > Bdellovibrionota > Bdellovibrionia > Bdellovibrionales > UBA1609. Next base: position 1,349,739 of record OZ220488.1, read on the forward strand.
ATAGCAGCTGCTTGGGGCTTAATTGATAGCTGTTATGGCAGTATGCCTGATGTGGAGCTTTTGATTATGCCCGTATTTAATCCTTATGGAGCCATGCATGCGCGCCGGCAAAACGCGGCCGGGGTGGATCTTAACCGCAATCTGCCTTCGCAAGACTGGAGCCCTCAGCCCACTAAGCCCAAATACCAACCGGGCCCCAAGCCTGCAAGCGAGCCCGAAACCCAAGCCCTGGTGCAGCACTTGGCTCAGGCGCAGACACGGCCGGATATTATTATCTCTCTACACTCTTGGCATCCTATGCTAAACACCAACGGAGACTGCAGCCCCGTAGTGGAGCGCATTGCAGAGGTAACGGGGTATAAAATCACGCCCGACATCGGTTACCCTACGCCGGGTAGTTTGGGCGCTTATTGTCAGGAGCTGGGGGTGCCTTGCTTGACTTACGAGATCGAGCGCGGCTTAGCATTAGAGCGGGTTATTTTGCAGCATGTGCCTGCTTTGCAAGAGGGTTTAAAGGCCATGGCAAAAGGCCGCACTTAGCAACTAAGAGGAGCGCAGATGAACTTAGAAGACCGCATTCAAAGCGTGGCGCAAAAGGGCGCAAGCTGGCAGCCCACTGCAGACGAGGCCAAGTGGGTGCAGGAGGCTATTGCGCTTTTAGATAGCGGCGCCAAAAGGGTGTGTGAGGTTTTGCCGGATTCTTCTTTGCGCGTGCACAAGTGGTTGCAGCAGGCAATTTTGCTGTATTTTAAAATTCAACCTATGCAAAAAACTAAGGCTGGCGATTTGCATTTTTACGATAAAGTCCCACTCAAGCGCCCCGCCCCCGGGGTGCGGGTGGTGCCTCCTGCAACGGTGCGCTACGGGGCTTTTGTAGAATCCGGCGCTGTGCTGATGCCTTGTTATATTAACATTGGCGCGCGTGTGGGTGCGGGCACCATGGTAGACACCTGGGCCACTGTGGGCTCGTCAGCTCAAGTGGGGCGCCGGGTGCATCTTTCGGGTGGTGTAGGCTTAGGCGGAGTGTTGGAGCCCCTAGGGGCGCAGCCTGTTGTCATAGAGGATGATGTTTTTTTAGGTTCGCGTGCTGTTGTGGTGGAGGGAGTGCGGGTCCGCAAAGGCGCCGTTATAGGCGCAGGTGTTGTGCTGACGGCTTCTACCCCGATTATTGATGTGAGCGGGGGTGTAGAAAAAACCTACAAAGGCGAAGTGCCCGAAAACACCGTGGTCGTGCCTGGGCAAAGGCCTAAGACCTTTGCTTCTGGCAGCACGTATTCCGTGCCCTGCGCCCTTATTATTGGCAAGCGTCACAAGGGTACAGACCAAAAAACCGCCCTCAACGAAGCCTTGCGGAGCCACTCGCCATAAACCCCAAGCTAGTGTATGCTGGCTGTTGGGATTATCTGGAGGAATGCATGATCAAGCTCAGTGCCAAGGCATGCGCGCGCATTAACAACCTGCGTCAAGAAGAGGGTGCGGGTGCGGAGGATTATTTGCGTATAGAGGTCAAGCGGGGTGGGTGTAGTGGTTTTTCTTACAAAATGTCTTTTGACAAAAACAGAGCTCCGCACGACCATGTGTTTGCTCAGCAGGATGTGCAGATTGCGGTGTCTAAGGAGCACATTTTGTATCTAGCGGGTTTAGAGCTCGATTATCAAGGGGGCCTTAATGGGCAGGGGTTTGTTTTTGACAACCCCAATGCTTCTAAAAACTGCGGCTGTGGCACATCGTTTGCCGTTTAGGGGGTTTGGCCAATGAGTAATATGCATTTTATTGCTGGGGGTGGGGGCAAAGGGCCGGGCAATACGCCGTTGCGTGGTGCTATGGTGCCGCCGCCGTATAGGATTAAGAGCGTGGAGCCTATACGGTTGCTGAGTTTTAAGGAGCGGCAGGAGCATATCCGTGCGGCTCAGTTAAATGTGTTTGCTTTGCCGGCGCATAGTGTTTATGTGGACCTGCTTACAGACTCTGGCACAGGGGCGATGAGCCATAACCAGTGGGCGGCTATTATGCGTGGCGATGAGTCTTATGCTGGCAGTCGTAGTTTTGAGCGCTTAAGACAGAGCGTGCAAGACCTATGGGGGCATGGGGTGGTGTTGCCGGCCCATCAAGGGCGGGGCGCGGAGCATGTGTTGTTTTCTTGTGTGCTATCTGGGGGGGGGAAGTTTTTTGTTCCCAATAATACGCACTTTGATACTACGCGCGCTAATGTTGAGCAGCTAGGTGGCACGGCTGTGGATTTGCCTTGTAAGCAGAGTACCGATTTGCGCAGCGAGTATCCGTTTAAGGGCAATATGGACTGCGAGGCTTTGGAGAATCTGCTAAAGCGTTACGGTTCGCAGGGTGTGCCGGTTGTGATGATGACTTTAACTAACAACAGCTGTGGTGGGCACCCGGCGAGTTTGGAAAATCTGCGTCAGGTGCGGCGCATAGTGGACTCTTACGGGGCGATGTTATTTTTGGATGCATGCCGGGTTTCGGAGAATGCGTTTTTTATTAAAAAGTACGAGCCGGGTTTTGCGCAAGTGGGTGTGCGGGAGATTTTGCGTCAAATTTTAAGCCTGGCTGATGGTTGCACGATGTCAGCTAAAAAGGACGCCATTGTAAACGTGGGGGGTTTTATTAGTTTAAAGACTAATAAAAACCCTTTGTACGAGGCTTTGTGTGAAAAACTTATTTTGTACGAGGGCTTTAAGACCTACGGTGGTTTGGCGGGGCGCGATTTAGAAGCCATTGCGGTGGGTTTGCAAGAGGGTGCAGACGAGGCTTATTTGGAACACCGTATAGAGCAGGTGGCTTTGCTCGCGCGTTTGTTAGAGGCTGCGGATATTAAGACGGTGCGGCCGACGGGGGGGCATGCGGTGTATGTGGATGCGGCGCACTTTTTGCCGCACTTAAAGCCAGAGGAGTTTCCTGGGCAGGCTTTGGCGGTGGCTTTATATGTAGAGGGTGGTGTGCGTGCTGTAGAGGTGGGATCGTTGATGTTTGATAAGAGTGCGGCGCATGAGATGCTGCGCTTAGCGGTGCCGCGTCGTGTTTATACCAATGAGCATATTTTGTACGTAGCAGAGTGTTTTAAAAGGCTTTACAAAAAGCGCTCTAGTATTAGGGGTGTGCGTTTGGTTAAAGAGCCTAAGTGTTTGCGGCATTTCACCGCCCAAATGGAGTGGGTCGCAGCTGAGAGGCATAAAAGCCAACTCTCACGCCTTTAGGCGTGAGAGTTGGCTTTTATGCTACGCGCTGCTATTTGGCTCGCCTGGGGACCGGCGCCGGTGGCGCCTGCCAGGCAAGCATGGTGATACGACAGTTTGGCAGTTGTGCCTTTAAGGCGTGAGAGTTGGCTTTTATGCTACGCACTACAGGCTCATAGATCCCTTATAGGCCGCAAAATAACCTTGAGGCTGCCGTTTGTCCTCTTGGCTAACGTCTCTTGCAGAGGCTGCCAAGGGACTGCTTTTGAGCTCAAGGTTATTTTGCTAGCGCTCTAACTTATGAAGGTTCCAAGGCAGTGCCGTATGCACAACGAATGGCCGCAATGTCAGAATCTCCTATGCGCTGCAAGTGCCTTGAAACTTTGGGGTTCATTATACTTTTAGGGTCTTTCGTATTGTGATTCAGGCCTAGTATATGCCCCATTTCATGAAGCATTAGATTAAGAAAGGAGTATTGTTTCCAAACCTTAGATTTGTCTTGAGTAGCATAAAACTGGAAGTCGCGATCGTTGACCCATATTTGCGACCACAACCCGGCCCGCGCATACCCAACGGCTTCGCCTTTTGCATAAGTGAAAGTAGAAGCTACAAGAGGGTCCTCCCATATAGAACCTATGCGGCCATATCCTAGCTGTACGTTGGGGCGAGCTTGGCCAAATGGATCGTGTGTTTGATCATATGGCTCCTCACGAAGGGGCTGCATTGATAAAAAAGCAGGCACCTGTGAAAAAGAGGCCACCAGCTCTAGCAGTTGGAGCATTTTGCTGGTCTTTATTTTGCTGCGCCACTCGTCGTGTGAAAAAGCGATCTCAATTTGAATGTCTGCAGGCAAGTGCTCATTCCATGCATTAGCGGCTGCTTGTATGTCTTTGTGAAAACGCTTGTCTATAGAGGGGCTCACATAAAAGACTAAGCTCTTTGTGATTTTGACATATTGAACCACTGCACCACCCCAAAAAACAGGTGTGATGTCAGGCGACGCGCAGTGTGGCTCTTTCGCCCAGATGATTTTCCCACACAGCACTGTAGCGATAAACAACAGACCAAGCTGTTTCATCTTTATCTCCCATTTTTGTCACCCAATTTAAGAGCGTGGCAAAAATCGTGCCAATTGTTAAGGCTAATGAGTATGTATGGAGTGGGTTTGGCGTTTTTGTGCCCGGTGGTTAATTGCTTCCTGGCTGTCTTTTAGATCACACACAGCTGAAGCTCCAGTGGCAGGCCTCCCGCGTAAAACTTTAAAAAGTCAGCAAGGGCAAAAAGTTGCAGCTCGTTGCACTTGCCTTAGGACGAACGCAAAATTAGTACAGCGAATAATTTAAATTAATTCGCACGTCTCGTACCGGATAGGTAGTGGGAGGATGGTTTGTTCTAAGCTGTCTACAGAAGAAACACTTTGCTGGAATGGGCTTGTACCTTTTGGCAAGCCGGCAAGATCAATCTCCATATCTAAAAGGCACCGAATCCCAAAAGAGCTGTCTTGCTCTTGCAATAACACTTTGCCATTTTCTACAGTCACTTGAAATAACCCATGGCACTCCGAGTAGGCCTTAGATGGCTCACCCGATACACTCGATACGTCAAAAGTATCAATCGCAGTATCATCAGTATAAAAATATGTCGCAATACCAGTACCTACAAAAGCTATCGGTATGCTCCATCCGATCGATCTTGACCTAAAAAATTTCGTAAAAAGTCCGCCAACACCTATGCTAGCGGCAGTCAGAGTGGCAAAAAATAGGCCTACCACAAAAGGAGCCTGCCCCTTGGTCTCGCGCACTAATTCTAACTTTGCGGCTGCATCTTGGGAGCACCGCTCAAGCGTTTGCTGCATATACGCGTAGGCTATAGCCTGTTTATCCGGGCTCTTTGCAGGTGCCGCCTGTACCGAGCCAATTCCGCCAAACCCCAAAATAAAAGCCAACACACATCGATTAAAAGCTTTGCACCCACGCTTCATAACAACACCGCTCCTTTATTTTCATACACAAGTCTCTCTCTTACTACAGGTACGGAGGGGATGGAAGGGGTTTTTATTTTAACGCGGTGCGCGGGCCTTTGACAGCAGTGTGATTTCTAAAGACCTTAAGTGATGACTCTGCCAGGGGTCGATCTGTTGTGATTGGCACGTATTTTGCTAAGTGTTTGGTGCTTTAGTTACAATGGAGCCACTTTTGGGCACTACATGTGTTGCAAAAACTTTAAAAAATGGAAGTCCAGATGAGCCTTATGAAAAATTACGCCCTTGCCTTAATATGTACAGCGACCATGCTGCTTTGCAAAAGCCTATGGGCGAACGAACCTTATTGCGCATCGCCTGATATCACGCCCACAATGTATGACGGTGCTGTAGCTCAATATGTCACGTTTTTAGGGGGGCTAGTATTTTATGTCACTCCTGAGGTAGATGCCCGTTTTCATGCAGACATAAAGGAGGCAGCCAAAGTGTGGAACCAGCACTTGCCTCAAGGTGCTCAAATTGAAATCACCTTTTCAAAAGACGAATGGCGTAGAAAAACAAACGTAAAAAGCGGCAAAGTGATTGCGCTCATCCTAGAGCATGCCAGCCATTTGGTGGGTTTCCTAGCTCGTACTCTACGAGATCGTACAGGCCCGACTAATCAGGATCATAATAGATTCGTGCCTAGTGGTACCATAGGCCCTACGGGAATAGACCCTTTGCTTTACTGGTCGAACAGGGGCATTGAACACGATACCGCCGCATACGCAAAACCTTTTTTTTCACAAATTTTTATCAACAACCGTGACCACCATTTGGTAAATCAAATAACAGGTACATCCCATGAGGAAGTGTTTTTTTATGAAATCATACTGCATGAAATGGGGCATACCCTAGGCCTGGATCACAATGACCAAGATCCTAGCAGCATAATGACTAGGTACAGCGATAAGCCTACAAAAGCGCTTGCACGCTTAAGTGGGTCTGATGTTAGGGCCATTCGCTGTGCCTATGGCATGGCTCCTTTGGAGCATTTCGAGACGCCAAAGCTAGAGAGCGCTCCTGAAGATCCTTTATTAAATGATGTGGCACCTCCTAAAGGAGACCTTCCTTTGATTAGTTACAATAGAGATAAGGTGCTAAAAATTTTAGAGCAAATCGCAGCGCTAGAGTCCGAGGCTTTTAACCATCTAGGTGAATCTGAAGCACTCTAATTTGTATTTACTAGAAACACGAGACTTTAACGGGAATATCGCGGCTACGGGCCTTTGACGGGAGTGTGGTCGCTTCGGGCCTTTGGCCCTTCGCTATAGGCTTGTAGATGCTTCATAGGTCGCAAAATTCTCTGTAAGACGCTTGGCACCCTGATGGCCGCCCCGTTGGGGCTATCAGTATGCCGTCGCTTAACTTCAGAGAATTTTACTAGCGCTCTAACCTTGCTCTTCTTCGCTAAAATCTTGCCAAGCTTTGAGACCACTTAAAATTTTGATGCGCCCTGTCAGAGGGTGTACGCCTAGGCTCCAGTAGTTAGGGGGATCGGCATTGCCCTGACGGAGCACTATTACAGCTTCTTCTACCAGCCCCTCAGGCAAGTAATGTATGTAGACGATGCCTTTGTCTGCGCGCGCTTTGCTGCCAAACAGAATATGATCAAGCTCTAGCAGTGCAAACTCCCGTGGCTCTTTCATAATTTCAGTATCTTGCTGAAACTCTTTGCCCGTAGATAAGGGTTGAATGCCTTTTGTGTCCCCAGAGCTTAAAATGGCATTAGGCCCCGACTCCACCCAGTAGGCGCTTTTAATTTCTTCACCCCCTGCGCCGGAGGCCAAGCGATCGGAGGCAAAGCGAAAAGCTATGCGGTACGTGCGATCACTGAGCTTGGCCTTTTGCCTCAACTGGCGGCTTAAAACCACAATCCGCCGCAACGAGGCCCTTAGCTCGCTGTTGTTTTTGTTTAGCCGCGGGTAGGCGAGCGCTATAAGCCCCCCCATAATAGCTAAAACCAACATCAGCTCCATCAAGCTAAAACCAGCCGAGCTAAAACCAGCTGTCATTGGGCGCGGATCTTTGTTCCCCATACCTCTCATACTAACACGCGCAAGCGGCTTTGGCGCGTGCTGTCATTGACACAAAGTCTCTTATGTGGGTTTTATTGAGGCTCGTTGAGGGGCGCTAAAAAACTCCCCTCAAAAAACAACACAACCTTACCAAGGAGATGGAAGGAGGCGGGTATGTTAAAGCGATCTAAAAACAAACAAAGGGGTCAGGCTTTGGTGGAGTATTTGATCTTGATAGCCCTTATGGCTGTAGCGAGTTTGGGTATGTTGAGATTGCTGCAGCATACTGTGGGAGCCAAGTTTGCGGAGATTACTTTTTCTTTGCAGGGTAAAAAGAGATCCGTAGTAAAAGAAAGCCCCGAAGAGAGTGATTACAGCAAAAAAGATATGGGCACTTTTTTAAACGGGTCAGCCAGTCCGGACAAAGCAGCTAGTACGAACAAGGCAAAGTAGTTTGAAACAAAGCGGCCAAGCTTTGGTGGAGTTTGTGGTTTTTTGTCCTGTGGGGTTGGTCTTATTTGCGGGTGTGTTTTTTATTAGCTACATCTCATGGGCTAGGGTGTGGTTGTCGCATCAGGCATCCCAGGGGCATTATTGTTTGTTAGAAAAAAACGACCCCCAATTTTGTGAGGCGGATTTTTTAAAACAAATAAACACCGGCCTGCCTGCAGGACGGGTGAAGATTAAAAAATTCACCCTAGAGCAAAAGTTTAAAAAAACCCTAATGGATTGGCGTTGGAGTTTTTTGGGTGTGCACATTAGGCACAAAGCATCGATGAGTTTATTTAATCTTATGCATAAAGCCAGGCGTTTAAATTTTGTAAAACGTAGTGACAAACTCATAGATACATCTAGGTGGGTGCTTTTTTGAGCGATGCGTTAAAAACCTTGAGGGTGAGCCCTGGCGTGGTGATGCTGCAGTTTTTGATTTTGACCCCCTTTTTTGTGGCGCTATTTTTGGGCTTGGGTGCTGTGGGGGTGCGACTTGTGGCTGTGGGCCAGGTGTCGCGTGCATGCCGTTTGTTAGAGCTGCATTATCAGGATCTTTTAAGCGTAGAGCTGAATCGGCTTTTAAAAAACGACAGAAAAATCAAACGCCTAAAAAGGCTTAAAAAAGCAACAAACATAATAAAAACAGGCATAATATTAAAAGCTCTTACAATAAAAGCCCTTAAGCGCTTAACACGCGAGCAGAAGAGGATATTTTTAAGGGTGCAGCATTTAGATGTGCAAAAAAAGCGCAAATCCCTGGAAGTTAGCAAGCAGATTGGGCGCGGTTTAACAATGCGCTCCTCGCCCTTGGCTTTGGGTGTGTATAGGCTTGCGGGTACGGGGCCGTATTTTGAATATGCGTTAAAAAAAAATTTTATACACCAGCAAAAAACCCAAAGCTGGTGGGACTTGGATAAATGGGCCCTTAAGGGAGAGTGTGCGTCTAGTTTGTGGCGCCCTGAGAACCAAAAAAGCAAAGACTACAGGGCGGTGCTGTTTAATCCCTAACCGTTTTGGTTAACAGTGCTGGTGCGGTTGACTTGGTTGAGGGTTTTAGTGAAGGTGGTTTTTTCCATAGGAGGCTGGTTATGAGAGGTATCTGGTTATGAGAGGTATTTTATTAAAAGGCTTCTGTTTGGTGGGGCTTGGTATTGGGATGAGCGCGCCCTCTTGGGCTGTGAGCGCTTTTTACGAGCAGTTTGCACGGGCGCAACAGGCTTTTGAAGAAGGGCAAGCGCAAAAGGCGCAGCACGAGTTTGAGTGGCTGGTAAAGAGCGCCTATAGCGAGCAGCTCTCGCCCGTGCAGAGGCAGAGCTTTTTTCACAGTTATTTAAGGTTGGCGCAGCTGTCTAAGGATGGGTTTCAGAAAAAACTCTGGCTCCTTAAGGCTATGGAAACCATGCCCCGTGTAGACCCTGATCCGGAGCTTTTTCCGCCACCCTTGTTGGCTTTGTATAGGGAGCTAAAAGCGCAGCGTCAGGGTCTGGAAACGGACACGGCTGATCAGGAGAGCCTACGCACGCGCTCCGCAACAGGTGCGCGCAAGTTAGCGCTTAAAAATACCGCCCCTAAAGCCATTAAGGCTGGGGGCAAGGGGCCTTGGGTAGCGGTGGGAGCTGTGCTGCTAGGAGGCGTGGCTTTGGGTGTTGCGCAGCATTATGCGCGCGCGTCTTCTAACGCGCCCACTGCGCCCATGCCCAGAACCACTAGGTTTTAATGCGTAAGCATCAGAGCGCTAGCAAGACCACTGGTATGCGGCGCAGCCCCATTGGCAGCGCCTTCAGGCGCGTTAGCCAAGGAGGCAAGCAAAGCCCCCAGTGGTCTTGCGACCTATGAAGCTACAGGGCCATAGATCCCTTATAGGCCGCAGAATTTTCTGTGGGACGCTTGCTTCTGTCGTGGCCGCCTTTAGCTGTCTAGTGCACAAAAATGCTTCAGGCAGGACCACTTGTCCATCTGATGGCCCGCACCTAAAGGTGCTATCAGCTGGACTGCGTAGGGCTGAAGCCATTTTTGTTGGCACTTTTATGCTTACGCACGGAGGCTGCGCCAGGAGCGCCGCTTTATCCCAGAAAATTCTACTAGCGCTCTAAACACAATTGCAGTACCCTGCTGGGGTTGTGGGAGCAAAAGTTTTGGGTCCGGCGATTTTGGTTTGTGTGGCCGTTTTTTTGGGCTTTGGCATTTGGGCCCTTTCGACCAACCGTGTGGTGGTGGGGTACAACCAAAACTATGCCCCCGATCAGCCGATTGCGTTTTCGCACCAAAGGCATGCTGGGGAGCTGCAGATTGACTGCCGCTATTGTCACACTGCGGTGGATGTTTCGCGCGCAGCCAGTGTGCCCAGTTTAGATATTTGTATGAACTGCCACGCTCTTGTAAAAAAAGACTCCCCAGCTCTAAGCATGCTAAAGCAGCACTACGCGGATGGTGTGCCCGTGGGCTGGCAAAAGGTGCACCTGTTGCCAGACCATGTAAAGTTCAACCACGCAGCCCATACGCGCGCGGGCAAAAGTTGTGCAGAGTGCCATGGGCCGGTGGAGAGCATGGAGGTTGTGGAGCAATTTAGCAGCCTTTCTATGGGGTTTTGTGTTAACTGTCACCGTCAGCCGGAGAATAACGCTCCTATAAACTGCGCCACTTGCCACTATTGAGGTTGAGCAAGAGGTTGGGCAAATGGACGCAGCGGGACGGGAAGCAACCTAAGGTGGTTTGAGAGTGTCGTCTGATAAAAACAATGTAAAGCAGGTTTCGAGCGAAGAGGTGCACCCTGCGCCCTACTGGCTCAGCCTTGGGGAGGCCTCGCTGGAGGCCGAAGTGTCGTCGCAAAATAACCCCCATAAAAATGCAGCAGCTAAAAATGCAGCAGTAAGCAAAACGTCAACGGAGTTTATTAGCTCTCCCCTTAAAGAGGGCGCCACCGATGGCCCTGGCAGGCGGGAGTTTTTAAAGCTCATGGGTGCGAGCCTTGCCTTGGGGAGCGCGGGCTGTTTGAGGCGACCAGCGCAGAAGATTGTACCCTATGTGGAGCGCCCTGCAGAGGTGGTGCAGGGTGTGAACAATTACTATGCCTCTAGTTATTTTGATGGCGCTGAGGGCTTTAACCTAGTGGTAACGACCCGTGAGGGGCGGCCTATAAAGCTAGACGCCAATGCCGATGCCAATAGGTTAAGCTTTGGCGTAAGGGGCGGAATGTCGGCCCGTGCGCATGCACACTTGCTAAGCCTGTACGACCCGGATCGTTTAAAGGCTCCTTTGGGGCGGGTGTTTAATAAGGGGCGCACCAACTCGGACACTGTGCAGCCCAAGTGGCAAGCTCTAGATCAAGGCGTATTGGAGCTTTTGCAAAAAGCCCGCAGTTCTCTGGGGCTGGTGGTGGGTCCTACGGCTTCACCCACTGAGAGGCATTTGGTGGAAGAGTTTGCAAAGCACTTTGGTGCACGCTTGTATGTGCATGACCCTTTAGGTGATGGAGCGGAGCGCTTTTATGAAGAGTGCTACGGGAGCGCGGTACGGCCGGTTTATAGGCCGGAGCTTGCGAAGATGGTGCTGTCGTTGGGGGGGGATTTTTTAGGCGCATCGGGCCCAGCGGTGCGCAGTACGGCGCTGTTTGCAAAGGCTAGAAAAAACCTTAACTCCATGAACGAGCTGGTGGTGTTTGAGTCTTTAATGAGCCTTACGGGCACCAATGCGGATACGCGCTATATGCTGCGGGCGTCGGATTGGCACCTGGTGGCTTGGGCTTTGGTGCGCGAGCTGGGGCAGGCGGGTTTGGTTGCGCTAAACTCTGCAGCAAAGGAGATTGTGCAGTCTCTTGCGGGTCGTATGGAGCACCTACAGGTGGAGCGTGGAGTGATTAAAAACCTGTCTCGGCGTTTGTGGCAGCACCGTGGGGAGTGTTTGGTTTTGGCAGGAGGTTTGGCGGGAGCGACGGCTAATAGGCGTAGTTTGCATACGGGGGTGAACTACTTAAACCATCTGTTGGGTAATAACGAAAACACTTTAAGTTTTGCTATGGCGCCGCGGAGCTTATGGCGCACTAGTGCGGATTTGGGCAATTTAGAGCAAGACGTAACCGCGGGGCGTGTTAACACTGTGTTGGCCTATGGCACGAACTGGGTGTATTCGGCGGGGGCACTTGGCAGGTCGGTGCTGCCGCGTTTAAAGGCTATGGTTTATGTGGGTGGGGCGGATGACGAGACCGCTTTACATTCGGACTGGGTAGCTGCAGCAGACCACCCTTTAGAGAGCTGGGGCGACAACGAGTTTGTAAGGGGTGTGTATAGTATTCAGCAGCCTACGATTAGGCCTTTGTACGGTACGCGCGCGAGGCAAGAGTCGCTGTTGTCATGGATGCAGGCGAGCAAAAATTCCAAAACCTCTTCAAAGCCTTCTAATGGTGCAGCAAACTTGGCAGAAAAATCTTTGTGGCATGCGTATTTGCAAAATTACTGGCGCCGCAATTTTAAATCGGCAAAGGGTGCTCCACAGGGAGGCTTTGAGGCCTTTTGGCAGGAGTGGTTATCTAAAGGGGTCGTGGGCCAAAGAGCTAAAGGGCAAGGCAGTGAGGGGGTGCGTTTTCGCGCTGAAGCTTTTAAGCCTTTGCTGGCTGAGGTGGGGCGATTGGCGCGTCGCCCGGAGTCGGATTTAGAGTTAGTGCTTTATGAGAGCGTGGGTTTGGGTTCGGGCGATATGGCAAATGTGGCATGGCTGCAGGAGTTTCCGGACCCTGTGTCTAAAATCTGTTGGGACAACTACTTGAGCGTTGCACCGCGCGTTGCGCGCGCGCGCGGGTGGGTTGAGGGTGACATGTTGGAGCTGGATTTAGGCACAGGGCGCCGCACAGTATTGCCTTTGCATGTGCAGCCGGGCCAGCAGGCTAATACTTTGGGCGTGGCGGTGGGCTATGGGCGCACGCGTGCGGGGCGTGTGGGCACTTTAGTGGGAGTGAATGCTTTTGATCTTACGGCCTGGGCACACGGCAGCAGGGTGAGTGCGGGCTTGATGGTGTTGGGGGTTAGAAAAAAGGAATTGTACGCGCGTTATGCTCTGGCAAATGTGCAAGGGCATCACAGCATTGATAAAGGTTTTCATACGCAGCATGGGCGCCAGATTGTGGTAGAGCAGACTTGGCGCCAGTATAAGGACGACCCGAGCTCGGGCATTCATAGGCACAAGGTGTTTTCGCTTTGGGGCGAGCATGAGTACAAGGGGCACAAGTGGGGCATGGGTGTGGATTTGAACTCTTGCACGGGCTGTGGGGCTTGTATTGTGGCTTGTCAGTCTGAGAACAACGTGCCCGTTGTGGGTAAGGAGTATGTGCTTCAGGGGCGCGAGATGCATTGGATGCGGGTGGATCGTTACTTTACCGGTGAGCCCGATGATCCTGGGGTGGTGCATATGCCGGTTATGTGCCAGCATTGCGATAATGCGCCTTGTGAGACGGTGTGTCCTGTAGCGGCCACCGTGCATGGGCCTGAGGGTACAAACGACATGATCTACAACCGCTGCGTGGGCACGAGGTACTGCGCAAACAACTGCCCGTACAAGGTGCGTAGGTTTAATTGGTTTGATTACTCTAAAGTAACAAGCCCTTTGCATATGGCCTTGAACCCTGAGGTAACGCACCGCTCGCGTGGGGTGATGGAGAAGTGCACGTTCTGCATACATAAGGTTACTTATGCCAAGCACACAGCACGCGTGCGTGGAGAGGAGTTTAAGGCAGATGATGTGCAAACGGCCTGTCAGGTAGCTTGCCCTGCAGAGGCTATTAGTTTTGGAGATTTGAACGACCCTAACTCGCAAGTGAGCCGCAAGCTGCAAGAGCCTCGGTCGTACACTTTGTTAGAGGAGCTTAACAACAAGCCGGCGGTGCACTACCAGACCAAGGTGCGCAACGCGCCTGAGCTTAAAGGCAAACACAGCGATGGACACTAAAGCGGGGAGTGAAGTGAGTGACAGTGCCGCTACCGGTGGTGGCAAGTTGTGTATTGGTAGTGGGGATGCGGAGGGAGTGAAGTGAGCGATAGCACCGCGCCTCTGAATGAGGCCAATGCGGTACGCAAAGCGCCCGGCATAAGGCCGCGTATGTTTGCGCGCCCTAAGACGTACAAGCAGATTAGTGACGATGTGGCTTCGTTAACTGAGACCTGGCCGGGTTGGAAGTACCTGGCTATGTTAGGTGGGGCGAAGAGTTTGTTTGTGCTGTATGTGTTTTGTATGGGGATGATCGTGGCGTATGGGATGGGCCTTATGGGGGTGAACCATCCTGTGGGTTGGGGAACGGATATTATTACTTTTGTTTTTTGGATTGGGATTGGGCATGCGGGGACGTTAATTTCGGCGATTTTGTATTTGTTTAGGCAAAAGTGGCGCATTGCGATTGCGCGCAGTGCGGAGGCGATGACGGTGTTTGCGGTGATGGTGGCGGGGACGTTTCCGGTACTGCATACGGGGCGGCCATGGCTTGCGTATTGGTTGTTGCCGTACCCGAATCAGCGGGGCCCTTTGTGGGTGAACTTTCGCTCTCCCTTGGTGTGGGATGTGTTTGCGGTGAGCACTTATGCGACGGTGTCGTTGGTGTTTTGGTACATTGGCATGGTGCCGGATTTGGCAACCTTAAGGGACCGCAGTAAAAACCCTTGGCGCAAGAGGGTGTATGGTATTTTGAGTTTGGGTTGGCGTGGCACGGCTCGTAATTGGAACCACTATGAGATTGTGTATATGTTGCTGGCTGGGCTGGCGACGCCTTTGGTTTTGTCGGTGCACTCTATAGTGTCGTTTGATTTTGCGGTGGCGCAGCTGCCGGGCTGGCATACTACGATTTTTCCGCCTTATTTTGTGGCGGGGGCGATTTTTTCTGGCTTTGGTATGGTGGTGACTTTAATGGTGCTGGTGCGCGCGCTGGTGCCTTGGTTTAAGGATTATGTCACTTTGTCGCATATGGAGAGCATGAACAAAATCATTATGGCAACGGGCTTAATGGTAGGCTATGCCTATGCGAGTGAGATGTTTATTGCGTGGTACTCGGCTTCGCCTTACGAGGGGTTTGTGTTTTTCAACCGGGCCTTTGGGGCTTATGGTTGGTCGTATTGGATTATGGTGAGTTGTAATGTTTTGATACCGCAGCTGTTTTGGTTTAAGTTTTTTCGCACCAATATTGTGAGTATGTTTGTGATTTCGTTGTTTGTAAATTTGGGCATGTGGTTTGAGAGGTACGTGATTGTTGTTACGAGTTTGCATGCGGACTTTTTGCCGGTGAATTGGGGCATTTTTGATATGACCTTTTGGGACCAAGGCGCGCTGGTGGGGAGTTTTGGGATGTTTTTGTTTTTGTTTTTGCTTTACATACGGGTTTTGCCGGCAATTTCTATTGCAGAGCTAAAGCCCTTGCTGGGCGGGCGTGGGCATAAGCCTACAGATGGGAGCTAGGTGGTGCTAAGTAAGTTAAGTAAATGTGTGGATTATATTGAGCAGAAACTGAGCTCCAAGACCATCCCTGGGCGTGTGGCCTTGTGGGAGGAAGAGGGAGCCTTTTTGCGTGCGGCGGCGCGGGTGCGGGAGCTTGTGGGGTCGGAGGGTTTTGAGGCGATTTCGCCCTATCCGGTGCATGGCATCGAAAGCGCCTGTGGTTTAAAGCGGTCGTTTATTCCGTATGCTACGTTTGTGTTTGCGTTTTTGGGTTTTGGTTTTGGTGTGTGGTTTACTTGGTGGACTTCGGCTTCGGACTGGCCGCTAGTGATCGGGGGTAAGCCTATGTGGAGTTTGCCGGCTTTTATTCCGGTGATTTTTGAGTGCACCATATTATTTGCGGCTTTGGGCAGTGTGCTGACTATGCTGGTGGTGCAGGCTTTGCCTAAGGTGGCGCCTCCTGTGCTGGATGAGTCCTTAAGCTGCCATAGGTTTGGTATTTTTGTGCCGCACTCAGCGGGTGTGGGTACGGAGCAGCTGGACGCAATTTTTAAAGACTGTGCGGCCATTGATATTAAGGCAGCTGTATTTTAAGGCGTGTGTGTATGCTTAGTGTTTTAAAATTTGGTATGCGGCTTTGGGGGGCAGGTGCTTTTGGGGCACTGATTTGGGTACTGGTTTGTGCACTGATTTGCTGGGGGCTTTTGGGATGCAATGGGGGCAAGAACCGCACTAATATTGAGCTTATTCGTGGCATGATGGATCAAAGATCTTTAAAGGCCCAAGACTGGGACGGCGCGCGGGGCAAGCCTGCTGCCATGTTGCCTCCTCGGGGCACTTTACCTATGGGGCATGAGCCCTACAAGCACAGCTTTGAAAGCTCCGCCGCGCTTGAAGCGCCTGCGGAGTGGCAGGCACTAAGTTTGGAGCAGTTGCAGCAGGCAAAAGAGCTGTATCGGGTTTACTGCGCCGTATGCCATGGCGCGGGTGGTAGGGGCAAAGGGACGGTGGGGGAGTTTTTAACCCTGCAGCCTCCCGACTTGCTTGCGGCGCAGGTCAAGGCTTATGCGGCGGGGCAGCTTTACCATATAATCACCCAAGGCTATGGGCAGATGAGATCGTATAAAAATTTAGTGCGCGAGCCTTGGCAAAGGTGGGCCATTGTGGGTTATGTGCGGCACTTGCAGGGCCAATAACAGAGCAAATGGCAGAGCAAAACAAAAGGACCGGGCAGTAGTGTGAGTAATAGTAGCGGTAAGTTTTTGGCAAATTATAAGTCTTGGTTAATGGGTTTTTTTGCTTTGGGGGCGGTGTGTTTTTTTGTGGGTTTGAGGCTTGATCCGCAAAGGGCGTGGTTGGCTTATTTGGTGGGATTTTTTTATGTCACCAGCCTTAGTTTGGGGGGCTTGTTTTTTGTGGCTTTGCAGTATGTGGTTAAAGCGGGTTGGAGCGTAAATTTGCGCAGGTTTGCCGAAGCTTTTGCAAGTTTTGTGCCTTGGGGCTTGGTATTGGGGGTGGTGCTGCTTTTGGGTGTGGATGAGATTTACTCGTGGGCCAATGAGGCTTATGTGGCAAAGGATCCTGTGCTGCAGCATAAGGCTGCGTATTTGAACAAGGGCTTTTTTGCTGTAAGGCTGGTGGTGTTTTTTGGTTTGTGGGTGCTTTTTGCTAGGGTGCTGACGTTTTTGGATCTGCGGCAGGAGCGCTTAAAGCAAAGCGAGTGGCCGCGCTTGGTGCGTTGGGGTGTTGCGGGGGTGTTGGTGTTTGCTTTGAGCTACACGCTGTTTAGTATGGATCTGCTTATGAGTTTGGAGCCGCATTGGTTTAGTACGATTTTTGGGGTGTACTGTTTTGCGGGTTTGTTTCAGAGCACTATGGCGGCTTTGGTGCTGGGGGTGTTTTGTGCTTATAGGTGTGGGGTTTTGGATAGGTCTTTAGTGAGTGATGAGCATTTGCATGATCTGGGTAAGTTTATGTTCGCGTTTACGGTTTTTTGGGCGTATATCGCTTTTTCGCAATATATGCTGATCTGGTACGCCAACTTGCCTGAGGAGACGATTTTTTATGTACCGCGGTCGCAGGCCTCGTGGGCGTGGGTGAGTTTGGGCTTGTTGGTGTTTAGGTTTGTGGTGCCTTTTTTGGTGCTGCTGCCAAGGGGTAGCAAAAGGTGCCCTTTGACCTTGGGCGCAATGAGTGTGCTGGTTTTGGTGATGCAGTATGTGGACCTTTATTGGTTGGCGTACCCTTCGGTTAAGGCTTTTCAAAAAGGTGCGGTTTTTGGTGTGTACGAGGTGGGGGTGGCTTTGGGTTTTGTGGCTGTGTTTTTGTTTGCGGTGGTGGGTTTTTTAAAGCGCCATGCCTTGACTCCGCAGTGGGATCCTTTGCTTCAGGAGTCTAGCACCCACCATGTGGTTTAAGCGCAGCATTTAGAAGTGGTGGTGGTGTGGTTTTGCGGCTGTTTTTAAGTTGTGGAGGCTTGGGCTTTAGCCCTTATGCTCCTGGTACACTTGGCACATTGGCGGGTGTGCCTTTGGTGTATGCGGTGTCTTTGTGGGGTGGAGTGTTTTGGCATGGCGTGCTGGTGCTGGTGCTGTTTGCTTTAGGTGTGGGAGCGGTTGGCGTGTACGAAAAAGCTTGCGCGCGCCATGACCCGTCTGAGGTGGTGCTGGACGAGGTGCTGGGTTATGGGGTGAGCATGTTGGGGGTGCCGCTGTCGTTTACCAATATGCTTTTGGGGTTTGTGGTGTTTAGGTTGCTGGATATTTTTAAACCCTGGCCTATCTCGTGGATAGACCGGCAAAAGTCTCCTGCTAGTGTCATGGCCGACGACGTAGCCGCCGGGCTCGCGACGAATTTGATTATTCAGTTGCTGCTAGCGCTCTAACTTAATTCTAACTTTGCAATAGTGCTCAGTTGCATATTACTGGTGCCTTCGTAGATTTGGCCTATTTTGGCATCGCGGTAGAATTTTTCTACCGGGTACTCTTTCGAAAACCCATTGCCGCCAAACAAATCCACTGCCTGCGAACAAATGCGCTCCGCCGCGCGCGAAGCATACAGTTTCGCCATAGCGGCCTCTTTAGTAAACACCTTGCCGCTGTCTTTAACGCGTGCCGCATTGTACACCAGCAATCTCGCCGCCTCTAAATCGGTACGCATATCGGCCAGCTGAAACTGCACTCCCTGAAACGAGGCAATGCTCCTG
The DNA here is from genome assembly GCA_965116155.1 of Bdellovibrionales bacterium. GTDB lineage: Bacteria > Bdellovibrionota > Bdellovibrionia > Bdellovibrionales > UBA1609. The sequence goes on from OZ220488.1 coordinate 1,368,075, forward strand.
CCAAATTGCTCTCGCTCTTTTACATAATCTAAGGACGCCTCATAAGCCCCTTGGGCAATGCCCAGCATCTGCGCTCCTATGCCAATGCGCCCTTCGTTTAAGGTCTCAATCGCCACTTTGTATCCTTTGCCTATACCTCCTAACACGGCAGACTCTGGCACAAAGCAATCCTTAAACAGCAACTCGCAAGTCGAGCTAGAGCGTATGCCGAGCTTGTCTTCCTTTTTGCCCACTGTAAAGCCCGTCGCACCGCGCTCTACAATAAAACAACTAATGCCCTTATACGCTTTTTCGGGCGCGGCGTTGGCAAAAACCAAAAACACCTCCGCCTCAGCGGCATTGGTAATCCAAAGTTTGTGACCATTAAGCACGAAGCCTCCATCCTTAGGCTCTGCGCGCAGCTTTAAGGCAAAAGCATCCGATCCACTAGAAGACTCGCTCAAAGCATATGCCCCCACCTTGCTCTGCGCGAGCAGGGGCAAGTATTTAGACTTTTGTTCCTCGGTCCCCCAGTTCATTAACGCATTAGCCACCAGAGTATTTTGCACATCCACCAGCACGCTTACCGAAGCATCCACCCGCCCCAGCTGCTCTACCACCAAACAGGCCGTCATAAAACTTGCCCCCATGCCGCCATAAGACTCCGGCACACACACTCCCATAAGCCCCATGGTAAAGAGCTCTTTTATAATCTCTGGGTCCATTTGGGCTTTTTGGTCCATGGCCGCCCTTTGGGGCAGGATGCGCTCTTTGGCAAAATCGTGCACCGCTTGGGACAGCTCTGTTTCTTCAGCAGACAATTGGGTTAGGGCTTGCATAATTTTCCCCGTATAAATTTCTCTACAAAGCGCTTGCTTGGCCCCTCACCTGGGGATGGGCTTTATTTCAAGCGCGTACTAAGGTAGTTTTAGCACAGCCCCCAAGCATAGTGAACCATTCTATGGTTTCGTTGCCACGGGGGGACACCGCAGCTTGGCGCAAACCGCCCACGCTACACCATGGAGGCTTCGCGCGTGACACCCATATGCAGAGTGCTTTTGGCCAAGCCCGGCCTTGATGGGCACGATAGGGGCGCTAAAATTGTGGCGCGCGCTTTGCGTGACGCGGGCTTTGAGGTTATCTACACAGGGCTTCGTCAAAGCCCCGACAGGATCGTAAATGCTGCCTTGCAAGAGGATGTGGACTTTATTGGGCTTTCTATACTGTCGGGGGCGCACTTGCCCTTGTTTGAGGCCACAAAAAAGCTCATGCAAGCGCGTGGCTTGGACATACCCGTTTTTATAGGGGGCATCGTGCCAGAGAAGGACCAAAAAATACTGCTCCAGCAAGGAGTGTTAGAGGTATTTGGCCCGGGAACATCAACCCAGCATATTGTCGCCCGTCTGAAACAGCACTGGCAAAAGCAATCAGAGGCTAAAAAATGAGCTTCGACACCCAAGAAACCGTGATTAACTTTTTTAGTTTTTTTGTGCCGCTTTTGTTTGCGCTGAGCTTTCACGAATACGCCCACGCATGGGCGGCTTATAAACTGGGCGACAACACGGCACAAATGTTAGGCAGGCTGAGCTTGAATCCTTTAGTGCATGCTGATGTAGTGGGTACATTTGCTTTGCCGGTGATGCTTTTTTTTACTGGAGTGCCTTTTTTGTTTGGCTGGGCCAAACCTGTGCCTGTAAATGGGCGCAATCTTAAGTCACCAGTGCAGGATATGTTTTGGATCGCCTTGGCGGGCCCCTTGGCCAACGTGCTTCTGGCTATAATGGGCGCTGTGGGTATGGTGGTGTTTGTAAAGTCTAACCCTGGATTTAATGTGTTAAGTGAAACCGCTTGGGGGAACCCATTTTTTAAGCTATTAAATGCATTTTTTATAATTAATATCGTTTTAGCGGTGTTTAACATGATACCTGTGCACCCTTTAGATGGCGGAAAAGTACTGGCTCGCTTTTTACCGTACCGCGCTAACTACTGGCTCGAGCGCAATCAAATGGTGCTCAGCATGCTGCTGCTTGTGGTGATTCTTTTAGGAGGTTTAGGTGTTGTGGTAAGGCCTATTTATACGACTTGGGTGAATTTTTTAATAAGCTTATAAACATGCATGCTATGACCCCAAAAAACACAACAGCAAACACAACAGCTAAAGTAACAGCAAAAACCAAAGCTGCAGTAAAGGCTAAAAATAAACGTGCAGCTACAAAGGCTTTAACTCCTCACGGCTTGCGCCCTGCACTGGATCCTTTGAGGCAGTATATGCAAGAGGTGCGTAGGTACCCTGTGCTGTCGCGCGAAGAGGAGCTCGAGTGGGCTAAAATTTACTTTAATACTAAAAACCCAGAGGCAGCGCATAAGCTTGTAACCTCTAACTTGAGGTTTGTTATAAAAATGGCCATGCAATACGCGCACCTTGAGGCTAATGTTATAGACCTTATTCAAGAGGGCAATGTGGGGCTAATGCGCGCTGTAAAAGAGTTTAACCCTTATAAGGGCACGCGGCTTATAACGTATGCCTCTTTATGGATACGCGGGCAGATACAGGACTACTTGTTAAGGCAGTTTTCTATGGTTAAGGTGGCGCGTACGCCTGAGCAAAAGCGTTTGTTTTACCAGTTGCAAAAAGAGTCTCAAGACCTGAGTGCGCTGGGGCTGCAAGAGGTTAAGCAGCTTAGCGGTAAGCTTATGGCCAAAGATCAGGACATTAAAGTAATGTCCGCTCGCATTGCAGGGCGTGATATTAGCTTAGAGGCTCCTCGTTTTAGCGGTGATGACGACAGCAGCCCTGCCTTGCAAGAACGTGTCGTATGTAGCGCCTCAGTAGACCCATTACAGAATTTAGAGAAAAAACTGCGCGTATCAAGCATTGTTAGCAACATGCCGCGCATAAGAGCGCGGCTGTCAAAGCGAGAGCTCTACGTGCTTGATCATAGGTTACTAAGTGACGCGCCGGAGTCTTTGCAAAAAATTGGCAACCACTATGGCATCACCCGCGAAGCCGTCCGTCAAATGGAAGCCCGACTATTAAAAAAACTTAAAAACCTGTTAGAGCGCTAGGAAAATGCCATGGGATTAAGCGCATCTTCCTGGCAACCCCTGAAAGGGGTGTCCACCAGGAAGATAAGCGTCCCACATGGCATTTTCCGACCTATGAAGCTTCTATGGCCCTGCCGTGATGGGCGATCTCTTATCCAGCGCGTGACAGCACCTTAACTTCGTCACTTGACCCTTTTGCATGCCTCCTTTGGAGGCGACCAAGGGTCTGCGTTTTCCGGTTAAGGTACTGCCACTAACACTTTTATGCTTACGCCTTTAGGCCCATTGCGGCGACACTTCCGTCAAAGCCCCGTGCGATGGGTAAACACACTAAGATCCTCTAGTAAATAGTCGGCGCTGAAGTATTATCTAAGCGCTTGTAATTATTGTTAAATTTGTTGATATTGTGGGTTCTGTTTTTGCAGAGTTTTTGGTGCTTTGTATGAAGCTGTCTAGTGCACAAAAATGCCTCAGGCAGGCCCACTTGTCCCGTAAGGATAAAAGCGCCAGCAAAAACACTTTGATCAGAGACGCAGACACATTGGCAGCCCCTGCAAGGGGCGCCAGCCAAGGTGGCAAGCGAGGCTCCCATTCAAAGTGTTTTTGCGCGCTAGACAGCCCTCAACGCGCCGATAGCTTTGGACGATCTGTAGGTCCAAAGCGTACACACTCTCGTAGATGGCCCGCGCCCAAGGTGCGTAAGCATAAAAGTGGCCCCTTGAAATTTTGGGCGGATAGCGAAGCCACCTGCGCCCCTTTATGGGGTGCTAAGCAGGTGGTAAGCGGAGAGCCCCAAAATTTCAAGGGAAAACTAGATAGCTACCGGCGCTATCAGATAGACTGCGTAGGGCTGAGGACATTTTTGTTGGCACTTTTATGCTTGCGCCAAAAACCCTGCAAAATGAAGGGTTCTTTAGTGCACGAAATATTCAGCCTGGTGCAGGTTTTGCGTGTTAGCCCCTGGTGCTGAAGTATGTTCTCCAGCTGACTCTGGCGCGTCTGCGTAAGGCGTAAAAATGTAGAGCTCGTTAAGATACAGTATTAAAACCCTAATAGGGCATGAGTACGCGACAGCCGGAAGCCGGAGAACATACTTCAGTCACGATAAATAACCTCGTACTTAAATTGTACTTTGCTAAAGTCTGACTCATCGGGGTTTATAGGTGTTGCCCTTACGCGGTCTCCTTTTTTAACTGCAAGAGCCACTTGTTCTTCGATGCCGCTGTCGTTTGTTGTAAAATATCCTTTATTTAAAGCTGCTTCTATTTGAGGTTTTATTGTAGCATTTATACTTTCTACTGCGTGAGACGCGTCTCTGCCAGAAGGTTCTGTGGTGCTTTTCATTATGTTTTTAGACCATTTTTCCAAATATTTTTCGTCTATTTCAAAAGTAACTTGCTTATCATTTTTGAATTCTAAGACCTTTGCATCTAGGTCGCGCTTTAATATATGCTTAAGAGCTCCATCACTTATGGGATCTGCTTTTACCCAGTAAGGTATGCGGTCAGCAAAAGGCTTCACTATAGTATCCATATTATAAGAAGCTTTTTCATCCATCTTGAGTTTTGTTATTAGCATAGATTTATCTATTTTTTTATCAACGTCTTTAAATAAATTGGATGTTATAATAACAATACGCCCCCTCATGTCGGTTGCAAAATCTTTTGTTAAGCTGTCCACTTTTTTGCCTTCGAAAAGAGGCAAAAAGAAGCTAAAAGCATTTTGGTGAGCTTTTTCGAATTCATCCAGCAGAACCAATACCTCTTTGTCGCTGTTAAAAAGTTGTCTTAAGAAAAAATGAGAATCCCTACCAACAAATCCTGGAGCAGGTCCTGAAAGCGCCCGCACGGCCTCTTCAGTATTAAGCTGTGCCATATCTACCTTTAGTAATAAATTGTTGTTGGGCGATTGTTTTGTTTTAACTGCATGCCCAAACCACTCTGCCAATGAGGTTTTTCCAGACCCTGGGTCTCCTGCAACAAAAATCACCTGGGGCTTGCCATTAGGGTCTGCTAAAATATTCTTATATGCGTTCCGTACTGCATTTTTGTACGCTGAATTCCCATAAACTTTTTCTTCTAGGAATTCCATTACTTTTTGTATTTTTTTAGATGTTTGGTTCTCTAAAATATCAGCCATAGGTTTTTTCATATTATGGCTTAGGTGAAAAAATGCCTCATTCTTATCAATTTTTAAATAGGCTTGCACTGCGTCTGCTAGCGCATGGTTTTCAGCATCACTAGCTTTTAGGTGTATAATATTTTCGAATTTTTTTGTTATTTGGTTATTTAACAAAGTTTCTTTCTTGAAGATTTCCTCTTGTTTTTTAATTATTTGTTCTAATCGCTTTACCTCTTTTTTGCTTTCAAATCCATTTGGGTTTTTTGCTGCAATTTTTTTCCATTCCTCTAGGTCAGACTTTGCCTCTCGCATCCTTCTGGCGGCTATTTCTGCATTATAACTATATATGCCAGCAGATTTTTCTCCATTAAAAAAACTTAGCATTTTTTGTGATTTTGTTTCATAAAGCTCTTTTAAAAAATTCGTATAATCACTCTGCGTGAAGCTGCCGTTTGATATTTCTTTTAAACGATCAAATATAGTCTCTAGGTCGCTATCACTTACAAAGGGGTCAATATTATCAAAATCCAAGCCATTTAATTCATGCATGGCCAAAAAATCGTCTAAATACTCCTTATCAAGGGCGCTTCTTTTATTCTTTAAAAAATCAAAGATTTCCTTTTTTGTTGGAGGTTCTATATGCAAGGTGTTTGTATTTTTAGCAAAAGAATTTTCTGATCTGCTAGCTGCTGCGTTTATAGACTTTGCTTCCTCATTTGTGCCAGGAGCTTGCAAGTGTTTGAAATTTTCCAGACCTGATAGTTTTGCATCTGATGATTTTATTATAATATTGTACTTTGTGTCTTGAGGTTTTAATTTTTTATTTAATGATGTATATATCTTTTTAAGGCTTTCTGGAGTTAAATCTTTAGCATTAGGAATGTGTATTAAAAATAATTCTTTTTGTGCTTCTAATAGGTATTTTTCATGTATTGATGCGTTGCTTATTTCATCTTTAATATTATTTTTTATATTGCCTATTGCTTCACTCACTTGCTCAAAAGCCCATTCTCCAGCGTCTTCATTTTGAAGCAAAGTTTTTGTGTCCAAAGGTATTATGTGAACAGCTCTACTTATGTGTTTTATTTTTTCTCTTTCAATAACCGTGTTTATAAGGCCATCCATTTCTGCTTGGCTGATTGTGTTGCTAGGAAGTGGCTCGGCACCAGGGTATTTTACTTGTACGTCATTTATGCGGTTTGTTGTCAGCTCTGTAATTTCTTCTATAGTTCCTTTTTGGCCACTAATAAATATGACCTCTCCACTCCCATCTATTTTTGCAGCTAGTTGGGTTGTTTCTTTGCCTAAATTAAAAGAAGAATTAATATTTTTGTGATTAAACGTTCGCCTAGCTGCCTTGGCTACATCTATCGCGGCATTATCTGCTTTGTTTAGCACGTTAGGCAATGCATTAAAAAAATCGGCGCCCCATGCCAAAAGCCCCCTCATGGCACGGAATCTTGAAGCGTGCGAGTGCGTGATAGGAGCATTTATTGTGACAAAACAAAGTAAAAACAAAGGCAGTATTTTTAGCAGGCGCAACTTCATGTTCAATCTCCTTTGTAATAACTAGTGGATGGTGGGCTTTAAAAGATCTAAGCAGCTTTCGAAATTGGACTCCTTTTTTTTGTGGCGATCTAGGCGAGTTTGCTGGCGAATCTGTTCATGCAGCTCTTCTCTTGTGCTTTCTATTATGGATTGTACTTCTTCTTCTGATGGGTAGATTTCGTCCAAATACTCTAAAAACTTCTCGTCCAATAGCAGTGCTCGTTTTTCTAAATCTTGGTCAGCCTGTGATTCTGCCTCTTCTCGTATAAAATCCTCTACTGCTTCTAAGTATTCCTGTTCTGCGAGCTCTCCTTTGATTTTTGCAATTTTTGCATGCAGCGCTTGACGCATGTGTGGCAGCATTTTTTTAACTTTTTCCTCTAGTGCTTTTCTGTCCTCTAAAAAATCCTTTCCAATGGGGGACTGTAAAAATTCCTCCATCATAGCATTAGCAGAATCTTCTAAGTCTTGGTTTGCTTGAGCAAGGTTAAAAACACAAAGCGCCAGGACTAAGAAAAATGATACGACCCTTAAAATTAGCTGGCTTAGCATATAGATCCTCCTTTAGAACTTGCGCTCCTTTTTTAATGACAAAATTTAAAGCTGTGACACTCTTTTATATTACGAAAGGAAAGGAAAGGAAAGGAAAGGAAAGGAAAGGAAAGGAAAGGAAAGGAAAGGAAGTTTGTAGAATTTTCTCACTGGCACAGAGAACGGCCCTCCAAGCGCATACTAAGCGATACGGGCTGCTCAAATAAATATTATGCGCCTATACAGCCCCTTGTGCACTGGAATATGTTTCGTGTGTGGAGCAAGCCTAATTATTAGAGCTCTTTCTGCAACTAGAAACAGTTTGTGTTGCTCCTGTTATAATGTGTATGCCCACTTAAACTGGTATATACTCTGGGCGATTCTGGGCGCCTTGCTCGATCGGCAAGCATGTGGTGCGGCCAAGGTGCTTGTGTGGATTGACGATTTTTTTGGATATGAGTTGCGCACCAGCCCGAGCCCACAGAGTATATACCAGTTTAAGTGGGCTAGCGCTCTAACCTTGCTGGCGCTGGGAAATTAGCACAGAGCTTTAGCACTTGCTCGCGTAAGGCTGTAGGGTTTTTGGTTGTGTCTTTTAAAGCCTCTGCAATAAAGTGAGCAATTTGCTGCATTTCTTTTATCCCCATAGAGCGCGACGTCAGAGCCGGCGTTCCCAACCTTAAACCACTTGTTATAAAGGGAGGGCGTTTTTCGCCAGGCACGGTGTTTTTGTTGGTAGTAATACCCACTTGCTCCAAACGTTCCTGAGCCTCTAAACCCGTAAGCCCTTTAAAAGTTCCATTAGAAAAATCTATAAGCAACAAATGGTTGTCTGTGCCACCCGTTAAAATACAAAACCCCAAGTCCTCAAGGCTCTTTGCCAGAGTTTGTGCGTTTTCAATAACTTTTTGGCAATAAGTTTTAAACTCCGCAGTTAAAGCCTCACCAAAAGCCACTGCCTTAGCCGCAACAATATGTTGCAAAGGCCCACCTTGTATGCCGGGAAAAATTTTAGCATCCACCTTTTTGGCCCACTCAGACTTACACAAAATCAACCCACCCCTAGGGCCGCGAAGGGTTTTGTGCGTGGTGCTGGTAACACAATCCGCATAAGGCACAGGGCTAGGGTGTAAATCCGTTGCTACAAGCCCCGCAATATGAGCCATATCGACTACAAATTTTGCTCCCACACTTTGGGCAATATGTGACAATTTTTGAAAGTCCATTGTTCTAGGGTACGCAGAATGTCCCCCTATTAAAATATGCGGACGCACCTCCCGGGCCCGCCGCTCCACTAGCTCATAATCCAGCAATCCACCTTCGCCCAAACCATAACTGTGGGCCTCGTACAAAAAACCACTAAAATTCACTTTGGCGCCGTGGGTGAGATGCCCACCACTTGCTAGATCTAAACCCATAATGCGGCTCCCTGGAGGCGCAAGGGCCAAAAAAGCCGCCATATTGGCCTGCGAGCCCGAATGCGGCTGCACATTGGCATGCTCCGCCCCCTGAAACAGCTGCTTAGCTCTTTGTATGCCCAGCGACTCTATGGAATCCACAAACTCACACCCCCCATAGTAGCGCTTACCCGGGTAGCCCTCGGCGTACTTATTGGTCAGCACGCTCCCTGTGGCCTGCAGTACAGCCAGAGAGACATAGTTTTCAGACGCAATAAGCTCCAAGCCCTGCGTTTGGCGCTGCAGCTCTTTTTGCAAAAGCTGCGCAATTTTAGGATCCTGAGCTAAAAGGTCCATACAAGGCTCCTATTAAGGCTTTTTGTAGGGCCCATCATACTAACCCCCCAGCAAGCGCTTGTAAAAGGCCTTAGAGCCTTGGTGCGGGGCATTGTGGCCTCGGGCTTGCATGTCTTATTGCACTGTGTCTATGACTCAATGCCTTGCTTGTGCCACACTTTTTAAAGGCCGGGAAAATTTTTAGGAGAAAAAGTCTTATGTCAGTTGTGCGGTTGTATTTTTTGGCTCTTTTAATTGCTTGCCCGGTTGTGCTTATAGCGGCGCCTTTGCTTCAGCCCTTGCAGGCTCAGCCAGGCGGCCCGTGTGTGGCCTTATTAAAAGCGCCTTCTGCGCGCGGGGGTGCGCCTCTGCGTGTGCGCATTGCGATATCTGCGCCTGAGATGTCTGAGGCCGGGCAGGTGTTGGCAGAAACCAGAAGGCTGTTAGATTTGGTGAAAGCAGAGCCTAAAGAAAGGCACCGTCTTAAGGCTTTTATTCGCGATTTGCTGCGGCCTAAGGCTCTTGGCGGCAAGGCGCCGGAGACGGGTTTTCCGCAAAGTCTAAAACTTATAGCCCAAGAGGCGCCCATGGGTATGCTGATGTATTTGGTATCGTACAACACCTTAACTCCCTATGTGTTGGAGCATCATCCTATAGTGACGCGTATTATCAGCTTGCGTGCTGTTGAAAACTTCGATACAGACCTAAGAGATTACCTGTGGCGTTTGGGGTACTTGAACTTGCCTGGGGTGTTTTTGGCGCATCCTACGCTTCCGATTAACTTTAAAAAGTTAAGACCAAAGCGTTAACGGGCTTTTTGCATTTAAAAAATCTAAATTTATGAAGGCTCAGTGTTCTAAGACTTTAGCTTTGGCCCAAAGCATTAATGAGCGTGGGGTGTATTATGGCACCTTTGCTGAGATTGGTGCGGGTCAAGAGGTGGCGCGGTATTTTTTTCAAGCGGGTTTGGCCAGTTCTACGATTGCCAAGACCATGTCGGCGTATGACAAAAATTTTAGCGATGCCATTTATGGCAAGGTGGGCAGGTTTGTGTCGCGCGAGCGTTTGGAGTGTATGTTGTCGCATGAGTACGAGCTTTTAGAGCAGCGTTTGGGGCATTTGAAAGAGAAAAAGGCGTTTTTTGTTTATGCCAACACGGTTGCGGTGCGGCCTTCGCGCCGCAGTAGTGGGGCTGAGTTGAGTGCGGAGGGGCCTTCGCACTGTTGGTGTGGCTTGAGATTTCAGCCGCAAATAGGGGCGCCTAGTGTGGATGTGGTTTTGCATTTAAAAATGCTGGACCCTACACGATTGGAGCAGCATGAGGCTTTGGGCGTTTTGGGGGTAAATTTATTGTATGCGGCATTTATGTCTAAGCAACACGAAAAAGAAGCAGCTTTTGAGGCTGCGCTGATGCGTGATTTAGCACCCGGTCGAGTGAATATTTTAAAGGACTAGGGTTTTGGTATGTTCAGAAGCCGCCGGAAGGCGGCATTACTAAGGGGCCACACGTGGCTCCTTAGGGAACACAGCGTGCGCAGCACAAGATAGTATCTATAAAGGTGTCTCACACCTTTATAGATACTATCTTGTGCATGGTGTAGGCCCCAATGGCCTCAAGGGCTGCAATGATAATTAGCACAAACCACCCCAGCGTAGTGTTAAAAAGGGGTTTTACATAGTTAGGGTCGAGCAATAAAAACACAATCAGCAAAAACAAAGGTATAAGGCTTACGATAGTGCCTTGCATCACTCCTTGTGCCGTGAGGGCTTCGATTTTTTTTTCTACCTTGCGTCTTTCGCGCAAGGTTTCGGCAGTGGTGGCAAAAATTTCTGCCATATTGCCGCCTGTAGCGCTTAGCAGGTTAACGGTAATAACAAACATCTGCACATCGGGCGTGTCGATACGTTCGCTAAGGCCATTTAAGGCTTCTTCCATACTTTGCCCGAGGCGCATTTTGTTTAAAACCAAATTAAACTCTTGGGCTATGGGGCCGTTGGTGTTAGCGCACACGCACTCCATGCATTGGGCCACGCTCAGCCCGGCAGAGACTCCGTTGGACATCATAGTCATAGCGTTTAGCATTTGCTGTGTAAACTTTTGCACCCTTGCACGCTTTATATAAAGCAGCACAAACTTAGGCACACGTGTGGCGAGCACAGATACAGATAAACCCAAAACCAGTGCAGGCAGCGTGTGGGGTAACACAGCTAAAAATACCACCCCCCCCATGGCAAGGCTTAGAAACACCAAAAACCGAAACACCTTTTGGGGTTCTGGGGTTAAAAACAAAAACTCCATAAGCGCTACAATTTCGTCACGCTGTGCAAGAAGTTTTGCATGCACATAATTAATAAACGGTCCCAGCCAGATGTAAACAATTACAAAAACACATAACCCTAAAAGGGCACTGCCTAAAAGCGGTGATGCTATAAGGTCCATAGGTGTAGGGGTTATCCTTTTTTAGTGTTTTTTAAAATACTGGGCCTGTGGAGTTTTGGCCTTTTAAGGCCAGTAAGTTTAGGTTTAGCGAGCGGTGCGGGCGTGGGTTTTGGTGTGGATTTTGTCACAGGTGTTGGTGCAGCTTTGGGTATGTTCGTGCCGGAGGGTTTCACAAGGCGCATGCCACTGGGTGCAGGTGTAGCTTTGGCATGGGTGAGCATGTCTTGGGTGCTGGTGCTAGAGGTAAATATGTTTCTAGGCACCTTAATGCCTCGGGCTTCGAACTCTTCTATAAAAGTGGGTATTAAACCCATGGCTTGAAACTGACCTTGGATTTTGCGGTTTTTATCAAAGCCTTCTTTTTTAAAACGAAAAATCTCCTGCAAGGTTATAACATCCGACTGCATGCCTACGATTTCTGTAATGCTTGTAATTTTGCGCGAGCCATCGCTAAGGCGGCTGATTTGCACAATGAGGTTTACAGCACCTGCAATTTGATCCCGTATGGCGTTAATGGGCAGCTCCATGCCAGCCATAAGGCATAGGGTTTCTAATCGGGATATTGCTTCTTTGGGATTATTGGCATGCACCGTGGTCATAGATCCATCGTGTCCTGTGTTCATGGCAGAGAGCATATCCAGTGCCGCGCCGTCACGGCATTCGCCCACTACAATGCGATCCGGTCGCATGCGCAAAGAGTTGCGCACCAGGTCTCTAATGCTAACGGCGCCTTGGCCTTCTACATTGGGGGGGCGGGTTTCTAAACGCACAACATGGCTTTGCTTAAGTTGTAGCTCTGCGGCATCTTCTACTGTAACAATGCGCTCGCTGGCTGGAATAAAGCCAGACATACAGTTAAGCAGAGTGGTTTTACCAGAGCCTGTGCCACCAGAGATAATAATATTCAGCCCCTGCTCGACGCAGATTTTTAAAAAATGCGCCATTGCTTCTGTTGCGGTTTGGAAATCTTTTACAAGATTACCCATAGTAATACGGGTTGATGGAAATTTACGAATAGTAAGACTGGGGCCATCTAAGGCTAGGGGTTCTATTACAGCGTTGACTCTGGATCCATCCGCAAGGCGTGCATCTTGGTAGGGGGTTTTTTCGTCTATGCGTCGCCCTAGTGGGCTCATAATGCGCTCTATAACGTTACGCAGTTGCAGGTTTGATGTAAACACCGTAGAGCTCAGTGTGAGCTTGCCGGAGCGCTCAACAAAAATTTGCTTTGCACCATTTACCATGATTTCTGTAACCTGCGGATCACGCAAAAGCTCCTCCAAAGGGCCTAGCCCTAGGGCTTCGTCCAGAACTTGAGAGACGATGCTTTTTCTGTCGTAGTTTGCGCCGTGGCTGTGTTTGTCATATAGGCGCGCAATAACGGCTTGGGTTTTCATTTTGAGCTCTTGGGCTTTTTGGGGGTTATCTTTTACTTTGGTAAGGTCTTTTTTAAGATCCATTTCTCCAATAAGCTCTTTGTGGATTTGCATTTTTAAAAGTGATGCTGCATCGGGCGCATCGGCATTGTCAGAGCCAGCGGAGCTGTCAGATGCTTGGGCTCGCAGTGTAAGCTTTGGTGCTTGGGCGGCTCTTTGCAAAACTCCACTTGTAAGTTTATGGGTGAGTTTTTTACAAGCCATGCCCATGGGTGATGAAGGCGCTACAAGTACGCAAGAGGAGTTATGCTTAAGGGCGCGGGTGACACTGGCGTCGTCACGTGGCATTTGGGCTAGCAAAGGCAAACGCAAGGCTTGGGTTATGGTTTGTGCGGGCATGGTGTCGGTTGCAGTAGAGCATTGGTTCAGCACCAGGTGAGACATTTGCCTAGGCCACATGGCTTGGTCTAGGTTTTTTAGCAAACTTTGCGCGCGTGCCATATTAAGAGCACTGGGTGTGCTAACGCACAAAAGCAGCTGGGAGCTTTCTAAGGCCGTGCACTGTAGTGTGTCCAAACCATGCCCTAGGTCTAGCACGATATACTGATACAGCCGAGCAAATTGTGTAAGGCCTCGCTTTAATTCGGCAGTGCTAGGTGGAGTGCTGGGAGCATGGGCCTCAGCCAAGGTTTTGAGTGACAGCAAGTGCCACGCCGGGCACTCGCGTACTTTGCCACTAAGGGTATTAAGCGTTTGAGAGTTTAGCGGTTGCGAAAGGGTGCTGTGCAGGTTTTTTGCTGGCTTTGCACCGGTTAAAAGGCATTGGTCTGCTAAAGAGTGCGGGTCGAGATCTAGCAGAAGCACACGGGCTTTTGTTTCGCGCGCCAGACTAAGGCTGAGGTTAGCAGCCAGAGTGCTGGTGCCAACTCCCCCTTTTGCGCCAATTATGGCTATGGTGTGGGCGGGTTTTTGCAAGGTGTTGAGTCCTTTGTGGAGTTTACTTTTATATCGGTTTTATAAGGCGCAAGAGATAAGGCTTTGGCGCAGTAGAGGATGCAGGTTGAGCACCATTAAAGGGTTGGGATAGGTGTTGGAAACCTCTGGCCATAGGGCTGGGTCTACGACTCCTTGGGGCGGTATGGACTTTTTAAGGGGGGTGCCGTGTATAAGTTGAAGGTGCAGATGGGGAGGGTAGGATCCGTTTTTATGAGGTGCCTCAAGGTGGGCGATTATTTGATTTTTTTTTATGTCTCTTGTGAAGTTAGTACTGGTGCAGTGGGCGCTGGGCTGGTGTGCCTTAATATGACCCCAAAGGGCTGTGATTTTTATTTCGGGGTGCCAGCTTATTAAAAACTCTCCGTAGCCGCGTGGTGTGGGGTCGTGGCCTTGGTGGATAATGGTGCCATCTAAAAAACTGCGTACTGGTGTGCCTTGAGGGGCGCCAAGATCAATGCCCACATGCAGGGTGCGTTTTTTAAAGTGTTTTGGATACAAGGTGGGTCTTATTTCACCATAGCGCCCAATAGAATAAGTGGGGTTCGCTTTGTTGTTTGTGGCGCCACGTGCAGCGAGAGGTTTAGAAAAATCCAACACCGGCGTATGCGCAGGCATATCCATAATTGGTGCACACTGCTTGTATGTGTTTTCACTCAGCACTTGCAATTTTGTAACTTGTGCTGCGCCCACGACCGGGGTTTTGTATAAGTATGTGGCGTGCTTTTAGGTTTTGAATATCTCTTAGTGCGGTGTCTTTGGAGCATTTAGCTAGCTTGGCGTATTTGGCGGTGTTCATATGCCCTTTAAAATGGTCCTCTAGCATAAGGTTAATAATGAGGCGCTGGCGTTTATTAACGGGGTTTTGGTTAATTTGATTCCATAGCCTGGCTTTGAAGAGGGTTTTTTCTAAAGACTGCTCAGCTTTATTAAGCGCACTTTCTAGGCAATGTACAAACCACTCTAGCCATGGAGTAAGATCCGGCGAGCTTAGTTGTTGCTGCTCCAATTGGTGGTAGTAGTTTTTGCGTTCTGCTTCGATTTGTGCTGACAAGCTATAAAAGCGGTGTGCAGAGTTATCGGCTTGTGCTAGTGCCATATCACTAATAGCGCGGGCTATTCTGCCATTGCCATCTTCAAAAGGGTGTATGGTTACAAACCACAGGTGCGCAATGCCAGCTCGCACCAAAGGGTCGGGTGTGTTTTTTTGAAACCACTTAAGAAAAGCCTGCATTTCTTTTGCGACTGTTTTGGCTTTGGGGGCTTCAAAGTGGACCTTGTATTTTCCTATTGGGCCAGATACCACCTGCATGGGGTCTGTGGGTGGGGTGCGGTACTTTCCCACAGCAATGCATTGTATGCCGCTATAGCCTGCGGGAAAAAGGGCAGCATGCCACTTGCATAGGCGTGTTTTGGTGAGTTTTTTTGAAAACTGCTGCGTGGCATCCAGTGTAATTGCAACCTGGCTTTCTGCTGCTTGGCTGCTTTTAGTAAGTCCCGCTACCTTGATGCCGAGTCTGCGAGCAACGGATGAACGCACGTCTTCCCAGTCAAGGTGTTCGCCCTCAATGGCTGAGGATTTTACAGCATCTTGTGTTAGGGTGCTTAGGCTGACTTTGCGTTTGAGGTCAAAGCCTAAGCCTTCCATGCTGCCAAGCAGGCGTCCTTGTTGATGGCGCACCTTGGCTAGCTTAGAGGCCAAGCGCTGGGCGTTCCAAGTAAAGTTTGGCCAATCCGGATGGTTATATATCCACATGTTAATCACCGCAAAACATGCAGTGATTATACCCTTTAATCACCGCAAAATACAGCGCCACGCACTGGGTGCTGTCACGCGCTGGATAAGAGATCGCCTTCTGTCTAGCCCGCGCCTCGAGCATTTGAGTCTATCGCTTGTCCTCCTGGGCGTTTCATCCTTGCAGGATGCTCCCAGGAGGACTGCACTCATTGCTCAAATGCTCAGACTAGGCTTTTATGCTTACGCACATCGCTACAGGCTCATAGTAGCCTTAGCTGTCTAGCGCGCAAAAATGCTTCAGGCAAGACCACTTGTCCATCTGATGGCCCGCGCCCAAGGGCGCTATCAGCTGGACTGCGTAGGGCTGAAGTCATTTTTGCTAGCGCTCTGATGCTTACGCACATAGGTCGCAAAACAAACTTGGGCCTTCCGTTTGTCCCAAGGGTAGCAGCTTCTTAAGCTGCCCTTGGGACTGCACTTACTGGCCAAGTTTGTTTTACTAGCACTCTGATGCTTACGCACTTATAGGCCGCAAAATAACCTTGAGGCTGCCGTTTGTCCTCTTGGCTAACGCCTCTTGCAGAGGCTGCCAAGGGACTGCACTTGAGCTCAAGGTTATTTTTCTAGCACTCTAATTTATTTTAGTTGGCCGACTACGAGGCCCTCGTGTGTGGCGAAGCAGGCGGATGTAAATTTGCCCGATTCAGCCAAGGCCGCGTTAAAGGCTTCCATGTTTTCTTGGGCAATGTTGCTAGCGCTGTCCCAAGTTGAGGAATTTTGGAACATATGACCAAACAAAAAACAATTATCCCCCACAACAAGCCCCCCTTTGCGCAAATGCTTAGCAGCCCAATCCAAATACCGTGGGTACTCAGACTTTTGAGCGTCGATAAAAACCATATCAAAGCTGCCGTCCAATGAGCCTAAAGCCTGCAACGCCTCAGAGCATAAAAATTCTATCACCTCAGCCTCTGGTGTGTCTTTTAACAAACTGCGAGCTTTTGCAATATGCTCAGGATTGTGGTCCACCGAGTACAGCACCGGCCTCTCGTCCGATGCCCCCGAAGCTGAGGCCTGTGCCATCCCACGGGCAATCCATACAGAAGAATACGCATACAAGCTACCTAACTCCACCACCTTTTTCGCACCCACCATAGTGGTTAAAAACTTTAATATATGTCCCTCATAAGGGCTAAGACTCATATGTCCCAAGTTGTCTGCATGCATGGCTTCTCTAATAGAAGTCAGCAACTGGTCCTCAGCGGCAAAGTGCTTTTTAATGTAATCCACTCGAGGGCCTAAAAAGCCTCCCCCCGCTCTACGTGCTGCTTTGTTTTCCATGTTTTCCATATCATAGTCTCCTTTCTCTTTAAGAGGACGATTACAAATAGTTTGTGCCTTATTTGGAGCAGTGGTAGGTGATGCGCAAGCTGGAGTCAGCTGGCAAGGTGTCGGTAACAGTAAGCAAATTGCCAGAAATTTCAAACCTAGGCTCTTGGTTGGCGTCGTTTGTGATTTGCACTTGCACTCTCCAGCGGCCACGCTCGTCCTTTAACGGCTCGCAGGCTAACTTGAACTCGGTGCGCTTTGCTCCGAGACGCAATAAAACCTGATCGTACAAACCCTGATAACTGTTGGCACACAGATCCAGCACCTTTCCTTCGGTTTGCTGAGCCAATGCCACATAAGAGCTGCCTACTACTCCTTGGCTAAAGTTGACTCCCGGCGCACCAGTTGTGCAATCGTTAGGCTGACGGCTTTGTTTTGTGCTGCATGCGTTGTCGTTTATAACCACTGCGTACACACTAAAAGTTTGGGTAGCGGTTTTGTGCGCATCGATAAGGTTTTTGTGGTTTTCTTTAACTCTTGCAATCCTGGCGTTAGGAGTGCCGCCAAAAGAGCAGCTAGTACTAGTGCCCGCGCAATCGCCATCGCTGCATTCGTCTTCGTCCGAAATCATCACAACTGCCAAGTGAGCCCCTCTGCGAAAAAACCCTGCACTTTGAACCTCCATAGCTGCCGCCAAAGCGCAAAGCCCTTGTTCTTCGGGTGGATTCGTATCCTCGCAGTCCGTTTTAATACCTGTCAGCGTGGCCTTAAAAAGCTCCCCATGCTGCATTCTTAGCGCGCTAGCATCACTGGATTTTAGTATCTTCAAAGTAGCGCTATTGTGCTGACAAAAAGGCGAAGCATTGCCGCAAATGCTAAGGCCAGGGCCGCGGAAAGGCTGCAGATTTCCACTGTGACCATCGGTTTGCATGTCCATGGTGACAATACCCACATGGTAATCAAAACCTGAGGTAGTAAGGCGCTCTATAAAGACGCTAAAAGCATTGCCTAGCTTTTCTAGCTCGGGGTTCATAGACACAGAGGTGTCTACAACAAACAAAATATCCAGCTTGGATACCTCTTGCTCTATGGTGTATACGTTGCTGCCCGGGTCTGCGGGGCGGCATTCTTTCTCGTCCAAACACAGGGTTGATACCAGGTCAGGCGCGGGTTCGCAACCTATATAGTAGACCAGGCCCACTAGCGACAGCAGCAAGGCCCAACGTAAAAGCTTTATCTGAAGGGGTCTTTGGGTAGCCTCTGTCTCCATGGTATTTTATTATCGTATTATGTGTATAAGTATGGCAAGGGTTCAGGGTATGGAGAGGTGGGTGAGTGGTTGAAACCGCACGCTTGGAAAGCGTGTAGGCCTTTAAAACGGGCCTCGAGGGTTCGAATCCCTCCTTCTCCGCCAAGTTAGAGTGCTAGCGCTCTAACTTGGTTTACTCAACGGGCGGAGCTTTGACGTGAGTGTCGCGGCTTCGGGCTTAGAGATCGCCCAAAGCCGCAGGGCCATAGATCCCTTATAGGCCGCAAAATTCTCTGTAGGACGCTTGGCACCCTGATGGACGCCCCGTTGGGGCTATCAGTGTGCCGCCGCTCTACCTCAGAGAATTTTACTAGCACTCTAACTTGGTTTACTCAACGGGCGGAGCTTTGACGTGAGTGTCGCAGCTTCGGGCTTAGAGATCGCCCAAAGCCGCAGGGCCATAGATCCCTTATAGGTCGAAAAATAAAATTGGGTAATGCGCCACCTCCTTCGCAGACGCCTCTTGCAGAGGCTGCTCCGGAGTTGGCTCTTATTGCCCAATTTTATTTTTCTAGCACTCTAACTTGCTGCGCATTGGTACTTAAATTTGTACTGGCCGGTGTCTAAAGGGTCGGTGCAGGTGAGGGCGCCATTAGAGTCTGCTACGCATTTTTTGCAATCCACTTTTAAATTGCTGCCCACCGTGCACTTTGGCTGAGGCGACAAGAGTTGATCAGATACATCTAGCACCTCAACCAAACGGTGTTGAGAATTTTGCTTATCATAATCCTCTACATTTTTGTAGTTTAAAGGCTGGCACTCTAACTGCGCCTGCAGCACCATGCGGCGCGCTGTTTCTGCCACATCCTCTAATACTTCGTTATAAGTCTCCATGCGAGCTACATCACCAAACAAACCGCTCGTTAATTTGGTAATAACTTGGTAGTGACCATCCATTTTGTCGTCCTCACGCTTATTTAAAATACTGTGCCACGTAAAAGATGCTTGAGGAAAAATCGATGCCGCAGCGTCTCGCACCACTTTAGAATTTATGTGGTCTAGTTTTTTTAATGTTTTGGCGTATATATCCTCATCCCCTTCATCCGTTAGCAGCACCACAACTAGGTGGCGTAGGTTTTGAAAAAACCAAAGCCCGCTCCTATCAAGAGTTGCTTGTTGTGTTTTGTTATTGTGATACGCGCGCATAAGTTTTAAAACACTCCCCAAACCGCTCTCTTGGTTGGAGCCATCGTTCATACACAAAAGAGTTTGGCTTAAAGAATTTTTGGCGCTTAAAAAACTAGCAGGGTTGTCGTCGTTTTCTGATACCACACTGCGTCCAGGGCCGCGGTCTAAAACAAAATGGGCCCTGCTGTTTTTAGTAGCCCTAAAGTTTTGGCACACCCTGCCACCGGCCTCAGTAGGCCTGCTGCCAAGTGGATTAATAAAAGCCCTAAAAGGGTCTCCCACGCCTCCTCGAACCTCATAATAATCCGTAGTACTCACGGCAACTCTATATTCTAAACCCTTCATAGCCTCTAGCAAACTTGGCACACCACGTTTAGATAGCGCTACATGCTTATCATTCATAGACTGCGAGTTATCTACGATTAAAAGTAATCCTACGCGTTCGAGTTCTGTGCTACTGTTAGCTGTTACGAGTTTATTTGTGCGTCCGCAGTCAACGCCATAGCACCAATTGTGTTCTGCTACTGCGCTTTCATTGCCCACTAAATCCGTGGCTTTAATTTCAAACTTATAATCTCCGCCTGTGGTGTGTGCAAAACTAAAAGGGCTCGTGCATTCGGCAAAGCTCGCACTGGTAATAGACGCCGCTTTAGATGCGCGGCAAAGCACTTGTGCAATGCCCGAGGCTCCTGCATCATGGGCTAAAAAGTGCACCTCTGCCGAGGACTCTTGCGTAACACTCGCAACACTTTGATCGGCTTGAATCGCCACAACAGGTGCCGTGGTGTCCATTATGATAGAATCCGTCACACAGCTGGAGGTGTTTTCCACTCTTGTGTTTGGTGCCGTATTAGGTACAAGGTGCTTGTATTTTACAAACACATTTAAAGTATTGGCGCCTTCAGGGTTTGTACCAGGGACAAGGTTTTGCATGCGCTTGCTTGCAGTGAAGTTTTCACATGCTTCGCCTTGCAAGCAAGTGGAGTCGGTGTAAAAGCATGTACGCGTAGCGTCCTGCGCCACAAAGCTTACGTCTAAGTTTGTGCTGCGGGTGAAGCTGGCGCCTGCAGCGATTTCGACGCTTCCTGTTAAGTCTTGGGGTGTAGGGTTTGCAATGCTGTAGCTTGCGCTAATGGCGGGGCTTTCGTTGCCTGCTTGGTCCGTGGCTTTGACATAAAACTTATATGTCCCTAGGCCGAGTTTGCCTTTTTTGTTATAAACCACCGGGGATGCCGCGCAATCGCGCCACACAGGCGTGCTGCCTAAAAGCGCGTTTGCGCACTTCGTGCTCGCAATGCCGCTATCAGTATCTGTCACGGCAAAAGACGCACTCACACGCTCGCCATAGGTTTTGTCTGCAATGTCATCCACTGATACCGTAGGTGCAAGTACGTCATACAGCAAATAAGCGCTCAAGCAATTGCTGTAGTCGACCTGTCCTGAAGTTGAGCTTGGAGCTTTAAGTTTTACATACACATAGGCTTTGTCTCCGCTGCGCACTAAAGCCGGGCGCGATGTAGTGGCAAATGCTGTTTCAGCCCCCATAGCGCTGCTGCAAGTAGAATCGCTAAAAAACTGCATATGGCTAGGCGAGCGGGTGCTGGTGATAGTAAGCTCTACCTGTCCCTGGGAGAGTGTATTGGTGTAGGTTTGTGAAAAAGACAAACTCGCAGGCACACTTCTTGGATTGTAAGGCTTTACTGCAAATTCTCCCTTTGCAACGTCTCCCAGGTTATCTAAGTTATCCCAAGCTTTAGCTTCAAAAATATACGCACCCTCGATGCGCGAGCTAAAGTTTTGCAGTTTGTTAGCTGTGCAGTCTTGCCATGCAGGGGCAGTGGCAGACTTAGCATAAGGCCCACGGCATTGGGTGCGTTTTAAGTCGCCGACGCCGTTAACTTCGCGCCAGCCCACACGCACGGTGGCGCCGTATTCAGCGCCGTTAGCAGGTGCTACAATCTGCAAGCTTGGCCCTTTAGTGTCGTAGATCAGCTCCTTACATATACAGGCAGACTCTTTTGTGTGAGTGGTGCCGTACTGGGTGAGAGAGCTACTAATGCGCGCGCAGATGATGATTTTATTGTCGTCTGTTACGTCCATGCTTTCCAGCGTATAGGGAGTATCTTGGTGAGGCAGGTTTTGTGAGCCTTGAATGGGGTTGGTACAGCTTTTGTCTTTAAAAAAGCTTACACCAATTTGGCCATTTAAGTCGTTTTGTACCTCGGTGATCGTGACCTTTACACTGCGTTTGTTGGTGCGTGTGATGTCAGACTCAAAGCTTAATGTACCTATGACAGGATTTTGCGGCAAGGGCAAAACAGAAAAGCTTTTTTCTACCTGGGTGATAGCGTCTGCGCGGTTTTGAGCTTTGACTATAAACTTATACGCGCCTGCCTCAAGTGCAGGTGAAGTGTAAGAGGCATTGCAGTCAAAAAACCCCGCACCCGCTAGGCCTTCAAGTTTGCAAAGTTGCTTTTTTAGAGCCGCGCCAGCCGTGCCACTTGAAGCCTCAAATTCCAACTCTACCTGCACACCCGCATACAAAGGACTCTCAATATCTGCAATACTCACAGCAGGCTTGGTGGGCGCGCGGCCCTTAGGCTCACTGGCGGGTGTTCTTTCGCGCTTAGTTCTAGAGGCAGGGTTTTTAACAAAACTAACATCTTCGCAAGAGTTATAAAAAACCGGCAACGCCAATACGCATGCCACTAGCAGCACAAGCCCCTTGGTGCCATGAAAGGCCAAGCTCTTAGAGGGGGCGTGTGTATTGCTGCGTTTGGTTGTGGTTTTGAGTTTTGGGTTGTTTTTTTTTGTGTTAGATTTTTTTGTTTTATTCCTACTAATACCGGGTGAGACGTTTTTTGATCTTCCCATAAGCTCCCTTGCGCGCCTGCATGCCGCGCTTTAAGAGCCTTGTCGGCATAATGGTTTTTGGACTAAAGCCTAGAGGTTTTTGGCAGCGGTTATGGTTGTCTGGGTGTTTTTCAGATTTTTTGTTTCATTATGCCTGCCTGGCAGGCTCCGCAAGGAGCCGGATCCCAGGCAGGCCCAATAGCAGTCTGCACTTAAGAGCTCAAGGTGATTGGGCTAGTCTGTAACTGGCCTACGCAATTTTGGAGGTTTTGGATTTGTCACTTTCAAGCTTAGCGAGCTTGCTTTCAGAGGCAAATTTTAACTCAGGCGCCTTTTTGCCTTTGATCACATCAGCCGTAATGGTGCAAGACTCTACCGATTTTTTGGACGGGATATCATACATAACATCCAACATGGCCTTTTCCATTACCCCTCTTAAACCACGGGCTCCGGTTTTGCAGCGTATGGCTTCCTCAGCAATGCTTTTAAGTGAATCTTTTGTAAAAACAAGGTCCACGTTTTCGTAAGAAAAAAGCTGCTTATATTGTTTGGTGATGGCATTTTTAGGCTCTACCAAAATGCGCATAAGCGCCTTTTCGTCCAAAGGAGACAAGGCCGCAATAACAGGCAACCGGCCTATAAACTCCGGTATCAACCCATAACGCGTAAGGTCGTTTGGCTCAATGGAGTCTAGCAAGTTTTCGCCAGACACAAGCCGCTCCTTAGAAGTCTTAATAGAAGCCGCCACCCCCATGCTGCGTTGGTTGGTGCGGTTTTCAATAATGTTATCAATGCCCACAAAAGCTCCACCCACGATAAACAAAATATTAGACGTGTCTACTTGTATAAAATCCTGCTGCGGGTGCTTGCGCCCTCCTTTAGGAGGCAAGTGGGCCACGGTGCCTTCTAAAATTTTAAGCAAAGCCTGCTGCACGCCCTCACCGCTAACATCGCGCGTAATAGAAGGATTGTCGGACTTGCGGGTGATCTTGTCGATCTCGTCTATGTAGATCACTCCTTTTTGGGCACGCTCTACATCGTAATCCGCAGCCTGCAAAAGATTGAGTACTACATTTTCTACATCTTCACCCACATAACCAGCTTCTGTGAGCGTTGTGGCATCCGCCATAGCAAAAGGCACATTAAGGCTTTTAGCAATAGTCTGTGCAAGCAAGGTTTTGCCTGAGCCCGTAGGGCCTATAAGCAAAATGTTGGACTTTGCAATTTCAACGTCGTTCTTTTTAGACTTGCCCGTGGAGTTGATTCTTTTATAGTGGTTGTGCACAGCCACGGCGAGAGACTTTTTGGCTTTTTCTTGGCCTATAACATAGTCGTCTAAAAAACTCTTTACCTCTTTAGGGCAAGGCACCTTAAACGAGCGCCCACTCGTGCCTTGGATGTCTTTTTGTTTTTCCTCTAAAAGGATGTCATTGCAGAGATCAATACACTCGTCGCAAATATAAACTCCAGGCCCGGCGATAAGCTTTTTGACCTCTTTTTGAGACTTTGCACAAAAACTACAATTAAGGTTGCTGCTGCGGTAGCTGTTCTTTTTGCTCATAATCTCCTTCCCAATCTGCTAGCTAAGGCCTAACCCCAAATAGGGGCCCTTGTCAGCCCTTGAAGCCCTCATGCTCACCAAGCAAGGGCTCTGCGCCGCATTGCGCCATGTTATAAGTATGAGAACCTCTGGGTTATTTGCAATCTGCTTTGCAATCTTTGTTCCAGTTGTTTGTTCCAAATGGTGGCTCCTTTGCCGTGGCGGTCCTTCTATTTGCGTGTTTTGCGGCTAGTTACCATCTTATCGGCCAGGCCAAACTCTATGGCCTCCTGAGCACTCATAAAATAATCACGCTCCATGGCGGCGGCTAGGCTTTTGTAATCTTTTCCGGTGTGTTTTTCATAGATTTTTGTCAGTTTTTCTTTAGTGTGTCGCAGCTCTTTGGTGTGTATTTCTATATCCGTCACCTGCCCCGTGAGGCCGCCTCCTGCTAGTAGAGGTTGGTGAACCATAACGCGCGCATGGGGCAAAATATGGCGTTTTTTGGGGGTGCCTGCAGCCAAAATAAGGCTGCCCATACTAGAGGCCTGACCTATGCAAACGCAGCTGATGTCGCATTTTACAAACTGCATGATGTCGTATATGGCCAAGCCTGCACTGACACTGCCGCCGGGAGAATTAATATAGAGCTGAATGTCCTGGTCTGGGTTGTCCATCTCTAAAAAAAATATCTGCGCCGTTACGGCATTGGCCACATCATCGTTTATGGCGGTGCCCAAAAACACAATGCGGTCTTTTAGCAAGCGCGAGTAGATGTCGTAGCTACGCTCTCCCCTAGGGGTTTGCTCTACTACATAAGGGATAAGAGATTGGAGTGTTTCAAAATCTTTCATTTTTTCTGTGTAACTCCTCATAATGCATGTTTTCATAATGCATGTTCACAATGCGTGTGGCAGGCACACTTTAGGCGCCCTGTTTAGGTTTACGGTTTTTTTACCATTTGCTGCTAGTTTTGTAGCACAATAACGCAACAATGTATGCGCATGTGTCTCACGCGGGCAGGCCCCAGCAACATATCCAGAAGCATAGCCAGCCCAAGGAGCATAGCCAGAGAATCATATCCCCCAGAAATACATCCAGCAACACATCCAGAGCCAGCTGTTACAGAAAAAGCACCCATTGGGACGTTTTTTGGGTTTGCTTGATCCGCTTAAGGTGGGTGTGCTATTTCTTGCCACGTTGCCACAGGTTTTCCAAAAACAGCTCCAAGCAAAGGGTTTTTTATATGTCTCAAAATAAGCATTTGGATATTAAGCTATCAGCGGTGGATCAGGCTCCACAGCAAAACGAAGCGGCTGTGTTTTTTGTGCGTCAAAAGGGCGACAAGGCCTATTTGCCGGGTGCGCCAGACTGGGCTGAGGGGCTTTTGTCTAGCGCAGAGGGCTGGCAAGGGGCGGGGGCTTCGTCGCGCTTGTTTCGTAACGCTCAAAATTCTGGTGGGTTTAAGCATGTGCTGTTTGTGGGCTTGGGCAAGGATTTGGGGAGCGACGCGCTGCGGCAAGGAGCGGCAACGGCTTATAAAATTTTAAAAGAGCAGCTCCTTAGTGTGGCGAGTTTTTTTTATTTGTCTCAGGAGTCTCCATGGGATGCCGCTCAAGCGGTTAAGCAGTTTGCTGAGGGCGCGGATCTATGTGCTTACAGTTTTGATGTTCATATGCAGCGCACTAGCAGCAAGCCTTTTGCGCTTAAAATTCATTTAAGGGTGGGGGCCATAGGTGCAAAACTGGACGGCGTGCTGGGTGATGCAAGGATTTTAAGTGAGCAGGTGAATTTTGCCAAGTACTTAGCCGACCAGCCGGGCAACAAGATGCCGCCGCGGGTGCTGGCAGAGGAGGTGCAAAAACAGGCTCAAGGCACAGGGCTGAAGGTGGAGGTTTGGGACAAGGCGCGCATCTTAAAAGAGTCTATGGGGGGCTTGTATGGTGTGGGCTTGGGTAGTGATGAAGAGCCGCGGTTTATTATTATGGAGTACTCTGGTGGCGTTAAAGGCGAGGCTCCGGTTTGTTTAGTGGGCAAGGGTTTAACCTTTGATTCTGGGGGCATTAGCTTAAAACCTGGTCTGCGTATGGATGAGATGAAGTACGACATGTGTGGAGGCACAGCGGTTATAGGGGCCATGATGGCTATTGCGCGCTTAAAGCCCAAGGTGAATGTGTTGGGTCTGGTGCCGTCGAGTGAAAACATGCCCGGCCCTATGGCCAACAAGCCTGGGGATATTTTAAAGGCGCGTAATGGCAAGACGGTTGAGGTTTTGAACACCGATGCTGAGGGTAGGCTGATTTTAATGGACGCCCTGAGCTATGCCTGCGAGCAAAAGCCGCGCGTGATTTTTGATGCTGCAACCTTAACTGGTGCCATGGTGGTGGCGCTGGGTAATACGTATACGGGCTTTTTTACGCGCAGTGAAAAGCTTGCGGAGCGTGTAAAAAGGGTTTGCGCTGAAGAAGGGGAGCTTGTGTGGCCTATGCCCATACATGACCACTTTGTGCAAGACATGAAGGGCCGGCATGCGGACCTGGCGAATATTTCCTCAGGTCGGGGTGCGGGTTCTGGTACGGCTGCGGCTTTTTTGGAGCAGTTTGTGGACTCTGATACCGAGTGGGCGCATTTTGATATAGCGGGTACGGCGTACAACTGCGGCAATAGGCTCAGTTACTGCCGCTCTTTTGGCGCTACCGGCGCTATGGTGCGTAGCTTTGTGGCGTTAGTGAGTAGCTATTAGAGTGCTAGTAAAATTCTCTGAGGTAGAGTGCGTAAGCATAAAAGTGTTAGTGAGGGCGCCCTGGCCAGGAAGCGCAGCCTAAGAGTGCACCTGGGTGCACCAGGCAAGCGTCCTACAGAGAATTTTACTAGCGCTCTAATTGACACATGTCAATTTTCTAACACACACCCCCTACACACCTAAGTGGGGCGGGAGGATGCGGTATATGCTTAAGGGCTAATGTGGGCCCTTGTGGCCAGCACTTGGTCTGTGTGGCACAGCTTTTGCACCAGCAAACCCCTAGGGCATTGCGTATTTGCCCTAAGGGGGGCACAGGGGATGGCGTATAAGGAGTTTCAAGAGAGCAAACTTTTATCGGCGTATAAAAAAAACGCAAACTCCCTAACAGAAGCTCAAAAAAATCAGCTCATCCTCGACTACACGCCTTTAATTAAATTTGTAGCCCAGCGCATATCAGCACGTCTGCCCGGGCACATAGAAACCAACGATCTTATCTCAAGCGGTGTTATAGGCTTAATGGATGCCTTAGAAAAATACGACCCCTCGCGAGACAATAAATTTAAAACCTACGCCGAGTTTCGTATAAGAGGCAGCATACTAGATGAGCTGCGTTCTCAAGATTGGGTTCCGCGTTCTATTAGAGACAAAGCCAAAAGCTTAGAAAAAGCCCGCACTAGTCTTGAGGCCAAACTCAACCGCACTCCCACTGCAGAAGAGCTGTCCCAATTCCTAGGCATTAGTATGGACGAATACCACACCCTGGTAAACAAAGTGCATCCTGCAAGTGTGTTTTCAATAGACAACGAGCCACATTTTGGAGACGTAGATAAAAGATCACTGCTGAACCTTTTAGAAGATTGTAAAATCAATAACCCGTTTCACTTTTTAGAAACCCAAAACATTAAAAAAATCATGGTCGACGCTATAAGCGCTTTGCCAGAGCGCCAAAAAATGGTGCTCTCTTTGTACTACTACGAAGACATCAATTTAAGAAAAATTGGCCAACTGCTAAAAGTCACCGAAAGCCGTGTGTCGCAACTGCATGCACAGGCCATAAAAAACCTAAAATCCCTTATCAAGTCCGGCATGAATAAAAGCTAATCAAAGAGCTAGCAAGGCAACTGGCATGCGGCGTAGTCCCTTTGGCAGCGCCTTTAGGCGCGTCAGCCAAGGGGGCCAGCAAGCCTCCAGTGGTCTTGCGGCCTATAAGGCTTTTACGGCCCTGTAGCCTTGGGCGATCTTTAGGCACAAGGCGACCAGACCTTCGTCAAAGATACGGCAACTTTGACCTCAAAGTGCAGTCCCCACAAACCTAGCCGATAAGCCTGTAAGAGAGCTTATGAGTGAGGGGTTCTATGCGCCAAAAGAGCAACAATGTTCTAAAATTTCCAACTAAGCTTGAGTCTCCAACGAGAGACTCCAATAAACGTGCGCAAGTGCAACAAAAAAGACGCCTGCAAATTGTGGGCTTTGTCTTGGTGTTTTTAGTGCTTTTGTTAGGTAGTTTTTGGTTCAACTATTATATGATAAAAAAAGCCCAAAGCCGCGTGCAGCTGGTGCCCGAGACTGATGCCGCACAAGGCACAAAGGGGCGCAAATTGGCAAGTGCTGCAAAGGTGCCACATATAAAGCGCGCGCAAAAAAACGACCTCATATCGCGCAAGCTGAGTGCACTTAAAACTCCTGGCATTTTAGCAGAAGCACCCAGCTTGTCTGACCAATTGCAGTACGGCGCTTTGCTCGGTTACTACCATGTGAGCTTTATGCACGATACCAAGTCGAGTCAAAAATTTATTTCTGCATTGCGTTTTAACGATACCATAGGGGTGCACCCCGCACGTGTTGAAAATTTAAAACAATTCGCATTTAAGTACCAAAAAATTTGGCCCGTGGCTTTTGATGGGCTTAGGCTTAAAGCTAAAACTTTAAAAGACCACCGCATTAAACATACCTACATTATGCAAAAAGGCAATCAAGATGTAGGGGAGATGCTTTTTACTACCGACAAACTCCAGCACCTTTTGCAGCTCAAGATTACAAAGTTATAGATTTCATTATTTTCTGTGTTTGTTCTAGACCTCTGGTCATTTTGTTGATGTCCTGCACCTTCGTGCCAGAGCCCTTGGCAATACGAAGGCGCCTGGAGCCGTTCAGCTTTACGCTGCCCGATCTTTCACCCAAGGTCATAGAGTTTACTATAGCCTCCATGCGGCGCATCTCCTGCTGCAAAGACTTAGGTGAAGGCAATTGCCCCATCAGTTTGTGCCCGCCAGGCAGCATTTTAAGCATACTAGCCATGCCGCCCATTTTTTTAAGCATACGCATTTGCTTTATAAGGTCATCAAAGCTAAAGCTGCCTTTTTGTAGTTTGCGCATTTGGGCCTTGGCTTCTTTTGCGTCCATGGCCTCTTTGGCCCGCTCGGCTAAGCCTACGACATCGCCCATGCCCAAAATGCGGCCCGCTAAGCGCTTGGGGTAAAACACCTCTAGGTCTTGGGGTTTTTCGCCCGTGCCTAAAAATTTTATCGGCACCTGCGGCAACTGAGCTCTTACACTTAAAGCCGCGCCTGCTCTTGCGTCTCCATCCACCTTGCTAAGCACCAAGGCACTAAGGGGCACAGCTTCGTTAAAGCTTTTAGCCACTTCGACACTCTGTTGCCCCAGCATGGCATCCAAAACCAAAACACTTTCTTGAGGGTTAAATAGTTTATGCACATGCTTAAGTTCGTGCATAAGTTCTTCGTCCACCGCTAGCCTACCCGCGGTGTCTAGCACCAAAATATCCAAACGCGTATCTTTTGCCCAAGCACAAACCTGCAATTGCAGCTCCTGCCAGTCCATTGAAGAGTCTGTGTTAAAGGTGGGGGTTTGAGTTTGTTGGCCCAATACTTTAAGCTGCTTAATCGCAGCAGGGCGCTTTAGGTCCAAAGGCACAAGGCCTACTTTTTTGTTTTGTTTTTTAAACCACACTCCTAACTTGGCGGCAGTTGTGGTTTTGCCTACACCCTGCAAACCGGCCAGTAGCAAAGCCCCAGGGCGCGCGTTTTTAAAACTAAGCCCTGCCCCATGATCCGCTCCACCACCTAAAAGCTGCACCATTTCGTCGTGCACAATTTTGGTAAACTGCACACCTGCGTCCATGTTTTTTAAAATGTTTTGCCCTAGAGATTTTTGCTTTACACGCTCAACAAAGTCTCTGGCCACTTTAAAGTTGGTGTCTGCTTCTAAAAGGCTTTGGCGGATCTTGCGTACGGTGGCGTCGATGTTGCTTTGGGTTAAGCGCCCTTGGCCACGCAGGCTGTCTAAACTATCGGCTACTTTTTGTGTGAGTTTATCAAACATTTTTATTTACCTGATGTTATTTGAGCTTTGGGTGCTCTTTGGGTTCTGGCAAAAAATGCTTAGCAAATTTTTGCGGGTCAAAGTCCACTAGATCCGTTAAAGACTCGCCCACCCCCAAGGCCCAAATGGGCACCTGCAGCTCGTGCCACAAGCTTAATACTGCGCCCCCTTTAGAGCAGCCGTCCATTTTATTTAGCACTATGCCGTTTAAAGATAAATCCTGGTGAAACCTCCGCGCTTGCGTTAGGGCATTTTGCCCCGTTGTGGCGTCTAGCACCATAACCACCTTTACTGTAGGCGAAAGTTTTTGGGCGATGTGTTTAATTTTTACCAGCTCTTGCATAAGAGGCTCTTGGGTGTGCAAGCGCCCTGCAGTATCCACAAGGGCCAAGCGGCTCTGCTTGGCGCAAAGGCTTAGAGCATCAAAAACCACAGCACTCGCGCGCGCGCCATGTTGGGTGTAGCAGTCTAAACCCGCTCGCTCGCTCCAGATCTGTAGCTGCTCTTCTGCTCCTGCACGAAAGCAATCTCCTCCCACAAGATACGGAGAGAGGTTTTTTAATTTATAACCCACGCGCCCTATGGTGGTGGTTTTGCCAGAGCCGTTAATACCCACAAACAGCACAGCTGCATGGCACGAGGCTGAATGCTCTTTCATATGGCCTGTTAAGTATTCGTATAAGCTTTTTTGCGGGTGAGAGCCTAAAACCCCCTCCACAAGTGTAGAGAGTTTTTTATGGGCCTGAGGTTCTGTGCTGGCGGGTTGTAACTGCTCTAAAAAATCTTCGCACAAAGCAGGGCTCAGATCGCTTAAATATAAACTCTCCTCAATGCCGCTGAGTAAATCTTTATCGCGCCCCAGGCTCCATCTTAATTGCGAGTACCAAGGTTTGTGGGGCGTGGCGCGGTGAGCGGAGTCTGCAAGAGCTTCAGGAGGTTGCTTGGTGGATGGGGGTGCGGCTTTTGGAGGAGCTTTTTTGGCTCGTAGCCAAACAAATACCCCCACACCCAAGGCCACAAGGGTCACTAACAATAGGCCAAAGCCCCACTCGTTCATGGCGAAGCAGGCTCCGTTGCAGGCGTGCCACTGGCTTGGGTGCTGTTAGCGGGCTTGTGCTCGGGCTGTTTTGCAGTCTTTTGCGGCGTTTGGGGCATGGTTTTTTGTAAACTCTTAGCTAGCTGCAAAAAGCTTTTACTAATTGCGTGATCGGGTTCGGCCTCTATTAGGGGCACACCGGCTTCGCAGCTTTGCCCTACAGCAGGGTCAAAAGGCAGCTGAGCCAGTAGCGGCACCTGGAGCTGTGCTAAAAATTGCTTAAGCTCTCCTTTTGGGAACAAATGCACGGGCTCTTGTCCAGGCACTTTAAGGGGGCCCATATTTTCCACGGCGCCTAAAACTTTAATGCTCACTTGGCTAAACATATCGCAGGCCTTTTTAGCATCGGCGAGTGCGATATTTTGGGGCGTGCACACCAGCACCGCGCCTAGGGATGGCACCTTTTGGGCCAGGGTCAGCGCTACGTCTCCTGTGCCCGGAGGCAGGTCTACTAACAATAGGTCGAGCTCTCCCCAGAGCACATCACGCAAAAACTGCCCTATGGCCTTAAAAAGCATAGGCCCTCGCCATACCACAGCGCGCGCTTCTTCTACCAACAGCCCCAGGCTCATAAGTTTAATGCCAAAATACTGAAGCGGGTGGATTTTGTTGCCCTCTACAGCGCAGCTTTGGTTTAAGGCCCCCATCATGCGGGGTATGGACGGACCGTAAATGTCGCCATCTAAAATCCCCACGCGCAGCCCTGTGCGCTTAAAGGCGCAGGCCAGGTTAAGGCTAACAGTGCTTTTACCTACACCGCCCTTGCCGCTGCCTACCAGCAGCACATGCTTTACGCCTGCTATAGGAGCTTGGCCAGACCATGGGTTGGGGGGAGTTTTCATAAGGGGTGCTCCTTTGTAACTAGGCTAAGGTGGATGTGGCAAGGCAAGACCTTTGGCCTTAGGTATTAAGGCTCTGGCTTTGCCTTTGTTGGGGCTTGGGTTTTAAGCTTTTAAAGGGGACTCTGGGCACCAACTAATGCGCCCCGGGCCCTTTTTGTTAAAGGGGTGAAGGGGGATATGATAAAAAAACTACCACTTCTTCTGCTGTTAGTCCTGGGTCTGGGCCTGGCCTTGGGCCGCTGTGCTACTGAAAAAAAAGCTCCCGTCGTGTATTCTAGCAGGCTTCCTTCTGCCGAGGTGAGCAGTGTGGTGTTTAAGCGGCAACTTAGCGTGCCCGGGCCTGTGAATGTGCAGATACCCTTGCAAGAGGTGCAGATCCCATGCTCGCAGGCTGACCAGGGCGGCAACGAAGACGTGTGCACACTGGTTTTCGATTTGGCAGAAAGTCGCAGCTTTGGGTGGCGCCAGGACGATGTAAATATTGATAATAAATTGTTCCCCCAATCGGTGTGCATGTTTAAGGACTCGGGCTTTGATGAGGCCGATAGGCCTTTTTTGCCCATAAGCCTTATGACGCGCGACCATATAGACACGCGTGTGGCGCTGTCGCGTGGGTTTTATGCGCCCCGAAACATCTGCTACAACGCCGAAAACTACCCCATAGAAGAGGTGCACCTGTTTTACAGAGTGACAGAAAACTCCGTAGGCGATGCCACGGCTGCAGGTTTTAGATACACCAGCGTTGAGGGTGTTGTGGGTAGTAGCGCACTTTGTGGGGATAATGAGCGTGGTCAAGTAGAGGTTAAGTGCAATGAGGAAGCAGGCAAATGGTGCGCATGCGAGAATGAAGCAGACCCTGAGCAATGTGTGTTTAATAAACTTTTTGGCATTGGTAGAGGCGATGGTTTTAGCAACGAAGGCTTTGAACAAGCCGGTGACGACGAAGCCACATACCCCATTAACAGCGCGTGTGCCAAGAGGCAAAACCCAAGCGACACAACTCAGTTAGAACCCGCGTTTAATACTTTGCATGCCAAAAATAACAGCTGTTGGGATAACGACCTTACAGATAACAAGCCGGGCGGAGCGTGCCCACCGCACATTCGTTACCAGCAGCCCAAGCGGAGCTCTTTTACCCAAGCCGAAGTGGAAGAGTTTTTTACTATGCATACAGAGCTAAGGGGCAAAATGGGGCAGGTGATTATAGATGTGTTTTCTGAGAACCATCAGGTTCTAGAAGCCACTTACGAGCATTTGCCGCGTGAAATCAGCAACAAAGCGCAGCCGCGTTTGCATGTGCATGCGCGCGCTGTGGGCATGGCGCATATAGCTTTGCGGGCGACGCTGCCGGGCGTGGACCAAGATGTTTATGAGGTGCGTGTTCCTATGGGAGTGGTGCCGTATAAGCAGGCCCATGTGCGCATAGACCCAGGGGCAAATGCTGCTAGAGGCAATGAGCCTAATGTGGGCACAGAGTACACGTGGGAAGCCTTGGTGGAGGGCCCGAGCAAAACCGTGCAAGGTTTGTTAACGCACTACAATGTATTGGCTCACGAGCCTGTACCAGGAGAGCATACAAAAAATTTCGAAGAAGAGCGCGAGAGCAGCGTGTTTTTTCAAGAGCTTTTAACTTTTTGTCCATCGGCTGATGGTACAGAGTGCCCAGCGCCTGCGGAAAAAGAAGGCGGTGATGATGACGATGAAGAAGAGGGCGAAAGCAAGTCAAAAGAAGATGAAAACGCGCACTGTGTGCTGCCGTATTGTCCAGGATTTACGCCCTTGTATGGGTTTTGGGAGGACGCGCGCCATCGCAACCACCCCAACAATCACCGCTACAGGTACAGGCGCTGCGTGGGGCCAGCGGGTACGCCCTGTGATAGCACCAACTTTGAGCGCCGTGTGTATTCGGGCGTGATAGAGCGCAGCACTCAGGGGTATGTGGGGTTTTGGTTTCCTACGCGTTTGAGGCTGGGCTTTGCTATGCTTGGCCAGGGTAGTTCTATTTGCGCAAAAGGAGTCCACTGTGTGCGTGGCGAAGATCAGTTGATACAAAACGGCTGTGGCGAGGGCGCGGATGTGTGTGCGAGTTTTGCGGACTTTAACTTGGTGCAATCGATAAAGCATGGCGCTGCGCCAGAGCTAGGTGTGGCAGAGACCTTGGTGTATGGCCGTCACCCCAGCAGCGAGGATGCGGTGTCTTTTGTGCAGGCGGCGAGTTTTAAAAGGCAAGGTGGAATTGCGTCTTATGATAGGGTAAGCTTTTTGCTAAGGCCTGACTTCGAACCCAGTTATCAGTTTCCAGATAGCTTAACCCCTGCGCAAAAAACGGCTCGCAAAAAAGAGTGGCAAAAACAAGGTTTAGCGGCAGAGTTTTATGTGGGCTTTGAGCCTCAGTCTATAAGTGTGTCAGGGGGCAACCCTATGACCATGCGTGACCAGCGAACCGGGCCTAAGGCTAACGGCTGGAGCCCCGAGCGCAACCAGTCGTATTTTAGGGTGCAGGTTTTTGAGAGTTTTAAAAAACTTTTTAGAAGCATGCACTTGGAGGACGAAGATGCCCTGGTTACAGTGGGCGGCATTAAAGTCGCAACTAATGAAAGCCTAAAAAACAAAGAGGGCGCCTATTTGGTTTCGGGCAAGGTGGATGGCAGAAACAACACGCGCGCAGGTTGGAGGCGGGATTACTTGATTCCACCCAGTAGCATTAAACTTGAGCGACTAAATAGCAAGACCCTATTCCCCGCACATAAGAGCGCTGCAAAAGTGGTTTGGTGCTTGCCAGAGGCCTACGACCCGCAGTCAGAGCATGCGCCTAGTTACGAAACCAATAGCGACTCAGAAAACAAAAACTCCCTAGCAACCCTGAAGCTGTGGTACAGCTTTTACGGCCACTTGCCTATGGGGGTGTTGTTCAAGCAACCCAAGCCTGCAGCGCGTGGTTCTTTGTTAGAGTCGGCTGAGCACTGGCCTGTTGCCAATACAGGCATTAAGCCACGTGGCACCAATACAGCCAACTTGGATCAAGAGATCTGGTGCAGCGAGCATTGCAGTGCTAACACTTTGGGTGGAACGCTCCAAAAGCCCTGCGTGGTGTTTAGTAGAAAAATGTGCAGAGGCTCTAATACGAGCGACAAATACTGCACACTGGATGGAGTGGGAGACTTGCTGAGGGAGAAAAAATTCACCCTCGTGGCTGTAGACCGCTACGCCAACGAGGCTTCGCTGGAGGGGTTATTTTTATCTATGGAAGAAGAAGGAGACTAAGTGTTGCGCTGGGTGCTAGCTTTGGTGTGTGTGAGCCTGCTTTGTCTTTCGGCTTTAAGGTGCGACGAGGCTCCTGAGGTTAGGTCTGCTATTAGGGCTTCTGTGCAGGTGCCGCGTTATTTGCCGCCTTTAAAGGTGGTAGTGTCTGCCCACTATAAGGGGCCAATTAATATGCAAAGCATGGCTCTAGCGCACTGGTTTTCACCCAGTTTAAAGGATAGAGAAATTTACATTAACACCAAACGCCATGCAGAGCTTTATAGTCCTCGGGTGCTTTTGCACGAGGAGTGCGGCGCTCAGGCGGGCGGCGCGGAGCTAAGGAGCGCTCGCTCTAGCACGCCGCATGCTTCGGGCTTTAAACTTATGCACTGTTTAAGAGCGCAGGCCGAGGGGCAAAGTTCGGTGCTGCTAGGGGTGTCGTCTAAGCCTATTGTCGCAGGCGAGGTGTTTGAGCCTGAGCAGTCTCGTTTGGTGCAGTTTGTTGTAACACCGCATGCTGCAAAAATCCGCCTTGGTCCTCTTAATAGGGGGTATTTTTTTACGGGCCCCACAAAGGCCTTGGATAATGCTTTTGCTGTTTATACTTTGGGTGATGCGCGGGATCCGGCTTTTAATAGTACTGCCCCGGCTACTGACAGTGTGTGGCCGTTTTTTGAGGGGCGTGTGGGCTTGGGCACTGTGGGCACGGATACCGTGGGGCGCGGCAGCAGCTGCTGTGCCACAGGTGGTGCGTATTGCGATTTGCGTAGGGTAGAGGTGCCGGACCCGCGCCATACATCGGACCAAATTGTAGACGCCTGTGTGTTTGTATCGGGCCACAGCTATGCCGACACCAAAGTCTCTGGCTATGAGCAGGTGCTATACCCCAGGGCGGCTGTGCTGCCATTGCCGCACCATATGCTGGTGGGTGTTTTAAAGGGAGCGCGGTTTAAAGCCGTGGCCCGTGTGGATGCCGAAAACCTAGCCCATGAGCTGAGTGCTGCCATTAAGGTCCAAAGCTTGCCCTCTTTTGATGCGCATCAGGGTGCACAGTAAGGCTTTGACGGGAGTCTGGTCGCCTTGTGCTTAGAGATCGCACAATGCTGCTACAGGCTCATAGTAGCCTTATAGGCCGCAAAATTCTCTGTAGGACGCTTGGCACCCTGATGGCCGCCCCTTTGCAAGGGGCTATCAGGATGCCGCCGCTCTACCTCAGAGAATTTTACTAGCGCTCTAATGCTTACGCATATAGGCCGCAAAATTCTCTGTAGGACGCTTGGTCCGTAAGGATTAGAGTGTTAGCCACATACTCTGGGCAAAGCGCAGTCTCCAGTGTAGCCCTTTCAGAAAGGGGCGTGCACACTGGAGACAAGTGCCCCACAGAGTATGTGGCGGCCTATAAGGCTACCATCGCAGACGCCTCTAGCTGTCTAGTGCACAAAAATGCTTCAGGCAAGACCACTTGTCCATCTGATGGCCCGCGCCTAGAGGCGCTATCAGCTGGACTGCGTAGGACTGAAGACATTTTTGCTGGCACTTTTATGCTTACGCACGGAGGCTGCTCTTGCGCCGCCGCTCTGCCTCAGAGAATTTTACTAGCACTCTAATATGTTATATATCAAATTTCTATGGCATCTTGTTCTGCGGTATCATCTGTTGCGCCTTCTGCTAAGGCGTCTGCTTTAGGCACAAAGCCTGGCGACAAAGTTTTGCTTAGAGGTGTTTATATAAGCACTTATGGCTGTCAGATGAACGTCAACGACACCGAGCGCATGTTAAGCCTTTTAGAGATGTCCAACTACACGCAGGTAGATAGCCCTGACAAAGCCATGCTTATTGTAATCAACACCTGCTCGGTGCGCGAAAAGCCCGTACACAAGTTAAGGTCTGAGGTAGGGCGCTATGCGAGGCTAAAAAAACATGACCCCAATATTTTAATTGGCGTAGGGGGCTGTGTGGCGCAGCAAAAAAAGCAAGAGCTCTTGCAAGAGGTGCCGTTAGTGGATTTTGTATTTGGCACCGATGCTATCGACCAGTTGCCTAGTATTGTGCAAAATTTAGAGGCAAAAAGGCGCACCCAAGCTAAGGCCAAGTTAGTAGTTGCCCAATTTGAGCACAAAAAGCCCTACCAGGTAGAAACCTTGGTGCGCTGCCCGGGGGTGTCGAGTTTTGTTAACATTACCAAAGGCTGCGATAACTTTTGCACCTTTTGCATTGTGCCTTTTACAAGAGGCCGCGAGCGCAGTAGGGCTCTTAAAGAGCTGGTGTGGGATGTAGAGCGCTTATGCCGGCGCGGTGTAAAAGAGATCGTACTGTTGGGGCAAAATGTAAATTCTTATCGCTCGGCTTGTGGGGCGGGTTTTGCAGAGCTTTTGGTGAGCCTTTGCGAAAAAACGCAGCTTTCACGTTTGCGCTACACCACCAGCCACCCGAAGGACTTTAACGAAGAGCTTATAGATGTTTTGGCGCAGTTTAGAGACAAAATTGTAGAGCACGTGCACCTGCCTGTGCAAAGTGGCAATAGCGATGTTTTAAAAGCCATGAACCGCGGCTATACGCGCGCCGAGTACATAAAAAAGGCACATAAGATTTTAAAAAAAATCCCCGGCGTGGCCTTGAGTACGGATATTATTGTGGGTTTTCCAGGTGAAACGGGGGAGCAGTTTGAGGATACTTTGTCTTTGCTGGAGCAAGTGCCTTATGAGAGTTTGTTTGCATTTAAATATTCACCGCGCCCTAAAACCAAGGCGGCGCGTTTTACGGACCAAGTGCCCGAGCCAGAAAAATCCGCTCGCCTGCAAAGGTTGTTTGCAAAACACCGCGCGCTGGCGCAGCCTTTGCTGGCACGGCATTTGGGAACCCGGCAAAGGGTGCTAGTAGAGGAGCAGCGCTCCGACGGCACTTGGTACGGTCGTAGTCCGCACAATAGGCCGACTTACTTTAAGGGTGCATGCAGTGGGGTGGGGAGCTTTGTGGAGGTGCATATAGAAAAAATCCACCACCAAAGCCTTTGGGGCCGCTGTATATGAAAGAGCCAGCGGTGCCTTTTGCAGACGTGTACGCTTTTGATGATTTGCTTATGGTGCCGCAGGACTCAGACGTGTTGCCGCGCGATGCGGACCTAAGTGTCGATCTGGGTAGAGGGGTGCGCTTATCGGTGCCGGTTTTTTCGGCGGCTATGGATACCGTAACCTTGGGTCCTATGGCAGCGGGTATGGCTCGTTATGGAGGCTGTGGGGTGGTGCACCGTAATATGTCGGCAGAGGCGCAGGTGAGGGAGGTTCAAAAAGTAAAGCTCACGCATTTGGGTGCTATTGTGGATCCGGTTTGTATAGGGGCGTCTGCTGAGGCTAGTGTGGCTTTAGAGTTATTAAAAAAGCACAGCATCGGAGGGCTGCCTGTTGTAACAAGTGCGGGGGAGCTTGAGGGAGTACTGACGCGTAAGGATTTGCAATTTTGTGTGGATAAAAAACAAAAAGTGCGTGAGCTGATGACAAAAGAGAACCTCGTGACAGCGCCTTTTGGTGTCAGCATAAAAGAGGCGCGCGCTTTGCTGCGCAAGCACCGTGTCGAAAAATTGCCTCTTTTGGATGCAAGCAATCGCATAAAGGGTTTAATTACGCTAAGCGATTTGGAGCAGCTAGAAAAATTCCCCCGTGCCACTCGTGACCAGCAGGGGCGTTTGTTTGTGGGGGCGGCTGTGGGAGTGGGCAATACCGAGCGCGAGCGGGCGGAGCAGTTGGTAGGGGCGGGTGTGGATATGCTCAATGTTGACACCGCCCATGGGCATGCTGTGGCGGTTTGTGAGCAATTAAAGCAGTTAAAGCAGGCGTACCCTAAGGTGTTTATCATGGGGGGCAATGTTGTCACACAAAAAGCCGCGGAGGCTTTGTTTGAGGCGGGGGCGGATGCGGTAAAAGTGGGTGTGGGTCCGGGCAGTATTTGTACAACGCGCATTATGAGTGGGGTGGGTGTGCCGCAGGCTTCGGCTATTATGTGGTGTTATAAGGCGGGGTTAAAGCATAAAAAGCCCATCGTGGCAGATGGGGGCTTAAGGTTTCGGGCGATGTGGCTAAGGCTTTAGCTTTGGGGGCCAGTGCTGTGATGATGGGTAATTATTTGGCCGGCACCGATGCGAGTCCGGGGCGTGTTGTTACAATAAATGGCCGCAACTACAAGCAGTACCGGGGCATGGGTTCGCGCGCTGCCATGAGGCGCGGCCCTGGTGGCAAAGACCGCTACAAGCAATCGCATATTGGTGAGGATGAGGGCGAGAGCAGCAAGTTTGTACCAGAGGGAGTCGAGGGGCATGTGCC
Organism: Bdellovibrionales bacterium; assembly: GCA_965116155.1. Taxonomy (GTDB): domain Bacteria; phylum Bdellovibrionota; class Bdellovibrionia; order Bdellovibrionales; family UBA1609. The sequence goes on from OZ220488.1 coordinate 1,407,320, forward strand.
TTATAAGGGGCCTTTGGAGGATGCTTTGTATCAGTTAGAAGGCGGCTTGCGGGCGGCTATGGGTTATGTGGGAGCCAGTAGCATTCAGCAGCTCCGTGCCCGTGCCACCTTTGTCAAACAAAGCACAAGTGCCCTTCAAGAGTCTAAGGTACATAGTTTAATAGTTTAAAGGACTAATAAAATTCTCTGGGACAAAGCGGCGGCATCCTGATAGCCTCTGCAAGAGGCGGCCATCAGGTTGCCAAGCGTCCCGCAGAGAATTTTATGGGCTATACGGCATCTATGAGCCTGTAGCGAAGGGCCGTAGGTCCGTAGCGACCGTACTTTCGTCAAAGCCACGTGCTGGACAAAGCGGCGGCGCAAGAGCAGCCTCCGTGCGTAAGCATAAAAGTGTTAGTGAGGGTGCCCTGGCCGGAGAGCGCAGCCGAGTGAGCACTTTCATGTGCGCAAGGCAAGCGGTCCATGCCAGGGCGCCCTCACGTGCTGGATAGCTTCTGCTCTCAGCCCTACGCAGTCCAGCTGATAGCGCCTAAAGGCGCGGGCGCCGGTTAAAGACATCTATGACATTATTCACCTTACGGAACAAGGTCTTAATTATGATCGGCTTTCATCTTTTATTGATATAATTTTTGACCTACGCGACACCGCTGTGCCTCGCAGCCTTTATGCTTTTAGTAAAGGTCTTAATCTGACAAGCCTTCAAAAGGCTTGGGGCGGGCTGAGAAAAGAGTCAAAAAAATATTCTAGCTTTGAGAAGTTGTGGGGTGACTTTTTAAAATCGATGCTCATCCTCGATCAGGAAATTCTCTAATTACGCATAATTGCGGGTAGAGGGCTTAATATATTCAAACTCCAAGGGTTCTTTGTGGAACTGCCAGCGGGGTTTGGATGCCTCACTGGTGCTCCACTCCCAAGCGCTCACATGGGTGAAGTTTTTGTCATCGCGCAGGGCCTCGCCGGTGGGAGTTTGGTGCTCCTCGCGAAAATGCCCGCCACAAGACTCCTCACGCTTTAAAGCGTCTTCAGCTTGCAGCTCGGCAAGCTCTAAAAAGTCCGCCACCCGGCCGGCTTTTTCGAGCTCCAGGTTTTTCCCCCCATCACCAGGCACTGTTACATTTTGCCAAAACTCCTCGCGCAACTTTGCGATCTTACCCACAGCCTCCTTAAGCCCTTTTTGATTGCGGCTCATGCCCACCTGCTCCCACATAATGCTACCCAAGGCTTTATGAAAACTATCCACACTGCGTGCACCCCGCACAGACCGTAGGTGTTTTATTTTACTTTGTACTTCCTCTTCTACAGCGCCAAAGGCCTCATGCTCCGCGCTTACCATTTGCAGATCTTCTGAAGCCAAGTAGTTTCCCACAGTATAGGGCGCCACAAAATACCCATCGCACAAGCCCTGCATTAAGGCCGAAGCCCCCAATCGGTTTGCTCCGTGGTCTGAAAAATTCGCCTCCCCCAACACAAACAAACCCTTCAGCGTGCTTTGCAGGTTGTAATCCACCCACAAGCCACCCATAACGTAGTGCACAGCCGGGTAAATGCGCATAGGAGTTTTGTAAGGGTTTTCGCCCGTGATTTTTTCGTACATCTGAAACAAGTTGCCGTATTTTTCTCTAATGCTCTTTTCCCCCACGCGCTGAATGGCGCTTTCAAAATCCAAATACACACTCACGCCCGTTCGGCCCACACCGCGCCCCTCGTCTACGCGAAACTTGGCCTGGCGTGATGCGACATCTCTTGGCACAAGGTTCCCAAAGCTTGGGTATATGCGCTCTAAATAATAGTCACGCTCTGCTGGAGGAATCTGATGCGGCGCACGTGTGTCGCCCGCTTTTTTTGGCACCCAAACCCGGCCGTCGTTTCTTAAACTCTCCGACATCAAAGTGAGCTTCGACTGGTAGTCGCCTGATACCGGAATACAAGTGGGGTGTATTTGAGTAAAGCATGGATTCGCAAAAAACGCCCCCCTCTTATGGCAACGCCAAGCCGCCGTGGCATTAGAGTGCATAGCATTGGTCGAAAGATAATACACATTCCCATAGCCCCCCGTGCACAGCACCACTCCATGGGCAGCGTAGCGCTCTAGCGCACCGGTTAACAGGTTGCGGCACACGATCCCTCGCGCGTGCCCATCTACCACAACCAGGTCGAGCATCTCACGGCGTGGGTACATCGCCACCTGACCCGCATCCACTTGCCGCATCAGCGCTGCATAGGCTCCTATAAGTAGCTGTTGACCCGTTTGCCCGCGCGCATAAAACGTACGCGACACCTGCGCCCCACCAAAGGAGCGGTTATCCAAGCCTCCGCCGTATTCGCGCGCAAAAGGCACACCCTGGGCCACGCACTGGTCGATAATATTGTTCGACAGCTCCGCCAACCGGTACACATTGCTCTCTCTGGCCCTAAAATCTCCCCCCTTAACTGTGTCGTAAAACAACCTCCAAACACTGTCGCCATCGTTGGGGTAATTTTTTGCCGCATTAATTCCTCCCTGGGCTGCAATGGAGTGCGCACGCCTGGGTGAGTCTTGGACACAAAAGCACTTTACCTTGTAGCCGAGCTCTGCCAAGCTCGCAGCAGCCGAAGCTCCCGCCAGCCCTGTGCCTACCACAATGAGCTCAAATTTGCGTTTATTAGCTGGGTTTACAAGCTTGATATCAAATTTGTGTCTTTGCCAGCGCGTTTGGATATCGCCTTGCGGAGCATGGGATACTAGCGGCATTAATACCCTCCCTTGAGGAAAAAAAACACATACACCGGCTGCAGCATAAATCCTCCTACAATAAGGGCCGCGACTCCCCAGCTTAAGCGGGCGCATGTGCTGCTGCCATTAGCCGTAACGCCATTAGCCATAACGCCAGAAACACCAAGGCTCTCAAAAGACGACCTCACTCCATGCCCTAAATGCACTCCCAAAATCCCCAAGGCCACTAAATAACCCACCACATAAAGGGGCTGGCTAAAAACCTCCACCACTAGCAGGTGCAGGTCGCGTACAGTTTGGGTGTCATATACGGCTTCGTAATAGGGGCCAAACTTAAAAGTTACCAGGTGGTACACAACAAATACCAGCACCACCACTCCTTGCCACCAAAGGCTGCGCTGCCAAAGGTGGGTAGATTTAGCACCAGAGGCTTTTTGTGCATACGCACGGCCTTTGGCTTTTTTGTTTTTAAAATGCAGAGCCGTTGCAATGCAGATATGCAAAACAAATATCCCCAAAAGCCCTGCCTCGGCACCATAAATGAGCGGGTTGCTTATTAACGCATGGCTATACAGGTTATAGGCCTTGGGGCCGAAAAAAATCAGCACATTGCCTAGCATATGTACCAGTAAAAATCCCACCAGCCCCAGGCCTGCTACGCCTACGAGCTGCTTTTGCCCCACGCTAGAGCACAGCCAACTGCAAAATCTGCCACAAGCTACCATTGCTCGCCAAGCCTAAACGAAACCCCGCTACCCGCTCAACAGATGACGCAAAGCCCAAATTAGAGCGCTAGACAGCTAAAGCATCTATGGCCCTATAGCGCAGGGCCCCAAAGAGGCCCAAGGCGACCACACTGCCGTCAAAGCTCCGTGCGATAGACAAAAACCAATTAAAGGACTAATAAAATTCTATGAGGTAGCGCATATGGATTTAAAGCTAAAAGTTTGGCGTCAAGATTCTCCCAAATCCAAAGGGACCCTAAAAAGCTACAGCCTGAGCCAAGTGTCGCCGGATATGTCATTTTTAGAGATGCTGGATGTGCTTAACGAAAAACTCGTGCACGAGAACAAAGAGCCCCCCATAGAGTTTGACCACGATTGCCGCGAGGGCATTTGCGGCATGTGCTCGCTGGTGATTAACGGCGAGCCCCATGGGCCTGATAAGGGCATTACCACCTGCCAGCTGCATATGCGCCGGTTTAAAAGCGGCGACACCATTGTGGTAGAGCCCTTTAGGGCGCGGGCTTTCCCTGTGGTGCGGGACCTAGTGGTAGACCGCAGCGCTTTTGACCGCATTGTGGCGCATGGCAAGGGTTATGTTTCGGTCAACACGGGGTCGGCGGTGGAGGCCAACACCCATCCGGTGCCTAAAAGTGCGGCCGATACGGCCTTTTTAGCTGCGGCCTGTATTGGTTGTGGGGCATGTGTTGCGGCTTGTAAAAATGCTTCGGCCAGTTTGTTTGTTGCAGCCAAGGTTGCGCATTTGTACCATTTGCCTCAGGGCAAAACCGAGCACCTGCCGCGGGCTGCGGCTATGGTGGCGCAGATGGACAAAGAGCAATTTGGCAGTTGCACCAACACCCACGCCTGCCAAGCGGCCTGCCCCAAAGACATCAGCGTGCGTCACATTGCCGAGCTCAACCGGCACCGCGCCCACGCCGCCCTCAAAGGACCTTGATTTTATTTTCTGCGCTCTCTAATCTGTTGGAAAAGGAGGGTCCTCTCCTGTATTTGTTGGCCTTCCTGTTTCACTGGATCCTTGTTTTATAGGATTGCCATAGCCGTCTTGATTGGTTGTGCTAGATTTTGATGGTACTCTCTCTCTCTCTCTCTCTCTCTCTCTCCGGAACCGTCCTTAGTTGATGTGCCATTATCGCTGCTTTCAGGTTTAGTGCCGGGTGGTTTTGGCGGTGTCTTTTCTTCATTAGGCTGTGCCTTTTTTTCTGATTCGCACTGTGCTTTGTAGTACTCTAGGTTGCCGCTAACACCCAGTGCCTCAAAGGGTTCAATTTGGGCCGTCTCTTTAGCGCGGTCTTTATTTTCACCTACGGCCCATTGTGCGGCAAAGCGCGCGCGCTCATGCTTTTTATCAAACTGCGCCTGGTAGAGCCTGTTGTAGTCGTTGTGGAGCTTTTGGATATGCTGCTGCCGCATAGTGCGCTGCCGGGTGTCCCAGTTAGAGAGCTTGCTTTTATAGGTTTGGTTAAGCTGCATGGATTCGCCCTCGTGCGCTTGAGGCAACTGCTCGATTTGCTGCAAAATTTGGTCGCGTTTTTCTAGCTCTCGTCCCTCCTTGCGCGCAATTTGGTTGAGTTGCATTTTGAGCCTGCGGTCGAATAGTTTTTTGGTTACGCTATATTGGTCTTTAAGACACTTGTTGTACTCTTGATCCATAAGCTGCGCGTCTCGGGTTTTATTAGACAACCCTGCGCGGTTTAAAAGCTCCCCCAGTGATTCGCTCTGGTACTGGTAGCGCGAAATGCTGGTTATGCGCTTGGTTTGGGCGGCGGTTACAAGCTTGTGCGCGGTTTCGCGGCATTTTTGTCTTTCGGCCAAAAGTTTTTCCGAGTGTTCGAGGTAGACTTTTTCTTTCTGAGTGATAAAGTTGTCGAGCTGGTTAATGATAGCTTCTAGTTGTTTTTTTAAATTATCTAGCTCGGAGCGTTGCTTTTTTTGCAGCTTTTGTTGCTCTTTTACAAACTCTTCCATGCCGTCCATGATTTCTTTGTTGAGTTTGTCTTTTTCTTTCTGCTGGTCTTTTTGGGTTTTTTCGATGTCTTTTTCGCGTTTTTCGATCTCTTTTTGGCCATCCCGCTCGGCATCTTTTTGTTGGTCTTGTAGGTCTTGAATTTCGTCCCTTAATTTGTCGCAGGCACTAGAGCCGTACACGTTTCGGTAGCACGCACTCTTGTCTTGGCCTTGTCTTTGGAGGCATCGATCTAGCTCACTTTGTTTTGACTGTGGCCAGACCGGTGCGCTGTCTCCAAGGCTAACTGTCGCAAGCCCCCACACAAGCCCCACAAGAGCAAATAAAGATATTCTTACAAACACATGCACGTTATAAAGCCTCACCAAGGTCTAATCGGCATGCAAAGCATAAAAGTCCATGTGGACCGCCCCCCAGATTTTTAAGAGGGGAGGTCAACTGCGCTTTGCCCAGCATATTGGACTAGCGCTCCCAGGCTGCGCTACAAGCTCAAGGTGTTTTGGCTAGTCTGTAACTACTTATGTCTATACACAATCAGTCCGTGGGTGGGGTCGTAAGGGGAAACGCCCACAGTGACGCGGTCACCCACTACAACGCGGATGTTGTATTTGCGCATCTTGCCGCACAGCTTGGCGCTGATTTCCATATCGTTCGACAGGGCAATCCTGTACACCCCGCCTGCTAAAGAGTCGGTCACACGGCCTTCAATTTGACTCAGATCATCACGTGCCACTTTAAGTTAAGGTACAGCCAAATGCCAATCCTTGCAAGTGCGTCCCCAATAGCCCACTATACCGTACTATACCGTCCCTTTGGCTTGTGCCCCTTTGGTGGCTGTTGCTATAATTTTTATTTGTAATCTGTTTTAAAGTACTCCTATGGAAGCCATTCAAACCACGCCCCACACCCCCGCTCCCAATGCCTTTGCGCCTGACCTGGCTCAAGGTCCTATGGGCCATGTGCTGCAGCAGGTGCAGCGTATTTTGGTGGGCCAAAAGCCCATGCTAGAGGGTCTGCTGATGGGTCTTTTGACTCCCCATGGGCATATTTTAATCGAAGGTCCTCCGGGGCTGGCTAAAACCTTGGCGGTTTCGAGTTTGTCGCAGGTGGTGGGTTTAGATTTTAAACGCATACAGTTTACATCAGACCTTATGCCTATGGACCTTGTGGGGGGCATGGTTTTTAACCCCAAAAATTCAGAGTTTGTAGCGCGCCCTGGGCCGGTGTTTACGAACATGCTTTTGGCGGACGAGATCAACCGCGCCCCTGCCAAGGTGCAATCGGCCTTGCTAGAGGCCATGGCAGAAGAGCAGGTCACTCTGGGTTCGGATTCGCACAAGCTGCCCCAGCCGTTTTTGGTTTTAGCCACCCAAAACCCCATTGAGCAAGAGGGAACCTACAATCTGCCTGAGGCCCAGTTAGATAGATTTTTTCTAAAGCTTCTTGTGACCCACCCTAACAAACAAGAGGAGCTTGGGATTTTAAACTTACAATCTGCTCCTTTGCCGTGCCTTGAGCCTAAAATTACAAAAGCCGAGCTTAGCACTATGCGCCAGCAGGTGAGCAAGGTGCATTTGGATGAGAGCCTTAAAAATTACATAGTCAATATCGTACTCGCAACGCGTGACCTTAAGGCCTTTGGTTTGCTGAGCCTTAGCAGCATGGTGCAGTTTGGGGCTTCGCCGCGTGCAACAGTGGCGCTTATGCGTGCTGCGCGAGCGAGCGCGTTTTTGCGGGGGCGTGATTTTGTAACAGCAGATGACATCAAAAACTGCGCCCACAATGTTTTGCGGCATCGTATTATTTTAAGCTTTGCGGCCCAAGCAGAGCAGATTACAACGGACCACATTGTGCAGGAAATCCTCAAGCACCTTGAGCTAAGCTAAACCTATGTCGCCTGAAGAGCTGGTTAAAAAAGTAAAGCGCCTCAAGCTGTACGCGCACGAGCCCGTTAAAAATCTTTTTGCTGGCCTTTACCGTGCCCGCACCCTGGGGCAAGGGGTGGCCTTTAGCGAATTTAGAGAATACGTACCAGGGGATGATGTGCGGCATTTGTCGTGGCCGCTATTTGCTAAAACCGCCAAAGCCTACGTAAAGCGCTACGAGGAGGAGCGGGAGTCGCCCTTAGTGCTAGCGGTAGATACCAGCGCCTCTATGTACTTTGGACAAAACGAAAACCTTAAGCCCGATGTACAGGCTATGCTTGCAGCGGTGTTGGCTTTTAGCGCCTTAGAAAACGCAAACCCCGTGGCACTATTGCTATTTGCGGGGGATATTATTAGCTTTACCCCCGCAAAACATGGCGAGCAGCATGTGTATCTGGTGCTAAGCCAAATCTGCAAAGCCTTGGGCGAGGGCTCCGCTGCCCATGCTCCTAAGAGTACGGATATTGCAGCAGCATGTTGGTATTTAACGGGCGTTTTAAAAAAACACTCTCAAGTGTTTTTGTTGAGCGATTTTTTGTCGCACAATTTTGCGCCAGCGCTTTCGCAACTAAAGCGCAAGCACCAGGTTTTGGGCTTGAGGCTAACGAGCCCTTATGAGCATAACATGCCCCCTATGGGGCTTGTGCCCTTTAAAAGTAGCGAAGGCGCTTTAGGGCACGTAGTGTGCGATACAAGTTCTGCAGTATTTGTGCGGCATTACAAGGCGCAAATGCAAAAGAAAAATTTCGATATAAAGCAAACATTTAATCGCGCAGGGACAAGGCTACTAGAGATCAACATTACCCAAGACCCCACTCAAGCCTTAGCGTCGCATTTTAAGCAGCATAAAAGCCTATGACACCTGTTATTGCATGGAATTGTGAGCTGAGCCTTTTGCTCCCCAAAGAGCCTGTTTTTAGTGTGGGCAGCGTTAACAAAATGCACTGCCAGGGCGCGAGTGCTTTAGAGCCCGGGGGGTTTAGTAGCACGCCCAGTTTGGTGAGTGTCGACCCTGCTTCACCTGCAGCTGTACTGCCGTATAGTTTTGTTATGCTTAAGCACATAAAGAGCGACTGCTGCTCGGCTACGTTCCACATAACCTCCTATGTGCCAGGGGAGCATGTGCTTACTAATATGCAACTAACAGATGGCTTTAAAGGCTTTAGGATAAAGGAGCTAAAATACGAAGTTGTTTCGGTTATCGATCCGCAAAAAGAGCCTGTTTATTATGGCCCTGTAGGTCCTATGGTAGGGGCGTATCCCATGTGGCTGCTCTGGTGGGGGATGGTTTTTTTAGGCACAGGGCTGCTAGTGGGCTTGAGGCTTTTGTGGCAAAAACATAAACACAATGTGCTGCTGGGTAAAAGCCTCACCCAGTACCCAAGGGGCAGTAAAAAACCTGTTGAAAGTTTTTTGCGCCGAGCGCGGCACAACTTGCTGGTCAACCAAAAATTAAGCAATAAAGAGTTAATAACAAATCTAGACACCGACTTTAGGGTTTATTTGCTGCATGCGTTTTTGGTGCCGAGTTTTAATTGGCCGAGCCGTAAGATAGGCCGCGCACTAAAAAAACCCATAGGGCGCAAGCTTAGCATGCAGGTGGTGGATGTATTAGATGAGCTGCAGTCCCAAAAACAAGGCCAGCAACAAAGCCAGCAGCACAGCGGCGCCCCCTCGAGCAGCATGAGCCGCAAAGAGTGCGAGCGCTTGGGGGCTAAAATACAAGAGCTCGTGTGCCTTGTGGCACAAAAACTCCCAAAACAAATATCAGAGCAAACATCAGAGCAAACAAAAGGCAAACAGGAGCGCAAGCTATGAGCTGGCAAAACCTTTGGGTGTTTTTGTTGTTTTTTGTACTCGCTGGGGCGCTTTGGTGGATTAATAAGCAAAAGTACAAACGGGGTCTATACTGGGTGTGGCCGGGTTGGGATTTTAACTTGCCGCGTGGCATAAGGGGGAGGTTGGCGTTTTTGCCGCGGCTTTTGCAGGTGCTGGCGATGGTGTTTATGTTAATAGCTTTGGCGCGGCCGCAGAGCTTTAGCCAAAAGCAAATGCGGCATGCTGAGGGGATAGATATGGTAGTGGTTTTAGACACCAGCCTTAGCATGCTAATAGAAGACATGGAGCCACACAATAGGCTAGAGGCTTCTAAAAAAATCATCAGCGAGTTTATTAGAGCGCGCCACTCTGATCGCATAGGGCTGGTGGTGTTTTCTGGCGAGGCTTATACCCGCGTGCCGCCCACACTAGATTACCCTGTTTTGCTGCAAAGCTTAGCGCAGGTAGAATCGAGCAACAGTCTTAAATCGGGCACAAGCTTGGGGGTGTCTTTGGCGGCGGGAGTAGCGAGGCTTAAAGATTCTAAGGCCAAAACACGGGCGGTGATTTTTTTGACCGATGGCGAAAACAACACCGGGTCTATATCGCCTGAAACTGCGTTGCAGATTGCCAAAATTTACGGCATTAAAATCTACTCCATAGGTATGGGTGTAGATGGGGTGGCAAAATTGCCTATTGTGAGGAAAAACTTTTTAGGCAAAGAGGTAAAGTTTTACAAGCCCATGCACAGCAAAGTTAACGAAAAACTGTTATCCACTTTGGCTACAGAAACAGGTGGCAAATTTTGGCGTGCAACTAATACAAAAGATTTAAAAGAGGTTTTTGACACCATTAACAAGCTTGAAAAAAGCAAGGTCGAGGTACAGCAATATAATCTTAAGCACGAGCATTTTCAGCCGTGGCTTATTTGGGCGTTTGTGTTTTATTGGGCGTTTGTGTTTTTGGGTAACGGTTTTTTAAGGCAGAGTGTATAAAAATATGTGGCAATGGGGAGCTCCAGAGCATTTGCAGCTGCTACTTTTGGTGCTAGGGACTTTTGTTGTAGCACTGTGGTACGCGCGCCGCATACGGCGTAGGCTTTACAAACTATGGGGGCCTAAGGCGCTTAGCCTGGTCATGCCAGGCAAGAGCCAAAAGACCACCAAGCTATTTTTGCAAAGCTGTGTTTTGGTGTTAATGGTTTTGGCTTTAGCTCGGCCGCAGCGCGCGGCACAAGAAAAAAGCGACACCTCTAAAAAAGGCATACAAATGCTTTTTGTGGTGGATGTGTCAAAAAGCATGCTCGTACAAGACGTATGGCCTAGTCGCTTAAGGGCGGCAAAGAGTTTTTTAGAAAAACTCGTACAAGCCCGCGCCCAAGGCGGCACTCAGGATAGCATAGGAGTGGTGGCTTTTGCTGGTGATGCGCAGTTAGTGTCGCCTCTTACAACAGATGTGTCGTCTACACTGATGCAGCTAAATGCTTTAGATACCAATACTATAAGCTCACAAGGCACTAGCATAGGCCGAGCGCTTAGTGTGGCCGCTAAGGCTTTAGAGCGTGGGGGCCTTGATGAGGGCACAGCCTCCGCGCCTGCTAAGGCGGTTGTTATTGTATCTGACGGTGAGGAGCATAAAGCCTTTAACGAAAAGCAAGCTCGGGCCTTAAGCCAAAAAGGGGTGCGTATTTTCAGTGTGGCTGTGGGTACGGCAGCAGGTGGGCCCATAAAGCAAAGTGCTCTAAATGCAGTAGCGGCCATTGGTGATGGGAGCCAGGAGTTTTTGCGCGATGCCAATAATAAGGTTGTTATTAGTCGCGTGCAGCTTAAGGGGCTAAAAAAACTAGCACGCCTTGGTAGGGGCAATATGTATAATATAAAAAAGTTGGGGCAAGATGTTCAGAGGCGTTTAAGTGCTCAGCTTGCCCGGCTTGAGCAAGGGGTTTTGCCTGGCACAAGGTATACGAACTTTAGCGAATATTTTGGGTGGTTTTTATGTGTAGCATGGATTTTAGCTTTGTTAGAGCTTTTGTGGGCAGAGAAAAAACCCAGCACGCCGCATCGGGCTTAATGGTGGCAGTGGTCGTGCTGGCTGTGGCCTGTGTATGCGTGCGCGCGCAAGGCGCAGCTCTTGCGGCGCTTGATCAAAAATCTGTCTCTGCACGCGCACCTAAAGCTTCAAGGTGGGAGTCTACTAAAAATTGGTTTTTAAACCAAAAGGCCATAAGGCTTTATGAGAGTGGCAATGTATTAGAAGCGAAGAAGATTTTTTTAGATATTTTAGTAACGGATCCATATAACTTTAGCGCGCGTCTTAATTTGGCTCTGTGTTTTGAAAAGCTTGACCAGCAAGCGGAGTCTTTAAAAGAGTACCTGTGGATGATAGCAGCGCTTTCTAGCACTAGCGCTATAGATAAAAAAACCTTATTTGGGGTGTATTTTAATGCGGCCCGCAATTTTGTCGCTATGGGCGATCTACATGGGGGGCTAAAGCTTTACCAAAAGGCACTGGGTGTTTTGCCTTTGTCGGTTGAGACTAAAAATAATATAGAGCTCTTGCTAACGAAAAAAGTATCCCCCCAGTGTACGAACCCCAATGCGCAAGAGGACTCTGATCAAAAAGAGGGTGAAGGAGTGGAGGGACAGCAGCCACAAGGGCAAGAGCCAAGTGCTGCAGAAAAACTCAGCCCAGAAGAAATCAAAGCCCTACTAGAAGAGCTGCAGCGTCAAGAGCAGCAAGCGCGCAAAAAAGAGCATAAGCGCCGCCTTAAAGCTCCATCCACACCGGGAGGCAAAGGATGGTAGTGCGTAAGCATAAAAGTGGACCCATTACAGCTTGGGTTGGCAGTGCAGCCACCTGCCCCCTTTTAGGGGATGCTAAGCAGGTGGCAAGCAAAAACCCTCAAGGTGTAATGGGGGAACTAGACAGCTCTTTGCGGCCCTGCAAATTGAGTCAAAGCGGCGTACCTGTGAATGCTGGTAATGTGGAGCAAGGTAAGTTATCACGCCTGCGGCCGGATGATCTTGAGTTAGATAAGTTGAGCGGACTCGATTTGCCACACTTGCGTAGCAAGAGTCTGTTTGTGCTACTATTATGGGCCTTTAGCTTTGTGGCGGAGGCCAAGCTTAGTGCGCGTGCCATTTTGCCAGAAACCCTTGTGGGCTTGGGGCAGGAGTTTGAGCTGTCATTAGAGGTGCGCGCGCCTGAGAAGCAAAATATTACCTGGCCTAATATGGCTGCACTAAAGCCGGACTTCAGTGAGGAGCGTAGGTTTCACTCGTCGCGTTTTCAGTCCTCGTGGTCTTTTGGTAAAGCGAATAAAGAGTACATTTATGTGCTTAGGCTCATACTAAAGGCACACAAGTTGGGGTGGCATGACCTGCCGGAGTTTGAAATCAGTGCTGCAGGGGTGAAGCTTAAAACTCAAAAACTGGCTCTCGAGGTGGTTGAGCCTAAAAAGGCTCCCCCTCGTGTGAGGACTTTGCCCAATTGGCCAGGCGGTGGGTTAGGCTCTGGGCATTTGCTGGATTCGTTTAAAGATTTTTTTAACGATACTGATCCTTTTGATCGTGTGCAAAATGCCAAAAGTTTTGTGCGTTTAAAGGTAGACAAAACCAAGGCCTATATTGGTGAGCCCATTATGGCGGAGTGGTTTTTTTATACCCAGCATCCTTCGGTGGATTTAGAGCCAGTTAACCCGCCGGATTTGGGTGGATTTTGGAAAGAAGAAATCATCCGCAGTGACACTTTGCATTTTGAGCAAGAGGTTGTAGGGGGGGAGATGTATAAAAAAAGTCTCCTGTCTTCGTATGTGGTGTTTCCATTAAGCCATGGTGAGCTAGATATCGGAGCTTATGAGGTGCGGCTAAGGGCTTTTGGTAACAGTAAGGCTGAGCTAAAAAAAAGCACCCCCCTTAAAATTGAGGCGCTCCCTTTGCCGCCTAAGGCTCCCAAAAGCTTCACTCAAGGCGTGGGAGAGTTTAACGTAAAGTTGTTGTTTGATAAGGCCACTATGCGGCAGCGCGAGCCTTGGACTTTAAGGCTAAGCATTAGTAGCGTGAGCCCTTATGCTAATGCCAGGCGCGTGGCATTGCCTGCAAGTTTAAAGTGGCCAGAGGGTTTAGAGCTATACGATACCAAAGTGCACACAGAGTATAAAGCCAGTGGTAAATCGCTTAAGATTTTTGAGTTTGTTTTTTTGCCCCAAAACTTAGGCACAGTGGTTATGCCTCCGCTAACTTTGGGGTTTTTTAACCCCCAAACCCAGCAGTATTATGAAAAACTCACAACGCAACTTAGTCTTAATGTGCAGCCAGGTTTACAAACACCAAACAGTACAGCAAGTGACGCGGCGACAGATAATGTCCAAGACCTAGCGCGGGGCTCAGGTGGTTTGGGTAGTGCAACAGCGCCACGCAGCTTAGCCCTACTTAAAAGTCTTGGCCCTGTGGGATGGTACGATGCTTACCCTTTGTGGGTTTGGAGGCTCTTTGTAATTTTGGCTTTGGTGATAGCTGTGGGGGTATGGAGTTTAAAAAGGCAGTTGCGGTTTTTAAAAGTACAGGGGTTAGACAAAAAAGTTCTTTTAAAAATTAAACATCTTAAGCGCTTGCAGCAAAAGCTACAAAAGGTCACAAATGCCAGCGATGGTGCTAATAGTGGCTTTAATGAAGAGCAGAGGCGTTTGTTAGCAAGGGAAATTTTAGACGTGCTTAATTTTTTAGCTTGGACAGCTGTATCTCAGTTGCAAGCCCAGCAAAATACTTTGCAGCATGAGACTCGCGACATAAGTTATGTGGTGTCTTTGTGGCCAGCAGATTTGCGCAGTAGTTTGGGCGGTGTGTTTTTAGAGTTAAGCCATGTGTTTTCCGGCTATGCCTTTGCTCCTCAAGCAGCACCAGACGCAGGTGCAGTAACAAAAGCGGCCTTCTCTAAGCAGTTAGAGCTTTTGATCCATGCTGCACTTAAGTTAGAAGAGTGGCACAAGCAGCGCTCTCGGGTTAAGCTGTAGGTTGATATTCCTAAGGGGAAAAAAGGTGTTTAGACTTGGGTCGGTGCTGCTGTGCTGTTTGTTTCCGTATGTGGTGTTAGGGGATGTGCAAAGCGCCAGGACTTTGTTTGATGATTTTAATTGGGGAGCTTTTTATTGGCACGAGTTTGTAGAGCTGCGCAATAAAATTCAACACACTAGCATTGAAACACTAACGCCTGGCATGGCCGTGTTTGCGAAAGAAATTAAAGCTCAAAACTGCACCAAGGCCTATGCGGCAGTGCAGCCCTCCATAAAAGACCCAATAAAAGATCCAGCAAAAGAGCCTCTGCTGCTGTGGGTAAAGGCGCTGTTTTTAAAGTGTTTATTTGATAGCTCAAGTAAAGTGCCAGAAGCTTTGCATATGTGGAAGCCTATGCTGTTTAGTGCGCCTTCATTTGGTATGGGTAAAATTAAAAAAGAGCACCCCATGCACTTAAAAGCTAAGTGGCTATCTGCTGTGGCGGTAAAATTTGTAAAAACTCAGTACAAAGACCAGCCACAAGAGGCAAAAGGCATTTTACAGGCCTTAGTAAAAAAAAGCCTATGGGTTAATAACGTGCAGGCTTCGCGCGTTTATGTGGCTTGGTCGGATTGGTACTTGTTAAATAACGACCCCCCTCAGGCGATAGAGAGCTTAAAACATGCTTACGATCTTAATCCCACATATGCTATTGAGCAAAAAAAGCAAAGCCTATTAACGGCGAAGGGCCCTTATGCAGAGCTAAAGTCTGATATAAGCGAGTGGTCTTTGCTGTATAAAAACTTTAAAACGGGAATGGCGCAAAAAAAATAAAAGATCTTTTAGTTTGTGTGCGAAGTTGCAAGAGCGTCCGCAGCACCTTTATGCAAGAAAATGCAAGTCGTCTGTTAGGAGGCATTTTTTTATATCTGCACGGCGGGGTGTTTTAAAGCCTGAAACACTAGACAAGGCATGGGTTGTGGATTTGGCCGAGGCTTTATTTGCGGCAGAAAACTACGCCGGTGTTTTAAGGTTGTTAGATGGCGCGGAGTTTAAGGGCAGTAAAAACAGCAGCACGGCTTCAGGGCTTTGGTTTATAAAAGGGCAGTCGCTTTTATATTTAGGGCATTACGAAAAAGCGGAGCAAGCTTTTTTAAAAAGCCAAAACCCGGGATGCGTGGTTTTTTGCTATGCTAGCAGGTTTTAGACTTAAAAACTATAAGCTAGCAGCAGACTATGCTCAGCGGTATTTAATGACCGATTCTAAGCTGCGCTTGCAGGCCATGCACTGGTTGTGGCGTGCGCATCAGCAAATGGGGAACAAAGCACGTGCGCGCGCGCGGGCTCAAGACATTTTACAAAAATACCCCCTAAGCTTTTATGGTTTAAAGGCGCGTAAGTTTTTAAACGGCACAGTAGAGTGTGCACAAAAAAACACCTGGAGCACTTATAGGGTAGAGCTTGATCCTGAGCAAACACGGGCTTTAAGGGCGTTTTTGGTTTTGTCGCGCGTGGGTTTGGCGAAAGAGGCGCTCATGCCACTAGAGCTTCTAGGACAATTAGTGTCGGGGTTTAATTTGTTATTTTTGTCGCGTGTGTATGCAGAGGTGGATACTTTGCAAAGTATGTCTTTTGGGCGCGGCGGCAATTGAAAATAATCCGCAATTTTTTTCGCGCGAGGTTTTGGAGGTTATTTTTCCGCGTAAATATATGCCGCACATAGAGCCTGAGAGCAAAAAGTGGGGTCTAGATGCAAACTTAGTGCTGGGACTTATTCGCCAAGAGAGTGCTTTTAATCCGCGAGCTAGAAGTGCTGCAGGTGCTAGAGGACTGATGCAAGTGTTGCCTAGCACAGCGCGCGAGATGCGTCGGTATTTGCGTGCTTATCGCAAGTTGCCTTTGCCTAGCGGGCTCTACCGTCCAAGGGCGAACATTGCAATTGGCACCTACTATTTAAAAAGGTGGCTTAAGGTGTTTAACGGACATGTGCCTATTACGTTGGCGTCTTATAATGTGGGGCCTGGCAACTTAAGAAAATGGCTCAAAAAGCGTCAAGATACCGATCAGCTTTGGGTGAGAAAGAGCGCAAATTATTTGGACGATCTTTGGGTGGATGAGCTTCCTTGGGCTGAAACCCGCTACTATGTCCAAGCCGTCTTGCGCAACTTTATGGTCTATAAATGTCTAGCAATTTAAAGGACTAATAAAATTCTCTGGGACTAAGCGGCGGCGCAAGAGCAGCCTCCCAGTGCCTTTGAAGTGAGTTTGGGCGCTTCGTTCCCCTGCGGGGCCCTTCGCTATCAGCGCGTTGATAGCTGTCTAGCGCGCAAAAACACTTTGAATGGGAGCCTTGCTTGCCACCTTGGCTGGCGCCCCTTGCAGGGGCTGCCAATGTGTCTGCGTCTCTGATCAAAGTGTTTTTGCTGGCGCTTTTATCCTTACGGGCCAAGCGTCCCACAGAGAATTTTATGGGCTATACGGCTTTTACGGTCCTGTAGCCTTGGGTGTTCGATAGACCCAAGGCGACCAGATTGTCGTCAAAGTTCCGTGCGTTGAGCAAATACAATTTAAAGGACTAATAAAATTCTCTGGGACTAAGTGCGTAAGCATAAAAGCGCCAGCAATGTTACCCTTGAACCTTAGAGTGCAGCCATCTTGGTTGCCCAAAGGGCATTAGCCAAGATGGCAAACGTAGGCTTCAAGTTAATATTGCGCGCTAGACAGCTATCTATGGCCTTGTAAATCGAGTTAAAGCGGCGCTCTTGGCGCTTTTATGCTTGCGCAGCTAGCGCTTTAAAGTGTTTGTGCATTTATGCCGATGGGAGGTTGTATTGTTTTGTTTTCTAAGGGGTAAAGAGTGGGGCTTTCTAGAATACAAAAAACGCTGCTCGCCAAGGGGTTTAGCCTTATAGAGCTAATGGTGGCGGTTTCTATTATGGGGGTGCTGGTAGCAATAGCGGTGCCACAGTACCAGCGCTCTCAGGCCAGGGCCTTCCATGCAGGGGCGCAAAGCGCCCTTAGCACACTCTATATGCATGAGCAGAACTTTTACTACGAATGGGATGTATATGTAGGTGACTTTGGCCCTCTGGATTTTATACCCACTGGCACCTACTACTACGACCTGGGTTTTGCTCCTGATGACAGGGGTCTTTGCGGGACCGATATACTGGTGAGTGCCGATATGACAATTGATGAGCTTTGTAATGGAGCTGCTACCGCGCCTGATTTCCCTAGTAGAAGATACACCGGCGCGCTTACATCAAGAAGGAGCAGGATGAATCTTATAGGACTGTATTGCAGTAACAGGACGAATAACACATGCGACTATCTGGGTGAAGGTCATCGAAATGGAGTGTCTAAAGTGCAAAGTGATTTACTAACTGGTGATCCTGATTTAGTAACTACCAATACATTTGTGATACCTGCTTTAGGTATGACACCCACTAATGGCGAAGAGGAGCGAGACTTTTGGGCCATTAATCACTATAAAGTTGTTTGTCACAACACTCTTGCGGATGAAAGTAGTTTGACAGCTGCAAGGAGTTGGCTAGAGGACTTTGTTATGGGCAGTGAGGGTTGCCAAAATGATTTGTAAACTAACAGCGCGCGCAAGGTCTTGGGCCAAGGCATTTACCTTGGTGGAGCTTATGGTGGTGGTGGTGATTATTGGTATCTTGGCTACCATTGCTGTGCCCAGTTACCACCGTATGCGCGTAAAGGCTAATATCGCCAAAGCCGAGTCCGAGCTAGTGGCGATACATGATATTATGCAGCTGTTCCATGCAGAGTGGCGGGCCTATGCAGGAGATTTGGGTGCGGCAGGCTATAAGCCCAGTGGGGATTATAATTTTGATATTGGTTTTAGGAACGGTCGCTTTTGTTCTTCTCAAGCCGGAATGTACAACGAAGAGACCGATTTTGTTTCACCTACACGGCATAGGGATATGGGAGGCAATGTACTTTTGGGTGACCAGCAGGGTATTGGTTGTGGGCCTTATGCTCAGAGAAAGTATGATGGACCTGCTAGTCCTTACCGCATTGCTTTGGTCCGTGTGGGTGGCTTGAATATGGGGGACGAAGACCCCGATGGTCATTTTTGCCGTGAGGATATGGCAGATGGTTTTGCATGCCGGTATGTGGGTGGCGGGCATGTGAAACCCTCGGCATTGGGTGCAGTCATTTCGCCAGATCACTTTGTTAGTGTGGCTTTAGGTGTGCCAAGTGGCCACGCCCTTAGGACGATGGCGGCAGCGCTTAAGCGTAACTGCTATAATTTCCCTACGTTTGATAACATGATGGAGGGCACAGGTTGGGGCTGGGTAGGTTATGTGGATCAAAACAAAAACCTAAAAACTTACAAAATTAAGGCTATGGAGCAGATTCCCCCCATTGGCTCCGGCTGCTAGCGCTCTAACTGCTCTAAAATTCTACCAACAGGCCGAGGTTGATGTGCGGGCCAGAGCGGATCTCGCTGGCTAACTTGTTATTGTTAGCCCCTTGGGAGGCTGCAGGCTTAACCTTTAGCTTTAGCACATTTAAATACTGCCGCACCTCCACCAGTAGAAACACATTTTGCACTTTAGACTCCGTATAGAGATCCAAACTCGCACTGCGATCCAACCAATTTAACTGCAGCAAAGCTCCTACAACATAATACAAATCCAACGGAGCCTGGCCCTTTGCGCTAGAAGGCGCATCACCTGCTGCGGGGCGGCGCAGCAGGGGGAGGAGGGTCGCCATCTTGCATGGCGCCTGGGGGCATGGCACTTAGGGCTGCCGTATCGTCAGGCGTGGTTTTGTTTTTTTCTGTGTACCAAGTTTTATACACCCCCCCACCTACGAAAGGCGCCACCCAAGGCTCTTTTAAAAAAGCATCCAAAACCCACACCCCACCCACGGCAAGTTTAAACATGGTGAGGCGTGCCCTGTTATCGCCAGATGACTGTGTATTAAATAACACCCCGCCTCTGGCATCTAATCCTAAAGACCCCAACGGAGAGTTCCACTTAGCTGCAAGTTGAGCCTCTATAAAGCGTGCGCTGTAGTTACCAAACACTCCCACAGGAGCCCCGGGCAATTGTAAGGAGGTATAATTTTTTGGAATATAAAAACTATACCGCCCCCCCGCATAAAACCCCCACCCCTTGCGACGCGCCTTATAAGGCACAGCGCGTGTGCGGCCCTCGGTGCCCACTTCTAAAGCCGGCCTTTGTAGCTCGACCAAGCCCTCTTTAGCCCATACATGTCCAGCGCCCCCATGCCAACAACCCAACACAACCAAGGCGAGTAAAGCTTTTGTCTTTTTCACTACCATAGCTCCGCTATAACTCCGCCGCGTAATTGACAGGCGCTCTGCCCGGTCCTGGGCCTTTGTTAGTTGCTTGCAGCTCCTCTTGGTTTAAAACAAGTTCTGGCACTTCCTCAGCTCCTGACATAAGATTTTGAAACAAACCATACTCGGGCAACCACTTTAGCTTGGCGGTTCCCGTAGGGCCGTTGCGATTTTTGGCAATAATCACCTCGGCCAAGCCTTTAAGCTCAGGGTTGTCGCGGTTGTAGTACTCTGGCCTGTAAAGCATCATAATAATATCTGCATCTTGCTCAATAGAGCCCGACTCCCTTAGGTCCGAAAGCAAAGGCCGGCGGTCCGATCGGCTCTCTACACCCCGATTCAGCTGAGCCAAAGCCACAACGGGCACCTGCAGCTCCTTAGCAACAGCCTTGAGGGTTTTAGAAATCTCCGACACTTCACGCTCGCGCGACTCCACGCGCACTTTTTAAATCCATTATTTGCAGATAATCCACAAAAATAATATCTAGCCCCTGCTTGCTGGCTTTAAGGCGCCGGGTTTTAGATAAAATCTCATACGGGCTGATACCAGAGGTCTCGTCTATAAATAAAGCGGTGTCTGAAATTTTAGCTGCCGAACTTATAAGCTTTTCCCAATCGGGATCCATAAGTTTGCCGGTGTTAAGGCACGATAAATTCAGGCGCGCATGGGCACCTAGCATGCGTAGCATAAGCTGCTCTTTCACCATCTCTACACTAAAGTAGGCGACGGTTTTTTTTAAGTTCACCGACATATGCAAAGCCAGGTTAAGGCTGAGGGCGGTTTTTCCCATAGAAGGCCTAGCCGCCAGCACACTAAGCTCGCCCGGCTGAAAACCGTGCGTTAGCTGGTCTAAGTCTTCAAAGCCAGAGCCTATGCCCGTTATGCTGTCTTGGTTCGTGTACAGGGCTTCAATTTTTTTAAGATTAGACTTAATAACATCACGCGCCTCTACCACATCGCCACGGTTTTGCGATGATGCCAAACCAAACACACCGGCCTCTACCTCATTTACAAAACTCTCTAAATCATCAAACTCCTGAGCGTAGGCCTTAGTGCTGTAGGAGTCCATTTTGCCTATCAGGCGCCGCAGTAGGGCTTTGTCTTTTACAATTTGAGCATAGTGGGCGGCATTAGTGGTGCTGGGAGTCTGATCCATAAGCTCTGCCAGGTACGCCGCGCCGCCTGTGCTTTCGAGCTGGTTTTTTTCCATCAGCCAATTGGTAACGGTTACCAAATCGGCCGCCTGGTTTTTATAATGCAGACTTCTTATGGCATTAAAAACTTGCTTGTGTGCTGGATGGTAAAAATCCTCTGCCGACACCATGGTGCCGAGCTCATCCCAAAGGGCTTGCTCCAACATCAAGGCTCCCAAAACAGACTGCTCTGCTATGAGATTTTGAGGCGGAATTTTCTCCTTTAAAGTGCCCACGGTCCCCCAAAACCCTCCCTCAACAAGACCATTTGAACAAACTCCTCCCCAGGGAGTCTAGTCGTAGCGCTTTAACCCATGGCATTTTCCTAGCGCTCTGATTTGTTATTTACTCAGTGTACGGAGCTTTGACGGCAATCTGGTCGCTTCGGGCCTTTGGCCCTTCTTTCTAGCCCGCCTGAGCATTTGAGTCTGTCGTTTGTCCTCCTGGGTTTTTCATCCTTGCAGGATGTTCCCAAGAGGACTGCACTCATTGCTCAAATGCTCAGACTAGGCTTTTATGCTTACGCACTTCGCTACAGGCTCATAGATGCTTCATAGGTCGGAAAATGCCATGTGGGACGCTTATCTTCCTGATGGCCGCCCCTTCACAGGGGCTATCAGGAAGATGCGCTTAATCCCATGGCATTTTCCTAGCGCTCTGATTTGGGTTTTTTTTGCATAGTGATTTTGCAGAGGGTGATTTTTTTCTTAAGCGTACTGCGGTTGAGTCCCAAGAGCTTTGCAGCGCGCACCTGGGAGCCCTCGCACTCTATTAAGGATCTTTCAATAAGCGGCGCGCTAACCTCCTGGCATATGGCTTTGTATAGGCCTGTAATCCCCACCTGTGCGGGTTTTTCTTGATCAAAAAAAACGTCTAGTTTTTTTTGTACCAGCTCTTTAAGAGAAATTTTTCTTAAATCTGCAACCAGCAGGTGCCCCGATATGCCCGAGCCCGACTTGGCACCTCTGCCATTTGCAGCAGATGGTTTTAAAAACTTTTGGCCGTGGTGTTGATCGCTTCGCACTAAATAGAGTTTCTAAATGTGTCCCATATTCTGTCAATGCCCATTTGCTTTGTAGGCAGCGCGGCAAGTACTATCAAATTAAATGCTTAAGCCAGAAAAATCTTTCTCAAGAGACATACGCGCCAGTTTATGGGGCGGGTGCACTTTACTTTTAGGATTTTCTTTGTGGGGCTACCACCCGCAGGACCCCTCGTTTAACTCCACAGGAGTTGGCCAAGGGGTGCTCAATATATGCGGGTTATTTGGCGCTTATGTTTCGGACCTGCTTTATCAATTTATGGGCCTTAGCGCTTGGGTGGTGGTTTTGGCTTGTGCTTATATTTGTGTGCAGCAGTTTTTTGTAGGCTTTCGCTCTAGTCCCAAACTTGTAAAGAGCGGGCTGCTTATATTGTTGGTGGTTACTTGTGCTAGCTTGGGCCAGCTGCATGGAGATGGGCATGGCTTTTTTGGCGGGCATATTAGCACGGGCGGTGTTTTGGGCGCCTGGGTGGTGCGGGCTTTGCTGCAGGCTTTTGGTTTTGTGGGGTCGGCCACTATTTTATGGACCTGCGCTCTAGTGCTGTTGGTATTTTACACCCAGGCCACTTTTCGAGAGTGGGCGCATTTGTTTATGCGTGGGGCTCGGTATTTAATGGTGCCGAGGCATTTGTTTTTGTGGCCTTTTCATATTGCAAAAGCTGTGGTGACAAAATGGCGCGCTCCTTTTGGCACGCAAGTGCCGCAACAAGAGGCTGACGAGCCTGCCCTTACGCCAAGGCCTTTGGTGGAGCAGGAGCCGGCTCCGGTTTTAGACCAAATGGGCCTCCGCGTAACGGCGGACCCTCGTTTTGAGGCGCCCAAGTTTGAACCCCAAAAGGAGGGGTTTTTTAGTATGGACTCCGGCCCTCAGTTGGCCAATTGGGAGCTGCCGCATTTAAAACTTTTAGACGATCCTGTTTCAGCCGGCCCCTCAGTGGACCGGTACGAGCTTAAGAGCAGGAGCAAAATTCTGGCCGATAAGTTGGCGCAATTTAATGTAAGGGGTGAGGTCGTGGGGGTGCGTCCGGGCCCTGCTGTTACCTTGTTTGAGTTTCGGCCCAACGCTGATGTGAAGGTTTCTAAAATCACGGACCTAGCCGACGACTTGGCCCTGGCTTTAAGCAGCAAGTCCGTGCGCATTATCGCCCCCATACCGGGGCGTAATGTGGTGGGTGTTGAGGCGGCCAACCCTACGCAAAAGGTGGTTCACTTAAAAGAGGTATTTTTAAGCCAAGAGTTTTGGAGCAAAAACAAAAGCCTGCCCTTGGCTTTAGGGTGCGATGTAGGAGGGGTGCAGGCGGTGGTGGATTTGCGCAAAATGCCCCACCTATTGGTGGCGGGTTCTACGGGCTCTGGCAAGTCGGTTTTTATTACGTCCACCTTGCTGAGTTTGGTGTTTAGGCACTCGCCCAATACTTTAAAGTTGGTATTAATCGATCCCAAGCAAGTAGATTTGGCGGCTTTTAGCAAGTTGCCGCACCTGCTACTGCCGCCGATATACGACCCTAAAAAAGCGGTGGGAGCTTTAAAATGGGCTGTGCGTGAGATGGAAAAGCGCTACCGCTCGATGTCGCGCTTTGGCTCTCGGCATTTAGAGGCATTCAACCAAAAGGTAAGCGCGCTAACGCCTCAAGAGCGCGACCAGCACCAGGACCAAAACGCATCTGCTCCCAATGCGTCCTCGGCAGGAGAGGGGTACTATTTTACACCGCAGCCTTATGTGGTGGTGGTGGTGGAGGAGTTTGGTGATCTTATGGCGGTGGACAAAGCTGCGGTGGAGCACCAGGTGGTGCGATTGGCTCAAATGGCGCGCGCCTGCGGTATGCATCTGGTGCTCGCAACCCAAAGCCCCAGAAAAGACGTAGTAACGGGCCTTATTAAAACCAACATACCGGGGCGTATAAGCTTTAAAGTCGCCAGCAAGTTGGACTCGCGCATTATTTTAGATGAAGGCGGAGCAGAGCGCCTGCTAGCCAAAGGGGATATGCTCTTTTTGGCGCCTGGAGTCTCGGCCCCTACGCGTTATCACGGGCCTTGGGTGTCGGACTTAGACATCCAAAGCGTGTGCGACTTTTGGATCAACCAAGCGCCTGAGACTGCGGATGAGGCAGGCGCAAAAGTTTCTTGCCGGGCTGAGGATGTGAGTAGTTTTTTAGAAACCAAAACCAGCACAGACAGCAGCGCAGGTGGTGTGGATGCTATGGATGAGCCCATGTATGAGCAGATCGAGTCTTATATAAAGACGCTTAACTTTGTGAGCGTGTCTCTTTTGCAGCGGCGTTTTCGTTTGGGTTACCCTCGGGCCGCAAGGTTAATGGAACTTTTGGAGTCTAAAAGTGTTGTCGGCCCTGCTGAGGGCTCTAAGCCCAGAAAGGTCTTGGGCAAGTCTCCCGCTCCCCCCTTGCCTTAGTAGTGAGATTTAATGCGGTGGGATATGTGCTGTGGGCAGTTTAGTACTAAGCTGCTATTTGGGGCTGTGTTTGATTATTTTTTTGGGGGAGATGTTATGAGGTTATCTATGGTCCTGGTTGTACGGATGGGGTTTTTGAGTTTGCTCTTGGGCTTGCTGTTGCCGGGTGTGTGCTCCGTAGCGGCGCTGCCTCCGTTTGAGGCTTTTTCTGGCGCAATTCCGGATGATGGATCTTCGGCTGATGAGTCTTGGGGGGATGTGTTTTTGTCAGGCGGGGATTGGGAGCCTGGGGAGGTCCCAGAGACGCCACAAGAGACGCCGGGTTTTCCGAGTGTTGAGGGCATGGTGAGGGTGAGTAGGTTTTTTTCTGGCTGTTCGGGTAGCTTGGTGGCTTTTGACACTTACAGGGAGTCTGATGAGGCTTTGGTTTTAACTAATGGCCATTGTACGGGTAAGGGTTCTTATAAGGGGCGTTATCCTGGAGCGGGCGAGATTTTTATAAACCAGCCGCCTGGTCGCGTTAAGTTGAGATTTTACAACACCCAGGGCAAGAGCATGCGTTTTGCAGCAAGCGCGTTGCGGTATGCCACTATGTTAAAGTTTGACATTGCTTTTTATGCTTTGGGCAAAACCTATGGCGAGCTGCAGGCTTTGGGCTTTGAGCCTTTAATCATAAGCCGGCGCGAGGCTGTGGATGAGGGGCAGAGCCTGTTATTAGCGTCGAGCTATTGGAGGGTTGAGGGCCGGTTGGATATGTGGTCTTGGGTGGGCCAGCACTATGCGCCGGCTACTCAGGCCAAGCTGCTTGAGGGGCCGTGGAGCTGGTGGCCTATGCTGAGGCTGCGGCCTACGTCGGTAAGGCTGGTGGGCGGGATGTCGGGGTCGCCCTTGTTGGACTCTGCGGGTCAGGTGGTTGGCTTGTTGAACACAGGCTATACGGGGGGCGAGCCTTGCTCGGTGCACAACCCCTGCGAGGTGGCAGGTGACGAGCGTCTGGTGTACGCAGGTGCAGGTTATGCTATGCCGCTAGCCACTTTGTACGGGTGTGTAGATGAAGAGTCTGGCACACTAGATATTTACCTACCCGAGTGTCCGCTGCCCAATTAAAGCGCTAGTAAAAACTCTTTAAGCAGTAAGTGAAGCCCCCTTGGCCCCCGTAGTGGGTGTCATGTAAGGGGGCGAAACGAAAGCCTTAAAGAGTTTTTACGACCTATACAGCTTACGCACTTATAGGTCGCAAAATAAAATTGGGTAATGCGCCATCTCCCTAGCAGACGCCTCTTGCTGTCTAGTGCACAAAAATGCTTCAGGCAGGATCACTTGTCCCCCTGATGGCCCGCGCCTTTAGGCGCTATCAGGGAGACTGCGTAAGGCTGAAGACATTTTTGTTGGCACTTTTATGCTTACGCACAGAGGCTGCTCTGGATCTGGCTTTTATTGCCCAATTTTATTTTTCTAGCACTCTAAATACCCTGTAGATGCCGAAGCAGATGTATAAAATAATGGGCGCTGCAAATAGGATGACAAGGTTTTTGATCAAAAACACCCCTCCAAAATACAGCAGCACCGCAGCTAGCAAGCCCTCCATAAAAGACCAATAAATTTTTAAATACTTGTGTGGGGCGGGCTTTCCGCCAGACGTGATCATATCAACCACATAGGAGCCCGAGTCGGATGACGTTATATAAAAAATAAAAACACTCACCACAGCAAGTAAAGAGCTAATAAAGGGCAGCTTGCTTAATTGCAAAGTGGCAAACAAGGAGCTCTGAGGGGATTTTTGTACTAGCGCCTCCATATCTACCAATCCTTGGCTATGTAGCTTAAGTCCTGCGTAGCCAAAAACCGTAAACCAAACAAAGCAAATTAATGAAGGCACCAAAACAGTACACACTACGTACTCTTTGAGGGTTCTGCCTTTAGAAATGCGGGCAATAAAAAGCCCCACAAAAGGCGCCCAAGAGGCCCACCAGGCCCAATAAAAAATGCTCCAATCTCGTAGCCAGGTTTTGTCTTTCAAGGCAGCGGTGTAGGTGAGATTTTTGATAAAATCTGCCACATGGACCCCTAGGGTTTCTATGCCCAGGCCAGCAAGGTCTGCAAGCGGCAGGCTCAGTGCAGTTAGCAACAAAAGCCCTAAAGCCAGATAAATATTAAGCTGGCTTAAGTATTTTATGCCCTTTTTTAAACCTGAAAACACAGAGACCGTAGCCATTAAGGTGATGATTAAAATCAAACCCACCTGAGTGCTTTTGCTAAAGGGAAGAGACGCAAAAATCTGTTTAAGCCCGGTGTTGATCTGAGACACTCCAAGAGTAAAAGTAATTATAACCCCTATCAAAATAGACAAAACAGCAAACACGTCTAGTGCATTTTTTAGGCGTGGGTACTGTTTGGGCACAAGACCCGAAAACACCATGCCGCGGTTTTGATTAAAAGCAACAAAGGCAAACACAAGACCTGTTGCACTATAAATCAGCCATGCTGGTACGCCCCAATGAAAGTACGTAATTTTTAACGCTTGCAAAAATCGCTCTGGTCCTGCAAGGCTTGCAACTTGTGGGGCATTAAAATAATGAAACATCGGCTCGTATGTTCCAGAGTAAAGCAGCCCAATACCAAGCCCTGCACTAAACAGCATGGCAATCCAGCTTAAAGTAGAAAATTCTGGCTGATCGTTTTTTTGCCCCAACTTAATATTGCCAAATTTAAAAAAAATAACCCCTACAAAATAAAGCAGCCAAATAATTGCAAAAACAAAAAACCACCCTGTATTTTTTAAAAATACATCTTTTAACGCGCCTGCTGTGGTGGCAAATTTTTCACCCTTTAGTACGGCAAGCAGCATAATAAGAAACAAAAGCGCATTAGATAGCCAAAAAACCCTTGGGTTGGTAATGGAATTTACTCTGCGAACAAATGACAAAGGTTTTGTGGACATAATTTTTTGAGTTATAGCTTTTGATTCTGTTTTTGATTCTGGGGTTAAACCGCACAAGATAGAGGTATATTTTAGAAAAAGCAAATTCATAGAGCATCTTAGTCCTGTGCGGCCCCTCAGGGCTGGGCCAAAGGGCAATGCGTCGTGCCTGCGTATTCTTAGTGCGGTACCATGGATTGTGCGGTTTGTTTTTTTAGTTTTTTTTATGTTCTCTGTACAGGTCTTGGCGCATCCCACCTCGTTTGAAGGCGGTTTTGCGGCGATGTCAGAACTAAGCCCGGATACTCAAGAGATCAGTTTTGTGTACTCTCCTAAATATTGGATGGGCCTGGGTGTAATTACAATGCGTTCTCCTGGTAAATTTAAGCTCCTTACCTCCCATATCGGGTGGTTAGCAAAGCGCTGGAACCTGCCAGAGGCTCAAGGGAATTTATATTTTTTAGGAGGGCTGGGGTATGGGGAAAAAAACGCAAAAAACCGCAGCCCCATCGGCCTAAAGGGCGCTTTATACCGCATAGGTGTGCAGGCGGATTTTGAAACAAGGCGTATCTACACGTTTATGCGCTACATTAGACACCATTTGTTTAAGGATAACCATCGTTTGAGTGACCATTTCAGTTTGGCGCTGGGCGTGGCTCCTTACTTGGGTGAATTTGATGAAATCAACTCCTGGTTGATTCTTAAGCTGGTAGCTAAAAGCCAGTTTCAAAATGTTGCCATTGTGCCCGTGTTGCGTTTTTTTTACAAAAACTTCTTGTGGGAAATAGGGCAAAATTTAAGCGGCGGCGCACACCTTAACTTTATGATAAGATTTTAATTATATCTAATGAAGGAGACAACCGGTGAAGTATTTTGTTTTTATTTTTGCAGTATGTGCTTTTGCTTTTTTATCTCTTGCTAAAGATACCCCTAATCATAAAAACACTGAGTACTCCAAAGAGATAACAGTAAATGGAATGGTGTGTGCTTTTTGTTCTAATAGTTTGGAGAAAAAATTAAAAAAAGAACCTGCTGTTGATAAAATTCATGTAGATTTAAAAACAAAAAAAGTAAGCGTAAAATTTAAACCCGGAAAATCCCTATCAAATAAGGAGCTCAAGGAGCTTATTACATCTTCAGGGTTTAGCGTTGTTGCGGTGAGTGACGCATCGAGTGGCTCTGGAGACAAGAAATCTGATGATAAAAGTGATAAAAGATAAAAGCCTTTTAGTGCCGTATTTATCGCTGCTAACATCTGCAGGCACTTTGTTTTGCTGTGCCCTGCCTATTTTATTAGTGTCGCTTGGTATGGGTGCTGCTTTTGCAGGTTTTGTGGGAGCTTTTCCTCAAGTGGTTTGGCTTTCTGAAAACAAGTTGTTGGTGTTTGTGGTTTCAGGAGGGCTAATTTTAGCAAGTTCTACGATGATTTACATAAACCGCGATGCCCCGTGTCCTATGGACCGTCAAAAGGCGCTAGCCTGCACAACAAGCAGAAAGTGGTCCATAAGAATATTGGCGTTTTCTGCTGTTATATGGGTTACAGGCTTTGGGTTTGCATTTTTGTCCCCAGCTGTCTAGCGCTCTAATTTTGTGTTTGCTCAATGCGCGGAGCTTTGGCGGGAGTGTGGTCGCCTTGGGTCTTTGGCCCTTCTTTCTAGCCCGCGCCTCGAGCATTTGAGTCTGTCGTTTGTCCTCTTGGGCTTTTCATCCTTGCAGGATGCACCCAAGAGGACTGCACTCATTGCTCAAATGCTCAGACTAGGCTTTTATGCTTACGCACTACAGGCTCATAGTAGCTTCATAGGTCGCAAAACAAACTTGGGCCTTCCGTTTGTCCCAAGGGTAGCAGCTTCTTAAGCTGCCCGTGGGACTGCACTTACTGGCCAAGCTTGTTTTACTAGCACTCTGATGCTTACGCATATAGGTCGCAAAACAAACTTGGGCCTTCCGTTTGTCCCAAGGGTAGCAGCTTCTTAAGCTGCCCTTGGGACTGCACTTACTGGCCAAGTTTGTTTTACTAGCGCTCTGATGCTTACGCAGCTAGCGCTCTAATTGGGACATGGCGATGCCAGCTGCAACGGATACGTTTAAGCTAGCGTGTCGGGCTTTTAGTGGAATACCACACCTCTGGTCGCATAGGCTTTTTAAGCCGCGGTTGATACCGCGCGACTCTGAACCCAGCACCCACAGCACACGCGGGTGCTGGCTCAAGTCTAAATCCCAAATGTTTTTTTTGGCTCCGGCTTCTAGTGCCACGCAATAAAAGCCGTGCTGTTTGAGTTTTTTCATCTCTTGATCCAACACCCCCGCACACACAGGCACATGCTCCGCGCCTCCACTTGCAACCTTAGCCACAGTAGCCCCCATGCCCGCAGCCGCATTTTTGGGCACATACACACCCTTTACACCAAATAGCCAGGCACTGCGCAAAATAGCGCCTAAATTTTGCGGGTCGCAGACATGGTCTAAAAACAACACCGAACCCGGTTCCTTGCTCGGCACAAAAGCCTTAGGGCCCCCATCGACCCACAGGGCCACGCCCTGGTGGCTCCCGACTCCCGACCACGCCTCTAGCTGCCCAGCACTAATGCGCTGAACCTGCAAGGGCAAACGCGCAAGCAGCTCTCCCATGCCCTGCGGCAAACGCGCGCGCGAAACCGCACAAGCTCTTACCGCTTTAGGGCGACAACGCAAACACTCTAAAACCGCCTGCACCCCCACCACCAGCCTGAGACGCGACAGGCTTGCCGCCCCTCGCACGCGCATGGGTGGCCTGGTTCTGCTTTTGTTCATATTAAATCTCCAAAACAGAATATGGAGCGGAAGACGGGTCTCGAACCCGCAACCCTCAGCTTGGAAGGCTGATACTCTACCAATTGAGCTACTTCCGCCGAATGAGCCTGGCGAGACTAACGGCAGTATACTATGATAGTCTATGCCGCAGGTCCAGAAATTCAGCCCATGTGGCTCAGTGGTAGAGCACACCCTTGGTAAGGGTGAGGTCGCGGGTTCAATTCTCGCCATGGGCTCCATAGGTTAGCTAGCAAAGCAAGGTTGGCCAGTGAGTTTCGCGCTGGACTTGCCGGCGCCAGGTGTTCTAGTCTTGCCCTGTGGGCCTATACAAGCGGCCTTGTGGGTTTTGGTCCCTTTGTTGGGGTATAGCCAAGTTGGTAAGGCATCAGATTTTGATTCTGACATGCGCAGGTTCGAGTCCTGCTACCCCATCCAAAAAATGCGAGCTTGACACTTTCTGGGCCCCGTAATAAATCCTTTGGATGGCCCTTGTGGCGCGCCTTTTAGCACCCATCTAGATTAAACTAACCACTTCTTCAGGACGTGCGCAGATGAATGACCCGATTAAAACGCGCCAAAAGATTCTGACCCTCAGCTTTGTGTGTGCGGGAGCGCTGGCGGCTCTGGTGGTGGGTTTTATATTGGATGCTCTTATAGGCTCTTCGGGAGTGCTGGCTCGCTACTTAGGCGCAGATGCTGTGCGCCATGGGGTGCCTGTGGTGGTGGGCATCGGCTGCTTTTTGGTGCTGCAGTTTAATCAAAAGGTTTTCAAGGTGGCAGACGAGGCCCTGTTGGAGCTAAGCAAGGTGGTGTGGCCTTCGCGTCGGGACACCATGGCTATGACGGTAGTGGTTTGTGTGATGCTGATTATTTCGAGTGTTATTTTGGGCGTTCTGGACTGGGGAGCTACAGAGCTAGTGCGGGCCTGGGTTTTGAACAAGTAGTTTGGTTGGGGCGTTGTGTCGGATTTCAAGTGGTACATAGTGCATACCCATACTGGGGGAGAGATGACAGCAAAGCTAGCGATTGAGAAAGCTGTGCAAATGTCGGACATGCAGGAGAATTTTGGCAAAATTCTAGTGCCTGTCGAAAATGTGGTAGAGGTGGTTAAGGGTAAAAAGTCCCAGCGTACGCGCAAGTTTTTTCCGGGCTATATTTTTGTACAAATGCGCATGAGCGAGGGCAATTGGCACTTGGTTAAAAAGGCCAGCAAAGTTTCGGGCTTTGTGGGGCGCCAGGGGGTGCCGGCGGAGGTGCCCGAGTCGGAGGTGCTAAGTGTTACCAAGCAGATGGAGGTGGGCACAGCGCGCCCGAGGGTGGAGTTTAACTTTTCGCTAGGCGAGCAGGTGGTGGTAACAGACGGGCCGTTTAATAATTTTAACGGCACTATAGAGGACATAGACGAGGCAAAATCGCGCGTAAAGGTTTTGGTGAGCATTTTTGGTCGCCCCACCCCCGTGGAGCTGGATTTTGTACAGGTAAAGAAGGCATAAGCAAAAAAGCGTAAGCAAAAAAAGTACCAGAGGGTTTATGGCAGAGAAAAAACTAAAAGCACAGATCAAATTGCAGATACCTGCGGGCAAGGCGAACCCTTCGCCTCCTGTGGGTCCGGCCTTGGGGCAGCATGGGGTGAACATTATGGAGTTCTGCAAGGCCTTTAATGCCAAAACCCAAAAAGCCGGCGACACCGTGGTGCCTGTGGTAATTAGCGTGTACCAGGACCGGTCGTTTGATTTTATTTTAAAAACACCACCGACTTCGGTTTTGATAAAAAAGCACTGCAAGTTTGAAAAGGGCTCCCAGTTGCCGCAGAAGAACAAGGTGGCTAAGATTAGCGTGGAGCAGGTTCGGGAGATTGCAAAAATCAAGCTGCCAGACCTGAATGCGTTGGAGATTGAGTCGGCTGATGCTCAGGTGGTGGGAACGGCTCGCAGTATGGGTGTTGAGGTGCCGAGTGCAGAGGACATGCGTGCTTTTCAGGTGTCGCACAAGGCTGCACCGGCTGAGGCATCAGGCCAGTAAAAAAAGCCAGCAAAAGGGAGACACACCAGGGTGAGGCAAACAGAAGCACTAACAGGTAAAAAAAGGGCAAAAAAGCTAACCAAAAGGTGGCGCGCCTTTAGCGAGCAGTTGTCTAAGGCGGAGTCCGTGCATCCGGTGCGAGAGGCTTTGGATTTGGCGCTTAAAACCTCTACCTGTGCTTTTGACGAGGCTTTGGATGTTGCAGTGCGTTTGGGAGTGGACGTGAAGCAATCGGATCAGCAGCTGCGAGGCTCTGTGGCTTTACCCCATGGCCTGGGTAAGGAGATAAAGCTGTTGGCTATTGTAAAAGGCCCGCAAGAGGAAGAGGCTAAAGCGGCGGGTGCAGATTTTGTAGGCAGTGAGGAGTTTATTGAAAAAATCAAAACCGGCTGGTTGGGTTTTGACAAGGTGGTAGCCACACCCGACATGATGCCGGCTCTGTCTAAGGTGGCAAAAATTTTGGGACCAAGAGGCCTGATGCCAAACCCCAAGGTGGGCACGGTGACTAAAAACGTGGCTCAGGGTGTCAAGGCTGAGAAGGCGGGCAAATTGGGTTATCGTACAGACAAGGCGGGTATCGTGCATGCCAGTGTGGGGCGTAGATCGATGGGTGCGGACAAGCTGCAGGACAACCTGCGCGTTTTTATAGGAGCTTTGCTAAAGGCTAAGCCGGCAGCGAGCAAGGGTGTGTATTTTAAGTCGATGAGCCTATCGAGCACTCAGGGGCCTGGGTTTAGTGTGGATGTGGGAGAGATATTAAAGTGGGCCAATTAGGAGGTTGTTAAGAGGTGTTAACGCGCGCACAAAAGTTGGGCCGCACCCGCAAGCTTGCTGAGGACATCAGCAAGGCGAGGGCGGCGTTTTTGGTGGATTTTCAAGGCGTTAACGCCGAGCAGATTACCCATTTGCGTAAAGAGCTGCGGCGCAATCAGGCGCGCTTGCAGGTGGTGCGTAACACTTTGGCCAAAAGAGCGCTTAGAGACGCGTGCGAGATGGCAAAAGGCTCTAAAGAGGGCTCAGATGGCAATGGGGCAGAGGCTTTAGGGGTGCTGGATAAGAGCTTTTCGCCTTTACTGGTGGGGCCGAATGCTGTAGTGTTTTCGTTTGGCGACGTGGGGGTGTTAGCAAAAACTTTACAAAAGGCCTCAAAAGACATTAAAGCCTTTGAGCTGAAGAGGGGCTTTTTGGACGGTGCGGAGCTGGGTGTGGAGCAGCTCAAGGTGCTAGCTAGCTTGCCGGGCCAAGATGAGCTTAGGGCGATGTTTTTGGGAGCTTTGGTGGCCCCGGCGCGGAAATTTTTGTATATACTGCAAGAGCCTGCGCGGGCTTTTGTGCGTGTTTTGGCGGCCCGCCGTGATGCGGAGACAAAAGAGTAGCCATTGGACCCAGTTGGTGGGCGAGAGTGGCTTGTTAAAAGTGATTAGAGGATAAAGAGCTTAAGCAGGGAGACAAAGTATGGCATTGGACAAACAGCAAGTGGTTGACTATCTGTCGTCGTTACCGGTGATAGAGCTTTCGGAGCTAATAAAATCTCTGGAAGACAAATGGGGCGTAAGTGCGGCGGCACCTGTTGCGGTGGGTGCGCCTGCAGCGGGAGGCGAGGCAGCGGCTGAGGAGAAAACGGAGTTCGAGGTTGTGCTGGCCTCGTTTGGCAGCAATAAGATTGCTGTTATTAAAGAGGTGAGAGCCCTTACGGGTTTAAACCTTAAGGACGCCAAAGAGCTGGTTGAGGGAGCGCCTAAAACTTTAAAAGAGGGTGTACCTAAAGAAGAGGCAGAAAAAATGAAAGCCGCCCTTACCAAGGCCGGTGCTGCAGTTAAGTTGAATTAGTGTGTACTTAGCGCCTTTTGTGCGTGTGCCCTTTTGGGGTGCGCGTGTTTTTTGGTGGGG
Organism: Bdellovibrionales bacterium; assembly: GCA_965116155.1. Classification (GTDB taxonomy): domain Bacteria; phylum Bdellovibrionota; class Bdellovibrionia; order Bdellovibrionales; family UBA1609. Next base: position 1,441,082 of record OZ220488.1, read on the forward strand.
GCGCTGGGTTTGTGCTTGGGTTTGGGTTGTGTTTATACTTAAGGGCTCGGGTTGCAAGCGCGGCTTAAGACACCATGTGCAGCTGGTATGAGAGAGAGTGGTTTGTTATCTGTTAACGGAGAGCATTAGCCTATGAGCGTCGGACCTGTAGCGGCTTCTAACTTGCGCTTGCGCAGCAGTTATTCGCGCATACCTTCTACGGTGGAGGTGCCTAATTTAATCGAGATCCAGCGCAGCTCGTACGACAAATTTTTGCAAAAAGACGTACCTCCCAATGAGCGTACAGACAATGGGCTGCAGGCTGTGTTTAAGTCGGTGTTTCCGGTTTTCGACTTCAACAAGGCGTCTAGCTTGGAGTTTGTAAGCTACTCGTTTGACGAGCCCAAGTGCGATGTTTCAGAGTGCCTGCAGCGTGGCATGAGCTATGCGGCTTCTATTAAGGGTGTGTTTCGGCTGGTTATTTTGGATGTCGATAAACAAACAGAAGCGCGCAGCATTAGGGATGTAAAAGAGCAAGAGGTGTACTTGGGGGAGATTCCCCTTATGACTCAGAGGGGGTCTTTTATAATCAACGGCACGGAGCGTGTGGTGGTGAGCCAGTTGCACCGTAGCCCGGGTGTGTTTTTTGACCATGACCGTGGGCGCAACACTTCGACCACGGGCAAGCTGCTTTATTCGGCACGGGTGATCCCTTATAGGGGGTCTTGGTTGGATTTTGAGTTTGACCAAAAAGACCTGCTCCATGTGCGTATTGATCGCAAGCGTAAGTTTCCCGCTACGATATTGCTTAAGGCTTTGGGTTACAGTGCACAGGATATTTTAAGCTACTACTACAATGTTGAGACGATTCGTTTTGATGAAAAAGCCAAAGGTTTCAAAAGGCAGTTGGATTTAGAAAAAATGTCTCGCCAGCAGGTGAGCACGGATATTGTGGATCCGCGTACGGGTGAGGTGATCGTAAAGGCGGGGCAGCGGTTAACGCGCGCGCGGGTGCGTAAAATTGAAGAAGCCAAAATCGAGTGGGTGCTTCTACCTGAAGAGGGCATTGTAGGCAAGGTGTTAGGCGAGCCTGTGGTAGACATGAAAACGGGCGAAATTTTAGCCGACACCAACGATGAGCTATCGGTTGAAATTATCACCAAAGCTTTAGAGCTTGGGGTTAAGGAGTTTAAGCTGATCTTTTTTGACGGGCTTTCGGTGGGTCCGTATTTGCGCAATACCCTTCTGGTGGACAAGGTGTTTTCACAAGAAGAAGCCTTGCTCGATATTTACCGGCGCTTGCGCCCTGGGGAGCCTTCTACCAAAGAGGCAGCCGAGCTGCATTTTCATCGGTTATTTTTTGCTCCTGAAACCTACGACCTTAGCACAGTGGGTAGGCTTAAAATTAACCACCGGTTTGGCATTACTGAGGATGAGTGTCCGTTAAGCCACTGTGTGTTGACAAAAAAGGACATCCTCGAGGTTGTGCGCACTTTGGTGGGCTTGAGAAATGGCCTTGGCAAAACGGACGACATCGACCATTTGGGTAATCGTAGGGTGCGGTCTGTTGGGGAGCTTTTAGAAAACCAATACCGCATTGGTTTGGTGCGCATGGAGCGAGTGATCCGCGAGCGTATGAGCTTGCAAGACTCGGCTACTATGATGCCTCACGACCTGGTGAACATTAAGCCGGTAAATTCTGTGGTGAAGGAGTTTTTTGGCAGCTCGCAGTTGTCGCAGTTTATGGACCAGACAAATCCTTTGTCAGAAATCACGCACAAGCGTAGGCTTTCGGCCTTGGGTCCGGGGGGGTTAACGCGGGATCGTGCGGGCTTTGAGGTGCGCGATGTGCACCCCACGCATTATGGGCGCATTTGTCCTATTGAGACTCCCGAGGGGCCCAACATTGGTTTGATTTCTAGCTTGGCGACTTTTGCTCGGGTTAATAAATACGGCTTTATTGAAACCCCGTACCGTAAGGTAGAAAACGGCAAGGTCGAAGACGAGCATAAGTATATGTCAGCCTTGCAAGAGCAGGGGCACTGCATTGCGCAGGTGGACCGCGAGAGCTTTGATGGCGTAAAGGCCGATAACCTGACGGTGCGTGTGGATGGTGAGTGTGAGCTTGTGGATAAAGAAAAAGTCTCACTCATGGATGTGTCACCTGCGCAGTTGGTTTCGGTTGCAGCGTCGCTGATACCTTTTTTGGAGCATGACGACGCCAACCGTGCGCTTATGGGCTCTAATATGCAGCGCCAGGCGGTGCCTTTGTTGAGGGCTAAAGCTCCTTTGGTGGGTACGGGTGTAGAAGAGCTGGTGGTGCGGGACTCGGGGACTAATATTTTGTGCCAGCACGATGGTGTGGTGGACGAGGTCGATGCGGAGCGCATTGTGGTGCGCCGGTTGCGGGGAGACGTAGTGGGAGCGCGGGCGGATATTTACAAGCTCACCAAATACCAGCGCACCAACCAAAATACTTGTTTTAACCAAAGGCCCATTGTGCAAAAGGGCGACCGGGTTCAAAAGGGCACGGTTTTGGCGGATGGGCCTTCGAGCGAGTTGGGCGAAGTGGCTTTGGGGCAGAATGTGCTGGTGGCCTTCGCACCTTGGATGGGCTACAACTTTGAGGATTCGATTCTGATTTCAGATAGGCTCATTCGGGATGATGTGTACACCTCTGTGCATATTGAGGAGTTCGAGTGCGTGGCCCGTGACACTAAGCTGGGTCGGGAGGAGATCACCCGTGACATTGCCAATGTGGGTGAAGAGGCTTTGGGCTCTTTGGACACTAGTGGGATCGTGCGCATTGGTGCAGAGGTAAGGCCTGGAGATATTTTGGTGGGCAAGGTGACTCCCAAGACGGAGACACAGCTGTCGCCAGAGGAGAAGCTGCTGCGGGCGATTTTTGGTGAAAAAGCCAGCGACGTGCGGGACACCTCTTTAAGGGTGCCGTCGGGAGTTTCGGGCACTGTGATAGACGCGCAGGTTTATTCGCGCGAAGGCCCGGAGGGCGATGCGCGCTTGCAAGAGATTGTGGCAGAAAAGCGCGAACGCTTAAAAAAAGACTTAGACATTGAGCAACATGTTTTGCGCTCGGCTGTTTTAGAGGAGCTGCGTACGCTCATAGTGGGGCAAGAGGTACAAGGGGAGCTGTTGGATGAAGACGGCGATGCGTGCTTGCTTAAAAAGGGGCACCTGTTAACCGATGCCGACATAGAGCGCATACCTTTCGCGCTGTTGGGGTATATTCCGCTTAAGCCGGAGCTAGAGACCCAGTGTCAGGGTATTGTAGAAAACGCGCGGGCGCGTTTAGACAAAATTGCTGCATCTTTTCAAGAGCGTTCAGAGCGCTTATCTAAGGGCGACGATCTGCTGCCTGGGGTTATTAAAATGGTTAAAATCCATGTTGCCATTAAGCGCAAGTTGCAGGTGGGGGATAAATTTGCAGGGCGTCACGGTAATAAGGGGGTGATTTCTAAGGTGGTGGCGCAGGAGGATATGCCGTATTTGGCGGATGGTACGCCTGTGGATATGGTGCTTAACCCCTTGGGTGTGCCATCGCGTATGAACATAGGCCAGGTGTTGGAGATACACCTGGGCTGGGCGGCGTGGCAGCTGGGCCAGGACATAAAGCCGTACTTAGAAAAATGGCAGTCTCAGGAGGTTAGGGAGGCTTTTAAAAAGGCTTATAACGACCCACAGGTGAGCCGCAAAATCGACACAGCGGATGATGAGTCGCTGAAAAAAATGCTCGGCTATGTGGATAGGGGGGTGCATTTTTCTACCCCGGTATTTGATGGGGCTTTAGAGAAGGATGTTAAACATGCTCTGCATAGGGCGGGCTTGCCTTCTACGGGGCAGACTTTGTTGTTCGATGGGCGTACGGGTGAGGCTTTTCATACTCCCGTTACGGTGGGCATTATGTACATGTTAAAGCTGCATCATTTGGTGGAAGAAAAAATCCACGCCCGTTCTATAGGCCCGTACTCTTTGGTGTCGCAGCAGCCTTTGGGTGGTAAGGCTCAGTTTGGTGGTCAGCGTTTGGGCGAGATGGAGGTTTGGGCCATTGAGGCTTATGGGGCGTCTTATGCGCTTCAGGAGTTTTTGACGGTTAAGTCGGATGATGTTGCGGGCCGTACGCGCATGTACGAGAGCATTGTTAAGGGCGAAAACATACTAGAGCCTGGCTTGCCAGAGAGTTTTAATGTTTTGGTAAAAGAGCTGCAGGCCTTAGCGCTCAATGTGGAGCTAGTGGAGTCAGGGGAGCTAACCGAAAAAGCGCCTGACACCAAGGTCGAGGTAGGAGCGGGTAGGGATCTTGCAGCTAGTACTGCATCTGCTACAAGCCCGACCGTTCAAGAGGGTGTGGTGGATTTAGAGGCGGAGTCGATGGCGCAGGCGGGGGCCGGTATGGGCTTGGAGGATGACGATGCAGAGTCTACCTCAGATACGGATACGGAAAAGGGAGCGGACGTAGATACAGATAAAGACGTTAGTGAGAGCTAGCGGAGTTAAAGAGAAGTTTTTTTAAAAAAGGGCATGCGATGCGGGATTTATTAAATTTTTTTGACAAACCCAAAGACCCTTTGGCGTTTAGTGCTGTGCGTTTGTCTTTGGCGTCGCCAGAGATGATCCGCCAGTGGTCTCGTGGCGAGGTAAAAAAGCCCGAGACCATTAATTATCGTACTTTTAAACCAGAGCGTGATGGTTTGTTTTGCGCCAAAATTTTTGGCCCCATAAAGGACTACGAGTGTTTGTGCGGTAAGTACAAACGCATGAAGCACCGTGGTGTGATTTGCGAAAAGTGTGGCGTTGAGGTCACGCAATCGCGTGTGCGTAGGGAGCGTTTGGGGCATATAGAGCTGGCATCGCCCGTGGCGCATATTTGGTTTTTAAGATCTTTGCCAAGCCGTATTGGCAATCTGTTGGGCTTGTCTTTAAAAGACTTAGAGCGTGTGCTTTATTGCGAGGCCTATGCGGTTTCGGATCCTATGGAAACCTCTTTGCACGAGGGGCAGGTTTTAAGTGAAGAAGAATACCAAAAAGCCCTAGAGGAGTACGGGCCCAACTTTAATGTGGGCATAGGGGGCGAGGTTATTTTAGAGCTTTTAAAAAAGGTAGACGTAGAGTACTTGGCCAAAAAATTGCGCACGGATCTCAGGGCGGCTTCTTCGGACGCGGCAACCAAAAAGTTACTTAAAAGGCTTAAGGTGGTGGAGTCTTTTAGGGGCTCCACCAACAAGCCAGAGTGGATGATTTTGCAGGCCTTGCCTGTTATTGCTCCCGATTTGCGTCCTTTGGTTCCGCTTGAGGGGGGCAGGTTTGCGACTTCCGACTTAAACGACCTGTACCGTAGGGTGGTAAACCGTAACAATAGGCTTAAAAGGCTTTCGGATCTTAATGCGCCGGGAATTATTATCCGCAACGAGAAGCGCATGCTGCAAGAGGCGGTGGATGCTTTGCTCGATAATGGCCGTCGTGGCAAGGTGTTCACTGGGCCAAACAAGAGGCCGCTTAGATCTTTGAGTGATACTTTAAAAGGCAAGCAAGGTCGGTTTAGGCAGAACCTTTTGGGCAAACGTGTCGACTACTCGGGGCGTTCGGTTATTGTGGTGGGGCCTAATTTAAAACTGCATCAGTGTGGTTTGCCTAAAAAAATGGCCCTAGAGCTGTTTAAGCCTTTTGTTTTTAGCAAGTTAGAGGAGCGGGGTTTTTCTACCACCATCAAGCAGGCCAAGCGTTTGGTAGAAAAAGAAAGCACCGAGGTATGGGACATACTGTCTGAGGTGGTTCGGGAGCACCCTGTACTTTTGAACCGGGCTCCTACTTTGCATAGATTGGGTTTTCAGGCTTTTGAGCCTGTGCTGCATGAGGGCAAAGCGATACAGCTGCACCCCTTAGTGTGTACGGCTTTTAATGCAGACTTTGACGGAGACCAAATGGCGGTGCATGTGCCGCTTTCGATCGAGGCACAGGTAGAGGCGCGTGTGCTGATGATGTCTACGAACAACATTTTGTCGCCGGCAAATGGTTTGCCTGTGATTAACCCTACGCAGGACATTGTGTTGGGAGTGTATTGGATGACGCGCATTCGGCCTGGGGCTCGTGGTTCGGGCAAGGTTTTTGGGAGTGTCGATGAGGCATTGTATGCCTACGAGATGGGGAACATCGACCTGCAGGCAGCGTGTAAGGTGCGCGTGAACGGCAAGCTGGAGGAAACCTGCGTAGGGCGTGTGATTTTGCGCAACCAGGTGCCTGATGCCGTGCCTTTTAAAGAAATCAACAAAGTTATGAGCAAAAAAGCTATGGCCAAGTTGGTGGATGTGACCTTTAGGTTAGCAGGGGCTAAGGCTACGGCTTTGTTGGCAGATAAGCTCATGCAAAAAGGTTTTGAGTATGCGACTAAGGCGGGCATTTCGATTTCTGTGGATGACCTTGTGGTGCCGCAGAACAAGGCGGACCTGATTGCTAAGGCCGAGGACAGAGTGAAGGAAATCCGCAGTCAGTATGACGAGGGCTTAATCACCAACGGCGAGCGTTACAACAAGGTAGTGGATGTGTGGGCGCAGACGGCGGACCATGTAGCGGGCGAGATGATGTCGCATTTGGAGACCCAAGAGTTTGAGGTGGGTGACAAAAAGCAAGAGTCAGCAAGTTTTAACCCGATTTTTGTTATGGCGGATTCTGGCGCAAGGGGTTCTGCGGCGCAGATTAGGCAGCTAGCAGGTATGAGGGGGCTTATGGCCAAGCCGTCGGGCGAGATCATAGAGACTCCGATTACGGCGAACTTTAAAGAAGGCCTGTCGGTGTTGCAGTATTTTATTTCGACCCATGGTGCGCGTAAAGGTTTGGCCGACACGGCTTTGAAAACAGCGAACTCGGGCTATTTGACCCGGCGTCTGGTGGATGTGGCGCAGGATGTGGTGGTGACGGAGCATGATTGTGGCAGCACGGAGGGCACTTTTGTGACTCCACTATATGAAGGTGGGGAGATTATAGAGACCTTGGGTGAGCGTATACTGGGTCGTACGGCGGTGCATGACATTATAGATCCTTACACCAAAGAGGTTATTGTGCGCTCTAACCAGGAGCTTACGGAGTTGGTGGTGCGCAAGATAGAGGCCGCGGGTGTGGAGAAGGTAGAGATACGCTCAGCCCTGACCTGCCGCACCAAGCGCGGAGTTTGTGCTAAGTGTTATGGGCGGGACTTAGCGAGAGGCTCCTTGGTGAACCTGGGTGAGGCTGTGGGTATTATTGCGGCTCAGAGTATTGGTGAGCCGGGCACGCAGTTGACGATGCGGACTTTCCACTTAGGGGGCACAGCGGCCCGTGAGGTGGAGCAGTCGGTGCATGTGGCGCGCCATGGGGGCAAGGTGCAGATTAGCGATGTGCATCTGGTGGAGAATTCGCAAAAAAAGCTAACCGTTTTGTCGCGCAACGGTGTGGTTTCGCTTTTAGACAGTAGCGGCAGAGAGCGCGAGAGTTATCCGCTGATGTACGGCTCGGTATTAAATGTGCGCGAGGGGGATGAGGTTGCCAAAGACACCGTACTGGCCGAGTGGGATCCGTATACCAATCCGATTATTGCGGATGTATCGGGTAAGGTGGAGTTTCAGTATATTGAGCCGGGCGTGAGTTATACAGAAAAAGTGGACGCAGTGACGGGTTTTTCTACCCGGGTGGTTATGGAGTCTAAAATGGCGCACAAGCCGGCGCTAGTGATCAAGGATCAGGATGGGCGCGTGGCGCATATAGAGGAGCGGAACATACCGGCGCGTTACACCTTGCCTGTGGGGGCACAGCTTTTGGCTATGGATGGTCAAGAGGTGCATGCGGGAGATGTGCTGGCTAAGATCCACCGTGAAACCACTAAAACGCGCGACATTACAGGGGGCTTGCCGCGTGTAGCGGATTTGTTTGAGGCGCGCAAGCCTAAAGAGCAGGCAATTTTGGCGCATGCAGATGGTGTGGTGAGTTTTGGTCAGGATGTAAAGGGCCGCCAAAAGGTTTTGGTGACGGGCAAAACGGGCGAGCCGGTGGAGTACTTGATTCCCAAAGGCAAGCATGTGGTGGTGCGTGAGGGTGAGCAGATACAGGCAGGTGAGCCTTTGATGGATGGTCCTATTAGCCCGCATGATATTTTAAAAATCCGTGGCAAAAAGGCCTTGGCGGCTTATTTGGTGAACGAGATACAAGAGGTTTACCGGCTGCAAGGGGTGGGCATTAACGACAAGCACATCGAGCTGATTGTGCGTCAGATGCTTTGCAAGGTGGAGGTGAACGACCCTGGAGATACGGACTTTATTGTGGGTGAGAATGTCGAAAAAACCCGTGTCCTGGAGGTGAACGAGGCGGTGGAGGCTGAGGGTGGTCAGCCGGCGACGTTTACGCCTTTGTTGTTGGGTATTACCAAGGTGTCTTTGGGTAGCTTGGGTTGGATATCAGCGGCGTCTTTTCAGGAGACGACTAAAATTCTTACCGAAGCGGCCATTAGCTCGAAACAAGACAAGCTCTATGGTCTTAAGGAGAACATCATTATGGGGCGCTTGATACCTGCGGGTACAGGAGTTTCGGTGTATAGGGGCTGGAAGGTGAATGTGGAGCATCAGGCTGCGGCGGCCACAGGGGCTGAGCTGCCAGGTTTGGGGGCAAGCAGTACTGCGAGCAGCAGCGCGACTGCGGTGGCGGTCTCTGATCCACAAGGCCTGTAAGTATAGGGGGGTAGTGTGGGTAATAAGGCGCAGGATTTCATTATAGCGCACTCTAAGTCTTTTTTAGCGGGTGTGTTGGGTTTGGTGTGTGTGGGTGCGGCCGTTTGGGGTGTAGGGGCTTATAGAGAGTCGCGCGAGCGCCAGGCTGTGGAGCTGTTTTTTGTATTGAGCCAAAAGCATGCAGAGGTATTTGAGGCAGAAAGCGCAGACCCCATGGAGCGTCTTATAAAGGAGGCGCAAAAGCTTAAAAGCCCAAGCGAAGCATCTGACGAAGCATCTAAAGGTTCTGAGGAAAATTCTGCAAACAAAAGCGCGGCCCTGGTGCGTGCACGTGCGGATGTGCTGGCTTTTATAAAGCAGTGGGGGTTTGCGCGTGTGGGCGCACGGGCTGTGTTGCAATTGGCTTCCCGCTATCAGGCTATGGGTCAAGAGGAGGAGGCTTTGGCCTTGTTTGAAGAGGCGCAAGAGCATGTGGGTGCGCGGGCGTCTTGGGGTTTATTGTATAAGGTGTACGAGTTTCAATGGGCGGGTGCGCTTATGGGGGCCGAAAAATTGGGGCCAGCAGCGCAGAAGTATGAGGGTCTTTTAAAAAGCAGTCGCTCTCGTGCGGGGAAGTTTTTGTTGCCGTATGTTTTATACAGGCTGGCTTTTTGTTATGAGCTTTTGGGGCGTTTAGATGAGGCCAAAAGGCATTATAGTGAGCTTGTGGATCAGCATGGAGATTCTTATGGCGCGCGTGAGGCGCGTATGCGCTTAAGGTGGCTAAGTGCCAATGCTGGCGGTGTTTCTGGCTCGGATGAGGGAGCTTTGGAGGGCGTTGGCGGATGAGGCTTAGGTGGTGCTTATGTATAGCGTGCTTATGTATGGCGTGCCTGTGGCTTTTGGGGTGCGTAACGGCCAAAGAGGCCTCTGGTCCCCATGGAAGCAACCCGGGAAGCAATTGGGCTAAGGGCAAGGCTTCAGGGGGTTTAGACGTGCGCAGGCTATGGTCGGTGAGCGTGTTGGGAGAGCAAGAGCAGTCTGCAAGGGCGTTCCATGGGTCGCCTCCGGTTGCTGTGCGTGTGGCAAGGGGTATGGGTTTAGTTGTGGGTGACGCTATTCAGGGTGTAGGGGCTTATAGTTTGGATCGCGGCAAGAGGCTGTGGTTTTTGCCTGTGCCGGGTGGTGTAGCGGGTGCGGTGAGTGTTAACAAGGTGCGCGCTGAAAATGCTGATAGTGAGCGGGTGTTTTTGGGGGGTGGTGATGGGGTGTTTTACTCTGTCGATGCGAGTAATGGGCGGGTATTGTGGAAATTGGGCTTGGGCGCACGCGTGGGTAGGGCGGTGTCTTCTGGTGATGGTGCTAGGGTGTATGTGCAGACTCAGCAGGGGTCGCTATATGCCCTTGCGGCACAAACCGGCAAGGTGTTGTGGCATTATGCGCGGGCGGCTATGGTGGGAGGCACGCGCTTGCGTGTGTATGGTGTGGGTGTGCCTGCGGTGCTGGGTGATGTGGTGTATGCGTTTTTTGATGCTAGCACGAGTGTCGTGGCTTTAAATGCTTTAACGGGCGAGCTGCTGTGGGAAAAATCCTTGGGAGATAAAGGGCGCTCTATTGCGAGCGAGGTGGAGTCTGTGGGGCGCAGTTTGGGCGTGCAAGTTTGGCGTTCGAATGGGGAGGCTTATGTTTTGGTGGGAGGTGTTAAGGGCTTGTACCGTCTTAGCCTTAAGGGCGAGGTGCTGTGGTATTTGCCGCGGGCCTCTGCTGGTGGCCTGGGTGTGTTTGTGGAGGGCAGTGGTGAGGCCAATGCGGACCGGGCCGTGCCCGGTGGGTTTGTGTATTCGCATTTGGGTGGGGTGAGCTTGGTGGATTTAAAAACGGGTGGGCTTGTTTGGACTGTGCCTATGCAGGCTTTGCCGACGGGTGCTGTTTTGGTTGAGGGTGCTGTTGATGGGCTTAGGTTGTGTGTGGTGGGAGATAGTGCGCGGGGTGTGCGGGTTTTGGATATGTTGAGTGGTCGTGAGCTGGGGGCTTATGTGACGGGCTTGGGTTTTTGGGGGGCGCCCTTTGTGTTGGGGAGGCGTGTTTATGCTCTGAGCCGAAGCGCGCAGCTGTATGCTTGGTCACTGCACAATTAGAGTGCTAGCTGCGTAAGCATTAAGCCCAAGGCGGCCAGATTTGCTTTAAAAAGGGGTTGTGGTGTTAGGTGTGCGTATTTGGTGTTTAGGGGTGCTTGTGTGCGGAGCTGTAGCCTGCGCGCAGCCTAAGGCACAGCCACAGCCTAAGGCAGAGCCGCAATCCAAGCAAAAGCCCTCGCAAAAGCCCAAGGTCGTGTGGGTGTTGCGAGAGGATGGCAGCGTGCAGTGTGGTGGCGCAGGGGTAAAGGAGGGGGGTGCAGCCTCTAAAAAGCCTCAGTCTTTAGAAGATGGCAAGATGGCCTTGGTGAAGCTGGGGGTGAAGGTTTTGGATATGAAAAAAGGTACTTCTACTACTATGTACCCGCAGATGTGTGGCGCTCCTACGGGGCAGGTTAATATGTACAAAATCCTACAAAACCAAGTGCCTCTCGTTAGACCTCAAGGCTTCCAGCTGCAAACCCCATGAAGAAGGCTCGTCCTGGCACAAAAATGCAGCTCTGCCAGGGCATGGCTGGGCTGTCCTCGCGTATTAACAATGGGTTTGGTTTTTTTATGTTTGCGTGCCCTGTGGGAGCTTGGATTACCTGGGCGCTAATAGACTTAAGAAGTTGAGCGGCATGTTCGTGGGTTTTCCTGCCTGCGTTTTTTATAACAATCTACGCAAGTACCGCGAATGGGTAATCCAAGCTCCCACCGGTGCACTGCAATTACAGGCCACCTGCGTTTTGCCGTGGCGGCAGGGGCAACCTCCTCATTTTTATTTAATGGAGTCAGGGAGAAAACCTTTCGAAACCTTTTGATTAAATCTAATGGGATCATGCCAATAACATCCTGTGCAGGAGCCCATATACCGACCGTTTCCAGCCCATTGGCTTATGCTGTACCCAAGTGTGGTTGCATCAAACCTTCTGCCGGTTTTGCGACACTCTGAACAATACTGACGTTTGGCGCAATTGGCTGCCTTGGACAGGGGTTGAAAGTCTTGTACAGATAGTTGGCTTGGTTGGCTGTATTTTGGATCATCTCGTCGCCCATCTTTGTGGTCGCACTCTGGGTTGCTGGTTCCTAAGACCACACAGCGTTTTTGGCATACAGCCCTTTTAATAGAGGCCGGAATAAATTTTCCGATGGGGTTTTTACGATACCCGTGCAACCTAATGGCAATAATTTTGTTTTTCAATTTGATGCGCTCAATATTATATTTCTTGCCAAGGCTGCTATCGTCTCGGCACCAGCTTCCACCATTGCCAAACCCAAGACCATGCTGTTCGAGTTCTTCGATGGGAACCTCCCTGGAGAACCCTGTTTCGATGTCAGGTCTAGCAAGAGCCAAAAATTTACTGCTCTTACTTTTCATAGGGATAGTCGTTCTTGAGCCAATTTAGAATAGTATGGGTCTATGTCACATCCAGCAAAGATCCTGTTGTTTTTTATTGCGGCCACAGCTGTTGTTCCAGAGCCAAGAAAAGGGTCGACAACTAAATCACCTTGTTTCGTGTGCTTAACTACAAGGTCATTGAATAAATCTATAGACTTTTGTGTTGGGTGTATTTTTCGACCTTTGTGTCTCGGGATGGGGTAATGGTAGTTGCCACTGTCGTATACGCTGTTAAATGTGGGTTTTCCACCTTTCACACCCAAAACAGCAACTTCGCGCGAGTTGGTTAGGTAACAAGATTTGCTGTTTAATGGGACTGGATTAGTTTTATTCCATACGATCAGTCTTAACATTTTAAAGCCAAATTGTACCATGGCTTCTGTTAATGGAGTAATTTTCCATACATCGTACCAAACAATAGCTGTTCCCCCTGGCCGCAAAATTTGGAAACACTCTTTGGCAAAGGCTTGGAGGTTGATAGGCTGATGATCCCATTGGCCAAAGTCCATAGAGACGGCAAATCGATCTACACTCTTTTTTCCGCAATTGGCAAAGCCAGTTTTACGGCTGATATTGTATGGAGGGTCAGTTAGAACAAGATCAACTGACCCTGGTGCAAGCGAACGCATAAACTTTCTATAATCACTGCACTCAATTACACACCTGCGATAGGTTGAAGCTTTTCGTCGATCTACTTGTTGATCTTGTGGTGCCATGCTAACCTCTATATTTTGGCGCTTGTTAATTTCTAATTTTGTGGGACCCCGATGCATCAATGTTAGTAATAACTGGTGCACCACTAGTCTACCACTCTCTGATTCGACAACAACAAGTAGTTTTAAATAGGATTGGCCCGGCATGAGCGTGTAAGTCATTAAGGACTCAACCATGAGGGGCGTATTGTTTAAATGCATATTTTTATTGATATTACCCGGTGTGACTGGCAGGTATTCTGCGGCCGATTTTAGCGCGCCTTACTTAATTTGTAGAAGCGTGGCGAGGCAGGGTATAGTGTAGATGACTGTGGGAGGGTGTTGAGCTGCGACGCTAACCCGAGGCCGCAGAGTATCTATCAGTTATAAGGGGTTGTGGTGTTAGGTGTGCGTGTTTGGTGTTTAGGGGTGCTTGTGTGCGGAGCTGTAGCCTGCGTGCAGCCTAAGGCAGAGCCGCAATCCAAGCAAAAGCCCTCGCAAAAGCCCAAGGTCGTGTGGGTGTTGCGAGAGGATGGCAGCGTGCAGTGTGGTGGCGCAGGGGTAAAGGAGGGGGGTGCAGCCTCTAAAAAGCCTCAGTCTTTAGAAGATGGCAAGATGGCAAGATGGCCTTGGTGAAGCTGGGGGTAAAGGTTTTGGATATGAAAAAAGGTACTTCTACTACTATGTAGTCGACGCTGAAGCATTGTTTAACCCACTGTAATTATTATTAAATTTGTTGATATTTGGGGTTCTGTTTTTGCAGGGTTTTTGGTGTTTTGTGCGAAAAAGCCTGCAAAATGAGGGGTTCTCTAGTGCACGGAATATGAGCCTTGCAGAGGTTTTGCGTGTTAGCCCCTTGTGCTGAAGTATGTTCTCCGGCTGACTCTGGCGCGTCTGAGTAAGGCACAAAAATGTAATGCTCGTTAAGATACAGTATTAAAACCCTAATGTGGCATGAGTACGCGACAGCCGGAAGCCGGAGAACATACTTCAGTCACGACTATGTACCCGCAGATGTGTGGCGCTCCTACGGGCAGGGTCAATATGTACAAAATCCTACAAAACCAAGTGCCTCTCGTTAGACCCCAAGGCTTCCAGCTGCAAACCCCATGAAGAAGGCTCGTCCTGGCACAAAAATGCAGCTTCGGTAGTGCCTGATTGGGCTGCCTTTGCATATTGACCTTCCCTAAAAAGTTCACTAAAAACTGTCCAATTTAAAGGGGGTTGACCCGGCAGGAGAGCCGTCTCCAATCTGAGTGTAAAAAACATCTTATGCGCAGCGTTGTGGCTGTACATATACGTTCATACCGTGCACATTGTTTTGCGGTTTGGTATGGCAAAAACCTACGGTCAAATATTGTTCTTGGGTATTAGGGCTGTTTGCTGCGCAGAAAAAAGGATGTGAGAGAAAATTATGGTACCAGAAAGAAAAGCAAGTTTAAACACGCACTACACCAACACGCATGATCGATTCTTCCGGAGTTGTTTTTCTCATGTGGAGTATGCCAAGGCGCTATTTCAAGTGTGGTTTTCAGAGCTACTGCAATCAGCTCTGGATTTGAATGCTTTGGAAAATAAGGAATCATCCTTACCATCTATAGCGAAGGAGTCGGACCTTTTATTTTCTGCAGGATACAAACACAAAAGAGAAGTCTGCATTCTTTTAGAACATAAACATCAAAGGCACCCTAGCAATACATATAGTCAAATGGCAGATTATAGAGTAGCGATAAAGCATTCTGCGTTATCTCGCAACGAGAGGCCTGTTATTGTGAACTGTATTTTTTACCACGGTCGACAGGTTTGGGAAAAGCAGAAAAAACAGGGCACTTATATGGTTACTTACGATGCCGGTGTTGAGGGTATTGAGTCAGAACCAATTGCATACCATGTACTTGATTTGGAGCGTCTGGATATATCTTTGTGGCCTCAAAAAATTGCGCTGTATTCTATTTTGCATGCCTTGTTAAAGGTGCAGCAATTTAGTGATATGACAAAAGCAGAAAGGCATGAATTTTTTAGGAAGATTTTTAGTCATTTAGACGACAATGATAGTGCGAACTTGATGCAGCATGTGATAACTTATGTCTCGAGTGTTTGTGGGATAGACCATGAGGAGGTGATGGGTATGTTAAAGTCAAGTGGTGCTGCAAGGAAGGAGTATCTTGAGGCTTGGGAGCAAAACATGGGCAATCCTTGGAAGGAAGCAGGCCGCAAACAAGGCCGCGCTGAGGGCCTAGAGAAAGGCCTAGAGAAAGGCCTAGAGAAAGGCCGTATAGAGGGTCTAGAGAAGGGCCGCGCTAAGGAGCGTATGGCAGTAGCGATGAATATGCTTAAAGAGGGGGCTGATGTGTCTTTTGTTATGAAAGTAACGGGTCTTTCTTCAGAGGAGATTGCGGCGCTCAAGAAGGGCTAGTGGCTTACCATGGTGCGCCCCTGGGTCTTTCAGTTCACGACGATTTAATATTCCCTTATAGGCCGCCACATGTTCTGTGGGGCGCTTATCTCCCTGATAGCCGTCCCTTTCAGGGACTATCAGGGAGACTACGCTTTGCCCAGAACATATGGCTAGCACTCTAACTTTGTGGTATAAGTCCTTCCTTATGGATGAGGCGTTTGCAAAAACCGACATAACGCATTTAAAGGGCCGTCTTATGTGGCCGCGGGCAGCGGTGCAGGATGTGCGTAGGCTCTTAGAGCAAGAGTTCCCGGGGTTTAACATTTGTGAGGTGTTGATTTTTTTAGAAGCTGCACAGCTTTGGGTGCGGGTGAGCACTCAGCCAGATCCGCATCTCACGCGCACAGTGCACTTTGAAGGCCGTGCGTGCGTTTTGGGCACTCAGGCCTCCCATGCCGTGCAGGCTATGCACGGGGCCTTAGATGCAGTAGGGGAGCTAATGGCCTTTTACAAAGAGGCCGGCAAGGGTGAGCGTGCGCAGTTAGTGGCGCGTGAGGCGTGGTGGGCCCGTGCTGGTGCAGCGGATAAAAAGAGTGATTCCCAAGTTCCCAATCGCAGTGCGACTAATCACACCGCTGAGGCGCGGGCGCTGAGCGTGGATTATTCCCTAGAGGCCGAGGCGGATCGTTTGTTGGGGTACAGCAATTCGGAGCCTGTGCAGGCAGAATCCCTACAGGCAGAGAGCAGGGTGTTTTTAGATAAGATCAAATCCTTACTGGGGTGCCAATAAAGTGTTTGTGGTGGTGGTGGATTTTGGCTCGCAGTATACGGGCAATATTGTGCGTTCCCTTCGCCAATTGGGTGTGCCTTGCAAAAGGCTCGATTCTACAGGCGCTTGGTGCAACGAGGTGCAGCGCGTGCATGCTAGGGGTGTGATTTTAAGCGGGGGGCCTGGGAGTGTGGATGTAGCCTCGGCCCAGCATGTGGAACAGGTGCGTGCACTAGTGGGGCAAAAGGTCCCTCCATTGGTGCTAGGGGTGTGTTATGGGATGCAGCTTTTGGTGCGTAGTTTTGGAGGGCGTGTGATAAGGAGCCCTAAGCGGGCTGAGTATGGGCGGGCTAATATCACATGGTCTAAGGAGGTGTTTGCCAGCATGCCTCAGGAGCACAGTGTTTGGATGTCGCATATGGATAGGGTGGAGGATTTGCCGGCATCGTGGGAAGTGTGCGCGCGTTCAGAGGATGGGGCGCCGGCTTTTGTGCGTGGCTCGCGGCTTTGGGGCGCGCAGTTTCATCCAGAGGTTCAGCATACTAGGGGGGGAGTAGAGCTTTTGGAGGCTTTTGTAAAAGAGGCTAAGAGTACAGGTGTGTCGCAAAAAAAACTTCAAAAGGGTGTGGAGGTGGATGCTCTAGTGGAGCAGGTGCGGAGCGCAGTGGGAGCGGCACCGGTGCTATGCGCTTTAAGTGGGGGAGTGGACTCTGCGGTGTTGGCCTTGCTGTTGCAAAAAGCTTTGCCTGCACGGCAGCTGTATTTTTGCTTTGTAGATACGGGCCTTTTGCGTAAGGGCGAAGCTAAAGCCGTGCACAAGGAGCTAAGCAAGTTGCTACCGAGTGTGCACTTGCTTGAGTGTGACAGGTGGTTTTTGTCGCGCTTAAAGGGGGTCACACTGCCAGAGGATAAGCGCAAAATTATAGGGCATGTGTTTATTGAGATTTTTCAAATGCAATCTCGTGGGCAAGAAGAATTTTTGGCTCAGGGGACCTTGTGTTCAGATGTTATGGAAAGCGGCGGGGGTGCAAGGTGTAAAATTAAGTCCCACCATAATGTGGGGGGTTTGCCTGAGCATGTTGGGTTCAAGTTGTTAGAGCCTTTTAGAGGGCTTTTTAAGGACGAGGTGCGCGCATTGGGGCGCGAGCTGGGTTTGGGGGCGCAGCTTTTGGGGCGGCACCCTTTTCCGGGCCCGGGTTTGGCGGTGCGTGTGCAGGGCGAGGTGACAAAGGAGCGGCTGGAGATTTTGCGCGAAGCAGATGCCATTTTTATGGAGGCTTTAAGGTCAGAGAATTTGTATGATCAGGTTTGGCAGGCGTTTTGTGTTTTGTTGCCCATAGAGTGCGTGGGTGTGCGTGGGGACCGGCCTTCTGGGGGAGGTGGTGGTGAGGAAGTTTATACGGTGGTGTTAAGGGCTGTTACAAGTGCTGATGCTATGACGGCCGACTGGTACGCGTTTGAGGCGGGTTTTTTGTCAAAAGTATCTAACTGCATTACAAATCGGGTGCCGCAGGTGAACAGGGTGCTTTATGATGTTACCAGTAAGCCACCTGGAACGGTGGAGTTTTTTTAAGGGAGTGCGGGCTTTTGGTTTTTTGGGTTTCTTTTTTAGGTGGATTGCTGGTTGCAGTGGGGGGGTGTTTTTTGAGGCGCTGGTATGTGCTGAGCGTGGCGCATAAAGAGGCCAAGGAGCTTGTGAAACAAGCTAAGGGGGAGTGTTTAGAGCGTGAGTCAGCAGCAAGGGGTGTGTGTTTGGTTCGAGAGGAGGAGTGCGAGGAGCTACTAGAGCAAGAGGCCTTGCAAGTAGAGGAGCGTTTGAGCGAGCAAAAATGGCAACACAAGGAAGAGACACTGGAGCTCGAAGAGCGCTTGGGTTCGGTAGAGGAGCATTGTACTGCGGCGGAGCAAGGTGCAAAAAAGTCTCAAGAGAGTTTTAAAGTGTTAGAGCGTGAGTGCATGCGGCACGGGCAGGATTTAAAAAACTTGCAACAAAACTACAAAACAGCTCTGCAGCAAGTGGCTGGGGCGAAGCTTGAGGAGCTTTTAAAAAGCCTGGGCGATGAATATAGGGAGAGCACGGAGCTTAGCATGCGCGGACGGCAGAGGTCTTTGGAGGCGGATGTTTTGAGTCGGGCCCTTTATTGGGCGCGGGTGTGGTGCGAGAGAGCGCTGGCGCGTTTTATGCGCGCGCCTTGTGAGCTAAGGGGTGTGGGTGCGGTGCCGGTGAAATCTCAAAAACTGCTGCAGCAGTTGCAGGCTAACGAGGGCGAGTTGGTGGCACACTTGGCCAAAACCTGTGGGGTGGATTTTGTTTTTGACGAAAAACACCAGGCCTTTTTGGCGTATGGTTTTGATCCAGTACGCTGCGAGTTGGGGCGGATGGTTTTAAAAAGGTGGCTTAGGAAGCGGCCGTTAAAAAAGGACACCGTGCAAGGGATTTTGTTAAATTGCAAAAAGCAGCTTTTGCGCAAAATTAAAAAAGACGGCAGCGATATAGAGCGCGAGCTGGGTTTGGAGCCTTTGCACTCTAAGGTGCGTGAGATGATGGGGGCTTTAAGGTACAGGTATTCGTATACGCAGAATCAGTACTTTCATTGTGCAGAGGTTGGTTTTTTGTGTGGTTTGCTGTCTGCTGAGCTGGGTTTGCCTTTGGATCGTGGGCGTAGGGCGGGGATGCTGCATGATATTGGCAAGGCTATGGATCATAGTGCCCCCGGGGGCCATGCAACGATAGGGGCGGACTTTATTGAAAAATGGGGCGAGGCTGAGGATGTAGTGCATGCGGTTAGGGCGCACCACTTGGATGTGGAGCCTTCTACGGATGTGGCGCAGTTAGTGATTGCAGCAGATGCTATATCAGGCGCGCGGCCTGGGGCGAGGCGGCAGTCGGCGGATAGTTTTTCGCAAAAGGTGGCAGAGCTAGAAAAGCTGGCTAAGTCTTTTAAGCACATTGACGACGTGCATGTGCTAAATGGTGGGCGCGAGATCAGGCTGGTGGTGAACGAGAAAAAGTTTGACGATCTCGGCTCTATGAAGCTCAGTCACGACGTGGCCCGCAGTATCGAGAGCAATCTTACGTACCCGGGAGTTATCAAGGTCGTAGTGGTCCGCCAACGCGAATTGGTACGTACGGCACGTGGTGCCTAGAGGGAAAAGTTCAAATGAGAAAGCTTTTGAGTGCGTTTTTGATTTTGTTTTTGTGCTCGTATGCTTGGGCTGATGCCTATTTTTTTTGGGAGGGTCCAGTTGTGCGCGATGACTATTATTGGGGCAAGCCCCAGGCAGCTAGCGATCCAATAAACTTGCCGGATTCTGTTAAAAATGTGCTGGATGCAGAGGTTCTGACAGGTGCTATGATGCCTCTTTTTTGGGCCATTAAACACAAAGATTACGCTCTTGTAAAAACTTTGCTAAACCACAAAATAGATATCAATGCTCAAGATGCCCAAGGCCGCACGGCTCTTATGCAGGCGGTGCAAATGCCTAACTATGCAGATATTGAGACTTTGTTGGGCCATGCCGGCGTTGATATTAACCAAACAGACGACCATGGCAAAACGGCTCTTTTTTGGGCTGCGCAAAGGGGCAGATTGCACTTTATAAAAACTTTATTAAATAGTGGCATTGATGTTAACGCCAAGGACGGTGATGGCAATACAGCGCTTATTTGGGCTGCGCGTAAAGGGCATGAAGAATCTATGCAAGCTCTTTTGGCTCATGAAGATATTGATGTTAACGCCAGGGGCAAAGGTGGCGATACAGCTCTTATTTGGGCGGCGTATAATGGGCATGAAGAATCTGTGCAGGCCCTTTTGGCTCATGAAGATATTGATGTTAATGCCAAGGACAATGATGGCGATACAGTGCTTATGTTGGCTGCGCGTGAAATGCATAAAGAGTCTGTGCAGGCTCTTTTAGCGCGTAAAGATATTGATGTTAATGCCAAGGACGATGTTGGCAATACAGCGCTTATTTGGGCTGCGCGCAGAGGGGGTGAAGAATCTGTGCAAGCTCTTTTAGCTCATGAAGATATTGATGTTAATGCCAAGAACGATGCTGGCGACACAGCTCTTATTGGGGCTGCGTATTACGGGTATGAAGAGTCTGTGCAGGCTCTTTTAGCGCGTAAAGATATTGATGTTAATGCCAAGGACGGTGATGGCCGCACAGCGCTTATTTGGGCTGCGCGTGAAATGCATAAAGAGTCTGTGCAAGCTCTTTTAGAGCATAAAGATATTGATGTTAACGCCAAGGACGAATATGGCCATACAGCGCTTTTTTGGGCTGCGCGCAGAGGGGGTGAAGAATCTGTGCAAGCTCTTTTAGCGCGTAAAGATATTGATGTTAACGCCAAGGACGGTGATGGCAATACAGCGCTTATTAGGGCGGCGTATAATGGGCATGAAGAATCTGTGCAAGCTCTTTTAGCTCATAAAGATATTGATGTTAACGCTAAGAACGATGCTGGCGACACAGCTCTTATTGGGGCTGCGCGTGAAATGCATAAAGAGTCTGTGCAGGCTCTTTTAGAGCATAAAGATATTGATGTTAACGCCAAGGACGAATATGGCCATACAGCGCTTTTTTGGGCTGCGCGCAGAGGGGGTGAAGAATCTGTGCAAGCCCTTTTGGCTCATGAAGATATTGATGTTAACGCCAAGAACGATGCTGGCGACACAGCTCTTATTGGGGCTGCGTATTACGAGCATGAACGGGTTGTAGGGATTTTGCGAGAGTATGGGGCTATTGATGCTGGCACAATAGAAAAACCGGGCGCTGTGAACGTGCTTTTACAGCTTGGCAAATCACTCTGCACAAAGTTATTACAAAGTTAGAGCGCTAGGAAAATGCTCTGGGACAAAGCGCAGTCTCTAGCGCAACCCCCTTTAGGGGGTGTCCGCGATAGAGACAAGCGTCCCGCAGAGCATTTTCCGGCCTATAAGGGATCTATGGCCCTGCGGCTTTGGATGTCCTAGGTCCAAAGCCGCGACACTCCCGTCAAAGCCCCGTACGCTCGGGTAAACAAAAATCAGAGCGCTAATAAAATTCTCTGAAGTGCGTAAGCATAAAAGTGTTAGTGAGGATACCCTGGCCAGAGAGCGCAGCCTATGGACGCACCTTTAGGTGCGCCAGGCAAGCGGCCTAAGCCAGGGTGCCCTCACGTGCTGGATAAAGCGGCGGCACACTAGGTTAAGTGAGTTTGGATGCTTTGGGGTTAGAGAGCCCCCAAAGCTATCGGCGCGTTGATAGCTGTCTAGCGCGCAAAAACACCTTGAGTGGGAACCTCTCTTGCCACCTTGGCTGGCGCCCCTTGCAGGGGCTGCCAACGTGTCTGCGTCTCTGATCAAAGTGTTTTTGCTGGCGCTTTTATCCTTACGGGCCAAGCGACCCACAGGATATTGGGCGGCCTGTAAGTGCGTAAGCATAAAAGTGCCAACAAAAATGTCTCAGGCAGGACAACTCACCGTATTAGCCCCTTGTGATTGGTATATGTTCTGTGGACGATTCTGGAGCGCCTTGCTCGATCTGCAGTAACGTAGTGATGCAATGTTTTTGGGTAGACTGACTACTCATGGAGTACGAGCGCGCACCAGCCCGAGTCCACAGAACATATGCCAATCACGTATGGTGGAGACGACAGGGGTCGAACCTGCGACCTTCTGAATGCAAATCAGATGCTCTACCAACTGAGCTACGTCCCCCAACTAAAAAGCGCAACCAACAATACAGTCCAATAATACATCACAACACACAGATCAAACCCTAAAAAAGCACTTACTGAGAGAAGTTGTAGATATTTTTATAATTACGCCCCAAACCGTCTGTGTCCATGCCATAACCCACCACAAAGCGGTCGTCTATGCTCAGCCCCACGTACTCAGGGCTTAAATTCGTCCGCCTGCGCGCGCTTTTATCCAGCAGCGCCACCACTCCTAGGCTCTTTGGGTTACACTCGTTTAAGCGTTTTTTTAAAAAACTAAGCGACCTCCCCCCATCTACCACCTCCTCCAAAATCAACACATGCTGATCCCGCACATCTAACGAAATATCCTTCACCACACGCACGCTGGCGCGGCCCATGCCATCAGAGTCGAAAGGCCGCAAATACACAAAATCCACCTGCACATCGCAAGTTAAATGACGCACAAAATCTGCAGCAAACACCCAAGACCCCTTTAAAGGTACTACCACACATAGCCTCTTGCCCGCGTAGTCCGCATTGACACGCATGGCAAGCTCTTGCACCAGCTCCGCCACCTGGTCTTCGGTTAAAAACTTTACTAAGCCTTGGCTGAGTTTTTCCATAAACTTACTGTCCACTTTCTCCAAACACACGGTTATAGGTTTGGTTAACTTGCACAAAAGTGGTGCGCCGGGATATCTCTTTAAGCCCCGTTGCACCAATGTAAGTACAGCCCGATCGCAAACCGCCTAAAATCTTTTCCACCGTCTCCTTAACAGGGCCACGCGTTTTGCCACACACCTTTTTGCCCTCAGAAGTCCTAAAACCCCCCACTGGGCGCGCGTGACGGGTGCGCGCACTCTCAGAGCTCATGCCATAAAAACACATCTGCCCCGTCTCATCCACTGCCTCCTCAGCCTCACTATGAAATGCCAACACCCCCCCCAACATAACAAAATCCGCCCCTCCACCAAAAGCCTTCATCACGTCCCCTGAGTGCTTACAACCTCCATCCGCCACCACCAATCCCTTGTGCTGATGCGCAATATCTGCGCAGTTCATCACTGCCGAAAGCTGAGGCATACCCACACCCGTCACAATACGCGTGGTGCACACCGAGCCCGGACCAATGCCGATCTTAACCATGTCGACCCCCGCGTTCATAACAAGCTCTTCTACCACCTCGGGAGTGCACACATTGCCCGCACAAAGGCTTTTGTCTTTAAATTCGTCACGTATCTTTTTGCAAAAATCAATAAAGTTTTGCTGGTAACCATTGGCTACATCTATACACAGGTGCTTAACCGGCCAAGTTGCACAGACCTTTTTTAAAAGCAAATAATCACTCGCCTCAGGGTCAAAAATGGCGTTGGTACCGCAGCACACGACCGTGTAGTTCCAATCCAAATCCGGCGCCGCCTTAACCCAATCCTCAAAGTTATAGTGTTTGCGTACCACCGTTAGCATTTTGTAGCTTTGCAGGGCTCGCGCCATGCTAAAAGTTCCCACACCGTCCATATTGGCTGCCATTAAAGGCACGCCCTGCCACTTAAACCCCGCGTGCTTAAACTTGAACTCGCGCTCTAAATGCACCTGGGTGCGAGACCCCAAGTTAGACCTCTTCGGAGTGATGAGCACGTCGTCATAATCCAGGTGCAGGCCATTTTTTAGTATCATTTTTACGCCCAGTGAGTGGTTAGTTATTTCACAGTGTATTGTACACTAGCCCAATCCGCTAGCCGCGCGCCGCTCCAAACAGCACCGCACCTGCTTCAAGCCCTATTATGCTAGTATAGGGCTTTTGCAAAAGCACCCGGCAGTGCAGCATGGTGCTTAATGTGCTATAAGGATTAGATGGACAAGGTGCTAAGGGCTTTTTTTTTGGCGGTGTTTTTGCTTTTTGGCGCGAGCTTTGGCGCAGCCTCGGGTGATAAAAGCAGCAGCCCCGCCGAGACCCCTGCGGCAACGCCTAAGGCCTTAATGCAAAAGGCCGAGCAGCTTATGCAGCAAGGCCAATACAAAGGGGCTTTGAAGGTCTATACAGAGCTGCGCGAGGAGCATCCGACCTCGTCTTTTAATGGCCTGGCTCGTTTGGGTTTGGCAGAGGCTAGTGGCAAGCTAGGCATGTGGACAGAGGCTGAGGGCTTGTACTCTGCTTTTGTGCGCTTGTACCCCAAACATCCTCAAACCTCTAAGGCTCGTTTGGGTTGGGCCACGAGCCTTTATAAGCAGTTGCCTAAGCGGCATGACCGTGACCTTAGCTTGAGCAAAAAGGCTATGCAGCAGCTTAGCGTTTTGCTTAACGAAAAAAGCCTTAGCACAGAGCTAAAATCCCAGGCCCAGGCCTTGCAAAATCAGTTGCGTAACAGGTTGGCGGAGCACGAGTTGGGGGTGGCCCGTTTTTATGAGCGCACCAAGCAGTATTCGAGTGCGCTTTTGCGGTATCAGCATGTGCTAGAGCATTATGGCAAAGAGCGGCTTACGGCGCAGGATTTTTTAAACGCCAGCATGTGTGCGATCAAGCAAAACAAGCCCGCTGAGGCTCAAAGGTTGATGGCTTTGATGCAAGGCCTTTACCCTGGACACAAGTTATTGGCTCAGGTTCGGCAGGCTTATGCTGTCAAAGTGGGCAGGTCGGTGGTGGGGCCTCAGGCCCCGTTGGCTCCGCGCGGAGTAGCCACTGAGGATTAAACCTAAGGGGGAGGCTTTGGCAAAATTGGGGGGTCAGAATTTATCGCCAGAGTTTTTATTAAAGCGGGCACAGTGGTTTTTTAAGCACGGTCAGAATGCAAAGGCCCAAGTGTTACTGCAGCGCTTGGTGGGGCAGGGGTGTTTAAGTGCCGAGGTGTTTCATATGCTGGCTAGCATATCTTGTGCTAGGGGGCATTTTTCTAAAGGGATTCGGCTTTTTGAAAAAGCCCTACACTTGGATCCGAGCTTTACCGACGCTAGTATTGGCTTGAGTATTGTTCTAAATGACCTGGGCAAATACGAACAAGCCAGGCGGGTGTTTGAAAAAGCGCAAAAAAGCCTCGGCGCTCAAGGGGGACAAAAGGGCGACTCGTATGTGCAGGGTAAAATGGCGCACAAGCATTTTGAGTTAGCGGAGCTCTATTGGCAGTACGGCTGGAAAGACCAAGCCATTCAGGAATGGGAGCGGGCTTTGGTTTTAAGGCCTAAGGTGGCGGTGTTTGTGGCTTTAGCAAGGGCGCATATGGAGGGAGGGGATTTTTTAAAAGCCCAAAAGCTTTTAAAAAAATGCTTGGAGCATTGGCCTAAAAACGTAGAGGCTCGCAGTTTTTTGGGGTTATGTTATTACAGGCAAAACCTTGTTCCAGAGGCTATTAGCCATTGGGAAAAAGTGCTGCACTTTGACCCCACGCATTCTATGGCCAAGCAGTACCTTCAAAAAGCCCAATCCGCAAAAAGCGTAAGAGTTTAGAGTGCCAGTCCAATTACAGACTAGCCAAACACTTTGGCTGGAAAGCGCGGGCTCTTGCTTGTCCTAATAAGGGCGCATGCAACAAGAACCCAAGCGACACACCAAAGTGTTTGGCGGTCTATGCAGCAATCTATGGCCCTGTAAATCGAGTGGAAGCGGCGTAACTGAAGTGAGGCCAGTGTAGGCCAGGGCAAATAGCCATGCCTGAGGCTGTGTATGCTTGATTAAGGCAAACTGAGCGAACTCGATTTACCACACTTTCGTCAAAGTCATGAACACCTTGAGCATGCAGTGCGGCCTCCGCAAGGAGGCGACCATGCGCTCGTCAAAGCCCCGTGCGCCGCATTATAAAAACAAAAAATTTCTTTCCTTCATTGGTTATTGGCCTGACAATTGGAGTCGGTCCTTGAAGGAAAGATTTTCTGAACAAAGGAGGGGAATATGCAATTTTTTGGCACGATAATTTTTTTATTGGGGAGTGCAGTGGCTATTGCGGCACCAGAACACACCAAAACATTGGGGGCGGTTATCCAGGCAGCCCAAGCGCCCAAGCTGGAATCAATAATCAATAAAAAAGAGGCCGAAAAAGTTTGGAAAAGCAACCCCTCAGCCCGCGCGATTTTTTACAAAGTTCAATACCTCGATGCATTTGAGCAAAAAAATGCTATTGATGTGCTTTTGCGGTATCCGAATTGGGCCACGGATGAGCTGGTGTTAAGTTTTCTTGACAGAGCTTTAAAGGGCCAAAATGTTATTGAGTTTTTTTATTACCACTTGTCACATCATACACAAAGTCTTGCATCTAGGGAGATGTTTTGGTCGGTGACAGATTTTTTGCATGCATATCAAGAACTTTGCGACGCCAAAGTTTTAAGTTTGGTTTGGAATCATTTTATATTTCGCACTCTCAAGTACGACCACTATATTGGGGCCCTTTTTTATGAGTTGGAATCTGCGTTGCGGGCTCACTCATACATGCCCTACCATTATACCGCAGCGTTATATAATCCTCAGAGCAGGGGTTTTGAAAAAAGGCTCTACTCTAGGTACGAGTCGTTGTCGAATGATCAGAGCAGGTGCACAAATCGTATAGACAGAATGGCAAAGTGCCTCCGCAGCTCTTTCGACAGAAGCAGTTGCGCAGCAACAAATTGATAGTTGGTCGGCGCTGACGTTAGCCTTATAGAGGTTCTGCGCGTAGCGCCAGTGTCAGCAAAAGCACCGCAGGTGCTCTGGATTTGCGTAGGAGTGTGCTCAGGATTTTCGTCTCACCATGTCACGCCGGCAGGGCCTGAAGGGTCCGGTTCCCGGTGTGACCAATAGCAGCCGCGCGTAGCGCCAGTGTCAGCAAAAGCACCGCAGGTGCTCTGGATTTGCGTAGGAGTGTGCGCAGGATTTTCGTCTCACCATGTCACGCCGGCAGGGCCTGAAGGGCCCGGTTCCCGGTGTGACCAATAGCAGCCGCGCGTAGCGCCAGTGTCAGCAAAAGCACCGCAGGTGCTTTTGCTGACACTGGCGCACCTGGCTGGATTCGAACCAACGACCACCTGATTCGTAGTCAGGTACTCTATCCGCTGAGCTACAGGTGCGTTATGAGATCTTTTTTATAAAGCTTGCCTTGCAAGCCTCACTTGGGGCATAAAGTCCCCGAGGCCGCAACAAGCTGAGCAGAGTGTAGCAAAACTTTCGCCGCAAAGAAACCACCCCAAGGAGTGTGTGCGTAGCGTTATGTCTAAAGCTTTTAATCCTATGCCGCTTTTGTGGTGCGTGTTGTTTTTGGCGTTTACCTTTTTCTATCCTCGCGCCCTAATGTTGGTCTACGAGCCTCAGAGTCCTTGGGCGAGCTTTTTTTATATGTATGGCAATGGGCTGGTGTTTTTCGGATTTGGCTTGAGCTGTATTTTGCGCTCTAAGGCCTGCCATTTGGGGCGTGGACGGGACTCTTTTTGGTTTAATGTTTTGGTGGTTGTTTTTGTGTTCTTTGCCAGCCTGCATGCTATTTGGATAGGTTTGGCTCAAAATCTGCCCTTTAAGGGCTAATGGGAGGCGCTGTGGAAAATTTTAGCATTGATATCCCTGACGCCTCTCGTTGGATCATTCTTGGCATTATGGTGTTCTATATACTGATGGTGACCCTGTTTGGGGGGTATTTTTCGCGCTTTAACTCCAGCATTAATGATTTTTTCTATTCGGGACAAAGGTTTAGTTGGTGGCTGCCTGCGGTCTCTATGTTTGCAACGGGTGTGGGTTCGTACTCGTATTTAAAATACTCTGAGCAGGGCTTGAGGACTGGCATGAGCTCGTCGCTGCTCTACATGAACGAGTGGTTTATTGTGCCGTTTTTTATGTTTGGTTGGTTGCCTATTTTGTATTTTTCAAAGGTGCGGACCATACCGGAGTATTTTGAGAGGCGCTTTGGCAGAACCGCGCGCATTCTCTCTATGCTCACCATACTCTGTTATATGTTTTATTATATTGGCTACAATCTTTTCACCATAGGCGTGGCTTTTGAAGGCATGTTGGGTTTGCCTTTGATCCCTACGACTATGTTTGTGGCGGCTTTTTTGGGTGCCTATGTCACGGTTTCGGGACAGACGGGGGTGATTTTTACAGATCTCGCCCAAGGGGTGATGCTGTTTTTAGCAGGTGCCATTGCCATAGTGTCGGGTCTCTATATGCTGGGAGGCGTGGGGGAGTTTTGGGCGTGGTTGCCGGTGGATTTTAGGAGCCCTTTTAACGCTTTAAACTCTGTGCCCAAGTACAATACGTCGAGCATTTACTGGGGGGATGCTTTAGCGGGGAGCATAGCGTTTACCTTTATGAACCAGGGCTTTATTATGCGGTATCTTAGTATGAAGAGCATACACGATACCCGCAAAGCCATAGTGTTTAACATTGTGGTGACTCTGCCCATAGCAGCTTGTGTGGTAGGAGCTGTGGGTTGGATAGCCAAGTCTATTTTAGTAAAGCAAGCAGCGCTCGGCGGGGCCTTAGAGCCTTATAATTTGATTGAAATTCACAACACGTTTCATACTTTTCTGGTGGTTACGTGGGAGAGCTTGAAGCAAAATGCCGTAATATTTGGCTTTGTGATTGCAGCTTTAATGGCGGCCTTGATGTCTACTGTGGACACCCTAATTAACGCCTGCGCGGCTGTGGCGGTGTACGACCTGTACAAGCCTTATGTAAGCACCAACGCAAGCGAGAAGCACTATCTGCTAATGGCGCGTGTGGCATCGGTGGTGGTGACTTTGTTGGGCGGGTCTTTGGTGTTTTGGTTTTCTACCCAAAAAGGCAGCCTTATGGACATTCACTATAAGGGCATTATGACCATTATTCCGCCCATTGTGGTGACGATATTTATGGGAATTTTATGGCCTCGGTTTAGTTCGCGTGCGGCGGTGTGCTCTATGGCTCTGGGGTCTGTTGTGACGGTGGTGAGCAATTGGTATCCAGCGTGGATTGACCCTGTTTCGGCTTTTGTTTTGGGGCCCTCTGGGCCTTACACTTTGATGCGGTCTTTGTTTGGCATGGCGTTTACTGCTTTTGTGGGGGTATTGATTTGTTTGTTAGACACCTCTAAGGAGGACAAGGCGCGCACCCAGGGGTTGACGATTTTTTCTTTAGACAAAGCTATGGAGAGTTACAAGGGCAGTCGGCCTCACCATGCAGTGGGTGATGAGGTGCGGGGTTTAGTGATTAAAATTGATAACAAGCTTCCAGACTCTAAGGTGCGCCTTAACCCTAAAAATCTTAAAAAGCTTAAGGCCCATGAGGGAGATATGCTTTACGTGAGTGATGATCGCAAATGGCTTGGGGGCTTGAGGTCGGACCATGTGTATGCGGTGTCGGGCACAGATGTGCCTGAGCATGTGTTGGAGATATCTAGTCGCAGTTTGCGCAGTGCGTACTTAATCAAAAAGAACCCTGTCTTGGTCGAGAAAATTTTATGAAGCATTTCTTGCTACTTGTATGGGTTTTTCTTTTGGCGCCCTTTTTCTGTAAGGCGGATCAGTATCCTGCTTGGTCATCTGATCAGGCGCTATTCTTAATTGCTGTTGAGAGAGGAGATAGATATATTGCAGAGCGCTACCTTAAAGAGGGCATGAGTCCTAATGTTATAGACAACGACGGCTTCACGGCACTACATCTGGCCGTCAAGTATGAAAGCAACCTGGAAATCATGAGACTGCTAATAGAGCACGGAGCGGATCTCGAAGCAAGGACGCCGCGTTCACTATATGATACTCCCTTAGCTATGGCCTTTAGAAGTATGGAAGCCGCTCATGATGAATATCGTCATAATGAAAGAAGCTCGTGGAGGGGGCTTCAGTACTTTTTTGTTGCATATGGACTCGATAGAGAACCAGATAAACTACCACGGCTGCAGGGTAGGAGCTTAGATTCCAAGAAGTGGAAACTTTTAAATGCGCGAGAAAGTGCGAACGCTAAGAAGGATGCCTTAAGAATGAGGGCTTTGCAGGCCCAAAAGATAGATCTGCTTTTAGACAGCGGAGCCTGGTTGCCGCATGTGCGGCTACATAGCTTGGTGAAGAGTATAGATCGAGGCATCATAAGCCTGAGCGCTGTTCAAAGCTATTTTGTTCATTATGCTCACCCTGAATTGTTTGGGTATG
The DNA here is from genome assembly GCA_965116155.1 of Bdellovibrionales bacterium. Classification (GTDB taxonomy): domain Bacteria; phylum Bdellovibrionota; class Bdellovibrionia; order Bdellovibrionales; family UBA1609. Next base: position 1,470,888 of record OZ220488.1, read on the forward strand.
ACGATCCGCTGGGGAATTACAGTAAGTCATTCATTGATGATAGGTATGATTTTAGTGATATTCTGAGATACTTAGCAAACTCCGCAGATTGTAAAGTGGTGCTTTTTTTTGCTGTTAATCCAACTGTTTCTTTCGATACCTTTAAAAAGATTCTAGAACTCGCAATGGAAAGGGAAAGAAAGACAAGCGCTAAAGGGTTTAATATTAACATTGTGGATAAAAACGGAAAAACCCTCCTTATGTATGCGGTTGAAAGTTTGGGAATTGCTCATAGGCCAGGGGATGTTTTAGAGGCTAGCGAGGTTATAATCAGGCAAGGCAGAAAGGTGTCACTTTTGCTAAAACATGGCGCAAAGGTTGATATGCCCACGCATTATAAAATAATGCAGGAGGCTATGACATCGATCCAATTGGCATTGCCTTATATGTCGCCACCTGAACAGAAGGCCACCCAGCAGATATGCGCCGAACTTTTAAACTCCATTTAGAGTGCTAGCCCAAAATTCTGGGATAAAATGCGTAAGCATCAGAGTGCTAGTAAAACAAGCTTGGCCAGTGAGTGCAGTCCTCTTGGGTGCATCCTGCAAAGGTGAAACACCCAGGAGGACAAACGACAGACTCAAGTGCTCGAGGCGCGGGCTAGACAGGAGGGCCAAAGACCCAAGGCGACCACATTGCCGTCAAAGCTCCGCCCCAGTGAGAAAAAATTACAAAATCCCTTCCCTTCCAGGGTGGAAGTTTTAAAATATAACGGAAGGAGATTACTATGAGACCTATAGTACTAGTTTTTTGTGGTTTATTTTTTATTCACGTAGCGCGGGCGGATGATGGGTATACTGATAATGACAGAGGGCTGATGCAAGCTGCAATTGAATCAGACGAGGAGGCAGCATGCTGGCATATAGCACGCGGTGCAGACGTAAATACAAATGCTAACACGAAAAGCAAGGCAAAGTTGGATGGCTATCTGAACCTAACCCCTCTAATAACAGCAGCTATGTCTGGTCACGCAGGTGTAGTGTATATTTTATTGCAAAGCGATGACATTGAGATTAACCGGACACTACATCTATCAACGGACTTGGTAAAGTTAGCAGCGAATACAAAGTCGAATGCGCACCTGGATAGGTTAATGGAGTTTGATCAGTACACAGCCCTTATGTTTGCAGCATACAACGGCCATAGAGACGTCGTACGAATCCTGATGGAGGATCCTCGCACTAGTACTGATCACATAACCGAACTTGGCGAAACAGCAGAGTCTATCGCTAAAAGCAATGGCCACTACATGATTGCCGATATGGTTAGTAATGCAAATAGAAGACCAGTAGCACAGTCAAACAAAGGCTTGATCTCCCCCATTCGGCGGGTTTTGCGCAAAGGCGCTTTGAACAAAAGCGTGTGTGAGCAGGTGCTAGAGGGGAATTTTAATGCGTTTGCAGTATGGCTATTGCGGCACCCAAACTACTACTAAACAACTAAAGGGGGCCGGAGAGGTTCAGCGTGGGAGGAGCCGCTTTCGCAGTGCGTCCATAGGCTGCGCTCTTTGGCCAGGGCGCCCTCACGTGCTGGATAGCTTGCCCCCGGAGAACATACTTCAGTCACGACAAGATAGCGGCGCTGCATGCTCAAGGAGTTATGGCTAGTCTTTAAATTTATAATAAAAAGCCTAAGCCTAGGCGGACGGCCCAGCGGAAACTAGTAACACTTTTGTCAGAAGACTTAGAAAACAAAGAAAAATCCGCACTCACAGGCACCACCACAGACCCTAAGCGTATATCAAAACCCATAACAGGACCGTATTTTAAACTGCCGAAGTTCTTAGTTTTAAAAACATTGTCCTTACCACGAAATTTGTAATAATAACCCCCACAAAACCCCGCCCAAGGATTCACCGCCCCCAAAGGCACGCTCAACATGGCGCATATGTCGCCTCCTATAAAATCCCACGCACCTTTACATGCTTCTCCGTCAGGGCTTTCACACTCCTCACCACGGTTAGCCCTCACCTTCATCCATCCCAAAGATTCGCGAAACCTAATAAACCTTCCCCCAAAACCAAAAACGGCCGCAAGTGAATGATCTACATAAATCTCAGCTCCTCCCCCAAAACCATTAAACCTGCCATTAGGATTACCGCCCGTAGCACTGGTGACCTTATAAAAGGTTTGGTTAAACAAACCCGCAACACCTACATGGTGATAGACCAACCTTTTAGTATCCCTATAGCTACGCTTTTGCCTTGTGCCACTGCGTCCGCGGTCTGCGTTTTCTATAGCTTCCATGTCGCTTGCAGCGATCAGATCTTCATCAGGTGCCGCTTTTTGTTGCGGCACTGCTTGGCGAGGCATAGTGTTGTTTGAAGCTGCAACCGTATCTGCACTAGGAGGCGGGGTGCGCTTTACCAAGGTGCCGCCTACCACTATGTTGTCTTTGCCTGCTAGTATTTCAGCCACAGCCTGCGATAGTCCGATTTTAATAATCCGCACCACGCTAAGACGCCTATTGTCTTGAGACATAACATAGTACAGCCCCCTAAGCTCTAGCGGAGAGCCTTGAGTACTAATTAAAGCTTTGGTTTTGCTAAACTTTAACACCTGGGCCGCAAAGGCGCCGCTCCCCATAGCTAAAAGCTGGCAAAGTATAAATGCGCAAAAACTAAAACCTCGAATCACTCTACCCCCTAAGCATTCCGTAAATCTCCTAGCAGCCCCCCCTGAGGGCCCGAGGTTTGGCATGCAAAACGAAATTGCAAAAATATGACCACACAGTAAACAGTGTAAGCTTTTAAACAAAAACTACCAATATAATGGCACAGGATTTTGCAAAAAAACTTTTAATATCAGCTATTTATTGTACCCCGGGGTAGACGATGGTCTGGCCCAAAAGTTGCTCGCTTTTTTGCTATTATTAGGGGAGGTGTTTAAATGTTTGATGCTTTGACGAACACCTGGTCGCTACGGGCCTTTGGCCCTTTGCTACAGGCTCATAGTAGCCTTATAGGCCGGAAAATGCCATGTGGGGCGCTTATCTCCCTGATGGCCGCACCTAAAGGTGCTATCAGGAAGATGCGCTTAATCCTATGGCATTTTCCTAGCGCTCTAATTGGGAGGTGGGCGTGCGCCTGACAGGTTATGCAAGCAAAAACATAAGGCCCAAGTGGCTTTTGGCTCCTTTGGGGTGTGTGTTAGCTGTTATGGCTTTGGGGGCCTGCGGCAACCACAGCGTGCACCATGTTAGCTTAGATGAGCAGCTGGCTCGCGCAAGCGACCGAGAGAGGCTGGGGCTTTCTAGAGAGGCCAATCGCAAGCTCAATTCGTCTATTACAGATACAGAGCGCACTATACGCAGGCTTGATGATTTGGCCCGCCGAAACAGCCAAAAACCTGTGTCTAAAAACGAAATTAAGGACGTTAAAAAAGACACCGAAATCAACTACGACAATTTTGCCACAGCTCTCAATGCTGTCAACAACAACATTTACAACGTTCGTCAGGCAATTGATCATAAAATAGCTGTTTTGTCTAGCAACCCATCTACTGAAAACACGGCCCGCATTGCCGACCTTAAGCGTACAAGAGATCGGCTGGGTATTTATTATTCTGTAGCTGAAGAGGCCCGCGTGCGTGTGCAGAGCCGGTCGTTTGATGTTATCGACACTTTGTTATCGGTGGCACAAAATGCATTGCGATCTGGCATAGCGGGCCCGTGGGGAGTTGTGGCTTCTGCTGCAATAGGTATTTTCCGCTCCTTAAAAGGCCACGTCGCCGACAAAACCAAACCCCCCAAACGCCAAGCGTAATATAAGAGCCCACTGCTCTAGCGCCGCCGCTTATCCTGGGAATTTTGGGCTAGCACTCTAATTGTGTTTGCTCAACGCACGGGGCTTTGACGAAAACCTGGTAGCGATAGGCCTAAAGATCGCCTATCGCTACAGGCGCATAGACTCCTTATAGGTCGGAAAATAAAATTGGGTAATGCGCCACCTCCCTCGCAGGCGCCTCTTGCAGAGGCTGCTCTGGAGCTGGCTCTTATTGCCCAATTTTATTTTTCTAGCACTCTAATGTTTATATGTAGCGGAAAGTGGTCAGAGCCTTCCACATGCTCAAGCCTCTCAGCGCTCAAAACCTCCACCCCACGCGTAAAGACCCGATCCAGCTTCCACGGCCAAATACCACCACGGCTGAAATCCACCTCCTCTAAGCCTAGCCCCCTAGCCATAACACGCACCACCTTGTTACGGCGCCAATCGTAAGCATTAAAATCCCCTGCCAACACCACGGGCCCATTATGCATCTGCAGCTGGGCCGCAATTTGCGCCATCTGCTTTTTATAGTTACCCAAACGTACAAAATTAAGCGCATGCACATTCACCAGCAACAACGCGCCACTGCCATCATCAGCCGCAGCTTCCACGCCTCCGTCACTAAGGCGCACCCAACTAAACAAAGCCACTTTAGAAGAGCCCTTGATAAACTCCCTCGCCTCAGCCCGTATTAACTTTTGCCGCATAGGCATAAAGCCCCCAAAAGTCGCAACCCCCAGTACCCGCGTGCCCTTTTGGTAGGTGATGCCAAAAGCCAAAAACCTCCCCCCACCACCACCCGTAGGAGGATCCAAAATACGATCCCACATGGCCACAAGCTTAGCATCACGCCCCACGCGAGCCTCTTGCAATAGCACGGCATCGCATCTCTTGGCGTAAGCCTCCACCCGCCCTTGGACTTTGTGCTTATCCAGGCGTTTAACATTCCAAACTAAAAGCGACACCGGTTCGCCCCGCTTAAGGGCCTCTTTTTGCGCCCGACCCTGCAAAACCAAAGAGTCCTTAAGCGAAGGCACTCGTAGCTTATCCCGATTTTTAGCTGCATGCGCCAGCCCTCCCAACAAACCCACTGTACTAGCCAGCACTGCATGGACAAGAAGCTTTTTAATAGGCATAATTTGGCTCCTGCACCAATTTAAAACGCAAGCACCCTAACCATTTTTTTGCCTGGCACCGGTGCTCTTAACGACAAAAAAGGCCCGCCCTTCGCATGAGCCATCCTAACCCACTTTTGAGTATTAATATTAACAAAGTAGCCACTTTGCGCAACACTCGCCCTGGCAACACGCCGTGTCTACTAGAATGTGCAACCCGGCTGATTGAGCTCGGTGCGCGTGGCATTACCGTGCACCCTCGCCCTGATGAGCGGCATATCCGCTACCAAGACATCCCTCAGCTGCTGGGGCTTATTAAGCCCCACTCTCAGGTGGAGTTTAATATTGAGGGCTATCCGAGCGATAAATTTTTGTCACTTATAGAAGCATACCCTCCCCACCAGTGCACCCTGGTGCCCGACCCTCCTGAGGCCTTAACTTCTAACGCAGGGTGGCGGCTTGCTCGCAACGCACTCCTGTTAGAGCAAAGTCTCCAGCGCCTCCATAGGGCCAAAGTGCGTAGCTCTTTGTTTGTTGACCCGGCTAATTTTAGCCCATCAGAGCTCAACGCCCTAAAGGAGCTGCGTCCCAGTCGGATCGAGCTGTACACGGAGGCTTTTGCTGCAGCCTTTGCCCAGCAGTCTGCAGAGCTAGAGCATGTTGTGGCGGCTTATGTTGGTACAGCGCGCAAGGCCCATGCTATGCACATAGAAGTTAACGCAGGGCATGGTCTCAATACACAAAATTTGGGTTATTTTTTAAAGCATGTGCCTCACATAAAAGAGGTCTCCATAGGGCATGCTTTTGTTTGTGAGTCGTTTGCCTTAGGTATGGAGACTGGGTTTAAAAACTTAAAACAAATAACCGCACGAGCTTATGCCCCATGCCAAACAGCACACTAGAAACCCGATACAACCCCAAGGGTTTTGAAACACAGCTGTATAAACTGTGGGAGCAGCAAGGGTGCTTTGAAGCTCCTAAACACCCACAGTCCAAAACCTACTGCATTGTTATGCCGCCTCCCAATGTTACAGGCTCTTTGCATATGGGGCATGCCTTGGACCACAGCATACAAGATTGTCTGATTAGATGGCGCCGCATGTGTGGCGACAGCACTTTGTGGCTACCAGGCACAGACCATGCTGGCATTGCCACGCAGGGAGTGGTGGAGCGCTTGCTCCATCAAGAGGGCACCAGCCGCCTTGAGTTGGGGAGGGAGGCTTTTTTAAAACGGGTTTGGGAGTGGAAAAACCACTACGGCGAGCACATTTATAAACAGATGCGGGCTTTAGGCAACTCGTGCGATTGGGGCCGTGCTTGCTTTACTCTGGACGCGCCCTTGGCAAAGGCTGTGCGGCATGCTTTTGTGCATTTTTATAGAAAAAAGCTCCTATACAAGAGCGAAAAAATGGTCAACTGGTCGCCGCGTTTGCGCTCGGCGATTTCTGATTTAGAGGTGGAGTACAAAACCCAAAAAAGCACCCTATGGCATATTAGTTACCCATGCGAACGCGCGCACCTTAAGCCTCTTGTTATTGCCACAACGCGCCCTGAAACTCTTTTAGGCGACACTGCTGTAGCGGTGCACCCTGACGACGAGCGCTACAAGGCCTACCATGGGCAGCACTTGACCCTGCCTTTGGTGGGCCGGCGTTTGTCGGTGATTCCCGACTCCATGGTAGAGCCTCAGTTTGGTACCGGAGTGGTTAAAATCACTCCCGCGCATGACTTTAACGACTACGCCATGGGCCAAAGGCACAAGCTTAATAGCATTTGCATTTTAGACAAAGCCGGACGCATAGCTAAAAGCGATCAGGTGCCTAAAAAATACCACGCTCTTAGTATAGAGGCTGCGCGCAAGTGCATTGTGCAAGATCTCCAAAGCTCCATCACCAAAACCCAGCACGAGCATAAGGTAGGATTTTGCTCGCGCAGTGGCTGCAGGATAGAGCCCATGCTGTCGGAGCAATGGTTTCTTAACACTCAAACTTTGGCAAAAAAAGCCCTTGCGGCACCTTTGGAGTTTGTGCCCAGTATGTGGCACAAAACCTACGCTCATTGGCTGAGCAATATTGAGGACTGGTGCGTTTCGCGCCAACTTTGGTGGGGGCACCAGATACCGGCTTGGTATTGCCAAAGCTGCACTCATATGCAGGTGTCTTTAGAAGACCCTAAGCAATGCGAAAAGTGCGGCCACCAACACCTAGAGCAAGACCCCGATGTGCTAGACACTTGGTTTAGCTCGGCACTCTGGCCTATGAGCACACTCGGTTGGCCTCATTCAGACCCAGCGCCTTACTATCCCACACAGTGCTTGGTTACAGGGCACGATATTATATTTTTCTGGGTGGCCCGCATGGCTATGATGGGGCTAGAGTTTAGTAGCAAGCTGCCTTTTAAAAAAGTGTACATACATGGCCTTGTGCGCGACCCTACGGGCCGCAAGATGTCTAAATCTCTTAAAAATGCAGTAGACCCTATAGAGCTTATAGAGCAATACGGTGCCGATGCTGTAAGGTTGAGCTTGTTAATTTCTATTAGCCAAGGTAGGGACATAAAATTTGGGCGCAGCAATATTGAGGCCGCGCGCAATTTTATTAACAAACTCTGGAACGCGGCGCGCTTTGTGCTTAGTACTTGCGTGCCAGAGGGCAAGCCAGAGTGCAAGCAAGAAGGCGCAAAAACCCCGCCGCTTAAAAGCACTAACGATCTACAAGCTCCCGAGTGTTGGATTTTGCAATCCTTGCAGTATGCAGCTCAGTTAACCACGAAGCATTTGCAAGAGTGCGACTTTGCATCTGCTGCTAGGAGGGTGCGCCACTTTTTGTGGGGAGAGTTTTGTGATTTTTATCTTGAGCTTATTAAGCCTTCTATGCATAAAGCACCTGCGCAGTATTCTGCTGTTAGGTCTCAGGTGTTGTGGCATGTGCTGGACCAAAGCCTTCGCTTGCTGCACCCTTTTTGCCCTTTTGTAACGGAGCATATTTATCAAATCATCCACAAGGGTAAGGGCGGGTTTTTAATGCAGCAAAAGTGGCCACAAGATCCGCTGGATATCGATAGCACCAAAGTGCAAGAGGTTAGCATGTTAAGCCAAGCGGTGTCCGGCATCCGCAAGTTAAAAGCGCGTCAAGGCTGGGGGCCTCACGGAAAACCTGTGGTAAAAGTTTTTGCCCCCAGCACCATGGCCAGTGCCATGGCTGGGGCCAGTACCGTGGCTGATGTTTTTAAAAAATACCAAGCAGATATTGTGCGCCTAGGAGTTTTAAAGGATATGGAATTTTGTGCTGAGCCTTTAAAAAACGCCGCGCAATACTCTTTGTGTGGCAGTGATGTGTTTTTGCATATTGAAGCTCTAGAGCACAATCTTACTGCCGTTGATGTAGAAAAACTAAAAACCAAATGGACAAAAAAGCATCAAAAACTGCAGCAACTTTTAAGCCCAGAGTTTAAAAAAAAGGCCCCCAAAGAGGTGGTGGAGCGCAAGCTTAAAGAGCTAGAGAGTGTAAAAAAACAGCTACAAAGTTTAACCACCCGCGCGCCTAATACACAAATCTAAAATGATAGCGCCACACCAAAAACAAGGCTCCAAAATTACATTTAGTCACATTGTAGCAGCAGGTTTAAATGGTGCCATTGGCTACAAGGGCAAGTTGCCGTGGTGCATTCCGGAGGATATGCGCTTTTTCCACCGCACCACCAAGGGTAGGGCTGTGATTATGGGCAGAAAAACCTGGCTCAGCATGGGGGGCGCGTTGCCCTTAAGGCTTAATATAGTGCTTACGCGCCAACAAGGTTTCCCCCTGCCTAAGGGGGTGCTCATTTTTGATCAAATAGAAAAGGCCGTGCATTTTTGTAGTACGCAGCTGGATTTTACTAAGTGGGGGGGGGAGGTGTTTTTTATTGGGGGCGAGGCTGTTTATAGGGACTCTTTGCCGATTGTGAGCCGTATTTATTTAACGCGTATACATAAAAGCTTTAAAGGGGATAGCTTTTATGTAAAAATTCCACAGCATTTTAAGTGTATTAGCAATAGGCCATCAAAGCATCAAGATATGCTACTAAACTTTATGTTATACAAAAATCAAAAAATGGTATAAAGGTGTTGCCGTAGGTTACATTTAATTTCTTTAAGAGAGGTACAGATATGCGAATTTTACTTTTTATTTGTTTTTTTGCTTTAGGTTTTTCATCTTACGCACAAGCAAAAGTCCTAAATAGTATTAATACAAAAAACGCCTCTTTCGATTCTGGAATTATTAATGACGAAAACAGCATGCGTGATCTGGCCCGCGCTGCACATGAGGGCCGTGGAGATATAATGCAGCTTATTAATTTCAACTGGAGTCCTGGCGCTATTAATAATGCCATATGGCATGTAAAAGAGAACGACGAAGCCACATTGCGTGCTCTGCTTGAGCACCCCAATGCGGATATTAATTTTCAAGATGCAAGGGGGCAAACGCCTCTTATGTTTGCTGGGTACAATAAGTCTAAGCACCTACTCGAGCATGGAGCTAATGCTAAACTAACAGATAGATTGGGTGAAACGGCTTTAATGAAGGCGGCCCATCCTGCTGGTGATTTGTCTACAATGGAACTACTTTTGCCTTACTCTCAAATAAACGCAGTAGATAAATGGGGAGAGAGTGCTATTTTTCATGCAGCATCTAACATCCACAAAGGCTATGGCAGTGGTACTAGAGCCAAGGCAATTGAAAAAGTTAAACTTTTAATAGCGCACCCAGACATTAGAATAAACCTTAAAAACAAGCGTGGATTTAATGTTCTGCAGGTTGTGCAATCCTATGTAAAGAGAACAAGGGATACAAAAGAGTACCAAGAGTTAGAAAGCTTTTTAGAGCGGAGTGGTTTGGATGGCTTTGGGCTGTGCGCAAAATTTTTAGCACGCCGTGAAGAGATCAAGCGAGACAATGACCTGCCTACTATGGTGTGGCCTGGTGAAGAGATTGGCCCCCGAATGGTGTATTTAAATTAGAGCGCTAGTAAAATTCTCTGAAGTGCGTAAGCATAAAAGTGTTAGTGAGGGCGCCATGGCCAAGAAGCGCAGCCTCCGTAACGGGCCTGTGCGGGTCACAAGGAGCAGCTTGAGCTAAAGACCCAAACGGCTCTGCAGATATTAGCAGAGTAGACGCGGCCATTGACAACGCACCCATTGTGCTCGCACTTGCAAGGTGACCCTTTTGGGAGGCTCGATTGCACCGTACCACAAGCTGGCTGCCTTGCACATATTTTTTGGTAGCTGCCCGGACTGCTCTCTTTCCAACGTATCAGTCCTTGCACATCATCGTCGCTATTGTCCCCCCCTTTTTTACAACGACAAAAAGCACCTGCCGCACCTGATGACAGTCTTTTTTCGCCACACACCTCACTTGCTACACACCTGTTTAACTTTTTGCGGCCTGGCAAAAGAGCGTACTTGGAGCTTGTTCCCTCTAAAGAGCACTCACACCTATCCCCATGTGTGGATGGCAGTATTTTTTCACCACAAACATAATTTTTTACGCATTTATTATTTTTTATGATGCCATCAACATAGTATTTTGTAATTCCATTAACATGGAACCGAAAACTTTTGGCGGGTTTGCACTTGCATGCATCGCCCTCAGTCTCACCCGACTTGGCGTGCTTTAACCCACAAATAACAGTAGCAAGGCATATGTTGCCATCTACACCGCCCGCGCTATCGGTTGTAGAGTCAGCACGCATTTTGCAGATGCACTCAGCGCCATCTATGCCACGCACTGTTTTATGTCCACACACTAAGGATTTATCATAGCATACATTGGATGCAACCAATCCCGGTACCTCTTGTGCATCTCCCGCTGCTGCTTTGCAGGTACAGTCCGCATTGTTGGTGGCTGTGTGGGTTTTGGTGCCACACAAATTATTTACCACACATATGCCAGAAGCAACCACACCCGCCGCATCGGTTGTATCTGTAGCATTTAGTTTGCATGTACAACTTGTACCATCTGCACCGGATTGGGGTTTCTTGCCACACACCTCACTAATAGTGTGATCATTATCTCCACTATCACCGTCGCTACTATCGCCATTGCCACTTCCGCTGTCACCTGTATCGCCGTTTTCTCCGTCACTATCGTCATCATCATTATTGCCACCCATGTCCCCATTGTCGCCATCATCCCCATCATTGTTGTCATTGTCATCATCGCCGCTACTGTCACCGCTGCCGCCTGCGCCATCACCATCGTCGTTACTGCCACCTGCACCATCGCCATCGCCGCTACTGTCACCACTGTCGCCGTCATTGTCATCATCGTCGCCACTGTTGCCGCCACCGCTATCGTCGTTATCATCATTGTTACTACCAGAGCTTGGTTGGGCTTTTTGCACATTGTCTTCTTCGTCCTGACCTAGGCCAAAAAAATCATCCGCCCCATCATCTGTGCCCCAGTGCACGGCTATAAATAAAAACCCGTCGCCCTTAGCTGCACCAGCAGTGCCTAAAGTGGTGTCCTCCACCTTTACGTCACCTGCAGCACCAAAAGCTAATACGGCTCCTACCTCTGAAGCTTCTGTCTCATCGTCATCGCCCTTAAAGGTGATCTCTTGGCGGCGCAATTTTTTAGAAGCATTTAAATTTTTAGACGCAGCAGAAAAAAACAACAACTCCCCTGCACTGATGGGCACTTTGTCCTTTTTGCCATCGTTGTCATCCAGCGTATACATATAGATTTTGTTGCCAGCTAAAAATAAAAATCCCTCATCCACACTATCGGGCAAGCCCGTGCTAGAATCCGCACACTCGATATCAAGAGCATAGTCTTTAGCGTTGACCTGATACTCTAACTCGTAGGTGTCTGTAGCATCGTTAGGACAGTCTTCTGTGTCGAATTCCACCTCTGCCTCGCCTTGAGACATGCGGACCTTGGCTTCTGTCACACCATGTAGCGCTGCTAAAAAGGGCTTAAGGTCATACTCTTCATCACCATTGTCATAACCACTCGGCACGACCAAGGTGTCGTGGTCTTTAAGGACTGCAGTTTTTAAGTTTTTAGGTTTTTTACTTGCTTGCTCGTCTTTTGGGGGTTGTTTATCTGGTGGGAGTCGTTTTTTAAGGCTCCCATGATCATGTGGAGGTGGGGCTTTTACTTGTGTGCTTGTGGTATTGCAGGCTGCCCAGCTAAATGCAAGAGCTAAAAGTAACGCTGTTATTTTTAAGGTTTTTTGGGCTTGCAATTTATATGCGCCTCTTTTTTTCGTGGGAATAAGGTGTTTTTTTAAACCTATGGGGCGCAAATCAGTTTGAAGAATACAGGGAGCTGCCTGACTTAATTTAGCTGCTTTTAGCTCTTACTCTTTAGAGGAGGCGCCTCACTTTGCCTTAAGCTTAACGGAAAATTCTGGTCTAAAGTTTAGCAGATTAGAGCGCTAGTAAAATTCTCTGAAGTGCGTAAGCATAAAAGTGTTAGTGAGGGCGCCATGGCCAAGAAGCGCAGCCTGGAAGTGCACCGGGAGGTGCGTCAGGCGAGCGACTAGCCAGGGTGCCCTCACGTGCTGGATAGGCTCACGGCGGCATCCTGATAGCCCCAACGGGGCGGCCATCAGGGTGCCAAGCGCCTTACAGAGAATTTTGCGGCCTATAAGAGATCTATGAGCTTGTAGCGATAGGCGATCTCTAAGCCTATCGCGACCAGACTGACGTCAAAGTCTCGTGCGTTGAGTAAATACAATAAGGAGGCGCTCGCGATGTGTGTTTCATTTTGTGTCAATTACAGGCTAATCCAATCACTCCCACGCCTGAGCCAGGGAGTTTTGCTAGTGCTCTAATTGCATAGCAGTTTGTCATTGGCGTAGAGTTTGTAAAGGGTATGGGGGCCAGCATGGTCGTGGCAGGAGCTTTGGTTATGAGGTCTTTGCACAATAATTAAACTCGCTTTATTTATAGGCAAACAAAGGCTAAGAGATTTTTGTCCCTCCTCAGACATACACTGAGTGTTCGAGTGCCAGCCTGCATGCTCAGGGTTCCGCAAGGCCTGGTGCAAGCTATTGCCACTAGACGCCGTGTTGAGGCTTTGTGGCAAAATGCCTGCAGTGTACACATGCAGATCCAAATGTCCTGCACCTTGGCGGCGCTCTAGCTTAAGCTGCACCCTAGTGTGCCCTGTGTTGCACGTGGCAGATGCTTCTAACGCAGATGTTTCTAGCAAAGGAGTGTAGAGCCAAAAATCATGCGCATGCAGCATATTGTGCAATGAAGGCAGCTGCGCGATAGCGTCCTTATGCCCCATGCGAAACGCCGCACAGCTATTTTCGCCCGCATGCAGCTTAGTAGCAAAACTTTTGCGATTTAGAGGCACGCCTTTTTGTATCCAGGCGGATTTTTGCTCTGCGCTAAAACCTTGCTTAGAGAGCTGTATTTTTTGAAACAATCCCAGATCTATAAAATGGCCTGCATGCTCTAATAGATCGTGCTGCATAATTTGCCACCAATTGGTATTGGATTTTTTAAAAAGTTGCAAAAAAAACCTACTCACAGCAAATTCTCTAAAAATAGCCTCATCCTCTTGCAGCTGGTCGTAACAAAACTGCTGGTGCATGCAGCGGTGGGTGTTTAAGGGCACAAAGTGCGCCATAGGTTGTGAGTTGGTGTCGATCGCATAGGTGTCAACATAGTGCGATACATTTAAGGCAGCTGCCTGAAAAAAGTTGGCCCACCCCTCGCTCCATGCCATACGGGGGTCTATATGCCCGCCGTTGTGTGCGCCTCCAGGAGATTCTAAGATAGAAAAAACCTTCATTAAATAATGCGCATACTCATGCACAATAACAGATGCGTCCCAATGATCTGTGTCGTGCGACACTTCGCCCTGCTTGCCACCTGAAATAAAAATGCGATGCCTGTTTTTTGTATCAGCAACAAAAAAACTAGTGACCGCATTAAAATTAGGGTCTATATAGCGGGCCGGGTTAAACCCTGCTTGCCAAAATATGCGAGGCCTATGCTGCCAAGGGACTTTGTCAAAAAAACACTCCTCTTGGCAAAGGTGTGAGTGTAAAAATAAATTCGCTTCAAGCACCTTGTCAAAAATAAAAAAAGCTGGCGCCACAAAATTTATGCTAGGCGTTTTTTGAGCTACGAGCTCTAAGGGTGTTTGTGGGACTGCTGAAAAGCTTTTACTAACACAATAAGGTTTTTGGTTTTCGGGCTGCGTTAAAACACTGGCGCTTATAGATTTATTATGACCACGTGCGCAGACCCGGATGTTAAATTTTACTAAATTTTTCGGCACACTAAAAACAAATCGTCCGTTTAAATCTGTGTGCTTAGATAGTATGATGTTTTCTGCTGTGGGTGAGGCATGGGCAGAGCTTTTCCATATTACTACTTCGGCATAGCGTACAGGTTTTACTTGCTCTGTACGCTTGCTGGGGTGTGTATACTGCCAACTTTGATAAAGAGCCTGCCCTTGTATTTGTACACAGTTGCTTGTGCAGAGGGTTGTAGTTTTTAAAATGGGGGGCTCTAATTTTTTTGCATCTTTTGGGTTGGCAAGTTCGCTTATCCGGCTTGTGGTGTTGCCAGAGCATGAGCTAGTTAGCAAAGACAGCGCTCCTACTAGCACCACAAGGACTAATGGGAGCAGAATTTTATAAAAATGCATTTTTGTTTATTTATGTATAGGGCATGTTGCTTTCACTGCATGCTGATTGCAACATGTGGCAAAGCTTTTTAGCAAAACAGTCATAGTTATCTTCTAGGTGCCCTTGTAGCAGTTGGCCAAAACCCCGTAGCCCGCACACACCACTTACGCCTGTGCCGCTTTCTTTTGTAGGTACAAAAACATGGGGAGCTGCTGCTCCTGCGGGTTTGAGAGCGCTAGGGTTGGTAAAAACCGTCAGCTCAATGCGGCCTACTATTTTTGTAGAAGTCTGCGCCGATGATGCAGAGGCAGGTAGTTTAGGATCCGCTATTATGACCTCTACAAAACCATTAGGTGATACGCGCACGCTGGTAGCTCTGCTAGGTATAAGTAGGTGGGTGTTGAGGGGGTAATTTTGAACCCCAATGAGCTTGCCTAGTTTGTCGACTTTAAAAGATCCATAGCGGGTGTAGCAGTTGGGCGCACTTTCGGGCCCCCTAAGTGCAAAGTATCCGGCTCCGCGGATTTGTAAATCTAGAGGTCGTCCTGTTAGTGCCATATCTTTTGCCTTTAGGTGCTCTATAAAAAGCTTAAGATATAATCTTAGTCTTTAGTAGTGGCAAAGGGGGTTTTTGTGGTCTTAGGGCTAGCCTCAAAGAACTTAAAATACCGCATGAGGCAGACCTAAGGCAGTGGTGTTTTGGCTTTTTTTTAAAAGCTATTTCAAAATGGATTTTGTATGTTTGTTTGGATTGGTAAAAGATTGTGGCAATTTTTGCTGGTAGTGTGTTTTTGTATAGATGCTTGGGCTGACATACAAACTTCTACAACTCACATTATAGGTGGGTACTCGCACGCCATTAGTATGGATCTGCCTGTAACCTATAACGCAAGGGTCAAAAAATGGATCCACTATTTTCAAACCAAGGGTCGCACCTGGTTTAAGCGCAGGCTAGAAAAATCACATCGTTATTTGCCCACTTTTCAGGCGGTGCTTAAAGCCAAGGCCATGCCAGAAGACTTAAGCTACATTGCTTTAATAGAGAGTGGTTTTTCTGCCACTGCCACTAGTTCTGCTAAAGCGGTGGGTTATTGGCAGTTTATAAAAACCACAGCCAACCAGTATGGCTTGCAAACCAACTGGTGGTTAGATGAAAGGCGGGACTACTACAAAAGCACCCAGGCTGCAACGGACTACTTGGCGCATTTGTATAAACTGTTTGGCTCTTGGTATTTAGCTGCTGCAGCATACAATATGGGCGAAACCCGTTTGAGGCATTTCATTAGAAAGCACAACAGTAAAAATTTTTGGCTGATTTCAGGTGACAAAAGCTTTCCTTCTGAAACCCGCGACTATGTTCCTAAGATGCTGGCGGCTATTTTTATTGCTAAGGCGCCTAAGCTATATGGATTTAAAAACATAAAACCCATGCCGCCGTATAGATATGATTACCTGCAAGCTCCTGGGGGCACGGACCTTACACATTTAGCGTATAAGCTAAAACTTCAAAAGGCTCATTTAAAAAGCCTTAACCCAGAGCTGCTGTATGCTCTCGTACCAAAAAGTGTAAACTCACACCCTATACGCGTGCCCAAAGGCCATTTGGCAAGAGCTAAGAGCTTGATGCGCGTTGAATAGTTAAAGGACTATGCTCTTTGCCACGTGCTCTAACGTGCTTTGGCAGGGGCCTTCTAGCAACACCCTTAACACAGGCTCGGTGCCAGAGGGGCGGGCGTATAGCCTGCCGCCTTTTTGCGCCATTTTATTTTGCCCCTCTTGCAGTGCGTTTTTAAGTGCGCAAGGCAGTGCATCTAAATCCTTGGAGGAAGTTCTTGCAAGCTCTTCTTTCAGGTGGAGGTTTAAAAGTTTCCTCGGCATGAGGGGTAGGAGTTTTCTAAAATAACTAAGAGGCTTTTTTTGCTCTCGCATCAGCTCTAAAACACCTAGCGCTGCAACACAGCCATCACCCACAGCGCCCGCACACAAAATATGCCCCGAGGGCTCGCCCCCTAAGGTGTAGCCGTGGTTTAGCATGGTGTGGATGATGTTTTTATCCCCTACATCCACCCGTACTAGTTTTATGCCATGGGAGTTTAAAAAGCTCTCTAAACTCAAACTGCTCATCACAGTGCCCACTACTGTATTGTGCGGCAATTGGGATTTGTGTTTTTTGCTCAAAGCCAAGCAGGCTAAAATATGGTCCCCATCTAGTAGCACGCCTTCTTCGTCACAGAGCACGCAGCGATCGGCATCACCATCTAAGGCCAAGCCAAAGTCTAAGTTCAATTGGCGTACGCTGCGTTGCAAATTTTGCGGATGCAAAGCTCCACACTGCAGGTTAATGTTTCTGCCATTAGGAGTATGGGCTAGTAAGATTACCTTGGCTCCTAGCTCCTTAAACACACTGGGAGCTGTTTTATAAGCAGCTCCAAAGGCACAATCTACACCCATAGATAGCCCCACAAGGTCATGGGTTTTAGAAAAAGTGTTCTTAACGCACACAATGTAACGTCCAAGAGCGTCATCAATACGTCGCGTGCGTCCTATGTGCTCTGGTTTTACCAAGGCTTGTTCTAAAATAGCAGCGTCCTGCAGGTCTTGTATGGCCTGCTCTTCGCTAGGTGAAAGCTTAAGCCCTTTGTGGTCAAAAATTTTAATCCCGTTGTCCTGGTAGGGATTATGTGAGGCTGAAACCATAATCCCAGCATCTAGACGCATGCTTTGGGTGACTAGGCTAATGCCCGGTGTAGGCAATGGGCCTGTAAGCTGCACATACACTCCTACAGAGTTGAGCCCTGAGGCCAAGGCCTGCTCGATCATGTAGCCCGACAGCCGGGTGTCTTTACCAATTAAAACACTGCGTTTTTTGCCCCGGCGCACGGGCTTTTGCTGTAGCCAGTAGCCCAAAGCCTGCCCGATCTGCAAAGCGCCCTCCGGGGTTATGGGGTAGGTGTTAGCGCGCCCTCTGATGCCATCTGTGCCGAAGAAAAATTTTTTAGAGCTTTTGACCATATCTCAACCCAACGTGTTAGATTGTGCCCAGTATGTGCCAAAAATATTTCGATTACAATGCCACAACGCCCCCCAGCGCTGCAGCCTTAGAATGGACTGCGCAAAACTTAAACTCTTGGGGCAATCCCAGTGCCGCCCATGCACAGGGTCAAAGCGCTAGGGCGCTTTTATTGCGCGCGCGTGAGCAGGTGGCAGAGCTGCTTGGAGCCAAAAACAGCGAGGTGTTTTTTACTGCCTCAGCCACTGAGGCCAATAATTGGGTGTTAAGCCGCTGTATGCCTAAAAAATCCAGTTGCCAGCCCAGCATTATAGCGTCACAGGTCGAGCATCCCAGTGTGCTAAAGTGCCTGGAGCAAGGGCAAAAACAAGGCCGCGCCAAGATCCATTGGGTGCCCCTTAAAAAGGGCCAAATGGACTTGGGGCAGTTTGAGTGCATGCTACAAAAGCACAGGCCGCACCTGGTTAGTATAATGAGCGCGCATAACGAGACGGGCGTGCTGTTTGATATAACGACGCTTTGCCAAATGGCTCACGAGCATGGGGCGTGGTTCCACTGCGATGCGGTGCAGTCTTTGGGCAAGGTGCCTATGAATCTCAAGGCATGGGGGGTGGATTTTGCTTCTTTTTCGGCGCATAAGTTTTATGCTTTTCCAGGGGCGGGGGTTTTGTATAAGCGCGAAGGCGTAGAGCTGGAGCCTATGCTTACAGGGGGCGGGCAAGAGCGCGGTTTAAGAAGCGGCACCGAAAACTGGCTCGCCATAGGGGCTATGGGAGCCACCTGCGCCAAGCACGGGGCCGAAATTGCGTCGCAACAAGCGCGCTTGGAAAAATTGCGCACTTTTTTAGAGAGTGCAGTGTTAAGTATTTTTCCTCAAGCTTATGTGGTGGGGGCCCATGCGCCGCGATTGCCCAATACGGCTCAAATATGTTTGCCCGGTGTGCATGCTGAGAGCTTGGTTATGGCGCTAGATTTAGAGGGGTTTAAAATCAGTGCTGGTGCGGCTTGTGCATCGGGCAAAATGCGGGCCTACTCGAGCCTTGAAAATTTTGGAGTACCTGTGCAAGATATTGATTCTTGTGTGCGTATTAGCTTAGGCTGGGGCAGCAACAAACACGCTCTGCTGGCTTTGCTAGAAAAACTGGAGCAACTAAAAACCCGCTTTGTAAAAAAGGGCTAGAGCATGCTGAAAAAAAAAGTACTAGTCGCTATGAGCGGGGGAGTGGATAGCTCTATGGCTGCGGCCTTGCTTTTAGAGCAGGGCTATGAGGTGGTCGGGGTTTGCATGCATGTGTGGGACTACAGCAGCTGCAACCTTGAAAGCGGCAAGGGCAGTTGTTGCTCTACCTTGGATGTAGAGGATGCGCGTAAAGTGTGCGCGCATCTTAAGGTGCCGTTTTATGTTTCGAACTGTGAGGCCAAATTTAAAACCCATGTCATAGATCCTTTTATAAAGGACTACCTTAGTGGGCGCACGCCTATTGCTTGTACCAATTGCAATACGTACTTAAAGTTTCATCACTTGTATGAAAAAATGCAGCATCTGGGCTGTGATTATTTAGCAACGGGTCACTATATTACCAAACAAAAATCTCCATCAGGTGAGCTGGGGCTTTATACCAGTGCTGATAAACGCAAGGATCAGAGCTATTTTTTGTTTACATTAAAGCCACATATGTTGGAGCGACTTTTGTTTCCTGTAGGGGGGTTAGAAAAAACTAAGCTGCGCCGCATGGCGCGAGAGCGCAATTTGCCTGTTGCAGAAAAAAAAGACTCCACAGGGCTTTGTTTTTTAGCTTCATCTAAGCCTAAGGACTTTATCGATGCACATGCTAAAGTCAAAAAACCTAAAGGGCTTTTGAAGCTTTATCCGACAGGGGAGGTGCTGGGGAAGCATGATGGTATACATGCTTTTACTTACGGGCAAAGGCGCGGCCTAATGGGGGCGCAGTATTTAGCGCGGGGTCAAAACATGCCGGTGCTATATGTTATAAAAATCGAGCCTTCTAGTGGTACGGTGTGGCTGGGCACGAGGGAGCATCTTTATTCGCAGCAGGCTTGTGTGAAAAACATCAACTGGCTAACGCAAGAAACGAGCCCAGAGTTGGATGTTAAAATTCGGTTTCAGCACCAGGCGGCTCCGGCTGCGGTGGTGGAGCTTAGTCCGGACAAAACCCAGTGCCGCTTGCGTTTTAAGCAGCCTCAGCGCTCCATCACCCCTGGTCAAGCGGCCGTGTTTTACAAAAACCACCGCCTCGTAGGCGGAGGATGGTTAATTTAAAGGACTAATAAAATTTTCTGGGACAAAGCGGCGGCATCCTGATAGCCCCTCAAAGAGGGGCGGCCATCAGGGTGCCAAGCGTCCCACAGAAAATTTTATGGGCTATACGGCATCTATGGCCCTGTAGCCTTGTGCGATCTCTAAGCACAAGGCGACCAGATTGCCGTCAAAGTCTCGTGCATTGAGTAAACACAATTTAAAGGACTAATAAAATTTTCTGGGACAAAGCGGCGGCGCAAGAGCAGCCTCCCAGTGCCTTTGAAGTGAGTTTGGGCGCTTCGTTCCCCTGCGGGGCCCTTCGCTATCAGCGCGTTGATAGCTGTCTAGCGCGCAAAAACACTTTGAATGGGAGCCTCGCTTGCCACCTTGGCTGGCGCTCCTTGCAGGGGCTGCCAATGTGTCTGCGTCTCTGATCAAAGTGTTTTTGCTGGCGCTTTTATCCTTACGCCCAAGCGTCTTACATGCTAGAGGATTTTGCGACCTATGAAGCTACTATGCGCCTTTGGCCTTGTGCGTGCTATCCAGTCCGCAAAATAACTGGAACTCTCGTTTATCCACCTGGCTGACGCCCCTTAGAGGCTGCCAGGAGGACTACACTGCGTACCAGTTATTTTGCTAGCCCTTTTATGCTTACGCACTTTAGGCACAAGGCGACCGGATTTTGCTTAAGAGGGTCTGGACGCTGCGTACGCCCTTTGGGTTTTGCGCGGTGCGCCGTGGCTTTACACGTGCGTGCATATTGTGCATAGTACTTTGCGGGTTTGTTTTGCCAAAAAAAAACCAGCCCCACTATCGGTTCTCAGAATTTTTTACGGCACGGCAAAAGGATATGAAAAATAAATTATGGCACCAGAAAGAAAAGCAAGTTTAAACACCCACTATACCAACACACATGACAGGTTCTTCCGGAGTTGTTTTTCGCATGTGGAATATGCCAGGGCGCTGTTGGGGTTCTGGCTACCTCAAAGCATACAGAATGAATTAGAAATTGCGAATATAACCAAGCAAGAGTCCTCTTTGCCTACTATAGGCAAAGAGGCGGATTTGTTGTTTCGAGGGGTGCTTGAAGATAAAAACAAAACCCCGGCCTATATTCTTTTAGAGCATAAACACCAGCGCGATCTTAAAAAAACATATGAACAAATGGCCGACTACAGAGCTCCTATAAAGCACCATGAACTATCTAAAACCCCAAAGGGGCGTCCTGTTATACTAAATTGCATTTTTTATCATGGTAAAGAGCCTTGGCAAAAGGGGGGCAAGCAAGGTTTGGATAGTGTGATGTATGATGTTGGGGTTGCAAGCATGGATCCTGTGCTGCTTAAGTTTTATGTGTTTGACCTTGGGCGATTGGATACGTCTTTATGGCCTAAGAAGGGTGCACTGTATTCCATATTGTATGCGCTATTACAAGTGCCACAGTTGAGTGATAGGGTGCGTGAAAAGGGGCGAGAGTTTTTTCGTGAGTGCCTTAGTCATCTGGGTGAAAAAGACGCTAAACAGCTGGGATCTGGTATTGCGTTCTACGTTGCGAATGTTTATAATCTGACATACGAGGAGGTGTGGTCTATGGCGAAATCTAGTGGTGCAAAAGATTTGAGCTTTTTTGAAAGCTTGGAAAAATACATGGGCAACCCTTGGAAAGAAGAAGGTTTGAAGAAAGGCCTAGAGAAGGGCCTAGAGAAGGGCCGTATAGAGGGACTGAACACAGGCCTCAAAAAAGGCCGTGCTGAAGAGCGCGTGGTGGTAGCCGTGAATATGCTTAAAGAGGGGGTTGATGCTGCCTTTGTTATGAAAGTTACAGGCCTTTCTCCAGAAGAAATCAAGACCCTGCAAAAACAAACCCCCAAAAATCAACAGAATTAACAATAATTACAAAAGATTAGACAGTACTTCAGTGTCCACGAGCACATATCTTGGTGCGATAAGGGGTGATGATACGGCCGTCAACAATGCGCCCTCGATACATGCAGCGGCAAGCAGATCCATCTATACCATCTGGCACCGCATTGTCACATGGATGAACGTGACATGTGAATCTAGGCTTGCAAAATTTGGTAATGGCGGAAGGGTACTGATAGCACCAGGGAGTCCTTGACTCTCTCGGTGTTAGGCGCAAATACCCCTCTATATTACCGCTATCTTTCCAGCTCTCCTTGCAAGCACAAGCACCGCCTTCTGTGCCTTTAAACTGATACTTCTCATTGCATATCTCACTTGCTAAGCACCTATTAGACATAATACGACCTGCAACAGGGCTAGTCTCTTCTGTTAAACTGCACTTGCATGCCTCTCCATTTTCACCTTGCTGTATTTTTTGTCCGCAAACATGATTGTAGACACACTTGTTATTTTTAGTAATGCCGTCATAGGTTAAAAAGCCGGGGCTTATGACAGAAGCAAGGTTTGCTGTTAGTTCGCACCGGCATCTCTCCCCATCTCTGGCCACACGTATTTTTGTGCCACAAAGATAATTGGCCACACATTTGTTATTTTTAATAATTCCTAAAACATTACGACTACTCGAGCGGAGTTTGCATTTGCACCAAGCACCCTCCTTTCTATCACCATCATCTTTCACGCTACAAGTATCATGTGGAATGCACTTGTTGTTCTTGGTAATCCCAGCGCTATAGCTTTTAGAATAATGGCTTCTTTTGCAACTGCATGGAGCACCATCAGCAGCTGGCATAAGTCCATAATAGCATCCTTTAGATCTATTGTAGCATACACTTAACTGCACCAAACCTGGCGCTTCGTATCTAGTATCGTCATCAGCTTCTTCTTTGCAAGTGCATGCAGCTCCATCTGTACCCCCTACTACCTTATACCCGCACACACCTGCTTTGTTGTAGCATCTGTTTGATTCTACTAAGCCTGGCACTTCTTGCCTATAGCCGGCTGCTTCTTTACAGGTGCAGTCTGCACCATTTGAGCCCTGTGCTGCCTTGCGCCCACAAACTAAGTCTTGTTCTTCTGCAAGAGTCGTCTCGCTGTGGCATATATTATATTGAACGGTGCCCGTTATTACGGTGTTGCGTGTGTTGGTGCACCTGCAATGCCACCCACTCTTTGCTCTTTCCCTTTTTGTGCCGCACGCTTCCACTATGCATTTGTTAGAGGCAATAACACCAGGTATAGTGCTTACGTAATCAGCTCGCATTTTGCAGCTGCATGTAGCGCCATCCACACCAGGTGCTGTTTTATATCCACATACAGGAGCTCTATTATGACATATGTTTGACTCCACCAGGCCTGGTACTTCTTGTGTATCGCCGGCCGTTGCTTTGCAGGTGCAGTCTGCGCCATTTGAGCCCTGTGCTGCCTTGCGCCCACACACTAAACGAGCTGCTTGTCTTGCTCGTTCTGCTGCAAGGGTCGTCGTGCTGTGGCATATATTAGATTGAACAGTGCCTGCTATTACGGTGTTTCTTGTGTTAGTGCACCTGCAACGCGTGCCATTTGCTGCTGTTTGGGCTTTTGTGCCGCACGCTCCCACTATGCATTTGTTAGAGGCAATAACGCCCGGTATGATGCCCACGTCATCAGATGCTTCTTTGCAATTGCATGCAGCACCATCTGTACCTCGCGATGCCTTTTGCCCACAAGTTTCTACTGCAGCAACCCTCCGCGCTAAAGATGGGCCATAGCACACATTAGACCTAATAGTACCTGAAGTGTCCTGTGTGGCAGTCACCGTGTCTTTACACGTGCAACTTGCGCCATTTGTACCTCTTGCGGCTTTGTGTCCACACACATTTGCTTTGTTGTAGCATACGTTTGATGCTATCAGGCCTGGTATTTCTTGCGTATCGCCGGCCGTTGCTTTGCAGGTGCAGTCTGCGCCATCTGAGCCCTGTGCTGCCTTGCGTCCACACACTAAACGTGCTGCCTGTCTTGCTCGTTCTGCTGCAAGGGTCGTCGTGCTGTGGCAAACGTTAGACTGAACGGTGCCTGCTATTACTACGTTACTCGCATTAGTACACCTACAGCGCGTGCCATTTGCTGCTGTTTGGGCTTTTGTACCACAGGCTCCCACTATGCATTTGTTAGAGGCAATAACGCCCGGTATGGTGCCCACGTCATCAGATGCTTCTTTGCAATTGCATGCAGCACCATCCACACCTCGCGATGCCTTCTGTCCACAAATTTCTACTGGCGGAGTTGTCTCTCGTGTCAAAGCAGGGCCTTGAGACAACAACGACATATAGCATATATTAGATCTAATAACCCCCGATGTGTCCGACACCGCAACCACTGTAGCCTTACAACTGCAACTTGCATTCTCCGCACCTGTCATCTTCTTATGCCCACATACGTCTGCTTTGTTGTAGCATACATCGGATGCAACTAAGCCCGCTACCTCTTGCGTATCCCCCGCTGCCGCCTGACACGTACAAGCTGCGTTATCAGTTGCTACGTGGGTTTTTGTGCCGCAAACATTGTTTGCCACACACATGCCTGAATCAATAACACCTGCAGCATCAGTGGTGTCTGCAACCGCGAGCTTACACGTGCAGCTCGTGCCATTTGTACCCGTTTGGGGCTTTTGACCACATGCCAATTCGCTTAGCGTGCATTTGCCCGCAGCAACCACGCCTTTTTTGGTTGCGCCGCTCTCAGTACAAGCACACGCATCATCGTTATCTAAGTTAGAAGGAGCAGCCTTCTCACCACACACCTCACTAGGCGTATTGTCACCGTCGTCGCTGCTGTCATCGCCATTGCCAGTATCACCATTATTATCATCGCTGCTACCATCGTCATTGTTATTGTCGTTATCATCGTCATCGTCGCCGTCGTTGTTTTCATCATCATTGTTATCGTCGTTATTGTTACCGTACACGGGCTTTGTGATGTTGTCCTCTTCATCCTCACCTAAACCAAAAGCCTCATCAGCGTCGTCACCCCCGCCCCAGTGCACGGCTACAAACAAATACCCATCACCACTGGCAGCACTACCATCATCTGTAGACTTCACCGCTACATCTTCACCACCAAAAGCCAGCACCGCACCTACGTCTTCAGATTCCGTATCCTCGTCTTCATCTTCAAAACGAACCGCTTGCTTGCCGAGCTTTTTTGTTTTATCTAAATCATCAGAATCTATAAGAAAAAACAGCATATCCCCTGTGTTGATTTCCACCTCGTCATCGTCACCGTCATTGTCGTCCAGTTCGTATAGGTAGATTTTGTCATCTGCCAACGCGAGCAAACCTTTAGCCACTTTTTCAGGCAAATCTTCTGCAGAATCCGCACACTCTATATCAAGCGTGTGGTCTTTGGCGTTAACCTGATACTCTAACTCGTAGGTGTCTGTAGCATCATCAGGACAATCGCCTGTATCAAACTCCACATCTGACTTGCTTTGAGACATACGGACCTTGGCTTCTGCCACACCATGCAGCGACGCTAAAAAGGGCTTTAAATCGTATTCATAGCCACCACGCGGCACAACTAAAACACCGTGGTCTTTTAGTACGGCAACCCTTAGGTCACGGAGCTCTAAGGAGGCTTGCTGCTTTTTTGCCTGGTTGTCTTTTGGAGGTTTGCCAGTGGACTTTTTAGGTCTGCCACCCACCTCACTAGGAGGCTTGGTTCTTGTTGTTATGTCGGTAGATTTGCATGCGCCCCAACCAAGAGCCAGAACCAAAAGCATTACCGTAATGCTTAAAAGCTTTAAGGCCTGTGATTTAAGTTTTAACCCCACAAGGCACTAAGCCTCTTTAAAAGAGAAGGGTTGTGTTTCTGGGTGGGTATGCGCGTATGAGCTTGAGGCGGCTTGCTTACAGGTGCTTTAGATTCTAGAGATTTTAAAGAACCCGCAGCATGGAGTTTATTGTAGCAAGCATGACAAGTATGAGTGGAGTTACCCCCCCCCCCCCCCCCCCCCCCCCTATCTTAAAATTAGGCCTAAAATTAGGCCTAGGATTAGGCGCAGGTTGAAGACTAAGGTGGGTACGGTGGCGGAGACTAGGCAAAAAAATAAAAAAACTCACAGCACTTTATATTTAAACAACTAAAGAACGGTGTTGGTATTTTATTGTTGCCTCCGCAGAATATTGCGGCGTTAGTAGGGCTTTGTCCCACACGCACCAAAGGCCTAGTCTAAAATAACTTCTGCGCGCTCAAATGAGGGCTCTTGTGAGCAGTATAGATCTAGGTCTCTAGCAAAGCGGCGCACCAGCTTGCCTTGAAAGCCAAAGGTCAAGCTATACCCACTACTGCCGGCACTATGCGCATCCACCTGGAGGTGGGACCTGTCATTCGAATAAGGCCAAAAAACAAATTCGTCCTGGTAGCCTTTGCAGTCAAAATGATGCAGCAGCCCGCGGTTTTTGCTGTTGCCATTGCTCTCGCTAGTGTACCGGCAATAGCCTTCGTCTTCATAGGGATTGTGGCGGCTGTTTTTGCTGATCACACGCAGGCCGTCTTCGCCATGCACGGCCTCAAAAGCGATCTTCATATTAGGCTGCCCATAAGGTGTGCCGCAAAAAAACTCTTTATGTATGTCAAAGGGTGCAACATCATAAAATGCCACGGTCTCAAAGGCAGTATCGGCTACTATTTTAGGTATACGCTCTGTTGCAAATGCAGCTATAGGCCCCCAAATCGCTCCCAAAAACAAAACCCTAAGCACTGTGCGTACCATCAAGTAACCCCTCCTGTTATTCAAGCGTTCCCAGTTATCCTTACCAATTGCATTTATTTTAAGGCCCCAATCGCCCCCATGCACAAGCCACAACGCGCGTTGTTAAAGACTTGGCCGTCAAAGCACTTGAGCTAGGTTTGTAAACTTAAACTCAAAGCCGGCCTTAAGGAGCTTATGGGGCACGGGATTGGGAGAGCTTAATACGAGCTCTTGCATATCGCCCAATAAGCTCCTAACTGCCCATGCGGGAGCAGGTAGCTGCAAAGGCCTTTGCATGCAGCGCGCCATGGTAGTGGCAAATTCCCGCTGCCGTGTGGCTGCGGGAGAGCTAAGGTTAACCGCACCGACAAGGTTAGGGTTTTGCAAAATAAACTGCACCGCCCGCACCCAGTCCGCAATGTGGACCCAAGGGACAAAGTGCTCCCCATTCCCAATGCGCCCCCCTAAGCCCCATTTGGTGAGTTTTTGCATAAGAGGCAAAAAGCCACCACCCGGCGAAAGCACGGCAGCAGTGCGCAAAAGCACCACCCGCCTTTTGGGGGCGGATAACTTTAAAGCCTCTTGCTCCCACTTGTGGCACACGGAGCGCAAAAACCCTCCATCACTTGCGGCTTGCGGTAGCACGGTGTCTTCGGCTTGGCCTTGGTTGAAGCTGTCAGGATATATACCCACACCGGATGCACAAAAAAAGTGCTTAAGATTAGGCGAGGCGCCCAGGTGCTCGTGCAGCACTTGGGTGCTTTTAATGCGCGAGTCTAAAATGCGTTGTTTTTTACTCTTGGTCCAAGGGAAGCTTGCCAAGCTCTCCCCCGCCAGATGCAGGGCGGTGTCAAAACTATGCGCCCACTCGGGGCTCTGCCACAGCTGCCGCCACTTAGCGCCCTCTTGCGGCCAAGCTGCGACTTCATGCACCTCCAGTGTACGCAATTTAGTATGGCTAGGCTCGCGCCCCACAGCTGTAATAAAAAGGTGTGGCGATTGTTTTTTTAAAGCCTCAACCAGCGCTGTACCCAGCAACCCGCTTGCACCTGTGATAAGTGCTTTTTGCATAGTCTAAACGAGGCCTGCAAACTCTTTTGTTGCAGCACTAATGCCTGAAAACACCTCAAACGCACTTGCCTCGCCATAAAGGTAAGCGGGCGTGCAAACCAAACGCCGCTCGCGGT
This sequence comes from Bdellovibrionales bacterium, assembly GCA_965116155.1. Lineage (GTDB taxonomy): Bacteria > Bdellovibrionota > Bdellovibrionia > Bdellovibrionales > UBA1609. The sequence goes on from OZ220488.1 coordinate 1,498,550, forward strand.
CTGTTAAAAAATCCTTCACTCCGCAAGGGCTGTGCGTAGCGCCGGTTTTTTCTAACTCTTGCGATAGCTCACCTTCGGCGCCCACACTTAAAGTGGGCGCGTGCCGCCCCAATACGCGGCCCAAAAGCACAGGCGCTACACAAATAGCCAAAATAGGCCTTTCGTTTTGGTGCATAAACTCTATGGCTTTGCGCACCTCAGGCATAATGTCACACGAGGCGCCTTTTTCTGCCCAATCCGACAAATGCAAAGCCGCGCCATAACCTCCCGGAAACACCAGCCCACTAAACTTAGACGCATCCAACGCCGCTAAGGGCTTCACTTGCCCTCTGGCGATGCGAGCCGACTCGTGCAAAGTGTTGCGCTCTTGTGGAGTGTGTGCCGGTTGCTCTGCTTCCATATGTGGCACGGGTTTAAAATTTTTGCTAGGCGCAAAGCACTCCATTTGCAAGCCTTGCTGCCCCAAGGCTATCATTGCACTTACGCTTTCTGTAATTTCAGCCCCATCCAAATAACCACAACCTGAAAGTATAACCGCTACCGGTTTATCCATTTATGCCTCCTTATGAGAGTGCTTGGCTTTTTGTGCATTAAGTGCCGAGCCATGATGGAACCACAGCACCTGCTCGGGGTTAAGGCTGTGCGCACATACCACTCGGTGTACTTGTTCACAGGGCACTTGTTCGCTGGGTGCTTGTTGCTCTTGAGTAGGGGCCGTGCGTGTTTGCACTATGAGCTCTACATTTTTACCCGGTTCAATGCCTTCGACCTCCCGAACACTCACATGGCTTTGGGCTGCAAACAAATCGTAATCCTCTGGTTGAGTAAATACCAGCGGCAGTATGCCTTGTTTTTTTAAGTTGGTCTCATGGATGCGTGCAAAGCTTTTGGCCAAAACCATAAGGCAGCCCAAAAAACGGGGCGACATAGCCGCATGCTCGCGGCTAGAGCCCTCGCCGTAGTTGTCTTCTCCCACAATCATCCACGACACCCTTGCAGCCTGATAAGACCGCGCCACCTGAGCATAGGCCTGATCCGCCTGACCCGTAATAAGGTTCAGCGTCGTACCACGCTCTTTGGTCCACGCATTGGTAGCGCCCGAAAGCATATTGTCCGAAATATTATCCAAATGCCCCCTAAACCTCAGCCACGAGCCTGCAGGCGAAATGTGATCCGTAGTGCACTTGCCCTCAACTTTAAACACACGCACGTCGCTCCACCGCTCACTCTCTAGGGGTTTAAAGTTTTTTAATTTTTGCAAGCGCCGCGAGTGGGGGTCGATTTTAACCTCTGGTGCCGCGCTGTCATTTGTGCTTCCATCTTCTTTTGCGCCAGAAGTAAAAAAACTAAAATCCGACAAAAACCCCTTCTCTGGTAACTCGGGCGCCTCAGGTGGCAATAACTTAAGCCCGGGCTGAAGCTCGTCTGTTAAGGGGTTAAAATCCAAACGCCCAGCAAGGCCAATGGCCATGGTGATTTCTGGGCTGGCTAAAAAAGACAAAGTCTCAGGGTTGGCGTCATTGCGCCCTCGAAAGTTGCGATTAAAACTGCTTATAATAGTGTTAACCTGCCCACGCTTAAAATTGTCACGCCTCCATTGACCAATGCAAGGCCCGCAGGCATTGGCTAAAACCGTGGCCCCAACCTGCTCTAAAGTTTGCATATAGCCATCACGTTGTATGGTTTTTTTAATTTGCATACTGCCAGGCGAAAGCATAAAAACCTGAGGCATTTTAACCCCAGCCTCCAAAGCCTGCTTGGCCACATGCACGGCCCTCCCGATATCTTCGTACGAGCTATTGGTGCAAGACCCCACCAAAGCTGCCGAAAGCTCCAAAGGCCACTTATGCTTTTGTGCTGCGGCTTTTAGTTCGCTCACAGGCCGCGCAGCATCAGGAGAGTGCGGCCCCACCACATAAGGCTCCAGAGAGCTAAGGTCGATCTCAATCACTTCGTCATAAAAATTATGCGGATCCTGCAAAACCTCAGCATCCGCACAAAGCTGCTCTTGGTGCTCCTGGGCCAAAAGCGCCACATGCTCCCTTTGGGTTGCCTTAAGGTAACGCTGCATGCTGCTGTCCCAAGGGAACACCGAACAAGTGGCTCCCAGCTCGGCTCCCATATTAGTAATGGTGCCCTTGCCTGTGCAGCTGATGCTCTCACAGCCGGGTCCGAAGTATTCAATAATTTTGTTAGTACCCCCCTTGACCGTCATAAGGCCGCACAACTTAAGAATAATATCCTTAGGCGCGCTCCAGCCACTAAGGCTGCCTTTAAGGTGCACTCCTACGATCCAAGGCTGCTTAACCTCCCAAGGCAGCGCCGCCATAACCTCTGCAGCATCAGCTCCTCCCACACCGATAGCAAGCATGCCCAAGCCTCCCGCATTGGGAGTGTGCGAATCGGTGCCCAGCAATAAGCCTCCGGGGAAGGCGTAGTTCTCCAAAACCACCTGGTGGATAATGCCACTGCCAGGCCCCCAAAAATCCAAGCCATACACTTTAGAAGCAGAGCTTAAAAAATTATACACCTCATTGTGCTGCAAACGCGCTTGCACCAGGTCATCGCTTTCGCCTCGGTAAGCTTGAATCAAATGGTCACAGTGCACCGAGCTGGGTACAGCGGTTTGTTTTTGCCCTGCAAGCATAAACTGTAACAAAGCCATTTGTGCCGTGGCATCTTGCAAAGCCACTCGGTCAGGCCACAGCTTCAAAAAAGCCTTGCCACGTTCAAAGGGTTGCTGAGGGTCCTGCAGATGCGAAAAAAGTATCTTCTCACTCAAGCACAAAGGGCGCCTCAGTCGCGCCCGCACCCCCTGCAGCTGCTCCCTTTTATGGGTGTAGGTTTTTTTTAAAGCGTCTTTATCTAGCCCTCTAAAAACAAGAGACATACTTTTTCCTCACAAGACCTTCCAGTGGGGAGGCAGACCAAAGGCGCACCTAGCCCATTTTTAGAAGCTTTGCCATTTTGGTGGTGGCTGTTTTTAAGCCGTCTGTTTGCAGTATAGGCGAGCTTTGTGGGACTTTACAAACGAGCTCTTAAGGCAAAAAAAAGGCGACCTGGAGGGGGTAAGGGGGACCAGGCCGCCAAAAGAGACTAAATTAATCAACGCTCCGTGCGTGGTAACAACAATCAAGAGGCCTACCAGCACGAGAACAAAACATACTTAAAGGCTTTTTGCCCTGTGTGCCAGGTTTTTCTATTCAATTAAAAAATTTATAGGCTTTTTTAACTCTGTGCAGCATTTGGGGCTTATCAAAGGCGTATTGAGGGCTTATGGGGTATACGAAAGCTATCTATGTTTACGGGCATTGTAGAGGCTAGGGCTCAAATTAAGCAGGTGCTGTGGGCTGAGCCAGGAGCTGGGGCGCGTATTGTGGTGGAGCGCCCACGGGCTTTTGGGCATGCGGTGGGGGCTGTGAGCCCGGGAGATTCCATTAGTATCAACGGGGCCTGTTTGACCTTGGAGAGCTGCACGGTAGAGGATATGCAGTTTTTCATCAGTGGGCACACTTTGGCCGTGACGGGTTGGGAGCCCAAGCTCTTGCAGGTGGTCAATATGGAGCGGGCTTGTACTGTGTCCCATGCGCGCCTGGGTGGTCACATGGTAACAGGCCATGCCGATGGGGGGTTAAGGCTTATCAAAGTAGAGCCCCAGGGCGAAGCGCGCGAACTGCATTTTGCGTTACCTACTGCCACGCACTACCGCAGGCTTATTATGCCCCAAGGGAGTGTGTGTTTAAATGGCGTGAGCCTTACGGTGGCGGCGGTTAAGGAGCGGAGCTTTAGCGTATGTGTGGTGCCGCACACCTTGGCTCATACCAACCTGGGGGGACTAAAAGCGCAAGACTCTGTCGTGGTCGAGTACGACAGGGAGGCAAAATTTTGCACCCATCAAGCACGTCCTGCAGTGCCTGCATCTTCCCAGGGACACACTGCTTTGGTTGAGGACCTGGTGCAAGATATGCAAAAAGGGCAAATGGTGATCTTGGTGGACGATGAAGCCCGCGAAAACGAAGGCGACCTCGTGATAGCGGCACAGTTTGTGAGCGCTGCTGTGGTGAATTTTATTTTAACCCACGCTCGAGGGATGATGTGTTTGGCTATGGCTCCGGCGCAGGCAAAAAAGCTCAAGCTCCCGCTGATGATTCCAGAGGAGCAAAACCAAAGCGCGCACAAAACGGCTTTTACTTTGAGCTTTGAGGCAGCTAAGGGGGTGAGTACGGGTATTAGCGCTGCGGATAGGGCAAGGAGCATTTTGGCGGCTTCTAACCCTAGGGCTGTAGCGGGCGATGTGATTTCTCCCGGGCACATGTTTGGTCTTATAGAGCACTCCGGTGGCGTGCTAGCGAGAGCCGGGCATACGGAGGCGAGCTTGGCTTTAGCGCGCTTGGCGGGTCTTGAGCCGGCGTGTGTTATTTGTGAGGTGCTTTTGCCTTCGGGCGAAATGGCGCGCTTGCCGGAACTTATGCAGTTTGGTGCGCAGCATGGCATCAAGGTGGGTAGAATTGATCAAATAATAGAGCACCTTAATGTTTTTTCTGTCCCCGGGCCTGTTCCCGGTTCTGCTCCAAGGCTAACAGCCCGCCAAGCGCCTGCGCTTTATACAAAGGCACCTTATGCAGACTAACACTTGCGCGCTAAAACCTTTGCAGCATGTGCCTCAGCACATTTCTCATCTTAAGATGGGCATAGTGTGCGCGGAGTTTAACGCGCCTATTACGAGCAAACTGTTATCGCAAGCGCGTAAGGCCTTGGATGACATCCAGTGGCCCGCGCAAAATCGTGTGCAGTTAAAAGTGCCCGGTGGCTGCGAGCTGCCTTTGGGCTTGCATTGGTTGTGCACGTATTACAAAGTAGATGCTGCTGTGGTTTTGGGAGCAGTTATTAAGGGCGAGAGCGCGCATTTTGATTGGGTTTGTAAAACTGTGCAGGAAGGTTGCCTGAAAATTCAGCTACAGAACAATTGTCCTTTAGGCTTTGGGGTACTTACGGTGTATAGCCAAAGCCAGGCTGAGCAGCGCGTTTATGCGGGCACGCAGGCAGTGCATGCGGCTTTAAGTATGTTAGATATTAAGCTTGCAGCCCAAAAGGGAGCCTCCAATGCCTAAAACTTTACGCTCGGATATTTGTTTTATGTCGCGTGGTTTTTTTAACACCTTGCGCGAGGCACCACATGATGCAGACCTGGTTAGCCACAAGCTTTTGGTGCGTGGGGGTTATATGCACCGGGTGGGTCAGGGGGTTTTTGTGTATGGTCCATTGCTTTTAAAAAGCATGCGCAAGCTAGAAGATATTGTGCGAGAAGAGCTAGAAACCCGCGGCGCCCAAGAGGTGCTTATGCCTATGGTGCAGCCTGCGCGCTTGTGGAAACAGTCGGGGCGTTGGGACCAAATGGACGCTTGCTTGTTAAGATTTAAAAACCGCTTGCGTCAGGATTATTGTTTGGGCCCTACGCATGAAGAGGTGGTGAGCGATTATATAAAACCAGGCCTAAAAAGTTGGAGGGATTTTCCAAAAACTGTTTACCAAATACAAACCAAGTACCGCGATGAAATCCGTCCGCGTTTTGGTCTTATGAGGGGTAGAGAGTTTTTAATGAAAGACGCCTACAGCTTTGATGTGTCTAAGGCAGATGCTCTTAAAAGCTACAAGCGGATGTTTGAGGCTTATGCCGCTATTTTTGGTCGCTTGGGTGTAGAGACGCGCCATGTGGATGCAGACTCTGGCGACATAGGGGGGGATTATTCGCAGGAGTTTCACGTGCTGGCAGAGCGTGGTGAGAGTGAGCTTTTGGTGAGCACGGAGCCAGGAGGCTTTGCGGCTAATGTTGAGACCTGCCCTAATCTGCGTGCAGGGGATGCAGCGCCAGGCGGCAAAGGGCACGTGCTTAAAAGTGTGCGAGGCATAGAGGTGGGGCATGTTTTTTATTTAGGCACAAAATACGCGCGCAGCATGGGGGTGCAGTTTTTAGACCCTAAGGGACAAAAATGTTTCGCTGAAATGGGCTGCTACGGCATTGGTGTGACCCGCACTCTGCAGGCGGTGGTGGAGCAAAGCCACGACGCTAAGGGTATTGTGTGGCCCAAAGCCTTGGCTCCCTACGATGTGCATGTGTGTTTGCTAGACCCTGAGAGTGGACTTTGCCAAAAAGTGCTAAAAGAGTTTTTAGCAAAGGCTGAGGCAGAGGGGTGGAGTGTGCTAGTGGACGACCGTGCCGCCAACCCAGGGGTAAAATTTAAAGACGCAGATCTGTTGGGATTGCCACTGCGGGTTAATTTAGGTGAGCGAGGCCTTAAAAACTCACAGCAAAATCAGCAGTGTGAAATTATTTTAAGGTCACAGCAAGAGCGTTACCCTTGCTCGGCAGATGGGCTTTTTGACACGGCGTTAGAGCAGCTTAAGGGCGCTAAATAAAAACACTTACATATCTTCAAGCAAAATCGAATATTGCGTGCCTGCGTATTTGCGAATCGCGCTAAATCGCGTGGGGTGTGTTTTTTTTTCAGGCTTTTTAGCTGCTTAAGTCTCAAGAGGTTACTATTGTGTGCATACGAATACGCATAGATAGTACTAAAAAATAGGTAAGGAGTATCAAAATGCGAGCTCTAATAGTTTTGGTTTGTGCTTTAGGTCTTTTTGTGAGTGCAGGGTGTTCGGACAAACCTACAAAAAAAGGTAGCACAGGCACGATTGCAGAGCCAAAGGGCTCAACAGAAGACGCGCCAGCAGAAGACAAAGCGGATTCAGCAAAAGAGGATAAGGAGCCTGAAGGCCCAGCGGAAACCAAACCAGTCCAACAAGAACCATCACAGGCCGAGCAAGAGCCGGCAGTATCGGTAGCTGCAGCAGCGGATGTGAAGGAAGCGCCTGAAAATGTGGATCAAAAGGCGGTTCAAATTTCCATGCCGGAGATCATGCCGGGCGAAATTGTGGGCGTGACTTCCTGTCGCGGGCTTTATTTTGCAGTGAGAGATAACAATGTGTCAGAAACAAAAAACTGGCTAAAACGTTGCAAGCCCTATCATGTAGTGCTCAAAAATGGAGCAACGCCTTTAATGGTAGCGGCGGCTTTGGGCAACCTTGAGATGGTGCAGATTCTATTAGATGAAGGCGCTAAGTTGCATAAGGAACAAAAAGGCTCCGCCGGTAAGGGTACGGCTTTAACCTATGCATTAGCTAATGGGCATGTGGAAGTGGCTAAGTATTTGGTGCAAAAGGGAGCCTTAAAGGAAGCTGAGCTTCAGGTGCATGCCTATGATTTTCAAGATGATCAAGGCGGATGGAGTAATACTGGGTGGCATCAAATTTTGCGCCAAGAGGGTGAGGATAAGCTGGACCAAGAGGTTTTAAAAGCAGCAAAATTGGCTGGTTTGCCTGTAAGCGAAGGCGAGGGCTACGAGCCGGAATTTTTAAGCTGGCTTTTCCGTACTCGCCTTAGCAAGCGCTTTAGCCCCTTGGGGCATGTGTTGATTGCGGCATCTCGTGCAGGCCAAGTGGAGTCTGTGAAATTTTTAATGACCCACCACTATGAGCATTTGCGTAGAGTAGAAATGCTAGAGGCCTTTTATGCGGCACGTGCAGGTGCTAGCGCGTGCGATAGAGTTGCTTATTGGCCGTCTTTAGGTTTTAAAGAGCCGGCTGTGTCGCAAAAAGTGGAGCCATGTAATGCGGCTCAAGGTGCTAGTCAGCCCCACAGGCGCGTAGAGGCAATGCTTATAGCTTTTTTATGGCAAAAGGATGAGCCTTTGGGCGCTTTGATAGTTGCTGTTGATGCGGCTGCGTTCACTTTAGGTATGGATTTTGGAGCTTTTGTTTATGAGTATACGCAATTAAGGAAGCAGCATTACCCTAGGAGCTTTTAAAAAAGGAGGCCACATATGTTTTTAAGATTTTTTTGTATTTTGTTTGTAAGTAGTGCTTTGGTGGCGGGTGGCCTTTTGGGTTGCTCGGATAAAGACAAATCTAAAAGACACACGCCCGATACTGTGCCGGCAGAAGAAACTCAACCTGACACTCAGGATCAAGATGATACTGCTTCGGATGAGGATGGTGCGGCTGACACTGCTGGTGTCGACATAGAGTTCGAAGCCAATTCTGCAGCCGTCGATCAAGGCTTTAAGGCTGCGGATTTTGACAGGCTTAAAAGATCTATTATTGGTGGTGATGATGCTTTTGCGGTAGTGGCGGAGTTTTTAAAGCTTGGGGGAGACCCTAATTTGCATGAGCCCACAAGTGGCTATGGGCTTTTGCATATAGCGGCATATTCTTGCCGCACGGATGTGGCGCAGTTGCTGGTAGAGGCTGGGGCGAATTTAGAGGCTTACACGGCTTGTTGTGGAGGGCATACGCCCCTTATGGAGGCGGTGAGTAGTGGTTGTGCGCATACAAGTGAGGCGCTAATATCAGCGGGGGCTGATGTGCAGGCTGTAAGTACGGGCGAGGGTGTAGGGCCTGATGCTAAACATTCGCGCAATTTGTACGACCTTGCCCGTGGTGCTCCCAGCAACCCTCAAATCTTAGACCTATTAAACATACACATAGGCCCAGCAAATTAAAGCGCTAGCCAAAACACCTCTTGTATGAAGCGCAGCCTGGTACAGCACCTTTGGTACACCAGGCAAGCGAAAAGGCAAGAGGTGTTTTGGCGGTCTATGCAGCCTCCGCAACTGGCATATACTCTTGGGCCTCGGGTTAGCGCACAACCTTGGGTTCAATTAGCTGCCAATCCACCCAGTATCCTGCGTCACCAGATCTCATCCAATTAAGACTGGCGCGCTAAAATCGGCCCAAGAGTATATGCCAGTCACAATGGCTGATTAGCAAGATAGTGCCAATTGCATGTTTGGTGCACCAAACAACCTCAAGGCCCTGCATGCGTAAGCATTAGAGTGCTAGTAAAATTCTCTGGGATTAAGCGACGCTATTATCGCAGCCTTCTGGAAGAAGGCGTCCGCGATAATAGCAAGCGTAGCTGAGAATTTTGCGGCCTATAAGGCTACTATAAGCCCGTACCCGCAAGTACGATTTCAGGTAAACTGAGGCAAACGCCGCCTGCGGCCGGGCTTTATTGGTCGCAAAAAAACCAGGCGTGACCTAAGCTGCCAGATTGGCTTAACGCCATGAACAACCTCTTGTATGAAGCTACTATGACCCTGTAGCGCAGGCCCGTAGCGACCACACCTACGTCAAAAAAGCCTTGTGTATAGACAGCTATACTATGAGGAGCCTAGCAGCTCCGTGCACTCTGCTATTCTGCCTGCTGCAGTATCATTATGCCCGCCGCCCTGGAGAATTAGGTTGCGCCTTATTAAGGCCTGGCTACTCGCGGCTTTGAACAGTGAGTAGCTATGTACAAAGAGGCCGGCTATCCCCGCCCTAAACGGAGCATGTATATGGTGGGTGAGTGTGCCCACAACCTCTCCGGTGTTTAAATTGATAATGGGAGAACCAATAGCAAAATCATACACAGGCCCTATTTCGGCGATATCCTGTCGCTCCCAAGCGCTCCACTCAAAACTATCACCTTTGATTTTGCGTATTAAAAAATCCTCTGCTGTAATTAGCCTGCCATCATTATGTAAAACAGCTATGGGTGTTTTTTTAAGCAGGGGCTCTTTTTGCAAGTCAAACCACCCATTTCCCCAGTGAATGCGATCCGGTGAGGGTTTTTTTGCGCTATCTATACCTGCAGGTGCGCTCTGTGCCACTACTAAAGCACTATTAAGCACCAAAACCAAACATCCACAAAAGGTCTTACGAATTTTTGAATACATCACTCTCCACACTCCTTCTCACAATCTATTGGTCTATTCGTTCTACCTCTTGTATCATAAAAAGAATGCGATTCAAGGCCTTTGTGGTAGTGGTGGCGATTGGGGTTATGGGCTGCAGCAGCGTGCGCGAGCGCGTGCCCCAACGCGTGCCCTCGTCGCAAGCCCAAGAGCAGCAAAATGCACAAATTCTGTTAGAGCGCCAATTTTTGCGGCAGCTTGCTAGTAGGGTAGAGATTGCAGTAGATGCGAACCGGTTTTTTTTAGAGCACTTGTACGCTTGTACACTCTACTATAAGCAAAAGTCCATGCCGCCTGTTGAGTATTCAGAATATCTTTTAAGAGAGGTTCCAGATGCTATTGCGGCTAGCCGGATAAATTTGCAACTTAAGGAGTATTCTAAAAAAGAGGAGAATGCTTTAAAAAAACAGTGCCCTGCTTTGTTTTTGCATGTGGTGCAGATGGTGCAGAAAGTGCTGCCGGCAATTAAAGAGAGCCTAACTGTATATAGTGTGCTTAAAAAGCAAAGCATGGATCAGCTTTTTGACCTTATGCTACGTCAATTGCAGTACGAGTTTTTTAAAAAAACGGGGCACAAGCTGCAGTATGCATATGCTAGCACATCGTCACATTATGGAGAGCCGCCACTGCATGCGACTCCATCTATGAAGTGGATGCAAAAAGAGTATAAGGTTGAAACATTTCAAAATCCTAAAAAGTTAGTTTTAGAGAGTTTAGATTTTTCGTTGCCTTTAAAAGCGGGTTCGCTTTCTGGCGTAGCAGGCCACACGGATGCATTTGCTCCTTTTGATGCATTTTATGGCATAGGGAGTGGGGAGATCGCGAGTTATGTAAAACATGTGGCTTTTACGGATAACAAACCCACACCACAAAGCACTGCCATTAGGCTAGGCGATGGCGAAGACGCATTCACACTTGAGGGTGTGCTTTCCGAACACGCATATGCCCCTAAGGCGATTAAAGAGTACTACAAGCGCTTTAATGATGCATTGTTTAATGGCCAACATAGTGGCGGAAAAAGCGTTTCTTGTGAGAGCTACCATGAAGCACTATTTGATTTCAGTGAGCGCCTCACAACATACAAACCCAGAGCCTCTGAGCCTAAAAGAGCAACGGCAGACACAGCGCAAGCAAGAGAAAAATCCCGTAAAGAGGCCCAAGCCCATTGTGTTGGTGATGAAGAATCTGTTTATGCCGACCTCTACTTGAGCAAAGCAAATAACCAGGTAAAAAAATCCATTGAACTTTGGGATAATCTGGAGCTTCAGTATGACAGTAGTGAGGTAGATGCGAGTAAGCACAAATATATTTTTAGGTTTGAGTTTTCAAAATTATCTAAATTATCAAAAGCAGAGCTAAAAAAGCTTTATTTAGCAGCTGCGGTGTTGAGGCATTTTTCGCGCCAGAGCTTGGACAGCATTATGCAAGCAGGCGAACGCGATGCCTCCCCGACCTCCCTTAAAGGATGGTGGTGGTATAAGTTTTATCATGCAAAACTTGCTTCTCTTGTACAAGGGGCTCCTTTTTTAGCTATGCTTAAACCCGCAACATTGCAACAGCTAGCAGTTTGGCAAGATCACTCTAACTGGAAGGGTTTAGATCCAAGTGCTTGGCGCGATATGGAAAGGGTGTTTTTTACTATGAGGTACAAGGGCCAAAAATTCTACAGTCGAGTTAAAGGTGACATCAAAACGCTTGATAAGAACCTTATGCAGTTTGGTGCGTTAGTTGACAGCGTGGCTGAAAACGGCGGCCCCCGAGATTTTTTACAAGATACTGACATAACGCAAGTGGTGGAGGAATTAAAAGCGCAATACGAGAGCAAAATATCTAACAGGGAGATCCGAGCAGGTTTGGTTTTGCTGGGAGCTTGCTTGGCTCCGTTGGTGTGGGGGGCGGCGGGTAAATTACCTATATTAGGGAAAGTGGTACAAAGGCTTCGCGCTGCACCCAAGCTTATGGCACTTAAGCCTAAGGGTTTAGTGAAAGACCTGCTGCTTTGTGGTTTATCTTTTGACCTTGCGGTGTTCGTTGGTTGGTCGGCGTTTGTAGCGCATAACAGGGCTATGGTATTTAGTAGTTTTTTGTCTCAGGGCATAGTTATAAATGACAAGGGCAATGTGGAAAATGCTACTCTTACAAAGTATGCGGATTTTTCTGAAGCCCAAAAAGAGATATTTTGGGAAACGGTGTTTGAGCTGGTAGGATTTTTTAGTATAAAGAGCACTAGCAAGGATTTAATGCGACGCCTGGGGGAAAACCTTTCTAAAGGAGCTACGCCTTGATGCTCAAGCGTGTTTTAGAGCCTCGGATTTTGCAAAGACTGCAAAATGAGAGGTCCTCTTGTTGTGGTTATATTTGCTGTTGATCTGGGAGGTTAAGCAGTAATATTTGTTGCTGCTGTTTTGTTGTGGGGCTTGTATGGCAAAAGGTTTTAAAAAGATAGAAGTTATTGAAAGTAACAATATTGGCGCATTTGTTTACCAGCGTGCAGGCCATGTTTTTCCTTTGCCAGATAAAAAAGATTTACGATCTCTAAAAAAGTTTGTTGAGAGCAAGGGGTTTTTAGCCAAAAAAGGCAAAGAGCTAAGCCTTATTAGAAACGCCCTTAAGTGGTCGAGCTCTCAATGGAAGCACAATGGCATGAATGAGCCTCCAAAGGGTGCGCGGGCTTTAGATATACTGAAAAATGTATTTACTAATAAAGCACAATACCGCTGTGTTGAGTACGGAATTGTTTTGGCTGAATTGTTGCAATCCTATGGGTTTATTACTAGAACAGTGGGTCTTAAATCAAATGAAGTTGCCTATGGCGGGCCTGGCCAAGGGCATGTTGCAATGGAAGTATGGAGTAACGATTTAAATAAATGGATTTTTTTAGACCCTCAGTTTGGTACGTACCTTAGCTTTGATGACTCTATTTTAAATGTGCATGAGATATATGAACTAAAAAAAAGAAAAAAATGGCAAAGCATAAAAGTGAAATCCCCTAAGAGGCTAAGCAAAAAGGAGCGGCGAGATTATAAAAAATTTTTAGTCAATTATTTTGGACTTATGTATGTATCTGATAATAAAGGTGCTGTGACTGCTCTTTTTCTTGAAACAAAGCTGCCCGTTTTAACTTTTCAAGGAATGGCTTTTTCAGCAGCAGTGGTTTTTACAGACAATCGAAACGAAGTGTACCCTCAAATCAACAAAGTAGCTGTTTTTTTAGATTTTAAAGCAAAAGCTAAAAGTGCCAAAGAACAAGCCAAACTTTTTTGCAATTTAAGGAAAAAATTAAGCATTAAAACTAACGAGGATTATTTTAATAACAGGCACGCATTTAACGAGGGTTATTTAGATAGCATGCACGCATTTGCTCCAGAGCCGAAATTCGCAGTAGAGCTTAAGAATAATATGCCTATGTTCTCTTTTTATGAGTATAGAACTTCAAGAAAAAATAATTGGAAAAAAATTAGTAAAAGCACATTTAATTGGTCTGCAGAAAATAAAACTAATCTGCTAGAAGTACGCGCAGTAAATGATTTTGACAGGCGGGGTCCTATTGCCTTCATTAAGCTGAGGTACAATTAGTCGGCGTTAAAAAACTGCTTTTCGTTTAGCGTGGGAGGCACCGCCTTTGCGGTGTGTCCATAGACTGCCAAATGTGACGGCGCTCTAATAAAGCTTGTGCTGCTAACACTCTAATTGCGCCCTATTCATCTTAACCAAGCACATCCGGCTGCAGGCGCCTTTGACGGGAGTGTGGTCGCCTTGGGTCTATCGAACACCCAAGGCTACAGGCTCATAGATGCCGTATAGCCCAGAAAATTTTATTAGGCCTTTAATTTACTATATATTCTGAATGTTGGCCGTATTTAGGGTGGGGCTGGATGGCGCTTAAAAAATCTTGGCCTTTTTCTAAATCAAGCTGCAACAAGGTTTTAACCCTCTTAGCAGACAAGCTCTCTCTTAACATACGCACCACCGCTTGCCCATACCTCATATGAAACGAACCCACCACCAAAACCACCACATGCCGCGGGTGCGCCTTAGCAAAATTACCCACAAACCACGCCATAGTAGAGTCCTTTAAACTCTGCGCTAAAAAATACCTCCGCATCCACTTTTGTGCTTCAGCATCCGCAGTATCCGCATCAAAACCATGCCCAATATCGGACATCATTTTTTTAAACCGCTCCCAATACTCCTTAGAGCCTGGCTGAAAATTGGGCGGAATGAGCCGCCGCGCCTTAGCAGGCAAACCCTCCAACCCCAAGCGCGCCACCTGCGCCGCCAAAGGCCGCGGCGTGTTAGGAGCCAAGCTTGCACCCCCCACACTTAAAGGGTATCGCAACTGCACACCCCAACGCTCCAGCGAACGATCGCTCCAACCCACAGCCTCCTTAAAGGCCTCGTTATCTACCTCGCCACGCACCCACTGCGTTAAAATCTCCTGGTCTAAAAAATCCAAATGCTCTAGTGCAAAGCTCACCGTGCCCCCCAAGCGCCGTAAAAGTTCCCTTTGCTGCAATTGGTGCATCAAAACACCATGCGACTCACCCACCACCAAAACCGTACCCGGCACAACCGTGCTGATAAATTCTTCTAACTCTAAAAACCTACTTGCACCTGTATCGTACACACCATTAGCAAAAAACCCCGCCCCATAAGCAGTGCTTCCAAAACTCCAAAGTACAAACCAAAAAAACAAACGCATAAGGCAAAACCCCCGCATATATTAGATTTATTAACACCACACCCTGCATACGCCCAATTAAATCACTGTTGCGACCTATACAGCTTACTCAATACGCTTGCACCCTCAACCCATACAAGGCACATTGCAATGCAACATGACTTTTTCTCCTCACGAACTCACAAAGCTCGCGCCAGGCCTTAAATGGCACGGGCCCCACTGCCGAGAGCCCATTACGGGACTAAGCATTAACACCCAAAGCATCAAAAAGGGCCATGTGTTTTTTGCCATAAAGGGCCACCACACCGATGGGCACCTGTATCTAAAACAAGCCATTCAAAAAGGCGCCTTTGCCCTAGTGGTGCAAGACCTTAAGCTCTTGCCCACCCGCACCTCCGTACCTTACGCCCTGCACCCTCACCCACAAAAGCTTTGTGCCCAAATGTGCAAAGTGTTTTATAAAAACCCCACTCGAAATATGTTTTTAACCGGCATCACAGGCACCAACGGCAAAACCACCACCGCCTATATTACCGAGCACTTACTGCGCGCGCACAAGCTGCGTACGGGAGCCATGGGCACAATTGACCACCATTTTGAGCGCCACACTTGGCCCGCGCAAGGCTTAACCACTCCCAACTGCGTAGAGCTCCATAGGCGCATGGATCAAATGCAAAAACTCGGCGCAAAAGGCCTTGTGCTAGAAGCCTCAAGCCACGCTCTTAGCCAGCACCGCCTAGAAGCCCTGGAGTGGGACTGCTGTGTATTCACCAACCTCAGCCACGACCATTTGGATTACCACATAACACCCGAGGCCTACCTAAATGCCAAGGCTGAGCTTTTTAAGGGACTAGCATCTAGCGTCAAAGACCACCACCTTGCTGTGCTAAATGCCGATTGTGCTTTTGCACAAAAACTTTCACGCAGCCCCAATCTTGCTAAAATGCAAAAGCTGTATTTTGGCACCCATCCAAACGCCGACCTAAAGGTGCAAGTGTTAGCACAAAGCCTTAAAGGGCTGAGTTTTAGCCTCAAGTATCGTGGGGAGGTGTGTATGGTAAAAAACTTCCCCATGCTAGGCACACATAATGCCGCTAATGCTGCAGCTGCTGTAGCTGTAGGGCTTGCTAGGTTCCCTTTTGTCAGCCTTTGCAAGGAGCTAGAGAGTTTTACCCATGTGCCAGGGCGCATAGAAAACATCCCCCTACCCCAGCTGCCGTTTAAGGTTTTTATCGACTATGCCCATACCCCTCAGGCCCTTAGCATGGTGCTTAAAACACTGCGCCCCTTTGCTAAACGTTTGTTGTGTGTTTTTGGTTGCGGAGGGGAGCGCGACCCTTTAAAGCGCCCTCTAATGCTTAAGGCCTGTGCTGAGTACTGTGATACCATATTTATAACCTCAGACAACCCCAGGGGTGAAGACCCTGAGCAAATTGTGCGCGGTATTCTAACGGCTAAGCACCACTGCAAAACCGCACCCATACTAGAGCCTGACCGTGCCCGCGCCATACACTTGGCCTTGGACCATTGCAAGGCCCAAGACATTTTGCTCATTGCTGGTAAAGGGCACGAGGCGCACCAAATTATCAATAACCAAAAAATTCCTTTCAGAGACGAAGATCCAGTGCGAAAATGGGCCCATGGCTTGCGCGCTTAACTTTGCAGAGCTCTTACGCGCCCTAGGCGACCACCCAGTTGTTGCGCGCTCCACACTCCACAATAAACCAACAGCCTTTTGTGGTGTTAGCACCGATACCCGTGCGGAGCTAAGTGGTAAAGTCTTTTTTGCACTTAAGGGGCCCAACTTTGATGGGCACGATTTTTTGGATACCGCAGTACAAAAAGGCGCACATTATCTCGTGGTAGAAAAAACCCCACGCGTCGCTATCGCGGCCGCTAAGCTTGCAGGTGCTGCGGTTATTAAAGTGCCCAGCACTTTGCGCGCGTTGCAAAATTTGGCCTCTTTTTGGCGCGAGCGGCTCACGCGTACAACAGTGGTCGGCATAACAGGCACTAACGGCAAAACTTCTACCAAGTGCCTTGCCCACTCTATTTGTGCGCCCTTTTTAAAAAGCTACAAAAGCCGCGCCAGTTTTAACAACCACATTGGCGTGCCTTTGGCCTTGCTCGATACACCTCTTGAAACGCAGGTGGCTTTTTTAGAGCTCGGCATAAGCGCCCCCAACGAAATGCCCGCGCTTTGCCGCATAGCAAGCCCTCACATAGTGTGCGTTACTAACGTTGGACAGGGGCATTTAGAAAATTTTAAATCCATCGATGCCCTCGCAGAGGCCAAGGCTCAAATTTATACCCACTCTCCTTTAGCGCGGGTGCGGATTTTTAATCTCGACAACTCCTTTACTCAAACGATGTACCAGCAATACCAACCCCTAGGGTCAAGTGTGCTTTACTCTGCCCACAAGCCCGAGGCAGATGTATGCTTTAAAGGCACAGCACATGGATTGGGATCTATGCAAATAACAGGGCGCGTGCAAAATGCCTTGTCTCAATCCCGTGTGCCCTTTAGTGGCGAACACAATGTGCAAAACCTTATGGCGGCAAGCAGCATAGCTTTGGCTTTAAATTTAAAACCCCAACAGATTTGGCAAGCTTTGTCCGGGGCGAAGCTTCCTTTGCAAAGGGGGCAAATTATGCCCGGGGGGGCGGGATTTGATGTTTTTTTTGACGCTTACAATGCCAATCCCAGTAGTATGCAGGCCTTTTTACATCAGCTAGCATACACGCCTCAGCTGGGCCTTATATTGGGCGAAATGCTCGAGCTAGGGCCGGGCCTCTCTGCCAAGGCTCATTTTGAGCTGGGGGTGGCAGTGGCAAAGCTTAAGCCTGTGGCGGTGGTGTTTGTGGGTGCAAGTTGTGAAAGCTTTTTAAAAGGCTTGGGAGACAGCACCACGCATTATGTGGCGCCAAATGTTACGGAGGATTTTTTGCGAACCAGCACCACGGCACTAAGGGGTTTGGGGCTTAAAACCCTGGCTCTTAAAGCCTCGCGCGGCATGCAGCTTGAAAGATTTCTACGGCATCTATGAGCCTGTAGCCTTGGACGATTTTTAGGTCCAAGGTGACCACGCTTGCGTCAAGGCCTCGTGCCTTTAAAGTGATACTGGACGCTTTGGGGCTAGAGGGCCCCCAAAGCTGCTGGCGCTTTTATCCTTGCGGGCCAAGCTCTTTCAACTCCAGCTCAATATCTTGTAGCTTGGTTTTTGCTTCTTCAATCTGGTGGGTGATTGTTTTTATTTCTTCTAGAGGCGTGCTACTCATAAGCTCATTAAAGTCAATCTTCGCACTGTGCGCATAGTGAGGATAAGGAGCATCTTTATATTCAGTAGTTAAAAACAACCACTGGTTTTGCCCAAAGTGTATTACCTTCTTTGGCCATTGCACAGCGCTAAGCGTGGAGGACAAGGGCGCCCCGCCCTTAATATCATAAATGTAAAAACCGGCAGCGCCTCTATTAATCTCATCGATCTTATGAGTAAAATCATCAGAGTAAAAAGGGGGACGCTCAGCTGTAACAATATAGGAGCCTGATGCATCTACTGCAGCATCCACAAATATGTTTCCGCTATTTAAAGCACTAGGCTCAATTTTCAAAGTGGTTTTAGAAACAGCTCTATTTGGTGTTTTATAGGAAGTAGAAAACTTAAACACGCTCAAAATGTTTTGACCCTTGTTTAAAGACACTCCATAAATATTGCCGCTGTTATCAACCGATACAAGCCTGTCGAATTTGTTTTTAAAGCCTTTGATATAATGAGCTTGTCTAGATTTAAGATCAACAACAAAGGCCGATTTTGATTTTGGGTATATAGAAATTAGCTTTCTGCCCGTAAAAAAAGACCTAGGGGCCTCTTGGGTATCATCTAGGATTTTGTTAAACATTTCGGATATTGCATTTGTTGTTGTTTTTTTTGAGTAAATTCTAAAATGATTTATATCAAGCGCAGTACGGGTTTTCATAGAAAGGGGCAGCAACGTAACCTTTGCAGCATCAAAATCTACAATAACAAACCTGTTTTTATCTAAGTCATCCGCCACCAAGATCTTTGCATCTGCTATATGTGCCATATGTGAAATAGACGCACTCTTTGCATTATTTATAGTGAGCGCTCTAGTAGATATATGGCCCTCTGTTTTTGCACAAAATGCTACAATGTCTCCATTATTATCTATAACAGTATGCCAATTGCGATAGCGCATCGACTCTTTCACCTCGGTAGAAGATCCACTAAAAAAATTTTTTCCATTAGGGTGCAATAGTGTCTCTTTGTCCCATAATGCAATGGAGTCCTTTTTATAATCCATTGCCACGCGAGGCGCGTCTGCCCATTCCCATGGGCCATCAAATTTTGCTTCTACAAAACTAAATCGCTTGCCAAGTTGTGTTTTGTGGCTTTCATAGGTTTCTATATTTTTAATCAGCGCCTCGCGCTCGTGCTTAAGTTCTGCTAAGGTTTTTTGCTTTTTGTTTTCAGTCACCTCAAGATTTGCAGCCACTTTTGACACCAAAGCTTCTACTTCAATAAGCGCCGCTTTATGCTGATCTTTAGATAGTTGCTCTTGAAGCTGCTTGTCTAACACATCATAAGCCGCCCTTAAGCCTATGTCCTCAGCCTTGCGCTGAGATTGCTTGCCTTTATGTAAAAGCTTGTTCTTACTAAGCTCCATTTTGATTGCAGCCATGCGTTTAATAATTTTGTCGTAAGGTTTTTGATCCAGCAACTTCTCACATGTTGCTGCGCCTTTAGCTGGCGCATGGTTAATTGCAGCATCATCCTTAGCGAAGGCTGACGCGCTAACACATAAGGCCAAGCATAATAAGGCCAAGCATTTTAGTGCTTTTATAAAAATGGGACTGTGTTTTTCTGTCACCTTTGACTTGGCTCCTATCGCGGGCCTCTGGCTGGGTACTGGGCTCACTTGTACTTTGCGGAGACCTTTTGGGTCAATACGTGTTGCACTGTGCCTTGTCTCGATGGCCACGGCCTCGTTATAAAATGGGGGGAGCTCGAAGGGGGCTAGTGCTGCGCGATAAACCGACTGACTTTTAGGGTAATGCCAAATGTTCTATGAATGGCTTTATGCGTTTTCAGACAGCCTGCCGAGCCTTAACGTTTTTAAGTACATTACGGTTAGGGCGTTTTTGAGTTTTTTTATGAGCTTTGGGGTGTTTTACTTTTTGGCGCCTTTTTTTATAGCAAAGCTCAAACAAAACAAACTGCGCCAAAAAATCCGAGACGACTGGGCCCAAGAGTCCGCCCCCTCTAAAAAACAAGCCGTCACCATGGGGGGGGTGCTTATTATCCTTAGCAGCCTGGTAGCGGCTTTGTTTTGGGTGGATATTACCAACCCTTTGGTGCTGTGCAGCATTGGCGTGTGTATAAGTTTTGGCTTGGTCGGTTTTTGGGACGACCGCCTTAAGGTACTGAGCCAGAGCACCCGAGGGCTTAGCATGCGAGCGCGGCTGCTAATAGAGTTTGGGATTGGCATTTGTGCCTTAGGGGCGCTTTATTACGCTGGGGCTTTGCCAACTGGCATTAGCCTGCCTTTTTTTAAGCACAGCCACATACCCCTTGGGGGTTTTTATATTTTGTGGGGAGCTTTTGTTATTGTGGCCAGCGCCAATGCGGTTAATATGACCGATGGTTTGGATGGGTTGGCCGTGGTGCCGGTTATGGTGTGTATTAGCACCTTGATGGTTTTTGCTTACGTAGCTGGACACTTTAACATAGCCCAGTACCTGTACATACCTTTTGTGGCAGGCGCGGGGGAGCTTGTACCCTTGGGTGCTGGAGTGGTGGCGGCTTGCATGGGCTTTTTGTGGTTTAACGCTTACCCTGCTACTGTGTTTATGGGCGATGTGGGGAGCTTGAGCTTGGGGTCTTTTATAGGTATTAGCGCCCTTTTGAGCCGGCAGGAGCTCTTGCTAGTGGTTTTGGGTGGGGTCTTTGTGGTAGAAGCAGGGTCGTCGCTGGTGCAGATTTTGCATTTTAAACTCACACGGCAGCGCATTTTACCTGTGGCTCCTTTGCACCATTATTTTGAAATGCAAGGGGTGAGTGAGAACAAAATTGTGGTACGCTTTTGGATTATTTCTGTACTGTTAGCCGTTTTGAGTCTCAGTGCCCTAAAGTTGCGCTAAACTCCAAAACAGTTAGAAGGCAATAAATAAAAGGCAAAAAAATGGAAGCATCTGAACTAAAAAACAAACGCATACTCATTGTGGGCCTTGGTCAGACAGGGCTAAGCTTAGCCCACTGGCTTGTAAGGCAAAAGGCCAAGGTGACTGTGAGTGATCACAAGTCTAAGGCGGAGCTAAGCGAGTCTTTAGAGAAGCTGAACCCTATTATGAAAGAGGTCAACTTGGCCTTGGGGGGGCACAGCCCGAAAGTGTTTTTAGACCAAGACCTTGTGATTTTAAGCCCTGGGGTATCGCCTCATTTGCGCATTTTTGATTATATCAGCAGCCATGGAGTGCAAGTAACAGGCGAGCTAGAATTTGCTGCACAATTTGTAAAAGAGCCCATGGTGGCTATTACGGGCACTAACGGAAAAACCACCACCGCATATTTAACGGCCCATATGCTAAAGCGTAGCAACAAAAAGGTTTGGCTCGGTGGCAATTATGGGTCACCCTTGTGCAATTACTTGTTACACAGAGAAAAAGCCGACGTGGCTGTGGTAGAGATGTCTAGCTTTCAGTTAGAAAATGTCCAAAAGCTAGCTCCACAAACGGTGGTGTTTACTAATTTGTCACAGGGGCACCAAGACCGGCACCGCAGTATGGAGGACTATATTGCAGCCAAGCGCAAAATTTTTCTTAACACCAGCGCCAATACCACCAGCATACTCAATGCTGACGACGATGCTGTGGTAGAGCTCGCCCGTGATCCCAAGGTGCAAAAGGGGAAGATTTTTTATTTTTCATGCAAGCCTGCCTTGGAGCCTCAGATTATGAACATTGGGGGGTGCGTAAAAATTGGCTCTCAGGTGCGTGTGCGCACGGGGCCCGAGATTGAATACTTTGATGTTGAGCATATGCGGGCCAAGGGCTCTTATATGGCAGAGAACCTTATGGCTGCAACCTTAGCCGCTAGAGAGTTTGGCGCCACCCACGAAGCCATTGACCATGTGATTAATAATTTTTCTGGCCTCACGCACCGTTTGGAGTATGTGCGTAAAGTGGGAGGGGTGGAGTTTTACAATGACTCTAAGTCTACTAATCCCAAGGCGGTCGAAAGGGCTTTGGAGTCTTTTGGCGAGAACGTAATTTTAATTATGGGCGGTAAAGACTCGCAAATGGACTACTCCTTGTTGCAGAAACAAATTTTACAAAAAGTAAAAACCCTATTCCTGGTAGGCGAGGCCAAAGAGCGGATCAATCGTGACATAGGCGATTGCTCTGAGACGTTTTTAATTGGCACCTTTGACGAAGCCGTGTTTACCGCGTTTAAAAAAAGCCGCATAGGTGACACCGTGCTGCTAAGCCCAGGGTGCTCGTCGTATGATCTTTTTGCCAGCTACATAGAGCGGGGGAACTATTTTAAAAAACTCGTGCGAGATTTTTAGAACTTTTTTTAGAACTTAAAGTTTAAAATTTCGTACTCTTTTTCGCCCTTAGGGCTCAAAAAAACCACGTTATCCCCTTTGCGTTTGCCAATAATAGCGCGGGCCAGTGGAGAGAACACCGATATTTTTCCCTTTAGCACATCGGCTTCGTCTTCGCCTACAATTTTGTACACTGCTTTGGTTTCCGTTTCAGCGTCTTCTAGTTCTACAGTGGCACCAAACATAATGGTGTCGGACTGTATCTGAGAGGTGTCGACCACTTCGGCATTGGCGATCTTGTTTTGTATTTCGCCTATGCGCGACTCACAAAAAGCCTGGCGCTCTTTTGCTGCGTCGTAGTCCGCATTTTCACTCAGGTCTCCATGGCCGCGCGCTTCTTCAATAGCCTGTATCACGGCCGGTCGTTCCACTTTAAGCAGGTGCCGCAGCTCTGCTTCTAGCTGTGCCTTGCCTTCAATAGTCATGGGTTGTTTGTTTAGCATAGTCGCTCCTCGTATGTACTAGTCGTATATAGTATTCCCCCAAACGCCCCCCGCCCCAAACGCACCACCCAAAACGCACCAGAAGACACATCAGCAGATGCGCCCACTTGCGCGCGCCCCGTTTGCAGGGCGCATTTTAGCCACAATAAAACAAAAAACACAAGCCCCATTAAGTATTAGGCGTATTAAGGACTAATTATTGCGCCATCATCAGGGCGCATTCTATAAAAAACACCATATGCCCCGATTTAAAAACCCTATCTGGCTAAAACAGCTTGCACCAAAAGGATCAAAAGCTAAAGCTGAGCTCAGCGAGGGCGGCCTGTATCGGCGTTTAAAGCCCTTGTTGGCGTCTTCTGACCCTAAGCCCTTGCAACAACTGCTAGAGAGCCTGACGGCGGCTCAGTTAGCACCCCTGGGGCTTGCGCTAAGCGCACAGGAGCTTAGGCTGCTATTTTTGCAACTATTAAAAACGCAAAAAGCCTCTCTCGTAATTGACAAAACCCCTGCGCGTTTTAGAGAGGAGCTTTTTGAAAAGCTCGACCTCGGGGTTTTAAAAAAGGTCATGCAAGAGGCCAGCGTGGAAGATATCGCCTCTTGGTACGACGAGGAAGCCACACTGCATACCCAAGCGCCTCAGTGGTTTAAAAATCTTCCCCGCACACGCCAGGCCAAGGTGCGTTTGTTTTTAATGTACCCTGAGTCGAGTGTGGGTCGGCTTATTCAACCTGAGGTGTTTGCGCTGCCCACGGATATTAGTGTGCGGGAGGCCTTAAGGCTTTATCGCAAAGGTGCGCAAAGCCAGGAGGGGTTTTATTACATTTACTGCGTGAACGAGCAAAAGCAGCTACAGGGAGTTTTGTCTTTAAAGGAGCTTGTTACAGCGCCTTATGAACAGAGCATTTTGCAGCAGATTACTAAAAATCCCATTACGGTTAATGCTCTTGACAGTGTCGATACTGCGGCGCGCTTAATTGCAGATCACGACTTTATTGCCTTGCCTGTTGTGGATCAAAGGCAGGTGTTACTGGGTGTGATTAATGTGGATGACATTTTGGATGTCATTCAAGAGCAAGCCACACAGGATGTCTATGCGCAGGTGGGGCTAAAAAAAGACGACCGTGTTTTTTCTCCTATAAAAAGCAAAATCGCAACCCGTTTGCCTTGGATGTTTTTAAACCTAGGGCTGGCGGCTTTAGCCAGCAGTGTGGTGGGCTTGTTCGAGGGCACTATGCAGCAGCTCATTGTGCTAGCAACGTTAAAAAATATCGTAGCCGGCGTGAGTGGCAACACAGCAATACAGAGCCTTACGCTTATTACTAGGGGGATTTCTATGGGTGATTTTGCTTATATTAAGCGCTTTAAAGTGGTGCTTAACGAGCTGGCAGTGGGGGCTGTTTTAGGCGTAGTGTTGGGCCTTGGAGCCGCGGTGTTGATTTTTTTGTGGCAAAAAAGTTTGTTTGTGTCTACGGTTATTGGGCTGTCGATGTTTTGTAACTCTATTGTGGCGAGTTTATTTGGGTCTTTGGTGCCTTTGGGCTTAAGGCGCCTTAATTTCGACCCTGCTGTGGGGAGTGGAGTGCTCGTCACCACTGTGACGGATATATTTAGCTTTTTCTCTTTCTTAGGAATTGCAAATTTAGCTCTTAAAGCTCTAGCTGCGTAAGCATTATATCTTGTAGCTGAGCTTTTGCCTCTTCAATATGGCGGGTGATTTTTTCTGTTTTTGCATCATCTATTGCATCATTCAATTTAAGTTTGGCACTGTATATATGAGAAGGCTTAGAGGTGTTGTGCGAAATAACAGGAAAAGGCTTATATCCGTGGTCTCCAACCGCTAGAAATAGCAACTGGTTCTGGCCATAGTTTATTATTCTATGCGGCCAGGGCTCCTCTTTATCTAAAATAGAGCTATTGGAGACCGCTTTCCCAGTTGCCATGCTATAAATGTAAAATCCAGCATCTTTGTTAGGCTGAGGACCTGCGGGCCGCTCAGCTGTAATAATAAGTGCACCCGATGAATCTACCGCTACATCCCAAAACAAGTTTTTTCTTTTAAAGCCACTGTCATCAATTTTTAAAGTTGTTTTAGAGACAGCCTTGGCAAGTGTTTCGGACTCTGGAGAAAATTTAAAAACCTCCAACACTTTTCTGTCGTCTTTAAAAGCAACCCCATAAATGTTCCCTTTGTTATCAACTGATATCAGCCTTTCTATTTCATCTATGAATTGGTTGTCAATGTATTGAGAATCTCCCGATTTAATATCAACTACAAAGGCTGATTTGTCTTCTGGGTATATGGCAATTAACTTGTTGTTTACAAAAAAGGGCATCACCTCCGATGAGGAATACTCGGGGAGACTTGATAGCTCTTCGCTGAAATACTCCCCACTTGAGTAGGCTTTTTGGCCATTGGGATAAATACTAAAACTATTTAGGTCAGTGTGCCATGTGTGGCCTGTTTCGTTATCTATGGTAGTGACTCGCGCCTGGGCAAAGTCTGCTATGATTAACTCTTTTCCATCATCGGAATGCGCGGCCAATGACTTAGATTTCGATACTTTTTCTTTAGCAATTATCTTATCTTTATTATCAACGGTCCGCTTGATATTCTTAGTAAGAAGCACCAGGTCGCCGTCACTATCTACAAAAGCAAGGTGGTTAGAGCGAGCAATACCCCCCTTGGCCTTTCGTGTTTTAATTTTACCAAAGTAACTTTTGCCATTAGGAAGAAACAGCACAGGATGGTATACGTCATAGTCACTCCACAACAAAACAGAGTTATTTTTAAAGTTTCTTATCAAACGAGTGCCTGCGCGTTTTGGCCACCATATTCCTTTGAACTCCATATTTAAATCAAAGTCTTCAATTTTTAAATCTTTGACCTGTTCCTCAATCCACTTGGCCCGTTTGTTTTTTGTTTTGCGCAAGTTTTTTTCATAGGTTTCTAGCTTTTTAATAAGCTCCTCGCGAAGCGCTATTAAATTTGCTGATTTTTTCTTTGCATCCGACTCAAGCTTTGCAGTCACTTTTGAAACCAAAGATTCTATTTCGATATGCGCCGCTTTATATTGCTCTTTAGGTAGTTGCCCTTGAAGCTGCTTATCTAAAATATCATAGGCAGCGCTTAAGCCTATGTCCTCAACCTTGCGCTGAGATTGCTTGCCTTTATGCACAAGCTCGTTCTTACTAAGCTGCAATTGGATCGCAGCCATGCGTTTAATAGTTTTGCCGTAAGGTTGTTGGTTAAGCAGCTCCTCACATGCTGTCGCGCCTTTAGGTGCATGGTTAATTGCAGCACCCTCCTTAGCAAAGGCTGACGCGCTAACACATAAAGCCAAGCATGCGAGCACTTTTAAGCCTGTCTTCATATTTTTCTTAATTGCCAGAGGTTCATAGTGTGTTTGCCCGATGTACGTGGCTTTGACGACGATCTGGTCGCCTTGGACTTAGAGATGCATTGGTGCCTCTAACGAAAGTGTGGCAAATAAGGTCACGTTTCATCCACTTGCCTCAAGCAAACCCTGACACAGGCGACACTATTTGCCTCAATTTAGGCTAGCACTCTAAATTAATTTACGTTGGTATCGTGCTACTCTCGACACAGGCGTGAGCCTGCACTACCATCACCGCAGGTGAGCTTAACTGCTGAGTTCGGAATGGGTTCAGGTGTACCCTCACCGCTATAAACACCAACAGGTAGTATTTTTATGCGAGTATTTTTTATAAGTCAATATTATTCCATTATTGGTGTATGTTAGGGGTCCACTAGGGGAAGTTATGCGTATGTGCAGCAACAAAACAGCTTTTTTGTCCATAGGGATATGGGTAGCGCCTTTGTGCGTCTGTGCTTTTATGGGGTCCCTTATGGGGCTGAGGGTGGCCCAAGCCGCAGAACCAGCATCAAACCCAGTGGAGCCCGTGGCGGCCAATTGCTTTAAAATTTTACAAAGCGCCTATGCTCAAGGCACTCAAGAGTCTTTGGGCGAGGCTTTGGGCAGGGTAAATGACAAATATCTCAGCGAGCAAGATTTGGCCCAGTGGAGGGCTTTAAGCGCCAAAAGGTATAAAGATTTCAGAGCCCATGCTTTGCACAATTTGCGCGACAAAGAAAAAAAACAACACCTCCTCATTTTAACTAAAGAGCACCTGGAAAAAACTTTAGCTAGCATTAAAAACAGCAAATCTGAAGCCCTGGGCCGTTTAGAGCAGTTGGACACTGAGTATGGCACTGAGCACTTGAACCGCTTTCAGCGAGAAGAAGCCAGCGTGCAAGAAGAGCTAATGAAGCTAAAGGACCAGATGCGTAAGAAGAGCTTTCTGCTGCGTCCTTTTTGGCGCGCAAAAACTTGGCCTACAAAACGAGCTCTAAGAAGCCGGCTGCATAAAATCCATGTTAGCGTTTTCTCAAAAGGAGAGTCTACTTCCAGTGCTACGTGGAGTGCTTTTGTCAAAATTGGTTCAGAGGTAGAGCAGTGGAAAAAGCTCTCCCAAGACTCCGAACTGTATGAACAGGTGCTTAAAACACAATTGGCATTTTTAGAAGATCAGATCAGAGAGATAGAAATGATTTTGCAGCATAAGCGGCTCTACCAAGAGGGCTTTGAGCAAGAGGAGCTGCAAGACGGCCAAGATCACACAGAAACAGAAGGCAATATATATGATTATATGTTTTTGGCAGACAAAGAATACGCCGCCGGAGAGCAGGTGGTTTTAATGCTATTACAGTATTCTAGCTTTCAAGAAAGTTCTGGCGAAGATGGCCGGCGACTTTTGGATGATTTGTTTTTGGAGGCTGCTTTGCGCGGCGAAAATCTGGATGACTTAAAAGATAACATAAATGCTCTTAGACAAAAGTGGATGCGCGCTGACATTCGCAGCAACACGATCAACCAAGAACGCGTAAGAGCTTTAGAGAAGCAGGTTTTAGATCTAATAGCATCTAGAGATCAAGTGCAAGCCCAGCACGAGCAGGCTGAGAAAGACTTTGCAAAGCGTTTGCACAAACTCAAAAAAAACCGATTTAGAAAAAGCTTTCTCTTAGGCACAACGGCCTTTGTGGTATTCGAAATCGGGTATCATACCTTTTTATGGTATTTCACATAGAGTATTTGCATATGCCCATGTTTATAAAAGCACTAAAATGCTTGTTCGCATGCTTGGCTTTATGTGTTAGCGCGTCAGCCTTCGCTAAGGATGATGTTGCAATTAACCATGCACCAGCTAAAGGCGCAGCAAAATGTGAGGAGCTGCTTAACCAACAACCTTACGGCCAAAAACCTTACGGCAAAATTATTAAACGCATGGCTGCGATCAAAATGCAGCTTAGTAAGAATGCGCTTGTGCATAAGGGCAAGCAATCTCAGCGCAAGGCTGAGGACATAGGCTTAAGGGTGGCTTATGATATTTTAGATAAGCAGCTTCAAGGGCAACTACCTAAAGAGCAATATGAAGCAGCGCTTATTGAAATAGAATCTTTGGTTTCAAAAGTGACTACAAAGCTTGAGGTGGATGAAAACAAAAAGCAAAAAACCTTAGCAGCGCTTCAGCACGAGCGCGCGGCGCTGATTAAAAATATAGAAACCTATGAAAGCAAAAGAAGGGATCTACTTCAGGGAGCGTTGGGTGAAGCTGTAAAAATGAAAAAATGGGATTTAAAGGTAAAGTTCGACGGTGCATATTGGAGAGTTCGCAGTGGGGCCATTTTAATATGGGACTATAGTAATAGTAGCAACTCTGTTGCCTTAATTGATAACAAGGCAAGATTTCTGGATACAGATTCACCGTCTAAAGAAATCCCACTGTACTATAAGGGGGGCAGTTATTTTGGTAATACGTTTAAGTTTTCATCTAGCAGTGACGCAGAAATTGGGGACATGGTCAGTAGTTATTCAATGCATAGGGTTAAACAGGCCTTTTTAAACACGGAAGCAAACCTTGTAATTTTTGATAAGGGTTACGAATACACGATTAATAATACAGGTAAAGTGATTGATAAAAAAAGAGTGTCTCAAACAATGCCCTTAGTGGGTTTTTCGCAGAGCCAAATAATGGTAGCAGACTTCAATGGCTCAAAACTTACCACAAAAGACACCGGCACAGGCAATGAGGAAAGTGTTGATCTAACTCGTTTTAGTATTTATGACGGCAGCAAGGAAAGAGAGGCAAGCCCACTTGAGTTTGACAGGGTTTTAAAAAAGATGTCAAAAAATACGGTACCTTTATCTGTTGTAACAGACAGCAAGTTGATTGCTCTATATGAAAAGGATGCCTTTATTGTTGATAGCATGTCTGGGCATGCAAGATTAATTAATTTCTTTGAGCCTGAAAGCGTCCAGTATCGTCATAGAAAACAGTTGGTATCCGTTGATAGAGACGGAAACATTTATGGGACTTTTATAAAAAAAGGCGAAAAAGTTTTGGAGGTTTTTAAGTTTTCCCCAGAGTCCCAAACGCCTAATACAGCTGTTTATAAAACCACTTTGAAAATTGAACTTAATGCTTTTAATAGCGAAAATATATTTGATGATACTACTACTGTGGACTCAACAGGTCGTTACGTTATTGCCCTTGAAAGGGGGCCAAGTGCACCAGGGGTTTATCTGTATAGTATGGAGCTGGGTATCAAACTAGGTAATACTTCTATATTAGAAGGCCTAACAGACCCGAGTGACGAGGTGATAGATGTGGTCAACCATGGTCAGAACCAGCTGATGTTCGTACTTGCCTCTGAAGATAATGAAAGCGGGCGTACGGTTTTTTATGTGTCTAGCGCTAAGTTTAATTTTAATGACAATAAACTCGGCGAAGTGGATAAAATCATCCACCAGATTGAAGAGGCAAAAGCTCAGCTACAAGATGTTGAGTTGAAACTTGCGGAGACAAGCAAGTAAGCATGAAAAAAGCGTCTAGGCTCTCTTTAAAAGCACGAGGCTTTGACGAGAGTGTCGCGGCCTTGGGCGTTGACGGGAGTGTGGTAAATCGAGTTTGCTCAGTTTGTCTTAGATTAAGCGCACTCGGACACAGGCGTGGTTATTTGCCTAGGCCAACATTAGCCCCATTTCAGGTGCGCCGCTTTAACTCGATTTACAGGGCCATAAAAGCCTTATAGGTCGCAAAACAAACTCGGGCCTTTCGTTTGTCCCAAGAATAGACGCGCCTGAGCTGCCCTTGGGACGGCACTTACTGGCCAAGTTTGTTTTACTAGCGCTCTAATCCTTTAAAAAAGCGTTCCATTCGGCGCTCCAAGGAGGCGGAAGGCTTTGGCACTGGTAGCTAAAATCTACCTCGTCTACGGGTTTCCAGTAGGATTGGGGACTGTAGAAGGTGTTAGGCTCATGGAATACGCGCTTTTGGTCCTCTGGGTCTAAGGGCTGCACAGAGACACGGCTTTTTTGGGTGTTTTTAGGGCCAAGCTCCACGCGGTTAGAGTGGGTTTTTTCTGCAGGGTGCAAATAGTACTCGTATACGCCGAGCCTTAGGGTTTGCTTGTCAAAAACAAAGGTCTTTAAGCCTCTAAAGAGCGCATAATGCCATACCATATAAGGGTGCTCGCCGACGCCTTTTTTTTCGTCTTCGCGGCTTAGTACGGTGCCATCAGGCAGTTCCCACTTGCCCATGGCGCTGCCTTGCACGATGGCGTACATGAGATACCGCTCGTCCTCTTGTGCTTGGTGCATATAATGACCGCCTTGCGTAAAGGGTGTAATAGGCTCTTTTTGAGCATGCCGAAAATCAAACAAATGCATACCGCGCTTAATAGAGTTGTGCGAATGCAAAAGCAGCTCCCTATGGGGAGGGTTTTGTTGATTTTTGCACAAAAAAGCATCATCCGACCCCAGTACAGTAAAAAACCACATAAGGGTCGAGGCAATACTCTGCACGATGTTTTCTCCCCAGCCGGCCATATGCATGGCCGTATCGGTCACTTGAAGTTAGAGCGTTAGTCCAATATCCTGGGATTAAGCGTCGGCGTCCTGATAGCCTCTGGAAGAGGCGGCCATCAGGGCGCCAAGCGTCCCGCAGAATATTGGGCGGCCTATAAGGGATCTATGGCCCTGCGGCTTTGGGCGATTTTTAGGCCCAAGGCCGCGACGCTTACGTCAAAGCCCCGTGCATTGAGTAAGCCTAAGTTAGAGCGTTAGTCCAATACTCTGGGATTAAGTGCTGGATGATTAGGTGAGAGGCTGTTGTGGCGCAATTACGCAACATAATACTTGGCAAGGCCTTTGTGGCAGTGGTGGCAATTGGGGTTGTGGGCTGCAGCAGCGTGCCCCAGCGCGAGCCCCAACGCGTGCCCTTGTCGCAAGCCCAAGAGCAGCAAAATGCGCAAATCCTTTTAGAGCGCCAATTTTTGCGTGAGCTGGGTACTAAAGTGCACTCTGTAGTAGAGGCGAACACTTTTTTACTAAGGCGCCTTTATGTTTGCGTAACCTATGCTCGCTACCATGCGCGCCCGTTGCCGGAGTTTGTAATGAGGGCAAGAGCCTTAGAGGTAGAAGATAATATGCGCCTTAGCGCGAGTGTGAGGAGCACTAATAGCTGGGGCTCTTTTGATAAAGACGATTTAAAACAGACCTGCCCGCAGTATTTTTATCAAGTACAGCAGATGTCTCAGCAAACCTACCCTGCCATTAAAAAACTACTTGCTATGCATGGGGTTTTAAAAAAGCAAACCATGCAGCAGCTGTGGGGGCTGATGTTAAAAGAGCTACAGTACGCGCATTTTAAAAAAACGGGCACTAAATTGAGTTATAGTTTAAAGCTTACAGCAGTAGAAACTCCAGCTGGCCCTACTGTTGGGCCTAGGCGCTGGGTGTATAAAAAAGCCAGCGCCCCAGCCAAGCTCCCTAAAAAGTGGGGCGTAGAGGGTGTGGATTTTTCGCCTCCCGTTAAGAGTAGCCATATAAACAATGTGTTTCATAATATCGAAGGCTTAGAGTTTAGCGGGCTTGATATAGAGCGGTATGTGTTTGATAGTAACGCTAAAGAGCATGGCGCCATGCCGGGCAAGGTTGTGCCGGTGGGTTTTGGGCAAAACACACGCATGCTGCAGCCGCATCAAGCTGTTTATGCGCCTAAGGCTTTTAAAAATTATTGTGATGTATTTAATTTTAGCTTGCACTGGGGTGAGGGCTCTAGGGCCCAGTGCCATGCGTACCATAAAACACTTTTAAAAGTAAGCCAGCATTTGGGCATTGCAGAGCACCAAGATCCAGATTACGCGCAAGCCGAAAGCGCATCTAAAGCGCGCTGCACGCAGGGTGAGGCGGTAGATAGTGTGCTGTTACAAAAAATCCAAAAGGCCGTGGATAAAAGCTGTGCCTTGTGGTCTGGGTTAAATTTTAACTACGATGTTAAAGCAAAAAAAAGAGTATTTAGTTTTGACTCAAAAAAATCGGCACAAAAATTATCAAAGCTCACTACAAAAGAGTTAGAGCAGCTCTATTTGGTGGGGAGTGTGCTAAAGCAATTTTCTAACGAGTGGAGCTTTGATGAAATAAAAAAACACCAAAACCTTACTGGCCTCTGGGTTAAAGACACGCTAATTAACATGGTGGGGGCGGTGCCTTTTTTGGTTATGCTAAAAACCTTTGCCTTGCAGGATCTAGCGGATTGGCAAGATGTATCGGATTTAAGAGGGCTGAGTGATAAAACCTGGCAAGATATGGAGCGTGTGTTTGCTTACAAGCTAAAGCGTGGGCATGCGTTGAGTGCACACACTCAGCAGCATATAAACGAGGCTCATTTGGATCTTATGCAGTTTGTACCCTTGGTTACAGACATGGTCCAAAATCCTCCACAAAGCTTTCTGGCGCAGGGCTTGAGTGCGGAGGGTGTTGAGCGTCTGGCTGCAGGTTTAACCAAGCGTTATGAGAGCCTGTGGCACCAGGGCAAAACTGTAGCGGTGCTTTTTATTGCGACAATAGGTTTTTGTGCGGCTCCTTTTTCAAAAGCATTAAAGGCTTTCAAATTTGTTAAGGCCGCTGCCAAGGTGGAGAGTTTAAGGGCGTTGCCTGGCATAGGAGGGGCATTTTTTTCTTGTGGTTGGTCGTTTGATGTTGTGGCTAATGCGGGCTATTTTGTTTGGGCGGCTTATGATGGAGCCAAGGTAGTGGATGGGTTTTTATCTATGGGTAACAAGCTTGTGCGGTACGAAGATTTAGACCAAGTGCAAAAAGACGTCCTTTTTGAGATGGCATTTATGCCAGTGGGCATAGCTGGCACAACAAAGGCTGCGCGTGCGCTTCGTCAAAAGCTCCAAAAACAAAAACAAAAAGCCCACAAGGCCTTGCAAAAACTACGTGCGCCCAATTAGAGTGTTAGCCCAATATTCTGGGATTAAGCGCTCGAGGCAAGAGCAGCACCCTGTAAGGGTGCGACCTATGAAGCTACTATGAGCCTGTAGCCTTGTGCGGTCTTTAGGCACAAGGTGACCAGATTGTCGCCAAAGCCTCGTGCGTTGAGTAAACACAAAGTTAAAGGACTAATAAAATTCTCTGGGATAAAGCGGCGGCACACTGATAGCCCCAACGGGGCGGCCATCAGGGTGCCAAGCGTCCCGCAGAGAATTTTATGGGCTATACGGTATCTATGAGCCTGTAGCCTTGTGCGGTCTTTAGGCACAAGGTGACCAGATTGTCGCCAAAGCCTCGTGCGTTGAGTAAACACAAAGTTAAAGGACTAATAAAATTCTCTGGGATAAAGCGGCGGCACACTGATAGCCCCAACGGGGCGGCCATCAGGGTGCCAAGCGTCCCGCAGAGAATTTTATGGGCTATACGGTATCTATGAGCCTGTAGCCTTGTGCGGTCTTTAGGCACAAGGTGACCAGATTGTCGCCAAAGCCTCGTGCGTTGAGTAAACCCTACAAACCCCTTGTCCTTGTATGGTCTGGGTAGTTATATGGTTTAGCGAAAATGAGAAAACTTTTAATCGCTTTTTTGGCTTTAGTTCTGTGCTCGTACGTTTGGGCTGAGGGGGTAGGGTATGAAGGGATTGGTAAAGGCACGCGCGATGACTATTATTGGGGCAAGCCCCAAGCAGCTAGCGATCCAATAAACTTGCCGGATTCTGTTAAAAATATGCTGGATGAGGAGGTTTTGACAGGCGCTATGCTGCCTCTTTTTTGGGCCATTAAACACAAAGATTACGCTCTTGTAAAAACTTTGTTAAACCACAAAATAGACATCAATGCTCAAGATGCCCAGGGCCGCACGGCTCTTATGCAGGCGGTGCAAATGCCTAACTATGCAGATATTGAAACTTTGTTGGGCCATGTCGGCGTTGATATTAACCAAACAGACGACTATGGCAAAACGGCTCTTTTTTGGGCTGCGCAAAGGGGCCGGCTGCACTTTGTGAAAACTTTATTAAATAGTGGCATTGATGTTAACGCCAAAGACAAAGGTGGCGATACAGCGCTTATTTGGGCTGCGTATTACGGGCATGAAGAGTCTGTGCAAGCTCTTTTGTCTCATGAAGATATTGATGTTAACGCCAAGGACGATGCTGGCGATACAGCGCTTAGTTGGGCGGCGTATAACGGGCATGAAGAATCTGTGCAGGCCCTTTTGGCTCATGAAGATATTGATGTTAATGCCAAGGACAAAGATGGCAATACAGCGCTTATTTGGGCTGCGCGCAGAGGGGGTGAAGAATCTGTGCAAGCTCTTTTAGCTCATGAAGATATTGATGTTAATGCTAAGGGCGAATATGGCTATACAGCTCTTATTGGGGCTGCGTATTACGGGCATGAAGAATCTGTGCAAGCTCTTTTAGCGCGTAAAGATATTGATGTTAATGCCAAGGACGATGCTGGCGATACAGCGCTTATTAGGGCTGCGTATTACGGGTATGAAGAATCTGTGCAGGCGCTTTTAGCGCGTAAAGATACTGATGTTAACGCCAAGGACGATGCTGGCTATACAGCTCTTATTGGGGCTGCGTATTACGGGCATGAAGAATCTGTGCAAGCTCTTTTAGCCCATGAAGATATTGATATTAATGCCAAGGACAACGATGGCGAGACAGCTCTTGAGAGGGCGAAAAGCAAAGAAATTTCAGAGGCAATACACCTTGCCCTACAAGCCAGGGGCTTACAAGCTCATGCCGAATCATCGTGCGTAATCTTATTAAAGAGTATTAAAGAAATATGGTCTTCTCTCTGAGTGCGCCGCTTTAACTCGATTTACAGGGCCATAAATAGCTGTCTAGCGCGCA
Source organism: Bdellovibrionales bacterium (assembly GCA_965116155.1). Classification (GTDB taxonomy): domain Bacteria; phylum Bdellovibrionota; class Bdellovibrionia; order Bdellovibrionales; family UBA1609. The sequence goes on from OZ220488.1 coordinate 1,533,316, forward strand.
ATATTACCTTGAAGCCTACGTTTGCCATCTTGGCTAATGCCCTATGGGCAGCCAAGATGGCTGCACTCTCAGGTTCAAGGGTAACATTGCTGGCGCTTTTATGCTTACGCCAGCTGCATAGACCGCCAAAACACCTTGTTATTCCGCTTGCCTGCAGCACATAAAGGTGCTTAAGCAGGCGGCACTTCATACAAGAGGTGTTTTGGCTAGTCTGTAATTTTCTTCCATGGGGCAACGACACTAAGTAAAAGCATGCCAGGCAAGGCCATAAAAAAGCACAAAATAAAAAACCTCGTCCACCCGAGCCCACCGAAGTTGCCGATCCAGCTAAAAGCTTGCCAAAAGCTCTCAGGAGCCAGCTTAGACCAGTCCCACCCATCTACCAAAAAGCCCGTAGACATACTGGCGGCATTGCGCGGCAAGGCCATAATGCTGGTAAGCAGCGCCATTTGCGTGGCAGTGAAGTTTTTGTTTGTACTGCGCGCCATAAAGGCCAACAGAGCCGCAGAGCCCAAGCCCGCAGCAAAATACTCCCCCATAACCACAACACCCAAAACCCACAACTGCGGCACGGTGCTCAGCCATGCAAAACCCAAAATGGTCAGCATTTGCACAAAGCCAAACACCCACAAGGATTTATTAATCCCCAGGCGCAGCATCATAAGCCCCCCCACAAAACCGCCCGAAAGCACACTAGCCACGCTGACCAGTTTTACAATGCTGCCGATATGGGTCTTAGTAAAACCCATATCCAGAAAAAAAGGCGTCTGCAGGGCCGTTGCCATGTTGTCACCCAGTTTATAAAGCATAATAAAAAACAAAACCCCCAATGCCCCCCCAAAAGCTCCGCGGGCCTGGCCGTGCTTGTGCCCAAAAAAATCCCTAAAAGGCTCCACAATAGCCGCCAAAAGGCTGCCTGGCACCTTTACCCCTTGGGTGATTTCTTTAATCAACAAACTATGCAGCACACCTATGCCCATAAAAAGAGCCATCACCATATGCGTTTGAGACCAGCTGATGTGGTCTGCTAGCACTAGCCCCAGCCCGCCGGGCACAAAGCCTGCTACTCTATAGGCATTGGCATAAAAGCTGTTCCCCAAGCCGAGCTCGTTGTCTGGTAGCAGCTCGCGCCTGTAAGCATCGAGGGCAATGTCCTGTATGGCCGACCAGAGGGTCACTAAGGTCACAGCTGCGGCGATAAAACGTATATCTCCTGTGGGGTCAAGGCTTGCGCAGCCCAGCATGCCGGCAATGCAGCCCATTTGCGCTATAAGCATCCAGCTGCGTCTGCGCCCTAGAGGCGAAAGCCTATACCGATCGCATAGGGGCGCAATTAAAAACTTAAAACTCCAAAAAATTCCTAAGCCCGTTACGAGCGAAATCGCCTGCAAACTTGCGCCCTCATCCCGCATCCAGGCAGGTACAAACTGATAAAAATAATAAAGCGGCAAGCCAGCCGAAAAGCCATTAACAGCACACACCAGCATGCGGCGTAGCGATTGGGGCTCGAGGTGGAGTTTTTTTAAAAGATTTTGGCCCATTTTTTCCCAATACAACTGCGCACCCTCCTGGTTGGGCCCTTATGCGGGTAGTGCCTATCTGTGTTACAAACGGGCACATGCCTTGCCAAGTTATAACCCGAGGAGCTTTTGGCCCAGGGGCTGATTTGTGGATTATGCCTGAAGAGGCGCTGTGTCCGCCCATACAGGGTATAGATTGGGAGCTCAACTTTCAACTTCGTGCCGCAGCGTGCCTTGCGGTGCCCGGCGCTCCGGTGCTCGTAAGCAGCTCAGCGGTGTTTGAGAACCGTTTTTGCTTAAAGCTGCCCTGGCAAAAAAATTGGATCTTGGAGGCTATGAAGCATATGGCGGATTTTTCTAATTACAGTGTGCGTGTGTTTTTAGCAAAATCCATTGCGGTTGAGGATTTTTGCGCGGCCTGGCATGGAAAATCAAGGGAGCATTTGTTACAAAAGGGTCCTAAGAGGGTGCAGTTGGTGGAGGCCACGAGTTTAGAGCGCCTCTTGCTGTGACAGTGTACTCGTTAAGATACAGTATTAAAACCCTAATGTGGCATGAGTACGCGCCAGCCGGAAGCCGGAGGACATACTTCAGTCACGACTAGATATGCCTATACACTTAAAAATCAAACAAAAAATCCAAGAAACACCCGACACGGTGTCGTTGGTGCTAGGTGTACCTGCAGAGCACCAAAAGCAGTTCCAGTACCAAGCGGGGCAGTTTGTGACTTTGCATTTGGATGTTCTGCCTGGTGGTGGGGTGCTAAAGAGGTCGTATTCTTTTTGTTCTGCGCCCTTGGTGGATGCAGACATTAAAATTAGCGTTAAAAAAATCCCCCAAGGTGTGGCGTCTGGGTTTTTAGTGGACCAGTTACAAGAGGGTGACAATGTGCTTTCGTCGCTTCCTAAGGGGAGGTTTTTGTTGCCCAATACTAGCCGCTCGCAGTGTGTGTTTCTAGCGGCAGGTAGTGGTATTACGCCTATAGTGTCGCTTATTAAAGAGGCTTTGCGGCAAGGCAAAAACGCGGCTCTGCTTTATGGCAGCAGGGATGAGGGGAATATTATTTTTAAGCAAGAGCTCGATCAGCTTACGCAGCGGCATAAGGGGCGCATTAAAGTGGAGCATTTTTTAAGCGCGCAAAAAGGCCGTTTGCAGCAAAAGGATTTGGAGACTTTTTTTATAAAACATGCACCTCAACTAACAGAGGCAGAGTATTTTTTTTGTGGCCCCTTGGAACTTATGAAAAATGCGTGTGAGTTTTTAGCACAGCAAGGCGTGCCCAAGGCGCAGCTGCATAGGGAGTCTTTTGGCAAACCCAACACAAAAAAAGCCCAAGCGGCTCAGGTTGCAAGCTCAGCTCCCAAACTTTGGGTGGGCGCAGAGGCTTCTGAAGGCCCATCTGTGCATAAAATAAAAGTCACACTGGACGGCAAGGCGCATAGTTTGGAGTGCCATAGAGGTGAGAGCTTGCTGGAGGCCTGTTTGCGCGAGGGTTTGGAGGCGCCGTTTTCTTGTACTGAGGGTGCATGTATGTCTTGTTTAGCTAAGCTTACAAAAGGCAGCGTGCGCCAAAAGGATTATGGTATTTTGACTGAAGATAATATTAAGGACTTAGAATTTTTAAGCTGTTCGGCTTTTCCGGAAGAAGGCACAGGTGTGGAGTTTAGTTATGACAGTACAGAGTAAGCAGAGTGTGCTTTTTATATGTTTGGGCAATATATGCCGCTCTCCTGCAGCAGAGGCGGTGTTTAGGCAAAAAATTAAACACCAAAACTTGCAAGAGTATTATGAGGTAGACTCTTGCGGCACATCGGCTCATCACGAAGGGCAGCTGGCAGATAAGCGCATGCGTGCTGAGGGCGAAAGGCGCAAAGTGCCAGTAACAAGCATTAGCCGGCCTTTTGTGGAGGAGGATTTTAGTTGGGATCACTTAGTTGTTATGGACACCAGCAATTATCAAGATGTACTAAACTTTGATACTCAAAAGCTCTACCAAAACAAGGTTCATAAGCTTTTGGATTTTAATCATTTAACTGCGGCCAAGTCTTTGCCTGAAAATCTGGCAGCTATAAAAGAGTCTGTACCCGATCCGTATCATCAGGGCCAGGAGGGTTTTGTTTTGGTGTGGGATTTGATCGCGCACTCAGTGGACAATTTGCTTTTGTTTTTAGAACGCATTCGGCTAAGTAGATGAGCGTGCCTTTGTGCGATTTACTGATTCAAGGGGGCACGATGCTACTGCCGTGCCCAGAGGGCTTGGTAGAAAGCGATGCCTTAATAGCTGTAGAGGGTTCTAAAATTGTGGGCGTGGGGGAAAGCGCGCGAGAGTTTCGTGCAAGGGAGCAGTTTTGTGCAAAGGGGCTCATGGTTTTGCCGGGGCTTTTAGATACACAGGTGCATTTTCGTGAGCCGGGTTTAACTCACAAAGAGGACATAGAGCATGGGAGCTTGGGCGCTGTGTTGGGTGGGGTGACGGGATTTTTTGAAATGCCCAACACCCAGCCGCCTACCACAACGGCTAGGTCTCTAGAGCATAAGCTGCAGGTGGCAAAGGCTAGGTCTTATTGTAATTATGCTTTTTTTGTGGGGGCTGCGCCTAATAATTTAGAACACTTAAAGCATCTGGAACAATTAGAGGGCGTGTGTGGGGTTAAGATTTTTATGGGTTCTAGTACGGGTAGTCTTTTGCTAGATCGTACGCAGCTTATAAAGAGAGCCTTTGAGTTGGGGCAAAAGCGGGTAGCGGTGCATGCTGAAAACGAAGCCCGCTTAAAAGAGCGCTTGGCTGTGTTTGGTAAAAAGGGCGGGGTAGGTTTGCACCCTTTGTGGCGGGACGAAGAGTGTGCCTTGCTGGCTACTAAAGAGGCTTGTGCTTTGGCAAGGGCTGCGGGTAGGGCTTTGCATGTGTTGCATGTGTCAACGGCTAAGGAGATGGAGTTTTTAAAAAAACAAAAACAACAAGACCCGCTACTTTCGGTAGAGGTTACACCGCAGCATCTTACTCTTGCGGCGCCTGAGTGTTACGAGCGCGTGCAAGCTTTGGCTCAGTGTAACCCACCCATAAGAGACAAAAGGCACCAAGAGGCTTTGTGGCAAGCGGTGCAAGAGGGTGTGGTGGATGTTTTGGGCTCTGATCATGCTCCGCATACGCTGGAAGAAAAATCTCTTCCATGGCCTAAGAGCCCTTCTGGCTTAACGGGTGTGCAGACTATGGTGCCCATTATGTTGACCCATGTGCACAATAAAAAGCTTAGTCTAAAGCGTTTGGTGGAGCTTATGTGTGTGCGTCCGTGTGCGCTTTTTGGGGTTAAACACAAAGGGCGTATTGAGGTGGGTTATGATGCGGATTTTAGTATTGTGGATTTGGGAGCCAGGCATAGGTTGAGCAATAAACATATTGTCAGCAAAAGTGGCTGGACGGCCTTTGATGGTTTTGATTGTGTGGGCGCTGTGCACAGCTGCATTGTAGGGGGCCGCGTGGTTGTGCGCGAAGGCGCCTGCGTGCTGCCCTCTCCCCCTTGGCCTGCGCCCCACACCGCACCCGTCGCCTTTTCATAACTGATGTGCTTTAATCTTTTGAAATTTCGCAAAGCCGATCTATTTCAGTAGTATAATGGGGGTAAGCGATTAACCCATAGCCTTTAATGTTGCCTTTTTTGTGCCTAAAGCGTGGCCTCATAACTTTAAAATATGTGTCATCTTTTTCTTTTATTGCACAGGCAATGCTGCCCACTACATAATCTGCGATTTGCATTAATGGATTGTCTGCTTCAAAAGAAAAACAAAGAGAGTAGTCTAATAATTTAAGCTCAACCATTTTTTCTTGAAGAGAAGCGCGGTTGCTTCGTATTTTATAATATTTTTCACTAAAGCCTCTAGGTTCTTTGGGGCCAGGATAAGCTAGAACAATACACCCCCTAGCCTTATTTTGGCCAGAAGATTTTTCTTGCAAGAAAAACTGCAGCCTTGTAGATAAGTCATTTATAAGCTGAAAGCCCATCTTGGTAAAATCCAGATCTTTCGATCTTTCTTTGGCATAATACGCGCCCATTAAGGTCACATCAGAATCTGCAATTAGGCGCACCATTTTACTTCGAAAGCTGTTTCCATCTTCTATGTCTCTTTGTGGCTTATATCTGGGATCTTTTGGTGGGCTAAATTTTACAGAGTCGTATGGGCTTAATTTAAATTGAGCTTTTAGTTTAAAAAAATTTTGCAGCAAGCTTTCTTCGGTAGATTTTTCAACAATAAATCCACCCCATACCAGGTTTTCTGATGGTCTTTTTGGCCGCAATGCTCGGCTGTCATCCACATAGAGAGTGTACAGGCGCATTTAAGGTATCATTAAGCCCACAGGGTTTTTATCTGCCCATTCTTTTTTGGGCTCCAGCTCAAAGCCTGTGTCCTCTAGAGACACAGGCTTTAAGGGAGGCTCTGGCAGCGCTGCAAAGTCTTTGGTGGGCTGTTTTGTTTTAGGAAACACAGGGTGGCATGTGCCATTGGCGCTCGATAAAAAGCCAACGCACCTCCCGTTTAAATCTCGTAATACCCCGTCACTATCCAACCAACCTCTTTGGTTACCGTTAAAATCATATGCGCGGCCTTTCTCTATATATCCGGCGTAAAACTTACGCTCACATGGGGCAAGGTATTCATCTCGCACAATCCGCAGAGATGGCTTACCATTTTTATCAAAAATTACGTCTTTTAAGTTGTCCATGGAAAACCATTCTACAGGCGCCTTCGCATATGGTCAAATTAGGTGTTTCATGTTGTGTCAGTTGTGTGGTTATTCCATGGGTAAATAAGCGGCAATAAAAACTTCAAACAAAAAGGCAACAAGGAGCGCCAAGGCGAGCCAGGGCTCATTCATGTAGAGAGTGCGTGGAGCTTGAGGGGCAAAAGCAATATCATACACCTGGGTCCACGCAGCATCTAAAGGGCTTTTAGACAGCACGCGCCCATTAGCAAGCACTGCCGTGCTGATGCCTGTATTGGTCGCCCGCACCAAAGGGCGACGCAGCTCTATTGCACGGGTAAGGGTCATATAAAGGTGCTGCTGGGGCTCGAAGTTTTTGTCATACCAAGAGTCGTTGGTAATATTCACTAACACATCTACCGGCTCATCTGCTCCTCCCAGAGCCACATCGCGCACATAGTGTGCAAACAAAGACTCATAACAAATAAACGCTCCCAAACGCGCAACCATATCCTCGGTGCCAAAAGAAACTTCAAACGGCGCACCTGCGCCAGGGCCCGGAGTAAAGTTCCCGGCTGGCACAAGCCTGCGCAGTGAGGGCCATATTTTGCTGCCCGGCACGTACTCCCCAAACATCAACAAATGGTGCTTGCTGTACACTTGCGACTGCTGTGCAGGCACCGTATTTTGCAACAGCACCATCGCCGTTGTGTGCTGCCGGGCTTTCATATCATAAGAGTACGCACCCGTTAAAAGTGGCAGGTTCCACTGTTGTAGTTTTTGGACGAGGCGTTTTTGCTTGGGCATAAGAGGCACATGGGGCGAAAACACAAACCTTAAGGCGGTTTCGGGCCATAAAATGAGATCGGGTTTTTGCTTGGCCCTTTGCAAAGCGCTTTGGGTTAAGCTCCAATAGTGCTCGGCCGCAAGAGCTTTGGGAGATAAGTGCGGGTGGTGCGGTAAAAAAGAGATATGCCCAATGTTACCCTGCACGACTAGGACTTTTAAACTTTGCTCTGGCTGCGGTAAGCGCTGCTTAAGGTATTGCCCCGAAATATGCGCCCCCCCCCACACGCTAACTAAGCACAAGCTGGGTAAGAGGATTTTTTTTGCCCTTAAGCCCCAGAGCGCAAAAATGTTACTTAGCACAATCAAGCTACCCATGCCTTGTATTCCTACTAGCTCGGCGTTGTGCACCCAAGCTACATAGGGTTCCAGTGGCATAAGGGTGTAGCCCAAGTGCCACCTAAAAATACCGGGCAAGTGCGCACACAAAGCAATGCAAGACAAAACCATCGTCGAGTTGGGTAAGGTATAAGGCGAGGTGTTGGGGCGCAAGCGTTGTCCTAGGCGCCTAAGCCCCCACCACAAAGCTCCTGCTGCCATTAAAAAGTAATTAGCAAAACTACTAAACCCCAAAAGTACTAGCAAGCTAATGGGCCAAGGTAGCCTGCCAAATTTGTGGGCGGTTTCGGCGATCCACCAAAAGCCTATTAGGCTGAGTATAAAAGAGCACAACCACCCTCCAAAGAGTATGCGCTTGAGGTCGTGCGCGTGCTTTTGCCAAAAAAGCGCTAGGGGCACAAAGCAAAAAAACACCCCCCAGGGCCAAAAGGGCAAATAACTAGTGCCCACCAAGATGCCGGACAACACGGGGGCTAGGCATAGCTTTAAAAAGGCCATATGATTTTATGTTGTATACTAGTTAGGGGGGCAGGGTGAAGCTTTTAGGTGTGCTGGTTTTTTTGTGTTCTGTGGTGTACGTGGGGTGGGCAAATGTATGGGGGGCTAAAACGGAGCGCAGCCCATTGGAGTTTTTACCGCCCAATTATGAAAATATCGAAAGATTCAGCTTTGGTTATCAGGACAATATTGCCGACAGCCTATGGTTGAGGCTTGTGCAGGACTACCATTACTGTGGACAGCAGAATCTGAAAAAACAAGGCATCGAAAAAGGAGTGGATCAGTCTATTTTTGGCCCGGACCGTGTTATGAACTGCAATAAGGGCTGGGTGTACCATATGTTAAAAAGCATTTTGCAGCTGTCGCCGCATTTTTTGGGCCCAGCGCGCACGGGGGGCATTATGCTTAGCGTGGCGGTGGACGATGTGCATGGGGCGACAGAGGTGTACGACTTGGCTATTAAGGGCTTTCCGCACAATTGGAACATTTTGTATTCCGCGGCTTATCACAACCTGTTTGAGACTAAGGATAAGGACATGGCTGCGGACCTTTTGGTGCGTGCGGGTAGACTGGGTGCTCCGTGGTGGGTGTTTAGTTTGGCGTCTGAAATTTACACCGAAGGAGGCAGCATAAGGGTGGCTTACCGCACCTTGCTGGACCTTTATGCGGATGAAAAAGACCGCGATCCCAACAGTGATTTGCTTAAAAGCCTGGAGGTGGAGTTGGAAGAAGTGCGCAAAGAGGCCAGCCGCAAGGGAGTTGCTTTGCCCAACTTGAGCGCGTATGGGTACTAATCTAATGAGGTACTAAGCCAGTGGAGCCTATAAAGCTAAACCTGTCGGCATTAGAGAAAACCATTAAATCACTGGAGCGCTCTTTAGAGCTTTGTGATGAGTTTAAGGGTACAAAGAAGCTGCAAGAGGCTTTGCGAGAGAGTGTTATTCAGTCGTTTGAGGTGTGTTATGAGGTTGCGCGCAGATTAATGTTTCGGTACCTAAAACAGGCCACAGATGAGCGCGTGGATGAGATGGCGGTGCATGATGTGTTTAGGCTGGGGCATAGGAGTGGAATTTTGTCTCATGTATCTAGCTGGTTTGAGTATAGAAAAAAAAGAAACCTAACCAGCCATATTTATAATGCCGATATAGCGGAAGAGGTTTTTTGTGCAGCGGCGCCTTTTTTAAAGGATGCTAAGTTTTTGTTAAAAAAATTAGAGGAAAAGATTGAAGCTTGATCTAGCGCCGCGCTATGAGGAGGCGGTTAAAAAAATTTTTCTTCGGCACTTGCCCCATGCTAAGGTGTGGGCTTTTGGCTCTCGGGTGAGTGGGTCTGCTGTAGAGACTTCCGATTTGGACCTTGTAATTGTTGCGGACGAAAAAACAAACTTTAAAGCGCTTAGCTTGTTGCAGGTGGATTTTGAGGAGTCCGACATCCCCTTTAAGGTGGATGTTTTGGACTGGCAGCGGCTTTCTGCAGACTTTCAAAAAGTCATCAAAAACCAATACATTGTTTTTATAAGTTAGTGCGTAAGCATTAGAGCGCTAGGAAAATGCCCTGGGATAAAGCGCAGTCTCTAGCGCAACCCCCTTTAGGGGGTGTCCGCGATAGAGACAAGTGTCCCGCAGGGCATTTTCCGACCTATGAAGCTACTATGGCCCTGCGGCTTTGGATGTCCTAGGTCCAAAGCCGCGACACTTCCGTCAAAGTTCCGTGCGTTGAGTAAACACAAATTAGAGCGCTAGCCTAATATTCTGGGCAAAGCGCAGTCTCCCTGATAGCGCCTGAAAGGCGCGGCCATCAGGGAGATAAGCGCCCCACAGAATATTAGGCGGCCTATAAGGGATCTATGGCCCTGCGGCTTTGGATGTCCTAGGTCCAAAGCCGCGACACTTCCGTCAAAGTTCCGTGCGTTGAGTAAACACAAATTAGAGCGCTAGTAAAATAAAATGGGGCAATAAGAGCCAACCTCAGAACAGCCTCTTTAAGACTGGCATATGTCCTGTGGACGATTCTGGGGCGCCTTGCTTGAGCTGCAGGGGTGTGGTGATAGCAGGAGCTCAGGTAGACGGATGGCTTGTAGTAGCTTTATAGGCCGCAAAACAAACTCGGGCCTTTCGTTTGTCCCAAGGATAGACGCGCCTGAGCTGCCCTTGGGACTGCACTTTCTGGCAAGAGGTGTCCATGGCGTTAAGTTAATCTGGCAGCTTAGGTCACGCCTTGGTTTATCGCGATCAATAAAGCCCGGACGCAGGCGACATTGTTTTTCTCGGCTTATATAAATCGCACTTGCGGGTACGGGCTTAGACCTAACCTGCAGGGCCATAGACAGCTTCATAGACCGCCAAAACACCTCTTGGCTTTCCGCTTGCCTGGAGCACCCAAGGGTGCTCATCAGGCTGCGCTTCCAGCAAGAGGTGTCCATGGCGTTAAGTTAATCTGGCAGCTTAGGTCATGCCTTGGTTTATCGCGATCAATAAAGCCCGGACGCAGGCGACATTGTTTTTCTCGGCTTATATAAATCGCACTTGCGGGTACGGGCTTAGACCTAACCTGCAGGGCCATAGACAGCTTCATAGACCGCCAAAACACCTCTTGGCTTTCCGCTTGCCTGGAGCACCCAAGGGTGCTCATCAGGCTGCGCTTCCAGCAAGAGGTGTCCATGGCGTTAAGTTAATCTGGCAGCTTAGGTCACGCCTTGGTTTATCGCGATCAATAAAGCCCGGACGCAGGCGACATTGTTTTTCTCGGCTTATATAAATCGCACTTGCGGGTACGGGCTTAGACCTAACCTGCAGGGCCATAGACAGCTTCATAGACCGCCAAAACACCTCTTGGCTTTCCGCTTGCCTGGAGCACCCAAGGGTGCTCATCAGGCTGCGCTTCCAGCAAGAGGTGTTTTGGCTAGTCTGTAACTTTAACTTTGGTGGGCTTGGATGGACTCGAACCATCGACCTCACGCTTATCAAGCGTGTGCTCTAACCAGCTGAGCTACAAGCCCCTTCGTATAATAATTCTACTTAAGGCCCACAATATAAGCCACCCAAGAATCCACCTCCTCCTGCGTAGCTTCGCATGCAGCAAAATCTCCACTCCCCTCGCCCTCTGGCGTAGTACCTTCCCAGTACACCAAGCAGCGTTTGAACCCAACCTCTAAAAGAATATCCTTCAGCTCACGCATTCCCCAAAGGCGCCAATCGTACTCGAACACCTTTTCATACTTGCGCCCCTTGAAGGGCCGAAAATGTATCCAAAACTTCCCCTCTTGATTAATGGGGTCATAAAAATCCTGATCCCAATAATAGGTGAACTTATTGCCATGGCGCGTAGACTCCTCCACTGCACCCATAACATCTCTACCACCAAAACAGTCTAAAACAAAAATGCCATCCCTCTTTAAGCGCCGCAAGCTAGAGGCAAAATAAGCCCGCATTTGAGCGCGCTCCTTTAGCACAAAATAAGAAAAATTCTGCGCCACCACAATATCTAAACCCCCAGGTAGGTCTTGATCTAACACACTTGCTCTGCACAATTGCAGGCGTGATTTTTCGTCCTTGCTTAGCTCGGCTCCATAAACCCGTTGCCCATAATCCAAAGGCTCCTGGTCCATGTCCACACCCACAGCTCTTCTATGAGCGCCTGCCTTTATCCACTCGCAACTAATTGCAAAAGTCCCGCAAAAATCCTCCCCCAATCGTTGGGCAGGTTTATTGCGCAGGTCTTTATAAGCCTGATCCAAAAACTCCACATCCCTCTCCGGCGATTGCACAGCTTCACGATAATAAGCGTACTTATCAAAAACTTTGCCCAAACCCGATGTGCCTTTACGCCGCCGAACCATGGCCTGTTGTATTAACACACTCAGAACCTTAATGCCATGCATCAAATGGTTTACTCAATGCACGGAGCTTTGACGAGAGTATCGCCGCTTTGTCCCATACTATTGGGCTAGCACTCTAATTGCGTTTCAACTTGGCCCGGGTTTTGCATGGGTCAGCTGTCTAGCGCGCAAAAATGCTTCAGGCAGGACCACTTGTCCATCTGATGGCCCGCGCCTGGCAGCGCTATCAGCTGGACTGCGTAGGGCTGAAGACATTTTTGCTGGCGCTTTTATGCTTACGCAAGCAAGCCATATGGGGGCTTAGATGCATCGCGCAATAGTTTCTCTATTTATTGGGCTCTTGATTTTGGGCTCTTTGTCCCATGGGGCGAGGGAGTTTTTTAGCTTAGGGGTGGGGGATGCGCACTATATCAGCGCCGAAGGAGTGCAAAAGGTGCTGGTACAAAAAGAGGGGGTGGTGCGCGTAGAGCCGGTGGAAGATGGGCGGGTTAAGGTGGTGGCTTTGGCCCCAGGGAGCGTGTTGGTGCGCGCACAGGGAGCCCATGGCGAGAGGGTGTACAGTGTCAGGGTGCATGCGCAAAGTGCGTTGCAGCACTTTCAAAAAATCAAGCAAGTTGCACAAAAAGCCAAGGGTTTAAGCGCGCACTTGTTGGGTGGTCGTACCTACGTGCGGGGGCGGCTTAATAAAATGCAAGACTGGCACGACCTGGCGGCCTTGAGGGTGCCGTATAGTTTTTCGGCTCTAGTGCCTAAGGCTTTGCGGTTGCAGAGTTTGTTGTTTTTTTCAGAGCTTTCGCAGGCGCATCATTTACCTGTGCCACTGATATATTTTTATCCTGAGACTTATGTGAGCTTGGGTGGTGCTAAAGACAGCCTAGATCTAAACCGTGTGCGCAGTCTGTTTAAAGCCTATGGTTTAACCGTGCACCACAATCCACAGCAGCTACTGATAGAGCCCACTTTGCGCATACAGGTTGTGCTAGCGGAGGTGAACCTTAAATCCAGCCGTCTTTATGGTCTTAACTGGGGCAGTGGTTATGAGGCCGAGCTTTTTAAAGCCAGTCCCAAGTGGCCGAGTTTAAAGGTGGCCTTGAATGCCATGGCCACCAAAGGGCATGGGCAAATACTAGCGGCGCCGACTCTTTTGTGCCGCAACAAAGGTGAGGCTAAGTTTTTAGCTGGCGGCGAGTTTGCGGTTGTAAGGCAAATCAGCCGCTTTCGTAGCAGTGTCAGCTGGAAAGAGCACGGCATAAAGCTAACACTAAAGCCCCAAGTGCGGCGTAATGGGCGGATGAAGCTTGATGTAGATATTGGGATTTCTCTTATAGATGAATCTCAAAAAATACCCGGCGGTATGCCGGCGCTTAAAACCAACAAAGTGTCTACACAGTTTGATCTTAACTCCAGCCAGAGCGTTTATTTGTCGGGCCTGATTAGGCGTAGCTTGGGCCGGTCTTCTGATGGGCTGCCTTTGCTAAAAGATATTCCAATTTTGGGTGCACTTTTTGGTAGTCGTGCTTTTCAGAAAAACAAAACAGATTTAGTAATTTTTATTACACCAGAGCTGGTGAACCACAAGCCTATTTAAGTTTAGGAGGCCCCCATGCAGCAAGCTATTTCTCACCCTCTAATAGAGCACAAGCCCTTGCGGGCTGAGGCTGTGCCTAATAAAAACTTAGACCCAGAGGTAAAGGGTTATTTTGATAAAATTTTTGAAGAAGCGCAGGTATCTTTAGATTTAGACTTAGCGCAAATACACCAAATGAAAAGCACATATGACTGCATTTTTCAAAAATGCGAAGCCCTGCCTCAGAATGTTAAAGGCCGTGTACAGTGTGAGTTTTTTGGCTTAGGGCCTCTAGATGCTTTGGTTGCTTGTCCAAGAGTGACGGAGGTTATTATTAACTCGTATAACAATATTTGGTTTGAAGAGGGTGGCGGGCTAAAGAGGCTTAAAGATAGTTTTTTGTCGCACATTACTTATACGAACTTTGTTTTAAGGCTTTGTCAGCAAAGCCAGGTGCAAACCCATTTGAATCAGCCCTTTGTAGACACCATGTGGCGCGGTTTCAGGGTGCATATTATCCAGCCCCCTTTGGTAAAGGGCCAGGTGCATATGTGCCTAAGGCGTCACCCTGATAGCCCTTGGACTTTGGAGCGTTTGCAGGAGGCTAATTGGTGTACGGCACAAGAGGCAGATTTTTTGTCACTTCTGGTGCGTGATAAAAAAAGCCTGCTCATTGTGGGTCCTACTAGTACAGGAAAAACATCTGTAATGAATGCTCTAATACAAAAAATCCCTCATAACGAAAGGCTGCTCATTATAGAAGATACCGATGAGCTTAGTTGCCCCAACGCAGCCAGTGTCAAGCTGTTAACGCGCACGAGTGGCATGGGGCAGTTGCGAGATTATTTGCAAGACGATCTACTGAAGCAGGCGTTACGGATGCGCCCTGATCGCATTGCTGTAGGAGAGGCAAGAGGTTCGGAGGCTAAAGATTTGCTTATGGCTTTTGCTACAGGGCATAGTGGTGGCTTTTGCACTCTGCATGCTCAAACAGCACACCAGGCTTTGTACAGGCTGGAGATGATGATCCAAATAGGGGCGCCTCAGTGGAGTGTGCAAACTGTGCGTAAACTTATAGGCTTGTGTGTGCCTTATATATTGGTTTTAGAAAACACCAAAGGCAGCCGCAGAATTAAGTCTATAGAGCGGGTGGCGTCTTTAGAGCCTACGGGCTTTTGTTTAGAGCGTATAAATTGCCATGAATACATGAACTAAATACATGAACTAATTTTTTTGCTGCATCTGCATGGTAGTATAAAAAGCATGCAAAATGAGAGGTTCTCTCTGGGGGGTCCTATAGTGCACGAAATATGTAACTTGTCGCAGGTTTAAGTATTAGCCCTTGTGCACTGAAGTATGTTCTCCGGCTGACTCTGGCGCAAGTTAGGGCGCTAGACAGCTAAAAGGCATCTATGTGCCTGTAAGACATATTGTCAAAGCTCTAATATGGTATGAGAGCTCGCCAGCCGGAAGCCGGAGAACATACTTCAGTCACGATGTGGTAGTATAAAAAGCATGCGCTGGTACATAGGTTGGGTTAGTGTTGTGCTTTGCTGCGGCATGCCGCATGTGGCGTGGTCTAGCAAAAACACCAAGTCTCCCCCAGGTCGCTCTAACCAAACTAAAATCGAGGTAGAGCCCGGATTTAGTTTAGAGCGCTCAGGTCCTGTTAGTCAGCAGCCCAATACACAAGCCAACAAGCACCTCAACAAGCGCCCTGGCCGCGTGCAAAAGCCGCAAAAAACTCCACAGCGGCATATTGCTAGCGTGCAAAAAAGGCGTGCGCTAGAAATAAAGCTCAAACAAAATCCAGACCATGTGCCCACTCGTGAGGATTTAGCGGACCTCTATTACAAAAGCAAAAACCATAAAAAGGTGGTTGTAGTGTTGGCGCCTTACTCTAACGAGATTGGTTTTGATAGTGTAATGCTATTGTCGGATTCCTATGCTCAGCTCAAAAAATGGGACGCCAACATTGCACTTTTAGAAAGGCTGATTCAAAAAACCACCCCCCCGAGGTTTAGACCGTATTTTTTGTTGGCAAAAGCGCTTTTACAAAAAGGCAATCAGGATGAAGCAGCAAAAAACTTAGAGCAAGCCACACTTTTGGCGCCGAAGCATTTGCCGAGCTTTAGAATGCTTGTAGAGTTTTACGAGGAGCAAAAAAACTGGTTCGCGCAAAGGAGCCTAATTTTAAACGCCATGAAGGCCATGGGGCCAAGAGGGGAGTTTTTAAATGCACTATGCTCGGCTCAAACTCAAGCCAAGTTGGTTAAGGAGAGCATTTTAGCCTGTAAAAGGGCTATTAAAAAAACCCCCTCCTACGAACCCAACTATATAGACTTAGCTTATGGTCTAGCTTATCAGGGCAAAACGGCGCAGGCAGAAAAAGTGCTAACCCAGGCGGCTAAGAAGTTTAAAGGGTCAGAGTTTATACAGTGGTCGGTGGGGGAGTTTTTTTTCTCTCAAAAAAATTTCATGGTAGCGATAAGGTTTTTAAAAAACGCCGTACAAAACAAGCCCAACTCGGCGCGTGGGCATTTGGCTTTAGCGATTTCTTTGTTTCAAGGGGCTTTTTACAAAGACGCTCTTAAGCATTATATGCTGGCCTGCAAATATGAGGACTCTGGGCCTCAAAAAAGCCTAGAAGAGTTTCGTACAGCTTTGGCTAAACTTAGTACCTTGAGCCAGACAGACCCCGAGCTGCTTAGCATGCTAAGTGCATACACCAAGCAAGAAGCGCGTTGTGTAAAGGCTCAACCATAGGCTAAACTGGCCTTGTATGTTGAGCGTGGGTGTAGATATTGGCAGCTATAGCATTAAGCTTGTTGCAGCCAAAATGGCGGGCACGCGTTATGAGGTGGTGCGCGCAGAGGAGTTTAGGTTTTCTACCAAACCCAATGCCGACATTAGTCTGGAGACTTTAGAGCACTTAAAGCATATTGTGTCGCTTTTTAACACCGGGCAGGCGCGGTTTGTGTTGGCTTTGCCTGATCGGCACGTGTGCACGAGGTCGATTTTTTTTCCGTTTAAAGAAAAGCACAAAATTTTAAAAACCCTGGCTTTTGAGCTAGAGGATAAAATTCCGTTTTCTATGCATAACTCTGTGTGCGATGTGCAAATGGGTCGCCCCATGTTGGGCGGAGTGCAAACTTTGGGTGTGGCGGCTTTAAAAGACAAAATCGGCGGTTATTTAGAGACCCTTAAAACTTCAGGCCTGCAGCCTTATGTATTGGGGGTAGAGAGCTTGGCATTTGCGAATGTGTTTTTGTTGTCGCAAAAAAATGCAAAAGCAGAAAGGTCAAAATACTGTGATGTGTTGTTAGACTTTGGGCACCAAAGCACTAAGGTGGTTTTGGTATCGGGCCAGTATATTTTAGATGTGGGCAGTGTGGATTGGGGCATGCACAATGTTATTGAAGCCATCGCGCACAAGTACAGCTTAGGTTATTTAGAGGCCTTAGGGGGAGTGCGCAGCAAGGGGCTTAAGGTTTTGTTAGATTACAAAGATGCCTCAAGGCGCGATACGGCGTTGTCTCAGGTGGTAAAAAAGGCTTTTGGGCCTTTCTTAAGAGAGTTGATGCTGCTTTTAACAGAGTGTCAAAGCGAGCATTCTGTGCAGTGTGGTCGTGTGCTGTGTAGTGGTTGGGGTGCGCGCATAGAGAACGTGGCAGGTTTAATAACCCAAGGGATCAATATGCCAGTGCATGTTTTTGATGAAACCGGCACAGGAGTGCGGGGTGACTGGTCGTTAAAGGAGCATCCGTCTTATCTTGGGGCCTTGGGTTTAGCGCTTGAGGGGTTTAAGCGCTCAAGCACTCGGGGGCCGAACTTTTTAAAAGGTGCTTTTAAGCCTTCGGGTCAGGATATAGGGGCGATGTTTAAGCGTTGGCGTGTGGGTTTGTCATCGGCTGTAGCGCTGTATTGTTTGGCTTGTGTGTGGGGCGTTTGGAGCGCATCACTGGGTCAAAGGCTATCCGATGATACCTATGCAGCTTTAACAAAGCATGCAGTAAGCATTACGGGCTTGCCACGCAGTCAGGTTAAAGTGCCTACTATTCAAAGTTATATAGACTCTGCAGATGCGCGCAAAAAATTCTATGCTTCTTATGAGAGTTGGCAAAAGGCTCCTTCGGCGCTGCATGTGTTAGCACGTTTAAGTGAGCTTATGCCGAAGACATCTTTGGTTGTGCAAAAGTTTTTATTTGAGCCGTCGGTTTTAAAAATCGCAGGCCAAGGAGAGCCGACGGATGTGCGTGCTTTGCGAGAGGGGCTTAAAAACTTGGGCTTATCTGTTGAGGTAAACGACTTAGCTGCAGGCGAGCGGCCTGAGGGTGCGGGTTTTGGTTTTGAGGTGCAGATAAAAAGCTTGTAGGTGGGTGTGCAGGATATTGTAGATAGATTAAGGGAGCTTGTTAAGCAGCTACTGTTTAGGTTGCAAGAGAGTGCTTTATACTCTCAGGTGGAGGAGAGATTTTTTGCTCTTTCTCTTAGAGGGCAACGACTAGTGGTGTGGGGTCTGGCTGTGACACTGCTTTTAGTGGTGGGCAGCGTGCCGTATGCGTTTTACCAGGATGCGCGTGCACGTTTTACAGTGGTGCAGCAGGATCGGCAGCTTTTGAACCATCTGTTTAAGGCAGCTCAGGTGCCCTCGGCCTTTAGTGTGCCGCAGTTTGGGGCAGGGGAGCTTGTGGAGCGTATTAGTGCATTGTTGCAAACGGAGCTGCTAGCGCCTCAGCAGGTGCAGGGGGTGGGGGTTGCGCAAGGTCGGTCGCCGCGCTTGCAGGGCGTGTCGGTTGTGGCGCAAGAGGTAGTAGAGCTAAAGCTGGCGGGGTTAAATGTGTCGCAGGTGGTAAAATTAGCAGAGCAAGTGGAGTCTTTGAGTCCGAGTGTGAAGCTAGCGGGTTTGCATATGGAGCCTTCGGCTTTAACAGAAGCCCAAGGCAGTGCTGGGTATTTTGATGTGGTGTTTCACTTTGCTGCTGCTAAGTTTCCTGAGACAAAGCCGCTTGCGCAGGCAGTAGCAGAAGGTGCAACGCAGCCTGCTGCTCCCTCTGGTGCGCCGGGGGGTGATGCAGGTGCGCCGGCCACGCCTCCTGCTGTTCCTGAAGCTCCTTCGGCTGATGCGCCCGACACAGGAGGCGTCTAATGGGTCTTATAAGGGGCTTGGCACGGTTTTTAACTTTGATTTTAAAGTCCCACAAAAGGCATGTGTTTTTGTGGGTGGTGGTGTTTTTTGGTTTTGTGGTGCTGCTTTTCCCGTACCAAGAGGCTTTGGAGTATGGGGCGGGTTTGGTGTCTCGTGCTACTAATCAAAAGTTACATATGAATTTTGAGCAAGCAGGGCTTAGTTTTTACCCTTTGGGGTTGAAGCTTACTAAGGTGAGTGTAAAAAGTCCTTTAAGGCCGGGGGCGCTAGAGGCTGAGAGCCTTGTATTGGTGCCGGTGTGGCGCGAGTGGGCTTTGCTTAAAATGGCTCTTGGGCTTAAGCTGAGCAAAGTGTTTGGTGATGGCGAAATGGACATTATGTTAAGCCTGGGTCGGGGTTTAAGTGGTGAAAAAGGTCTAAAGCTGCGAGCTAAGGATGTAGATGTAGAGCCTTTGTGCATGCTTTTAGCTTGTCCCGTTGTGTTGAGGGGTAAGTTGGGTGTGGATGTGGGCGCCCAGGTGGATATGGAGGATTGGGCTCAGTCTCAAATAAGTTTGCGTGCTAAGGCGCAGCCTTTGGGAATGGCGTCTGGTAGCTTGGCAGGTTTTAGGTTGCCAGGCTTGGAGTTTAAGACGGCGCAACTGGGCGTGGTGTTTAAGGAGAGCAGGTTAGACATGAGCGAATTGGCTTTGGGTGAACCTGCGGATCCTTTGGCTGTAGAGGCGAGGGCGCGGGTGGCTTTGAGCGACAAGCCTCAGTGGAGCGTGGGTAAGTACACGGTGGACATGAAAATCAAGGCCAAGCACTCTATAAAAGAGGAGCCTTTTATTCAGCTGGTACTGAGTTTTGTGGATCAGTTTAAGACTCCTCAAAGTGGCCAAGACAGTTACGCCTTCAAAATGACCGGCACCGGCCTGAGTAACCCGCCCCAGCTAGCACCTTAGCTGTTCAAATACCGCTCTAGCTTTCTTAATGAGACGTATAGCAGGTTTTTAAAAAACGGCGCGGGTCTTAGTGCAAAAAATCAAGAGCGTTTTCGTGCCATTTCGGAAAAATTAGGTGCTTTAAGTATTCAGTTTAACGACAACCTTAGGCGAAGTACTGCGGACTTTAAGTTATATTTGAGCGAGGATGAGATATCAGGGTTGCCTGAGGATTTAAAAGCCGTCGCCTGCAAAAAGGCTCAAGCTGCAGGCGGTAAAAATCAATACGTGATTGGCATAGACTATTCGGATTATCTACAAGCCATGAAGTACTTAGATAGTTCTGAAGCTCGGCGTAAGCTATGGGACGCCAAGGGCAAGGTGGTGACCTCCCCTTAAAAATCATAGTGTGTCTTTAAGTATGGGGCATATATTTTACAGTGGATACGATGCGGTTTTATACAGTTACCTTTGGTCTGAGATGTTGGTGGCGGGTGCTTGGCCGGTGTTTGAGCGGGGTGGTTTTTTGTCACACAAAATGGGGCGCCGGTTTGAGGAGTGTATTTTATCTAAAGGCAACACTCAGGATGCGGAGGTTTTGTTTGCGGATTTTTGCCCACACCAACCTACTGCCCAAGACCTAATCCAATTTTGGGGATTTAAAGACTAGCCACAACACCTTGAGGCTTTCGCTCGCCTCCTCGATATGCCCTTCGGGCACCATCGCAGAGCCAGCGCTCGGAGCTCAAGGTATTTTGGCCTGCCTTTAACGATTTAAATATTTTTCTAGCTGCTGCTGGGGGGTGGGGCCTTGGGGGTCGTGCTCAAAGCCCACCGTGCCCCCTGCGACCTCTCGCAGGGCGTTTACGACGCTCATGTTGCCGCTTTCTTGCACAGAGGTGAGCGCTGCACCCTTGATCAGCTGCTTGGCTCGCTTAGAAACCAACACCACCAGCGAGAACCTGTTGGGGACTTTTTCTAGACAATCTTCTACCGTTACCCGTGCCATGCTCTACAGCAGCTCCTTTATAGTACCCCAATCGCAATGCGCAGCAAGCCCAGGGGGCTCCGCAAGCTCCTAGGGGACCCACAGACTATGCCTGAGGCGCACTTTTTGTCAACAGGCTTTGCAACTCACCGGCTTTATACATCTCCATCATAATATCACACCCCCCTACAAATTCGCCCTTTATGTAGAGCTGGGGTATGGTGGGCCACTGGCTGAAGTCCTTAATGCCCTGGCGGATTTCGTTGTCCTCCAGCACATCTATGCCCTTAAAGTTGGCCTGGAGCTCTTTTAGCACTTCTACCGCTCGGGCCGAAAATCCACACTGAGGGAAACTGGGACTCCCTTTCATAAACAGCACCACCGGTTGTGATTGCAGCAAATGCTCTATGCGTTCTTTTATTTGTGTTTGCATATCTTTAGGCTCCTTTGCTCTTTGGCTCCTTAAGGATTGTTTTTCGCTAAAAACTAAAAAAACTCTTTTAACCCTTTTAATACCTTGGGGCTTAGCTCGTGCCCTCCCTCAAAGGGAACAAACTCCACCGATAGGACTTTTTGTTCTAAAAGGCTCTTAAGTTTAAGGGCGAGCTCAAAATCTAAAACCTCATCCCCTTTGCCATGCGACAAAAACACTCTAACACCCTTAAGACGGTTCAGGTTCTTTTGCCACAGTGTACGACAGATTAGGGTGCCAGAACAAAGCGCCAAGCCATCTAGCGGCAAATGCGCAAAATGCATTAGCGCCATATGCACTGACAAAATTGCCCCCTGGCTAAAGCCTCCCAGTACAAAGCGAGGCGGAGCGTCGGCGCGCGCAAACAAAGCCGCCAAAGCCTCTGACACCTGCTTGCAACTTTGGTCTAAGCCCTCAGGGTGCATGTGCTCTATTTTGCTTAAAAGCTCTGCCCGGGGCATGGTTTCAAACTCGCGAATACTAAACGGGTACCAGGCTCTGCCATACAAAGCCCCTCCCAAAGGGACCTTATAAGGCCCGTTTAAAAACATCCAGCTGCCGGGTTTGTTTTCAAAATGCCTCGCAAAAAAACTCAAATCACGGTAGTTGGCTCCATAGCCATGGAAAATCACGCGCACCACCACGGGCCCTGTGCTAGCAGCGGCCCACTCGTGCAAAGGCAAAGCGGGGTGCAAAAGGCAATCCATCCCACAGAGGGTGTCTTTGTACAAAAAATCACGCACCAAAGTGCTCTTCTTGTTCATGGGCCAACAAACGCGCCCTAGCGTAGTAGCTTTTGTGGGGAGATAGCTGCAGAAAGTGTTTTATCTCTGACATATAAATACAAGCGTAGCGCTCCACCTGATAGGCCAAGTAGCTGTCTTCGTATTGGGCTTTCATAAGTTCTCCCCAGTAGGGGTTAAAGCATGCATGCAGGGCGTCGGATTTTTCAGTAATTGCAGTGTCGAGCAGTTGGTGTTTTTTTAACTCTGCACCTAGTAGCTCAGGGTTTGTAGGCTCGGTGCTAGCCAGGCTTTCTAGTTGACTAAGATTATGCTCGCATTGCAGCTTTTGCTGGGTGAGGTCATGTATTGCTCTGCGTATCGGTGCGCTTTGGGCGAGTTTTAAAATTTCGTCCTCTAGCTCTTCTACTACAAGAGCCGTGCGCCAGGCGCACTCTTTTTTTAGCCTTACGACATCGCCATAAATGTGGTCTCCCACATACAAAATGTCATTAGGTAGCAGCTTGAGCTCTTTTGTAAAAGCCGTGGCGCAGCCTCCATAGTATATGCCGGGGCTGAGCTTGTGCACCTGGGAGCTCAAGTGACCACTTTTAGGATCGATGCGTAAAAATGGCAGCTCGTCATAAAAAAAGCGCGGCTTCACAGCATCAGTAATGACGTACTCAAAAAGCTCCTGCCAGTCTTTGTGCTCCTTTAAATAGGGGTTCAGGGTATGGTCTAGCAGGGTGCGCGTGTAAGCATAGTGCGAATTGGTGAGGAGGAAGATTTTTTTTCCCGACCTCTTAAGTCGCTCCAAACCCTCAGCCACACTGGGCTCTGCTGTGACATAACGGTCTAAATCCAAGGCGACTTTGTCCTTTAAAACTCCGCTCCTATGGGCGAGCTCGAGCGCCTGGTTAACATCGTCGGCAATTTCTTTGTAAGTGGGCATAGCAGACTTAGAATGAGCGTCTTTAAACTCCACCAAGCGGGCATAGATAGAAGTAAAAGCCAAAGAAAACGCGGTATCTACCGTAAGGTACATGGAGTCTTTAAGGTCTATATAACTGCCGCTGTAGATGCTGCTGTGTTCGTCAGGGTGCATGCGCCGGGTGCCATGGTAACTAATGGCAATGGCTCCATGGCGGCTAAGCTTGAGCAAGTTGCCGCGTATAGGGTCGATCACCAACCCCCGGATCGCACGTTGAAAATCCATTTTAAACCCCAGCACTTCCTCAGGGTAAAAGAGCTTTTTAACCAGGTAGTCTATAATGGTGTCATGCGTGAGCTGCTCAAAGCTGCGGGTTTTGTATTTGACCAGCGTGTGGTCCATGTCGAAGCCTACGCACTTAATGCGGCGCATATTTAGATATCTGTTTACATAAACTTTATTAGAGGACATTATAGTTTTTGCCTTATCTCCTTGTGCCAGTAGTGCCTCATGCCGGGTTTAACCTATGGCCTTTTGCATAGTGTGCCATGTTTTTTGCCCGCCGTTTTTTTGGGCGTTAGGGTTTTTATGCATTATGCTTGGGGGCTTTGACAAGGGCGGGGCTAGTTTGGGAGGGTTTTAGTTTTGTTAAATGGTATACAGTTTATAGAGTATTCTTCTTCAGATCCTGAGGCTTTAGAGGCCTTGTTTAAGCAGTTGGGTTTTGCGTGTACCCATCGCAGCCGTGTGCAGCAGGTGGATGTATACTCGCAGGGCAGGATGCATTTTTTGCTAAACAAGCGCGAGAGCTCTTTTGCGGGCAAATTTGCCGCGCAGCATGGGCCTAGCATTGCCTCTGTGGGCTTTTTTGTAGATGACCCTGCGGGTGCTAAGGCTAAGGCTCAAGAGCGTGGGGCAAGGCCCTTAGAGGACAAGGGCGCGGCGTTTTTGCAACCTCCAGCAGTGTATGGCGTGGGCGATTCGCTTATGTACTTTGTAAAAGGCAGCGAGGGGGACTTTGCTTTGGATTCTGTGGTGGAGGGCTTGGAGCCTGTGCAGGGCGCGCCTCAGGGAGCAGGGGCGGGCTTGGATCGCATTGATCACCTAACTAACAATGTGCCGGTTAACCAAATGGACAGGTGGTGCGCGTTTTATAGCAAGGTGTTTGGTTTTAGGCAGGTGCGGGAGTTTAAAATCGAAGGGCAGCAAACGGGTTTGGTTTCGAAGGTGATGGTTTCAGAAAACTCCAAGGTGATTATTCCGGTTAATGAGCCTCGGGGGGAGAAGTCACAAATACAAGAGTACATTGATACCTACAAGGGTTCTGGGGTGCAGCATGTGGCTTTAAGCAGTAAGGGCATAGTGCAGAGCGTGGAGTGGTTGAGGTCGAAGGATGTGCATTTTTTAAAAGTTCCCGACACCTATTACGAGGCTTTGCCGCGCAGGTTAAGTGGGATCAAAGAGAATTTGGCAGACTTGCAAAAAAACCGCATCCTGGCAGATGGTGATGACGAGGGTTATTTGCTGCAGATATTTACCCAAAATGTGGTGGGGCCGATTTTTTACGAAATCATCGAGCGTCATAGCCATGATGGTTTTGGCGAGGGGAATTTTCAGGCCTTGTTTGACAGTATGGAAGAAGACCAGCGCCGTAGGGGGTATTTGTAAATGTTTTGGTATAAGCAAGGCCAGCCTCCTGCGCAGGCTCACAAGGGTATACCGGACACTATGGTGGAAGAGGAGCAGGGGCTAGAGGGTTTTTACGGCCGCGTGTCGCATTTGATTAAAAAAAATCCACCCACGGGTTGGAGCAAAATTGAGTGCGAGGCTTCGATTCGGCCGTATATGTTTGACTTAAATGCCTTTGACAAAGGGGCAAGCGCTTGGGGCGAGGGTTCTTTTGTGCTGCGCAATGCCGATGTGGAGGTGTTTTTTTGGCGCAAGCCCTCCTTTAAAGAGGGCGATGAGTTGGTGCTGGACCGCCATGCTGATGGCGATGTGCTTTTGTTTTGTCACAAGGGCCAAGGCCTGGTGCTAACCGAGTACGGGTGCTTAAATTTTAAAAAAGGGGTGTATGTTTTGATCCCCAAGGGCTTGCTGTTTAGTGTGTGGCACGAGGGTGGGGCTGAGGGCAAGGCGGCGGCGGAGTTTTTGGTTGTTAAAAATCTGGGCGCGCACTTTAAGGTGCCAGATAAGGGCCTGGTGGGTCAGCAGGCTTTGTACGATGTAGGAGCTTTGGAGGCGCCCGATTTAGAAAAGCAGCACAGCTTTTTAAAGCAAAAAAAGTTGCACTCTAGGAAGATTTTTGTTCGTAAAGATCAGAACACGGCGGTTTTTACTTTTAGCCACAACCTTCTAGACACCGTAGCCTGGAAAGGGGATTTATACCCCTTGGCTTTAGACACCGCACGTATTTGCCCTTTAATGAGCCACCGGGTGCATTTGCCGCCCAGTGCGCATACGACCTTTGATGGTGGGCGCGATTTGGTGGTGTGCACTTTTGTGCCGCGGCCTTTAGAGGAGGACCCAGACGCGCTCAAGGTGCCCTTTTATCATTTAAACATCGATTACGAAGAGGTGATTTTTTATCACGATGGAGATTTTTTCAGCCGTGACAATCTGCATGCGGGCATGATGTCTTACCACCCTATGGGCTTTACCCATGGTCCACACCCTAAGGCGCGGCGAGCGGTAAAAAACAAGCAAAAAACAAACGAGTGGGCGGTTATGCTCGATACCCGTAGGAGTTTAACGATTGGCTCTTGTGCGCATGGGTGCAGAGTTAAGGATTATGAAAAATCTTGGCAAGAAACATAACGCCCCTATTAGCTTAGCGCGTGTTGGGTTGGAGTGGGTGGCGGGTTTAGCATGCGTTGTTGCCATGGTGTTTCCTGCCTGGGGTGGGCCAAGTGCAGGCGCAGCGGATTTGGGTGCTGGGCCTTTAGATGCTGCAATAGGTTCAGAGCGGACCGTGGCGCTGGCGGCGGAGCAGTTGAGAGAGTGCCAAGCAAAAGCCTCTGACATCGGGAGGATTTTTTTAATCGGCGCCCCTGTGGCGCTTGTGGGTGGGGCGTTGCTGTTCGTGTCGCCCCAGTTTGTGCTTAAAGCCACTACAAAAAAAATGCAAGAGCTCCTGAGTGTTGCGGTGGAAGGTGTGGCGCTGATGGGGCTTTTTTCGGGTGTGGTGACGCTGTCGTCGGCTGCGGCTTATTTGCTATGGGGGGCAGGGTGTTATTTAAAGGTAAAAAAAATCATCCTAGAGGATGCTAGTGTGGTGGTGGTTTTTGATGATGCTGATGGGTTTAAGGTGTCGCCCCTTAGGTGCCTTATGGATGAGAGTGGCAATGGTGGCGGATGGGATTTTGCTCTACAGCCTGAGCACTCTGGTGTGTGGTGGGAGCGCATTGTACCAGGCACTTGCACAGGGGGTGTATGGAGCAGCTAAGCGCCACGTCTAAGGGGGGGTTGTTTAATCCTACGCCAGAGCATGAGATGCTGCGGCAGATGCTGCAGGAGTTTGTTAAAAACGAGCTAGAGCCTCAGGCGGAGCAGCATGATGCAAAAGAGGTATTTAACCTAGATCTGTTTTTAAAGCTTGGTGATCTGGGGCTTTTGGGGTTAACGGTGCCTGATCAGTATGGGGGCGCGGGCATGGATGCTGCGGCTAGTGTGCTGGTGCATGAGGAGCTGTCTTATTCGGACCCGGGTTTTTGTTTGGCGTATTTGGTGCAGAGTGTGCTGGTTAACAATAATTTGTACTTTAGTGCGGGTGAGGATTTGCGGCGTAGGTTTTTGCCGGATTTGTGTAGTGGTAAAAAGCTGGGCTGCATGGCTATGTCGGAGCCTGGGGTGGGCACGGATGTGCTTGGTATGCAGACCACGGCTAAGCGGTTAGACAGTGGGGATTACAGCATTAATGGGCGCAAAATGTGGATCACCAATGGGGTTTTGGACGACAAAGGCACTCCTGCGGATGTGGTGTTTTTGTATGCCCGTGGGGATGGGGGGAGGATTTCGACATTTGTAATAGAGAGGGGCTTTAAGGGCTACGCTGTGGGGCAAAAAATTCGAGGCAAGTTGGGCATGCGGGCTTCTAATACGGCGGAGTTGGTTTTTGACAACTGCTTGGTGCCGCGTACTCATTTGGTGGGTGAAGAGGGCGCGAGCTTGAAGCATATGATGCAAAATTTAGAAATCGAGCGCCTGGCTTTGGCAGGGATGTGTTTGGGAATAGGGCGCAGGTGTTTGGATGTTATGAACCGCTATGCGAGTGAGAGGGAGGCTTTTGGCAAAAAAATCCGTTCCTTTGGGCAGGTGCAAAAGCATATTGCGCAGAGTTTTGCGCAGTGGAGTGCGGCGCGCGCGTATGTGTACTGGGTGGCCAGCGCCTGGCAGCAAGGCGGCGAGGGAGGGGGCAGTAACATGGGGCGTCTCCATTCGGATGGGGTGAAGCTAGTGGCGGCGCCTATGGCAAAAAACTTAGCAGACCGTGCCATACAGGTTTTGGGGGGTTATGGTTATGTGAGCGAGTATGTGGTGGAGCGTTTATGGCGAGATGCCAAGCTACTTGAAATCGGCGGCGGCACCTTAGAGTCGCATGAGAAAAACATCGCTAAAGACCTGGGCTGATCTTTAACGTCATAAAATACATAGGTATTTGTGTTGATGCCTGGGTGTTTATACTGCTAACATAAGCGTGTAAAAGGGGGTGGGTGCTTTATGAAAAATTCTTTGTTGTGGCTCTTGGTGGTATTTTTTTGTGTGGGTTGCTCTAAGAAAAAGGGGGATTTATCAGCGCCTGTCGAGCCTTCGCGCGACCCTGTGCCTATGGTGACCTTGTGGGAGATTACCGAGGCTGAGCCTAAGCTGCAGCTGCCTTTGGTGCGGGGTTTTGAGTATGATTTTGTGGTGGACTGGGGTGATGACACTGAGCCTTCGCAGGTCAAGTCTTATAATGACCCTGGTGCGAGCCATGTTTACGTAACACCCGGCACTTACGAGGTGGTAATTGAGGGCGTGTTGCCGGCTTGGAGTTTTCGGCCAGAGCTACTCAGTGCGCGCAATGTACGGGTGGACAGCCCCGAGCACAAGCTGCTTAAGGGGTATAAGTCTTCGGCCTGTGGGGAGCGTTTGTTAGAGGTTCAAAATCTGGGCAGCTTGGGTTGGAGGAATTTAAGCGGCGCTTTTTGGGGTTGCAAGGCCTTAAGATTGTTGTGGTTGGAGGATCTTACCAGCACTGCTGCAGTGGATTCTATGCAGGGGCTGTTGGCCCATGTGCAGGGCATGGGTTTAGAGACCAACCTAGGGCGCTGGGACACTTCTAATGTGCGCAATATGCGGTTTATGTTTTTGAACACTTTGTTTGTGGATGTGGACATTAAAAACTTTAACACTGCGCAGGTGCGGGATTTTAGTTTTATGTTTTATGGGTCGGATGAGATGAGCCCTAATGTGGTGTCGTGGGATGTATCGCGCGCGGAGTATATGCAGTATATGTTTGCGGGTGCGAGCTTGGCTGAGCCCCATGTGGAGACTTGGGATGTTGCAAGTGTTAAGAACTTTGACTCTATGTTTGCGGGTGCGACTAAGGCAAATCCGGGTGTGGGAGCGTGGGATTTTACATCGGCTAAAGAGCTGCGGTGTATGGTTTCGGGTTCTGGCATTAATGCTCAAAACAAGGACGAGTTCCATCAGAGGTTAAAGCGGGATTTTTCAAGGCAGTTCACCCGGTATCAAAAGAGCTTAAAAAACTGTCCCCACGGGTCTTAGTGGGGGCTTTGGGCTTCACGGGCTGTGGCTGTGGCGGTTGTTGGTTCTGATGTAGGTTCTCAAAAAGGATCATTTGCTTGGTGGCCGTGGTTAGCGGCCGCTGGGATTTTTTTATTTTCTACCGGTGTGGTTTTGTATAGGGCCTATGGGCCTTTGCCTTGTCAGCAGTTGCGTGCGCTTTTTTATATGGAGCTGGATCGGGTTTTTTTGCGTGTTGCCGATGTGGATATCTGTACTCAAAAGGTGCATAAGCTGGTGGCGGTGCGGGGTGTGGATTTGTTGTTTAGGGAGGATTTAGAAAAGCTGGGGCATTTTTCTATTGCCTCTTTAGAGCAGGGGATGCGGGTTTTGGTGGATATGCGCACTCAGTTGCCGCCTAAGGCTGTGGTGAGTTTTGTAATGCACCCGGAGTATGAGAGCGCTCAAAATTTAGAGGCCTTAAGGGATGCCTTGTGGCACACTCCTCAGGTGGCGCGGCCGGTATTTGTTTTATCTAAGTCTACAAGTACCAAGCCGCACAGGGTGAGCTTTGAGGGTTTGGGCCAATTTTTAGCGGACACTGAGCAGCAGGAGGCGCTTTTTTTTGTGCCTCTCCTTTGGCCCAGGCCGCTATTTTTATAAACAAGTTAGAGTGCTAGTAAAATAACCTTAGGCGGCAAGTGCAGCCCTTTGGCAGCCCCTGAAAGGGGCCCCTTTGAGGTGTGGTTAAGGCAATTAGACCCCATGAGCCGAGCCATTGTGATTAGGTTGGTTCAAAGAGTAGCAAAAGGAGGGGCCAGGAAATCTGTTAAAGCCTTGAGGGGTGGTGTTTTTGAAATAAAAACTGTCCACGGGCCTGGGTATAGGGTTTATGGCGTAAGCATAAAAGTGTTAGTGAGGGCGCCATGGCCGGAGAGCGCCGCCGATTGCGCACCTTCATGTGCACAAGGCAAGCGGTCCATGCCAGGGTGCCCTCACGTGCTGGATAGCTTTTCCCCAGAGAACATACTTCAGTCACGACTATGATATTGAAAAAGCGAGAGAGTATTGGAGGGATTATGGCGAATCGAAACAAGAACTTTAACGCATTAGTGGCAAAAGAGTTTAACGACTTAAGTTTTGCGCAATCTTATATTACCCATTTAATCAATAGTGAAAACCTTAGCCTAGAAGAAGCCTTGAGGGAGTCTATTAAGTCTATGGGGCTTCAGGCTTTTGCGACACGTGCGGGGGTTTCTATTTCTTATGTTTCTGACTTTGTCCATGGGCGCCGTCAGTGGAGCACGGATAGTCTTATAAAGCATACAGAGCATGTTTTTAAATTAAAAGCCAAAATACTTTTAGATGCTTCTTAATTGTGTTTACTCAACGCACGGAGCTTTGACGTGAGTGTCGCGGCTTCGGGCTTAGAGATCGCCCAAAGCCGCAGGGCCATAGATCCCTTATAGGCCGCAAAATTCTCTGTAGGACGCTTGGCACCCTGATGGACGCCCCGTTGGGGCTATCAGTGTGCCGCCGCTCTACCTCAGAGAATTTTACTAGCACTCTAACTTGGTTTACTCAACGGGCGGAGCTTTGACGTGAGTGTCGCGGCTTCGGGCTTAGAGATCGCCCAAAGCCGCAGGGCCATAGATCCCTTATAGGTCGAAAAATAAAATTGGGTAATGCGCCACCTCCTTCGCAGACGCCTCTTGCAGAGGCTGCTCCGGAGTTGGCTCTTATTGCCCAATTTTATTTTTCTAGCACTCTAACTTGCTGCGCATTGGTACTTAAATTTGTACTGGCCGGTGTCTAAAGGGTCGGTGCAGGTGAGGGCGCCATTAGAGTCTGCTACACATTTTTTGCAATCCACTTTTAAATTGCTGCCCACAGTGCATTTTGGCTGAGGCGACAGCAGCTGATCAGATGCATCTAGCACCTCAACCAACCTATGTGCAGAGTTTTCTTCATCGTAGGTTGCAGTGTTTTTGTAGTTTAAAGGTTGGCACTCTAATTTTACCTGCATCACAATGCGACGCGCTTTTTCTACCACATCCTCTAGCACATCAGCATAAGTATCGGTATCAGCCACATCACCAAACGAGCCTCCTGTTAAGTTAGTTAGATCGCGATAATACCTGCCTGTACTATAAATAGAGTTCCACATAAAAGACGTATCCGGCAAAATAGACCGCATGGTGTTTATTACTGTTTGGGCATTTGTACGTGACCCATCGGGCTCATCTGTAAGCACCACTGCAGCCAAGTGGCGCAAGTTTTTAAAAAACCAAAGCCCTTGCGACAGCAGAGTGGATTCATTATTTTTTGAATTATGATAAGCCCGTATGAGCTTTAAAAAGCTGCTTATACCGCGCTCATTATCGTGACCGCTTGTTCCTGTACAAGTAACTGTTCCTGATAAGGACCTTTGAGCTTTTAAAAAGCTAGCTGTATTGCCGTCGCTTTCTGAAATATCTTGGCGATTAGGGCCACGGTCTAAAACATAGACCTCTCCCCTTATGTTTATAGGCCCCACCCCTAGGTTGAGCAAGGGTGCTAACAATTTTCGCAGTGCAGTCACTTTTTTTGCAGACACCATAGGCGTTCTGCAATTGTATCCAAAGGGCGGCTCGTTCGATACTTGCACAAAGTGCCTAAAAGGCGGGGCTGAGTTATGGTAATAATAATCCGTAGTGCTCACGGCGACCCTGTATTCTAAACCCTTCATAGCCGCTAACAAGCTTGGGACACCCTTTTTAGACATAGCGTCATGCTCTTCTGACATAGACCCTGAGTTATCTACGATTAAAAGCAATCCTACGCGTTCGAGTTCTGTGCTGCTGTTAGCTGTTACGAGTTTATTTGTGCGTCCGCAGTCAACGCCATAGCACCAATTGTGTTCTGCTACTGCGCTTTCATTGCCCACTAAGTCTGTGGCTTTAATTTCAAACTTATAATCTCCTCCTGTGGTGTGTGCAAAACTAAAAGGGCTCGTGCATTCGGCAAAGCTCGCACTGGTAATAGACGCCGCTTTAGATGCGCGGCAAAGCACTTGTGCAATGCCCGAGGCTCCTGCATCATGAGCTAAAAAGTGCACCTCAGCCGAGGACTCTTGCGTAACACTCGCAACACTTTGATCGGCTTGAATCGCCACAACAGGCGCTGTGGTGTCCATTATGATAGAATCCGTCACGCAGCTGGAGGTGTTTTCCACTCTTGTATTTGGTGCTGTATTAGGTACAAGGTGCTTGTATTTTACAAACACATTTAAAGTGTTAGCGCCTTCAGGGTTTGTACCAGGGACAAGGTTTTGCATGCGTTTGCTTGCAGTGAAGTTTTCACATGCTTCGCCTTGCAAGCAAGTGGAGTCGGTGTAAAAGCATGTACGCGTAGCGTCCTGCGCCACGAAGCTTACGTCTAAGTTTGTGCTGCGGGTGAAGCTGGCGCCTGCAGCGATTTCGACGCTTCCTGTTAAGTCTTGGGGCGTAGGGTTTGCAATGCTGTAGCTTGTGCTAATGGCGGGGCTTTCGTTGCCTGCTTGGTCCGTGGCTTTGACATAAAACTTATACGTCCCTAGGCCGAGTTTGCCTTTTTTGTTATAAACCACAGGGGACGCAGCGCAATCGCGCCACACAGGCGTGCTGCCTAAAATCGCGTTTGCGCACTTCGTGCTCGCAATGCCGCTATCTGTATCTGTTACGGAAAAAGAGGCACTCACACGCTCGCCATAGGTTTTGTCTGCAATGTCCTCCACTGATACCGTAGGTGCAAGTACGTCATACAGCAAATAAGCGCTCAAGCAATCGCTGTAGTCGACTTGGCCTGAAGTTGAGCTTGGAGCTTTAAGTTTTACATACACATAGGCTTTGTCTCCGCTGCGCACTAAAGCCGGGCGCGATGTAGTGGCAAATGCTGTTTCAGCCCCCATAGCGCTGCTGCAAGTAGAGTCGCTAAAAAACTGCATATGGCTCGGCGAGCGGGTGCTGGTGATAGTAAGCTCCACCTGTCCTTGGGAGAGTGTATTGGTGTAGGTTTGTGAAAAAGACAAACTCGCAGGCACACTTCTTGGATTGTAAGGCTTTACTGCAAACTCTCCCTTTGCAACGTCTCCCATGTTATCTAAGTTATCCCAAGCTTTGGCTTCAAAAATATACGCACCCTCGATGCGCGAGCTAAAGTTTTGCAGTTTGTTAGCTGTGCAGTCTTGCCACGCAGGGGCAGTGGCAGACTTAGCATAAGGCCCACGGCACTGGGTGCGTTTTAAGTCGCCGACGCCGTTAACTTCGCGCCAGCCCACGCGCACGGTGGCGCCGTATTCAGCGCCGTTAGCAGGTGCTACAATCTGCAAGCTTGGCCCTTTAGTGTCGTAGATCAGCTCCTTACATATGCAGGCAGACTCTTTTGTGTGAGTGGTGCCGTACTGGGTGAGAGAGCTACTAATGCGCGCGCAGATGATGATTTTATTGTCGTCTGTTACGTCCACGCTTTCCAGCGTATAGGGAGTATCTTGGTGAGGCAGGTTTTGTGAGCCTTGAATGGGATTGGTACAGCTTTTGTCTTTAAAAAAGCTTACACCAATTTGGCCATTTAAGTCGTTTTGTACCTCGGTGATAGTGACCTTTACACTGCGTTTGTTGGTGCGTGTGATGTCAGACTCAAAGCTTAGTGTACCTATGACAGGATTTTGCGGCAAGGGCAAAACAGAAAAGCTTTTTTCTACCTGGGTGATAGCGTCTGCGCGATTTTGAGCTTTTACTATAAACTTATACGCACCTGCCTCAAGTGCAGGTGAAGTGTAAGTGGCATTGCAGTCAAAAAACCCCGCACCCGCTAGGCCTTCAAGTTTGCAAAGTTGCTTTTTTAGAGCCGCGCCAGCCGTGCCACTTGAAGCCTCAAATTCCAGCTCCACCTGCACACCCTCATACAAAGGACTCTCAATATCTGCAATACTCACAGCAGGCTTGGTGGTATTGCTTTGATTATTATCGTTGTCTGCATTACTGCGCCCCCTGGTGCGTTCTGGGGTAGAGGCTTTTTCGCGCTTAGTTCTAGAGGCAGGGTTTTTAACAAAACTCACATCTTCACAAGAGTTATAAAAAACCGGTAACGCCAAGCCCACTACAAGCACTAGTAGCATTAGGCCTTTGCCGTTTA
This sequence comes from Bdellovibrionales bacterium, assembly GCA_965116155.1. GTDB lineage: Bacteria > Bdellovibrionota > Bdellovibrionia > Bdellovibrionales > UBA1609. The sequence continues at coordinate 1,566,689 of OZ220488.1, forward strand.
AGCTTAAACCTGATGCAGTTTTATTTTTAAGGTGCCTTGTGGTCTTGCTGCGCTTTTTGCGCGTACTTGTGGGGACTGTCGGGGTTTTAGATTTTTTTAACCCACTGCGCTTGGTTGTTTTTTTGGCCCCTGGCCTTTTCCGCCCCATAAGGGCATGTCGGCTAGCCTGTAATTAGACTAAAGTCCGTAATTTATATTTGGCCCACCTGGGGTCCGGGCCCTTCAGGCCCTGCCAGGCAGGCTCATAGAATGCCTTCAACATTCTATGAGCGCTTTAAATTATTCTAATTACAGCATGCAACCCTTCGCGGACTATATTCTGCTCTCCTCTTTGCAGCAGCATTAACTGCTCTGTCTGCGGCAGCTTTTGCTCTGCCTGCGGCAGCTTTTGCTCTGCCTGCTGCTTCCTTTGCTCTTTTTGCAGCATCTGCGGCCCCTATCTTTTGCCACTTGTGCTCTTCCCTCAGGCGTGTCTTGTATGCAGCCTGCCAGGATAGCGGCTGTTAGGTCTTGGTCATTATCAAGAGCTGATTCAACAGCCGTGTGGCCTCTTTTGTTGCGTATAAAGTAATCTATGCCCTCTTCTTCTAGGAGCCTGCGCACTACGCCAGTGTGCCCCCGATTGGCAGCCTGTATAAGCGCAGTATTACCATACATATTAGTAGCGTTGATATCTACGCCGCCATGGCGCAGCAGCATATCTACAATGGGTATGTATCCCTTTACCGCAGCCTCGATAAGGGCTGTCATGCCGACAACATTTAAGACATTCACATTGGTATCCGCATGGCTAAGCAGTGCTTGTACAATATCTGTATGCCCTTTCATGGCTGCCAAATTTAAGGGCGTGTTGTGACGCTCGTGCGTTACAGCATTAACATCTATGTCGGGCTGCTTGAGCAAGGCTTTCACTACGCCCGCATGGCCAATATAAGCAGCCACATGCAGGGCGTTAAAGTCACGGGCTTTTGGTTGATTCTCCCACACCCAGTTCGCAACAAGGTCATTGATACTTAATAAATTAGGGTGCTCTAAAAGAGACTCCACACAGTCTGTGCAACCTCTTTTGGCTTGCCAAAATAAAGCAAGCTTCAGGTCGCGGGCTTGTGTGCTGTCATGGTTGCTAATTAGTTCTACAATGCCGCTATGGCTCTTTTGTATGGCTTTTTGTAAGGCGGTTTCGTCCTCTCTATCAGCCAAGCTAACATCTATCCCAGGCACATCTAGCAAAGCCTGCACTATGCGCTCGCGACCTAGCTTGCTTGCAGCTATTAAAGCCGTTGTGCCACTGGATTGAGGCAAATTGACGTCTATACCAGGCTGCTGCAACAAAAACCGCACCATGTCTAGCTCGCCCGCATAGGCAGCTGATACAAGTGCCGTGTCCCCCGAGAAATTCATCCCATTGATGTTGGCTTTGTGGTATTTAAGCAAATGCTCCACTTTGGCCTTGTTGCCTCTACTTGCATGCGAGGCCAAAGAAGAAACATGCAGCCCCCCGCTCCAAGCCGTGGGCACCACAAAAATCCAAAGGCTAACAAAAACCATAAACTTCATTAACACACCTCCAATAAATTTAGAGCGCTAGCCCCACGCAAAGAACCGTTTAACAACAAGTAAGCGCGTTGTCACTAGTGCGCCGCGACAAGTCCGCTAGAGAGCGTGATAGAATGCCGAAAGCATTCTATCTGCCTGACTGGCAGGGCCTTGAAGGGCCCGGATCCCAGGGGTGGGCCAATAGCAGCCGAGACAGGGCTTTTATTTTTAACCCCTGATTCCGATTCTGTGATAGAGGCGGGGTGGTTTTAGTGGCTCAAAATAAAACAGCACAAAAGGATACAGCCGGGGTTTCGCTGCCTTGTTATTTCGCGGGGCACCTGCTTTTAGAAAGGCTCGCCCGTGGGGGCATGGCCGAGGTGTATTTGGCCAGGGCGCCTACGGTATCGAGCAAAATTGTGCATTTTGTGGCTTTAAAGCGCATTTTGGGCAAATACTCTCAGTCTGAAGATTTTAAAGAAATGTTCGAAAAAGAGGTCCTGTCTTTGCAGAGCATGTCGCACGCCAATGTGGTGGGTTTTAAGGCTTCAGGTGTGGACGCTAGCACTAAGGAGCCGTACTTGGTAATGGAGTACGTGCATGGTCGTAATCTGCGTTTGATTTTAAAAAAATCTGAAAAAGAGCAAAAGCCCATTAGCGTACCTTTGGCGGTGCATATTATTTGCGAAGCAGCTGCTGGATTAGACTATGTGCATGGTTTTAAAGACCCACGCACCTTTGTGCCTTTAAATATTGTGCACCGTGATGTTTCGCCCCACAACATTATGATCGGGCTAGATGGCAGTGTAAAGCTGATAGATTTTGGCATCGTAAAGGCCAAAATAGAGCAGCTGCATGCGGGCTTTGATGACAACCTAACCCGCAAGGGTTTAATCAAGGGCAAGTTCAGCTATATGAGCCCCGAGCAGCTCCTTAATAAAGCGCTCGATCATCGGTCTGATGTGTTTTCTTTGGGTATCATACTGTGGGAGCTTTTGACTCAAAGGCGATTGTTTTTAGGAGAGTCGGAGCTAGAAACGTATCAAAAGGTTAAGACTATGGACACGCCTTTGGTGTCTAGTATTGTGCCCAATACCGACCCTGATCTGGAGCGTATCGTACAAAAGGCCTTGCAAAAGGATGTAGGGCAAAGATATGAGTCCACCTTTGCATTGCAAAAGGATTTGTCTGTCTTTTTATCTAAGTCTTATCCTACTTTTCATGCATCGGACTTAGGCCAATATGCGTCTTCGCTTTACTCTAAAGAGTTGCCGCGTATGACCAAGCTCTTTGCTAAATACTCTGAAATAGCTTTTGACGAAGGCAACGCTAATAGTCGTCACTTACAGACAGAAGACAACTCAAGCATGATCTTGCCCATGCAAAATAATAGCGTGGGTTCGAAGGTAGAAATCGGCATGTCAGGTGGCGGGCCTGTTTTGCAAAGCGCCCCCATTTTGCAAGCGCCTCTTACGGAGGCTAAAATTGCAGGTAACGAAACCCAAACAGAGCAACAGGCACCTGCAGATACTATGGTGGCTGCGGCACCGGATAATCCAGGCGCAGTACTGCAAGAGACACATGTTTCAAACCCTGAGCCCAAAGATTATAGTGAGTCACCAAAGCCACCGCCTGCTAAATCTAGCACTAAAAAAAGGTCGCAGCTCTTTTTGGCAAGGTCTGGCAAAAAGCAAAAACCCATTCAAAGAGTGCGGCAAAAGATGCTTTTGTTAAAGCAGCGCATGCAGGTATATTCCATATACGTAGCCCTTTTGGCTGGGGTGGTTTTAGTGGGTGGTGCGGGTTGGCAGGTTTATAACAATGCCGAATTCAGAGCAAAGCTTGCGGGGTTGTTTGATGTTTCGCGAGAGAAGACTTTTACTCTTATGCATGAGGGCATGCAAAAGGCGGAGCAGGCGTATTCTAACAGGGATGGTGGTGGAGTTAGTGCGGGCGAACAGGCATCGCAGGATTTTAAAATTCTAACCGCTAGTCAAGAGGCAGAGGTAGAATTTTCTCAGCTTGGTGAAAATAGGCGCAACATACGCGTTGCAGCGGTCATTATGAAGCGCGATGAAGTCACAGGCAGTGTGGATAAACTGTTCAAAACCAACGCGCTGGTTTATACATCTGACAAGGCCATACACCCTTTGCCGAGCAGCAATGAGTGGGTGCTTATGAATGGCACAACGCCTAGTGTGTTTAATGTAGACACCAAAACACAGTGGGTTAAGGTTGAAACTCAGAGCAAAAAAGGTTTCTACGGCATTCAAAAACTGCCCTCGTTAGAAAAACAAAACGCTAAAGTCGAAGTGCCTTTGGATGGCTATACGCACGGGTTTCGCACAAATATTGATACGCAAAAACCACTGCTTTATGCAGAAAACAAGCCCATCCTGCTGCAGGGCAAGTTAGTGAACCTTCGTGCTAAGCGGGGCAACCGGCGTGTGCCGGTTACTTTGCCGTTACGGCTTAGCAAGGGAGTGGCCTATGTGGATGCAAATTATAGGTTTCAGGGAGCTTTTGTGGAGAGCCTTTTGGGTGAGCGAATTGAGTTTAAAAACCGTATGGATTTTCATATTAAAGAGCCTGCAGGGGAGTGTTATGTGGGGTTGATGTTTTCTAAAATTTCACAAAGCCTAAGTGTTAACCCTCGCAGCACCACCTGCCACGGCAGCCGAGTCCGCGCCAACACCTTATTTGTTAAGTTACCACCGTATTAGAGTGCTAGTCCAAAATTCTGGGACTAAGCGGCGCTCCTGGCGCAACCTCCCAAAGGGAGGTGGCCGCGACAGGAGCAAGCGTCCCGCAGAATTTTGGGCGACCTATAAGTGCGCAAGCATAAAGGTGAAAAGGGGAACTAGACAGAAGGCGGTCTCTAGGCTACGTGCTTATCTTTTTTGTCGACCACTATAGTCTTGGCCTTGAGGTTAAACACAGCCAAATACTTGTCGAGAGTTTCTAGCTTGGGTTTTCTGCGCCCCTTAATGAATTGCGAAATATTTTGAACCGGAATGCCGGATTTTTCAGAAAATTCTTTAATGCCCATTTGCGTAATGGTGTACTTTAATGCATCCTCAAGGCTGTCTCCAAAGTGTTCCATAGAGGTCACAAGGGTAGCCCTGGCATACTCTATGTTTTGCATTTTTTCTGCCACATATTTGTCAAATGACTCACTTCTTCTTGGCATAATCCCTCCAATACAGCGCGGCTTTTTTGATGTCAGATGTTTGCGATTTTTTGTTTCCTCCTAACAGCAGGAGAACAAATTTTTCCTCTACCTTAACAAAATACACTCGTAGACCAGAGCTATGCTTATAAGGTATTTTAAGCTCCCAAAGGCCGCTAGCACCTTTAAGAGCTTTTATCTTATTTGTGCGCGCGCCTTTTTTGAGCCTGCACAAGTATCGCACAATAATGGCCTGGGTGTTTTTATTATGCTTTTCAAGCCACTTAACAAAGGGTTTTTCTCCTGCGCCTGTTTCGTAGTATTCTAACACGACCACCTTTACATATTAATCACTATTGATTAATATGTAAAGATTTCTTTCTGATGGTCGCTCCTCTTTGAGGGGCTTTGACGGGAGTGTGGCCGCTACGGGCCTTTGGCCCTTCGCTACAGGCTCGTAGAAGACTTATAGGCCGCAAAACAAACTTGGGCCTTTCGTTTGTCCCAAGGATAGACGTTTCTGAGCTGCCCTTGGGACTGCACTTGTTGGCCAAGTTTGTTTTGCTAGCGCTCTAACTTGTATTTTCTCAACGTGCGGGGCTTTGACGGGAGTGTGGCGGCCTATAAGGCTACCATCGCGGCCGCACCCTTACAAGGTGCTGCTCTTGCGCCGCCGCTCTATCCCAGAAAATTTTATTAGTCCTTTAACTTTATTTAACCGTAAATAATTCGCGGACACCGTCGCCAATTAAGGTAAAAACTAGCAAAGTGAGAAACAAAGCCCCACTAGGATAAACCGCTAACCACCAAGCCTGCAAAAAATGCTCCTGAGCCTGCGAAAACAACTCCCCCCAACTAGGTGTGGGCGCAGGCAAGCCAAAACCCAAATAATCTAGCGCTGCAAGCGAAGCGATTAAAGACGCAATAGCAAAAGGCGAAAAAGTCACCAGCGGGCTAAGCGAATTAGGCAGTATGTGCCGAAAAATTAAAGTCCCACTGCCTGCACCACTCGCGCGAGCGGCTTCTACAAAATCCCGCTTGCGCATGCGCAAAAACTCCGCCCGCATATAAATAGAAATCATCATCCAACTAAAAGTACTGGTAATCAAAATTAAAAGCCACATAGAAGCACCAAACACCGCAACTAACGTCAGCAGTAATAGCAAATACGGTATCGCCTCAAACACCTCGACCACACGCTGCCCTAGCAAATCCACCCATCCGCCCAAAAAACCCATCAGCGCACCCAGCAAAGTACCCACCGAAAAAGACAAAATCCAAGTCAAAACCGCAAACAAAATAGCATACCTAAAACCATACAAAACCCGCGCAAAAACATCCCTCCCCCTGTCATCAGTGCCCATAATATGCTCCGCACTGGGAGGCGCCGGATACGTATCCAAGCTGCGGTCGCTCTCTATAGGACTCCAGCGCACAAGAGGCCACACCGCCCAATCAAACACTCCGTCAAGGTCTAACTTGCGATAATCCACCTGCGCCTCTTGCGCTTCCGGTACGAACACACTTGGGTGATAATAACGGTACAAAGGCACGTACACTTGGCCTTGGTAACTTAACAAAATCGGGCGATCATTGGCCCAAAACTCTGCAGTAAGGCTCAAAAGCACCAGGCCTAACAGAACACAAAGGCTCAGTATAAGGGTGGTTTGTTTTTTGCGCCGCCTGCTCAAACTAGGTGCTCTCTTTTTCAAAGTCTATGCGCGGATCTACCAAAACATATAAAAAATCACTAATCAGTCGACCAACCAAGTGCAATAAACTGGTAAGAAAAATCAGCGCCATTAGTACATTGTAATCCCGACTGAGCGCAGCCTGAAAGCTCAATAACCCCACGCCATCTAAGCCAAACAACTGTTCTATAATAATAGAGCCCGCAAAAAATAAACTCAAAAACCCCCCCATACCCGTGACAATAGGAATCAGCGCATTACGCAAAGCATGCTTATACACCACCATGCGCTCGCCTAAACCCTTAGCGCGCGCCGTGCGCACATAGTCTGATGCAATCTCGTCTAAAAGAGAGTTGCGCATAAGAAGCGTCAGCACAGTAAAGCTGCCCACCATATAACAAAGGGTCGGCAATACAAAATGATGCACCCGATCTACCACCTTGGCCCAAAATCCTAAGCTGTCATAATGGTCCGAAACCACTCCCTGTAAAGGGAACCAATCTAAAAACCCCCCCCCTGCAAAAAAAATCATAAGCAAAATCCCCAGCATCAAAGGCGGAATGGCATACATAACTAAAATCACAAAACTGGTCACGCTATCAAACCATTGCCCTACGCGCACGGCTTTAGCAACACCTAAGGGAATGCACACCAAATAACTCAAAACAAAAGCCAGCACCCCAAACTGCAACGAAACCGGAAGCTTAGATGCAATTACATCTAATACCGGCTCTTCGTCTTTAAAACTCTCACCAAATTCTAGTGTGGCAATATTTTTAAGCCAGATCCAGTACCGTACGTGCAGGGGCTTGTCTAAACCGTATTGCTTATTGAGTGCCTCTATCATCTCTTGCGAAATACTATTGCCACTACCCCCCCCGGCGCCTGCAAACTTTAGCTCCCGCAGCTTCGACTCCACAGGACCACCAGGCGCTAAGTTGATCACCACAAAACACACCAGTGTAATGCCCACTAGCGTGGGGAACATGGCCAAAATACGCTTTAACAAATACCGCAGCATAACCCTCTAAACCTTTACCAGGCCCTTAAATGCCAAGCCCTTATAATGCCAGGTCCTTATAGTGGGAATATGGACTTAACTTTATAGCGCCGGCCAAGCTGTTTTTTGGCTTCGATTTCTAACAAATTATCAAAATACCCCTGACCGAACAGCCTTTCGTTTAAGCTCTTTTCGCAAGACCAAGAGTCGTAAAACTCCCACTCGCTCCAACCGAGTTTGTATTTATGCACATTGACCCCAACATCGTGCCCCCATATATTGACCCGCCAAATAGAAGGCCACAAAAATACATTCGGCCGTTCCATATAATCCACTTGCTCCCCATACCACTCCCGCATGCTAGCATTAACATTAACGCGCTTATCTTGCGGAGCCGCTTGAGTGGCTTGTATATGCACATGGTCCATAACACTCATTCTAGAAGCACACACCTTGCCAATAACGTGCAAAAAAGCCGCTAAACGAAAATGCTCCCTCTCGCTTAAGCTCTCATCTAGTCGGGCATTCACTATGGCGCTAACCACAGCTGCGCTGCCATTGGCGATAAAAGTCCGTAGCAGGTGCAGGATGTTCGGCTTTGCTGGCCAATCATCGGCAGCATACAAGTAGGTCTCGGCCCTGTAGTTGTAAATGCCATTTAGTTTTTTAATGGAGTCTAATAGGGCATGCGCCTCAGGGTTGGCCTTCCACTCCTTTTTGCCGGCCAAAGCCTCAGCAGGCCCAAAGTGAAGCGTAAAAAATAATGCCACTAGCAGTATAAGCGCGCGGATCGTGTGTCCCATTGTTACCCTCCTTAAATTTGTAGCAGGTTAAATCTTAGGCACTTAAGGCACTAAAAGCACAAGGCGCATTGCTCCCTTTTTTTGGGGGTGCTTTTTGGGCGAGCATGTGGTGTAAAATGGCGCACTTTTATGCCACAGCCTTTAAAGCGCATTGTTATTACCACGGGAGACCCACAGGGTATCGGTACTGAGGTGACCTTTCGTGCCCTAAGGGCCATAGGGCCCCAGGCCATGGCGCGGTTTTATGTGGTGCGCCATAAAAGCTGCCCCACCGAGCATTTGGATATGCTTAAGCCCGTTTTTTGCCGTGTAGCTTGCTCTGAAATAATGCATGCCCCAAACCTAAACCCCACCCAAAACCAGGTGGTGGATATTGTGCCTGAGAGTCCTTTGCCAGCTATGTGGGTAAAGGCAGCCGCCCAGCACTGCTTGAGCCGAAAGTTTCAGGCTCTTGTTACGGCGCCGCTTTCTAAGCGCAGCATGCAAGGGGCGGGCTTGAGTTTTTTAGGCCACACCCAAATGCTTAAAAGTCTTAGTGGCACGGGGGATGTTTTTATGCTGTTTGTGGGCAAGTACTTTAACAGTATGCTTTTAACGGAGCACATGCCGCTAAAAAATGTGCCCCAAGAGCTTTCGCTTGGTCTCATAGATAGGGCTTTGGGTTTGGCTAAGGGTTTTTTGGCGCACTTACCACGAGGTAAACGCACTCTCCCTATAGGCCTTTTGGGGCTAAATCCCCATGCGGGAGAGGGGGGGCTCATTGGTGATGCAGAAACGCACTGGCAGGAGGTTTTGCAAAACCATGCCCCGTATGTAAAGGGCCCTCTAGTGCCGGATACGGCTTTTAAAAAAGCCAACTGGTCGCGGTTTAGTTTGTACATATGCCCCTACCATGATCAGGCTTTAATACCCTTTAAAATGGCGCACGGCCATGCAGAAGGCGGCGCTCAGATTAGTTTAGGGTTGCCTTTTGTGCGTACAAGTGTTTGCCATGGCACGGCTGAGGATTTGTTTTTAAAAAACCAAGCCTGCTCTAACTCTATGCAGTCGGCTATAAGGTGGGCGTTAAAGTTATTAGAGCGCTAGCGCTCTAATTGGAACTCACTAGGTATAGCGTTGGTAGGGGCAAGGCGGTCTTGGTCTTCTACCCAGCAGCCTAAGTATTTGGGATCGTGGGTAAAAAACAAAAACCCCTTATGCTTACGGCAGTGCTTTAGTAGGATCTGTTTTTCGCTTATAAGTTGGCAGGGCATGTGGTCAAAGCCCATAGTGCGTGTCTCAGGCACCCAATGGAGCCCAGGCACAAGGTCGGCGCAAAAAACCAAAAACCTAAGATCTTTGTTGGATGGGGTGCTTTCGGCGCATATTACAGCGTGCACTTGGCCAGGTGTGTGCCCTTGGGTGCAAAAAAAGCCCACCCCAGGCGGCATGCCTTGAGGCAATCGGCCATTAAGCAAAAATAGCCGCTTAGAGTTTTTAAGTGCTGGGCAAAGCTGGGGTAAAAACAAATGCCGATCAAAGGCATGGGGGTGTTCTGCATGCGCAAACTGCGCAGCTCCCACAATAAACTGCGCCTTTGGAAAAATAAGTTCAAAAGAGTTAGGATCACAAGGCTCCGCTAATACAGCCGCGGCATGGTCAAAATGCAAGTGCGACAAAAACACAAAATCCACCTCGTCGCAACCTATGTTGAGTGCTTCTAAGCTTTTTTGCAGTCCATGGGGAGCCTGCTGCTGCTCCTTAGTGGCTGCGTCGGGCAAAAAGCCCAAACCCGCTTCAAACAAAACCTTGCACCCCGCGGCCTCTAACAAAAGGCTGCGGCAACTAAGAGGAGTTAGGTTATTAGCATCATGCTCCACCCAGTGCTGCCACTTAGACTTGGGCGCAGAGCTAAACATAATCCCTGCATCTACTTTTTGTGTGTAGGCCTCTAGTACTGTAAGCTTCATGGCGCGTGCTCCTTAGGCCGCGCCATGGCGCAAAGGATTTCAAACAATACATCGGCCGCCGCAAGGGCGCTTATTTCGCCCGGCCCATCGTAGGGAGGGCTCAGCTCCACTATGTCAGCCCCCACCAAATTAGGCACATCAAAATGCCGCAACACACTTTGCACTTCGTAAGTGCTCAGCCCCCCTGGCACAGGGGTGCCTGTTGCAGGTGCAAAGGCCGGGTCGAGGCAGTCGATGTCAAAAGATACATACGTGGGCTGGGGGTCACTAAAGCGGGGCAGCTCGCGCAAAAAATCCTGCAAACCCTTAGAGCGCAAATCGTCTACAGTGCTTGTGTGGATGCCGTGCTGTTTTACAAAATCCAAATCTGCTGGTGCAGTAAGCGGGCCCCTTATACCAAACTGCCAAGAGCTTTTAGCAAGCACCAGCCCCTCGTCGACAGCATGGCGCAAAAAGGTGCCATGGTGGTAAGGGCAGCCCCATGCAGCAGGGTAGGTATCCAGATGGGCATCAAAGTGCAAAAGCCTCAAAGGGCCGTGGACTTTGTGCAAGGCTCTTAAAACTCCTAAGGTAGTGCTGTGATCCCCTCCAATGGCTACGAATTTTCTAACAGAAAAATGCGGCGGCGCAGGTGAGGCTGTGAGCAAAGCGCTTATAAAGTGCTCAATTTGCTTTAGTGTGCGGGCCTGGTCGACAGGGGAGGTGGGAGAATCTCCATGGTCCACTACCTCGAGGTGCTTTAAAAAATTCACCCCCCGTGTCCAATGGTAACCGCGACCCAGCGAGGTCATCTCGCGCACCTTTGTGGGCGCAAAACGAGCCCCCGGCCGGTAACTAACAGCCCCATCGTAAGGTATGCCCAAAAGGGCAACATCAAAAGGTGCATGAGGCTTGGGCTCAAAGGGCAGGCGAAAAAAAGACTTCAGCCCCGAAAAACGCGGAAACTCCCTGCCCAATAAAGGCTTGTAGTGCACTGGTATAAATTCCTTTTGTTAAAGCCACTTGAAATTTTTAATAATATTGTGGCAGCTTGGCAAGTTTTGCAAAAAGCTTTTTCTGTGTGCACTGCAAGTAAAAACCGCCACGTGCTTGTGGCCTTTTTTGTTGTGCGCCAGCAGCACCTGCCGCAACCGCCGGTGGCCTTTTGTTTGCACCATATCAAACACATAAGCTGGTAGGCGGTTCACCTGCACACGCTTTACTTTAAGCACTTTAAAACCCAGCTGAGGGTAGTACTGCAGCCAACCCATGGCGTATTTTTTAAACGCTCCTTTGGCGGAAGGGTTTATGGTATTAAGACGCAGGCTTAGCGCAGGACGCGGCGCGCCATTTTGCGGCGGCGCTTGAAACAGCGCAAACACCGGCCCTCCGGACTCTAGGCTTACGGGCGTTTGTTGCCACTGGGTACCGCGTGTGTGCACCTCAAACAGCGTGCTGCGGTAAGTGTTGGCCTCTAGCAAAAACTGCCCCGAGCCGGGCGCTGCGGGCCAGGGAGCCGCTTGCACCAGTCCTGGCAGGGCCCATAGAAGTAGTCCGCATAAAAAGCATCGTGCCAAAGTTGTTCTCCCCTCGCAAGCTCTCATTATATCCTGCGTAAGCATCAGAGCGCTAGGAAAATGCCATGGGATTAAGCGCATCTGCCTGATAGCACCTTTAGGTGCGGCCATCTACGAGAGTGTGTACGCTGCGTACCCCTTCGGGGCCCTTCGCTATCGGCGCGTTGATAGCTGTCTAGCGCGCAAAAACACCTTGAGTGGGAACCTAGCTTGCCACCTTGGCTGGCCCCCTTGCAGGGGCTGCCAACGTGTCTGCGCCTCTGATCAAAGTGTTTTTGCTGGCGCTTTTATCCTTACGGAATAAGCGTCCCACATGGCATTTTCCGACCTATACAGCTTACGCACTTTACATATCTGGTGTTTTAGGGTGACAGTTAAGGTTGTGGCGGGATTTTTTGTAAAATTCTTGGCGCGAGCGTTGGTGGTTGTGGCTCTGCTGACATGCGCCTGTGTGGCTTTTGGCGTTGTGGATATGAAAAACGCCAACTACTCGGAGTCGTGGCTGGATCTTAACGTTGCCGGTGTGGGTTTTGATCTCCAAGTGCGGCGTATGTACAACAGCCGCAGTTTATTTAGCGGTATGTTTGGATTTGGTTGGTGTGCGGACTTTGAAACCCGTTTAAGCGTGTTACCTACGGGGGGTTTGCTGATTAAGGAGTGTGGTGGGGGCTTGGAGATCACTTACGAGTCTGCTCAGAAGGCCCCCAATGTAAACGAGCAGGTCCGTTTGATTGTGCAAGAGGTGCGCAAGCGCAACCCTTCGCGCGCGCCGGGATATTTTACCAAACTAAAGGCTGATCTTTTAAAAAGTGATCGCATGCGCAAGCAGTATTTGCAAAGAGTAGGGCGCCTCAAGGGCGGTACTGCTCCGAGCAAGGGCAAGCAGTATATTGCGCGCGGTGGGCAGGACCAAAGGGTGCAGTTTAATGGGCGTGAGTACACAAGGTTTTTACCTGATGGGTCGATGCAAAAGTTTAACACCAAGGGGCAGCTGGTTTATATGTACGACCGGAGTGCTAATTATTTAAAAGTGCATTACAGCAAAGGCCGGGTGCATAGCCTTACTGATAATTTAGGCAGGAGTTTGTATTTTGATTATCCAAAGAGTGCCGATAGCAAGCGTGTGCAAAAAGTACGCGGCCCTTCTGGCAAGAGCGCTACTTATGAGTACGAGGGCGAGCTGCTGGTGGGTGTGGCTAATATGTGGGGGAGTAACTTTGTTTACAAATACGGCGAGTTAAATAACCTGCGTTACATTGGGTACCCGGACAAAACCACCAAAGAGCTCACTTATGATGCTGCGCGCGATTGGGTGACAAGCTTTAAAGATCGAGCGGGGTGTTTAGAGAGCTACAGCTATACGGTTAGCCCTAAGGGGAAGTCTTATTATAAGTCCCAGGTAAAAAAGACCTGCAAAGGCGAGGTGGTAAACCGTAGCACGTATGAGTTTTGGTACAAAACCCAAAAGGGTGGTGGTATTTATTTGGCGCGCACGCGCTCTGATATCAATGGTAAAAAGCGCGAGGTACAGTACGGGAGCCAGTTTGGGCGGCCCTTGGTAATTAATCAAGGAGGCAGCAAGACGCGTTTGGCCTATTATCCTACGGGCAGGCTCAAAAGCCGCAGCACGCCTTACTCTGTGGCGCAGTTCCGTTACGACCCTAAGTGTAAAAAAATTGCACGTGTAGAGTCGGTGTTTAAGGTGCAAAAAAGTAAGGCGCACAAAAAGGGGCAAAAAAAGATTACAACACGTTTTGTGTATGAGCCTAAAAAATGCTATTTGCAAAGGGCTTCTAATTCTGAAGGGCTTCAGGTGGCTTTAACTTATGACCGCTATGGCCGGGTGGTTAAAATGGTGGACCAGAGCAAAAAAAGTCTGCTCATTACTTATGATGAGTCGAGTGGCAGGCCTCGTCGTGTAAACCGTCCGGATATGGGCAGTATACAAATGAGCTACGATAGCCTGGGTAATATTAGTAGTATTAAGAGCCAAGAGGGGCAAAAGGTGGCCCTTCAGGTGGCGAGTATGTTTAGTAACTTTTTAGAGCTTATTTCGTTGGCTTCGGCTAGCGTGGTGTAGTGTGTTGTTATGGGTGTAATGGTAAAATTTGTTCTGGCTTTTTTAGGCTTTTGGTCGGTGCTGCTAAGCGCTGTGGTGATTGTGGCAGAGCCTGAGGCCGGCACGGGTGATAAGGAGGTCGTGCGCAAGCTGGGAGGGGCTGTTAAGTCTTTGCCTGGGGTGGGCGCTGGTGCAAAGGGCGACCCTAACATGCGGCTTAAGTCTGCGGACCCTGGGACGGAGGCGGTAGGCAAAATCTACCGCGCCTGTGCGGCGTGTATGCCCTATGGTGACACCGACCGCTTGTGGGACTCCCCCCGCACCATTCAACAGCGCCTCGAAGAAGACCTACCTGAAGACTCCGAAGCCTCAAGCTCAGATGAAGACGCGCAAGGAACAACCAATTAGAGTGCCAGCAAAATAAACTTGGGTAAGTGCGCCGATCCAGCGCGAACACTTCCCTCTGGGAGGCTGCTCTAGGAGCGTCACTTAATCCCAGAAAATTCTGCTAGCGCTCTAATTGGGGTTTAATTGTCCGCAGGCGGCAAGGATGTCTGCGCCACAGGTCTTGCGTACAGAGGCAAAAACATTTTTTTGTAACAGTTGCTTTTGGAAGCGCGTAACAGCATGAGATGCCGGGCGGGCAAAATCTGATTCCGGCCAAGGGTTAAAAGCAATCAGGTTCACCTTGCAAGGCAACTTGCTACACAAAGCCACCAAGCGTTGAGCATCCTGCGCGGAGTCGTTCACCCCATTTAAAAGCACGTACTCCAAAGTCACCCGCGTGCGTGTGGCTTTAGCATGCTGGTGTGCCGCTTTGAGCAAAACCTCAATGGGCCACTTTTTGTTAATGGGCATAATGCGCGTGCGCTGCTCATTTGTTGTAGCATTAAGGCTCACCGCCAAAAGCACTCCCGCCTCCGTGACAAAAGGTATGCGGTCTGCCAAACCCGAAGTCGACACGGTGATCTTTTTGCGCGCAAGGCCTATGCCATGGGGGTTAGTGAGCTGCTCTATCGCGGCAAACACAGACTCTACGTTATCTAATGGCTCCCCCATGCCCATAAACACAATATTGGTTATAGGCTGGTCCACATGCTCGCGTGCCACCAAATATTGGCCCACAATTTCTGCGGGGGATAATCTTTTTTTTAATTTTTGTTTGCCTGTATAACAAAACTTGCAAGCCATATTGCAACCCACTTGAGACGATACACACAAAGTAAGCCTCTTGCCCTGAGGTATAGCCACGCTCTCAAAAAGATGCCTATCGTCAGTATCACTAAAGGCCGAAAAAACCAGCTTCTTGGTGCCATCGGTGCTACTCAAAACGCGCACAAGCCTGGGCAGATCAAAACAAAACATTCCTTGCAGCTGCTGCCGGAAATTTTTAGCCAAATTATGCATTTGCCCAAAATCCTGCACCCCCATAGCATAAACCCACTTGTTTAACTGCACACAGCGGTAACTTGCTTTACCAAGGGAGCTAAGCTTTTGCTCCATTGCCTTGGGAGAATAGTTATAAAAATTGTTCACTTTAAAATCCTCACACACGCGCGCGCTCTGCGGGTACTCTTTTGAGCTATTCTGTGTGCAGCCCATGTGCCAAGCATATTATATGCAGTTAGTTAACTTTTAAACACTCCAAAAACCACCTAAGCCAATGGGCAACTCTGGCTCAAATCACCTAATCCACTGTTTTTATTAGTATTTTTTAGATTTCCAGGCATCAAGGTGTACGTATTTCATTGTGGCTATGCTTTTGCAGCTAATATAGCTCCAAGAGCCCTAAGGGAGGTTTTATGAAGTTTTATGTTTTTGTTATTGCTTTTATTCTGGCCTTTGCAACGCCTTTAGTAGCATCAGGCGCCGAGGGGGTGGGTGGCACTTGCCCGCTTAGCAATCACCTGACAGACAATACCAACCCCGATACACAAGCTGATGCCAAAGACAAAGAAGACGAGGCAGAAGAGACCGAAACTGCACAATAATTGCTTGTCTCTTTTTGCGTATGCGGGAGCTTTGTGACAGCCTCTCGTGTATTGGCATATATTTTGCGACCGATTCTGGTGCGCTTGACTTGATCTAAAGAAATGTGGTTAGACAGAGTGAATGACGTAGGCTGTCTGCCTATGGGGCGTGGCAGCGCCCCAGCCTAGAGGTCGTGGAATATATGCCAATACACGAGAAGCGACGTATGCGTATTTTTTGGATGTTATTATTATTGGGTTTTTTGTTGGAGCCTGTTTTTTTGCCTAAAACTTATGCGGTCCCAAGGCTGCGATCATGGTTTATACCAGTTAAAGCATCGCGCGACCTTAAAGCAAGGGACGAACACGGCAGAACAGAGCTGATGTATGCGGTGCGCGAAGAGAGCGAAAGCCGCGTGCGAAACTTGCTTGCGCATAAAGACATAGACGTTAATGCAAGAGACCCAGAAGGCCGAACAGCACTAATGTACACAGTGGATGCATTTAGTGACACAAACATCGGTATCGTACAGGCCTTGCTAGAGCACGAAAGTATCGACCTTAACGCACAAAATAAAAACAACGATACAGTGTTTACTTTGGCAAGGATTTGGGATCACGACGACCTGGTGCGGCTTTTGGTGGAGCATAAAAACTTTGACCCTAATGCGAGGGACAACAAATACGGCTCTACGGCTCTTATGGAATTGGCTACGTATCATAGGTCGGACATGGTGCCAATTTTGCTAGCGCGCTCTGATACAGACGTTAACCTGAAAGACGCAAGTGGCAGAACGGCTCTCATAAGAGCAGTACTGGCGGATACAGATGTGTGGTTTTTCAATAAGCGACGCTTAAAGCGTTATAATGTGACAAGCAAGTCATTCAGTGATCGGGACCGGCAGATACAAGCGCAGGAGCAGCAGTACAAAACAGCCACGATAAAAGCTTTGCTCAAGCATGAACAAATTGACGTCAATGCAGCGGACGAGAGCGGGCACACGGCACTAATGGTCGGCGCACGGCATAGAGTCGCAAAAGCAGACATAGAGGCCTTGCTCGCGCATGAAAATATCGATGTTAATGCCCGGGACGAAGATGGCCGTACGGCACTTATGCATGCAATAGTCAACGTTAATGACGGTGCAATAGAATCCTTATTGGCGCGCGTTGAGCTTGATGTTAACGCAGCAGATAAAGATAGCCAGACAGCCCTGATGCTGGCAGCACGCCATGGCTACAATAGCTATGCAGAAGCTTTGCTTGCTCGAAACGATGCAGGCGTTAATGCCCAGGACAAAGGTGGCGATACGGCTCTTATTTATGCAGTGATTAAGGGATGGGCAAAAACTGTGCGGGACTTGTTGGCGCATGAAAATATCGATGTCAATGCTAGAGGGAGGGGTGGCAAAACAGCCCTCATCCATGCAGTAGAGAAAGACCAACAGGAAATCATAGCAGCTTTGCTCAGTCACGATAGCATTGATGCCAACTTGACAGATAACAATGGCAAGACCGCGCTGGATTTTGCGTTAGACCGCCAGAGTAACGGTGCTAGCTCGCTAATGGCTTTAAGCCATGCAACTAGCAATGCGGAGTCTATCTCGCGACTCCAAGGCTTTTGCATGGGCCTGCTGGCTGGCAAGCCCAAAATTAGAGCGCTCTAAATTGCTCTAATAATGCCGCGCGTAGGGACTTTGGGAAAATTGCCAGGACTGCTGGGTGGCGAGCTGCTTTAAAGGCTTGGCCACTTTGCCTAGAGGCCCATGCACCAGCACACCCCAGCGCCGATCCTTAAAATGGCGCTTAATGGCAGCATTAACTTGCCGCAAACTTAAGGCCTGCACGCGGGGCAAAAAGTTTTTAAGGTACGTAGGCTCCACGCCGTAATAATCTAAACCCAACAAAGCCTGTGCCATGCTGTCTTTGGTTTCTAGCATTCTAGGGTGAAAGCCTTTTAAATAATTCTGCACCCCCTGCAGCTCTTGGCGGGTTATGCCCTTTGCTACAAACTCATCCACAAGTTCGCGCAATTTTAGCAGCGTAACCCCAAGCTTTTCATGCCGCGTGTAAGTAGATACCACAAAAGAGCCCTCTAAACGCGCAAAATTAAAATACGAATACACCCCATAGGTTAAACCCAAACGCACCCTTATGTGCTGCATAAGCCTGCTGCCAAACATCCCACCCAAGGCCATATTAGCCACTCTTAAGGCTAAATAATCGGGGTGACTGCGAGCCACCCCCTTAGTAAACATCCTAATTTGGCTTTGTTGCAGTTGGTCTTTGTGCACCAAGTGGATATGGTCTTGCTCTATGTCAAAATCGCCCCCCTTAGCCACGCAAGGGCCAGGCGCCAGCTTAGATATGTATTTTTCAAGCATTTTCTCGGCCTGCGATCTATTAAAATCTCCCGCAAAAGCCAAGCGCACGCAGGATTTTTTAGCATAAAACTTTTTGTAAAAGGCTCTTAAGTGCTTATGCTGCAAGGCCTTTATAGAAGCCCTTGTGCCCGAAGCGGCATGGCCATAAGGGTGCCCTGCACCAAATACAAGGCGTGGCAACATATAATTTGTAAAAGACCCCGGATCATCAGGAAAACTTAATCGCGATGCAAGAGCCCGTTTTTTGTATTTTGCAAAGCTCTTTTTGCTAAACCCCGGCTCAAACAAAGCCTCTAAATAACGCTGCAGCAAAGGCTCTTGAAAACGCGACAAACCCGACAGGGTAAATGTACTAAAATCATCCCCCACGCTGGCCGAAACATGCGCACCTAAACCCTCGATCTCTTTAGCCCATGCAAACTCGTCCTGCTTCAACGTGCCCCGTGTTAGCATATTGCCCACCGCTTGCGCTAAACCAGCCAAGCCTTTAGGGTCTGAAGCACTGCCCGCATTGCCAATTAAGGCCACAACACTAAACGTCGGCAGAGTGCGGTCTTGCAAAAACCAAAGGCTTTGTGGTTCTGGTGGTGGTGTCAAGGGGGCTTCCTTTATTGGTGCTTGAGGTTTATTGGCACAAGAGACTAACGCAAAACATAGCGCCAACAAACATTTTAGCGGAGCTGTACTCATTTGGGCAAAACCTGCAGCAGGTTACGCCTTTTTTGGCTCAAATATTTACGCGCAACGCGCTTAATATCGGCGTTACTTACTTTTTTATAAGACTCAATATCTTTCATAAAAAACGTATAATCACCCATTACAATTTCGTTTATAGCCAAAGCGTACGCACGGCCTTGCATGGTTTGCAAAGCCTCCACCGCACCAAATACCGTGCGGTGTTTAGCCGCTTCAAGCTCTTGCTTTAACACACCCGTGCTTGCAAGTTTGTCTAGTTCGCTTTGGATTTTGCTAATTAACACGCCTAGCTTTTGGCGCTTTTTTTTCGCGCGCACCTCTATACTAAAGAGCCCCGACATTTTAGGTGTATAAGAATAAGCCGAAACCGACTCGGCCCATGCTAAATCCTCCACCAACAGCTTGTGCAAACGCCCCAGCACGCCAGATGATAAAATATCAGCAGCCAAATCCAAAGCATACATATCCGGATGCCCGGCTGGTACGGTTTTAAAATAAAGCGCCGCCCGGGGCAAGCCCACTGAGCGCCGCCAAACTTTGCGCTTGCCCGTAATGTCTTGAGGTTTTTTCCCCAAGTGCCAAGTACGATGGGGCAGGGGGCGTTTTTGTAAGCCACCAAAATGCTTTTTTATTGCGCGCCGCGCCTGCTTATCCTTAAAGCCTCCCGACAAAACCAAAACCGCATTGTTGGGCACGTAAAAGCTTTTATAAAAACGCGCAAAATCCTCCACACGGGCGGCGTTTAAGTCACGCATATAGCCAATTACAGGCCAGGCATAGGAGGTGCCCTGGAACAAGGTCTCAAACACCTCCACACCCATTTGCCCATCGACGTTATTGTCGATACGCATGCGCCGCTCCGATTTGACCACCTCACGCTCTGTTGCGATCTTTTCGCTGTCCATGAGCAGGTTTTGCATACGGTCGGCTTCTAGCTCCAGGACCTTATCAAGGTTTCCTGCAGGCAGGGTCATGTAGTACCCCGTATAATCCATAGAGGTGAAAGCGTTATTGTCTCCGCCATAAGAGCGCACCACATCGTCAAAGGCGCTTTCTTTAGGAAACTTGCGGCTGCCTTTAAACATAAGGTGCTCGAAAAAATGCGCCATCCCACTCTGGCCCGGCAGCTCTGAACTCGAGCCCACCTTGTACCACAAATGCAAAGACACAAGCTGAGACTTTGCATTAGGCGCTAAAAGCACCCGCAGCCCGTTTGGCAAGTGGTATTTTTTAACCTCAAAAGGCAGCTTCACAAGAACACCCTCAGTATGAACTGTTGCGGCAGGTGTGGCACCATAACTGGGTGCAACTACAGCCGCGCTAAGTGCGCCCAGCAACCAGGCAAACCTGCATTGCAAGCCTTTAGGCCACGCGCAAAAAAATCTACACATAAGATAAATTATACTACGCCCGGACGACTAATGCACCACTGTTAATCGTGAGCGCCTTCTTTGAGGGCCGCGCTTTGCGCGCTTGTGCCAGGTGTAAAACAGTAAAAACAAATACCCCGTTAAAAGCCCACCCAAGTGCGCCAAGT
The DNA here is from genome assembly GCA_965116155.1 of Bdellovibrionales bacterium. Lineage (GTDB taxonomy): Bacteria > Bdellovibrionota > Bdellovibrionia > Bdellovibrionales > UBA1609. Next base: position 1,587,039 of record OZ220488.1, read on the forward strand.
AGGCGACATCCGACCCTGCACGGCCAGAAGACAGCAAGCTCACAAGCTCAATACCTCCTAAGAGCATAACAAAGTATTTTACCTTCATCGGGAACAGCAAAAACGCATACACCACGCGGTCGCCATATAGAATCCCATAGGCCAAAAGCAAACCAAACACACTACCCGAGGCTCCCACAACAGGTGCCTGTAGCATAGCAAGCTCCCCTCCCCACCACCACAGGGCATAGGCTCCTGCCACATGGACCAAGGCCGCACCCACTCCACACACCACATAATACATGGCAAAAAACCTAGACCCCCACAAGCGCTCAAGCTCGCAGCCTAAAAAAAACAGCATCAGCATATTAAACACCAAATGGAACACACCCACTGCATGCACAAACATATAAGTAAAGGGCTGCCAGATGAAAAAACTCTCCACAAGCGACTGCGGCACCACCCCCAAGTAACGAAACAACCAAGGGCTTTGCCAGAGCATGGCTTGCAAAAAAATCACCCCCACCACATAGACCGCAACGCAACTAATAATGAGCGCCTTAACCACAGGGGTCATAGTGGGCGTATGGAAGTAATGCGAAGCTCCGTGGGGGCTTAGTTGCATGCAGGGCCTTTTGCTGGCTTTTGCACCAGCTCCACCAATACTCCGGCAGCAGACCTTGGGTGCACAAAAGCCACCCGCGTGCCTCCTGCACCATCAAAAGGCTCTTGGTTTATAAGTTCTACGCCCTCTTTGCGCAGACGGCTCATGTGTTGCTCGATGTCATCCACACAAAAGCTAATATGGTGCAGCCCAGGGCCACGTTTTTTTAAAAATTTATGCACCGTGCTTTTGTCGCTAGTGGGCTCTATGAGCTCTAACTTAGCGCCTCCTCCTATATCGAACATCAGCACCCGCACGGACTCGCGCTCCACCAGCTCGGGGGTGCCTTTTTGCGGCAGAGGCAGCAGATCGAACAGCTTGCGCGCGTCTTTCAGCGACCACACCCCTACGCCAATGTGGTCCAAAGTGGGGGGGGTAGAGGCGCCTAGAGCACCTTTAAGGTCGTGGGTTTGCATAGCTCTGCCGCCTCCTAAACATAAGTCCCGAGCTGCGACCAGGGTACCACCAAAGGGCACGCTCTAGCTACTTGCCTTTTTTTGGTAGTGGCAGTATGTGTTTTACTGTAGCGTAAGCATAAAAGTGCCAACAACAATGTCCTCAGCCTTACGCAGTCTCCCTGATAGCGCCCTTGAGCGCGGGCCATCAGGGAGACAAGTGGTCCTGCCTGAGGCATTTTTGTGCACTAGACAGCTAGCGTAAGCATAAAAGTGCCAAGGAGGCTGCATACCATGCCGCAAGAAAACACAGACCGGTTTTTTAAGATGATGAAGTCCGACAAGCGCCTGCGCAATTACTATTTGCAAGAGGGTGCCATACAACCCCAAGATGTAAAAGAGCAAAAAACGCAACTCGAGGACAGCGCCCATAAAATTAAATCAAGGGACTAGCAAAACTCTTTGCGGATTAAGTGGCGCTTTTGAAGCCGTGTTTGATTTTTTTATAAGATTGCCCCAGGCTCTCGCTAACGAGTTTGGTGTCGGCCACTAGGGGAAAAAAATTGGTATCCCCCAACCAGCGGGGGATCACATGCCAGTGCAAATGCCAAGGCAAACCCGCCCCCGCCTCGCGTCCCAAATTAAGTCCCACGTTAAGGCTTTTACAATTATAGGCCTGCTTTAACACCGCAACCGACAACTTTAACACCAGGCTTAAATCAGCAAATTCTTTTGGTGCGAGTTTTTCTAATTGCGCTACATGCCGCTGAGGCAGAACCAACAAGTGCCCCGTGTTGTAAGGGTATTTGTTGAGCACCACCATGCTAAGTGCGCTCTTAAATACTAGTAGGCTTTTGGCGTTTACGCCTTTTAAAAGTGCTTGGCAAAAAACGCACTCCTTATTGGTGCTTAAAGCCTGCTGCTTTACATAAGACGCGCGCTGGGGGCGATGGAACACCTCGCGCGCTTGAGGCCAAGCATTTAGGTTGGTATTTTTTTTCTGGCGACTTGGTGCCATAGTGTGCTTACATCATCGAATCTTGCAAGGCGTTTACAAGGTTAATCACTTCTTTGCAGTTGTCTATCTGCCAAATGTCCTCCTTGCCCCCAAGCGTCGTTAAAGCAACAGCATAGTAAGACTTAGAGTCGATACAGGTTTCTTTGCACTTGGCACACATCATGTTGCTCAATACCTCCTCCGTATCGCGGCAGGTATTACCGACGCTTAGGCACTTGCCGTTTATGAAGCGCATAGCAGGTTCAGGCTTGAGGTCTGGGTGGTTTGAGAGAGCTTTGCATTCTCCAAGATAAAGCATTTGATCTTTTAAATTTTTTAGCTCTTCGCAAAAAACCACGGTATTAGAGGCCTCTGCAAAGTTTTTAGTACCGTCATGCGTGCCCGTTAGACTATAAAAATCGGTACCCGAAAAAGTCCGGCAGGCGCTGCCAGGACTCTCTCCACAGCATGACAGACGCATATCAGCCATCAATTCGTTAGGTGCTGCAAATTGGCACTCGCTCATCTCTCCAAGGGGGCGGACAGGAGGGGAAATGCTCATCATATCATTATCAGGCTTCTTATTCCCCCACGCTTCAGCAAAGCCAACGTTGTAGTGCTGGTCGCCTTTGGGGTTGTAGCCAATGGTAGCAAAGGATCCATAATAGGTGCCCCACTCGGCTTTAAAAAGCATTTGGCTGGTGTGTAGGGCGGCGAGCTCTGTTTGGGCGGATTTTCTAATGGCGTTGTATCTAAAGTTTCTTAACTGCGGCACACCGATGCTAACGAGTATTAAAAAAATACTCACCCCAATCACTAGCTCTATTAGTGAGAAGCCTTTTAGTTGCTTCATCCCCTCTTCTCCCCCTTATGGAGCATTTTTATAAAAACCTAAACCTAACCTATTTAAGGCGCATTAGAAGAGCTGCCCGGTTTTTGCTCTTTTTTATTCTCCTCTTTAAAGTCCACATCTACAACCCCTGAGCCTGTAGTGGCGCCCTCTTTTTTGCCTCCAAATGCACCATTAGGGGTGCCGCCTCCGCCTTGGGCTTTGGCCTCTTCGCCCTCGGCGCTGTGGTACAGCTTAGAGCTAAGGGTTTGATTGAGTTTTACCAGGCTCTCGTTGGCTTTTGATACCGCCTCTTTTTCGCCCTTTTGCAAGGCTTCACGGGCTTCGAGTATGGCTTTATCCAAAGCGTCTGCATCGGATTTTGCCATTTTGGCCCGGTGCTTATTTAAAATGCCTTCGCTTTGGTAAATTACAGCCTCGAGCTCGTTTTTCATGCCGGCCATTTCTTTCTTTTGTGCATCGTCTGCCGCATGCCGCTTGGCTTCTTCTACCAAGTGCTCTACCTCTTCTTTACTCAGCCCACTGCGGGTTGCAATTTTAATGCTTTGGCTTTTGTCGGTTTTTTGGTCTTTGGCCGAAACATTTAAAATGCCGTTTACGTCGATATCAAAACTCACCGCAATCTGAGGCGCTCCGCGCGGTGCGGCGGGGATATCCATAAGCTCAAATCTCCCCAAGGTGCGGTTGTCGGATGCCATTTCGCGCTCGCCCTCTAGCACATGCACGCTGACGCTGGTTTGGTTGTCGGCCGCGGTCGAAAACATCTGCGACTTTTTAACCGGCACCGTGGTGTTGCGGGGTATGATCTTGGTGCACACTCCACCCAAGGTCTCTATACCCAAACCCAAAGGGGTCACATCCAAAAGCAACAGGTCCTTTACGCTGCCGCTAATAATACCCCCCTGCACAGCAGCGCCACAGGCTACGACCTCTTCAGGGTTAACTGACTGGTTGGGCGTGCGTTTAAAAAACTCCTCCACCTTGCGTCTTACTAAAGGCATGTGGGTGGTTCCACCCACGAGCACGACTTCGTCAATGTCCGATACCTGCAGGTCGGCGTCTTGCAGCACCTGGCGACAAGGCTCCATGGCGCGGTCTACTAGGTCTGCACACATCGACTCCAACTTGGCGCGGCTTAAAGACAGGCTCAAGTGCTTGGGGCCAGAGGCATCAGCCGTGATAAAGGGCAGGTTAATTTGGGTTTCTTCTAATTTGCTAAGTTCAATTTTTACGGTCTCAGCGGTTTCTTTAAGTCTTTGCACCGCCATTTTATCCAAGGTTAAGTCAATGCCGTGCTCTTTTTTAAACTCCGCCAGCATCCAGTCGAGGATTTTTTGATCAAAATCATCCCCTCCCAAGTAGGTGTCACCATTAGAGGCTAAAACGGCTGTTACTTTGTCGGACACCTCCAAAATGGAGATATCAAAAGTCCCTCCACCAAAGTCAAAAACCGCAATGCGTCCGTCTTGGCGTTTGTCTAAACCATAACTAAGGGCTGCGGCCGTGGGCTCGTTAATGATCCGCTTAACCTCTAAGCCTGCAATGCGCCCGGCGTCTTTAGTGGCCTGGCGCTGGGCGTTATTAAAATAGGCCGGCACGGTTACTACGGCTGCCGAAACCGGGTGGCCCAGGTAGGTTTCGGCTACGGTTTTTAATTTGCCCAAAACGGCCGAGGCGATTTCTTCAGGCGTAATCACTTTGCCGTCTTTTAGCTCAAAGGCACAGCCTTTGTCTTTTTCTACAATCTTGTACGGAAAAGACGAGAGCGAAGTGCGCATATCTGAAAAATTGCGCCCTATAAACCTTTTGGCAGAGTAAATGGTATTTTCGGGGTTTGTTGTGGCTTGGCGCTTGGCGAGCTGCCCTACCAGCCTTTCGCCCCCCTTGGTAAAGGCCACAACCGAAGGAGTGGTGCGCTTGCCCTCGTCATTGGCTAGTACGCGGGGGCTTGAGGCCTCCATAACCGCCACCACTGAGTTTGTGGTGCCTAGATCAATACCAATAATTTTACTCATAAAAACCACCTGCCTAGTTGTTGTTGAGTGCTGCTTAAGTCAGTAAAACAAGCCCTGCCCAGAAGTCCAGGGTGGCAAGGCATAGTAAAGAATGTGCTGTTTTGGACGCGCCGTCAAGCGCACGTTACAGACTAGCCAAAACGCCTCTTGCATGTAGCGCAGCCTGGTAGAGCACCTTTGGTGACCCAGGCAAGCGGCAAGTCAAGAGGTGTTTTGGCGGTCTATGAAGCTATCTATGGCCCTGCAAATGAGGTCTAAGTGCGTACCTGCAGTGCGGGTATTCTAGATTGAGGCAAATAGTGTCGCCTGTGTCAGGGTTTGCTTGAGGCAAGTGGATGAAACGTGACCTCATTTGCCACACTCTCGTTAAAGGCACCAATGCATCTGTTAAGCCCGCAGCGCCCACGGCGCGCAGCTTGCCCTTCGGCTAGTCCATGTAAACCCTTATGCACAATATTCCGAAATCCCACATGTCGCACTAAAAATGCAACCCTACAAAAAGAGGGGAGAAAAAGGGTGTTTTTGTTTTCACGTTATTTTTGGCTCTGGTTCGGGGCGCTAACTTTAAGCGCCCTTGCATTGCGGTGTGGCACTGACGATGCCAAGCTCGTTATACCCCATCTAGAAACACCCGCCCATCCCAAGCATATAAGGCGCAGCATAGACGAAAGATTTTTAATACTCGCTTATGATGAGGCGCGGCATGTGAGCTCTGGCAAGCCCGTAGCCATATGGGCTAGGCGCTTGGGTTTGGGGCGGTATTTTAAAAACGACTTTGAGCATTTTAGGGTGTTTTCGCACAATCCCCATGTGGTGTGCGTGGATACTACCCGCAGCGCCAGGGTGGCACCTACGGGTAGTTTAGAGCCTCAAGCGGCGCGGTTTTACTATTACCACCAAAATCAGGGCTTGCCAGCTCCATGTTCCATGGGAGCCTCTGCGGGCCTGGCGCCTTGGATGCTAGAAGAAGGCCTGGGTAACGAGGCGTATATTACTCTGGTGCCTGGGGCTTCGGGCGCTACTAAAATCGACGTATATGCGGTGCAAGACGCTAGCGCGCGCATTTTTAACCACAGGTGTGTAGACGACAGCAAGTGCGAAAAAGTAACCCTCACCGTGGGTACGAGCCCTTTTGTAGCGGCTAAAATTAACGCTGGCACTTCGGGAGGCTGGTGGCAAATTGTAGGGCCCAAGTATGTGCCTGAGCGTTCGCGGGTGCAGTATAACCTTATGCCTCTAGATCCCACCCAAGTGGATGGAGGGTATTTGCGGGATTTTGAGCTTCCAGTGGATTCTCTGGCGAACCCTACAATCGGCATCAGTTGGCCAGTGAACTCTTTGGTGATGAACGCTAGCTTTAGTGAGTCCTGCACCAACGCAAACCCTGTGTGTATGCTTATGCCTACGCTAAAAGGCTACGAGCAGTACGGCGGCCCTCAAGAAGGGTATCTGGCCTATAGCTACCGCAACCAGGGGGGATTTCCAGCCAACCACTCGTTGTATTTGGATGTGTACGAAAGCCTCGGAGGCGGGCAGGTCAACAAGGCCGAGCGGGCCTTTATGGTGGGTTTTTCTCCCGGCTCCGAGGGGCACGAGCAGCACACCCAATCGGTAAAGGTGTATAGCGACTGGAGGGATCTATTTAAAGCACAAGGTCGCTTGAAGGTGCACAATCCGTTTTCAAATGGGTTTAAAAAGTTTCTCGAGTGGGATTCGCGCGTTTTTAAATGGATAGTTGCTCCCGATAGCGCCACCGTAAAAAACACTAAGGAGCTAAACAGCTGCTACGTTAATAACAGCTCTTTTACAGCAGGCTCTACCGAGGCCACATGTAGGCTGAGCTTTTTTAAGCAAGACAGCCAAGATATCACTATGCACTTTGAAGCCGGGGCGGGTGCCGCTACAGCCCGCGCTCACCAGGGAGGTCAGGCTTGCAAAGCTGTGACCGAAGCCCGGTGCATGCCCTTGCCGTGGAGCTTGCAGGGAGCGCATGCTGCGTACCACCCCAATGTGTATTGGGGCGATGAGCTGCCCAAGGGCTTGGTGTACAGGCGCATAAGCAAAGTTGCGGGCGCTTACCAGGTGGGAGTGTGCTTAGATGGCCAGGGCCCTTTGGAGGCTAACAAAAGCGAGGCCCTTTGGAACAACAACTCCGGCCAGGGTTTTAGGTTTGTTGCCGTAGGGCGCTACCCCGAGGAGTTGACCATAAAAAAAGTGAACATCCATATTCACCCAAAAGGCTTTAAAAGTACGTGTACCAACTAGTCGTGCTTTGACAGAGGTGTGGCTAGTCTGTAGGTAAGCCTTTAACCATTGCTTGGAAGCCAGTAGGATCATGCAGGGCGATTTCGGACAGGATTTTGCGGTTTAGCTCAATGCCAGCTACTTGCAGGGCATGCATTAGGCGCGAGTAGCTCCAGCCGTTAAGGCGCGCTGCGGCGTTTATGCGCTGTATCCATAGAGCCCTAAAATCCCGCTTGCGTACGCGCCTGTCGCGGTAGGCGTAGGCCAAGGCTCTGTCGGATTTTTCAAAGCTCACTTTAACGCAGCGGCTTAAGGCCCCTCTAAAGCCCGCTGCGCGCTTGAGCCTTTTTTTACGCCTCTGTCTCGCTACTGTGCCACGTTTAACTCTCATAATCTATTACACCTAAAATACCAAAAGGCGCTCGGCCTGGTACATATTGGCCGAGTCCAAGTACGAGTTCATAACCCCCAGCTGGCGCTTGCGTTTTGAGGATTTGCGCTCTAGTTTATGGCGCATGCCTTTTTGCTTGTACTTTACCTTGCCCGAGGCCTTGAGCCGAAGGCGTTTCTTAGCACCAGCATGGGTCTTAAGCTTCATATAGGGACACTTTTACAATCTGTCGGCACTCTAGTACAAGTACAAAAAGCATGTCCTGCAAAAAACAAGAGCACATAAAGTTTAGCCTCGACCCCAAGGCCCGTGCGCTGCCGGCTGCGGGCCCACTCGCGGCACCAGCGGCTGCGGGCCCACTCGCGGCACCAGTGGCTGCATTAGAGGCCGAGCACAACCCTTTGCCTGAGCTAAACTTCGACCAAATCACCCTCAGCGCCCAAAGCCTAGGGTTAAAACTTAAGACGCCTTTTTTTGTAAGCTCCATGACGGGGGGCACGCCCCAAAGCAATTCCATTAACCTCAACCTGGCTGAGGCGGCGCATAGGCAAGGCTGGATGCTGGCGCTAGGTTCGTGCCGCAACATAATAGAGGCTAAAAACTTTAGCTTTGAAAAAACTTTACGCTCGCGCTTCCCCGGGCTGCCCTTGCTTAGCAATTTGGGGATATCGCAGTTAATAGAATACACAAACCCTATCGCTAGCACTAAGTGGGATGCAGTGAAAAATCTTTTAGACATTTTAAAACCCGTGGCTTTTGTGGTGCACGCTAACCCCTTGCAAGAGTGCTTGCAGCAAGAAGGCACAGCGCATTTTAAGGGGGGCTTAGCGGCGCTGAAATTTTTAGTAAAGCAATCCCCTGTACCTGTGGTGGTTAAAGAAGTCGGCTGTGGCTTTGGCCAAAAAGCCCTACAAAACTTATCCCAGCTGGGCTTGGGAGCAGTGGATGCTGCGGGCTTGGGAGGCACCCATTGGGGCAGGGTGGAGGGCCTAAGGAGCGCTGCGCGGTGCGAGGCGATTTCTGTTAAGGATCCAGCACACGCAAAAGCGTGTATAAAAGCCCGCGCGGCGGAAACTTTTGCTAATTGGGGCGTTAACACATGGGATGTGCTTAAAATGCTGCGCTCTTTAAGAGTGGCGGCTTGGGCGTCGGGCGGCATGCAAAATGGGCTCGACGCAGCTAGAGGCCTTCATATGGGAGCCGAGTGCGTGGGCTTTGCAGGGGCTTTGCTAAAAGCCATGCTTGAGCCCGGTGAGCGCCCCGGTGAGCACTTGTATAAGAGCCAAAGCCCCATAGAGCGCGCGGTGCACTTTATGAGCACGGTGGAGTACGAGTTAAAAGTGGCTATGCTTTGTGTGGGCGCAAAAGATATTAAAAGCCTGCAAAGCTTGGGTAACAACAAAGCGGCAACAAAGCAATGACACTCTCAAAAAAACCTCTAGCCCCTCCATGCCGCGGCTTAAGGAGCCTTAAGCCGCACCAGCGTTTGCAAAAGCTTAAAGATTTGGGCTTTTTGAGCGAGAGGGATTTAGAGTTTTTCAAGGACTCTTTAGGGGATGAAGCTAAGGTAGTGGTGGGCGCGCAATTGTCGGACAACTTTATTGAAAACTCCATTGGCTATTGGGACATGCCCTTGGGGGTGGCGACGCATTTTATTATAAACTCCAAATCTTATGCCGTGCCTATGGCGGTGGAAGAAAGCTCTATCATTGCCGCGGCCTCATCCGGTGCAAAGTGGGTGTCCGGGTCTGGTGGTAGTATTAAAGCCTGGCCCGAGGGCAGTGGTTGCGTTACGGGGCAGTTGCATGTGCCAGATATTGGGCCTTTATCGCTGGGGGCATTTGTGGGGCAGGTAAAAACCCACAGCCTTGAGTGGCAGCAAGCTATTAACGAGCAGGTTTTAAGCGGTTTAGTTAAGCGCGGGGGAGGTTGCAAGGACATTGAGGTGCGTGCATTGCCGGGTAGTAGCCTGGTGGGTGGTATTGATGGAGAATCTAAGTGTGGAGTGGGTGAAGTGATGTGTGAGGATGGGGGTGCAATAGAGGCAAGTTGGTCCAGGCGCAGCCTGGTGGTGGAGGTGCATGTAGACACCTGCGATGCACAGGGGGCGAACCTCATTAACCAGGCGTGTGAATTTATAAAGCCTTATGTGCAGGCGCTGGGGGTGCGTGTGGGTATGGCGATAGTGTCGAATTTATGTGCGCAAAAGTGCATAAGGGCCGTGGTGGAAGTGCCTGGAGTGGCTCCAGGGCTGGGCAAGGGCTTAGAGGAGGCATCACAATTTGCTAAGCAAGACCCTGCGCGGGCTTGCACCCACAACAAGGGCATATTGAATGCTGTAGACGCCATACTGATTGCAACGGGCAACGACTGGCGGGCTGTTGAGGCGGGGGCGCATGCCTTTGCGGCGCGCACTGGCCAATATAAGGGGCTTAGCACTTGGCACTATGGTGCTGATAGCACCCTAAGGGGGCAGATGCTACTGCCTATGGGTTTGGGCTTGGTGGGAGGGGTGACGCGTTTACACCCTAAGGCTAGAGGGTGTTTATCAATGCTGGGCGTGAGCACGGCTCAAGAGCTGGCGCAGGTGTGCGCGGGGGTGGGCTTAGTGCAAAATCTTAGTGCCTTAAGGGCTTTGGTAACAGATGGCATTATTAAGGGACATATGGCCTTGCATATTAATAATATTGTTATGCAAGTGGAGCCGCGTGAGGATTTGCGTGCTCCGCTTAAGGTGTTTTTGCAAAACGAGCTCGCACAAAAGGGTTTTGTAAGTGCAAGTGTTGCAAAAGAGTTTTTAAATGCTCAAAAACAGCCAGTACATAACACTTAGTGTGCCGGGAAAGATTTTTTTGCTGGGCGAGTACCATGTGCTTATGGGTGGCGCGGCGTGGCTTATTAGTATGGCGCCGGGGTTTAGTTTAACACTCAGGCCCGCTACATCGGGCGAAGGGAGTGGTGTGTGCCTTGGTGCCTGGGGAAGCTCCAAGAACAATACAGACAAGGGCGCAGGTATAAAAGGCGCGGCGGCGGGGTTTTTAAAAGAGCATGCTAAGTTTTTTAAAGCTTTGCGTTTAAGTTTTCGCTCGCATTGCGGCACAAAAGGAGGCCTTGGGAGCTCTAGCGCGGCTTTTGTGCTGCTGTATGCGGCATATGTACTGCACCAAAACAAGTGGCATGGGGGTGAGGGGTTTTTGCAAAAGTTTTTATCTCCCAATGTGCTAAGTGCTATGTTTAAAAGTTATCAAAAGCATAGCACGCCGCGTGCGCCGCTGCCGGAGGGTTTTTTGTACTGCGCGAGTGGTGCGGATGCTATATGCCAGGCTTTGGGTTTGAGTATCGAGCATCATAGCAGTGAGTATGGGCATAACAAGAGTCACTGCCAAGAGCCTTTGTCTGGTGGTTTTGCTGGGGGTGGGTTTTTGCCTTTGCCGCGCGGGGCGCAGCTAGTTTACTTTAAAGCTGCGGAGCACGGGCTTAAATACCGGAGCATGCCATGCTCTTTTCAGGCGCAGTTTATGCTAACGGGTTTAAAGGTGCCAACGCATGGGCATATAAAAGAGCTATTACTAGACACCAAGCTGTGCCAAGCGCTGCGCGATAGGCACTCGTTTTGGGAGCAAAAAGCGCAGTGTTGGTTTAAAACCCTCACTGCTCCTGTGGTGTCTTTAGCGCCGCTGCGCATGCATGTGCAAGAGTTTCAGCGCAGCCTTTTAGAGCTTGGTCTGTTGCACCCGCATAGTATTAAGCTCATGCGCGATTGTGCCGCGCCTCCCTATGTCCTTAAGGGCTGCGGCGCACAAGGCGCCGACGTTATATTAAAGTGCTAGCCACATGCTCTGGGCAAGAACGCAGTCTCCAGTGTAGCCCCTTGCAAAAGGGGCGGCCACGCTGGAGACCAGTGACCCACAGAGCATGTGGCGGCCTATAAGGCTACTACGCGCCTGTAGCGATAGGCGATCAGGCCTATCGCGACCACTCTCGCGCCAAAGCTCCGTGCATTGTGTAGATCAAGGTCAGTAATGCCGCCTGCGGCCGGGCCTTATTGGTTGTGATAGACCCAGGCGTGACCTGACCTGCCAGATTGGCTTAACGCCATGGACGCCTTGAGTATGAAGCGTCCGTCTCCAGTGTAGCACCACGCATTGAGCAAGTCCCGCACGCCACAAAAAAGCCCAAGACAAAGCTTGGGCTTTTTTAAAATAGAGCTTTACTAGCGCTCTGATGCCTACGCACTTCGCTACAGGCTCATAGCAGCTTCATAGGTCGCAAAATTCTCTGTAAGACGCTTGGCACCCTGATGATCGCCCCTTTCAGAGGCTATCAGGATGCCGACGCTTTGCTTCAGAGAATTTTACTAGCGCTCTGATGCCTACGCACCCAAGGTTACACAGTTGTTTTCAACAAGCTGCGCTCCCACACCGGGCTCTAGGCCTGCTGCTTGTTCTGCCGCTTCAACAGTTCCACCGCTCAAGTAGCCGCGGGTGAATGACACCGTGTTTTTGGCCACACCTACACTAGCACTTAGAAGAGCGCAAGCGTTTTGCCAAACCACTTTGCCAGCATCTTGAGCTTGTGTAATTATTGATTTGCCATGGTTGCCAACAAGAGAGGTGTCGCAAGTGGATTCCGAGTCGCCTTGAACCCCTGCGCCCATAGCCTGGTTGGCTGCCTGGTTCTTACCGGTAATGCTCGTAACTCCAGCAGCACCAGCGCCTACAAAGTTTGCCGCAGAACTCGTTCCAGCCTTGACGGTGGGAGCCAGCCTTACAGCACCTTTTACACCTTGTTTGAGCACTTGCTTCGCAACAGGCTTAGCCACCTCTTTAGCCACTTGATTGGCCTGACTAAAGGCTTGGGCGCCCAAAATTAAACAAAAAACAGATAATGCAATAGATAGTCTGCGCACGGTGTGTCTCCTTGTAGTTAAAAATTTTCTGTTAGTATTAGCTCATTCGCTGCGTGCCGCTTAGCCCAAGCGAATGAGTGCATTTAAACACATTCGTGGGCGGCAGGCAGTGACCAGAATCTGCCATCAAAATTGGCTCCAATCAAGCCCTATGTATAAATTATAAGACTTTTTTTGGCTCAGCGCGTTTATACTGACTGCCTAGTATGCCTAGCAAATAAATGAAATGGCAAACAGCAAAAGCCGTGCCAAGGCCGGCATGCGTGGCCTACAAGGCCTTTAAGGCCCTGCCCGCCCCGTAGGCGGTGCCTACAGCTAAAAATCCCGGCAAACTGGCAAAAGCGTATTGGGAGAGGCCCATTTTGGTCCAAGCAATCACCACAAAAAAGCCCAATAGAGCCAAAAAAATGCCCCCATTTTCTGTAAGCGGTGCGTTAAAAAGCCGCAACAGCAATAGGCTGCCAATGCTTACTCCAAGTCCCGAATAGGCAAAGGTTACAAGCTCAAAAATATTCCCCCCTCCCCAAGCGGCCAAAAGCGCGCTCAAAATAGCAAAACTAACAGTGCCTATTTTGGCGCCCCGCAAAGAGGTGCTGGGAGGCTCGGGAAAATCCCGCATCAACGACGCCGAGCAGCTTAAAATTTGCGAATCCGCTGTAGACAAGGTGGCAGAAAAAGCCCCCGCCAGCACCACACCCACCGCCACAGCAGGCAGTAAGGCCTTGGCGGTTAAAAACAAACTGTGCTCTGCATCAAAATTGGTGATCTCTCCTAAAACCATGCGTGTGCAAAGCCCTGCAAGCACGAACACCAAGCTAAACACAAACTCAAAGGCGTAGTTGGCGGCAATGAATTTTTTAACATCGGATTTTTCTTTTAGCGCCATAGTGCGTACCAGCATATGGGGCTGCCCCATAGCGCAACATCCAATACTAAGGCTGCCCAAAAAATACACCACCAGCCCCCATGGTCCACCGAAGGATAAATTTTGCGGAAACAAACTCGCATAATCCGCATTGGGTGCATTTTGCACAAAAGCGGCCCACGTGCCCTCTAAGCCACCAAACTTTATAAGCGTGTACACCAGCACCATGCTAAGGCTTACTAGCATAAGCAGCACTTGCACCACATCGGTCCACATAGAAGCCCTTATGCCACCCGACCAGCAGTAAAACACCACGACACCAAGGCTGATTAACACCCCCACATAGGCCGGGTAGCCCAAAGCAACCTCCAAGGCCTTGCCTCCGGCTTTCATTTGTGCGGCGGCGTAGACGCTTAAAAAAAACACCGTCAAAAATCCGATCACACGCCTTAAGCGCACGCGGTTCTCTCCATGCCAAAAGGTCATAAGCTCCGCAATGCTAAGGGCCCAGCCTCCATGGTTAAACTCTTGTACCCGAGTGGTTATAAAATAAAAAATCACATAATAGCCCATAAGGCCCAAGGTCAGCCATAGCACGGCCGTGCCTTGGGTGTAGGCCACTCCCATAAAACCCACAAAGACATAACCGCTAAACTTAGAAGCCGTGCTCGACAAAGCCAGCACATAGGGCGACACGCTTTGGGTGGCTAAAAAATAATCCACCTCCGAACCACGGCTTTTGCGGGTGGCCCCATAGCCAATGCCACAGGTTACTAGAATAAAAAACAATAAAAAACTAAGCTCTAAACCCATTGCATCTCCACTTGCACATAGCTTTTACGGACCTCTGGTCGCCTTGGGCTTAAAGATCGCCCAAGCGTCCCGCAGAATGTTGGGTTAGTCCTTTACAATGCCCAAAAGCTCCACCTCAAAGTGCAGCACAGAGTTGGCCGGTATTTTGCGTTGGGCACGCGCGCCATAGCCCAAGCTGGGCGGCAGCCAGAGCTCCCATTTTTCGCCCACACGCATAGCCTGCAAAGCCTCCTGCCAACCTTTTATTACCGCCTTAAGCGGAAACTCCGCCGGTTGCCCCCGCTCTACAGAGCTGTCAAATACCTCGCCACTTGTGAGCTTGCCCACATAATGCACACGCACTTTGTCTGTAAGCTTTGGCTTTTGGCCCTTGTTAGCTCCTTTTACCACCTTGTACTGCAGACCAGAGTCTGTACTCACCACACCGGGTTGAGATTTATTTTGTTCCATAAATGCCTTCGCTTTTTCTAAATTGCCCTCGGACTCTGCTTGAAATTTTTGTGCGCGTTCTTCATTGGCTTTTTGAAAAGCTTGCTTGGTTTGCTCCTCACTTATGCGTGAGTCTTTACCCTCAAGTGCGTCTCTAGCCCCTTGTGCAAAAGCCTTAGCATCTAAAGAGCTTTCAGATTTTAAACTTTGCCCAATCTGGTGCCCCATAGCATAGCTGTACTGCTGCTTATGCTGGCTCAAATCTACTTGAGCGCTGCAAGCTATAAGGCTTAACACCCCTCCTAGAACTCCCAAGGTTTTAATTATTAACGGCATTACTGGTAGTGGAACTATTGGCATTGTTTTAGACTCCTTATTTGTTTAACTGTTGTGTGTGATCTGTTGCGGCCTTTGTAGTTATGCCATCAGCTTATGCCATTTGGCTGAGTTTTAGAGCAACTTTCTGTGCCACACTACGGGCATCCATGCCGTGCTGCACGTAAAGCTCTTTAGCTGTATAAGCACTACGTCCCACAGTATTGCTAGCAGCCCCCAGAGACAAGCACTTAAAACAAACTCCCCGCTGCAAAAGTGCATGCGACACAAAACTGCCCATGCCGTGCACGAGCATGTGATCCTCTAAACTCACCAGTAGCTGCGTGGTTTTGAGCTCTTCTGCCAGTGGTGTGAGATCCGAGCAATTAATGCCGCTAATGTTCCACACGGAGCCTGGTATGCCGCGTTCTGATAAAATGCCAAAAGCTTGAGTTGCTTCTTTTAGCATAGGGCCCGTTGCTAAAAGGCTGTAACGTGGAGCAGGGGAGCTTAGCACGGGCTGCAGCGCACGCAACTTGTATGTGGCATTTTTTGCGTAGTGGGCGCACGCGGTTTCGCGCCCTAAAAAAAACAAATAACTCTTAGGCACATGGCCTGCTGCGCGCGCGCGGGCAAACTCCTCCACAGCTTGTAGTAAAAGTTCCTGCGCCTCGCCAGAGCAACTTAAACTATAAACTTCTTGCATGGGCCAAGCTAAATTAAAGTACGCCAGTGCCTGGTGCGAAGCACCATCGGCCGCATCTTGAAAGCCTGCATGCGAAAACACCCCAATCACGGGAGCCTGAGACAATGTGCCCATGAATAAAGGCAAAGCTCCTTTGGTAGTAGCAAACTGTGCAAAGCTGTCCACTACTGGGATAAATCCCTGCTTCGAAAAACCCACCCCCACAGAAACCATATTAGCCTCGCACACTCCCACATCAAATGCTCTCTCGGGGTAGGTTTTTCTAAAAGCCCCCACGCCGGTTGAGCCCGGCAGATCAGCCGAAATAGAAACCACCCCATACCCCTTTTGTGCGGCCTCTATTAAGGCCCTCCCTATGCCGGCTTGGGTTTTTTCGTGCTTAGTGGCAGATTTTTTGGCAGCAGGTGCTGCTGCAGTAAAAGTTTCTGCGCGCGCGATTAGGTCATCCCTCCAGCTGGCAAGCTCCTTTGGCAGCTGGGGGCAGAGCTTGCTCAAAAATTCCGTAAGCTCTGATGCGCGTTTTAATGGAAAACCATGCCCTCCTGCCGCAGCCTTGGTACAAGCCTCAGAGCCGTAGCCTTTTATAGTGTGTGCCCAAATGGCCTGCGGCTTTAAGCTGCTACAGGCCTCTTTGTGAGCGGCTTCTATACTTTGGGCACAGTGTTGTAAATTGTGGGGATTTTTTAGTTCGCGCAGCTGCCAGCCTAGAGTTTTAAGGCTTAAAAAACTGGGCGCCATATCATAGGCCTCGCCCATAGGGCCGGAGAGTTTTTTTTTGTTATCACTAATAATCAGCACAAAAGGGCCCACTTGCCCCTTTTTGGCCAAACCCGCAATAGCTGCCAAAGCCTCGCGCGCCTCACCCTCCATAGCGCCACCATCCGACAAAAAACAAAACACCGCGCGCTTTGTGCCCTTGCAACGCTCGGCCATAGCGAGGCCTTGCGCCTGTGGCAGAGCGGAACCCAAAGGGCCATTGCTTATACCGACACACTGGGGCAGTGCCGCGGCCTCTGCGTGCCCCGTTAAAGGGCTGTTAATAGACCGGAACCCGCGGCAGTCTTTTAAGCGAATCCCCCAATCTCCCACAGCACGCATAGCGTAGAAAATATTTTCGCAATGCCCTGCGTCGTTAACCAGGTGAAACATCTCGGCCCAAGGTGCGGAGTGCTTTTTTGCCGTAAAAAGCATATAACCCGCTACGGAGCTCACGAGTTCGGCTAAGGCCGAAGGCCCTCCAAAATGACTCGCCGCTCCACCCAAGGCGGCTTCCATATCCATAAGGGCTAAAATCGCGCGCATGGTGCTAGGATCCGGGGCTTCACACGGCCCATGGGAGAGGGTGATTTTTTGTGTCCACCTCCACTTAGGGTGCTGGATATTAAGAGGATTTTCCAGTTTTAGGGCCTCAAGGTTTGGGGGGTGCGGCGCAGCCATGGTATATATTTATAGCATAAGGGAGTTTTAGGGTGCCACCGTTACAGTCACAACAGCTACGGTCACAACAGCTACAGTCACAGCAGCCCCCTTGGCATTGGCAACAGCAGTGGCGGCAGTTACAGGAATCATAAATTGTTACAACCACCAGAGTCACAGGCGCCACCCACTTTACCCATCTATAAAGGCCCACGGGTGGAGCTGCACCGCCATTTTGAGCTGAGCGTGCCGGTGGATACTTTGTGCCGGCAAGCTAAAGCGGTTTTGGGTTTAGAGCGGGAGGCCTTTTTAGAGCAATATCTTATTACCAAGCCTTTTAAAAGTTTGGGCGAGGCTTTGGAGAAGTTTTTAATTATAAAAAAACTCTTAAACTCTTACGAAACCCTAAGCGCATTTAGTTTTGAAGCTTGCAAGCATGCCTACACCCAAGAGGGTGTGCAGTTGCTAGAGCTTAGGTACGCGCCGAGCTTTGTGCAGCAAGACACCCCTATGGATTACTCTGGCATACACCAGGCCATTTTAAAGGGGGTGCGGCAGGCCGAGCGCACATACCCTATGGTGGTGGGCTTGGTTGCAATTTTGCAGCGCATTTTGCCGCTTAAGCAAAACGCTTCTGTTATGGACTTTGTGCTAGAGCATAAAGAGGACTTTGTGGGAGTAGATTTGGCCGATAACGAGGAGGGCTTTGAGCCACGCCCTTTTGCGCCTTTGTTCAAAAAAGCGCGCGTGGCGGGCTTAGGGGTAAGCGTACATGCGGGCGAGATCCCCACGCCTCGCTCGCCTTCTTATGTGCGTGATGCAATTGAGCATTTGCATGCCCAGCGCATAGGCCATGGGGTGCAAAGTTATAGAGATCCTAGTGTTTTGGAGCTGCTGGTACAACAAAATATTCCCCTAGAGATTTGCCCTGTGAGCAATTATTTAACGGGGGCCTGTGCCAGTGTGGCCCAGCACCCGATAAGAAAGATCATGGAAAAAGGCGTAAAAGTCAGCATCAATACCGATGACCCGAGCATTTTTAACACTTCGCTCGACAAGGAGTACCAGCTGCTGCAACTGCACCATGGCTTTAGCGTTAAAGAGCTGCAACTGTGTAACCAAGTGGCCTGGGAGCACAGCTTTGTGCCAGATTCTAAAAAACAAAAACTGCATATCCAGTGGTCGTAGATGAAAGTTTTTCTGCCAGATGGAACTTTTAAAGAATTTGACAAAACTCCCAGCATCTTAGAGGTGGCGCACAGCATTAGCCCGCGTTTGGGAGAGGCAGCTTTGGCAGGGGAGCTAAGCTGGGGCGACGTTGATAACCCTCCGCCACAAGGGGTGCTGTTTAACCAGTTGCAAGACGTACGCACTCCGGTGCCGCATGGCGCTCAGCTGCGCATTGTGACGCAGCGCGACCCTGAGGCGCTGGAGGTGATTAGGCATTCGGCGGCGCACTTAATGGCCCAAGCGGTGCAGGACATTTGGCCTAAGGTGCAGGTTACTATTGGCCCCGTAATAGAGCAGGGTTTTTATTACGACTTTTACTCTCCTATGAACTTTCAGCCGGAGCATTTGGCGCAAATAGAGGAGCGCATACAAAGCTTACTAGCGACCCCTGTTCCCTTGGTGCGGGAGATGTGGAGCCATGCAAAGGCGGTGGAGTATTTTACTAAAAAGGGTGAGCTTTTTAAGGTTGAGATTATTAAAGACCTCAACCTGCCCGAGGTGAGTATTTACCGTCAAGGCGATTGGCTCGATCTGTGCCGAGGTCCCCACGTGCAGCACACGGGGCAGATTGGAGTGGTAAAACTGCTCAATGTTGCAGGAGCTTTTTGGAGGGCGGATGAAACCCAGGCCCCCTTGCAAAGGATTTATGGCACGGCTTTTTTTGATAAAAAATCCCTCAAAAAACACCTGGCTCAAAGGGAACAGGCTAAAAAGCGAGACCACAGGCTTTTGGGCAAGCAGTTGCAGTTATTTTACTTTCATCCCTATAGCCCGGGGGGGGCTTTTTTTACTCCCAAGGGCAGCACCGTGTATCGAGAGCTGGTTAATATGGTGCGGGATTTTTATAAAAAGCATAACTACGAAGAGGTCATGACGCCGCAGGTTTTTAGCACTGAGCTTTATGAGCGTTCGGGTCATATGCAAAACTTTAAAGACAACATGTACTTTGTGGGCGAACAGCATGATGAGGCGCAGGCCTCTACAACATCTGCAACACAAGAGGCATCTATGAGTCTTAAGCCTATGAACTGCCCGGGGCATTGCTTGCTTTATAAAATGCAAAAACGCTCTTATAGGGCTTTGCCTTGGAGGGTGGCGGAGTTTGGTCGCTTGCACCGTGCTGAGCGTTCGGGAGTGCTGCATGGCTTAACGCGCGTGCGTGCGTTTTGCCAAGACGATGCCCATGTGTTTTGCCGTGTTAATCAGATGCAAAGTGAAATAGAAGACTTCATGCGTATGCTAGATGACATGTACCGTCTGCTTGGCATGCCAGAGTACAAGGTGGTGCTTTCGACTCGCCCCGAGCAGCGTATGGGCAGCGATGTGCTTTGGGATCGCGCCGAGCAGGCTTTGCAGCAGGCTCTTATGACCTTGAATGTGGAGCATAAAATCGAGCCCGGCGAGGGGGCTTTTTATGGGCCCAAAATTGATATCATGGTAACGGACGCCTTGAGCCGCTCATGGCAGCTAGGCACATTGCAGTGCGACTTTAACATGCCAGAGTCTTTTGTTTTGCAGTATGTGGGGGAGGACAACGCCCTGCACATGCCGGTGCTTTTGCATAGGGCGGTACTAGGCTCGCTAGAGAGGTTTTTAGGTGTGTACTTGGAGCACACGGGGGGCAAGCTGCCCTTTTGGCTAGCGCCTGTGCAGTTAAGGCTGCTGCCTATATCGGACGTTTTTTTAGCCTATGCCCAAAAGCTTGCAGTGCAATTTGGTCATAAAGGGCTAAGAGTTGAGGTGGACGATAGAACCGAGAGCTTGGGCTTTAAGATACGCGAGGCGCAGTTAGAAAAAGTACCCGCAGTTGCGATTTTGGGGCAAAAAGAGCAAGACCAAAACGCGGTCTCTTTAAGAGGATTAGATGCTAGCAATTTTAATATGCTAGATGTAGAACATGTGGCAGGGGTTTTAGAGAGATCTAATAAAGAGCGGCGCCTGGGTGCGCTGGGCGAGCTTATTTAAGTGGATTTGTTTTTAGGAGGTGCAGGTTATTAAAGGTTTTAGGCGTGGAGGGCGCGCGCATATGCGCCCGGGTTCTATGGGCAAGGGGTGCAAGGTTAATAGAGACATCGTTTCGCCCCAGGTGCGGTTAATTAGTGAAGATGGCAAAATGGTGGGCATTGTAAAGGTTGAGCAGGCCTTAAGCGCTGCGCAAGCTAAGGGCTTGGACCTTATAGAAGTTGCCCCTCAGGCGAAGCCTCCCACTTGTAAAATTATGGACTACGGCAAGTGGAAGTATGAGAACAAAAAAAAAGCTTCTTCCGTGCGTAAAAAACAGCAAACCTCAGAGGTTAAAGAGATTCAAATACGCGTACGCACAGGGGAGCACGATTTAGAAACCAAGCTTAAAAATGCGCGGCGTTTTTTGTTAGATGGCGACAAGGTCAGAATTAACCTTCGGTTTTCAGGCCGTGAGTTGGCTTACCAAGAGATAGGGTTTAAGGTTTTGGGTGAGGTGAGCGACCGGCTGAGCGCGCTGTCTAATGTGGAGGTGCCGGCTAAAAAAGAAGGCCGCCAGCTGTTTGTGCTATTGGCGCCGGATGCGGTTAAAATTAAATCTCAAGCTACTAAGGGGGCGGACCAGGATGCTGGCTCTAAAGAACCCAGCTCTCAAGTGCCAGCCTCTCAAGCAACAGCCTCAAAAACATCCACTCCCGAACCTTCCCCCAAATCTACCTAGGTTACAAAATGAAAATTTTCAACCACCTTTGGGAGGACGAGCTGCGGCGGCTTGATCGTACGGATGTTCGCCATGGGCCTTTGGCTAGCAGCATGCGTTACGCCTTGCAAGGGGGTAAGTTTGTGCGGCCCCGTTTAGCGTGGGCGATAGCCGAGGGGTGGTGTGTTAAAGGCGCGACTGATAAGGCTGTGGCCTATTGGGCTTTGGCGGTGGAGTATGTGCATGCGTACTCGCTCGTGCACGATGACTTGCCTGCGCAAGACAACGCCGCTTTTAGGCGGGGCAAGCCTGCGGTGCATAAGCGGTATGGCGAGGCGGTGGCCATTTTAACAGGTAACGCCTTGCTTAACAGGGCGTATGGGCTTTTAGAGCATACAGCAATGCATGCGGTACTGGTGCCGCGGCTTGTGCGTGGGGTGACGGCGCTGATTGTGGGCCAAGCGCATGATTTGGCACCTGATCCCAATCAGACTCCTTTTGATTCTCAGGCGTACAGTATGTGGGTGCGGGGGCTTAAAACGGGGGCCTTGTTTGAGGTTCTGCTTGCGGGGGTGGGAGTGCTGGCGGCAAAGGGCCCCTTGGTGGAGCAGGTTGGGGATTTGGGTAAGGACTTTGGTGTGGCGTATCAATTGCGTGACGATGCCAAAGATCAAGAGGCAGAGAGCGGCAAGGAGCATGCAGAGCAGCTGGAGCAGTACCAGGCGCGTATACAAGATAAAATCCATGCCCTGCGTCTCCCCAATCCTGACCCCGTACTAAACACCGTGCGAGAGCTATTACGGCTCTCTTAAAGCCTCTAATTTGGGTTTATTCAATGTACGAGGCTTTGACGGGAGCGCGGTCGCTACGGGCCTGCGGCCCTTCGCTACAGGCGCGTAGATCCCTTAGCTGTCTAGCGCGCAAAAATGCTTCAGGCAGGACCACTTGTCCATCTGATGGCCCGCGCCTAGAGGCGCTATCAGCTGGACTGCGTATGGCTGAAGACATTTTTACTGGCGCTTTTATGCTTACGCATATAGGTCGCAAAATTCTCTGTAAGACGCTTGGCACCCTGATGGCCGCCCCTTCACAGGGGCTATCAGGATGCCTCCGCTTAGCTTCAGAGAATTTTACTAGCACTCTGAGGCTAGCGCTCTAATTGGCCGATAAAGTCTTATGCAGTTTAACGATATTTTAAAACTCGCCGTAGAGAGAGGGGCCAGTGATGTGCATCTTAAGGTGGGCCTGCCTCCTATTATACGTGTGCGCAAAAAGCTCATGCCCTTAAAAGAAGCAGCCAATAAGGCAATAGACGCCGGGTTTAACAAAAGCGTAGAGCAACTGCTAAAGCCGCATATGATAAAACGCCTTGCCAAAGAAAAATCAATAGACATCACCTACCACATGAAAAACTTTGGTCGGTTCCGTATTAATATATGCTACGAGCGCAGCAATGTGCGGCTCACAGCGCGCGTGCTCGCGGAGTATATACCCTCTGTTAAAGAGCTGCAGCTACCGGAATTTATTGAACGCCTTGCCCTCGGGGAACAAGAAGGGCTCATACTCGTAACGGGTCCAACAGGCGTAGGTAAAACCTCTACACTATTTGCTATGCTCAATCATATTAACACACACACCAATAAGCATATTCTTACTATTGAAGACCCCATTGAATACATAATAAACGAGCGCCACAGTCTTGTAACTCAAATGGAAATCGGATCCGACGCAAACAATTTTGCTCAGGCCCTTAGGAGCTCTTTGCGCTCTGACCCTGATGTAGTGCTAGTGGGGGAAATGCGAGATCCTGAGACAGTGGTAACAGCCTTAAACGCGGCTGAAACCGGGCATCTGGTGCTGTCTACGCTCCACACAACGGGCACCTTAGACACCATAACCCGTGTACTGTCTAGTATAGAAAGACAAGAGCAAGAAGTCCCTCGCTCGCAACTAGCACATAGTCTAAAGGGGATTATTTCCCAAAAACTTTTGCCTAGCCAAGATGGCACGGAATTGGTGCCGGCGATAGAGTTTTTAGACTGTAGGTCTTTGTATGTGCAAAAACTGATTTTAGACCCAAAGTTAACGCATAAAATTACAGACGTCTTGAGTGAGGGGCCTGGCACAAAGTCTCAAGAAACGCGCTCCTTTAACCATAGCCTTGTAGAACTAGTACGAAAAGGCAAAGTCGACTATAAAACTGCACAAGAGTATGCCCCCAATGCGCATGACTTTAAATGGCTCTACGAACAAACAATAGCAGGCAGAAAAAAACAGTCCACCACCAAGTTCAAGCGATCACAAGACACGCATTTAACGCTGAAGAAAGCATAAATTAGAGCGCTAGCAAAACAAACTTGGCCAGTAAGTGCAGTCCCAAGGGCCGCAGGCCCGTAGCGACCACACTCTCGTCAAAGCCCCGTACATTGAGTGAGTCCAAGCTAGAGCGCTAACTCTCTAACTTGTCGGAGGATTTGCTTTTCTTCTTGGCCCAAGTTTTTAGTATAAACTTCATCTAGCGAGAGGATATCATAGGCTACGCGAGCGCTGCGCTCAGTAAGGTGCTGCAAATGAGGAGTGTATAGCAAGGTGTCTAAAATGTGGCCCACAGTCCGCAGCTGCCAGGCTATGGTGCTGGGATTTGTGTCGCTATATTCCATGTTAGAGTGGAGATAAGGCGCGGCCTTCTTCCAAGCTTCTACACTATTAATGCCTCGTACGGAAGAGATCATTTGTGCTACTAGCTTTTCCGTCTCAAGGCTTCTTTGTACTGAGGGCGAAAGGGTTAAAGCTTTTAAAATATCCAAAGCCACCACAGGCTTTGTCTCTAAATAAGCCGTGTCTAGCATATAGCGGGCTACGGATAGGGCTTTTTCTGTATATCGCATATCAAAAGGAATCCTGTAAGCCGCGGTTCTGTCATCAAAAAAAGGTATGCTCTTTACAGGCGGCCCCTCCATGTGCAGCACTAAAGTGCCAAAAGCAGAAACCAATAGGTTTCGTATCAAGGGTGGCATGGCGTTAGATTCAGCATACAGGTCTATGAGTTTTTTTAAATCCAGCGTACCCTGAGCTGTTAAAAAGTACTCACTCGCTTGGTGGGTTCTGTTATAGGAAGGAGCCACTGTGAGGAATTTTTCTTTTATAAAAGCAAAATGGGCCGATTGGTTAATTTGGCTTAAGTTAGTAGATTGAGTGCTATGTGCTTGGGGGCTCTGTGCAGAGGGGCTTTGTGCATGGCCTTTTAATAGATTGGTGCATTGTTTTAACTTGGTTTCCGCATGGGCCGTGCTGGTTAGGGTGTT